>NZ_JABTYE010000003.1 GCF_013314895.1 Cupriavidus gilardii | reverse complement strand
CGCCCGGCGCGCGCGGAAGGATCAGCGCTGCAGCGGACCGGTGCGATCGCAGGCCAGGCGCCGGCCCGCAAGCGCGCAGCGCGTCAGCAGCCGTCCGTCCATGTCATAGACATTTGCCTGCCATTCGTCGTTGCCGTCAGCGCTGTCGTGTCGTTCCAGCATCGCGAAGCCGAAATGGCCGCCATGGGTCATCCGCGCGATCTGCGTTCCGGGCGCGGGCGCCAGTCCCGCCATCGGCGGCAGCGCTTCGTCCAGCATGTCGCCGGCATTGCCCGAGACCAGCGCCGCCGGATGGCCGGAGGCGAAGTCGACTGCCTGGAAGCTGTGCGCGTGCCCGTGCAATGCGAGCGTGATGCCCGGCGGATACCATGCGGGACCGAACAATGCAGACATGACGGACTGCAGCGCCGGATTGCCGGTCGGCTTGTCGTCGCCCGGTTCGGGAATGAAGGCCAGCACCGGATGGTGGCTGGCGAACCAGGTGTTGCGGATGCCGGGCCGGGCCGCCAGGGCCGCTACCTTGTCGAATTCGCTGGTGTAGGCGGTGCGGCGCGAGTCGTCGGCGCCCAGCGCACGCATGCCGGCGGCCGCGGAGTCGAACACCACCAGCTGCGTGCCGCGGCCTAGATCCACCGCATAGGGCTCGCCGTGATTGGCTCGGCCATCGTTGGCGGCATCGTCGCAGGTCTGCCCCTGCCGCCACGGACGCGGATCGAGAAAGCGATACCAGCCTTGCCCGGCGCGGCGGCATTCCTCGTGGTTGCCGCGCAGCATCACCCACGGGGCGGCAGCCAGCAGCGGCGCGGCGGGAGCGAAGAAGTCTGCGTGCCAGGCGGTCCAGCCATAGCCGGACGGACTGCCGGCGCAAGCGGCAAGCCCTTCGGGGCAAGGGCTTTCGCGATAGTGGTAGTCGCCGACATGAATCACCAGATCGGGTGCCATGGCGGCGGCCCGTGCGGCGATGGTGGCGAATGGCCACGCGCGCGTATCGTTGCACGCCTGCCACGGCGCACCGTGTTTCATCCGGCAGCCGGTGTCGCCGATCACCAGCACACGTTTCGGCGCCTGGCGCGGCAGGGGCAGGACTCGGCCCGCCACGCTCGCTTCGCTGGCCCCTGGCGGCAGCATGGCCTCGCAGACCGCGACGGGAAACGCGGCAGGTGCAGCGTCGGCGCCCGCCACGACCGGCCGGGCCGGTGCGATGCCGGGCGCGGCGCGTAGCGTCATGGTCTGCGCGACGCCGTCGGCCACCAGCGGCGGACACATCGCGACATCGACGGAAGAGGATGCCGCGCGGTCGGGCGATGCAACGATCGCGCGAACCATCGCCCGATGGTCGCCGACCAGTTGCACCCATGCCGCCTCGATGCGGCGCGGTTCGGCGGGATCCGGCGAAGGGGAGGAGTCGGTGACCCCGCACCCCGCAAGCGCAAGCGAAACGGCCAACGCAAGCACAGACGCAAGCACAAGCGGTGCGCGCATCGCCAACTTGCGCAGCGGGAGGCGCCGCGAATTGGCGGCGGCGGGGCGGGATGGGTAACGGTCGAGAAGGAGGAGACGCATGGGCTGATCGATCCTTGGCAAGGGGAACGCCGCCGGCAGGCGGCACGGCCCCAAGCGTAAGGGATTGGCCTCGACGCGGCGTTCGAATGCGGCCGCAGCTTATCGCGATTGGCGCCCGGCCTAAAGCACGGGATCAGCGAAAGCGCGGGATCAGCGCGCCAGCTGGCCCAGTACGCTTTCCAGCGACGACAGGCCGGTCTCGATCAGATGCGACATATATACGTTCATCTGCGGCATCACCAGCATCAGCAGCAGCAGGCCGCCGGCCAGCGTGACCGGGAAGCCGACCGCGAAGATCGACAGCTGCGGCGATGCGCGGTTCAGGATGCCCATCACCAGATTCAGCGTCAGCAGCGCCGCCACCAGCGGCAGCGCGAGCAGCAGACCCGAGGAGAACACCGTGCCACCGGCACGTGCCACGGCGGCCCAGCCTTCGGCCGACAATGGCGTGCCGCCGATCGGCAGCGCCGAGAAGCTGTCGACCAGCGTGGCCAGCATCAGCAGATGGCCATCCATCGCCAGAAACAGCAGCATCGCGACGATGCCGAGAAAGCGTCCCAGAACCATGGTCTGGCCGCCGGCGCCTGGATCGAAGAACGACGCGAACGACAGGCCCATCTGCAGGCCGATGATTTCGCCGGCGTACTCGACCGCGGCGAATACCAGCCGCATCGTGAAGCCGAGCGCGATGCCGACGCCGATCTCGTTGAGGATCAGCAGGAAGCCGTCGAAGGAATAGATCGGCACCACCGGCAGATTGTCGATGGTCGGCGAGATCGCGATCGCGATCAGCGCGGCCAGACCAATCTTGGCCTGCCGCGGAATGGTGTTCTCGCCGAACAGCGGCGCGGTGGCGATCAGCGCAAGCAGCCGGAACAGCGGCCACAAAAAGGCCGCGATCCATTCGTAGAGCTGGGCCGTGGTCACCGATACCATCGTGTCGCCTCCGCGGTCGCTGTGGTTATGCTGTCGTTGTGGTTGACGTTATCCGTGTCCGTGCTGGCCGAATCAGCGCACCAGACCCGGAATGCTTTCGAACACCTCGCGCATGTAGTCGACGAAGGTGTTGATCATCCACGGCCCCACCAGCACCAGCGTGATGAACAGCGCCAGCAGCTTGGGAATGAACGACAGGGTCATTTCGTTGATCTGCGTGGCGGCCTGGAACAGGCTGATCGCCAGGCCGGCCACCAGCGCGACCAGCAGCAGCGGGCCGGCCAGCAGCAGCGTCATCTTCATCGCCTGGGTGGCGATGGTCATTACGGTTTCCGGCGTCATTTGGGCTCCGATGCGCTTGCGAGGTCGGCGAGAAACATCAGGCGTGGAGGGTCTGTGACATCAGGTGAGGAAGCTCTGCGCCAGCGAGCCGAGCAGCAGCTGCCAGCCATCGACCAGCACGAACAGCATCAGCTTGAACGGCAGCGAGATCGTCGCGGGCGGCACCATCATCATGCCCATCGCCATCAGCACGCTGGCCACCACCAGGTCGATGATCAGGAACGGGATGAAGATCGTGAAGCCGATCTGGAACGCTGTCTTCAGCTCGCTGGTGACGAAGGCCGGCACCAGCACGCGCAGCGGCACGTCCTCCGGGCCCTGCATCTCCGGCGTCCTGGCCATCTGCGCAAACAGGGCCAGGTCCTTCTCGCGGGTCTGCTTCAGCATGAAGGCCTTCATCGGCGCGGCGGCGCGCTCGGCGGCCTGCTCCAGGCTGATGCGGTTCTCCGACAGCGGCTTGTAGGCGTCGGTGTAGACGCGGTCCAGCACCGGCGACATCACGAAGAACGTCAGGAACAGCGACAGGCCGATCAGCACCTGGTTCGGCGGCGAGGTGGCGGTGCCGAGCGCGGTGCGCAGCAGACCGAGCACGATCACCACGCGAGTGAAGCCCGTCATCATCAGCAGCGCGGCCGGCAGGAAGGACAGCGAGGTCAGCAGGACCAGCGTCTGGACCGACAGGGACCAGGTCTGGCTGCCGCCCGGACCGGGGCGGCTGACCACGCCTGGCAGGGCCTGCGCGGCGGCGGGGTCGGTGCCGAGCGCGAGCGCGGCGGCCAGCAGCAGGCCGAGCGCCAGCGTCAGCGGCGCTGCGGACCGACGCCGGCTGGCGGCGTACAGGGTGTTCATGACTTCGGGGTCTGTTGCAGGGTTTGTTGCAGGTTCTGCTGCATCGAGCGCAGCAGCTTCTGTGCAAAGGTGGCCTTGTCGCCAAACGGGGCCTGGGGCGACGTGTGGGTGCTGCCCATGCCGCCGCCCATGCCACCGATGCCGGCGATCGCCTCGCCAGGGGAGGCGGAGCCGGCCGGCAGGGTATGCAGCGTGCGGATTTCGCCGGCGCTGACACCGAGCACCAGCCAGGTATCGCCGACCTCGACCAGCAGCAGGCGCTGGCGTGCGCCCAGGCTGGTGCTGCCGACCACCTTCATCAGGCCGCCCTGCACATGCCGCACCAGACCGGCGCGGCGCGCCAGCCAGGCAAGGCCCAGGATCAGCGCGATGATCGCGAACAGGCCGAGACCGGCCTGCGCCAGCGCGCCGGCGCCGGTCGCGCTGGTCACGGCATCGGCTGCGTGCGCGAAGGCGGGCAGGCCGGCGGCCGCAGCGCAGATCCAGCGGGCAGCGTACGACCGCGTGCCCGGCGCGGACCGCCATGCGCGGCCCCGAGCGGGTTTCATTTGTTCAGCTTCCGGATGCGTTCGGACGGCGTGATGATGTCGGTCAGGCGGATGCCGAACTTGTCGTTGACCACCACCACCTCGCCCTGCGCGATCAGATAGCCGTTGACCAGCACGTCCATCGGCTCGCCGGCCAGGCCGTCGAGCTCGACCACCGAACCTTGCGCCAGTTGCAGCAGGCTCTTGATCGGTACCTTGGTGCGGCCCAGTTCGACCGTCAGTTGCACCGGGATATCGAGAATCATCTCGATATCGTTGTGGAAGCCGCTCGACGCTTCGCGCTCCAGCGGCTGGAAAACCGTGGCGGCCGCGGGCGTGGCTGCAGCCGCCGTGGCGGTGGCGGCGGCCGGCGCAGCAGTCGCGCTGGTTTGCTCGGCCAGGGCGCTCGCCCAGTCGTCCATCGGATCGGCCGGCTTGTCCTCTTTGCCGTCAGTCATGGTCGGTTTCCTTGTTGGAATCGCTGTCTTGATGATTGAACATGCGCTGCACACGCAGCGCGTACTGGCCGTTCATCGTGCCGTAGCTGCACTGCATGACCGGCACGCCGTCGACCTTGCCGATCACGTTCTCGGGCAGCTCGATCGGCAGCACGTCGCCGGCGCGCAGCGCCAGCACTTCAGCCACGGTGCTGCGCAAATGGGCGAATTCGGCCACCAGTTCCACTTCCGCGGCGCGCAGCTGTTGCGACAGCTGCTGCAGCCAGCGCTTGTCGACCTCGACTTCATCCTGCAGCGGATTCATCAGCAGATCGCGCACCGGCTCGATCATCGAGTACGGGAAGCAGACATGCATCTGTCCGCCGACCGCGCCCAGTTCGATATGGAAGGCGGTGGTCACCACGACCTCGTTGGGGATCGCGATGTTGGCGAACTTGGTGTGCATCTCCGAGCGAACGTATTCGAACTCGATCGGATGGACCGCCTGCCAGGCGTGGCCGTAGCTGGCCAGCGCCAGATCCAGCATGCGGCGGATGATGCGTTGCTCGGTCTGCGTGAAGTCGCGGCCCTCGACGCGCGTATGGAAGCGTCCATCGCCGCCGAACAGGTTATCGACGACCAGGAACACCAGATTCGGATCGAACACGAACAGCGCGGTACCCCGCAGCGGCTTCATGTGGACCAGATTCAGGTTGGTCGGCACCGGCAGATTGCGCACGAACTCGCCGTACTTCTCGATGCGGATCGAGCCGACCGAGATATCCGCGCCGCGGCGGATGAAGTTGAACAGCGCCGTGCGCAGCTGGCGCGCAAAACGCTCGTTGATGATCTCCAGCGTATGCAGCCGGCCGCGGACGATGCGCTCCTGGGTCGCCAGGTTGTAGGGCCGCACGCCGTCTTCGGCGACCGGTGCGGTGGCCTCGGGCGTGTCGGCTTCGCCGGATACGCCCTTGAGCAGCTCGTCTACTTCGTCCTGCGAAAGGAACTTGTCGTAAGCCATTTAGTGTCCTGCCCCAATGAACGACTGGATTAGAGAAGCGCCGCACGCACGCCGGCCTGGGCGCGCGCGAGGTGCGCATCGGCGGGCGAGAGTCGGGTGGTCGGCTTCATATCGGGTTGGCAAGCGGGGCAGGGCACGGGCTTACTGCACCACGAAGGAAGTGAACAGGACATCCACAATCTGTTGGCTCGGCAGGGCCGGTGCGAACGGCTTTGCCAGCGCCTGCTTGATTTCTTCGGCGAGCTTCTGCTTGCCCTCGACGGTCGACAGCTCCGGCGGCTGCTTGGCCGACAGCAACAGCAGAATGCGGCTGCGTGCCTCCGGCAGGTATTCGGCGATGCGCGACTGCGTCTGCGTGTCGGCTACCTTGACCGACAGGCCGGTGTGCAAGAAGCGGTCGCCGTCCTCGCCCTTCAGGTTGACCGTGAAGGCGTCGAGGGCGACGAAGATCGGCGCCGGAACCACGGGCGCGGCCGGCGCGGCGGGTGCGCGGTTGTTCAGCAGGCTGCCGAGGAAGAAACTTCCCGCGCCCAGCACGGCCGCGACCGCGACACCGGCGAGAATCAGCACCCCGCGCTTGCTGGAGCCGGATGCCTGGGGAGTCGTGAGCGTTTTCGCCATGAGATGCCTGTATCGGAATGCCACGCCATTCTGGGTGAATCGGTGGCGGGCAATGGGCCGAAAAAAAGGGGGAAACCCGCTCAGCTTGGCCGTTTGAGCCGAACGGGAGCGACCGTCGGCGGCGGCGGACGGTCATCACATGGGTTAACGTTGCCGGGCGGCGGAACTTGAGCGGGCTGCGGCCGGACTGTCATCGGCGGGTCATTGCGCGGCGCCAGACTCGCGGGATCTGGTCCCTGGAGAGCCTGCGCATGCGCCGTCCCGCCGTCCGTCCCGCCGATCCTTCCATTGAGCCTGTCGCCGAACCTGGTGTCGAGCGCCCGGGTATCGCGCCCGCCCGCGGTGCCGGGGTCCGGGGCCTGGGGCTCGCCGCACTCGTCATGTCAGCGGCGTTGCTGGCCGCCTGCGGGGGCGATGACGACAACGGCGACAGCCTGCGGCGCTCGGTCGGCGCGGTCCGGCTGATCGGCGAGCAGACGCTGCCCAACGACCTGCAGGTCGGCGGCACCACGGTGGGCGGCCTGTCCGGCGTCGACTACGATCCCGCGGCCCGGCTCTGGTATCTGGTCTCGGACGACCGCTCGGACAAGCAGCCCGCCCGCTTCTATACAGCGCGGCTCAGCTATGACCTGAATCGGCTGGAGCCGGTGCAGATCGCCAGCGTGGTGACGCTGCGGCAGGCCGACGGCAGCGCCTATCCGAACCGCGCGGCCGGCGGCGTCGTGCCCGATCCCGAGGCAATCCGCTTCGATCCCTCCACCAGCAGCTTGTGGTGGACCAGCGAGGGCGATCGCGCGCTCGGCCTCGACCCCTTCGTCGCCCGGGCCCGCACGGATGGCACGCTGACCGGGGCCTTGCCGCTGCCGCCCGCGTTCAGGATGTCGCCGACGCAGGAGTCCGGCTCGCGCAACAACGCAACGTTCGAGGGGCTGTCGCTGTCCGCCGACGGCAAGTCGCTGTGGGTCAGCATGGAAGGGCCGCTGTATCAGGACGGCGCGTTGCCGACGCCCTCGTCCGGCTCGGTGTCGCGGCTGCTGCGCTATGACCGCAACGGCAACGTGCTGGCGCAGTATGTCTATCCGCTGGACCCGATTCCGGCGGCGCCCGCCCCGGGGCGCAGCGCCGACAACGGCGTGACGGAGATCCTGGCGATCGACGACAACCGGCTGCTGACGCTGGAGCGCGCCGGCGTGCAGGGCGCCGACGGCAATTTCACCACCTATGTGCGGCTGTACCAGATCGATATCCGCGGCGCGACGGACGTGCGCAGCCTGGACCGGCTGACCGGCGCCAGCTACGTGCCGGTGCAGAAACGGCTGGTGCAGAACCTCAATACGTTGGGGCTCAAGACCGTCGACAACATCGAGGGCATGGCGTGGGGCCCGAAGCTGCCCAACGGCCGCGACAGCCTGGTGCTGGTCTCGGACAACAACTTCAACGCGAGCCAGATCACGCAGGTGCTGGCGTTCGAGGTGCTGCCCGAGTAAGAAGGGCAGCCGGGGCGCCGATCAACGCGTGTGAGTCGGTTTAACGGGTGACAGCGGGTGACAGCGGGTGGCAGCGGGTGGCAGCGGGTGGCAGCCGCTGTCAGCGTGCCTCAGCGCCCGTAGCCATATCCGTCGTAGCCTCGCCCCTCGTACGGCTGGTCCGGATAGTCGCGCTGGTATGCAGGCGGATAGCCGCGGCGATCGTCGCCGTATTGCCGCTGCCGCGCCGGCCCGTCGGCACGGATGCGCGCGGCACGAATCGGTCCGGCGGCTTCCAGCGGGCCATTGACGATCAGGTCGCCCTGCACGCGCAAGGGACCATGCACGGTCAGCGGGCCGTTGAAGGTCCGCTGCGGCGCGCCGCGCATCGACGGGCCGTCGTCGGTCTCGAACCACTGTCCGGTCACGGGTCCGCGTACCCGCACGCGGCCGTCGACCTCGACCGGCCCCTGCACGGTCACCGGACCGTTGACGACCAGCGTGCCGGCCACCGTCATCGGCCCCGATTCGACCGGCTGCGCCTGGGCCTGAGCGGCCAGCATCGTCGCGCCGCACATGGCCATCAAAGCCAGCCCTCGGCGCAGGGCAAAAATCGCTGTATTCACACCGTTCTCCCATGATTCGGCAGCCTCCGTTGTACCTCGCGCGCGGGCGGCCGTGGCCCGCCGTTTCCCTTTGCTGCCAACGACTTACGGCCGTTACACCCGGTAACGCCGAGGCACTGTTGCGCAGCCGTCAGTCCTAAGTCTTATATAAGATATAAGACGTTTGACCGAGGACCGGCGTTGAGCGTACAATCGCGACCACAACGGTGTTTCTTAACCCTATTACCCCGCAGGCTCCTATGCTCGAAAACTATCGCGCCCATGTCGCCGAACGCGCCGCGCTTGGCATTCCTCCGCTGCCGCTGTCCGCGCAGCAGACCGCCGAACTGATCGAACTGCTGAAGAACCCGCCCGCCGGCGAAGAGCAGACCCTGCTGGAACTGATTACCTACCGCGTGCCCGCCGGCGTGGACGACGCCGCCAAGGTCAAGGCCTCTTACCTGGCCGCCGTCGCCCTGGGCAAGGAAACTTGCGCGCTGATCAGCCGCGCCCGTGCTACCGAACTGCTCGGCACGATGCTGGGCGGCTACAACATCTCGCCGCTGATCGAACTGCTGGACGACGCCGAAGTCGGCACCGTGGCCGCCGACGCGCTGAAGAAGACCCTGCTGATGTTCGACGCCTTCCACGACGTCAAGGAGAAGGCCGACAAGGGCAATGCCAACGCGCGCGCCGTGCTGCAAAGCTGGGCCGACGCCGAATGGTTCACCAGCCGTCCGGAAGTCCCGCAAAGCCTGACCGTGACCGTGTTCAAGGTCCCGGGCGAAACCAATACCGACGACCTGTCGCCGGCCCCGGACGCCACCACCCGCCCCGACATCCCGCTGCACGCGCTGGCGATGCTGAAGAACAAGCGCGAAGGCGCCGCGTTCCAGCCCGAGGAAGACGGCAAGCGCGGCCCGGTCAAGTTCATCGAATCGCTGAAGGAGAAGGGCCACCTGGTCGCCTACGTCGGCGACGTGGTCGGTACCGGCTCGAGCCGCAAGTCCGCCACCAACTCGGTGCTGTGGTTCACCGGCGAAGACATCCCCTTCGTGCCGAACAAGCGCTTTGGCGGCGTGTGCCTGGGCGGCAAGATCGCCCCGATCTTCTACAACACGATGGAAGACGCCGGCGCGCTGCCGATCGAGCTCGACGTGTCGAAGATGGAAATGGGCGACGTGATCGAGCTGCGCCCGTATGAAGGCAAGGCGCTGAAGAACGGCGAAGTCATCGCCGAATTCCAGGTCAAGTCCGAGGTGCTGTTCGACGAAGTGCGCGCCGGCGGCCGCATTCCGCTGATCATCGGCCGCGGCCTGACCGCCAAGGCGCGCGAAGCGCTGGGTCTGGCCCCGTCGACGCTGTTCCGCCTGCCGCAGAACCCGGCGGACACCGGCAAGGGCTACACGCTGGCGCAGAAGATGGTCGGCCGCGCCTGCGGCCTGCCGGAAGGCAAGGGCATCCGCCCGGGCACCTACTGCGAACCGAAGATGACCTCGGTCGGCTCGCAGGACACCACCGGCCCGATGACCCGCGACGAGCTGAAGGACCTGGCCTGCCTGGGCTTCTCGGCCGACCTGGTGATGCAGTCGTTCTGCCACACCGCCGCCTATCCGAAGCCGGTCGACGTCAAGACGCACCACACGCTGCCGCAATTCATCAGCACCCGCGGCGGCATCTCGCTGCGCCCGGGCGACGGCGTCATCCACTCGTGGCTGAACCGCATGCTGCTGCCCGACACCGTCGGCACCGGCGGCGACTCGCACACCCGCTTCCCGATCGGCATCAGCTTCCCGGCCGGCTCGGGCCTGGTGGCGTTTGCCGCTGCCACCGGCGTGATGCCGCTGGACATGCCGGAATCGGTGCTGGTCCGCTTCAAGGGCAAGATGCAGCCGGGCGTCACGCTGCGTGACCTGGTGAACGCGATTCCGCTGTACGCGATCAAGCAGGGTCTGCTGACCGTCGCCAAGCAGGGCAAAAAGAACATCTTCTCGGGCCGCATCCTCGAAATCGAAGGCCTGCCCGACCTGAAGGTCGAGCAAGCGTTCGAACTGTCCGACGCTTCGGCCGAGCGTTCGGCCGCCGGCTGCACGGTGCGCCTGAACAAGGAACCGATCATCGAATACATCAACAGCAACATCACGCTGCTGAAGTGGATGATCGCCGAGGGTTATCAGGACGCCCGCAGCCTGTCGCGCCGGATCAAGGCCATGGAAGCCTGGCTGGCCGATCCGAAGCTGCTCGAGCCGGACGCCGACGCCGAGTACGCCGCCGTGATCGAAATCGATCTGGCCGACGTGCACGAGCCGATCGTCGCCTGCCCGAATGACCCGGACGACGTGAAGACCCTGTCCGACGTCGCCGGCGCCAAGATCGACGAAGTGTTCATCGGCAGCTGCATGACCAACATCGGCCACTTCCGCGCCGCGTCCAAGCTGCTGGAAGGCAAGCGCGACATCCCGGTCAAGCTGTGGGTCGCCCCGCCGACCAAGATGGACCAGAAGCAGCTGACCGAGGAAGGCCACTACGGCGTGTTCGGCACCGCCGGTGCGCGTACCGAAATGCCGGGCTGCTCGCTGTGCATGGGCAACCAGGCCCAGGTGCGCGAAGGCGCGACCGTGATGTCGACCTCGACCCGCAACTTCCCGAACCGCCTGGGCAAGAACACCAACGTATATCTGGGCTCGGCGGAACTGGCCGCCATCTGCTCGCGCCTCGGTCGCATCCCGACCAAGGAGGAGTACATGGCCGACATGGGCGTGCTCAACGCCAATGGCGACAAGATCTACCGCTACATGAACTTCGATCAGATCGAGGATTTCAAGGGGGTGGCGGATACGGTGACGGTTTGATGGCGGGGAGCAAACTGGTCTTTGGGGTTTGAGGGTGTTTTTTTGTTGTGAGTCTTGAGCCTTGAAGACTGGGTTGAACTGCTTTTGAATTTGTTTCTGTTGGGAAAGCCTCGGGGGCGGAAGTCTCCGGGGCTTTTTGTTTTGCTGGGCTTTAAAGCCGCACCCATGGCTGGGTGCCTAGGGAGGTCCTCGCCGGCGCGTCCTGCAGTTGTAAGTTTGCGGATTGGCAACCGACTGAAGAGGGCAGGTGAGGCGCTCGGCCTGTCCATGCGCGACCTCCAAGCGACGGTCGAGAGTTTGGTTTACGCGCAGGCCATCGGCAAAAGCTAGCAAGACAAGATGATGCCAAGTTCCACCGTACTGCTTGCCATGGCCAACGCGCTGCGCGTCACGCCCGAAGTCCTGCTCAGTGAGTGGAAGATCGGGCTGACCGCGTTGACTTCAGAAAGGCGCCCTATACGGGCGCCAAAGAAGAGCGCGCTATTGAGGCCTCCGCCCTTGACCAGCTCGGACGCTATCTGAGGCTAGAAGAGCTGGTATCCGAACACGCCGCGGCTTGGTCCGCACCCTGTGGAGGAGCATTCGCCGTCGGCCAGATCCAAGACGCGGAACTCGAAGCCGACTCGTTACGGCGGCTATAGTGGCGCTCGGCACCGACCCTATCCCCGCAATGATCGAGCTGCTTGAGGACATGGGCAGCGAGGTCATTGCGCTCGATTCGCCCCAATGTGTCTCAGGATCGAAAGCCATCATTCAGTAAGCTGGTCAGCGGGATGTCCCCGCCGTCGTCGTGAGCAAGAAGCACAACGGCGAACGCCAACGCTTTACGCTCGCGCACTTGGTACTTCGATTTGTTGAATTGAGCGATACAGAGCAGGAGAAGGCAGCGGACCGCTTCGCCGGAGCGTTCCTGATACCGAAGGACATGGTGAATCGTTTAGTGGGAAGCCATCGGACGTCCATCGCCATCGGCGAGCCGGTCGAGTTGAAGAAGATATTTCAGGTCAGCGTCGCATCCTTGGCCGTACGCTGTTCACAGCTTGGCCTGCTGTCCAAGGCAGGGGACTGTTCGCTTAGTCTTCCTCTTCACGCTGCCACTGAGTGTAGTCGCGTTGACGCCTTATGAGGCGGCGTTTGTTCGGCGAAGGCGAGTGCTAAGGGATAATCAGTCACCGACTGTTTGCGCTCAGCTGCACCACGCGACCGAATCACGCCTGTTACGCGAGACGGGAGCCGAGGCGGCGCGGTCAAACGTTATTCGTCTATTGAAAAAATCGAAGCATTTTTTAACGAACTCCAGTGCTGTGCGTAGGTGAACAAGGCCAAGGCTTTACCGGGATTCGCCGGTTTAATCTTGGATATCGTAACGATGCTTCCGAAGCATACATGTCCTCCGCTCACCAAGCCACTGCGTCCACGCATGAAGGTTCCTGTCGAGAATTTATTGCATGCTATTTCACTTGCCGGTGCAACCATTATTCGTTGATTCATCCCTTTCCACCAATGTGGTGAGACGGAAAATTGCCATAGCGGTTGCCAAAGCGGTCGCCATTGCATAAACAAAAAGTATGAATCCTACGAAGTGCCCGATTGGTGCCAGCCACTCATGCACGAAGTCGATATTTCCGAAAATGTGAAAAATAAGAGCGCCGATTCCATTGCTCTCGCTTAAACCGAAGTTCAATCCTTTCGCAATGAAAGCAGCCAGCAATGCAGCCAGCTGAACAACGATAAAATGTGCCAAAGAGGCGCTAATCCTGACATATGGGCTAGTGCTACCATTTTTCCGCTGCATGATCACGGCACGAAAACGCTCGTCACCGAACCCGAGCACAATCGCGTATGCGCCAATTGCGAATCCGACCATCGTCGGCAAAGCGGCAATCGCGTCGCTCCACCATTCGAGCCGAACCCAAAGGTGATTCAGCATCGCGGCTAAAACGATAGACGCGTGTAGATACGGAGACGTTAAAACTGCCCTAGCTCCACCGTATGCGCTCCAGTACCGGCCGAATATCCCTCTTACGCCCTGATACGATCTACTCAGATCGTGCAGCATCGTTACCCTCAGTTCTGATGACGGGCTCGGCGGATGCGCGAAATGTAGTCATTTGCCGCACTCAATAGAGCCGTTCGGACTGTTTCGACGTCCGGATCGTAATTCGCCGGCGCCAGCATCGGGTGTTGTTTCGTCGAAAATGTTGAAACCTTCCCGCCCTCTGTCGCTCCACGTGCTTCAACATATCCATTCGCTTGTGCCACTTCAGAAAGCATCCGAGTACTTTCATTCGGCACCAACGACTCGCCCTTCTCGGCGACTAGCACGGTAACCATGGTGGCGGCATTCTGTTCAGTCAGTCGTTCCTTGATATCCTGTTCTAGATCCTCCCAATCGTCAGGATTGGGGGGAGTAATCACGATATGCAGCTTGCGAAGATCTGGTAGCGCAAAAATTCGATCCAACGTGTCGGCGGCTGGTATGACTGTCACGTTTATCTGGCCATACTGCTCTGCAAGACGAGGCTGGTTCAGCAGCTCCCGAAAGTACCGCCCAGCATCCATAGGGCCAAGATGCTCATCAGTTTCGCGACTAATGAAGAACAACCGATGCGAAGGTGCATGAAATAGGAAAGGGAATGCCTCTAGGCCGGGCTTCAAGTGCTCCGGTACATTAAGCTTCGCTAAATCGTGCTCCTCAGCTGGAGCCTGCTGAAGCATATTGAGCCACTTTCCCGAAAGCTTCAAGTCGTAAAACTTGAACACCTCTCCATAGTAGAAGCCGTCTTCTTCGTGTCCATCGAAGGAGCCGAGTATTCCGGCAAATTGGCCACGAATTTTAATAGCGCGCTTGCTTCTGTATGCCTTTTTTAGCAGCTCGACGTATCTATCGGGATTGTGTGGCTCAGGCATGACAATGTTCAAAGCACCGACGATGACCGTTCTCAATTGTTGGACCCCATTTGTTTTTCTCTCTATCGCCCCGGAGCACGCCCGGGAGGTGAAATAGTAACCGAAATCTACCTGTCGATGATGGGGCTTGCTCTCCGGGGTTGTTCGCACTGCGTGGCACAGTCCGAAGGACTGTATTGTCATCTCACATCTGAGATTACGCACGACATGTAGCGAAACCGTACCCTACCGCAGTTGGGTGCAAATATTCCCCGCCGAAAATACAATCCATACGCCTTCTCAGAAGGCGGATAAATACAGAACCAAAAAAAGACAGACCTCGGGGGGTCATCCATGCGTGTTCTTGTTCCTTTGCTGTTGGCCACGACGGTCGGCTTTGCCGGATGCGCGCAAACGCCGGAAGACCAGTTGGCTCCGCGGTCGTCCACGGTGCGCCTGTGCGACGGCAACACCTGTACCGAACAGGATCGACGCGTAGCGACAGCGCAGCTCGCCTCCAACGAAGCCGATCCGCGTATGCAGGCATTGGCCAAGGTGGCCGAGAAGAATCCGGACGCCGCCTACGATTTGGGCCTGCGTTTGCTGCGTGGCGATGGCGTCGAGCGCAACAGCTATCAAGCGCTGGAATGGCTGCGCAAGGCCGGTGACAATGGTCATACGCAAGCGCAATTGGCGCTTGGTCGAATTTATCTGATGGGCTTTGAGGAAATGGGTTCGGACCCTGCCGAAGCCGAGGCTTGGCTGATACGAGCGGCAGCCAAGGGCAGCAAGGAAGCCAAGGATTTGATTCCGCAGGCGCAGGCTGCCAAGAAGGACGAACAGAGCGCGTACCGGGTCCGCGAGGCCTATCGCACGTCGTGGTTTGCCTGGTACAGCAGCTATCCGTATTACTGGGTATGGGGCCCTTCGGGCTGGTATCACCGCTAAGTCTTCCCACCCCGGATTCTTTTCGTCAATTTCCTCGACAGGAACGCCCTAATCATGCCCAAGAATATTTCTTTGCGCGTGGCCGCACTGGCTGCGTCCGTGGTTCTCGCTGGCTGCGCCACCGCCGGCGGCGGCCTCATCAGCACCGGCACCGCGCCTACCGCTGCGACCGGCGCCGCCGGTGGTGCCGCCAGCGTCAATGCCAATGCTTCCCTGGAGCGCTGCGACGCTCCGCTCGGCACGCTGGCCGTGGATGATGGCCGCGGCAAGGAGTGGTTTGCGGGCTTTGGTGCAGCCACCAAGGTCACGACCATCGAGCCGCTGATCCGCCTGGCCGTGCAGCAGTCGAACTGCTTCGTGATCACGTCGATCGGCAACAATCGCACCGAAAGCAAGCTGTCGAACATCACCGACAAGCAGCGCAATTCCGGTGAGTTCCGCGCAGGCTCGCGTCAGCAGAAAGGACAGCGCGTGGCGGCCGACTACTACATGGAGCCGGCCATCATCATCGACAACGACTCCACGGGCCAGCTGGCCGCCGGTGTGGGCAGCCTGTTCGGCGGTGTCGGCGCGCTCGTTGGTGGCGCCATGCAAAGCAAGGCCTCTGTCGTGACGCTGACCATGTTCGACATCCGCTCGGGCGTGCAGGTCTCCATCTCCGAAGGCAATTCCACGGCAACGAACTTTGGCGCGGCGCTGGGCGCCTTTGGCGGCAATACGGCCGGCGGTCTCGGCGGCTTCTCTCGCACGCCGGAAGGCAAGGCCACCGTCGCGGCTTTCATGGACGCGTACAACAACATGGTGATCTCGCTGCGCAACTACAAGGCGCAGGAGGTCAAGGGCGGACTGGGCCGCGGCGGGCGGCTGAAGGTCGGCTCGTAAACTCGCTCGGCGAAATCCCGCGTTTGATGCCATCTGCTGCTCGCCAGATGCCAGTGGAAGGATCAGATGGGGCGCGGGATCGGTCCTTCATTACTGCCGAGGGGACGTTATCCCTGGAGAGTCGGTTAGACTTTACCGGCCCGGGATAAAACCCAACTGGTTCTCTCACTCCAGCAGTAGGACACCACCATGAGCATTCGCGTCGGCATTGTTGGAATCAGCGGTTTTGGCGGCGGCGAGGCGATGCGCCTGATCGCGAGCCATCCGTCCTTCGAGCTGGTCTACGCCGCCGGCGAAGGCAGCGCCGGCAGCCGATTGGTGGACCGCTTCCCCGGTGTGCCCGCCAAGCTTGCCGAGTTGGTGATCGAGAAGTGGGATCCTGAGACGCTGCCGAAGCTCGACGTCCTCTTCGCGTCGCTGCCGACCGGTGCTTCGGCCGAGGCTTTGGCGCGCGTCCCGAAGGACGTCAAGATCGTCGATATTGGCGGCGATCATCGCTACGTCGACGGTTGGGCGTACGGCCTGGCCGACGTCTGGCCGGCTCAAGTCGAGGGGCAGACCCGCGTAGCCAACCCGGGCTGCTTCCCCGCGGCGACGCTGACCGCGCTGGCGCCGCTGCTGGCCGACGGGCTGATCGAGCCGGGCAACATCGTGATCGATGCCAAGACCGGCATCTCCGGCGCCGGCCGGGGCGGGGCGGACAGCAAGTTCGGCTACGCGGAGAGCAACG
This sequence comes from Cupriavidus gilardii, assembly GCF_013314895.1. Classification (GTDB taxonomy): domain Bacteria; phylum Pseudomonadota; class Gammaproteobacteria; order Burkholderiales; family Burkholderiaceae; genus Cupriavidus; species Cupriavidus gilardii_C. Next base: position 318,596 of record NZ_JABTYE010000003.1, on the reverse strand, counting down.
AAAACGTGGTGCCCTACGGCTTGCTCAAGCACGTCCACATGCCCGAGATTGCCAGGACGATCGAGCGGCTGAGTGGCGGCAGCGCGGCAGGCCTGGTGTTCACGCCCCACCTGGTGCCGATGACCCGCGGTGTGCTCGTCACCATCTACTGCCGCGGCCGCGCCACCACGGACCAGTGCCTGGACGCGGCCCGGCGCTTCTACGCCGGACGCGCATTCGTCCGCGTAAGCGACCAGCCGCCACAGACCAAATGGGCTACCGGCTCGAATCTCGCGTTCGTCAGCTATGCGGCCGATCCCGAGCGCAACCTGGTGATCGCGATGGGCGTGGTCGATAACCTTGGCAAGGGAGCTGCGGGGCAGGCGGTGCAGAATGCGAACCTGATTTGCGGTCTGCCGGAAACGGCGGGGCTGGATGGTGGGCCTGTTTGGCCGTGATGGCTTTGGCGAGTCCGATCGCATAGCCCTATTTGCTGCATCACTTTTACGTCCGGAGCGAAGCGGTGCCATGGCAGATGGCTCGGACTACTAGCCGAGTTGGGTTGCAAGCTCGAAGCTTGCTGTCGATCTCGAGGATAAACAGCCTAGGGCCTCCGTCTATTCGCGCACAATTCCAGTCGGGATTGGGTAGCCCATATCCGCCGTCAGATGGCAAAAGAACTCCGTATCAACATCCCGCCCGCAATGCATGAACAAGCAGGCAAGCGTCTGCGCCAACGGCGCAAGGCGCTCCGGATGAGCGCCGACAACCTCGCTGCGGCACTGGGCGTGTCTTTTCTGACCGTCTACAACTGGGAACGGAAGGGCTTGCCCAACTCCATGGCCGCCTCGCGCATGGAGCGTCTTGAATCCACACTTCAGGTGCCCAAGGGCTGGCTCTTGTCGACCGAGATGTTGGCGGACGACTCACCGACCGACCAGCCTGCCGCCCGTGCGGATAGGATGAAGGCGGCACAGGACACAACGATCGACGCGGCTACCGTTGCGGAGGCGATCGGGTGTGTAGCCACAGGAATCGCATTGGCCCGCTACAAGTATCCGCGAGTGGATGCGGGAGACGTAGACCTGCGCAATGCCGAGATGTTTGCGGCGCGCTACGGTGTGTCTGGGCCGGATGGCGCTCTGCTGGAGGCGATCGGTCAAGCCAATGGCATAACCCGTGAGCGCGTGCGGCAGATTACCGAGGCAATGGCACAGGAATCGGCACGTTTCACGTTTCGGCTTCCGATCTTGGATACCGTGCGAGCTGAACTTGACGCACTCTTGCCGATGCCGGAGGAGCAGCTCAATGAGAGACTGCAAGCCGTCCTCGGGCATGCACTGACTATCGACGATGCAAACCGCTTCTGCGTCGAGATCCTGGGCATAAAGCTCGTTGCATTTCTGGACCTCGGCAGCGGGCCTAATGCGAACCAGTTCGAACGGGTCGTCGTGGCACCTGGTTCGGAAGCGGAATGCCAACGCTGGGTTAAGGACGTCCACTCTCTCGCGCTGGACATGATCCGTGCAGCGGGCGCGGCTCACCTCCCTACGGTGATTGGACAGGGAGTCATTGCCGGTCTACCGATCGAGCACGCGAATGTGGCGGGGGTACTCAAGGTCAACAAGGGCTTTGCGTGGCTATCGCAGGCGGATGGCTGGTTCTGGTTCGGGGAAGGTGTGCCGGCACGCAACCCATTGCTGTCGACCGCTAGGGAGATCGTCACCGCCGCGGGCGGCCGAGCGGACGTCGAGGACATACGCGCCGGCTTGATGAATACGCAAGCAGCATGGGGCCGCCGCGATGATGCCCGGCTTGGACTTGCCGTTGTGCCGCCCGCGCCCATCGTGCGCACGTTGCTCGGCCAAGTGCCGTGGCTCGAGACGGTCCAGTCCAACGACTTTCGGTTGTCTGGCCAAGCGGCGTCATTCTCTGAGGCTGAGGCGATCGTCTTGGGGGAAGTGAAGCGTCTGGGTGGCGTCGCAAGCCGGAGCATGCTCAAAGATGCCTTGGTCGAAACAGGGCATTTGCCGCTCGTTACGCTTAACTTCATTCTGGACACGAGTGCGATCTTTACCCGGGTGACCCGCGGCGTCTTCGGCGTTCGGGGCCTGGACTATCCGATACCCGCACTGCTGTTGGCCATGGAGACCGTCTTAGGCAGAAAGCCGATATTGACAAACAGGGGCAACACGAATCTGTCATTCCCGTTTGAGTTGACTGCCTTCGCCGCACGGCAGGGCGCATGCGTCGCGCCTACGAGCTTGGTGCCAATGCTCGCGGAGGGACCCTACACTGTGGAGGGCACGGATTCGACCATAGACATGGTCCAGCGCGCATCGGGCGCTTTCTCCCTGAACCGCGCAGTTCAATGCATGGTAAAGCTCGGCGTTAGCGTGGGTGAGACGGTAGAGATCAAGATCAACGTGCCACAGAAAGTGGTCTCGATTAGCGCGATCAGCTGCGACCCTCGGTAGGGGACAAATGCAGCCGGACATTCTCATCGGCACGCACTTCAAGCTACTATCGCTGCTCGCTCTTGCCGCTTATAAGGTAAGCGACGCCACCTTTGGGACAATCGTGGCAGCCAGGCAAACGTGTACTCAACTAGGCCGCCTTACAGCAGGAGTTCTTCTCCACCGAGGGCTAGTTTTCCTACGTCCACAGTTATCTCGATCACGAAACATCGTCGGTAGTTCGCCCATGCTGCGCACCGTATTAGCAGCCAATCCCAATTGGCCATGTAGCAGGAGCGCGACTGATCGCCCCGGGGATCGATTGGCGGTGCAGCCAAATGGGCTGCCGGCTCGAGTCGAGCGTTCGTCAGTTGGGCGGCCGATCCTGAGCGCAACCCGGTGATCGCGATGGGCGTGGTCGACATCCTTGGCAAGGGAGCGGCCCGAACAGGCGGTGCAGAATGCGAACCTGATTTGCGGTCTGCCAGAAACTCCTTGTTCACGGATGTTATGATCGACGTTAGATTCGACGATGGCTTGAAGAAGAAGTGAAGCTGGGGGAGCAGCGTTGTGGGGTAGCGCTCCTCACGATAAATAGGGTCAAGTCATAGCCTGGAAATACTCAAAATGGTGGATTGGTTCCCAATAGTCTTTATTGTATTCAAGGTTCTCGTGCTCGGCACGGGCATGTTCTTCGCCATCAAGTGGCATTACGACAAAGGCAGGAAGAAGGACGTAGCCAGGTGACCCTAGCCAGGAGCGTCGCCTACCGATCGGCACCGACCACAAGATTGCCGATATATTCCTCCAGCGCCGTCCCACCCCTCAGCGGTTCCTCCGGCAAATCGAATCCACTGTCCACACTGACCGCAGTCATCCGGGCATAGGAATCGGCCGCAGCATCCGAGAACCCCAATCCCAGGAACGTCTCCTTCCACTTGTCCCGCGGCACCACTTCAAGTTCAACGGGCCGGCCCAGTGCCCGTGAGAAGGCGGTCGCAACGTCCTTGGAAGAATACCGACGCGGCCCTTCCACGTAACGCACGCCGACATCGTCGAGCAGGGACATCAGCCGGGCCGCTGCCGCTTCTCCCAAATCGCGCGGCGCGACCATGGGGATGGGTAGATCGGCAGGAAACATCGTCGGCAATTTGCCTGTGCCGCGCACCGTATCCAGCAGCCAGTCCCAATTGCTCATGTAGTAAGCGGCGCGATTGATCGCCGCGGGAATCGATTGGCGGCGCAGGCCTTCTTCGAGTTCCCACAGCACGCTCAAGTCGCCGATGCGCTCGCCGGGCTGGGCGCCGCCGGTGGATTCGGCGACGACTTTCTCGAGCCCAGAGCCCTCTAGCGCGGCGAGGATGTTGGCCACCGTGTGCCGCTCGATCGCATCGGTGTCCTTGCTCGTATCGGCAGGCGGATTGAGCAGAAACGCCCGGCGTCCTCGCCGAAACGCGGCGCGCAACGACGCCACGTCTTCCACATCGGCCTCGGCGATTTCGGCGCCCTTGTCGCGCCATTTGGCCGCGCGGGCGGCCGAGCGGGTCACGATGGTCACCGCCCGGCCGCGGGCGAGCAGCGCTTCCGCTGTCGCCGATCCAACATGTCCGGTACCGCCCATGATCACGTACATGTGCTTGCCTCCGGCGTCCCCTGATCCGGTGTCAGGAATGGACGCATTAGTCATTGCTGATGTCCGAAACCATACCAAAGACTGGCGCGGTGTTGTACTTCACCCGGGACGCGCGAATTACTGTCGAGCGTCCTTCGGCACGGACTTCCACATTACGATCCCGGCGGCGACCAGCAGCCCCGCCAGCAGATACAGCGCGTTATCCATGCTGCCGGTCTGAACCTTGACCTGCCCGATCACCCACGGGCTGACGATTCCGCTGGTAATGCCCACACTGCTGATAAACGCAAGTCCGGTTGCCGCGGTATGCCCCGGCAAGTAGCTGCGCGGCAGCGACCAGAAGACCGGCAGCGCCGCAAAGATCAGCACTGCCGCCACAGACAGGATCGCCAGCATCGCGCCGAAATGCGGCAGCCGCAGGGTCAGCAGTGCGAGCGCCAATGCCCCGCCACAGCAGCACAGCAGGAAATGGCGATGGCGCTCGCCAGTGCGGTCCGAATTCCGCGCAATGAGGATCAAACCGACGGCGCCCACGGCATTCGGAATCACGCTATACAAGCTGATCGACACCACATCCGTAATGCCGAAATCCCGGATCATCAGCGGCATCCAGAAATTCAGCGTTAGCGAGCCGCAGGTCAGCGCGAAATAGATGAACGCGAAGACGTACAGCTTGGGATTGCGCAGCGCCTCGCGCAGTGCGCCCATCGTATGCGCGGCATGGCTGCCTTGCTGTTCGCCCTCCAGTTGCTGCGCAAGCAATGCCTTTTCCCGGGCGGTGAGCCATGTTGCATCTGCAGGACTATCGACCAGATACCAGGCGGCGATCAAGCCGAGCAGCACGGCGGGCGCGCCTTCGATGGCGAACATCCATTGCCAGCCGAACAGGCCCATCACGCCGGCCATGTCGCGCATGATCCAGCCGGATACCAACCCACCCAATACGCCGGCAATCGCGACACCCGCGAAGAAGATGGCCATCACAGCCGCGCGCCGGTGCGCGGGGAACCAGTAGGTCATGTACAGGACGATGCCCGGGAAAAAGCCGGCCTCGAATACGCCGAGCAGGAAACGCAGCGTGTAGAACTGCGCCGGCGTGGAGACGAAGGCCATTCCCACCGACACGGCGCCCCACAACAGCATGATTCGCGTGAAGGTGCGCCTAGCGCCGAAGCGTGCGAGCAGCATATTGCTTGGCACTTCGCACAGCACATAGCCGACGTAGAACACCGCGGCGCCGAGCCCGTACATCGCATCGCTGAAGCCGAGATCATGCTTCATCTGCAATTGCGCGAAGCCGATATTGATGCGATCGAGGAACGAAACGACGTAGCAGACGAACAGGAAGGGGACGATGCGCATCCAGATCTTGTGGTGCAGCGCGTCTTCTTCGTGTGCGAGGGCGAGCGGGGGCGTCGCGGTGCCCGCGTGGAGTTGGGACATGCTTTGTCTCCGTAAAGCAGGAAGGAGGAAAAGGACGGGCGGAGCGAGCCGCCCTTAACGGGCCGGTGTCTTGCGCACCGTCGGCCCGGAGTGGATTTCGTCGTGTGTCAGCGGATTGCGCGGGGCGCGCCCTGGACTGGCCGAATCAGGCGGAGGCTGTTTCTGCCTCGCGTGCCAATCGCAATGCCGACAGCAGCGTCTCGTGGTCCCCAATATGGTTGGCCAACAGCAGGATCAGTCGGGCGTTAGCGGCCTGGCTTTGGGCGTCGTCCAGATCGCGGTGCATGTCGATCAGGGCTTCGTAGAAGTCGTCGGGACGGGCCAGGTTGGGTTCGGTGGTGAGTGGCATGGTGTCTCCGGGAATTGTGGTCTTGTGCGGTGGGCGAGCATTCGCGGTCATCGTGCGCCGGTTGCCCTCTCCCCCGCCCCTTTCCCGCTGGCGGGAGAGGGGAGAGAACCGCCGCGAGGCAAGGCGAGGTGCCGGCTGCTGGCGCGTCAGGCAGCGACTGCTTCGGCTTGTGCCGGTGCGGCGGCCGTGGCGGCGGCGCGCTGCGGCAGCAACTTGCCTTGAGCGCGAGCGATGGCCTCCATCACCTGCTCCGCGTCTACCACCCTCCAGCGCGCGCACACATGCTGATCTGGCCGGACCAAATACGCGGTCCCCGGCACGGCGTCGTAGCGCTGGGCCACCACGCCGGCGGCGTCGACCAGCACGGCGGTGTCCGTCACCGATGCAGCGGAGCCGTCAGCGGCCGACACGAACAGCAGACGTGGCGCGCCGGCGCGCGCTCGCAATGTCGCGATCTGCTTTGAGGTATGCGTCTCCAGAGAGTCCGGACTGCCGTAGACAAGCAAGCAGAACCGACCATCGAGCTGTGACAGCAGCCAGTCCTGCGCACCGTCGACGAGCACGGGCGCATCGGCACAAGGAGCGCCAGGCACCATGGCGCCCGCAAAGGCGTCGGTATCGGCCGTATTCAACGGAGACGAGGCCAGCACGCTTGGCACCGACAATCGCCCGCTATTGACCAGCGTCCGCGCAAACGGGTGCTTTGCCGCCAGCGTCAGCACGGCATCGCGAAACACACGGCTTACCTGACTCTTGGGCGTAATGAAGTCCGTAGAACGAGTCGAATTGCGGATGTTCTCGTCGGCCGCGTATTCGCGCTCGCTGGCATAGGTGTCGAGCAGCGCGTCGGGCGCCTCGCCGCGCAAGACGTGGGCCAGCTTCCAGGCGAGGTTGTCTGCATCCTGCACCCCGCTATTGGCACCGCGTGCGCCGAAGGGCGACACCCCGTGCGCGGAATCGCCGGCGAACAGCACGTTGCCATGCCGGAAGCTGTCCATGCGCAGGCAGGAAAAGGTGTAAACGCTGACCCATTCGAGCTCGAACTTCGCATCCGGGCCGAGCAGCGCCTGCACGCGGGGGATGACGCGTTCCGGCGATTTCTCCAGCACTGGGTCGGCGTCCCAGCCCAACTGGAAATCGATGCGCCAGACGTTGTCCGGCTGGCGATGCAACAGCACCGACTGATTCGGATGGAAGGGCGGATCGAACCAGAACCAGCGCTCGCTCGGAAAGCCCGCTTCCATTCTGATATCCGCGATCAGGAAGCGGTCCTTGAAGGTGCGGCCCTTGCTGTCGAGACCGAGCAGGTTGCGGATCGGGCTGCGTGCGCCATCGGCCGCGACGACGTAGCGAGCCTGCACCGCATACGGACCGTCCGGCGTTTCCACGGTCAACGCGACGGTGCCATCGGTGCCGCCATCCTCCCGACGCTCGATGCCGACCACCTTGTTCTTCCAGCGGATCTCCAGATTCGGCAATTCGCGCGCGCGCTCGAGCAGGAAGCCCTCGACGTAGTACTGCTGCAGGTTGATGAAGGCCGGCCGGCGATGCCCGCTTTCTGGCAGCAGGTCGAAGGCATAAACCATCTGGTCGCGCAGGAAGACCTTGCCGAGATTCCAGCGCACGCCCTTGTCGACCATTCGATCGCCACAGCCGAGCCGATCGAAGATTTCCAGTGTCCGCTTCGCGAAGCAGATTGCGCGCGAGCCGGTCGACAACGTGCAATCGTCGTCGAGCAGCACCACCGGGATGCCCTGCTTGGCCAGGTCGATCGCAGCGGCCAGGCCAACCGGTCCGGCGCCCACTACCACGACGGGATGCACCACTCCGGCCGCGGACGCCTGCGCGCAAGGTCGGTATTCGAAGGTCAATCGTTGATAGTCGACCGTCATCGTGTTGTCTCCTTCCACCATCTCGAATGCCGATCCCGCTGCGTCAGTCCTGCAGCGCGGCCCACATTTCCTTGTCGCGCTGGGCAGTCCAGATGCGCGGATGGGTGATGCCGGACGCCTCGTCATAGGCGCGGGTCACGTCGAACGGCAAGCAGTGCTCGTAGATGAAGACGTGGCCGAATTTTGGATCCATGCTCTTGCGCGTATGCGCCATCGCGGCCTTCAGATCCATGTTCTGCGCCACCGCCTCCTGGCCCGCGCGGTACAGCGTGGTGACGAAGTCCTTGGTGTAGGCGATGCCTTCGCGCACCTGCTGGGGCGTGGTCAGCGCGGGACCGCGGCCCGGGACCAGTTTTTCCGCGCCGAGCGCCTGCAGCGCGTCCAGCGTCGCCGGCCATTCGGCCAGCTGGGCGTCGCCGCAATAGCAGGCGGCCTCGTATTCGACCAGATCGCCGGAGAACAGCACCTTCTGCGACGGCAGCCAGACCACGGTATCGCCCTTGGTGTGGCCCGAACCGAGATGCGCAATGCGGACTTCGAGCTTGCCGAGGAACAGCGTGATTTCCTTGTCGAACACCAGCGTCGGCCAGGTCAGGCCGGGCACGGTCTCGACGCCGGCGAACAGGCGCGGGAACCGCTCGATTTCCGACTTCATATCGGCCTCGCCGCGCTCGACGATCATTTCGTAGGTGCCGCGGCTGGCGATGATCTGCTGCGCACCCTCGGCGAAATAGGCCGATGCGCCCAGCACGCGCACCGCGTGGTAGTGCGACAGCACCACGTATTTGATGGGCTTGTCGGTGACCGAGCGGATCTTCGCGATCAGGTCCTGCGCCATCGCGGGCGTGGCGGTGGTATCGACGATCAGCACGCCATCGTCGCCGATGATCACGCCCGAATTCGGATCGCCCTCGGCCGTATAGGCGTAGGCGTTCTCGGACAGCTGGGTGAAGGTGACCTTTTTGGCTTCCAGGTCGGCTTGCGATGCGAATGCTTTGGCCATGCTTGCCTCGTCGTGGGTGACGGGGCGCGGCAGCGGGCGGCATTGCGGGTGACAACGCACGAATACTGTCTCGCCCCTTCGTTATTGGATTGGCCGGGCGCGAGGGCGCGCGGCGTTGTCGGGGTAGACGGATGGTAGGAGAGGTTCATTAGTTAGTCAATAACCAAATGATTGGCTAAAACATAAAAAGACCGCGGGCGATCCAGCGGCGCCCGAGCTGCCACAGCCGGCGTGGCCCACTTGCAGGCTGCCGCTGCGGTGCGCATGCGGCGTTGGATTAATATCCAGCCTTTCGGAGGGAGACGATGGGCGAGGACGGGCAGGCGAGACAGGAGAAGACGCAGCGCGGCGTGCAGAGCGTCGACGTGGCCGGCCGCTTCCTGCAGGCGCTGGCGGAAGCGCGCGCACCGCTATCGGCGGCGGAGCTCGCCTCGGCGGTCGGCATCGCACCGGCCCAAGCCCATCCCTACCTCGTATCGCTGACGCGCCAGGGCTGGATCAAGCGCGATCACCTCGATGACCGATTCGAACCTGGGCCGCTGGCGCTGCAACTGGCGCGGATGCGGCTGGAGCTGGATCCCGGTCTGCACGCCGCCGTGCCGCTTGTTGTCGAGCTCACCGCACAGACGGGCTGCAGCGTCGCGGTCAGCGTGCCGGGTCCACAAGGCCCCACCATCGTGCGCTACGAACGCGGCAATGCGCCGTTGCACGTCAATCTGCATGTCGGCACCGTGATGTCGCTGGCGACTACTGCGACCGGCCGCATGTACTGCGCATGCATGCCCGAGGCCCAATGGGTGCCGTTGTTCGACGCACTGCCGGCGCGTCCCAAACGCGCTGCGTTCCTTGCCGAGCTCGACGAGGTGCGCAGCCGCGGTATCGCGCGCAGCATCGATCTCCCGAGTCCCGGCGTCAGCAGCCTGTGCGTGCCGGTGCGCGACGCCGCCGGCGCGCTCCGTCTGCTGCTCACGGCCATCGGCCCGACCGCGACCATCGACACCACCTGGCGCGGCGATCTCGCTCGCGCCCTGCAGACGACGGCGGTGCAGATCGCCGATTCACTGCGCGGAAAGGGCTGAGCCATGACGAACGCCATCGCCACCACCGACGAGACCGCCGGCAGGCCTCAGCGCGGCATTCAAGCGCTCGATGCCAGCGCCCAGCTGATCGGCGCGCTGCTGCGGGCAAGCACTCCGCTCGCGCTGAGCGAAGTAGCGCGCGGCGCCGGCATGGTGCCTGCCAAAGCGTTCCCGCATCTGGTCAGCCTGGTGCGGGCCGGCGTGCTCGAGCGCGATGCCGACGGCCGCTTTCTGCCGGGGCCATTGGCCCTGCAATTGGGGCTGATCGCACTGCAGCGCCTGTCGCCGGTGCGGGAGGCCGAGCCGGAGCTGCGCAGCCTGGCCGCCGATACGGGCCTTAGCGTCGCGATGGCTGTGCTTGGACCGGTTGGCCCGACCGTCGTGCGGCTGGAGGAATCGACGCGGCCGCAGCACGTCAGCCTGCGTGTGGGCACGGTGCTGTCGCTCGTCAATACGGCGATCGGCCGCGTGTTTGCTGCGCATCTGCCCGACGACGTGCTGACCGGACTGCTGCAGCAGGAATCGGTGCGGATGGCCGGTGCGTCGACGAAGGAGTTCGGCGCAGGCAAGGCCGCCTATGCCGCGAGGCTGGCCCGCATTCGCGCGCACGGCATCGACGATGCGCTCGACAGGCCCGTGCCCGGCATTCATACGCTGGCAGCGCCGGTGTTCGACCACACCGGTACGGTGGTGCTGGTGCTGGCGGCGATGGGGACGGCGGGGAGTTTCGACAGCACCCTGCAGGGCGAGGTGGCGAAGCGGCTCGCGGCAGCTGCACGCCGCCTCTCGTGGCGCTTCGGGCGACCGGTCTCGGAGAACAGCGGCGGGAACACGCTTTAGCTCCTGCGCGCCGTGCTTACGCGGGTCGTCGCGCCGGAACTAGACTGCAATCCATTCAACCTTGATGGAGGAGACGACCATGACCACACCCATCCTCAACATCGCGGATGCCCAATTCCTGGACTTCGCCGACCTGTCCCGTCAATACGGTTCCGAACTGCCCGCCGACCGCTATGGCGGCCGCATGGCGCCGATCGGCCACGTGCTTGGCGCGCAGAAACTCGGCTACAACCTGACGGTGATCGACCCTGGCAAGCGCGTGTTCCCTTTCCACAGCCACCGGGCCAACGAGGAAATGTTCTTTATCGTCGAAGGCACCGGCGAAGTGCGCATCGGTGAGGCCCGCCATCCGATCCGCGCCGGCGATGTGATTTCCTGCCCGGCAGGGGGCCCGGAAACGGCGCATCAGATCATCAATACCGGCTCGCAAGTACTGAAGGTGCTGGCCGTCAGCACGATGACCGCACCGGAGCTTTGCCACTATCCCGACTCGGGCAAGTTTGGCGTGCTCGATCACGCCCATGGGTTCGCCTATATCGGTCGGGCGGAGGGGAGTCTGGATTATTGGGAAGGGGAATAAAAGAAAGCTCCGACGCGCGGATTGAACGTCGGACGCAAAGAATGAGAACCGGATCAACGCCGCGCGCAAGTCTTCCCCGTAGCATGCGATGTGACTCCGAGCGGGAACCTCAAAACTTGATGAAACTTGACGCTGCAGCGGGTGATCCCTAGAATGGTCCGCTATGCAAAAGACCCTCTCAAAAGCCGCCGTTATCGACGGCCTGCAAAAAGCCGGGCTGTCTCAGGCGGAGCTTGCACGAAGGCTTGGCGTCAGCCCGCAGGCTGTGACGAACTGGCTTAAGGGACAGGACTTTCCCCGTCCCGACAAGCTGCTGAAATTGTCCATGCTTCTGCGCCTGAATTTCGCGGAGCTTGTCACGCAGTCCGAAGAGGGCGCCCCCATCATTGCATTCAGGAAGCGAGCCAATACCAAGACGACAGAGCGGCATCTTGCCCATGCGCGTGAGATCGGCATGCTACTCAAGGGCGTGGTGCCGTTTTTTCCGCCCGGCCACTCCTTGCGCCCGCGTCTGGATTCTGCGACGACGGACTATGCATCACTCCAGCGAACCGTCGCCGAGGTAAGGACGAAGCTGGGCTTGGGTGATCGCGCAGTCCTCGATTACCACCACCTTATCGGGCAGTTCAAAGAGGCGGGTGCCGTGCTGGTGCCGGTCCTATGGGGAGAGAAGCAGCTGCATGCGAACGCGCTCCATATTGCCCTGCCGGCGGAGCGCGTTACTTTTGTCTTTCTGAATCTCGACACCAAGCTTGAAGATTTCAAGTTCTGGATGGCGCACGAGTTGGCGCATGTCTATACGCCTTACCTCGCGGGGAAGGAGGAAGGGGAGGATTTTGCGGATGCCTTCGCGGGGGCGCTGCTGTTCCCGCAGCCTTGTGCGATCGAGGCGTATGGCGATGCTGTGCGTGCCAAGCGAGAAGCATCAGCGCTGGCTGCTCTGCAAGAGCATGCCAATCAGCACGCCATTTCGCTCTATAGCGTCTTTTGCCAGGCCAGAAACTATCAACGGCACTATGGCCTGCCGCCGATGGCGATCGACGAGGTCAATCTGCACAAGATCCGAAACGCTGCGCCGTCGTCTCTGGTCAGTCATGCGATGTTCGACAAGCCTCCACCATCGGCACGCGAATATATTGCGGCTGCCGAACAGGTATTTCAGTCCGACTTCTTTGTCGCGCTGCGCGCGATGATTCGTGAAAGAGGCATCGAAGCAGGCCTCGTGCAGCAACTTCTGGACATCGGCCTCGTCGACGCAAAAGCCATCTACGCGGAGCTTGTGCGTTGACCTTGCTTCTGCTTGATACGAATGCATATCTGCGGATTGCGAAACGTGTCAAGCCGCTGCTTGGTGTCGCCTTTGGGCAAAAGAGGTATCGGTTGACCATTCTGGAGGATGTCGAACGCGAGTTTGAGCGCAGCCCTCGATTGCAGAGCACCTTTCCGTGGTTCCAGGACGGCACGTTGCAATCGGAGCGCTTGGCAAAGCGCTTTCGTCTGAGTGGTGAAGATCGAGAACAACTGGATGCCGCTGCAAGCGTGCTACGCGGTTGGGTAATCGCGAACGCTGGCCAATACCGAAGTCCACCCTCGCCTGTGGATTGCCGCGTATTGGCTTTCGGTCAGCTCAAGGAAGCGATCGTCGTCACGGATGATCTCGCCATGCACCAACTAGGGGAGGAATTCGGCATTGCGACGATGCATGGCCATGAGCTGCTGCGTCGCATGCTCGCGGCCAAGATGGTAAGCAAAGCCGATGTGCGAGCCATCTACCAAGCGTTGGAAAGGAACGGCGACCTGCCTGCTACATGGATACGTGACAGAGATTCATTGTTCCCCCGGCTGTTCTGCCGAGAGGGCCATGATTCCTGACAGGTCTCCATGCGTTTAATGCCGGTAAAAAAAAACGGCGCGGTATACGCGCCGTTTTTGTCAATGGCGTTTGGCGTGCCTGCGGCCCGAAAGTCATCCCGCCAGCTTGATCAACGCCGGCACCGTTAGCATCGCCGTGTAATACCCCATGAACTGCACGCCGGTGTTGAAGCCCAGCACGCGCGACAGCAGGCCGCCGATCGAGCCCAGCGTCAGGATGACCAGCAGGCCGAGCAATTGGCCTTCCCACACGCTGATCACTAGGATCAGGCCGACGAAGGTCGCGACGATGGCCTCGTGCGAGATGCGGCGCGAGACGAAGAGGGCCGCGCGGCGCGCGTAGTTCATTGCGAAGGGGTACGACACGATCGCGGCCAGCAGCACCGCCAGCAGACCGTAGCCAAGGAATTCCCAGTGGCTCAGCAGGTTGTGCAGATTGTGGGTCTGGCCGTTGGCCGTATCCACGGTGAATACGGGCGGCGCATGGAACAGCGGGGCGGCCGGCCCTGCGGCAACCGGGCTCAGCGGCAGGCCGAAGGCGATCAGCGGAATCAGTGCCTCGGCGATATAGGTCGCTTCGGTGACGCCGTTGCGGGCGCTGAGCACCGTGGTGAGCCGGTGATAGGCGTGCTTGATGCGCGAACCGACCAGCTCGCCCAGCACCACGGTCATCGCCACCGGGCTGAACACGAAGGTCGCGCTCGAGATCGCGGCGGTCGCCACGGTCCAGCGGGTCTGCGTGCCGTCCATCACCTTCAGCGGATTGGGGAAATAGCCGCTCCATCCCTTGACGTCCGGCGCGAGCGTGAAGGTGCGCGCTTGCTTGCGCTGCATGCGCGGACGGTCGACCGGCGACAGCGTCGAGAACAGGTCCGCAATCAGCGGGCCGATCGCGATGCCGAGGAAATAGCTGATGCTGAGCTTGACGCCGAATTTCGCGGTCAAGGTCTGCAGCGCGACGATCACCACCACGAAGGGCACCAGCGTTGCCACCGAGGCCCAGCGGCCGGGCGACGCGTAGGCAATCACCAGCGCCGCCGCCACGAAGATCCATGGCGCCGCCTTGGTGATGGTGGCGCCGAACGGGGCCAGCAGCACGGCGAACAGCACGGCGAGCGGCACCGCGCAGAACGCCGCGACGATGGCGCCGGAAATCATCTTGCGCAGCGCGATATGTGGCACGCCGAGATTGCGCAGATGGTTGGCGTCCTGCATCAGCGGCGTGGCCATGGTGTCGCCGGGGATGCCGAGCAAGGCGGTCGGCACCGCGTGCGTCATATGCTTGGCGACCGCGCCGGCCAGGAAGAAGGTGAACACGCCGGCCGGCGGCACGCCGAGCAGCACGACGAGCAGCGTCAGCGGCGCGAGCGTGGTGGTCTCGTCGGTGCCGGACACCAGGCCGATTGCCGCGAAGACGATGGCGCCGGCCAGGCCCATGCCCAGCGCGACGAGGATCTGCGTAAGCAGGGGAGTGGATTCGATCATGATGCGCTCCAGGCGTTGCGGGTCAGGCCGCGTTGGGTCGTGCCGGGGCGGAGGCCGCGGCGGCCTCCGGTATCGCGGCTTCGGCCTTGCTGGCGGCCATGGCACGGCGCTCGCGCGCGGCGAACAGTTCGTAGAGCTGGAGTTCGCGCAGTTCCTGCACTGTGGCAGCGGGGAGATCGGCCATTGTGCCGAGCCCGCCCGATTTTTCGGCGAGGCGGTCCAGCGCCTGTTCGCGTGCGGCGCCCGCGGTGTCGCTGGCGGGATCGGACAAGGTGTCCTCGGTGACCACGCGCTTGGGCTTGAACAGACAGGCGCAGATGAAGCCGGCGAGCACGCAGCCAGCCAGTCCGGCCAGCATCGCGTAGGCCCGGGCTAGCTCAGGCGTGCGAACCAGTTCGGTCAGGATGCGGCTGGCGATCGCAAAGGCGGCGAGGCTCAGGGCGCCGCCGATGACGATGGCGCAGGCCAGATGGCGTGGGTTGGCTGTGTCGCCCCAGACTTCGACCAGCGGGCTGCCGGTGGGCTTGGATTGTGGTTGCATGGTTGTCTCCTGTGGCGCCTCGGTTTTCGTTGGGCGCTATTTTGGTTATTGGCGATCGGCGAAGTAGAGCGGCCGTCGTCCCGCATGCCGAGCCGCTGCTATCCGTCCCTATCCTCGCCGCAACTGCGCCAGCAGTTCGATCGCGCGATCGGTACGCACGTCCTTTTCCTCGGCCATGCGTCGCGCGACCTGTTCGACCTCCTGACCGACCGCGCCGGCAACGAGTGCGATATTGCGGGCGTGCAGCGCCATATGGCCGCGCTGGATGCCTTCCGTGGCCAGCGCGCGCAACGCGCCGAGATTCTGCGCCAGGCCCACCGCGGCCGCGATCTCGCCGAGTTCCTGCGCGCTTTGTACGCCGAGAATCTTCAGCGCGAGCCGTGCCAGCGGATGCGTCTTGGTCGCACCGCCGACCAGTCCCACCGGCATCGGCAACTCGATCGTGCCGACCAGCGCGCCGCTGGCATCCTTCTCCCAGTGGGTCAGCGAGGTGTAGCGGCCCGCCCGGCAGGCATAGGCATGCGCGCCGGCCTCGACCGCGCGCCAGTCGTTGCCGGTCGCGACGATGACCGGGTCGATGCCGTTCATGATGCCTTTGTTGTGTGTCGCCGCGCGGTAGGGGTCGATCGCCGCGAAGGTGTACGCGTCGAGCACGCCTTCGATGATCGCCTCGCCGCTGCGCTCGCCGGTGGCCAACGCCTCGGGCGTCAGCCGCACGCGCGCACGGGCAAGCCGCAGGTCGGCCAGGTTCGACAGGATGCGCAGCCGGACCGCCGCGCCGGTGATGCGCTCGACCACCGGCGATACCGCTTCGGCCATCGTATTGACCGTATTGGCGCCCATCGCGTCGCGCACGTCGACGATCAGATGCATCACCACCATGGCCCCGCGCGGCGTGTCGGGGAACACATGGACCTCGATGTCGCGGCAGCCGCCACCAAGTCCGATCAACACCTTGTCGCGCGCGTTCGCCACGGCGAGGATCTCGTCGCGATGGCGCAGCAGCGCCTGCCGGGCGCCATAGGGATCGGCGACGCCGACCACCTGCACCTGCGCGCGCATCAGCGGGCCGGAGCTCGACGTCTCGAAGCCGCCGCAGCCGCGCGCGAGCTTGGCCATATACGAGGCGGCGGCGACTACGGAAGGTTCTTCGACCGCCATCGGCACCAGCACGTCCTTGCCATTGATCTGGAAATAGCCGGCCACGCCGAAGGGCAGCTCGAAGGTGCCGATCACGTTCTCGATCATGCCGTCGGCGCGGGCCGCGCCAAGCGCGCCGGGCTCGGCCAGCAGGGCGTGCTCGTCTTCGTCGAGACCGGCCGCGTCGGCGATGGCGGCCAGACGCTGGGCCGGTGTCATCTCGCGGAAGCGCGGCAGGCGCGAATCGACGGGTTGGCGACGGGGCTCGGCCGCGGCGGCAGTGGCATCGGACGAGGGGAGGGAAGCGAGCATCGATGTCTCCGTTCTCTAGGTTCTCTGGTATGGAATGGAGACAGTCTAGGGTGACTGTACCAGTCAATAGGGGTACAGTTTGCGGGGACAGTGGCCTTTCGCCCGGTTTTGCGTTGCCTTTCCGTCCCGTCCGCCCTCTTTTGCGCCGTCCCATGACCTCGACCGCTCCCGGTACCGCCCGCCGATCTCCCTCGCTCGCCGCGACGCAGGCCGATTCGATCGCCCGCCAGATCGCCGAAGGCGGGTATCGCACCGGCGATCGCCTGCCTTCGCTGCGCGAACTGGCGCAACTGCACGGCTACAGCAAGAACACGATCGTCGCGGCCTTCGAGCTGCTGGTCGCGCGCGGGCTGGTCGAGCCGCGGCGCGGCTCGGGCTTCTTCGTTCGGGAGGTGGCAGCCCGGCCCGCGCCCGAGGAGGATGCCGGCACGCTGGGCCGCGCGATGGACATCGTCTGGCTGATGCGCGAGCAGTTGAAGAGCCGGCCCGATGTGCTGGCGGTCGGCGATGGTTTCCCGCCGGTGTCATGGCTGGCAGAGGCGAGGCTGGACCGCTATCACCACAAGGTCGTGCGCACCGGTCTGGGGGCGCTGTTCCGTTATGGCAATCGCTTCGGCTTCGGCCCGCTGCGCGACCATCTGGTGCGCAAGCTCGGCGATGTCGGCATCGGCGCGCAGGCCAGGCAGATCGTGCTGACGCACGGCGCCAACGAGGCGCTGGATCTGGTGATCCGCTATTTCGTGCCGGCCGGCGGTACGGTGCTGGTCGACGATCCCGGCTATTACCCGCTGTTCGGCAAGCTCAAGCTTGCCGGCGCCCGCATCGTCGGCGTGCCGCGGCTCGCGGATGGGCCCGACATTGACGCGCTCGAGCAGATCCTGACCCGTGAACGGCCGCGGCTGTTCTTCACCCAATCGGTCGGCCACAATCCCACCGGCTCGGATCTTTCCGCGGCCAAGGCCTATCGCGTGCTGCAACTGGCCGAGCGCTTCAATCTGCTGGTGGTCGAGAACGATGCGCTGGCGGACTTCAAGCCGACCACGCTGCCGCGGCTTTCGGCACTGGACCAGCTGCAGCGGACGATCTATATCGGCAGCTTCTCCAAGTCCTTCTCGGCGGCGCTGCGGGTCGGCTATATCGCCTGCAACGACGCGCTCGCCAGCGACCTCGCCGACCTGAAGGCGCTGATTCATGTCAGCAGTTCGGAATATTGCGAGCGTACGGTCGACGTGATCCTCAGCGAAGGCCATTACCAGCGCTATCTCGCAAAACTGCGGGCGCGGCTGGCCGACGCCACGGAGCAGGCGTTGGCGCTGTTCGACCACGTCGGCGCCGACGTCTGGGTGCGGCCGCCGCAGAGCCTGTACCTGTGGGCGGCGTTTCCCCAGGCGCCGGACTCGCTGGCGCTGGCCGAGGCATTGCTGGCGCAGAAGGTGATGATCGCCCCGGGGCGGGTCTTTCGCGTCGATCCGGAGGCGCGGTCGCCCTGGGCGCGGTTCAATGTGGGAGCGGTGCTGGATCCGCGCTTCGAGGCGGCGGTGCGGCGGGTGCTGGGGCGGCGCGGACGCAGCTAGGCCCGGACATATCGCGATACGGGACCAGCGGAGTCGGAACTACGAGGGGCTTGGCGGAAACCGGAATGCAGAACGCGATCGCGGCGGGCAAGGTCGTCGCCGGCACCGGATGGCTATCGCCTCCGGTACCGTCGTCGATTTGCGTTGGTAGGCTCGATTGGACTCGAACCAACGACCCCCACCATGTCAAGGTGGTGCTCTAACCAGCTGAGCTACGAGCCTGTGGAAGGCGCGGATTATAGAGAAGCTTTTGCGGACGCACAAGCCCGTCGGGCAAAAAATGCGGAGCGGCGTTTTCCGCTGTGGGACACCGCCCGATTGCCGCGGTCGCTCGCCTCTCCTAAAAAGGGAACATCGGCAAGCCCATCCGCCCATCGCCATGCTGAAGATCGCCACGTTCAATATCAACGGCATTCGCGCCCGCCTGCCGGCATTGCTGGAATGGCTGGAGCGCGAGGCGCCCGACGTCGTCTGCCTGCAGGAATTGAAGACCGCCGATGCCGGCTTTCCGATCGATGCGATCCGTGCCGCCGGGTATGGCGCGATCTGGCATGGCGAAAAGTCGTGGAACGGCGTGGCGATCCTGTCGCGCGGGACCGAGCCGATCGAAAGCCGGCGCGGACTGCCGGGCGACGATGGCGACAAGCAGAGCCGCTACATCGAGGCGGCAGTACACGGCGTGCTGGTCGGCTGTCTGTATCTGCCCAACGGCAATCCGCAGCCGGGGCCGAAATTCGAATACAAGCTGGCCTGGTTCGAACGGCTGCTGAAGTATGCGGCCACGCTTTATGACAGCGGCCATCCGGTCGTGCTGGCCGGCGACTACAACGTGGTGCCGACCGACGACGACATCTACAACCCGCGTTCCTGGCTCAAGGACGCCTTGTTGCAGCCCGAAAGCCGCGCCTGCTACCGGCGGCTGCTGGAGCAGGGATGGGTCGATGCCTTGCGCGCCAGGTATCCCGACGAGCGGATCTACACCTTCTGGGACTACTTCCGGCAGCACTGGCAGACCAATTCGGGACTGCGCATCGACCATCTGTTGCTGAACGCGACGCTGGCACCGGCGCTTCGCGAGGCCGGTGTCGATCGCTGGGTCCGCGGCATGGAGCAGGCGAGCGATCATGCGCCGGCGTGGGTCACGCTGGAGTTCGGAGGCGGCGGGGCCAGGCGCAGGGCGTCGTCGACGGCGGCGGGGAAAACGGTGGCAAAGGCGCCGGCGAAAAAGAGCACCGCGAGAAAAGCTGCGGCGGTCGCCAAGGCGGTAATTGCCAGGACTGCCACCGATGGCGGCAAGGCCACCGCTGCAAAGAAGGCTCCCGTTGCGAAGAAAGCCACCGCCGCAAAGAAGACTGCTGCGAAGAAGACCGCTGCGAAGAAAACCGCTGCGAAGAAAACCGCCGCTGCCAGGCCAGGCGCGACTAAGCGACAATGACGCCCGTCGCGGCCAAGGGGCCGCGCAAATGTCGATCGTCGATTCCTCTCTCGCTCTCGCTCCGCCATGCTGCTGAAAGTCGGCGCGCTCGCCAGGCAAACCGGCCTGACCGTCCGCGCCCTGCATCACTACGACCGCATCGGCCTGCTCAAGCCCTCGGGTCGCTCGGCCGCGGGCTATCGCCTCTACAACCGCGACGACGTCGCGCGGCTGCATGCGATTCAGGTCCTGCGGCAGTCCGGCCTGACGCTGGCCGCCATTGGGGAACTGCTGGCCGGCGATGGCCTGCCGCGGGACCGCATCGTCACGCAGCAGATCGAGGCGCTCGACCGGGAGATTGCACGGGCGACAGCACTGCGCGGCCGTCTGGTGATGCTGCAGACCGTGCTGGCCGCGGGCGGCGAGCCCGAGATCGAGCACTGGCTGGCGGCGCTGCGCCAGATGCGCGCCTATCGCGAGTACTTCAGCGAGGCGGAGCTCGAAACGATCTTCCGCGAGTGGATGGCTACCGAGGCGGAATGGCAGCCGCTGCTGAACGAGGTTCGCGAGGCGATGGGCCAGCAATGGCCGGCGCACGCCATCGGCACGCAAGCGCTGGCCGCACGCTGGATGCATCTGGCGATGCGCTGGATGCAGGGCGACATGGAGCGGGCGGTCCGGTGGGGCGAGATGATCAAGCTGGCCGCGCAGCAGGGCTTCGGCGGTATCGACGCCGCGATGGTGCGCTATATGGAGGCTGCCGTCGAACTGCGCATGGCGGCGTGGCAGCGGCATCTGTCGCCGGACGAACTGGCGCGCCTGGACAAGCGGCTCGAACCCGAATGGCAGGCGTTGGCGCAGCGAGCCCGCGCGCTGATCGCGGCCGGAACCGGCCCCGCCGCAGCCGAGAGCCGCGCGCTGCTGCGCGATTGGGATGCACTGGTCGACCGCATGGTCGATCACGATGCGGGCCTGCGCAGCAAGCTGCTGAAGGCCTATCGCGACGAGCCGTTGCTGCAGATCGGGCACATGGTGGATGCAGAAGTGCGCGAATTCGTCGATGCGGTGCGCGCGCGTGCCGTTAAGCGGCAGGGCGGCGGCACGGATGATTGAGTCATGCCATGACATGACCGGACCCGGCAGGCGTCGCGTCGGCGCTTGACCCTGACGTGCACGTCAGGGTCTATGCTGCCCGGCTTTCGCAGCAGGAGACCGTCATGTCCCAAACCGAAACCACCGCGCTGGCCAAAGGCCGGCCCAGCACGACCGCGCTGATGATGGCCATCGCACGCGCCGTTCACCAGTTGCTCGACGAGCCGATCGTGCTGGCCGACCCGGTCGCTCTGCCGATCCTCGGCCCCGACCTCGAACGCGCCGTGCGCGACGACCCTTTTCGCTATAACGATCCGATGGCGCGACCGATGCGCGCCGCGGTGGTCGCGCGCGCAATGGTCGCCGATGCCGTGCTGGCCGAGGCGGCGCAGGCCGGCGTGCGTCAATGCGTGGTGCTCGGCGCGGGCCTCGACACGTTGGCGTGGCGCGTGCCCGCCGCGGCCGACGGCATGCGGGTCTTCGAGGTCGATCATCCGGCTACCCAGGCATGGAAGCACGATCTGATGCGGCAGGCGAGCCTGGTCATGCCCGAAGGGGCGAAGGCGGTGCCGGCCGACCTTCAGCATGCGTCGTTGCAAGACGCCCTGGAAACAGCCGGATTTCGCAGCGACCAGCCGGCGTGCTTTGTCTGGCTCGGCGTGACGCCGTATCTGACCGCCGCCGCGATCGACAGCACGCTGCGCTATGTCGCTGGCCGGCCCGCCGGCACGCGTATCGTGTTCGACTACCGCGTCGACGCCGGCGTGCTGCCACCGTTCGAGCGCGTGATGGCCGCGCATATGGCAGAACAGGTCGCCGCGCTGGGCGAGCCGTGGCTGTCCGAGTTCGTGCCCGAGCAACTGGTGCAAGGGCTGACCGCCATGGGATTTGCCGACGTGACCGATCTCGACGCGCCGACACTGAACGCCCGCTACTTCGCTCGGCGCAAGGATGGCCTGCAAACCGCGGGCGGCGGCCTGCGCGTGCTGTGCGCCCGCGTGGGCGAGGCCCGATAGCGGCCGTTTGTAGCGGACCTCAGGCCGTCTTGGCCTCCTGATAAGCCGCGTACAGGCGCTTGAACACCGGTCCGGGCTCGCCATTGCCGATCGTCTTGCCGTCGATCGCCACCACCGGAAGGATCTCCTTGCTGGCCGACGACAGCAGCACCTCGTCGGCGGCGAACACCTCCTCGCGCGGGATCGGCCGGGACACCAGCGGCATCTCGAAGCGGCTGCACAGCTCTTCGATCAGGCCATAGCGGATGCCTTCGAGGATCAGATTGTCTTTGGGCGGCGCCGCGACGACGCCATCCTTGACCACCCAGACGTTGGACGCGGAGGCCTCGGTCAGCATGCCGTCGCGGAACTGGATGGCCTCGGTCACGCCTTGCTCGGCGGCGTTCTGCGCGGCCAGCACATTGCCGAGCAGCGAGGTCGACTTGATCTGGCAGTGCAGCCAGCGCTTGTCCTCCATCGTGACGCAGGCAACGCCGCGCTCGATGGCGGCGGCCGGCGGCAGCGACATCGGATTGGTCATGATGAAGACGGTCGGCGTGACCTCCTTCGGGAAGGCATGCATGCGCTTGGCAACGCCACGCGTGACCTGGATGTAGATCATCTGGTCCGGCATCGGATTGGCCTGCATCACGCGCGCGATCAGCGCCATCCATTGGCCCTCGTCATGCGGATTCGGAATGCCGATCGCGCCGAGGCTGCGTGCGAGTCGCGCCAGATGCTGTGCCGCGCGGAACGGCTTGCCGGCATAGACCGGGATCACCTCGTAGACGCCGTCGCCAAAAATAAATCCGCGGTCGAGCACGGGGATGCGCGCCTCGGACAGTGGCGTCAATTCGCCGTTCAGATAAACGATGGCGTCGGAGCTGGAAGTCATGGGGAGCAGGGGCAATGGAACGAGGATGCGGCATTGTTCCACAGCGGCCGGAGCGAGGTCATGCCGATTCTGCATAACGCTGCTCGCGCCGCCGGGGCGCACCGGGATCGCGGAGAAAGCAAGCACGGCCTTGCTTGTAGGACGAATCCTTGCCGTAATCAGCCGCGCACCTACGGCGCCGGCCGTTCCGCTGCGGAATACTCGCGGGAAAACGACTGACAGCGTGGCGCCGTGCTCACCTTCGTGCTGCTGACCCTCGCCGCGATCGGGCTGATCGCGATCGTGATCTACCTGTCCAAATGACCGGCAGGCCGTCGACCAGTGCCTTGCGGCAGCGCACGGGCGGCGCCCGGCTCGCGCCCACGGTGCGCGCCTCAGCTGGCGCCGTCGGTGCGCAGCGGTGCGGCGGCGACCGGCAGGGCGGGAGGCTCCTGCCCGCCGCCCACGTCGCTGGCGGCAGCGTGCTCGGGCGTAGGCGCGGGCGTCTCGTCGAGGCGATTGCCGTGCGCGTCGAGATCGGGCCGGCGCGCGAACAGCAACGCGAAGTCGCTCAGTGCCTGCCACGTACTCTGGTGCGCAATGATGTCCGAATGATTGCTGCCGGGAATGGTCTCGACGGCGACCGGCCCCGGCCACGCCGCCATCAGACGCTCGGAGCATTCATGCGGCACGACATCGTCGACCTCGGCGAGCAGCACCTTGGTGCGCTGTACCACCTTCTTGCAGTGCGAAATCGAATCGAAGTGATGACGCATCAGCTGGCGCAGCGGCACCAGCGGGAAGCGCTTGCGCACGAGCTCGAGCAGCGAATCGTAGGGCGTGATCAATTGCAGGCTCTCGAAGTCCTGCAGATCGGCCAGCTGGATCGCAACCCCGGTGCCCAGGCTGCGCCCGACCACATGGACCCGCGTGCCCGGCAGCACGCGGCGCAGATGCAGCAGGAACTGGCTGGCGTCGGCCACCGCGGCCGCCTCCGACGGAATGCCGTCGGAATGGCCAAGGCCGCGATAGTCGAAGGTGGCGAAGCCGACTTCGGCCGGCAGCCAATGTAGAAATTGCATGGTCTCGAGGACGTCTTCCCCGCGACCTGGCAAATAGAACAACAGATCGGTGACGGCACAGTGCGCATCGCCGCGATACACGTAGCCGCGCAGCATCCCGCCCGGGATGGTGTGCGAATAGGCGGTGATCCCCTCCGGCAATTCGCGCGGCGGGCGCCGTCGTGCGTCGAACAGCAGGCGGCCCTGATTGATGCCGAGGTAGGTCCAGTAGCTGAGGAAGCCGGCGGCCGTCAGGACGGCGGCGGCGCCGATGGTCTTGTAGGGCAGGTGCGTCAGGGCCTGCCGCAACAAGTGTCGGTTTGTGCTTCGGTGCGCGTTGCGTTTCGGTTCATCCATGAGGCGCACCTTATACGAATTCGGCCCCGCACGGCAAATCGATGCCAAATGCGGGCGGATAGCGGCAATTGCCGGCAGTACCTGAATGGGGCGGACATCGGCGTCGCGGCGCCGCAACCGCATCGGCGGTGCACCCTCGCGGTCGGCAGATCGATTTCCTATGCTGCCTGTGTCCCCTCACCTGTCCCTGTCCTGACAAGGAGAACAACATGGATCGTCGCCAGTTCTTGAAATGGGGAAGCTTCATCACCGTCTCGGTCGCCACCACTGGGTTGGCCGGCTGCGGCGGTGGCGATGACAATCCCGATCCGCCCGAACCCGACCTGTTCGACTTCCGCCACGGTGTCGCTTCGGGCGACCCCCGCCCCGACAGCGTCGTGCTGTGGACGCGTGTCGAAGGCGACAACGGCAAGCGGCACGTCAATGTGCGCCTGCAGGTGTCGACCCAGGAGGACTTCTCCACGCTGATCGTCAACGACCATCTGCGCGCCTTGCCCGATTGGGACTACACGCTGCGCACCAAGGTCACCGGCCTGACGCCCGCCACGACCTACTACTACCGCTTCCGCGTCGGCAGCCGCTTCAGCCCGGTCGGTCGAACCCGCACCGCGCCCGCGGCCGGTACGCCGCTGTCGCAGCTGAAGTTCGCCTTTGTCAGCTGCCAGGACTGGAGCATCAACCACTGGGCCGGCATGGAGGAGCTGGCACAGCAGGACCTCGATTTCATCGTGCACACCGGCGACTACATCTACGAGGCGGTGGCGGACGGCGCGCCGGTCAATCTGGTCGAAAGCCGCCATACGCCGCTGTCGCTGCCCAATGGCACGACGCTGCCCAGCGGCTTCCGCTACGCCACCACGCTCGAGGACTACCGCTACCTGTACAAGGCCTATCGCAGCGACGCGCGGCTGCAGGCGCTGCATGCGCGCTTCCCGATGATCGCGATCTGGGACGACCACGAGTTCTCCGACGACTGCTGGCAGGACCGCCAGAGCTATGATGCCGACGACGATCAGACGCCCCAGACCGCGCGGCGGCGCGCAGCCAACCAGGCGTGGTTCGAGTTCCTGCCGGCCGATGTCACGCTGGACCTGAACAACCCCTCGTTCCAGAACATCCAGATCTATCGGTCCTTCACCTTCGGCAATCTGGCGACGCTGCTGATGACGGACGAGCGGCTGTATCGCGCCGACCATCTGATCTCCGAAGCCAACGCCGGCGGCGATGTCGGCAGCCGCTTCTTCATCCGGCGCGACGCGCTCAAGGCAGCGGAGGACGCGAAGATCGCGGCGGCGGGGGGTGCGCTGACGCAGGTATCGATGCTTGGCGACGCGCAGCGCGCATGGTGGCAGGACCGTATCGGCGGTGCCGCGACGACGTGGAAGCTGTGGGGCAACCAGGTCTCGCTGCTGCGCATGCAGGTCGATCTGACCGAGGCCATCGCGGAACTGATGGTGCTGCGGCTGATCGCGAGCAACACGGCGCTGACGCCGTTGCGCGACCAGATGGAGGAGGCGTTGGAGGCGGACCTGCGCGCGGCGGTCTCATCGGGCACCTATCCGAACAACGTCGCCTACGCCAACCTGCGGCAACTGCTGTCGGCGCAGGCCGGCATCGATAGCGCCAACTTCGACGCAAATATCAAGCCCACGCTCGACAGCCGCCTGCCGCCGGCGTCGCTGCTGGCCACCTATGTGCTCAACGCGGACCAGTGGGATGGCTATGACGCGGAACGCAAGAATCTGATGGCCTTCCTGAAGACGAACAACGTTCGCAATGTGGTGGCGCTGACCGGCGACATCCACGCATTCTTTGCCGGCGTGGTGATGGACGACTTCGATGCGGCGACACCGACGCCGGTGATGGTCGATCTGGTCGGGGCAGGGCTGTCGAGCAATACGCTGATGAGCACGTACAAGAGCGTGGTCGATAACGACCCCCGCTTTGCCGAGATCAAGGCGCTGATCTACGAGGAGGTCAGCGGCGCGGTGGTCAACACCTTGAATCGCACGTTGGAGCATTTCAATCCGTGGATGCGTTACGCGGAGACCAATGTCATCGGCTATTCGGTCGTCACGCTGACGCCGGACAGGCTCAATTGCGCCTTCCATATCATGAAGGGACTGGTCGACGGCAATGCGCCGCCGCAGCCGGCGACGGCCAGGGTCACCACGGTGGAGGTGCCGGCGGGCTCGGCGGTGGTGAACGTGGTCTGAGGCGGTTCCGGCGCGGCTGTCCCGCAGCCGCGCCCGGACATGGGGTTTGGTACGATCAGTGACGGCGCGCACCCGATGCGGTGCGCGCCGGGAAGGGGCACCCGAAGGCGCGTCCACCTGTCTGTCTGATCCACCACGGAGATCCCATGCCTCGCAGCGCTGCCGGCCCGGTCCTGTCCGCCCTCCCGGCCTTCCCCATTGCCATCCTTTGCACCGTCCTGATTGCCGCGTTGTGCGGTCCTGGTCCGGCCCACGCCGCACGCTCGTCGATTGAATCACCGGCCGCAACGGCCGGCGAAACGGTGCAGGGCATCCCCACACCGGTCGCCAGCGCCGAAGGCATCACGGAATACCGCCTGCCCAACGGACTGCGGGTGCTGCTCGCCCCGGATGCGGCGCAGCCGACCACCACGATCAATATCACCTACCTTGTCGGCAGCCGGCACGAAAGCTACGGCGAGACCGGCATGGCGCACCTGCTCGAGCATCTGCTGTTCAAGGGGACGCCGAGTGTGCCGGATGGCGCGATCGGGCGGCAGATGGCGAGCCGCGGGATGCAGTTCAACGGCACCACCGCGCACGATCGCACCAACTATTTCGCCACCTTCGCGGCCAGCGAGGAAAACCTCGACTGGCTGCTGCGGATGGAAGCGGACCGCATGGTCAACAGCACGATCTCGCGCAGCGCGCTGGACAGCGAGATGACGGTGGTGCGCAATGAGCTGGAACGCGGCGAGAACAGCCCGACCGGCGTGCTGCTGCGGCAGCTGGCCGCCAGCGCCTATCACTGGCACAACTACGGCAAGGCGCCGATCGGCGCCCGCAGCGATATCGAGAACGTCGGCATCGATGCGCTGCAGGCCTTCTATCGCCGCTATTACCAGCCCGACAACGCGGTACTGGTGATCACCGGGCAATTCGACCCGGCCCGCACGCTGGCGAGCGTGACGCGGTATTTCGGCGCGATTCCCAAGCCGGCACGCGTGCTGGCTGAGCAGTACACCGTGGAGCCGCCGCAGGAAGGGCCGCGCGAGATCCTGCTGCAGCGGCCCGGCGACATCCAGGTGGTGGCCGCGCAATACCACATCGGCCCCGGCGCGCATCCGGACACCGCGGCGATGACGCTGCTGGTCGATATCCTGACTGCCATACCGGGCGGGCGCCTCTATCGCGGACTGGTCGAGCAGAAGAAGGCGGCGTCGCAGACGGGCTTTCTGCGGGCGTTGAAGCAGCCGGGCAGCGTGGTCTTCCTCGCGCAGGTCGGCAAGGCGCAGCCCCTGGAGCCGGCGCGCACCGGACTGCTGGAACTGGTCGAAGGCATCGGCGCGCAGCCGGTCACGCAGGAGGAGCTCGACCGGGCGCAGCGCCGCTCGCGCAACGCCTACGAGCGCATGCTGAACGATCCGGCCAGCTACGGCGTGGCATTGTCGGAGGCGATCGCCAAGGGCGATTGGCGGCTGATGCTGATTGCCCGCGATCAGATCGAGCGCGTGACCGTCGACGACGTCAACCGCGTGGCGCGCCACTATCTGCAGCGCGCCAATCGCACGCTGGGTCAATTCATTCCGGTCGACGTGCCGAACTACGTCGCGATTCCGCCGGCGCCAGACATCGCCGCACTGACGCGCGGCTATCAGGGCAAGCCGGGCGCCGCGCCGGTGGCGCCCTTTGTGCCCACGCCGGCAAATATCGAGGCGCATACGGTGCGCGCCACGCTGCCCAACGGCATGACCATCGCGATGTTGCCCAAGCCCGTGCGCGGTCAGCGCGTGCACGGCCAACTGGTGCTGCGCATGGGCGATGTCGACAGCCTGCGCGGCCTGAACGCGGTCGGCACGCTGACCGCCGGCATGCTGATGCGCGGCGCCGGCGGGCGCGATCGCCAGCAGCTGGTCGATGCGTTTGAAGCGCTGCGGACGACGGTCGGCGTCTCCGGCGACGCCGAACGGGTGACCATCAGCTTCCAGGCGCCGCGCGAGCATCTGCCGCAGGTGCTGACGCTGCTGCGCGATGTGCTGCGCGAACCCAGCCTGCCGGCGGCCGAGTTCGAGGTGCTGCGCACCACCGCGATCGCCGGCATCCAGAGCCAGGTACGGCAGCCCGAAGCGCTCGCCCCGGTCGTGCTCGGCCGGCACGGCAACCCTTATCCGAAGGGCGACCCGCGCTATGTGCCGACGCTGGAGGAATCGATCGCCGAGCTGCGGGCTGTCCAGCTCGAACAGGTGCGCGACTTCCATCGGCGCTTCTACGGCACCAGCCATGCGCAGTTTGCGCTGGTCGGCGACTTCGATGCACAGGGCGCGCGCCAGCAGGTAGAGACGCTGTTCGGCGACTGGAGCGCGCCGATGCCCTTCGCCCGCGTCGAACGCGACTTCCTGCCGTTGCAGCCGGTGAGCCTGGCCGTGCCGACGCCGCACAAGGCCAATGCCAGCTTTATCGCCGCGCTGCCGATCGGCATGACGATGGATCACCCCGACTATGCGGCGCTGGCGATCGCCAACCGGATCTTTGGCGGCAGTTCGATGAAGAGCCGGCTGGCCGACCGCCTGCGCCAACAGGACGGCATCAGTTACGGCGCTTCGAGCTACCTGCGGATCGGCGCGCTCGATACCGCCGGCCGCTTCGGCATCCAGGCCTCCTTTGCCCCGCAGAACCTGCCGCGGCTCAAGGCTGGCGTGCAGCGGGAGCTGCGGCGCTTTCTGCGGGAGGGCGTGACCGAGGAAGAACTGGCCGAGGCCAAGAGCGGATTGCAGCAACAGGGGCTGGTCACCCGCAGCCGAGACGAGGTGCTGGTGTCGATGCTGGCCTATCAACTGTTCGTCGGCCAGACCATGGCGTTTACGGAGGAGATGGAGCGCCGCATCGACCAGGCCACGGTCGAGCAGGTCAACGCGGCGATCCGGCGGTATCTGGACCCGGACCGCTTTGTCGAGGTCTATGCTGGGGCCTGGCCCGATGCCGGGGCGCCTGGCGACCCCGGCAAAGTGGCTGCCTCGCCTGATGGCGGCCTATAGCGCCACCATAGCTTTACCTAATGACAATGGTTTAAACGATAAATTGTACAAATAAAGGGGGCATCGCCAGAATGGGGCCTTCGCTGCGACACACATGCGACACGTATGCGACAAACAGGCGACAAACAGGCGACATACAGCGCACGCAGCGCAAAGAATTCACCCCGGAAACTCACCACCGAACCAGGAGCGATCCCAATGCTGCAATCCCGTGAAGGCCAACGCATCCCCAATGTCACATTCCGCGTACGCGAGAACAACGATTGGAAAAATCTGACCACCGCCGAGCTGTTCGACAACAAGACCGTCGTGGTCTTCTCGCTGCCCGGCGCGTTCACCCCGACCTGTTCGTCGACCCATCTGCCGCGCTACAACGAGCTGGCGCCTGTTTTTGCCCAGCATGGCGTCGACGCGATCCTCTGCGTCTCGGTCAATGACACCTTCGTGATGAACGAGTGGGCCAAGGATCAGGAGTCCGAGAACATCGTGATGATCCCCGACGGCAACGGCGAATTCACCGACGGCATGGGCATGCTGGTGGACAAGACCGACCTCGGCTTCGGCAAGCGCAGCTGGCGCTATTCGATGCTGGTCAAGAACGGCGTGGTCGACAAGATGTTCATCGAGCCGGAAGAGCCGGGCGACCCGTTCAAGGTCTCCGACGCCGACACGATGCTCGCCTACGTCGCCCCGAACGCCAAGACGCCTGACCAGGTCGTGGTGTTCTCGAAGGAAGGCTGCCCATTCTGCGCCAAGGCCAAGCAGCTGCTGTCCGACCACGGCTACCAGTACATCGACGTGCCGCTGGAACACAAGATCCGCGGCAAGGTGCTCGGCGCGGTGTCCGGCACGATGACCGCCCCGCAGGTGTTCATCAACGGCAAGCTGATCGGCGGGGCCGAGCAGGTCGAGCAGTATCTGGCCGCCTGATCTCCCGCAGCGCCTTTTTTCTCCCATCCCACTGATTGTTCCGTGGCGCGGTCCGGCAGTCGCCGGACCCGAAGGCGGCGTGCCGCCCTCGGGTCCGTGGATTGAACCGCCCCGAATAAACCCATCGTCTCTCCGAACAGGAATTTCGCCATGCAAACCATCGTCACCGACATCGCCGTGATCGGCGCCGGCACCGCTGGCCTGGCCGCCTATCGCGCCGCCAGGGCCGCCGGCAAGCGCGCCGTGATCATCGAAGGCGGGGAATACGGCACCACCTGCGCGCGCGTCGGCTGCATGCCGTCGAAGCTGCTGATCGCGGCGGCCGAGGCCGCGCACGAGCTGCGCCATACCGCGCCGTTCGGCGTCCATGTCGATGGACCGATCCGCATCGACGGCCGCGAGGTGATGGACCGCGTGCGGCGCGAGCGCGACCGCTTCGTCGGCTTCGTGGTTCGCGGCGTCGACAATATTCCCGAGCAGGACCGTCTGCGCGGCTATGCCCGCTTCATCGACAACACGGTGCTGCAGGTCGGCAACGACGCCGACGGCACCGTGGTTCGCGCCAGCCGGGTGGTGATCGCCACCGGTTCGAGCCCTGCCGTGCCGCAGCCGTTTCGCGTGTTCGGCGACCGGCTGGTCGTCAACGACGACATCTTCAACTGGCAGGATCTGCCGCGGCGCGTGGCGGTGTTCGGCCCCGGCGTGATCGGTCTCGAACTGGGCCAGGCGCTGTCGCGGCTTGGCGTCCATGTGCGCGTGTTCGGCGTGCGCGGCGGCGTCGGCCCGCTGACCGACCCGGCGATCCGCGCCTATGCCGCTCAAGCCTTCCAGCAGGAGTTCTATCTGGATCCCGATGCCAAGGTCACGGACATGGCGCGCGAAGGCGACGAGGCGGTGATCTCGTTCATCGACCGCGACGGCAATGCGGTGACCGAACGCTTCGACTATGTGCTGGCCGCTACCGGCCGCCAGCCCAATGTGCGCAATCTTGGCCTGGAAAACACCGGGCTGGAGCTGGACGCCCGCGGCGTGCCGGTGTTCGACCCGGCCACGCTGCAATGCGGCTCGGCGCCGGTCTTCATCGCCGGCGACGCCAACGATGTTCTGCCGCTGCTGCACGAGGCCGCCGACGAGGGCAAGAGCGCCGGCGAGAATGCCGCCGCCTGGCCGCAGGTTTCGCCGGTGCCGCGCCGTGCGCCGATCGCCGTGGTGTTCTCCGACCCGCAACTGGCCATGGTCGGCCAGCGCCACGCCGATCTGCCGGCCGACAGCTTCGTCACCGGCGAAGTCAGCTTCGAGGACCAGGGGCGCAGCCGCGTGATGCTGAAAAACCGCGGACTGATGCATGTCTATGCGGACAAGGCGAGCGGGCGTTTCGTCGGCGCCGAATGGATCGGACCGCGTGCCGAACATATCGCGCATCTGCTGGCATGGGCGTATCAGCAGCAATTGATGATCGACCAGATGCTGGCGATGCCGTTCTATCACCCGGTGATCGAAGAGGGTTTGCGCACCGCGTTGCGCGACGCACAAGCCCGGCTGCGCGCCTGAACGGGGTTAAATGCCGCGATGGCGGCATTCCTTGTCATTGCCTTATGCGGGTTGCCGCGCATCCGCGCCTCGACATTGCAGTGGGGCGGATTATTATGTAATTGCCGAATATTGTGATTCTGTCTTATTGGATTACATTTTTTATGGTGACTCACAGATAACCGTGAGCTAGCATAACGGCACCCTACAACTGGCAAGGAATGACGATGGCGACTTACAAACAATTACTGGCAGAAAAGGAAAAACTCGAAGCACAACTGGAGGAAGCCAGGCAAACCGAAGTGGCGGCCGTGGTCGCGCAGATCCAGCAACTGATGGAGGATTACGGTTTGACTGCCGAAGATCTGGTGCCGCGTCGCCGCGGCCGTCCGCGCAAATCGGCGGGCCGCTCGGGTACGCCGGCGCCGGCCAAATATCGCGATCCGAAGACCGGCAAGACCTGGTCGGGCCGCGGCCGCGCACCGGCATGGCTGGGCAAGAATCGCGATCGCTTCCTGATCGCCGAGTAAGGCTGTGCTCCATTGCGCTGTGCCCAATAGGATCCGGCGAACCGTATTGCGTCGAATCGCAATATCCGGCGCCACGGCTGTTCTGCCAGGGAACACGATTTGCCGCCGATCCGCGCGATTCTGTGCGATAGCCGATAGCCGATAGCCGATCGACGGGCGGCAGCGTAGTCATCAGTCTTTCGCGGGATTTCCCGCATTTCGTACGGGTTCCGCCAGGTCTGCCTGCAAGAAGACATTGCGACAAGACATTGGACAAGACAATGCGCCAGACATTGACGGCACTCAATTAAGTCTCTTCTTAAAATCGAGCCGATCCACCGTATTGCGACGGGTCAACGCAATACGGGCCGGCCGCCGCCGAATTGCCGAAACGATGACGGTAACGGCGCGCCCGGCATCGAAACGCTCGCCGCACGCCAATACGATATCCCGCGCCGCTTCGGAGCGGTCTTCCGATTCGCACGTCAGCCATACCGCGCCCTGCAGGCAAAGCACGGTGTATCCTTGGCCGATCGTCAGGCGAAGCGGGACGGCGCCAACCTGGCCAATTCGGTCAAATCGGCCAATCCCGTCGATTCCTTCCATCCCGTCGGGTTCAGCGAATGCATGCATGACAGTCTCCTGGCGTGCCCCGCATCGAATTGGCACGCCTTGTCATTGTGGTCACGCGCAAGATCGCCTGGCCGGATGTTTCGTCATCCCCGGTATTCCGGCGGATCATGGCGCGGCCATTGAAAGCGCCATTGCGACGATGTCCGCCCCTGTTCGAAAATATCCGCCCATGTCGCGCATCACCGAGCCATGACCAATATCAGCCCGGCCGTCTCGCAAGCCCTGCGGGCGATGTCGCTCGACGCGCTGCGCGGCTTCGACAGCGCGGCGCGCCATTTGAGCTTTACCGCCGCGGCCGATGAGCTATGCCTGACGCAGTCGGCCATCAGCAAGCAGATCAAAAGCCTGGAGGACGCGCTGGGCGTGCCGCTGTTCCTGCGCGGCGCCAAGGGGCTGTCGCTGACGCCCGAGGGACGTCTGCTGCAGCAGGCCGCCAGAGCGGCGATCGAGCAGTTGGCGGGCACGGTCGAACGCCTGATCGCGCCGGAGCGCAGCGCGATTTCGGTCACCACCACGCCATCCTTCGCTTCGCTGTGGCTGGTGCCGCGGCTGGCACGGTTTCAGGCCGACGCGCCCGATATCGACGTGCGCGTCGATGCGTCGGAGGCGATCGCCAATCTGGACAGGGATGGCTTCGATATTGCGATCCGGCTCAGCCCGCCTGGGCAAGCCGCTGCCGCGCTGGTGCGCGAACGGCTGATTCTGGTCGCCGCGCCGAAGGTTGCCGCGCGCATTCATCGAGCCAGCGATATTCGAGCCGCAACGCTGCTGGTCTATCACGATCCCAATGCGCGCTTTGGCTGGATGTCGTGGGGCGAGTGGTATCGCCGCCTGGGGCTGACGGCTGCGGCCAGTCAGCCCTGCCTGTATTTCTCGCGCTACGAGCACGTCGTCGCCGCGGCGGCGGAAGGGGCGGGCGTGGCGATCGGCCGTACGCCGCTGATCCTGCCGTTGTTGGCCGGCGGCGAATTGCAGGTGGTACTGCCGGACGCGGGAATCGACGGGATGGAATATCAGGTCGTCATGTCGGAGCATGCCCAGGCACGCCCCGCGGTGCACCGCTTCCAGGCCTGGTTGACGCGCGAATTGGCGCGCGACGTCACCGGTTGAGTTCAAGCGCCACGCGCTCGAGCCGAGACCGGCGACGCCGGCCATCAGAATCGATGGCGCACGCCGACCCCGTAGTTGTTGCCGTGCGAAAGCCCGCCGACCTTGTCGTAGTAGTAGGCGACATAGACGTCGGTGCGCTTGGACAGGTTGTAGTCGTAGGCCACCGCCGCGGTATTGCGCTCGACATCGGCCACTTCGTTCTTGACCTTGCCGTAGGCATACGACAGCAGCAGGCTGCCCGCGCCGATGGGCACGGAAGCGCCGACCTGTCCGTTGGTGTGCCGGATGTCGCCAGTCGCACTGTCGATATCCGACTTGATGTACTGGCCCTGCGCGAACAGCTTGACCACCTTGAAGTCGTAGCTGACGCCCGCCTGCACCGCGTTCTGCTTGTTGAAGCCGACCATCGCGGCCGGCGCCGTCACGTCGCCGGGCGTGTTGTTGAACTTGACCTGCTGAAAGGCGACGGTCGCGGCAAACGGACCGTTGAAATACAGCACGTTGCCGCCCCACTTGTTCCTGCCGTTGTCGCCGGCCTGCTCGCCGAAGGCATAGATCGCGTTGAAGCTCAGCCCGCCGAACTTCGGCGACGAATAGACCAGCGAATTGCTCCAGCCCGAATCGCCGATGATGCCCGGGTCGTAGACCGCACCGCCGTTGCTGGTCACATAGGTATGGAAGATCGTCGGCGAGAAGTGGTACGAATCGACCAGCGGATTGAACAGGATCGTCGACAGGAAATAGGGCGTGGTATTGCGGCCCAGGCGGAAGGTGCCCGCGGTATCGCTCTGCAAGCCGACGTAGGCGCTGCGGGTCAACATGCCGTCCGCATCGAAACGGCCCGCACGGCCATTGTCGGCGCGATAGAAGCCATTCAGATCGAAGATCGCCTTCAGGCCATTGCCCAGGTCCTCGGTGCCCTTGATGCCCCAGTACGACGTCTGCATGCCGCCGGCGCCGAGCACATAGGCACGATCCCCACCGACCGCCTTGTTGCTGCCGACGTAGGTGTCGACCTGCCCGTACAGCGTCACGCTGGACTGCGCCAGCGCGCCCCCGCTTGCCAATGCCGTCATGGCGGCCGCCAGCGCGCGCGCCGGCTTGAACGTCGTTGTTGTCATGCGAACCTCCTTCGTTGACCCTGATTTCTCTCGTGCTTCTTTTTGATGGCGTTGTTGTTGTCCTGACGTCGTCGCGATCGCGCGCGTCGATCCCGGGCGGCTGGCTCGGCCGTTTGCCGGGGCGTTCGAAAGCAGTGTGCGGAAATCGGGCGATACCGACCACCATCATTTTTCGCGCGACGCGAGCACAAAATGTGTGCGGTGGCGGTGCGGATGCACGGGTGGAGCGGCACGCGATCGGTGCCGGGATCGGCTCTCCCTATCGACGTCCGTCCGCTACGCGGCCAGCGTCAACGGCGGATGCAGCGCCCCGATGGCGGTCTTCAAATGCTCCGCGAATGCGGCCGCCGCCGGCGGCAGCGCGCGGCCCTTGCGCGCGGCCAGAACCAGCCGGCCCAGCGCCAGTTCGGGATCGCTCAGCGGCACCGCCGTCAGCGTGCCCTCCCGCGTTTCGCGCAGCGTGCCGGCATGGAACTGGAAGCAGATCGCGTCGGTCTGGCGGACGAAGCCCTTCAGCGTCTCGACCGTGGTCGCTTCGAGCATTACGGACAGATGCAGGCGATTGCGCGCGGCGATGGCCTCGACCAACCGCCGGCTGGCGAACGTCGCGGGGCCGAGGGCGACCGGGAAGGCCGCGCAATCGGCCAGCCGCAGTGTCCGCCGGCCGGCAAGCGGATGGTCGGGCCGCATCATCGCGCAGAACGGCTGTGGCGCGGCCGCGAGCTGCTGCAGCAGCGGACTGGCGGGCGGATCGTGCGCCAGCAGCAGGTCGGCGTCGTCCTGCTTCAGCGCATCCATCAATTGATCGGTGCCGCCGATCGCGACATGAAATTGCACGCCGCGATGGCGCGTCTGATAGCGGCCGATCGCATCAGGCAGGAAATCGTTCGCTACCGATTCGGCCGCGGCGATCCGCACCGAGCCGCGTACCAGTCCGCGCAATTGCGCCATCTGCGCGGCAGCCGCGTCCAGATCGGCCAGGCTGCGCCGTATCGTCGCCACCAGGACCTCGCCAGCCGATGTCAGCCGGACGCCGCGCGGCAGCCGTTCGAACAGCGGCGTGCCGATCTGCTGTTCCACTTCGAGAATCTTGCGGTTCAGCGCGGTCGAGGCGACATGCAGCTGCTCGGCCGCCTTGCGGATCGAGCCGCAGCGGGCCACGGTGTCGAGATACAGATAGACGCGGGGAGGGTGAAGCATCGGCTTGGGGCACGGCGCAGCGGCAGGAATCGGAACGATCACCTACCTAGCAAAGATCGTGCGCGGCTGCCCGCGGGCTGCATACGGGGGGGGCATTGCCGCCCCTGCGCTGGCCGATCGCCTATTCGCATCCTATTGTGGGACGTGGTTGGGTCGGTCCGGACGTGGTGCGGCCGGCCCGCAATTTGTGACAACACCGACGGAGCGCATGACCATGCAGAAGATTGGATCGGCAAGATGGCAAGGCGGCATCAAGGATGGCGGCGGCACGATTTCGACCCAGAGCGGCGTGCTGAAGGATGCGCCATACGGCTTCAAGGCCCGCTTCGAGGGCGGCCCGGGCACCAATCCGGAGGAACTGATCGGCGCCGCGCATGCCGGCTGCTTCTCGATGGCCCTGTCGCTGATCCTCGGCGAGGCGGGCATGGTGCCGGAGAGCATCGACACCAAGGCCACCGTGACGCTGGAAAAGGAAGGCGGCGGCTTCAGTATCACGGCTGTCCATCTCGACGTGGCGGTGCGCATCCCCGGCGCGGACCAGGCCGCCTTCGACAAGTGCGCGCAGACCGCCAAGGAGAATTGCCCGGTGTCCAAGCTGCTGAAGGCACCGATCACGATGAATGCCACCCTGAATGCCTGAGGCCGGGTCCGCCGCCGTGCCGCGCCAAAACGGTCCGGCGGCGAGATTGGCGGGAACCGGGCGCGAAACGCGCTTTCTATAATGGACAGGGCGCAGCGCCCCGCCATCCGGCGCTGCCGCCCGCCACCTCAGGAGGCAACATCATGCAGAGCAGCGAAGCGGTGCTCACGCAGGCCCGCGCGGCGCTGGCCAATCTGCCGTTCCACGGCCAGCATCTCCATCCCACCATCAACTTGCGCCTGTCCGACGGCGCACTGATCCTCGAAGGCGACGTACCGGATATCGTTGCCAAGACCCGGGCAGCGGCCCGGATGCGCAAGATCGACGGCGTATCGTGCGTGATCGACCATCTGCGCGTGGCCAACGGCGCCGCGCCCGCCGGCGATGGCGAACTGCGCAACGCGGTTTGCGAGCGGCTGCTGCAGGCGGTGGATTTCCGCAGTTGCAAGATCTGCGTGCATGCCAAGGGCCGGCTGGAAACGCTGCGCGAGGCAGTCGGCGAGCGCAGCGGCTGGATCGAGATCAATACGGTCGATGGCATCGTGACCCTGCGCGGACAGGTGATCAGCCTGTCCCATATGCGGCTGGCCGGCGTGCTGGCCTGGTGGTCGCCCGGCTGCCAGTGCGTGGTCAATGAGCTGGAGATCGCGCCGGCCGAGAGGGACAACGACGAGGAGATCACCGAGGCGCTGCGTCTGGTGCTCGAGTCCGATCCGCTGGTGAATGCCGATCAGATCGTCATCCGCACCGAGAACCGCGTGGTCACGCTGGAGGGCTATGCGGGCGAGGGCGCACGCCGCCAGGCCGAACGCGATGCCTGGTATCTGCATGGCGTCGAGGACGTGATCAACCGGATCGAACGCCGGCCCGATAGCGTCTGAAACCGCGGCCCAGCGCTGCCGAAGGAAGAGTCATGACGCCGGCCGCTCAGGCCGGCTGTCCTTCGCGCAGCGCGTCCTCCACGTGCCAATAACGACGTCGCGCCCGCAACGCGTAGCGGGCGCGATAGGGCGACGTCGACTCGATCGTGCCGCGCTTGTATCTGATGACGCGCATGTTGCAGGAAATCGGCCGGCAATAGCACGGACGCATTTAAAAAAATAGCGCGCGACAAGACACGTCGCCGCCTTGAAACGCGCCCGCCGGTGAATTCCGGCCGGCGCGTTTTTTGTTGCGCAATGCGGCAATTGCCGCCAGCGCAAGTTTTGCAAGGCGTGCAGGGATTGTCTGTCGGATTCACAACGTGGGCCGCGTGCAGGCGCGCAACGCGATCGGCACGGCCGTTGCTACAGCTAGAAACGCGTCGCCGGCGGCTCGCCGCACGGCGTCTTTCGCTCACCCCACAATGGAGCTTTCATGGACACCTTGACCGATCTGCTGGATGCCAAGGGCTGCCCGCTGGGCCAGCAACATTTCACTTGGAAGGACCTGGTCCAGGCGCCGATCAGCAAGCTGGACGACGACGCATTCACGCGCGTCCGCATCATCCTGATGAATGGCATCGAATCCGATGCGCTGCGGCTCAAGCACATCATGTCGCGCTGCAATCGGGAATTGCGCATTCCGCTGGCGCAAATCCGCCGCGTCGAACATCACCAGGCGACGATGATCAATTGGCTGATCGGGGCCGACCATTCCCCGCTGGAAACCACGATCGCCTACGAGCAGGTAGCCATCGAGGTCACCGCGGCGGTCGCTCAGACCGAGCCGGATCCGTACCAGGCGCAGGCCTATCGCTTCGGTCTGCTGGAGGATTTCGACCACCTGTACCGCTATAGCGCGCTGCTCGACCGCCTCGAAGGCAAGGACGCGAATTCGATCACGCAGGGCCATACCGACATCGTGCCGGGCCGCTCGACCTGGGTCGAACACCGCGCGCCGCAGGACGATGTGCGCGAGAGCTACGACCGTGCCAACGCCGCGCTGATCACCAAGATCCACGCCGCGATGATTACCGCGGCCGAGTACCAGACCCACGACTACTACATGAACATCGGGCCGCTGTTCACCGACCCGCTGGCGCGCCAGCTGTACGCGGAGATCGCCTCCATCGAGGAACAGCACGTGACCCAGTACGGTTCGCTGATGGATCCCGACGAAAGCATGATCGAGAAGTGGGTGATCCACGAAGCGATGGAGGCCTACAACTATTACAGCTGCGTGCAGCAGGAGAGCAACCCGCGCATCAAGGCAATCTGGGAACGCTTCCTCGATTACGAACTGGGGCATCTGCATGTCGCCTGCGAAATGCTGAAGCGCCACGAGAATCGCGACCCGGCCGAGATTCTTGCCGGACCGCTGCCCAAGCCGATCGATTTCGCCAGCCAGCGCGACTTCGTGCGCAAGGTGCTCGCCGACGAGGTGGACCTGCGCGCCAACGGTACCGAGTTCGTGTCGCTCGACAAGGACAGCCCCGCCTCGATCGAATACCGCCGCGTGATGAATGCCGATGGCTCGCCGTCGCAGCTGGTCTCTGCCGGCTATGTGTGGTCGCCCGGCACCGAACTGGCGCGGATGCACACCGCCGCCTGAGGCGAACGGTGAAGCCACCGCGGCCAATTACGCTGGACAACCGAAACTGGAGAGAACGCATGGAACAGACCACCCAGATGGGCGTCAACCGAACCGGGGCGCAGATGTCGCCGATCGACACCGAGGCCATGGAGCG
The DNA here is from genome assembly GCF_013314895.1 of Cupriavidus gilardii. GTDB lineage: Bacteria > Pseudomonadota > Gammaproteobacteria > Burkholderiales > Burkholderiaceae > Cupriavidus > Cupriavidus gilardii_C. Next base: position 279,054 of record NZ_JABTYE010000003.1, on the reverse strand, counting down.
TTATGCCGAAAACATGGGGCCCGATAGCGGTATCGACGACATGAACGTGCCGGCCGAATCGCAGCCCGCCGCCGACATGCGCGCCCAATATATCGACGAGGCAGCGGCAGTCGGCTCCGTGCCGCTGCCCGGTACGCTCAAGGGCGCGATGAGCACGACCATGGACAAGCTGACCGGCAATCGCCCCGAGGTGCTGATCGACAAGCTCGGCGAGCGCCTGGCCTTCGAGCGTACCGGTACGCGCCTGTACGAACTGATGATCGCGAAATGCAAGGAAATGGATACCAGCGCGGTCGACCCCGACGTGCTCGGCACGCTGATGCATTTCCACGATGAGGAGGCCGAGCACTTCGCGATGGTCGACGAGGTCATGCGCGCGATCGGCGCGGACCCGACCGCGGTCACGCCGTGTGCCGACGTGGCTGGCGTCACCGCGATGGGCGTACTGCAAACCATTGCCGACCCTCGCACCAACTTCGCGCAATGCCTGAACGCGCTGCTGACGGCGGAGATGACCGATAACGCCGGTTGGGAGCTGCTGATCAAGCTCGCGACCGAGACCGGTCATACCGAGATGGCGCAGCGTTTCCAGCAGGCGCTGACGGAAGAAGAGCAGCACATGGCCACGATCCGGCAGTGGCTGGAGCGAGCCGTCATCACCGAAGCGTCGTAGCGTCGTCGGTTCGGACCGGCCAGGAGACCAGGGCCGGATCGCTGCGGTGGCGCTGCGCGCGCCGCAGCGCCGCCCGCCCGAAGGAGCGTGCATGAAGGAAATGTTCTATCGCGATCATCTGATCGCCGCCCACGCGGTGCCGGTCGGCGCCAGCGCGGGCGTGCGCTACGGCTACCAGGGCGAGATCCTGCCGGCGGGCGAGCGTGCCGCCACGGCGCAGGACCCGCCGACATCCTTTGCCTCCGATGTCGAAACGGCATTCGACAACGCCGCCACGGCGATCGAGGCCTGCCTGCTCGAAGGCCGGCGGCTGATCGATGCCCGGCTCGACGGCGCCGACACGCCGGCGGCATCTTCCGACCCGACCCGAGCCCCTGGCTCGGGCAACAGCAATCAGAGGAGCATGCAATGACCCAGAAGCAAAGCGACCAAGGCAAGAGCGGATCGAGCGGCAAGGGCGCCGAGCAGGGCGGCAAGGGCGGAGGCGGACGCGAGGAGCCCAGCCCGATCGATGTGCAGAAGTCCCTGAAGGGCATCGACTTTCCCGCCACCAAGGACGATATCCTGTCCCGCGCCCGTGACGGCGGCGCCAGCGAAGAGGTGATGGCGGAACTGGAGCAATTGCCGGAGCGCGACTACGATTCCCCGGCGGAGATCTCGCGGGAGTTGGGCAAGCTGCATTGATGGCCGGTGCGTCCGCGCGCGGCCATGGCCGGGCGCGGGCAAGCAGTGTGTCCCGCTGTGTGTGCGACGTTTCGCAAAAGCGCGCCGTAGACTTGCGGGGCGTTGGTACCTAATGGAAGGGGGAATTTCAAGCGCGGGCCGATTCTCTCAGGACACCGCCTCCAACACCGGCGCTACCACCGGCCGCGGTCCCGGGAACGACTCGCGATATCCCATCTCCGGATCGCGTGCGAATATCTCCGCGGCCCAATCGACGAATACGCGCACCTTGGCCGACAGATTCCGGTTCTGCGGATACATGGCCGAGATCGGCATGACTTCTTCCTGCCAGTCGCCCATGACTTCGATCAGCCGGCCGCTTTCGAGATAAGGTTGCGCCATTACGCGCGAGATAACGGCAATGCCGTGTCCCTCCAGCGCGCAGCCGATATAAACCTCGGGATCGTTGGTCGAGATTGCCGATGGCAGCAGCAATTCATGGCGCTCGTCGCCGCGCGTCAGAATCCATGGCATCTCGCGTCCGGTGCGCGTCGACAGGTAATTGATCGCCCGATGCTGCATCAGCTCTTCCGGCGTGGTCGGCGTGCCGTGTTGCTTCAGATAAATGGGCGAGGCATAGAAAGCCAGCCGCAATTGGCCGATGCGGCGGGCCACCATCGTATCGTCGACGATATCGCCGACGCGGATCACCACGTCGACGCCTTCCTTGACCAGATCGATTGGCTTGCCGTTGATCGTCAGTTCGACCTTCAGATCCGGATAGCGCGCGAAGAATTCGTGCAGATTGGGCACGAGCGCCAGGCGTGCCAGCCCGCCGACGGTATCGACGCGGAGCGTGCCGCGCGGCGTCTGGTTCTGGTGGGTCAGCGATTGCTCGGCTTCGTCGACATCGGCCAGGATCCGGACGCATCGTTCGTAATAGGCGGCGCCTTCGGAGGTGACGCTGATCCGGCGGGTGGTCCGGTGCAACAGCTTGACGCCCAGATGCGTTTCCAGATTCTGGATCAGCCGCGTCAACGTGGCCTTGGGCAGATTCAGCGATTCGGCCGCGCGGGCGAAGCTGCCGATATCCACGACGCGGGTAAAGGCTTGCATTGAGACGAAGCGGTCCATGGCGGCTGTCCAATTAGAAGCCATCGCGTGCGGACGGTGCCGCGCGGCTGGCGAGGGCGAATCTTACTCACTCTGCGGGTCGTATGCACGGTAGGGTTTTTCGTTGGCATAACCGCAACAGTGGAGCGGTTATTTATCCCCGGGGGACGATCCAGCGGAACAGACGCCAGCCCGACGCGATTATTCCATCCGCAGAATAGTGCGTTGGCAAACTGCGCCTTTATCCCGTCCACGTCAATCACCATAATTCGGTGCAACGCAACATGCAAACCAGGCGCCGAGCGGTTTTCTCCGGCGGGCGCCACGGGACCAGACCATGACCAAACTGACGCAAGGTACCGCATCCCAGGCCGCCAAGGCCGGCGCCGCGGCGCGCGTGGTGCGGCATGAAATTGCCAGCGGCGAGCGCACCATTGCTGTGCACGTGTGCTATCCCGCCGGATATCCGACCGCGTGGGCGTCGTCGCCGCTGCCGTGGCTGCTGTATCTGCACGCCGGCGGTTTTGTCGATGGCGGCATCGAGAAGGCCGCCCATCTGACCCGCCAGTTGGCCGGCGCGGTGCCGGCGGTGGTGGTGGCGCCCGAATATTCGCTGGCCCCGGATCATCCGTTCCCCGCCGCGCCGGAGGACGCCTTCAATACCGCCGAATGGGTATTGCGCCAGGCGCGCCGGCTCAAGGTCGACAAGATGCGTTTCTCGCTGGTCGGCGAGGAGGCCGGTGGCAACCTGGCGATTGCGGTGGCGCAGATGCTGCGCGATCGCGGCCTGCCTGCGCCGCGTGCGCAATGGCTGATCCGCCCGGTCACCGACCCTTGCCTGCAGCATGCGTCCTGCGTCGGCCAGGCCCACGTGCCGCTGGAAACGCTGCAGCGCATGGCCGTTTGCTATCGCGATTACCTGCCGACGCCCGCGGCGTCGGTCCATCCCTACGCCGCGCCGGCGCATGCCATGCGCCTGGCGGGCCTGCCGCCGACGCTGATCCAGGTGGCCGAACTCGATGCGCTGCGGCCCGAAGGCGAGGCCTTCGGCCGCAAGCTGCTCGACCGCGGCGTGGCGGCGGAAACCCGAATCATGCCCGGCGCCTGTGGCGCCGGTGTCGAAGCATCCCACGACCGATGTCAGGTATGGGTCGATGAAGGCGCGCGCTTTCTGCGAGAACGTTTCGCGGACAGCGACGAAGCCTCGCCACAGGCCGAACGCCGGCCGGCAGCCAAGCCTTCCGGTTGGGCGCCGTGACGTGCCTGCGGTCGCGCCGGTGTTTGCCACACTGACGCAGACCGCCATTCGAGAAGTCAGCCGCGTGTGAATGTCTCCGGACCCCGCGTCGGTGCCCCAAGGTGGATTCACCCGAAAGGCGTCGAACGGGCCCGGCGGGCGGCGTTCGTCCTTTTGCTTTTCCGGTTGAAGAAATCCCGAAACGGAGTGAAGAAATGAAGCTGCAATCCCGACGTAGCCTGATCGCCGTCGCCATCGTCATCGTGCTGGGCACGGGCCTGGCGACCTCGATCCTGCGCCCCTGGCATGCCGGCGAGGCGCAAGCCGTGCCGACGCCGACCGCCACCGCCCCGGCGGTCGACGTGGCCGCCGCCATCGGCAAGACCATCACCGAGTGGGACGAATTCTCGGGCCGGCTCGAGGCAATCGACCGCGTCGAGGTGCGACCGCGCGTCGGCGGCACCATCGACGCGGTGCACTTCCGCGAAGGCGAGATGGTCAAGAAGGGCGATCTGCTGTTCACCATCGATCCGCGTCCGTACGCGGCCGAGGTGGCACGTGCGGAAGCCGCGCTGGCCGCCGCGCAGGTGCGCGCCAGCCATGCGCAGAGCGAGCAGGTGCGGGCGCAGCGGCTGCTGGACGACAACGCGATCTCGCGTCGCGAATTCGACGAGCGCATCCACGCGGCGCGCGAAGCCAGCGCCAACGTGCGCGCGGCGCAGGCGGCGCTGGACTCGGCCAGGCTGAACCTGGCCTACACCCGCATCACCTCGCCGGTGACCGGCCGCGTCTCGCGCGCCGAGATCACGGTGGGCAATCTGGTTGCCCCGGGCGCGAATGCCCCGGCGCTGACGACGGTGGTGTCGGTGTCGCCGGTGTATGCCAGCTTCGAGATCGACGAGCAGAGCTATCTGCGCTACACCGCGCCTGGCGCCGCCGGCGGGTCCAACGGCAAGGGCATGGCGGTGTATCTCGGACTGGCGAACGAGGAAGGCCATCCGCACGAGGGCCGCATCCAGTCGGTCGACAACCGGCTCGATCCGCGCAGCGGCACGATCCGCGTACGGGCCGTATTCGACAACCCGGACGGACGCCTGCTGCCGGGCCTGTACGCCAAGGTCAAGCTCGGCGGCAACGCGCCGCACGACGCGGTGCTGATCAACGACCGTGCGATCGGCACCGACCAGGGCAAGAAGTTCGTGCTGGTGGTCGACAAGGACAACAAGCTGAACTATCGCGAAGTGCAGATGGGGCCTAACTACGACGGCCTGCGCGTGATCCGGTCCGGCCTGAAGGCGGGCGAGGTGATCGTGGTCAATGGGCTGCAGCGCGTGCGGCCGGGCGACACGGTCGCGCCGACGCCGGTGCGCATGGCGCTCAAGCGTGAGCTCGAACGTGGCAATGCCGCCGAAAAGAGCGCGGACAACCAGCCCGAGCAGGCGAAGAGGGAGACGGTCGGATGATAGAGAACTTGCCCGCCACCGGCGCCTGACGATCCGGTACTCCCCTCTCCCGCTTGCGGGAGAGGGGTTGGGGAGAGGGCAGGGCGGTCGATGAACCGACCGCGTCATTGCCAGCGCAAGACCTCTCCCCGGCCCTCTCCCGCGAGCGGGAGAGGGAGAACACCGATCGCCCGCCATTTCATCGCCCAAATGCTTTTCCATGGCGTCCACACGGACCGCCAGGGGGCTCCCTTTTTTATCGAGACCCGTCATGAACCTCTCGAAATTCTTTATCGACCGGCCAATCTTTGCCGGCGTGCTATCGGTGCTGATCTTCCTGGTCGGCGCGATCGCCATGTTCAAGCTGCCGATTTCGGAATACCCGGAAGTCGTGCCGCCGTCCGTCGTGGTGCGGGCGCAGTATCCGGGCGCCAACCCGAAGGTGATCGCCGAAACCGTGGCGTCGCCGCTGGAAGAGCAGATCAACGGCGTGGAGGACATGCTGTACATGTCCTCGCAGTCCAACAGCGACGGCCTGCTGACGCTGACGGTGACCTTCAAGCTGGGCACCGACCCGGACAAGGCCCAGCAGCTCGTGCAGAACCGCGTGTCGCAGGCCGAGCCGCGCCTGCCCGAGGACGTGCGCCGGCTCGGCATCACGACCGTCAAGAGCTCGCCCGACCTGACCATGGTGGTCCACCTGGTCTCGCCGAACGATCGCTATGACATGACCTACCTGCGCAACTACGCGGTGATCAACGTCAAGGATCGTCTGGCCCGCATCCAGGGCGTGGGCCAGGTGCAGCTGTTCGGCTCGGGCGACTACGCGATGCGCGTGTGGCTCGATCCGGAGAAGATGGCCGAGCGCCAGCTCGCCGCCAGCGATGTGGTGCGCGCGATCCGCGAGCAGAACGTGCAGGTGGCCGCCGGCGTGATCGGCGCCTCGCCGTCGCTGCCGGGCACCGACCTGCAGCTGTCGGTCAACGCGCAGGGCCGCCTGAACACCGAGGAAGAGTTCGGCGGCATCATCGTCCGCACTTCGCCGGACGGCGGCGTGACCTATCTGCGCGATGTCGCCCGTATCGAACTGGGCGCGTCCGAGTACGCGCTGCGCTCGCTGCTCGACAACAAGCCCGCAGTGGCGATTCCGATCTTCCAGGCGCCGGGCTCGAACGCGATCCAGATCTCGGACGACGTGCGCAAGACCATGGAAGAGCTCAAGGAGAACTTCCCGGACGGCGTCGACTACAGCATCGTCTACGACCCGACGCAGTTCGTGCGGCACAGTATCGAGGCGGTCACGCACACGCTGTTCGAGGCGATCGCGCTGGTGGTGCTGGTCGTGATCCTGTTCCTGCAGACCTGGCGCGCATCGATCATCCCGCTGCTGGCGGTGCCGGTGTCGATCGTCGGTACGTTCGGCCTGATGTACGCGTTCGGCTTCTCGATCAACGCGCTGTCGCTGTTTGGCCTGGTGCTGGCGATCGGTATCGTGGTCGACGATGCGATCGTGGTCGTCGAGAACGTCGAGCGCAACATCGAGCAGGGCCTGTCGCCGAAGGAAGCCACCTACCAGGCCATGCGCGAAGTCAGCGGCCCGATCATCGCGATCGCGCTGGTGCTGTGCGCCGTGTTCGTGCCGCTGGCCTTCATGACGGGCCTGACCGGACAGTTCTACAAGCAGTTCGCGCTGACGATCTCGATCTCGACGATCATTTCGGCGTTCAACTCGCTGACGCTGTCGCCCGCACTGTCGGCGCTGCTGCTGCGCAGCCATGATGCACCGAAGGACTGGCTGTCCCGCGCGATGGACCGCGTGCTTGGCGGCTTCTTCAAGCGCTTCAACCGCTTCTTCGGGGCCAGTTCCGAGCGCTACGGCAAGGGCGTCAAGGGCGTGGTGCGCCGCAAGGGCGCGGTGTTCGGCGTCTATGCCGTGATGCTGGCGCTGACCTGGGGCATCTTCCAGCTGGTGCCTAAGGGCTTCGTGCCGGCACAGGACAAGCAGTACCTGGTCAGCTTCGCCAAGCTGCCCGATGGTGCGACGCTGGACCGCACCGAGGACGTGATCCGCCGTATGTCGGAGATCGCGCTGAAGCATCCTGGCGTCGAATCGGCGGTGGCCTTCCCGGGCCTGTCGATCAACGGCTTCACCAACAGCCCGAGCGCCGGCATCGTGTTTGCCACGCTCAAGCCGTTCGACGAGCGCAAGTCGGACGACCTGAGCGGCAATGCCATCGCGGCGCAGCTGAACCAGCAGTACGCGGCCATCCAGGACGCCTTTATCGCGGTGTTCCCACCGCCTCCGGTGCAGGGTCTGGGCACGATCGGCGGCTTCAAGCTGATGATCGAGGACCGCGCCGCGCTCGGCTACGACGCGCTGTTCGCGGCGACCAACGCGTTCGCCACCAAGGCGCGCGCGACGCCGGAACTGGCGGGGATCTTCAGCAACTACCAGGTCAACGTGCCGCAGCTCGACGTGCAGCTCGACCGCGTCAAGGCCAAGCAGCTGGGCGTGCCGGTGACGGACGTGTTCGACACGCTGCAGACCTATCTCGGTTCGGCCTACGTCAACGACTTCAACAAGTTCGGCCGTACCTATCAGGTCAAGGTGCAGGCCGATGCCAGCTACCGTCAGCATGCCGAGGACATCCTGCAGCTGAAGACGCGCAACGCCGCCGGCGAGATGGTGCCGCTGTCGTCGCTGGTGCAGGTCAAGCAGGGCTTCGGTCCGGACAGCGTGGTGCGCTACAACGGCTTTACCGCCGCCGACATGAACGGCGGACCGGCGCCGGGCTTCTCGTCGGGCCAGGCGCAGGCCGCGGCCGAGCGCATCGCCGCCGAGACGCTGCCCAAGGGCATCAAGTTCGAGTGGACCGAGCTGACCTATCAGGACATCCTGGCCGGCAACGCGGGCGTGTGGATCTTCCCGCTGTGCGTGCTGCTGGTGTTCCTGGTGCTGGCCGCGCAGTACGAAAGCCTGACGCTGCCGCTGGCGGTGATCCTGATCGTGCCGCTGTCGCTGCTGGCCGCGCTGACCGGTGTGTGGCTCACGCGTGGGGACAACAACATCTTCACGCAGATCGGCTTCATCGTGCTGGTGGGGCTGTCGGCGAAGAACTCGATCCTGATCGTGGAGTTCGCCCGCGAGCTGGAGCATCAGGGCCGCACCATCGTGCAGGCCGCGATCGAAGCGAGCCGCCTGCGTCTGCGCCCGATCCTGATGACCTCGTTCGCTTTCATCATGGGCGTGGTGCCGCTGGTGGTGTCGACCGGCGCCGGCGCGGAGATGCGCCAGGCGATGGGCGTGGCGGTGTTCGCCGGCATGCTGGGCGTGACGTTCTTCGGCCTGTTCCTGACGCCGGTGTTCTACGTGGCACTGCGCAAGCTGGCCACGCGCGGCAAGGCCGAGCCCGAGCCGGCGCCGGAAGCGCAGCCCGACAACACCGTCGCATTGGCTGAACCGCAACATTGAGGATGGACTGTCGGCGTGCTCCCCTCTCCCGCCCAGCGGGAGAGGGGCTGGGGGAGAGGGCAGCAGCAGTCGATGAACGACAACGCAACGACGAGCGCCGCTTTCCCTCTCGCCAACCCTCTCCCGCACGCGGGACAGGGATAGCACCGCAGGCACATGCCAACGATATCGAATCAAGGAACAACGACATGACAGCAAACCTGCAATCGTGGATGCCGCGGCTGGCCACGCTGGCCGCCGCGCTGGTGCTGGCAGGCTGCTCGCTGGCGCCGACCTACAAGGTGCCGGAAACCGCGACCGTGCCGGCCTTCAAGGAAGCCGAGGCCGCGCAGGCCGAAGGCGCGCAATGGAAAGTGGCCACGCCGGCCGAGGGTGCCGAACGCGGCCAGTGGTGGAAGCTGTTCGGCGATGCGGAACTGGATCGGTTGATCGAGGCCGCCAACAGCAACAACCAGGACCTGGCCGCCGCCGCCGCGCGGGTCAAGCAGGCACGCGCGTTTACCGGCGTGGTCGAGGCCGACCAGTATCCGCAACTGAGCGTGGGCCTCGATCCGACCCGCACGCAACCGTCGGCGGCCTCGCTCGGCTTGCCCGATGGCACGCCGGTATCGCCCCGTACGGTGCTGCGCGCGCGCGCCATCGCGAGCTACGAGGTCGATCTGTTCGGCCGCGTGGCCGACAGCGTCCGCGCCGCACGGGCCGAGGGCGAGGCGGCCGAGGACCTGTTCCGGTCGGTGCAGCTGACCCTGCAGGCCGATGTCGCGCAGGCCTACTTCACGCTGCGCACGCTCGATGCGGAGCGCCAGCTGCTGCGCGCCACCATCGCGCTGCGTGAGGACGCCGTGCGGCTGCTCAAGCGCCGTTTCGATGCGGGCGAGACCACCGACCTGGATCCGGCGCGTGCCGAAGCCGAACTCGGTACCGCGCGTGCCGACCTGGCCGATGTCGAGCGCCGCCGCGCCAATCAGGAGCATGCGCTGGCGGTGCTGACCGGCGTGCCGCCGGCGCAGTTCGCGCTGGCCGAGCGCCCCTTCGACGCCGCGCCTGTCGCGATTCCGGCGGGGTTGCCGTCGGAACTGCTCGAGCGCCGGCCCGATATCGCGCAGGCCGAACGCCTGATGGCAGCGGCCAACGCGCGTATCGGCGTGGCCAAGTCGGCGTTCTTCCCGCGTATTTCGTTGACCGGCGTGTTCGGCTTCGAGTCCAGCGAGCTGTCCAATCTGTTCCGCTGGTCCTCGCGCGCCTGGATGCTGGGTCCGCTGATCGGCTCGACCATCGCGGCGCCGATCTTCGATGGCGGGCGCAATCGTGCCAATCTGGCGGCGGCGCGCGCGCAGCATGAGGAAGCGGTGGCTGCGTATCGGCAGACCGTGCTGGTCGCTTTCCGCGAGGTCGAAGATGGACTGGCCGATGTCCGCTGGCTGTCGCAGCAGGCGAACGCGCTCGACAGTGCGCTGGCCGGTGCCCGCCGCGCGCAGCGCATCTCGCGCAGCCGCTACGATGCGGGCGCGGTGGACTATCTGACCGTGATCGATGCGGACCGCACCGTGCTGCAATCGCAGCGCGCGGCCAATCAGGTGGCCGGCCTGCGCGCCGCGGCTACCGTTGCGCTGGTGCGCAGCCTGGGGGGCGGTTGGGGTCCGGTGCAGGCACCGAGCGACGCCGCGGCCCGCTGATCGGGCCCATCCTGTCGTTCCCGCGAAAGCGGGGATCCAGCGTCTTTTGAAGTCACTGGGCCCCCGCATTCGCGGGGACGACGACGTTCTGCAGAAACCGAGGCCGGCGTGACCGGCCTCTTTCCTTATCAAAGCAGCATGCCGCCCGAGGCCTCGACGCGTTGCGCGTTGATCCAGCCGGTGCCCGGTGCGAACAGCGCAGCCACAACCGGGCCGATATCGTCCGGCTTGCCCGGACGACCCAATGCGGTCACGGAGGCGACGAAGGCATTGACCTCGTCGTTGTCGCGTACGACGCCACCGCTGAAATCGGTCTCGATCGCCCCGGGTGCCAGCGTGTTGACGCTGATCCCGCGTTCGCCCAATTCCTTCGCCAGATAGCGTGTCAGCACTTCGACGCCGCCCTTCATCATGGCGTAGGCCGAGTAGCCCGGCAGCGCAAAGCGAGCCAGGCCGGTCGATACATTGAGAATGCGTCCGCCATCGGCGATCAGCCCGAGCAAGGCTTGCGTCAGGAAGAACGGCGCCTTCAGGTGAATGCGCATCAGTTGAACGAACTGTTCCTCGGTGGTCTCGGCAAAGCCCGCATGCAAACCGATGCCGGCGTTGTTCAGCAGAAAATCGAAGCGGTCGCGGCCCCAGCCGGCGAGCACCGACTGAACCTGCGCCGCGAAACCGCTGAAGGTGCGGCTGTCCGACACGTCAAGCTGCAGCGCGGCGGCGCGCCGGCCCAGCCGTTCGATCTCCGCGAGCGCGCTCTCGGCGTCGGCCCGCTGGCTCCGGTAGGTCAGGATCACGTCGGTGCCCTGGCGAGCCAGATGGATTGCGGCATTGCGGCCCAGACCGCGGCTGCCGCCGGTGATCACGGCGATGGTGGAAGGGGAGGTCATCAGATCGACTCCTGTCGAGGTGGATAGGCAGTTGGAATGCGGCCGAGCCGCACGAATGCACTTTATTGATTCGACCGCGCCGCATAAACTGCTGCGATATGACCGCTATGTTTGCGGCACGTAAACAATCGCTCTCGAATCCATCTTATGGACTCCCTTGACGCACTGCGCATCGTGGTCCGTGTCGCCGAATTCGGCGGCTTCGCGCGCGCGGCCGACAGCCTCGATCTGTCGAAAGCCGCGGTCTCGATCGCGGTGCAGCGGCTCGAAGCCAGCCTGGGCACTCAGCTGTTTCATCGGACCACGCGTCGCGTGCAGCTGACCGCCGACGGGCAGGCGTTCTACGAGCGTGCGCGGGATCTGCTCGACGACATGGACGAGCTGCACGGGATGTTCCAGGGCGACGGCGGCGCGCTGAAGGGCCGCCTGCGCGTCGACATGCCGGCGGGCATGGCTTCGATGTTCGTGATTCCGCAGCTGCCCGAATTCCTCGGCAGGCATCCCGATCTCTCCATCGAGATCAGCGGCACTGACCGTCGTGTCGATGTCGTGCGCGAAGGCTTCGACTGCGTGGTGCGCGTCGGCACGCTGGAAGACAGCAGTCTGGTGGCGCGGCCGTTGGGTGCCATCCGGCTGATCAACTGCGCCAGTCCCGACTATCTCCGTCGCCATGGCATCCCGCACACCGTCGAGGATCTTCGCCATCATCGGCTGGTGCACTACGCCGGCACGCTCGGGCAGCGTCCGAGCGGGTTCGAGTACCCGGATGGCCAAGGTCATGCGGCAGTGCCGATGGCCGGCAGCGTCACCGTCAACAACGGTGCCGCTTACGAAGCGGCGGCCGTCGCCGGGCTGGGCATCATCCAGGTGCCCGCCATGGCAATGCAGGCAAGGCTCGCGGCCGGCGAGCTGGTCGAAGTCCTGCCGGACTTTTCGCCGCCGCCGATGCCGGTCACGCTGCTCTATGCGCAGCGGCGCAATCTGCCACGGCGGGTGCGCGTGTTCATGGACTGGATCGCACAGGTCCTGGAACCCCATCTCGAACGGGTGTCGTAAGGCGGGCGCCGGGCCTTGTGGGGAAGCTCGGGGCATGACGCGCGAAGGCTGCCGGCGACGTGAATTGCCCACGCTGCTGCGGTACAGTCGAGGCCATGAGCAAGCCCCGTCCCACTGAGCCAACCCACGATCATGGCGATGCCGCGCTGCGGCAGCGCGCCGCGCGCCGCAGCACCATGGTCAGCGTGGCGGCCAATCTGGTGCTGACCATCGCCCAGGCCGTCACCGGCCTGCTGGCCGGCTCGCAGGCGCTGCTGGCCGATGCCGTCCATTCGCTGTCGGACATGCTGTCCGACTTCATCGTGCTGTTCGCCGGCATCCACAGCGGCAAGGGGCCAGACGAAGACCATCAGTACGGCCACCAACGCTTCGAGAACGCGGCATCGCTGGCGCTTGGCGTGCTGCTGCTGGCGGTTGGCGCCGGCATGCTGTGGTCGGCGGCAGGCAAGGTCGATGCCGCGGCCGACACGCCGCCGGTCGGCATGGTGGCGCTGTGGGTCGCGCTTGGCACGCTGGTGCTGAAGGAATCGCTGTTTCGCTATCTGCTGTCGGTGGCGCAGCGCGTGCGCTCCAGCATGTTGGCCGCCAACGCCTGGCATTCGCGTTCGGATGCCGCTTCCTCGCTGGTCGTCGCGCTCGGCATCGGCGGCAGCCTGCTCGGCTATCGCTGGCTCGATCCTGTGGCGGCGATGGTGGTCGGCCTGATGATCCTGCGCATGGGCTGGCGCTTTGGCTGGAACGCGATGCAGGACCTGATGGATCGCGGCGCCGACGCGCACACCGTCGAGGCGATCCGGCACAGCCTGCTATCGACGCCCGGCGTGCTCGGGGTGCACGACCTGCGCACGCGCAAGATGGGCGACCTGATCCTGGTCGACGTGCATCTGGAGATGGAGGCGATGCTGACCGTGGAGCAGGGCCATGCGATCGCGATGGAGGCTCGCCGGCGCGCGATGGAGAATCGCGACGTGCTGGACGTGATGACCCACATGGATCCGGTCCGCCGCGGCGGCGCTACGGCCGACCGCGCCCCCGGCTAGCGTTTGCGCAGCGGCGCGAGCAGATGCGACAGGCCGTTGTGGTCGAGCTCCTGCATCAACGCCAGCAGCCGCCCGATTTCCCCCGGCGGAAACCCTTCGCGCGCAAACCAGTTCAGATAGTTGCCCGGCAGATCGGCGATCAGCCTGCCCTTGTATTTGCCGAACGGCATGGTGCGGGTAACGAGGAGTTGGAGGTCTTCGGGTTGCATGGCGGCTGCGAGCAATTCGGCTTGGATGTCGACGCTTGTCGAACTGTTCGGGTTGGTCGGCGAGAACTACAATCGTAGCCGACATGGTTGGCCTGCCCGTCGAACGACTGATCGTGCTGGACACCTTGCGCAAGCAGCGCAATGCCACGGACTACTCGGGAGACACGTTGCCGCCCGGGCTCGTGGTCGAATGCACTGAGGCCGGCACAGCGCTGCTCGCTGATGTCCTGCGCTGGTTGCAGGCAGAAAAGGCGGAGCTGCTCGCCTAGGCCATCACGGCCAGCGGCGAGCCTGCACCGTCGATCAGCCCGCCTCTGCCCCCGCCGCGGCGGCCGGCAGCGACGGACGTGCCCGCTCCAGTCGCACACTCCACGCCGCAACCGCCAAGGCCGACAGCGGTGCCAGTGCGGCAACCCAGGGCAGGGCGGTCAGGCCCGGGCCGTGGTCGATCACCACGCCGCCGAGCCAGGCGCCCAGCGCGTTGCCGAGGTTGAAGGCGGCGATATTGAAGCTCGATGCCAGGTTCTGGCCCGGTCCGCGCGCGTGCCGCAGCACGCGCAGCTGCAGAGGCGATACCGTGGCGAAGGCCGCGATGCCGAGGATGCCGACGAAGGCGACGACTGCGATCTGGTTGTGAATGGCGAAGGTCATCAGCGCCAGCACGCAGGCCAGCGAGGTCAGCGTCGCGAGCACCGCGGCGACCGGTCTGCGGTCGGCCAGCCTGCCACCGAGCAGATTGCCGACGATCATGCCGGCGCCGAACAGCAGCAGGATCGGCGACACCGCCGCCTCGCCATAGCCGGCCACCTTTGTCAGCAGCGGCTGCACATAGGTGATCACCGCAAAGATGCCGATGGCCTGCAGGATCGTCATCGCCAGACCCAGTACCACCTGCGGCCGCACCATGGTCGCCAGTTCTTCCTTTAGCGAGGCCGGGGCGCTGTGGTCGCGGCCGGCCTTGACCAGCATGCCGATCACGACCAGCGATACCAGTCCGATCAGCGTCATCGCCCAGAACGTCGAACGCCAGCCCAGATGCAGACCGAGCCAGGCGCCGGCAGGCATGCCGAGCAGGGTGGCGAGCGTCAGGCCGGAGAACATCACGGAGATCGCCGAGGCGCGGCGGTCTTCCGGCACCAGGCCGGTTGCCACAACGGCACCGACGCCGAAGAAGGTCCCATGCGTCAGCGAGGTGATCACGCGGGCGATCATCAGCGTGGTGTAGTCCGGCGCCAGCGCGCAGGCCGCGTTGCCGACGGTGTAGATCACCATCAGCGCCAGCAGCACCGCCTTGCGCGGCATCCGGCGGGTCAGCAGCGTCAGGATCGGCGCGCCAGCGGCAACGCCGAAGGCGTAGCCGGACACCAGCATGCCGGCCGAGGCGATCGACACGTGGAGGTCGGCGCTGACCTGCAGCAGCAGGCCCATGATGACGAATTCGGCGCAGCCGATGCCGAAGGAGCCTGCGGTCAGGGCGTAGAGCGCCAGCGGCATGCCGGCGCGCGCGGGCCGAGTGGTTGAGGTAGGCGGGGAGGACATGACAATTCTCCTATTGGAAGGCCCGCAGTCTGCCCGCTCCCATCTTTTGGAAAAACCGGCGGTATCATGAATCAGTTTCAATATTCGATTGATAGTCATGGACCGCATCGGCGATATCGCCTTGTTTCTGCGCGTGCTGGATCTCGGCTCGATCAGCGCCGCCGCACGCAGTCTCGATCTGTCGGTCGCTGTGGCCAGCCAGCGCCTGAAGCGGCTGGAACAGGATCTGGGCGTACGCCTGCTGCACCGGACCACGCGCCGCCTGCATGCGACGCCGGAAGGCGCGGCGCTGGCAGAGCAGGGGCGAGGTCTGGTCGAGGAACTGGAGGCGCTCGGCAGTTCGTTGCGCCGTGCCGGCGGCGAGGTCACCGGCACCTTGCGTGTAACCACCGCGTCGTCGTTCGGCCGGCAGTACCTGTCGCCGCTGTTGCCAGAATTCATGGCCCGGCATCCGCAACTGCGGCTCAACATCCATCTGGACGATCGCGTGGTGGATCTCGTCAGCGCCGGCTTCGATCTGGCGGTACGCATCGGCGCGCTCGACGACTCGACGCTGGTCGCGCGCAAGCTGACCAACAACCGGCGGTTGTTGTGCGCCTCGCCTGACTATCTGCGCCGGCACGGCACCCCGCGCACGCCGGAGGACCTGGCGCGGCACGACTGCCTGGTGCTGGTGGGCAGCCAGGGGCGGCAGGATCTATGGCGACTGGAAGACCGCGACGGACGCGAGATCGCCGTGCGGGTACGCGGCCGGATCGAGGCCAATACCGGGGAATTGCTGTCGGACGCCGCGCTGGGCGGTCTGGGCATCGCGCTGCATTCGTACTGGCACGTGTGCCATATGCTGCGCGCCGGTACCCTGGTCCAGGTGTTGTCCGATTACCAGATTCCCGACACCGGCATCTATGCGGTGATGCCGCAGCGGCGCCTGGTTCCGCCGCGAGTGCGTGCGCTGGTCGATTTCCTGGCCGAGCGCCTGGGGGACAACCCGCCGTGGGAGCGCGACGACACCGTCAGGTGATCGCGCCAGGGCCGCCGATGTGCTCGATCACGAAGCGCGCACGCGCCGCCACGTCGGCACGCGGCAGTTCGATCAGGGCATAGTCGCAATCGCGATACGCCTGCGCAACGGCATCGAAGGTCCGTTCGGCCTCGTCCAGCGTCTGCTTGCGCTCGGCGTCCTGCCGATAGATCGCTGGCCACGGCGGCGCGATGAAGACCTGCGGCCGGTAGCGGAAGGCGGCCGCCGCGCGAAACAGGTGGTCGGGCACCGGCAGCTCGCATAGCCGCAGGTAACCGATGACGTCCGGCACGCCACGGTCGAACAGCACCGGACCCGGATGCCGCTGCGCCAGCCGGTAGGAACGCAGTTCCCAGCCGAGCATCGCTTCGGCGAAGGCCTGCCGGTCGCGCCACGGCAGCGCCGGACCGTCGATTGCAATCTGGTCCTGGATGATGGCGCGGCCGGCCTCCTGCGAGCGCGCGTAGCCTTGCTGTTCGAGCGCATCGATCAGCGTGCTTTTGCCCGAGCCGGGGCCGCCGGTGAAGACGATCAATCGGTCGTGCGTGTGATGACCGTTCGATCCGCCGGGCGCGGCATGGCCTTTTGTTAACCAGTTGTTCGGTACGGACATTTCCTTCCTCCACGAGGATTGCAGTGATCGCGCACGGGGGAATACCACGCGCGGACGCCAACATCGCATCGCTGCGCAGTTGGCGTAGAGCCATTGCTGAATGGGGGAACAAGCCGCTTGGGCTGTGGCTGCCGGCGCCGCCTTATTTCGACGTGGCGATCTTCGCGGTCAGCAGCGGATAGGGATTGATCGCGCCGGTGGGCGTATAGATGCCGTAGTGCAGATGCGGCGGCGTGCCGCGCGCATTGCCGGTATTGCCGACATAGCCGAGCACGGTGCCGGGCGTGACCCGATCGCCGGGCGCGATATCGCCATAGCGGTCGAGGTGGGCGTAGTAGTGCATCTGCCGGCCCGGTCCCATGACCCAGACGACCTGGCCGCCGAGATTGTTGGTGCCGACGCGGGACACGATGCCTTCGGTGGCCGACACCACTTCGCGTCCGCGCGGCGCGAAGATGTCGATGCCCTGATGCTGCCGACCGCCGGAGCGCGCGGCGTTCCAGGTATCGCGCAAGGCGTTGGCCGATACGCCGGCAACCGGCACAGGCAGCGTCTTCGGCGTCGGCATCGCAGCGAGGCGCATGCCGTAGAACATGCGGTCCAGCGCCGGTTGCACGCGTGGCCAGGCCCACCAGGCGGCCGCCGCGAAGGCGGCCACCCACAGCCACCCGGAACTTCTGCGCAGGAACGACACCGCAGTCAGCCTGTCGAGGCGATCGTGAAATCGCGCGCGGCTCAGGCCGCCCTGGTGGTAGCGATCGACACGCCGGCCTGCAGGGTCCGGGTGACCGGCGTCTTGCCGGCGATCTCCATCAAGCGTTCCCATTGCTCGTCGCTCAGCGAAGCCGAGGCGTGCAGCGTGCGTTCGATCCGCGTATCGCCGTCACGGTTCTTCAGCAAGGTAAGCTCGACGCGAAGCTCGCCCAGGTCCCAGCCCTTGCGGTCGGCATACATGCGCAGCGTGATCGCGGTGCAGGCACCGAGGCCGGTCAACACGTAATCGTAGGGTGCCGGCCCGGCATCCTGCCCGCCGGCCTTGACCGGCTCGTCGGCAACCAGCTGATGCGTGCCGGTGGTGATCTCGTGCCGGTAGTTCGGTCCGGCGGCGCGGACGCTGGCGTGGGAAACCGGGGTCATGACGGGCGGCTCCTTGGAGGGAAAGCGACAACAACGATGGGGCGGTACCGGCAATGCCGACAGACGGGCCGGGGCCGGGCCGGGCCGGGCCGGGGTCCGGCCGGAGCGGCTCACACTATCACTTCGGCGCTCGGACGTACAGCCAGCCGCGGCAGCCCGGCCCTGCCTTGCCCTCAGTTCGTCGTCAACACCCGGACCGGCCCGCGCCGCTCCAGCATGTCGACGACCACGTGCCGGCCGGAACGCCGCAGTGCGACGTCGGCCGAGCCGCCGCCGACCGCCAGATTGCGGAAGACCACCTCGTCGAGGAAGGCGGGCAGCGCCGGTTCGTCGAAGGTGATATGCACGCGCTCGGTATCGAAGCCGAGCCCCAGGCTGGCCTGCAGCATGTACAGCGGTGCGGCCGCGGCCCAGGCCTGGGGGGTGCAGGCGACCGGATAGAAAGTCGGGCCCTGCGTGCCCTGGCGCGGGAAGCCGCAGAACAGTTCCGGCAGCCGGCGCAGGTCGATATAGGTGGACGCGGCGAACAGGCCCTCGAAGATGCGTGCCGCTTCGCGATGGAAGCCGTAGCGCGCCATGCCGCCGGCGATCAGTGCATTGTCGTGCGGCCAGACCGAGCCGTTGTGATAGCTCATCGGGTTGTAGCGCGCCTCGGTCGACGCCACTGTGCGCACGCCCCATCCGCAGAACGACGTACCGGACATCAGTGTGCGCACCACCGCGGGCGCCCGCTCGGGCAGCGCGATGCCGGTCAGCAGCGCATGACCGGCGTTGGAGGTGCGCACGCGGCAGGGGCGCTTGTCGCCGTCGAGCGCCAGCACATAAGTGCCGAGTGCCGCGTCGAAGAACGCCGCATCGAAGGCCGCGCGCAGCGCCTCGGCGCGCGCGGCGCACTGCGTGGCACGCTCCGTCATGCCCAGTTGCGCGGCGATATCGGCGCCGGCCTGCCAGGCGCCGTAGACGTAGGCCTGTACCTCGGCCAGCGCGATGGGACCCTTGGCAAGCGTGCCGTCGGCATGGAAGACCGAATCGTGGCTGTCCTTCCAGCCCTGATTGACCAGCCCTTCGGTGGTCCGCCTGCCGTACTCGACAAAGCCGTCGCCATCGCGATCTCCATAACGCTCGATCCATTGCAGCGCGGCCTCGATGCTGGGCCACAGCCGCTGCAGCGTGCCGAGGTCGCCGGTGCGTTGCAGATAGGCGCCGGCCAGCATCACGAACAGCGGCGTCGAATCGATGCTGCCGTAGTAGCGGCGGAACGGCACCTCACCGAGTTCGGCCATCTCGCCGTGCCGCACCTCGTGCAGGATCTTGCCGGGCTCGGCATCGGCGGCCGCGTCGTTCCCGGTGGCCTGATTGGCGGCCAGATAGCCGAGCACGCCGCGCGCGATATTGGGGTCCAGCCACAGCGTCTCGAGCGCGGTGATCAGCGCATCGCGGCCGAACACGGTGCTGAACCACGGAATGCCGGCGTAAGGATAGGGGCCCTCCGGCGTATCGGTGATCAGCATGTACAGGTCCGACACGCTGCGCCGGACCGCTTCGTTGAAGATCTCGTTCGACGTCACGATCGAGGCGGCGCGCGAGGCCGACGTGCGCAGCGCCCGCCGGGCATCGCGCAGCGCGCTGAAGAACGCGCAGCGGGTCTGCTGCGGAATTTCGCCGATGCCGCAGCGGATCTCGACGAACAGCAGCCGCGCTTCCTTCGGCTGCAGATCCATGGTGAAGCGCGCGCAGTTGCCGGTCAGCCGGGTCGGCGCGGGATCGAACAGCAGCGCGGTGTGCCGGCTCTGCTGATCGAGTCCGGTGTAGCTGAGGATGATCCGATTGCTGCTGATGCGCGGCGGGTGATGTTCGCCGCGGCGCTCGCGGCGCGAGCCGCGGACTTCGAACAGGTCGGCGAAGTCCGCGGCGAACGCGAGTTCGAGCGTGATGCTGCGCGGCTTCTCGTCGAAGTTGCGTATCACCAGCCGCTCGTAGCAGGTCGCATTCCACAGGAAGCGGGAGCGGCGCAGATGCAGCAGGTCGTGTTCGATCTTCAACTGGCCTTCGCCGTCGAACAGATCGGGATTGGTGAGGTCGCAGGTCAGCGTCGCGTTGTCGTCGCGCAGCGTCGACGACAGCAGCATAGGCCGCGCGCCGTCGATGGACAGGAACAGGTGCGACAGGTGGCGCGTGTCCCGATGGAATACGCCTTCGGGACTGCCGGGGCCGGACAGCGCATCGCCATTGTGGTCGAACACCGCAAAGGTGTCGCCATGCTTGAGCGTGCGGGGTCTGCGCTCCTGCAGCGACGCGGCAGCGGGGATGAAGAACTGGGCGAGCTGTGGACCGCCGGGCCCGGTGGGCGCCGGCGCATGAGGGGCGGCAACAGTGCTGGCGGTTTGCATCGTCGCGATCCCTTTGGTTCAGGCCAGGGCGTGCAGGCCGACGCGGTCGCCGCCCATCGCACGGCGCAACAGCGCGCCCGTGCTGATCTCTGCCAGGCTCCGATAGATCTCGACATACTGTTGCGCCATTCGTTCCACCGTAAAGCGCTGCTCGAAGGTCGCGCGAATCCGGCCGCGGTCCAGTTCTTCGATCCGTCCCACCGCTTCCGTAGCCTGCTCGATGTCGTCGACGATAAAGCCGGTCACGCCTTGATCGATGACCTCGGGCACCGAGCCGCAGCGGTAGGCAATCACCGGCGTGCCGCAGGCCATTGCCTCGATCATCACCAGGCCGAACGGCTCCGGCCAATCGATCGGGAACAGCAGCGCGCGCGCGTTGCCCAGGAATTCGGCCTTCTGATGCTCGTTGATCTCGCCGATGAACTTGACCTTCGGATGCGCTGCAATCATTGGCGCGATGACTTCATCCCAATAGGCCTGGTCGGCCTTGTCGATCTTGGCGGCGATTTTCAGCGGCATGCCGGTGCGCGCCGCGATCTCGATCGCGCGGTCGGGACGCTTCTCCGGCGAGATGCGGCCGAGGAAGGCCAGATAGCCGCCCTTCGGCTCCTCGGTGAAAGGCAGCAGGTCGCTCGGCAGGCCATGATGGACCGTGCCGACCCAGTTGACGGGCGGCATCGGCCGGCGCTGGTCGTCGGAGATCGACACCAGCGGAAATTCGGGAAAGGCTTGATAGAAGGGTTTGAGGTCCGGCAGATCGAGCCGGCCGTGCAGCGTGGTGACGGTGCGCTCGGCAATATCGCGGATCAGCGGGAAATGCAGCAGGTCGATGTGGAAGTGCAGCACGTCGAAGTCGTCGGCGCGCCGACGTACCTCGTCCAGCATGATGATGTGATAGGGAATCGGGTCTTTCACCCTGGGATCGAGCCGTAGCGCGATATCGGAGCCGCGCACCAGCCTGGCGGCGGTTTTGGAGTCGCCGCTGGCGAACAGGGTCACGTCGTGGCCCTGACGGACAAGCTCTTCGGTCAGATAGGACACGATGCGCTCGGTGCCCCCGTAGAGCTTGGGCGGGCAACGCTCGGCAAGCGGGGCGATCTGGGCAATCTTCATCAGCAAACCTCCTCGTTCAAGCGAAGTTGACTGTCCGGAAGCCGCGCGGCCGCGATGGCCGACGCGGCGTGGGTGCCGTTCCAGAGAAGACGGGCCGACGCCAACATAAGGGCGGCCGTGTGACCTTCAAGATCCCGCCCGGCAAAAATTTTTTGGGCGGCGCGAGCCGGCGCCGCCCTTTCACCTAGTTATATGCGATGCCGAACCCGTGTGAAGAAGGGGCCGCACCATGGCCCTTGCCGACGAAGGGTGTCAGCGCTCGCCGTCGCCCACGCCATGCCGTGCATGCCATTGCGCCAGCGATTCCTCCGGCCACTGGCGGCAATGGACATGGCCCTTGCCGCGCGGCACGTCGACCCAGGGCGCGGCATAGTCCAGCGCCGCCTCGACGACCTCGGGCGGCCGCGGCAGCGGTGTGTCGATGGCGGACGCATGGGGATGGACCAGCTCCGGCCAGCGGGGGTCCCACAGCCACAGCGGGCTGCCGCATTGCAGGCAGAAATGGCGCGACGCCGGCGAGCGGGTCGCGCGCTTGCCCGGTTCGCGCATCACGGCGTGATAGATGCCCAGATGCTTGCGGCCCCGTACGCGCAGCGTGTTGGCGTCGGCGCCGAGATTGATCGCATAGCCGCCCGAGCCCGCCGTTTTGCGGCAGATCGAGCAATGGCAATGCATGAACGGGTAATACGAAGACGACTCGACGCTGAAACGCACCGCGCCGCAATGACAGGAGCCTTCCAGATGCATGGCGACCTCATGTTCCAGGAGTGGTGGATCGAGGTTCCTATTGTGGAAGCTGGCTGGCGGAATACAAATTCGCTTGCCGGGCGGAATGGAAGGCGCCGTGCCAAAACAAAAAGCCCGCCGATCTTGCGATCGGCGGGCTTTCTGCTTGTTGCTGGCGGAGTGGACGGGACTCGAACCCGCGACCCCCGGCGTGACAGGCCGGTATTCTAACCGACTGAACTACCACTCCTTGTCGGCATCCGGATGCAAGGCATCCGGTCAAGCTGGCGTCCCCTAGGGGATTCGAACCCCTGTACTCACCGTGAAAGGGTGATGTCCTAGGCCTCTAGACGAAGGGGACTGGAACTGTTTCGCTGACGCTGTGTTTTGCGTCGCGAGGGGCGCAAGTATAACGCCGTTTTTTTAGCGTGTGAAGCCTCTTCGATGCAGATGGCGAATCGGCAGGTTCGACAGATGCCTATGGCATCATTCCGGCACGACAAATTGAGGATGGACATGATTCAGGACACGCACAGCAAGCTGATCGGTTATTTGCTTTGGATCTTCGGTTTCACCGGATCGCACCGTTTCTACTATGGCAAACCGGTGACCGGGACGATCTGGTTCCTGACGCTCGGCCTGTTCGGCATCGGCTGGCTGATCGACCTGTTCCTGATTCCCGGCATGGACCGGGCCGCCGACCGCCGCTTTACCTCGGGCCGCGTCGATTTCAATATCGCCTGGATTCTGCTGACCTTCCTCGGCATCTTCGGCGTGCATCGGATGTATATGGGCAAATGGCTGACCGGCCTGCTGTATCTGGTGACCGGCGGCTTCTTCCTGATCGGCGTGCTGTACGACTTCTGGACGCTTAATGACCAGGTGTCCGACAAGAACCGCGTGTTCTCCTGAGCGATTCGCCACAGAGCGCTGAACCATGGCGGGCGGGCAAGGCACCCTCGGTCTGAAAGGCATCGCGCTGCTGGAGGCGACCAAGGGCGCGCTCGTGGTGCTGGCCGGCATCGGCCTGGCGGCGCTGCTGCATCGCGACGCGCAGGCGCTGGCCGAGGCCATCGTCGCGCGGCTGCACCTCAATCCCGGCAGCCGCTATCCGACGATTTTCCTGTCGCTGGCCGCGCATCCCGACGATCCGCGCCTGTGGGCCATTGGCGCGTCGGCGGCGATCTATGCCGCGATGCGCTTTGCCGAGGCCTATGGCCTGTGGCACGAGCGGGCCTGGGCCCAATGGCTGGGCGTCTGGTCCGGTGCGATCTATATTCCGGTGGAACTTTACGAAGCGGTGCGGCATCCGACCTGGATACACATTGGCGTGGCCGTGGCCAACGTGGCGATCGTCGCCTATCTGGCCGCGAGCCTGGCCCGCCGTCGCGGTACGTCGCGATGACGGACGCCTGATGCCGGCACGGCTTGTGCATCGGGGCGGACAGGGGAATCGCCAGGGATCGGGGGACCAGAAGACCAGGGGACGTCGAAGACTGACTACGCGAGGAGCCCGATATGCCTGAATCGAACGATCCGACCCGATCATCGGCCGACCCTTCCGCACGGCCGCGGCATTTCTCGATGATTCGCGAACTGGCGCTGGCCGATGTCTTCACGCTGGCCAACGCGGCCTGCGGCATGGCGTCGGTGTTCTTCGCGATGTTCTACATCGACAGCCAGTCGCTGCGGCATTTCCTGATTGCGGCGGCCTTCGCGCCCGCCGCCTTCTTCTTCGACGTGATCGACGGCCGCGTCGCGCGCTGGCGTCATGCCCATTCGGCGCTTGGTCGCGAACTCGATTCGCTGGCCGACATCATCTCGTTCGGCGTCGGTCCCGCGACCCTGGCCTTTGCCGCCGGCATGCGCGGCGGCTGGGATCTGCTGGCGCTGATCTATTTCGTCTGCTGCGGCGTCAGCCGGCTTGCGCGCTTCAATGTCACTGCCGAATCGCTGTCCGGGGCGAGCGGCAAGGTGTCCTATTTCGAGGGCACGCCGATCCCGACCAGCGTGGTGCTGACCGGCGTGCTCGCGCTGTGCGCCTGGCAGGGACGCATCGGCGATGCGTTGTTCGGCGGCGCCTGGACGCTCGGTCCCGCGGTGCTGCATCCGCTGGCGCTGCTGTTCGTGCTGTCCGGCTCGCTGATGATCAGCAAGACGCTGCGGATTCCGAAGTTCTGAGGGCCCTGGCGCGACAGGGCGTTTGCGCTCTTGTACTACCGCAGCGACAGCCACACCGTTTTCGGCTCGGTGAAGTTCTGCAGCGCGGCGTCGCCATGCTCTCGGCCCAGCCCCGAATCGCCGGCGCCGCCCCACGGGAGCCGGACATCGGTATAGCCATAGGTATTGATCCAGACCGTGCCGGCCTTCAATTCGCCGGCGACCCGGTGCACGCGGCCGATGTCCGCGCTCCATACGCCGGCCGCCAGACTGAAGGCGGTACCGTTGGCAATGCGGATCGCGTCCGCCTCGTCGTCGAACGGAATCACGCTGGCCACCGGACCGAAGATTTCCTCCTGCGAAATGCGCATTTCGTGCGCAACGTTGGCGAATACCGTAGGCGCGACGAAGTAGCCGCGCTCTCCGATCCGCACGCCACCGGCCACCGCGGACGCGCCTTCCTGTCTGCCGATCTCGATATAGTCCAGCACCGTCTTCAGCTGCGCAGCCGACACCAGCGGCCCCATCGTCGTATCGGGCAAGCCCGGATCCCCGACGCGGATCGCCCTCGCACGTTCGGCCAGTCGCTCGACCACCTCGTCGTAGATGGCCCGTTGCGCGAGGATGCGCGATCCCGCCGAGCAGACCTGGCCGGCGTTGAAGAAGATGCCCGATGCTGCGGCCCGGACCGCCGCGTCGAGATCCGCGTCGGCAAAGATCAGATTGGCCGATTTGCCGCCGAGCTCGAGCGTGACACGCTTGAAGTTGCCGGCCGCGCCCTGCATGATGCCGCGGCCCACGCCGGGCGAGCCGGTGAAGGTCACCTTGTCGACGCCGGGATGCCCGACCAGGGCGTCGCCGACCACGCTGCCCTTGCCGGTGACGATATTGAGCACGCCGGGCGGCAGGCCGGCCTCCAGCGCCAGTTCGCCCGCCCGC
Source organism: Cupriavidus gilardii (assembly GCF_013314895.1). GTDB lineage: Bacteria > Pseudomonadota > Gammaproteobacteria > Burkholderiales > Burkholderiaceae > Cupriavidus > Cupriavidus gilardii_C. The sequence goes on along the minus strand of NZ_JABTYE010000003.1, from coordinate 253,945 downwards.
AGCGCGGACAGCGGCGTGATTTCCGCGGGCTTGACGATCACGGTGCAGCCGCATGCCAGCGCCGGCGCGATCTTCCACATGCCGATCATCAGCGGGAAGTTCCACGGCACGATCGCGGCCACCACGCCAACCGGCTCGCGCACGGTATAGGTCAGCGCGTCCGGGCGGGCCGGTATCACGTCGCCATGAATCTTGTCGGCCCAGCCCGCGTAGTAGCGCACGGTATCGATCACCGCCGGCATGTCCTGCCGTCGCACGGCGGCCAGCGGCTTGCCGGCGTCGAGGCTTTCCAGCGCGATCAACTCGTCGCGATGGGCGTCCAGCAGGTCGGCGAAGCGGTGCAGGATGCGGCCGCGTTCGGCGGCGCGCATGCGGCTCCAGCCCTTGAGGGCGCGGCGCGCGGTCTGGACTGCCAGATCGACCTCGGCCGGGCCGCCCTGTGCGACCAGCGCGATCGGGGCCTCGGTGGCGGGATCGATGTCGGTCGAATATCCGCCGGAGACGGGTGCCACGCGCTCGGCCCCAATCAGCAGGTCGTGCCGCGGCAGGCGGGAAGAGTTGGGCCAGATCGGCGAAGTCGGTGAAGTTGGCGATGGCAGAGACGACGGCATGATGGCTCCTCACGGGATCGACCCGAGGCAGTGTCGATTCAGTGTCCGCAAGGGAGGGCCCAAAGTCCAATTAATAGATCGGATCGATTTATCCGAAAACTTTATTTATTCGGCTCGTCAGGCCATCGTCTCTCCGCCGGCCGCATCGCCCGGTTCTCTCTCGGCATCAGGGATCAAGGCGGCGATCGCCGCATGCAGCTCCGCTGCCACCACCGGCTTGTGCAGCAGCACCGTGCCGCTCGCATGCACGCTGCGCAGCCGGTCCGCCGCGGTGTCGCCGGTGATGACGATTGCCGGTACCGCTTCCTTCAGCTGCTTGCGCAGCGCCGCCATCGCCTGCAAGCCGTCGCGGTTGCCGCGCAAGCGATAGTCCGCGACGATCAGGTTGGGCGGGAACGACGACAGGCAGGCCAGCGCCTCGCGCTCGGACTCCGCTGCCCGACATTCGCATTGCCACCCCGACAGCAGTTCGGTCATCGCCAGCCGGATATGCGGATCGTCGTCGATGACCAGCGCGCGCACGTCGGGCAGCGCCTTGAGCGGCGCCGGCGCGTCGGTCGGCCGGCGATGCACCAGCGCATCGATGCCGGCCGGCGGCAGCCAGACCCAGGGCAGCGCGATGCGGAACACCGAGCCGCGCTGCGGTGTCGAGGCCAGCGTAACCTCGGTCGACATCGTCCGGGCAAGGCCGCTGGCGATCGACAGACCCAGCCCCAGGCCCTTGCGCTGATCGCGCTCGGGATTGCCGAGCTGATGAAACTCCTGAAAGATCGCCGCGTGCTGCGACGCCGGGATGCCGATCCCCGTATCCCATACCTCGATCACCGCGTGTTCGCCGCGCCGGCGGCAACCGACCAGCACACCGCCGCGCTCGGTATAGCGGATCGCATTGGCGATCAGATTGCGCAGCACCAGCTCGACCAACGCCGGATCGGCGAACACCGCGCAGGTCGTCTCGCGCGTCCGGTAGACCAGGCCGCGTGCTTCCGCCAGCGGCGCAAACTCGTTCTCGAGCCGATAGAGCAGCGGCTGCAGGCGAAATGCCATCGGGCGGGCCTGCACCACGCCGGCTTCGAGCTTGGAAAAGTCCAGCAGCGTGTTCAGCATCTCGCGCGCGGCATCCGAGGCCGCCTCGATATGCGTCAGCAGCTGGCGCTGCTTGTCGTCGAGCGCGGTGCGGCTCAGCGAGACCAGAAACAGCCCCAGCGCATGCAGCGGCTGGCGCAGATCGTGGCTGGCGGAGGCGAGGAACACCGATTTCGCGCGGCTGGCCTGCTCGGCCTCGCGCTGGGCCGATTCGGCGCGCGCGGTCTGTTCGCGCAGCTGACCGATCAGTTCGATATTCTCGAAGCGCAGCGCGATCGAATGGCGCGCCACGCGCGCGTAGTTGCGCGCGAAGATGATCAGCACGATCAGGTAGAGCGGCGTCGCCAGGAACATCGGCAGATAGTCGGCGTCGCCGGTGGCCAGGAAGCTGATCCATACCGGCAGGATCGCCGGCACGAAGAAACCGACGGCGACCGGAAGGCAGGCTGAGAACACCGCAAGCGCAGCGGCGCTCATGCCCGCGATCAGGCACAGCACCGAAATGACGATGGGCGGCTCACGGACATCCAGATAGAGCAGCGCGATCAATCCCCACAGCGAGCCGATGCAGGTCAGCAGCATCGTCATCCAGCGCGCGTAGTACGGCGCGGCGTCCTCGATGGTGCGCGCCGGCATGCGTTGCCGGCCGAGCACGCCGTAGGCACAGGCCAGCGTCATCGCGGCGACCCATGGCCATGCCAGCGGACGATCGCCGGACAGCACCAGTCCGGCCGTCAGGAACCAGGATGCCAGCGCGCATCCGACCATGGCAACGTTAAAGCTCTGGTCCAGCAGCTCCATCTGAGCGGCGAGCAGCCGGCCCTCGTCGAAGCGCGGCAGCAATGGCAGCCGTCGACGGCCGCTGGCAGGCTTCACCGCGCGGCCTGTATCAGACCGCGCCGCTGCGCCTCGATGATGGCCTCGACGCGGCTGACCACGCTCAGGTGATCGAGGATGGCGGCGACATGTACCCGCACCGTGTTTTCCGACAGGCCGAGATGGTGCGCGATGATCTTGTTGGAACGCCCCAGCGCCAGCTGGCCCAGCACCTCGAGCTGGCGTGGCGTCAACGGGCTGGGCCGATAGCGCGCCGCGGCCATGCCGGATTGGCCCGCCATCGCGTCATCGGCCGCGCAGAAGTAGCGGCCGCCCTGCAGGCAATGGGCAATGGCCTGCTCGATCTGCGTGGCGTCCGCCGATTTGGGCAGAAAGCCGGCCACGTCCTTCAGCACGTCGGCGGGAATCGCTTCGCGGCCCGAGGTGCCGGAGACGATCAGGATGCGTGCGGCGGGGAAATGCCGGCGCAGCACGCGCACGCCCTCGATGCCGTTCAGCCCGGGCAACTGGATATCGAGCAGGATGATGTCGACCGCTGCGCCCGCATGAAGCTGCACCGCCTCCATCACCGTGCCGGCCTCGACGATTGCACAGACGCTGGCGCTGTCGGCCAGCAGCAGCCGCAGCCCGGTGCGAAACAGCGTATGGTCGTCGATCAGCAGCAGGCGGGCGTCGGGCATGGCGGTCGATATCGGCAGTCGTCGGCAAACATCGCCAGTGCTGGATTGGAATCGATTCCCGCTCGCTTGTCCATGCCTCCCGGCGGGGGGCGCCTAGTCCGGATGGATTATTGGCGTGGCGGCCGCGTAGTGCGACGATGCGCCGTGAGCGGAACCGCGACACGCTCATACCACTTTGAAGTACCCGCATCCTCCCGGCTGCGGGTATTTTTTTGCGCAATCGCCGCGCATCAAGATGGGCGCCATCGATGGCAGTCATTCACCGCCATGATGGCGCGGCGATCATGCCGCCTGGTCCAGCGGCCATACCCGCGTATCGCGCGGCGTATCGAAGCGGTAGTCGCTGTACGGCCGCGCGAACAACTCGGCGCCGAGCCGCTCGGCCTGCGCGATGGCATCGGTCGGATCGCGTACCACCTCGCCGCGGCGGTTGCCGGTACCACGCACCACGCCAGCCAATTGCGAATCGGTATAGCGCGCATATTCCTGGAATTGATGCATGATGCCGAGCGCCGCTCCGGCATAGCTTTCCTCGGATGCCAGCACCAGGCCGAGGCGCTTGCGGGCCAGCTTCGGCATCACGGTGGCGGAATCCGGATGGGAGGCGGCGTAATAGCAGAACATCCGGTCGAAGAAGGCCTTGGTCTGCGCCGACATGCCATACCAATAGATCGGCGAGCAGAACACCACGCCGGCCGCGGGCAGAAAGTCCTGCAGCAATAGTTCGCGATAGCCGTCGTCTATGCCGCAGCTGCCATCGGCGCGCCGGCATTGCCGACAGTCGCGCAGCAGCCCGCCGATATGGTCGTCGAGAAAGCGCAATTTGACCGGATGGCCGGCGCGCTCGGCGCCGCGCTGCACCGCCTGCGCCATCACGGCAGAATTGCCGTCGCGCCGAGGGCTGCCGACGAGGATCAATACCGGCCCGGAAGGAATGGCCTGAGAGAAAGTCGTGTCCGTCATGTGTTCCTTGCATTCGGTGGTAGGGACACGGCGACTGTAGGATGGCGGCTGCGGCGCGACAAACGAGCAATTCTCGCGTCGGACAAACTGGACTCACCTGTCGTTTCCCTGCGCATTTTTTGGAGCGCAATGCATGTTCGCTTCCTTGCCGATCACCGCCTTGCGGGTATTCGAATCCGCCGCGCGGCATCTGAGCTTCAAGGCCGCGGCGGCCGAACTGTCGGTAACGCCCGCTGCCGTCTCGCATCAGGTGCGCGCACTGGAGTCCTGCCTTGGCGTGGCCCTCTTCACCCGCTTGCCGCGCGGCGTGGCGCTGACGGTCGAAGGCGAGCGGCTGTTCCATCGGATGCATGGCGCGCTGCTCGACGTGGCACAAGCCATCGACGAACTGCTCCCGCAGCCGGCGGCCGGGTCGCTGACCGTCACCACGACCATGTCGTTCGCTGCGCTATGGCTGGTTCCGCGGCTAGGGCGCTTCTATCAGGCGCACCCGGATGTACATGTGCGGATCGACAGCGATGGCGCCCCGGTCGATCTGCACCAGGACGCGCGCATCGACGTGGCAATCCGCTATGGCACCAGTGCCTGGCCCGCGCTGCTGAACGCATGCCGTCTCGGCGAGACCTTCGGCGTCTACGGTTCGCCGGCGCGGATCGCCGCGGCCGGAGAGGGAACGCCGGAATTGATCACCGTGCGCTGGACCGATTCCACGCTGTATGACGATGGCTGGCAGGCGTGGTGCGAGGCGGCCGGCGTGCAGTGGCTACAGGACGGGGCCACGATGCGCGCCTACGACGAGGAAAGCTATGCGCTGCAGGCGGCGGTCGCAGGACAGGGGCTGGTGCTCGCCAGCTCGATCATGGTGTCCGACAGCGTGCGCAATGGGCTGCTGCTGCCATATCGGCCCGATATCACGGTAGCGGGCGCCGCCTATACCGCGCTGTGCGTGCCGGGGCGCGAGCGCCATCCGCCGGTGCGGGCGTTTCTCGCGTGGCTGGCTCGCGAGTGGGCTGAAGGTGCGTGAAGGTGCGTGAAGGTGCGGTGAAGGTGCGGGTACCGCCCATGCCGCTCACTGGGCGGAGCACAGGCAGCGCCTTGGCGTCGTTCGCGGGGACGGCGGAAGCGGCCGCAGCCGAAGCCGGGCCCGTATGGCCGGCGGCGCGACGCATATCGCGGCAAGGGCAAGGGCGTGCCTGCCTCGGGCCTGTCGCTCCGGGGGAGTGGTCCGGTCCATGGTCCCACGCATGGCGCGACGCAGCATGGCGACTCCTCCTGCCGTCCGGCGATTCGCGTTGCATATTATTCAGATCGTGGCGGTTCCGCCAGCGGCCGAAGGGGAGAAAAGCATGCCGATCGCCATCCGACATCGATGTCCCTTTGCTCCCTGCATTGCCCGGCTCGCCAGCATCGCCGCCTTCGGCATGGCGTGTGTCGCCGCCATGGTGCCGACGGCAACCCTGGCGGCATTGCAGGACCACTTCCTGTACTTCCCAGGCAAGGCCCCGCTGGCCGCGCTGGTGTCCGACGATTTACGCGCCTGGCCTGGGGAAGACGACTTCATGGGCTTGCTCGCCGAACCCGAGCGGCCGGCGCATGCCACCGCGATCGTGTTTCATGGCAACGCGGGCCATGCCGGCCATCGCCAGGTGTATGCGACCGCTCTGGTCCAGCAGGGCGTGCGAGTCATCCTGGCCGAATATCCGGGCTACGGTCCGCGCGATGGCAAGGTCGGCGAGGAGAGCCTGGTCGCCGATGCGAAGCGGACCATCGAATTGGCCCATGCGCGCTTCGGCGCGCCGCTGCTGCTGATCGGCGAATCGCTCGGTGCCGGCGTAGTCGCCGCGGCCGCGGCGCAGCAGCGCGACCGGATCGCCGGCCTGATGCTGATCACGCCGTGGGACCGGCTGACCCATATCGCGGCCCATCACTATGCATGGCTGCCAACCTCGTGGTTGCTGCGCGACCGCTATGACAGCGTCGCCAATCTGGCTGCGTTCGATCGCCCGGTATTGGTGGTAGTGGCCGAACGCGATCGAATCGTGCCGGCGCGCTTTGGCCGCGCGCTCTACGACGCGCTGCCCGCGCGGCGGCAGTTGCGCATCGTGCCGGGGGCGGATCACAACGACTGGTTCCATCGCGTCGATGGAGAGTGGTGGCGGCAAGCGCTGGCATTCCTGCTGGAATCCGGACCAAAAGCCGGCGCTCCCTGAGAACGGTCGCCGACATCCACTGTAATTGCATTAATGTTGGAACTTAGTGATTTGGCGAAGTATTCGTTATGCTTGTGTCATTGCATTGATTGAACCAATCCGATGAAGCTGTCTCCTGCCATTCCAATTCTGCGTATCTTCTCGGTGGACAAGGCCAAGGAGTTCTATCTCGATTACCTTGGATTTTCGCTCGACTGGGAGCATCGGTTCGAAGAAAGCCTGCCGCTGTACATGCAGATATCGCGCTCGGAATTGCTGCTGCATCTGAGCGAGCATCACGGCGACGGCACGCCCGGCAGCGCAATATTCCTGCGGGTGGACGATATCGACGCGCTGCAGCGAGAGCTGGCCGCCAAACCGTACCGATATGCCCGCCCCGCTGTCCAGGCCCAGGACTGGGGCAAGGAAATGCCGATTGCCGATCCCTTCGGCAATTCGCTTCGATTTTGTCAGCTCATTGACGATTAATTAAATTTCAGACCCCTACCGTCGTAGGGGAGGCGCAGCGCCACGCCAATTCCGTTGTGCGAAATCAATTACACTGGCGCAAAAAATAAGCTTTATTTCGGCAGGGGTCAGGAGCCAAAGCTTGGTGAAGAGTCGAATTGCGTCGGGCATGGCCCCGGCGCGCCAGTCGTATGCCATCGTCGTCGACGACCATCCGCTGGTGGCGCGCGGTATTGCGGGATATCTGACAACGCATTGCGACTACGCGGTGGCGCACTATGCCGCGAATGCGCAGGAGTGCTTTCAACGGATCGATAGCGACGGTCCGCCCAGCCTGCTGGTGGTCGATTTCTGGTTGCCGGACGGCACCGCGCTGGCGCTGCTGCGGGAGGCCGCTGCAAAGCTGCCGTCGTGCCGCCTGCTCGTGATGAGCGGCGACGAGGATGCGCGCGTGCAGATCAAGGCCATGGAGGCCGGCGCGCATGGCTTTCTGCGCAAGAGCGAGGCGCCGGAAACGTTTGCCCAGGCGGTGGCCACGCTGCGCCAGGGGGGAACCTGGTTCCCCGCCTTGCCGGCCGCGGAGTTGACGCCGGCCTTGCGCCGCGAGCTGCCGCTGAGCGCGCGCGATCTGGGGCTGACGGACCGGCAGGGGCAGGTGCTTGCCTTGATGCTGCGCGGCCTGCCCAACAAGCAAATTGCCAAGGAACTGGCGATTTCCGAGCAGACCACCAAGGAACATGTGACGGCCATCCTGGGCAAGCTCGGCGTCAGCAATCGCGTCGAAGCCATCACGCTGCTGCACGGACGCCGGCTCGAACCGTGAGCGAGCCGTTCTGGCAACGGCTGGGCTTGTGTCCTGCCGCCGATGAAGGCAGCGTGAGTCCGCGCGCTCGTGCGCGCCTGCTCGACATGACGTTCCGGCGGCTGGTCTTCAGCGTCAATGCGATTCCGTTCGTCGGTCTGCCATTCGTCGCCTGGCTTCATGCGACAGGCAAGGACGCGCGTTCGCTGCTGGTCTGGACGCTCGCTTATTGTCTTGCCGCAGGCTGGATGCAGCTCGAGCGGCGGCACTATCAGCGCGAACGCGCGCAGTCCGACGATGCCGTGATGGCCGAGCGGTGGGTGCCGGTGGTTCGGCGCATCGCGCTGGTTCATGGCCTCTGTCTGTCGATGGCGACGGTGCTGACCGCGGGCCAGGTGGCGTTCGACTTCGCGCTGCTGCTGCATATCAGCCTCGCCGCCATTCTGGCTGCCAATGCCACGCATCAGACGCCGATACTGGGCGCCTTCCAGCGCTTCTTCTTTGCGTGCTGGGGCGTGGTGACGGTCAACGTGCCGTGGAGTTTTCCGGATCACTGGCAGGTGGTGCTGCCGCTGACGCTGCTGTATGCGGTGGCGATCTATCGGCACGCCTTGATCGCGAATCAATTCTTCCGCCAGCAGGTTCGGCTCGAAGACGACGGCATCCGGCTCGCGGAAAGCTATCGTCTTGCCAAGGAGGAGGCCGAGGACGCGCTGCGCGCCAAGAATCTGTTCCTGACCACCGCGAGCCACGACTTGCGTCAGCCCGTTCATGCGATGGGATTCCTGATCGAAGCCATCGCGCAGCGCAATCGCGATCCTGCGCTGAATCCACCGCTGGAGGACCTGCGGCGCAGCGTGCGATCGGTCCATCTGATGTTCAACTCGCTGCTCGACCTGTCGAAGATCGAGCACGGCATGGCCATGCCGCGCAGCGCGCCGGTGGCAATCGCACCGATCATGGAGGAAGTCGCCGCGCTGTTCCGCGAGGAGGCGCATAGCCGCGATCTCGAACTGCGCGTGCGCGTGCCGAAGCAGGCCGCCGCGGTGCTGGCCGATGCCTCGCTGCTGCGCCAGTCGCTGGTCAATCTGGTCCACAATGCGCTGCGCTATACGCAGCGCGGCGGCGTGCTGCTGTCCGCGCGGCGTCGCGAAGCCGACTGGCTGCTCGAAGTCTGGGATACCGGTATCGGCGTGGCCAACGAGGACAAGAGCCGGATCTATTCGCCGTACTATCGCAACGAATATGCGTGGCGCATCGATAGCGCCGGTCATGGACTGGGGCTGGCCGTGGTGGCCCGCTGCGCGACCTTGATGGGTGCGGCCTATGGACTGGACTCGGTGGAACGCCGGGGTTCGCGATTCTGGCTGCGTTTCCCGGCCGCCGACCCGGCACAGGCCCATGTGCATGCGATGGCAGCCGAATCCCAGGCGTGGCCCACCAGCGCGCTGCCGCCGCTGTCCGGCTGCTGCCTGATCGTCGAGGACGATCCCGTGGTGGTCAGGGCGTGGAGGAGCCTGATGCAGGCATGGGGCGTCGATGCGCGCTGCGCGGCATCGTCGACCGACGCATTCGCCTTGCTCGACGCCGGCCTGCGCCCGCAGGCGATTCTGTGCGACCAGCGTCTGCGCTCGGGGGAGAGCGGCTTTGCGTTGCTGAAGGATCTGCTGGAGCGCTGCCCCGGTGCCGGCGGCGCGATGGTCAGCGGCGAGTTCGATTCGCCGGCCTTGCTGCAAGCCGAACGCGAGGGTTATCTGGTGCTGCGCAAGCCGGTAGAGCCGGCGCAGCTGCATGCGGTGCTGTATCAGTGGCTGCAGCCATGGGAGCGACAGCATCGTGCGGACGGCGACATCGCGTCAACGCGATCTGTCACTGATGGCGATAGCGATAGGCACTCCATTGCCACGCACCCTGATCCCAGTAACCGCGATACGGATAACCGCGAGACCAGTCGTCGTAGTAGCTAGAGCGTCCGTCGCGCTTCCATTTCGATTCATCCCGGCTGGATTCGTCCCGGTGCGCCGGTTTGCCGGCCTTGGCTGCGATCAGCAGCTTGCGTGATTCCTGATCGCCCTGGCTGGTTGCCAACTGCAGCCAGCGCTCTGCTTCGCGTGGATCGGCGCCCGTCTCCTCGAGCCCGAACAGATAGAAACCGCCCAGTGCCTTCTGTGCCGGCAGATCGCCCCGTTCCGCCGCTCTGCGCATCCATGCCAGCGCCAGATTGCGGTCCTGCCGCACGCCGTCCCCTCGGAAATAGCGCAGGCCGAGATCATAGGCGGCCCGCGGCTCCGTTTCGGCCGCAGCTTTCAGTGCGGCGATCCTTGGATCGGTGGCATCGTTGCGCAAACGTTGGACGTCGAGGCTCACATCATCATCGGCCCGCACGGCCCCACTGCTGGGCTGCGCGTCGAAGGCGTGTACGGTGTCGTTCGCCGTGGGAGCCGGCGTGGCGCAAGCAGTCAGCCACGCCACGGCACCACAGGCCAGCACGCGGATCGGCGCCCGCCGTTTTGCAGTTGCCACGATTTGCTCGGGCGCCACCGGAATTGACATCGCGATTGGAACGGCGGAAATGATGAAGCCGTAAAAGTATTGATCGGCAGAGGGGCCTGCAATGCTACGGGCGTAGGGGAATGCGGCCATGTTTCGGCTCGCATCACGCATCAGCGGCGAGCCTTGATGCCTTAACGCGGGCCGTGATCCGGTGCTAGCATCGCAATCCAATCCAACACAATCCAGTTGCAGGCGGCCAATATGCCAGTCCAGATTCGTGACGAAGTACCGAACGATATTCCGGCGATCGCATCCGTCGTGTCGGAGGCATTCCGCAGTGCCGCGCATGCCAGCGGTACGGAGCCGCTGATCGTCAATGCGCTGCGCGAGCGAGGCCGACTGTCGATTTCGCTGGTGGCGATGGAAGGGAATCAAGTGGTGGGCCATGTCGCGGTATCTCCGGTCGAGATTTCCGATGGGAGCGAGGGCTGGTTCGGCCTTGGACCGATTGCGGTGCTGCCCGCCTGGCAGGGCAAGGGCGTCGGCTCCCTGCTGATGAACGCGGCACTGGACGCGCTGCGTCGGCAGCGCGCACGAGGCTGCGTGGTGCTGGGCGAACCGGGCTACTACGGGCGCTTCGGCTTCGTTTCCCGCGCGGACCTTGTATTGCCCGATGTGCCGCAGGAATATTTCCAGGCCGTGCGCTTCGACGGCGAGTGGCCGGCAGGAACGGTGCAATATGACGAGGCGTTCTGGGTGACCGGGTAGGGGCTTGAAAGCTGGTGGCTACCTGACAAACTTCAGTTCGCGGATGGCTTCCTTTTTCGAAGCTGCCAACGCATGGACGTGATCACGTTTTCTATCGCCGGTTGTACCGCTGTGTGGCTTTTCCGAAGTACTTCCAAAGATCTCCGCGACAAGGAGCGTCTGCGTGAGCAACGCATATTGCAGGTGCTCGCCCATGCCGAGGCGTACGTCGGGCAGGACGAGGCAAAGCTCTTTGAAGCCCTCGGGTCGCCGAGCCAATCCGGCGGCCTGGACTTTGGCCTGGTCTCTCACTGTTGGGAGACGCGAAATGTGAGGGTCTGCGCGTACACGCGCAATGGGCGTTGTGAGGCGTTGGGCGACTGATCGGCATCCAACGCCCTTCAACACGTCGCCGGTCGCCTTCCTGCCAGCAATTCTCCGTACAATGCCGGCTCTCTACTATTGGGATGATGCCCGTGAAAAAGACTGACCTCGAAAAAAACAAAGGCCTGAAGATCGCGAACAGCATGAAGCAGGCAGGCGCCAAGCGCGGCGGCCCGGCGCCGAAGACCGAGCGCCGCGGAGCGGCCGGCAAGAGTGGCAATGGTTTGCTGGGAAAGCTGCTTGGCAAGGCAGTGCCGCCGGAAAAGGGTCAAGACTGAAGGGCACCGCCACGACGCCGCGACGCCCATGTCGTCGTGCGTGTGGAACGGTTCCGCAATCTGTGCGCCTCGAGAATGACCCCGCCAACAACCTATGGCCAAAGCAGCGCCCACATCGTCAGCGTGTTGCCACTGGGCCGGTGCTCTGAGCGGTTTCAGGCGCCTTGCCCGACACCGGCCGGTTGCGCGTCCAGTTAATGAAGCCGTTCAGCATCGGGTGGAACAGCGGATCGTCCAGGCCAGCCATATTGAGGGCCGAATTTTCGATCTGTAGCACCGTTTTCCCGGTCCTGGCGTCAATGGCCTTGAGCGTGCCGTCGAAGCGGTAGCCGCCCTTGAAGATGGCATTCGGCTCGACGATCAGGAAGGGACCAATTTCCTTGCTGAGACTGTTCAGGCCCACCAGATCGGACACGCTTGGCACCTTGCTGCCCAGATCGCGCTCTATGATGATCTTTTCCAGGTCGCTCTTGGTAACGACCTTGTCGAAGGTCCGCATGTCTTTGAAGGCGGATTCAAAGAACTCCTGAAAGCGCGGATTGGGGGTTTCGGCGTTGATCTTCAGGTACAACATCTTCCTGTAGGCCGGGTCGAACTTTTCCTCCACGCGCACCTCTTCGGGCTTCAGTGTGGTGGAGGTTGCGTACATGCCGGTGGTGGCATCGGGCTTCTTGATCTGCAGCGTGGTGTTGCAGCCGGCGAGCAGCGCGGCAAAGAGCAGGGGTATGGCAATACGAAACATCGATCCCTCGCGAGATATAGTGGAATCGATAGTATCGGCAGCTCGTTGGCTCACTTTAGCCGTATTGGGCCATGCTTTCGAGGGGTTGCAACCCGCGAGGCGGACGACCCAATGTACGCTCCGATTTGCAGACCGCCATCCGAATCTGGCTCCGCTCATTCCGCTCCAAACACCAGTGACCGATGTACGGCCACTCCGGCCATCACCCCATCAGAACAGGCCCAGGTTACGCTATGGGCGCCTCGGGTGATATCGCCCGCGGCATAGACGCCTTCCACATTGGTCATCTTCAACTCGTCGGTCCGGATGACCGATCCGAAAGGCGTGTGTTCCAGCGCGCAACCGAGCTGTTGGGCAATGTCGCTGTTCAAGTGGTTACGTGGCCCGATAAAGAGCGCATCGATTTCCTTCGTGCGGCCGTCCGAAAACACGATTGCCGACAGCGCTGCGCCTTCGCCATGCAACGCCTTGATCGTTGCTCGTTCGATCTTCACGCCACGCTGTTCCAACGCCGCGAGCGCGGTTTCATCTGCGTCGGCTTCACCATTCAGATACAGCGTGGTCGGTCCCCACTCGGCAATCAGCATGGCCTGATGGACCGACATCGGCGACATGTTCAGCACGCCCAGGCGTTGATCGCTGAATTCGAAACCATGGCAGTACGGGCAGTGCAGCACGGACTTGCCCCAGCGTTCCTTCAGTCCTGGCAGGTCAGGCAGCTCGTCCGAGATGCCGTACGCCAGCACCAGCCTGGCGCCCTCCACCACTTCTGCGCTCTCCAGTCTCACTGTGAAGGCGCCCAAATCTCCGGTCGCGCTGATGGCCTTGCCTTCCATGAACGTCGTCGTCGGATACGTTGCGACCTGCTGTCGCGCGGTCGCGAGCATGGCGGCGGGATTGCTGCCGTCCTGCGCCAGGAAGCCGTGCGAATGCGTGGCAAAGCGATTGCGCGGGGCGCCCGCGTCGATGATGCAGACCGACCGCCTTGCTCGTGCGATATACGTTGCTGCCGACAGGCCGGCGAAGCTTCCGCCAATCACGATGGCGTCATAGCGCATGGACGTGCTCCAGGTCATGGCGGCCGCCGCGGGCGACCATTCGTTTGTGGAAATCGGCGCTCAGCATGGCGAGCGTGACCTCGCCCAGGCGCGCCAGCAATAGCGCTTCCGCGTCGTCGAAGGCCTGATCGAGCGCGGCGTTGACGGCCTGCTCGACCAGGCAACCGGGCGATTCCGTGCGGTTGCCGATGGCAAGCAGCGAGGGGCAGCCCAGCGCGGTGTAGACGTCGCGCAGCGTGATCCTGGACAGGTCGCAGGCGAGCGTCCAGCCGCCGCCATGTCCCTTTTCCGAGCGGACGTAGCCTTGATCGCGCAGTCCCGCCATGACGCGGCGGATGACTACGGGGTTCGTCTCCATCGCCTTGGCGAGGACCTCGGAGGTGACCGGGCCATCGTGCTCGGCCATATGCAACAGGACGTGGAGCACGCCCGACAGTCTGCTATCGCGTTTCATGGAACTTATGATGTTACATGAAACGCCGAATGTCAAGGCGGCCCGCCGCGATGGCGGCCAATCAGATCCAGATATCGTTCTGCACGGTGCGCTCGCCGCCTTGTTCGCCGGTATTGGGTACCCCGCGCGGCTCGATCAGCAGCAATTTGACTTCTTCGGCCGCAAAGGGCTTGTGTTCGACGCCCTTGGGCACGACCGCCATTTGGCCGGCTCGCAGCACGATGGCGCCATCGCGAAGGTCGATCCGCAATTCGCCGTCGAGCACGATGAAGGTCTCGTCGGTATCGGCGTGCGTATGCCAGATGAAATCGCCTTTGAGCTTGACGACCTTGAACTGGTAGTCATTCATTTCGGCAACGACACGGGGCTGCCAGTGGTCCTCGATCCGGCCGATCTTCGCTATCAAATCGATGGCGACGCCCTGGCCGCGCGAGGCGGGGGCCGCTTGTCTGGTGGCTTGCATGTGGTCTCTCCATGGATGCTGGAGAGGGCAGCGTATGCCGACGCAGGCGCGCCGTCTTGAACGATTGTGCGAGCCGATTCAGCGGCCGTTGGCGGTCCGCACCATGCGCAGCCACCTGGCAGGAGGAATCCCGTACGCCTTGGTGAAGTGCCGCGTCATATGGCTCTGATCCGCAAAACCGGCAGCGGTCGCGCATTCCGCCAGCCCAACGCCGTTCTGCATCAGCCGGCGGGCCGCCTCCAGGCGCCGCATCGTCAGGTAGTGGTAGGGACTGGTGCCGTAGAACGTGCGGAAGTCGCGCGACAGGCTCCAGCGGTCGCGCCCGCAGGCGGCCGCCAGCTCCTCCAGCGTGACGGTGCGATGCGACGCGGCATGTAGATAATCGCGCGCCAGCTGGGCCGCCCGGAAGTCGCAGGAGGGCCGCAGCGGTCTTGCCCCCGACGCGGCGTCGAGCGCGAGGGCAAGCTCCACCATGCCGTCGTCCTGTTCCAGCGGATCCAGCCGGGTACCGGGCTGCTGTAGCAGCGCCTGGGCGGCCGCAAACAGACGCGGATCGTCGGTGATGCCGCCTTCGATGAACGGCAGCGCCTTGCCGCCGAGCACCGCCTGGAATACCGCCGGCTCGACATAGAGCATTCGGTAGTGAAAGCCTTCATCGGTGCCGGCCTGACCATCGTGCGGCTCGTCAGGATGCAGCACGATGGTTTTGCCGGGCAGGCTGGCGCGCAGGCTGCGCCGATACTGGAAGCACTGCACGCCGGCGAGCGTACGGCCGATGGCATAGGTATCGTGCCGATGCATTGCATAGGCGTTGCCGGCGAAGAAGGCCTCGATACGCTCGACGCCTTGCGACGGCTCGGCGCGATGCACCCAATCGGGGCGTTCACCACGACGTCTTGTCATGATCGAGCAGGGCCGTTGCGGGAATGAAGCGTATCAAAGCGTGTCATTGTCTGCAGAATGTATAGCCTTGCGCCTGCTCCCGCAATCCGCTGTAATCCCGGGGCGCGTCCTGCGCCGCGTCGCCGAACAATAACCGAATAACGAGACAAGCGAATCCCCCGTGTTGAAAACCCGAATTGGCATTCTTGCCCTGGCGATTTCCGCCCATGCTGTTCCCGCCTTTGCGCAATCCGCAGTGAACCGCGACGAGTTCTATTGGCTCGGCGAAATCAACAAGGCCACGACCGTTATCAACACGGATGAAGGGCTATTGGACAAGGCGCTCGCCCCGCGCATCGCGTCGGGCATCGCCAAGGTGCTGGAAGACGGCAATCGACCGGGTGGCAAGCGACCTTCCACGGTGATCACCTTCGAGCCGTTGCTGATTCAGGCAGCCGGCGTCGAGGTGACATTGCTGCATGCGGGACGATCCAGCCAGGACATGCACGCAACCTACCGGGCCGCGATCCTGCGGGACAATCTGCTGAGCCTGGCCGATCAGTTGAACAAGACCAGCCGTTCGCTGGTGTCGCTGGCGGAAAAGCATGCCAATACCATCGTGCCGAATTACACCAATGGCGTGGCGGCGCAGCCGAACAGCCTTGGCCACTATCTGCTCGGCCATGCCGCGGGCCTCGAGCGCGACGCCCAGCGAATTCGCGAGGCCTATGCTCGCATCGACCGCTCGCCGATGGGGACCACGGTATTGAACGGCACCAGCTGGCCGCTGAATCGCGCGCGGATGGCGGACTATCTCGGCTTCTCCGCGATCGTCGACAACGCCTACGATGCCGCGCAGATTTCCTCGACCGAGCAGCCCGTCGAGGTTGGCGCGATCGTGACCGGCATTGCGCTGCACGCGGGCAATTTCATCGAAGACGTGATGACGCAGTATGCACAGTCGCGTCCGTGGATGCTGCTGCAGGAAGGCGGCAGCAATACCTATGTCTCCAGCGCGATGCCGCAGAAGCGCAATCCCGGCCTGCTGAACACGACGCGCCGGCACGCCTCGACCGCGGTCACGCTGGCGATGGGACCGGTGATTCAGGCGCACAACATCACGCCCGGAATGGGCGACGCCAAGGAGGTCAAGCCCAACAGCGAAATGGTGCAGAGCGCGATCCGCGTGCTGCAAGGCTGGGACAAGATCCTCAACGCGCTGGTGATCAGCCCCGAGCGCGCGCTGGAGGAACTGAACAGCGACTGGACCGCTTCGCAGGAGCTGGCCGATGTGCTGATGCGCAAATACAAGCTGCCGTTCCGCGTGGGCCATCATTTCGCATCGGAAATCGTCGATTACGCGAAAGCAAACAATATCCGGCCCAGCGAATTTCCGTATGCGCAGGCGCAGCGCATCTATGCGGAGGCGGTCAAGGGCCAGGGGCCGGCGCAATTGCCGATGAGCGAAGCGGAATTCCGCGCGACCCTCGATCCGGTGGCGATCGTCCGTCATCGCGCCACCGTTGGCGGTCCGCAGCCTGCCGAGATGGAGCGGATGTTGAAGGCGGCAAAACAGACGCTCGCGCAGCAGGACGCCTGGATCAAGGAAAAGCGTGGCCGGATCGATGCCTCGCTGGCGCGGCTGGATCGGGATTTCAGCAAGCTGGCGAAATCCGGTAACTGACAAGGCCGGCAACTGAAAAGCCCGCGGCGCGATGTCAGCCCTGTGATATCCGGTCGATCAGCCGCTGCGCATCGAATGGCGCCTTGACCTTCTGATCGTTATCAAAGTAGCAATAGACATCGCGTCGCGCCGCCTTGCGTGCCTGGATCGGCGAGATCCGCCTGGCGTCGTCCGGCTCTCCGCCGGCACCCCATGCGGTCAGACGCTCGGCCCAGCGATCGAGCGCGGGGTCCGAATACGCACCACCGTACAAGGTCTCCGTGCCGTGCAGCCGCAGATAGACGAAATCCGCGGTCACGTCCTCGACGTAGGGCCAGTCGGCCACCGCATCGGAGACCACCAGCGCGACACGATGCTTGCGCAGCAGCGCAGGGAATTCGGGCGTGCAGAAGCTGGCGTGACGGATCTCGATGGCGTGGCGCAGACGACGATTGCGCGTCGCCTCGAACCACGGCTGCTTGACGCGGCCGTCATGCTGGCTGGCCAACTCCCGGGCCTCGTCGGTGGTACGGGGCAGCAACGCCAGGAAGCGTTCCAGCCGTTCGGGCTTGAAGCTGAAATTCGGCGGGAATTGCCACAGGAACGGCCCCAGCTTTTCCTGCAGCGCCAGCACGCCTGAGGCAAAGAAATTCGCGATCGCGGGCCGCGCCTTTTCATCGCGGAAGCGCAGCATGTGGGTCAGATAGCGCGGCCCCTTGACGCTGAAGACAAAGCCGGGCGGCGTGGCCTCATACCAGGCCCGATAGCTGCCGATGGTCTGCAGCGAATAGTGAGAGCCATTGATTTCGATCGTATCGACGGCACGCGCCGCGAATTCGAGTTCGCGCGCCTGGGCCAGTCCCTTCGGATAGAAGACGCCACGCCAGCCTTCGTAACGCCATCCCGAGATGCCGATTCGAATAGTCATCGGATTGCGCCGGCGACGGGCCATCCGCATCGGGCGGTGCCGTTGGCCTTGCCGGGCGTCGAATGATCGATACGGCCGATCATACGTCGATCACGGGCGAATAACAGGTGCCGCGACGTCCACGGCGCACGTAGGAACCGGCCTACGCCAGTCTCCGCTGCGCACCGATCCCTGCCGCCCGGTATGGCCCCTACATTGCACTTAAGCCGCAGCCGATCGCGGCAATTGCCAGGAGCCGGGTTATGTCGTTTGCGCTATTCCTGATTGGACTGTTGATTCTTGTCGGCGGCATTGCATGGGGCCTGATTACGGCCGGCGTGCCGGAGACCTACGTCGCCATCGCCTGTGTGATCGTGCTGGGCCTTGGCATCATGGGCGCGGTGTCGCGCACCCGTACCAAGGACCCGTCATAACGGACTCGGGCCGCAGTCACGCACGCGGCGAATCGGGCGAAGGAGCCGAAGGCGGCGATGGCGGCGATGGCGGCGGTGGCTGTAGCGGTGCCGCCACCGTCCGGATCGCCGCGGCGCGCTGGCTCAGCCACATGCTGGCCAACACCAGCACCATGCCCGCCAATTGCGGCGCGCTGAGCCACTGATCCAGCAAGCCCCATCCCAACAGCACCGCGCTCAGCGGGCTCAGAAAGCCCAACGATGCCACCACGGACGGCTCGAGCCGCGCGATGCCGCGAAACCACAGCACGTAGGTCAGCGCGGCGCCGATCAATCCCAGATAGAGAAAGCCGAGCACATTGGCCTGCGTCACCTGGCCGAGCGGCGGTTCGATCCACAGCGCGACGGGCAGCAGAAGGATGCCGCCCGCCACCAGTTGCCACGCGGTAAAGGTCAGCGCGGACACCGGCGGTTGCCAGCGCCGCGTCAGCACCGTGCCGAGCGCCATCGAGGCGGCGCCCAGCAGCCCCGCGGCCACACCGGCGACATCGAGCGCGGCCTTGGGCGTCAATACCAGCAGGGCCACGCCGACCATGCCGCCAATCGCGGCAATGACGGCGGCCGGCCGGATCGCGCTGCCCAGCAGCAGCCGGGAAAACAGGATCACGATCAGCGGCTGCACCGCGCCCAGCGTGGCCGCGACGCCGCCCGGCAAACGGTAGGCGGCGACGAACAGCATCGCCCAGAACACCGAGAAATTCAGCGCCCCGAGCACGAATACGCGCAGCCACCAGCCGCGCTGGGGCAACTGGCGGACCCACAGCAACAGCAGCAGACCGGCGGGCAGCGCGCGCAGCATCGCCACCGTCAGCGGATAACCATCGGGCAGCAGGCCGGTGGTGACGACATAGGTGCTGCCCCAGATCGCCGGGGCCAGGCCGGTCAGCAGCAGATCGGTGGCGCGGTTCATGATGTGCGCCTCAGGCGAAATCGAGCACTTCGGCCAGCGGGCGGCGCGGCTTCTGCGGCCAGTTGCCCGGCGCCGCATGGCCGACCGCTACCAGGATGGCGGGAACCTCGTCCGGCCGCAGCCCGAACTCTCGCGCTACGCCTTGCGGATCGAAGCCGGTCATCGGGCCCGTTGCGAGGCCCATGCCCTGCGCCGCCAGCATCAAGGTGGCTGCGCCCAGCGACGCGGTGCGAATGGCCTCGTCGCGCCGGCTCTGCGGCTGCTCCAGATATTGGCCGCGGGCCGCATCGACCCAGGCCTGCACCATGCCGGCTGGCATCAACCCGGCTTCGACCGACGGCTGAAGGCGCTGCGCCAGCGTGGCGGGATCGGCCAGCACGCCGCAAACGATAAAGACCACCGCTGCGTCCGTGACCTTGGGCTGGTTCCACGCGACCGCGCGAAGGCGTGTCTTGGCTTGCGTGGTCCGGACCGCGATAAAGCGCCAGTTCTGCAGGTTGTAGGCAGTCGGTGCCCTGGTCGCGAGGGCGGTCAGCGCTTCGATCTGCGCATCGGACAGCGGGCGCGAAGCGTCGAAGAAATTGGCGGAGATGCGTTGTTCGATGGCGTCGAGGACGGGACGGTTCATGGCGTTCTGGCTCCGGAGGATGTGGTCAGGTTCAATTCGGCGCGACGACGGGATGGCTCGCGTTTGTTCACGATCCAAGATTAATGGCCGTTCTCGCGCGTTGAAATATGCGATATGCTCACCACAATATTTACTGCCAGTGAATAATCTGTGGACCATTTGACGGCGCTGCGTGTATTCCGGGAAGTCGTCGAGCGCAATGGCTTTGCCGCGGCGGCGCGGCGTCTTTGCCTGTCGCCGGCGGCGGTCAGCAAGAATATCGGCGAGCTGGAGGCGCATCTGTCCACGCGGCTGCTCAATCGCACCACGCGGCGGCTGAGCCTGACCGAAGCGGGCCAGCAGTACTACACGCAGATCGCGCAGATCCTCGACGATCTGGACGAGGCCGACCGCGCGCTGGGACCGATGCAGAGCGAGCCGACCGGCACGCTGCGCGTCAGCGCGCCGATGTCGCTGACATTGACGCAATTGGCCGATGCCATTCCGCAGTTTCTGTGCCGCTATCCGCAACTATCGCTCGATCTGCGCCTGGACGATCGCCGCGTCGACCTCGTCAAGGAGGGCTTCGACGTGGCCATTCGCGGCAGTGACAAGCTGGAAGATTCGAGCCTGGTTGCGCGCAAGCTGATGTCGATGACACATGTGTTGTGCGGTGCCCCGGCGTATTTCTCGCGTCACGGCATGCCGGATTCGCCGGAAGCGCTGCGCCAGCACGAATGCGTGCAGTTCAGTTTGTCCGGGCACGCGAAGCTATGGAGCTTCCGAAAGAACGATGTGCAGGTCGATGTGCCGATCGACGGCCGCTACAAGGTCACGTCGAGCCTGGCGGTGCGCGAGGCGCTGCTGGCGGGCTTCGGCATCAGCCTGATTCCGCTGATCTATGTCCGCGAGGATATCGAGCGCGGGCGTCTGGTGACCGCGCTGGACGACTGGTCCACGGTCGAGACGCATGTCTATGCGGTCTATCCGTCCCGGCGATACCTCAATTCGAAGGTCCGCGCGTTCGTCGATTTTCTGATCGAGACGTTGGCCTGAGCGTTCAGTCGAGCCTTAACCTGCGTTCAAGGCAGCCATGCGGTGCGGGGAGGGCAAGCCGTCCTAGACTGGCTTCGTCCTGTCCGACCCACACCAAAAAAAGGCTGCGCCCCATGATCCGTGTTCTTTCCTTGCGCCGGCTTTGCGCCTGCCTGACGCTGGCCGTTGCGACGCCGCTGGCCTTCGCGCAGTCCGCTTCTTCGTCGAGCGGCGGCTACCCGGAGCGTCCTATCCGCATGCTGATCGGACAAGCCGCCGGCGGCGCCGTCGACACGATCGCCCGCATGCTGGCCGAACGTCTGGGCGCCGCGCTGCGGCAGCCTGTGGTGGTGGAGAACCGGCCCGGCGCCGGCGCGATGATCGCGGCGGAAGCGGTGGCGCGCGCACCGGCGGATGGCTACACGCTGGCCCTGCTGGACGAGGGGGCGCTGACCGTCAATCCGGTGCTGCAGAAAAAGATCGCCTACGACGTCCTCAAGGATTTCAGTTATCTCGGCACCGTTGCGCGCATCCCGCTGGTGATGGTGGCGCATCCCTCGCTGAACGTGGCGACGCCCGACGAATTGACGCGCTACAGCAAGGCGCATCCGGCGGCGCTGAGCTACGCATCGGCGGGCGTCGGCAGTCCGCCGCATCTCGCCTTCGAGGCCTACAAACAGCAGTCCGGCGCGATCGTCGCGCATTTGCCTTATCGCGGCGGCGCGCCGGCGCTGGCCGATGTGGTGGCCGGCCACGTGCATCTGACCTTTATCGACACCAACCTGGGCAGCCAGTATGCGAAGAGCGGTCGCATCAAGCCAATCGCGGTGTCCACGCGTCAGCGCAGCCCCTTGCTGCCCGCCGTGCCGACGTTCGAAGAGGCTGGCCTGAAGGGCTTCGAGTTTGCGCCGTGGGTCGGCCTGGTGGGACCGGCCGGATTGCCGGCCGCGGTCGTCGAGCGCATGACCAACGCGCTGCAGACTGTGCTGGCAGACCGCGACCTGCTGGCGCGCCTGCGCGGCAGCGGCTTCGAACCCTTCGCCACCGGTGGCGCCGCATTCGCCGCGCTGATTCGGCAGGATCTCGACGCCCGACGCACCTTGATCCGCGAACGCAATATCCGGCTCGAGAACTGAGCCGATCGCCCCGCCTTCCGCCAAACCTTCATCGCTTTCCGCCATGACCAAAACCTTGTTGCTCGATGCCGTACCCGGCGCCAATGTCGGCGCCGACCGCGACACCTTCGTCGATGCCTGTCTGATTCTTGCCGCGCAGGGCCATGCCGCGGGGCTGGCCGGACAGATCACGATGCGGGATCCCGATTCGGGCGGCATGGTCACGCTAGCGCTCGGTACGGGCATGGAAGAGGCCAGCGCTGCGACCGTGCTGGTGGTCGATGCCGAGCTGAACACGCTGATGGGCAAGGGCAGGGCCAATCCCGGTGTGCGGTTTCATGGCTGGATCTATCGCCACCATCCGCAGGTCAAGGCGATCGTGCATACGCACCCTCCTGCGCTGTCGGCGCTGTCGATGCTCGGCATCCCGATGCCGGTCGCGCATATGGATGCGGCGATGTTCCACGACGATTGCGGCTTTCTGGCGCACTGGCCTGGGGTGCCAACCGGGGACGATGAGGGCGCACTGATCTCCAGCGCGCTGGCCGGGCGGCGTACCGCCTTCCTCGTCAATCACGGCGCCGTCTGTACCGGCGCGACCTTGCAGGAGGCGGTCTATTTGAACGTGTTCGCCGAGCGCAACGCCCGCATGTGTCTGGATGCGCTGGCGGCCGGCGCGCTGCAGCCGGTCGATCCGGAGGCGGCACGCGAGGCGCACGACTTCCTGCTGCAGCCGGCGATCGTCGACGCGACCTTCGCGTACTGGGCGCGCCAGGCGCGCGCCGCCCTGTGTCGTTGATGCGGGCTATCGCGTCCCGATTCGCGCCGCGGCGGATTCGACCGCACGGATGGCGCGGCTGACCGCCTGGCTCGGGCTCGCGCCGCTGCGGTGGATCAGCACCACGTGGCGGTCCAGGTTTGCCCCTTCGATGGTGAGCCGATGCAGCCCGCGCGAGGCGATAGCGCTATCCGGCAGATCGCGCGGCAGGATGGTGGTGCCGACTCCGTGCATCGCCAGGTCGAGCGACATGCTGACCGAGTTGCTCTCCACCGCGATCGACAAGGGCGCCGGCAGCTCGCGTTCGATCACGCGGCGCAACGCGTAAGGCCGGGGCGGCACGATCAGCGGGCGCTGCGCCAGCGCCGCGACGCTCACCGTATCGGACGCAGCATCGCCAGGCTCGCGGCTATAGGCGGCGACATGCTCGATGCACAGCCGCCGCAGCGTGACCGCGTCGGTATCGACGGCCAGGTCGTAGACCAGCCCGATGTCGGCGAGGCCGCGCTCCACCCGCTCCACCACATCGGGTGAGCTGGCGTTGAATACGCCGAGCGTGATGCGCGGATGCGCTGCGCGCAGCGAGGCGACGACCTGCGGGATCAGATAGGCTGCCAGCGTATTGACGGTGGCGATGGTGACGCGCCCATAGCCGCCGGCCGACGCCTGCCGCGCGACGTCGAGCGCGCTGTCGACCATGCCGAATCCCTGATCGATGTCGCCGACCAGACGTTCCCCTAGCGGCGTCGGCCGCATGCCGCGCCCGTGGCGATCGAACAGGGGCGCACCGAGGAACGCTTCGAGCGCCGCGACCTGCTTGCTGACCGCGGCCTGCGTGATGCCCAGCGAAGTCGAGGCGGCACGCAGCGATCCGGCACGGGCGACGGCGAGAAAGGTGCGAAGCAGGCGGTCTTTGTCTTGCATCGAGTGGGCGCTGGAGAGTATCCGACGGAGCACGCGCTTCGCCGCGTCAGCATTGGAATCGATTCGACCGGCGCTGTCCATCCGGACGCATGCTATGGTTGCAACAGCGTTCCATCGAACCCATGCCCGCCGCCCAATTCCAGCTTCTTCCCTGTGCGCTGCCCGGTGTGCTCGCCGTCAAGGCCAGCTCGCGGCACCGCTTCGCGCGCCATACGCACGAGCAATTCGGCATTGGCGTGCTCGAGCGCGGCGCGCAGCGCTCGGCCAGCGGGCGCGGCGAGGTCGAGGCGGTGGCCGGGGATATCATCACCGTCAATCCCGGCGAGGTGCACGACGGCATGCCGCTGGACGAGGCCGGGCGTGCATGGCGCATCCTGTATTTCAATCCCGAGATCGTTGCGCCGGTCTGTCACGATGTCAGCGAAGGGGCGGCCAGCCTCGGGGAATTCCTGTTGCCGGTGATCAGCGATCGCGCTTCGGCGACGGTCTTCGCGCAATTGTTCGAGGCGATGACAGGTGGCGACTCGCCCGATGCCACCCTGCGTCGCGACAGCCTGTTGCTGATGCTGCTGGCGCGCACGATGGATTGCCGGCGCAGCCCGCTCGAGGGCAACGGCACGCCCGCGGCCGTTGCGCATGCCCTGGCGCGCATCGACGACGATCCGTCGATGCCGGTGTCGCTGGACGATCTTGCCAACGCCAGTGGGCTGAGCCGCTTCCAGGTGCTGCGCGCCTTTACCCGGGCCACCGGGCTGACGCCGCATGCCTACCTGGTACAGCGTCGGATCGACCTGGCGCGTCGCCTGATCGCGCGCGGCGAGCCGCTGGCCGATGCGGCGATCGGCAGCGGGTTTGCCGATCAGAGCCATATGACGCGCATCTTCGTGCGGAAATACGGCCTGTCACCCAGCGCCTATGCCGCGGTCATAGGGCGGCATAGGCGCTGAACGGGAGACGCCTCGGCCCGCCCCGAGGCGCCGATTCGCCTAGCGGTCCGCCGCGGCAACGCGTATGCCCATACCCACCAGCGCGACACCGGCGATGCCGTCCAGCGAACGCCGTACGGGAGCGCGGCGCAGCGCGGCACCGGCGACGCCGATGAACGCCGAGTACGCGGTCAGCCATAGAAAAGTCATCAATGCGAACACCATTCCAAGCATGACGAAGTGCATCAGCGCGCCGTGCCCGTGTGGGGCGAACTGCGGCAGCACGCTGGCAAAGAACACCGCCATCTTGGGATTGGCCAGATCGTTGATCACGCCCTGACGGAACGCTGCGACGGTGCTGAGCGGGCGGCCCGCACCGGACAGCGCTCCGGCCGCGCCGGTCTCGTCGCCCCGCAGGCTGGCGCGCAGCGATTGCACGCCAAGATAGACGAGATATCCTGCGCCGAGCCAGCGGAGCGCCTGGAACACCGGCTCCGAAGCGATCAGGATGGCGACCAGCCCCAGGCCTGTCGCCGTCGCCCACACCAGCTGGCCGGCAGCGATGCCGGCCCCGGTCGCGATCCCCGCGGCCCGGCCGCCGGCGATCGCATTGCGGATAGTCAGTGCGGTATCCGGGCCCGGTGTGACGATCACCAGAACCGAGATCGCGAGAAACGACAAGAACGAGGCGCTGTCCATATTGGCTCCTGTGGCAGGTCCGGCTCGACAGCCGTGCAGTGCGAGCCGATGCCGCCGTCGCGGCGATCGGCAGAGTTTGCCAGCAGTCCGCCACCTTTGGGGGCAGTAAGGTTTTCGGCAGCGGCGAAATCCCTTTGCCGACATACGTAAGGCACGGTAGAACGCCGCTGCAATTTCGTTCAAGACGCCTGCCACGCCGCGGCCTAGCCTGAGGCATCCAACGATGCGGAGGCAGGCCATGTCCAACAAGACCGAAGGTTATTTCTATCTGGCGCTGGCCATGATCCTGGTCGGCAGTACCGTCATTGCCAGCAAGGTCATCGCCGCGGGGATCCCGCCGTTTACCGCGACGGCGCTGCGCTTTGCCATCGCGTTGCCCGGCTTCCTGCTGCTGATGAAGCTGACCGGCACGCGGCTGCCGACCATCGGCCGTGGCGATGGGCTGCTGCTCGTACTGCAGGCGGTAGCGGGCAGCGTCGGCTATACCACCTTGCTGATCTCGGGCCTGCGGATGACCTCGGCCGCGGATGCCGGCGTGATCATCGGCACGCTGCCGGTGGTGTCGGCGCTGGTGTCGATCGTCGTGCTGAAGGAGCGCCCGGGCGTCGCCCTGCTGCTCGCCATCGGGCTGGCGACGGCCGGCGTGCTGGCGGTGGCGGTACCGGGAGAGGGTGCCGATGGCGGTCGGGGGACGTGGCTTGGCAACGCCTTGGTGATGGGCGCGGTGGTTTGCGAGAGCCTGTTCATTCTGCTGAACAAGCGGCTGCGCCAACCGCTGCAGCCGCTGGCTTTGTCGACCGTGATGACGGCGATCGGCCTGGCGGCGTCGATCGTTCCGGCACTGCTGTTCGAGGCGCCATGGCGGCATGGGCTGCCAAGCGGCGCGCTGACGGCCGTGCTGTACTACGCGCTGGTGCCGACCGTGGCGGGCTTCGTGCTCTGGTATGCGGGCTCGGCGCGCACCACTGGCAGCGAGGCATCGCTGTTCACGGCACTGGCGCCGATATCGGCCGTGGCGATGGCCTTTCTGCTGCTGGGTGAATCGGTCACCACAGGTCAGCTCGTCGGCATTGGCTGCGTGGTGGTCGCCGTGCTGAGCCTGGTGTTGGTCGGGAACCGGAACCCTGGCCGACTGCGCAAGAGCGGATGTGGCAAGGGCGCGTGCGAGTTAGCGAAGCGATCCTGAGCGCTCGGCGCCGGCCGGGGGCAGATACGCTCGCGGCGTCGTGCCGAGATAGCGCCGGAACACCGCGATAAAGCTGCTGACGCTGGCATAGCCAAGATCGAGTGCGATGGCCGTGACGCTGTGGCCGGCGGCGAGCCGCTCCATCGCCGCAAGCAGGCGCATCTGCTGGCGCCACTGGCCGACGGTCCATCCGGTCTCGACCTGGAAGCGCCGGGTCAGCGTGCGGCGGCTCATGCCGATGCGCGATGCCCAGCCGTCGAGATCGGTATTGTCGTCCGGCGCTGCCAGCATTCGCGTCGCCATCCGTACCAGCCGGGGCTCGCGCGGCATCGGCAGGAACAGCGTCTGCCCCGGCGCGCGCGCGAACGCATCGGCAAACACGGCGAGGTAGTGATCGAGGGCCGTGCCGGTCGGCGGCGCGTCGCCGGTCAGCGCGACGAGCAGCGCCTCCAGCAGCGGCGACAGCCTTGCCACCTTGACCGTGTCCGGCATGGCGGTGCGGCTCCACGCGCCGTCGAAATACAGGCTGGTACCGGCCATGCCGCCTTGCACGCTGGCGCCATGCACCATGCCGGGCGGGATCCAGGCGATGCAGCCGGTGGGCATGACCCAACGGCCACCGTCGGCTTCGATGACGACCACGCCGGCCTGTATCGTGAAGAGCTGTCCATCGTCATGACGATGTGGACGGCGCTCGCGGATGCCGGCGTGCGACAGCCGGCGGGTTTGCTTCAGCGACACGATCGTTGGAATGCTTGGCCCGATTGAATTATCGACTGGCATTCTAGCGTTAGCGGGCAAGGTGGGCTCTCCCTAGACTGCCTGCATCGCCCGATACCGGATATCAAGGAGGCCATTCGATGACACGTGTCACCCCATCCCAACCGTTTGTCGAGACCCGCGGAGAGCGCGCATGAAGCCCGAAACCATGCTCCCGGACGATCTCGATGCCGTTCAGGCCAACGGCATCACCGTACGCAAGGGCAGTGTCGGCGCATTCCTCGCGAGCTGGCGCGTGCTGTCCAATCCGGCGCAGTCCGACGAGAGCCGTGCCGCGGCGAAAGACGACCTGATCGCGCTGATTCCGGCGCTGACCGCGCTGGGTCTGTTCGATGTGCTCGAACCGCGCGATCCGCAACTGCGCGAGCTGATGGCACAAGGCCGCGGCGGCGCCTGAGCGCTCGCCGCGGCCACGTGCCGCCTTGAACCCGATACGGGTGCGGATCAGACCAGCGTCAGCCGCACGTCGATATTGCCGCGCGTCGCGTTCGAATACGGGCAGACGACGTGGGCCTTGTCGACCAGCGCCTGCGCGGTTTCACGCGCCACGCCGGGAATCGAGATCTGCAGCTCGACCTCGATGCCGAAGCCGGTCGGGATCTGGCCGATGCCGACGTTGCCG
Source organism: Cupriavidus gilardii (assembly GCF_013314895.1). Classification (GTDB taxonomy): domain Bacteria; phylum Pseudomonadota; class Gammaproteobacteria; order Burkholderiales; family Burkholderiaceae; genus Cupriavidus; species Cupriavidus gilardii_C. Next base: position 226,183 of record NZ_JABTYE010000003.1, on the reverse strand, counting down.
GTGATCGTAGTCTCGGCGGGCAGGGCGACCTTCTCGCGGCCGGCGACGAACTTCAGCGCGCCCAGGAAGCAGGCGGAGTAGCCGGCGGCGAACAGTTGCTCCGGGTTGGTGCCGGGCCCGCCGGCGCCGCCCAGTTCGCGCGGCGTGCTGAGCTTGACCTCGAGCGCGCCATCGGACGAGACGGCGCGGCCATCCCGGCCTCCGGTGGCTTGAGCCTGGGCGCGGTACAGGACTTTTTCGATCGACATGGTTGGCTCCTTCAAGTTTGTTGGCCAGATTACTACTGCAAGATAGGGCGCTATTGCATAGCGCGCTATATAAATCGGTAAAAAGGCCGGGCGAGGCCGCGCTCCGGCGCGGCTCAGTCGCCCGTGCTGTCGGCGATCTTCGCCGTCACGCTATCGAGCTTGCGCTTCAGGCTGGTCAGTTCCTCGACGCTGCAGGCGGACGCGCACAACACCGAGTCGGGGACCCTGGCGGCCTGCGCCTTCAACGCGCGGCCGGCCTTGGTCAGGCTGACGATGACCTGCCGCTCGTCCGCCGCCGCACGGGCGCGCGACACCAGCTCCTGGGTCTCCAGGCGCTTGAGCAACGGCGTCAGCGTGGCCGAGTCCAGATTGAGCCGGGCACCGATTTCCGACACCGTCAGGCCGTCCTGTTCCCACAGCACCATCATCACCAGGTATTGCGGGTAGGTCAGGCCCAGCGGGCGCAGCAGCTTGCGGTACAGCTTGTTCAGCGCCAGCGAGGCCGAATAGACCGAGAAACAGAACTGCCGATCCAGCAGCAGCGCAGTGGCAGGGTCGATCCGGGGGTTCGATGCAGCGTTCATGGAGCAAAATATAGATCGTGCACGATTGAATAGCAAGAAATTTATTTGCCAGGTGACGGGATGCGCTCGCAAATCCCGTCACCCCGCCATTCAGGCCGCCACCTCCATCAACGCATCCACTACCACCACGCCGTCGGGACTCGCCATCACCGGGTTCAGGTCCACCGACCGGACCGCGCCGCCCGCGGCGTGCACCATCCTGCCGACCGCCACCGCGGTGCGGCACAGCGCGGCCATGTCCACGGCCGCTTCGCCACGCACACCGGCCAGCAGCGGGGCGATGCGCAGCGTCCGCAGCGCACGGGCGACATCGTCTTCCTCGCAGGTCGCCAGCAGTACTGCGGTGTCGCGCAGCACCTCGACATACTTGCCGCCGTCGCCGACCACCAACACGGCGCCGAATACCGGGTCCCAGTGTGCGCCGATCATGCATTCGCGCTGGCCGCGCACCATCGCCGCGACGATGACGCCCTCGGCCTCGACGCCCATGCCCGCCAGCGTTCCCATCTGTCGCTCGAATGCCGCGACGATCGAATCGGCGTCGTTGCAGCCGAGCGCGACCAGGCCGTGTTCGCTCTTGTGCGGCACCGCAGCCGCGCAGGCCTTGACGGCTACCGGTCCACCGAGCGCACGCCAGGCCGCCACCGCCTCATCGGCGCTGCGGCACAGGCGATGGGCGACGACCGGAACGCCGGCCTCGGCCAAGCGTGCGAGGCTGGCCGCTTCGCTCAGCGTCGCCGAGGGCGACGAGACGTCGGGCGCAACCGCCGCGGGCGGTGCCGGTGGACGCGCGAACAGCTCCGCCAGCCGCAGCCGATGCGCGCGCCACTGGCTCAGCGCCGGCAGCGCTTCACCGGCATTGGCGTAGACCGGTACCCCGCGCTGCCGGAACGGTGCGGCCACGCTCTGCTGCCACGCGGCGACCGCGATCGGCTTGCCGCTGGTATCGGCAAAAGTCGCGGCATCGGTGGCAAAGCGCTCGATGTCGTAGCCCATGCCGGCCACCGGGATATCGAGCAGCACCATATCGGCGGCCGCATCGCGCGCGATCACCGGCAGCACTTCGCCGAACAATGCGCTGTTGGTCAGCAGGGCCGCGGTGACATCGACAGGATTGGCGGTCGCGGCAAAGCCGGGCAGGCGTTCGGCCAGCGCGGACTGGGTCTGCGCCGCCAGCGGCGCCATCGACAGTCCGCACGATTCGGCGGCGTCGGCGGCCATCACGCAGCTCGCGCCGGAATTGCTGACCACCACGAGGCCGCAGCCCTGCGGCTGCCAGTCGCGCAGATACAGCGGTGCGCAGCGCGCCAAGGCATGGGCGTCGTCGACGCGCCAGATGCCGTGATGCGCGAGGAAGGCATCGACAGCACGGTCCTCATTGGCCAGCGCCCCGGTGTGCGAAGCGGCCGCGCGCTGGCCCGCGCTGGTGCGCCCGGCCTTGACCGCGACGATCGGCACGCCGCGTGCGCGCGCCACCGCGCCCGCCTGCGCCAACGTGGCCGGATCGTTCAGCGTTTCGAGATACAGCAGCATCAGCTGCACGTCGTGATCGTGCGCGACGGCCAGCGCCAGGTCGCTGACCGTGACATCCGCCTGATTGCCGGTCGCATGCATGTGGCGCACGCCGATGCCCTGATGGCGCAGCAGGCCGTAGACCATCGCCCCCATGCCGCCGCTCTGGCTGATCACCGCGACCGGGCCATCCTGCGGCGGTACTTCGATGAACATCGTCGAGAAGCTGGCGATCGCGCCGCTGCCGAAATTGGCCAGACCCTGGCTGTTCGGGCCGACCATGCGCAGGCCCGCCGCACGTGCGATGTCCACCATCTTCTGCTGCTGGCGCCGGCCTTCCTCGCCCGCTTCGCCGAAGCCCGAGGCGATCACGATGGCTGCCGCCACGCCGAGCCGCGCGCAATCGCTGACGGCCTGCACGGCGGCCTCGCCGGCGACCACGACGATGGCCAGCTCCGGCGCTTCGGGCAGCGCGTCGAGCGAGGCGTAGCTGCGCAGGCCCTGGATCGTGTCGCGCTGCGGATTGATCGGATACAGCGTGCCGCGGTACCCATGCTGCTGCATGTAGTGGATGGGCCGGCCGCCGATCTTGTGGATGTGGTCCGATGCGCCGATCACCGCGATCGAGCGCGGCGTCAGCAGGGCCTGCAGGCCACGGGGGAGAGAAGCTGGCATTATCGTTGTCCTGTGAGTCGATGCGTTCCGTGAAGGCGAAGGTCAGTCGATGGTCGCGCCAGAGGTCTTGACCACGCCGGCCCATTTGTCGATCTCGGCGCCGAGAAAACGGCCGGTGGCATCGGGCGAAGTCCACTCGGCACCGAAGCCCTGCGTGGCGAAGCGGGAGCGGACCTCGGCATCGTCGAGCACGGCGCGCAGCGCCTGGCTCAGCGTGTCGATCGCCGGGGCCGGCGTGCCGGCCGGCGCCAGCAGCGCGTTCCATGCGGTGGCCTCGTAGCCCGCCAGTCCGGCCTCGGCGATGGTCGGCACATCCGGCGCGGCCGGCGAACGCCTGGCGCTGGTCACTGCCAAGGCCTTGAGCTTGCCGTCGCGCACGAACGGCATCGCCGACAGCATGGTGTCGAACATCACGGTGGCCTGGCCGCCGATCACATCGGTCAGGGCGGGCGCGCTGCCCTTGTACGGCACGTGCGTCATGCGCACGCCGGCCATCGCGTTGAACAGTTCGGCCGACAGATGGGTCGACTGGCCATTGCCCGAGCTGGCGAAGGTGACCTGCCCAGGCTTGGTTTTGGCCAGCGCGATCAGCTCGGCGACATTGCGCGCCGGCGTCGACGGCGCGGTGACGAGCACCAGCGGCCCGCGCGTCAGCAGGCTGACCGGCGCGAAGTCGCGCCGCGTGTCGTAACCGGGCTTGCGGAACAGCGTCATGTTGATCGCGTGGGCGGTGGTTGCCACCAGCAGGGTGTAGCCGTCGGGCGCTGCCTTTGCGACGGCCTCTGCGCCGATATTGCCGCCGGCACCTGGCCGGTTCTCGACCACCACGGGTTGCCCGAGCCGTTCGCCGAGCTTCTGCCCGACCACGCGCGCGACGATGTCGGTGGGACCGCCGGGCGGATAGGGCACCACCATGCGGATCGGGCGAGCGGGCCAGGTTTCGGCATGGCCGGGCCGCGGCAGCAGCGCGCACAGCGCGCCGAGCGCCAGCGCGGCAAGCAGTGTGCGGCGGGCATGCCGCTGCAATACGGATAACGAAGGGGCGAGCGCGGCCCGCCGATACGGATGGTTCGGCTGCATCTGTGTCTCCATGTGTGGTTGTCTTCGTGTGCGGGCCGGCCTTTGATGCCGGCCGACCGGTGGCGAGGCGCGCCGACGCTATTCCCGCTGAAATCGCAGCAGCGTGCGCTCGCCATGGCGGAAGAAGCCGACGCGGACGCGATCGCCGATCGCGACGCCCGGCTCGGCATGGCCCATTACGCGCGGCCCTTCGTCGAGCGTGGCCAGCACCAGCGTGTAGGGCACCAGTGCACGAAAGCTGTCGTCCGGCGCGCGCGCGACCTCCGTCACGGCGTAGACGGTGGCGCCGCCGGCGGCATCGCGCCAACCGAGCCGGACGCTGCCGCAGCGCTGGCAGGCATGGCGCTCCAGCGACTGCGCCGCGCCACAGTCGCCGCACGACTGATAGCGGACGCGGCCCGCTGCGAGACCCTCGGCATAGGGATGAAGCCCTTCGGCAAGGGCGCAATCAGCGGAATTGGCTGAGATCGGCATTACAGGGCCTCCAGCACCAGGCTGACATGGGACGACAGCACGCCGCCGTCGGCATGAAACAGTGCGCGTCGACGTGGGCCGAGCTGACGGTCGCCGGCACGGCCTGCGAGCTGCCGCGTCGCCTCGGCCAGATGCATCAGGCCGCCGGCGACGCCCGAATGGCCGAACGCCAGCAGCCCGCCATGCGTGTTGAGCGGCAGCGCGCCATCGACGCCGAAGTCGCCGGCCAGCAGGCGCGCATGGGCGCCGCCGCGCGGCGCCAGCCCGATTTCTTCGAGCAGCATCAGCAGCGTGATGGTGAACGAGTCGTAGATCGCCAGATAATCGAGCGCATCGACACCGATGCCGGCCTCGCCCAGCGCTCGCGTTGCGGCTTCGCCGGCTCCGGTCGACATCACGCTGTCGATCGCGCACAGATGCTGATGGCGATGCGCCTGTCCCGCGCCGGCGATGCGCACCGGCCGGCCAGGCCCCGGCTCCGCCGACACCACCAGCGCGACCGCGCCATCGGAGATCGGACAGCAGTCGGACAGCAGCAGCGGCGTCGCCACCGGCTTGGCGGCGCAAGCGGCCGCGGCGTTCAGTGGTTCGCGCAGATGCGCGTCGGGATGCGTGCCCGCATGCTGGCGCATCAGCACCGCGAAATCCGCCAGTGCGTCGCGCGCAAGACCGGTCTCCATCAGGTAGCGTGAGGCCAGCAGCGCGTAGTACGCCGGCACCGACGCGCCGTTGGGCACTTCGACCTGCGGCTCGCCGACCTGGGCCAGCGTCTGCACCGACTGGTCGCGGCTTTGTCCGCTGAGGCGGTTTTCGCCGGCCACCACCAGCACATGGCGGCAACGGCCGGCACGCACCAGCTCGCGGGCCAGCATCGCCATCGCGCCGCCGGTTGCGCCACCGGCCGCCATGCCGTGCGCGTAGGCGGGCCTGAGCGACGCGTATTCGCAGAAGCGGTCGGCCAGCATCAGGTGCGGCAGCGTGGTCGCGTAGCCGCACAGTACGCCGTCGATATCGCCGCGCGACAGCTCGGCCTCGGCCAGCGCCGCGTCGGCGGCCTGCGCCATCAGCGTCAGCGGCGTGCTGCCCGGCAGGCGTCCGAAGCGTGTATTGCCGGCGCCGCGCAGCCACGCGGCGCGTTGCATGAAGTCGCTCATATCACGCTCATATCAGGCTCATGTCAGGCTCATGTCAGGCTCATGTCAGCGCTTCAGCAGCGGACACTTCGACTGGGACGGCGGAATGAACGCCTGATCGCCGGGAACCGTGGCCAGCACCTTGTAGTAGTCCCACGGATACTTCGATTCGGCCGGGGATTTCACCTCGAACAGGTACATGTCGTGGACCATGCGCCCGTCCTCGCGGATGCGGCCATTGGCGGTGAAGAAGTCCTGGATGGGCATGGCCTTCATCTGCTTCATCACCGCGGCGGTCTCGTCGGTGCCGGCCGCCTGCACGGCCTTCAGATAGTGCATCACCGAGGAATAGACGCCGGCCTGGCTCATGTTGGGCATCTTCTTGAGCTTGTCGAAGTAGCGGCGCGACCATTTCCGCGTGGCGTCGTTCATGTCCCAATAGAAGGCCTCGGTCAGCACCAGGCCGGATGCGGTCTTCAGGCCGATCGCGTGAATGTCGTTGATATAGAGCAGCAGGCCGGCGAGTTTCTGCTTGTTGTCGCGCGTCAGGCCGAACTCGTGCGCGGCCTTGATCGCGTTGACCGAGTCGCCGCCGGCGTTGGCCAGACCCACGACCTGCGCCTTGCTGGCCTGCGCCTGCAGCAGATACGAGGCGAAGTCGCTGGCGCCGATCGGATGGCGCGCGGCGCCGAGCACCTTGCCGCCAGCCTCGGTGACCACGGTCGTGGCCGAGTCCTGCAGCGTATGCCCGAAGGCGTAGTCGGCGGTCAGGAAATACCAGCTCTTGCCGCCGCGCTGGACCATCGCGCGTGCAGTGGTATTGGCCAGCGCGTAAGTGTCGTAGGCGTAGTGCACCGAGATTGGCGTGCACAAGTCGTTGGTCAGCCGTTCGGTGCCGGGACCGGAGAACACCACGATGCGGTTCTTCTGCTTGGCGACTTCGAGCACCGCCAGCGCCGGGGCCGACGCGGCCACATCGAGAATCGCGTCGACGCGGTCGGTGTCGAACCATTCGCGCGCCTTGTTGGCGGCGATGTCAGCCTTGTTCTGATGATCGGCGACCACCAGCTCGATCTTGCGGCCGAGCACCTTGCCGCCGAAATCGTCGATCGCCATCTGCGCCGCGGTCGCGCTGCCGCGGCCGGTCACATCGGCATAGAGGCCGCTCATGTCGAGGATCAGGCCGACCTTGACCAGATCGTCCGACAGCGTAGCCTTCGGCTGGGCCTGTGCGTGTGCCGTGCCGCCAAGCGCCAGAGCGCAGGTACCGATCATGCCGGCGAGCAGGCGAGGAACAAGGCCGGCGGTGCGCCGGCGTGCAGGGAATGGCTTCATATCGCGGGTCTCCTCCGGATCGTTGTGTCGCCGCTCAGACGGTGGCGATCGGCGTGGTGGGCGAACCGACCGCCCCTGGCAGGCGCAGCGGCGGCGCCGTCAGCATGAAGCGGGTGCGGCGGTTCTCGCGCAGCCATTGGGCCAGTTCGCGCAGATACCAGAGTTCGCCCAGCGGCAGGCCCAGCTTGAACAGGCAGTGGTGGTGCAGCGGCAGCAGCGGATGTGGGCCCGGCCCGTTGGCGGGCCGCGCGGGATAGCGCTCGACCGCGTAGTTGTCGGCGATCAGCGCGGCGATGCCGGCGTCGGTGATCCACTGCAGCAGCTTGTCGTCGCGTCCGTCGAGCGCGCTGCAGCTGTGGTGCAGCACGTTCTCGTCGGGCTCGCGCTGCATCGACAGCACCACCTCGGCAAAGCCGGTGCGCAGCAACAGCATGTCGCCGCGCTCGACCTCGACCCGGTCCGCTTCCATTGCGCGCATCAGCTCGTCGTAGCCGATATCGCGGAAATCGGTGCCGTAGCAGTGCGCCAGATCGACCAGCACGCCCCGGCCCTGGATGCCCTTGACGGCAAAGTTTTCGATGCCGAGCGCGCGGGCCTCGCTGTGCTCGTGGTTGCAGCCGTGCGCGGCAAAGTGATCGTCCTCGGCGTAGTCGACCGGCCCGACGATATGTTCGTTGGCGCGATAGCCGTTGTAGTAGACGCGCTCGGCGCGGCCGTCGCCGTCGGCATCGAACAGCGCGCCCACATGGGCCAGCGAGTCCCATTGCGTCGAGTATTGCAGCGACAGCAGCACCTGATCGTCGCTGATCACATCGGTCGCGGCGGCATCCACCTTGGCCAGCGGGAAATTGACATAGGGCAGATCGTCGCGGAAGGTCGGACGCAGAGCCGGCGGATGGCGGCGCGGGTTGAGCTTGTTGCCGCCGGGGTAGTCGAGCGGCAGCGACAGGCAGAAGCTCAGGCCCGCCTGGATCTCCTGCGCGCCCTTGCGGACCTGTTCGGGGCCGATCAGATTGAGTCGCCCGATCTGGTCGTCGGGACCGAAGTCGCCCCAGGTCGAGCCCTCGGGGCGTTGTTTCCAGCGCATGCCTGATGTCTCCATGTCGGTGGTCCTCCTTTGTTGTTGTTCGGGATGTCGTTCAGCGTGGATCGACGTCTGTGGCGGCAGCCGTAGCCATTGCCGCGTGCGGTGCAATTACGGTGTACCGGCTGCCGACAGCGCAGCGCCTCCCGTGCGGGCAGCGGCGCCACGATGTGGCCAGCGATCGGGCAGCGACGCCTCGATGGCGCCCAGGTTGGCAACGATGCCGTCGGACTCGCGCCGCAGCGCCCTGGCCATGGCGGCTTCCCGCTCGGTGATGCGCTCGTTCAGCGCGGCGATGCTGAGCGCGCCCAGCGGATAGCCGTCCGGGCCCGGCAACGCGATCGCGATGCCGCCCATGCGCTCGACGACCACATCGAGCAGCACCGCATAGCCCCGCTCGCGGGTCGCCTCGACATGGCGCAGCAGCGCGGCCGTGCTCAGCCGCGGGTAGCGCTTCAGCGCGGGCGCCACGCAGCGCAGCACGGCTTCGACCTCGTCGTCGGGAAGGGCGGCCAGCAAGGCCAGGCTGCCGGCGCCCACGCCGAGCGGGCGGCGGCTGCCGATATCGAGATAGTTGGCGCGGATCGGGAAATTGCCGAAGCGCAGTTCGGTGCAGACCGATTCCCAGCCGCTGGGCACCGACAGGATGGCGGTGTCCTCGAACGTGCAGGCCAGGCGGATCAACGCAGGGCGGGCAAGAGGCCGCATATCGAGGCGCCGCAGCGCGGCCGCCCGCAGCACCAGCCATTCGGGGCCGGGGCTGAACGCCTTGGTGGCGGGGTCGCGCGAGACCAACCCCTCGGCGGCCAGCGTGTCGAGCAGCCGCAGCGCCGACGCCTTGTCGACGCCCGACGCCTGCGCCAGGTCGGTCAGCCGCGTATTACGCGGATCCGACAGCGCTCGTAGCAGCTGGCAAGCCTTGCGCAGCGACGATCCCTGCGTCGTCATCCGGCCGTCTCCCTGTTCTGGTCATTTTGCGGAATGAAACCGCAGATGCCGTTATAGGGCGGCTGCAGGGCTGCGTCATTTTGCGACGCATCAAAGTTTTGCCGGATGAAACTTGCGAGAAAAGGGCCAGTCCTGCGGCGAGCACCGCAAGAGAGGGAAGCTACCCGGCAAACACCGGCTCGTCCCGATCCACCTTCGCCGCGGCCAGCAGCGCGTTCAGCTCGGGCACGCACGAACCGCAATTGCCGCCGGCCTTGACGCAGGCCGTAATCTCCGCCGCGCTGCGCAGGCCGTGCTCGCGGATCGCGTCGCAGATGGTGTTGCGGCCCACGCCAAAGCATGAGCATACGGTCGGGCCGGCATCGATGCCGGGTTCGGCGGCCTGGCCGATCAGCAGGCCGATGCGGTCGGCGTCGTCGAGGCTGGCCTTCGCGAACAGGCTGCCTGGCCAGGCTCGTGCCGGCAGGTCCGGCCGCGTCGACACATAGACGCAGGCCTGAAGCCGGTCTTCGACGACCAGGGCGGCGTGGTAGACGCCAGCGGAACGGTCCTCGTACTCGATCCAGTCGGCGTCCGGGTCCGCTGCGCCGAGCAGCTGGCGTGCCCATGCGGCGCGGTCAGCGATGGACTCGCGGCCGGCGAATTCGTAGCGCTGGAATTGCCGGCCCGTCACGCGGGTCCACCAGGTCAGCGCGCTGCAGTCCAGCCTGTCGCGCGCCAGCGCGAAGCCGTGCCACGAAACCGGAAAGGGATCGACGCGGACCGGCGTGTGCTTGAACTCCGGCTCGCCGGACACCGGATCGACTACCGGATTGACCAGCGCGCCGACGCGCGCATCGGAACTGAACTGGCCATTCCAGTGGATCGGCACAAAGACGCTGCCGCGCGCAATGCCGCCGCCATGGCGCACGCGCGCGACCATCGCACCCCAGCGCGTCGATATCCGCGCCAGCCGGCCTTCGCCGACGCCGCACAGCAGTGCGTCCTGCGGATGCATGTCGACGAAGGGTTCCGGCAGATGTTCGGCCAGCCGGGCCGATTTGCCGGTGCGGGTCATCGTGTGCCACTGGTCCCGCACGCGGCCGGTGTTCAACACGAGCGGATAGTCCTCGTCGGTGGCGTGCACCGGTGCGCGCGGCGCCGTGGCGACGAAACGGGCGCGTCGATCCGGATGCGAGAAGCCGCCGTCCGCGAACAGTCGCGCCGTGCCGGCACTGTCCGCGCGCACCGGCCATTGCACCGGCTGCAGCGTGTCGTAGGCGCGGGCGTCGAGGCCCACCAGGCCGCTCAGATCGAAGGCGCGCGGGACCGCGTCATCGCTGTCTGCGGCGCCATGATTCCGGTAAGCCGACAGACGCGCATGCTCATCGAATATTTCGCGCGGCGAACCATAGTCGAAGCCGGCAAAGCCCATCCGGCGCGCGACCTGGCAGACGATCCACCAGTCGGCGCGGGCCTCGCCCGGCGCGGGCAGGAAGGCGCGCTGGCGCGAGATGCGCCGCTCCGAATTGGTCACGGTGCCGTCCTTCTCGCCCCAGCCCAGAGCCGGCAGCAGGATATGCGCGCTGTCGTTGGTATCGGTGCGCGTGACGATATCCGATGCAATCACCAGCTCGCAGCGCTGCAGCGCGCGGCGGGCCTGATCCGCATCGGGCAGGCTGACGACCGGATTGGTGGCCATCACCCAGACCGCCTTGATCCGGCCCTGCTCGATCGCCTCGAACAGTTCGACCGCTTTCAGGCCGGGCCGGTCGGCGATGGCCGGCGCGTCCCAGAAGGTCTGCACCAGTTCGCGATGGCGCGGCTCGGTCAGCTCCAGATGGGCGGCCAGCATGTTCGCCAGGCCGCCGACCTCGCGCCCGCCCATCGCGTTCGGCTGTCCGGTCAGCGAGAACGGGCCCATGCCCGGCTTGCCGATGCGGCCGGTCAGCAGGTGGCAATTGATGATGCTGTTGACCTTGTCGGTACCCGCCGACGATTGGTTGACGCCCTGGGAGAACGCGGTGACCACGCGCGGCGTGGCGGCGAACCATTGGTAAAAGGTCAGCAGATCGGCGGGATCGAGCTTGCAGGCCCGCGCGACCGTGGCGAGATCGGCCTCGCCGGCGGCGGCCTCCAACGCGGCAGGCAGCGCGGCTTCGCCATCGGTATGGGCGCGCACGAACTCTGCATCCACAACGCCTTCGCGGTGCAGATGATGCAGCAGTCCGTTGAACAGCCAGACATCGGTGCCTGGCCGCACCGGCAGATGCAGATCGGCGATATCGCAGGTCGCCGTGCGGCGCGGGTCGACCACCACCAGCTTCATCTGGGGTCGTTCGGCCTTGGCCCTGGCGAGCCGCTGGAACAGGATCGGGTGGCACCAGGCGGCGTTCGATCCGACCAGCACGACCAGGTCGGCCAGTTCGAGATCCTCGTAGCAACCCGGCACGATGTCCTCGCCGAAGGCGCGCTTGTGGCCGGCGACCGCCGACGACATGCACAGCCGCGAGTTGGTATCGATATTGGCCGTGCCGATGAAGCCCTTCATCAGCTTGTTGGCGACGTAGTAGTCCTCGGTCAGCAGTTGCCCGGAAACGTAGAGCGCCACCGACTGCGGGCCGTGGCGCGCGATGATGTCGCGCAGTCCGGAGGCGGCACGGTCCAGCGCCTCGTCCCAGGAGGCGCGGCGCAGCGCGCCGTCGGTGTCGCGCAATTGCGGATGCAGCAGCCGCTCGTTCAGGTCGACGGTCTCCGCGAGGGCCGAGCCCTTGACGCACAGGCGTCCCGCATTGGCCGGATGCGAAGGGTCGCCGGCGACGTCGACGGTGCCGTCGGCATGCCGTTCGGCGCGCACACCGCAGCCGACGCCGCAGTAGGGGCAGGTGGTCTGCACAGCGGCCACGGGTGCGGAGCGTGTGGCGGCGTCTTGCGCCAGCGTCACGGGAATATCGGAGAGTTTCAAAGCTTGCCCCTTGCTACCTTGCTGCCTTGCTGCCTTGATCGGAGGAACGTCACGCCGCCAGCGCTTCGCACTGCGCCTTGCCGAACAGCAGCCGGTTGCGCATCGCGCCGATCGGCGTGCCGTTCTGGATCAGCTCGAAATACCACGGACCGTCCTGCACGTCGCCATAAAGCACGGCGCCGGCCAGCTGCCCATGCTGCAGCACCAGACGCTTGTAGATGCCGCGGCGCGGATCGCGCAGCACCAGGTCCTCGCTGTCCTCGCCGCCGACGATATCGCCGGCCGAGTACAGCTCGACGCCGCTGACCTTCAGCCGCGTCGCCGTGGCCTGCTGGATATAGCGGCGGTGTCCCGCGCCGGCCAGATGCGCCGCGCAGACGCGCGCCTGGTCCCAGATCGGCGCCACCAGCCCGAAGGTGGCCTGGCGGTGCTGCACGCATTCGCCCACGGCATAGATGCGGGGGTCGTAGGTCTGCAGCGTGTCGTCGACGACGATGGCGCGCTCGCAATGCAGCCCTGCCGCGCGAGCAAGTTCCGCATTGGGTCGCACGCCCGCGGCCATCACCACCAGATCGGCGCGAATCTGCGACCCGTCGGCAAGGCGAACCCCGCTGACGCGCGTATCGCCGAGAATTTCGCTGGTATTGGCCCCGAGCAGAATGCGCAGGCCGCGCCGTTCCAGCGTGCGCTTGAGCAGGGCGGCGGCATTGGCATCGAGCTGGCGGTCCATCAGCGCATCGCCCAGATGCACCACGGTGACGTCCATGCCCTGGCGCAGCAGGCCGTTGGCCGCCTCCAGCCCGAGCAGGCCGCCGCCGATCACCACGGCATGGCGATGCGCACGGGCAGCGGCCAGCATGGTCTCGACGTCCTGGATGTCGCGGAACGCGATCACGCCGTCGAGCTGGTGCCCGGGCACCGGGACGATGAAGGGGCGCGAGCCCGTCGCCAGCAGCAGCCTGTCGTAGCGGACCGCCGTGCCGGACTGCGAACGCACCAGCCGGCGCGCCCGGTCGATTTCGACGACCGGATCGCCGGCCAGCAGCGTGATGCCATGACGGGCATACCACTCGCGCGGATTCAGCATGATGTCGTCGACCGTCTTCTCGCCGGCCAGCACCGGCGAGAGCAGGATGCGGTTGTAGTTGCCGTGCGGCTCGGCGCCGAACACGGTGATGTCGTAGAGGTCGGGCGCCAGCGCCAGCAGCTCCTCGACGGTGCGCATGCCGGCCATGCCATTGCCGACCACCACCAGGCGCGGCTTGTCGGTGTGGGTCATGCCGCCACCCATACCTTGCCGTCGTAGACGCGGGCCGGATAGGCGTGCACCGAGTGCTCGGGCGCTTCGAGGCATTCGCCGGTGCGCAGGTCGAAATGATGCTTGTAGATCGGCGAGGCGACGACCAGCCGATCGCCCAGATTGCCGACCAGTCCGCGCGACAGCACCGCGGCGTCGGCATTCGGATCGTAGTTGCCGATCGCGAAGACCTCGTTGTTCGGGCCGACGCGGAACACCGCGATCTGCTGATGGCCGACCAGCGCGCAGACGCCGGTGTTGGGCACGATGTCGCGGAGCGCGCAGACCGCGGTCCACTGTTCGGACGTGTGGTTGGCAAGCTGGCTCATGATGATTTCCTCGGCTGCATACGACATGGCGGCGGACTGGGTTCGGTGTGGGGCAGAGCGCGACGTTGGCTTCGGCTCAGGCGACCGGGTCGGCTTCGACGACCCGATCCATGCGCACCAGCGGCACCGCCGCGGGGCGCTGCGCCGGCATGCCGCCGCCCACGCGTTGCAAGTTCCGTTCCTCGGGCGTCGCCGGACGGATCTGGCCGCGCTCCTGCACGAACACGACATGCTCGTCCCCTCGCTCGCTGTTGACGAAATGGTGGAAGCGTTGGCGCGTCTGCGGATCGGTGACGGCCTTCTTCCATTCGCATTCATAGGTATCGACCACCAGCTGCATCTGCGCCTCCAGTTCGGCGGCGATGCCGAGGCTGTCGTCGAGGACCACAGCCTTCAGATAGTCGAGGCCGCCTTCGAGGTTGTCGCGCCAGACGCTGGTGCGCTGCAGGCGGTCGGCGGTGCGGACGTAGAACATCAGCACGCGGTCGATATAACGGATCAGCGTATCGTGGTCGAGATCGCTGGCCAGCAGCTCGGCATGGCGCGGCTTCATGCCGCCGTTGCCGCAGACGTACAGGTTCCAGCCCTTGTCGGTGGCGATCACGCCGATGTCCTTGCCCTGCGCTTCCGCGCATTCGCGCGTGCAGCCGGACACGCCGAACTTGATCTTGTGGGGCGCGCGCAGGCCCTTGTAGCGGTTCTCCAGCTCGATCGCGAGGCCCACCGAATCGCCGACGCCGTACCGGCACCAGGTCGAGCCGACGCACGACTTCACCGTGCGCAGCGACTTGCCGTAGGCATGGCCCGATTCGAAGCCGGCCGCGATCAGCTCTTCCCAGATCAGCGGCAGCTGTTCGACGCGCGCGCCGAACAGGTCCACGCGCTGGCCGCCGGTGATCTTGGTGTAGAGGCCGTATTTCTTCGCCACGCGGCCGACGGCGATCAGCCCATCGGGCGTGACCTCGCCGCCGGGCATGCGGGGCACCACCGAATAGGTGCCGTCCTTCTGGATATTGGCCAGGAAATAGTCGTTGGAATCCTGCAGGCTGGCGTGCTCGGGCTTGAGCACGAATTCGTTCCAGCACGAAGCCAGGATGCTGGCGACGGTCGGTTTGCAGATATCGCAGCCGTGGCCCTTGCCGTGCGCGGCCAGCAGCGTGTCGAAGGTGCGGAAGCCGCCGACGCGGACGAGGTGATAGAGCTCTTGCCGCGAGTAGGCGAAGTGTTCGCACAGGTGGTTGTTGACCGCCAGGCCCTGCTTCTTCATCTCCGCCTTCATCAGCTGCGTGACCAGCGGCACGCAGCCGCCGCACGCGGTGCCGGCCTTGGTGCAAGACTTCAGCGCGCCAATGCTGGTGGCGCCGTCGCCGACCGCGGCGCAGATCTGGCCCTTGGAGACGTTGTTGCACGAGCAGATCTGCGCGGTGTCGGGCAGGGCGTCGACGCCGAGGCCAGGCTTGGCCTTGCCATCCGAGGCCGGCAGGATCAGGAATTCGGGCGACTCCGGCAGCGGCATGCGGTTGAGCATCATCTGCAGCAGCGTGCCGTATTCGGCCGCATCACCGACCAGCACGCCGCCCAGCAGGTACCTGCCGCATTCGGACACCACCAGCTTCTTGTAGACCTCCTTGCGCTCGTCGGCGAACTGGTACACGCGTGCGCCCGGGGTATGGCCGTGCGGGTCGCCGAGGCTGGCCACGTCGACGCCCATCAGCTTGAGCTTGGTGCTCATGTCGGCGCCGGTGAAGGCCGCCTCGTCGCCGAGCAGCTGGCTCGCGGTCACGCGCGCCATGTCGTAGCCGGGCGCGACCAGCCCGAAGATCTTGCCCTGCCACAGCGCGCATTCCCCGATCGCATGGATGTCCGGATCGGAGGTGCGGCACTGGTCGTCGATCACGATGCCGCCGCGCTCGCCGATCGCCAGGCCGGCAGCGCGCGCCAGCTCGTCGCGCGGACGGATGCCGGCGGAGAACACGATCATGTCGGTGTCCAGATGCGTGCCATCGGCAAAGCGCATCCGGTGCGTGCCGGTCTCGCCGTCGACGATTTCGACGGTGTTCTTGCCGGTATGCGCGGTGACGCCCAGCGCCGCGATCTTCCGCCGCAGCATCTGGCCGCCGCCATCGTCGACTTGCACCGCCATCAGGCGCGGCGCGAATTCGACCACATGCGCTTCCAGGCCCATGTCGCGCAGCGCCTTGGCGCATTCCAGACCGAGCAGGCCGCCGCCGACGACCACGCCGGTGCGCGAGCGGGCGCCGCATTCGCGCATCGCTTCGAGGTCCTCGATGGTGCGGTAGACGAAGCAGTCGGCGCGATCGCGGCCGGGCACCGGGGGCACGAACGGGTAGGAACCGGTCGCCAGCACCAGCTTGTCGTAGTGCAGCGTCTCGCCGGTCGACGCGGTGACCGTGCGGGCGGCGCGGTCGATCGCGGTGGCGCGCGCGTTCAGCCGCAGCGCGAAGCCGCATTGCTCGAAGAAGCCGGGCGTGACCAGCGACAGATCCTCGGCGCTCTTGCCCGAGAAAAATTCCGACAGGTGCACGCGGTCATAGGCGGGGCGCGGTTCCTCGCACAGCACGGTGACCTGCAGGTCGGCGCCACGTTCTTCGCGCGCCTGTGCCAGGCATTCGAGCAGTTTGTGGCCGACCATGCCGTGGCCGATGATGACGAGCTTCATGATGCGTTCCTTGTTCGTGGGCGCCTGGGTGGGCATCGCGGTGGGCGTTCTTGTCAGGAGTGGAGGCGTACGGGATGGCTCAGCTGGCCAGCGCGTTCTCGAGCAGTGCCTGTTCGCGCGCCTTGTGTTCGGCCGAGAAGCGCACCGCCACCGCGCACAGTGCCGACAGCACCACCAGCACGCCGAGCACCATCAGGGTCTGCTGCAGGCTGCCCAGGCCCTTCATCAGCAGGCCCGCGGCCACCGCGCCGACGTTTCCGCCCGCGCCGATGATTCCGGACACGCCGCCGAGCGCCTTGCGGTCGATGAAGGGCACCAGCGCATAGGTCGCGCCGCACGCCATGTGGGTGAACAGGCCGAAGGCCAGCATCGCGATCACGGCCAGCGCGACCGAGGTCGATTGCGAGAACCACAGCAGGCCCAGGCCCTCGCCGAGCATCAGCACGAACAGCAGCATGGTGCGGGCGCTCAGGCCATGGGTGCGCGCGACCTTGTCGGACACCCAGCCGCCCAGCGCGCGAGCGAACAGCGCCAGCAGGCCGAAGCTCGCGGCGGCCAGACCCGCGGCCTTCAGCGACAGCTCGAAGCGGTCGACGAAATACATCGCGGCCACGTTGTGGATGAAGATCTCGACGCCGAAGCAGGCGCCGTAGGTCACGAACAGCAGCCAGACGCGGTAGTTGGCGCCGGCGGCGACGAAGCTGGCCCAGCCGCCTTTCTTGCCGCCGTCGATGGCGATACCCTGCGCGCGCAGCTCGGCGTAGTTGCCCTGCGGGCAGTCCTGCGTGAAGCGCCAGTACAGTGCAGCCATCACCAGCATGGCGACGCCCGGTACCAGCAGCGCGACGCGCCAGCCGATCGTCTCGCTGACGCCCAGCATCAGCACGCCGGCCACCAGCAACGGCATCAGCCCCTGCGCAGCGCCGCCGCCGGCATTGCCCCATCCGGCCGATGCCGCATTGGCGGTGCCGACCACGTTCGGCGCGAACATCACCGAGGTGTGGTACTGCGTGATGACGAAGCTCGCGCCGATCGCGCCGATCAGCAGCCGGAAGAACAGGAAGGCCTCGTAGGTCTGCGCCATCGCCACGCCCAGCACCGGAATCGCGCCGAGCACCAGCAGGCCCGTATAGGTCTTGCGCGGGCCATAGCGGTCGCACAGCGGGCCGATGATCAGGCGCACCAGGATCGTGACCGCGACGGCCGCGATATTGATGTTGGCCACCTGATCGGGCGTCAGGCCGAACTCGCCGCGCAGCATCGGCATCAGCGGCGCGCAGGCGAACCAGGCGAAGAAGCAGACGAAGAACGCCATCCACGTCATATGGAAGGCGCGCATCTGTGGCGTGCGGAAGGTGAACAGCGCGATGCGGGTCGCTTTGCTCGCGGCGCCTGCGTTCACGCTGGCATTCGGGCTGGGGGTCGCTGCCATGCTGGCTCCAAGAAAACAAAAGGCGTCCCGAGAGCCGATGCAGTCGATGCGATCGGTTCAGGGGACGCCGTTGTCCTGACGCCGACGGTGAAGACCGCCGACGCCTGTGTATCTGGAGCGGGCCGCCGTTGGTCCGCTCGCGTCACAAATCAGCAAGCGGCATGCCAGCGGATTTTGTGATGTCGGATGCGGAAAGTGCGCTGTCGCAGCGCGGCGGGCGGGAGTCGATGCGCCCCGATGGGGCGGGGCGGCACGACGATGGTGCGCCGCAATGCGCGGCGGCGGTGCGCGGGCTCAGTCCGCGCTGGCGGTGCTTGGCGCGCTGGGGGCGGCGCCGGGTTCCGAGGAGGGCAGCGACGCGTCATTCTGTTGTGACTGTGCCGGCATCGGGTGACGCGATCGCACCATCTTCAACTCGTTCAAGGGCACCTCCTGTCCGGCTTCGTCGATCAGCGCGGCATGGACCTTGAGACCGCTGGTGGCCGAGCGGACCTCCATCAATCCGCAGCCACCCTTCAGATGCCGATCGCCCCACTGCATCAGGCCGATCAGCACGGGCAGCAGTTCGACTGCCGCCCGCGTGGGCCGATAGGCAAAACGCTCCCGGGCACCGGGCTCGCGGTAGCTGACCCGGCGCAGCAGGCCCGCTTCGGTCAACGTTTTCAGGCGGGCGGACAGCACGGCGGGCGAGCATTGCAGCCGCGCCAGGAAGTCGTCGAACCGGCTGACGCCGCTGAGGACGTCGCGCAGGATCAGCATCGACCACTTTTCGCCGATCAGGCTCAGCGTGCCGGCGATCGAACAATGACGGAGGTCTTCTGGGGTCGGGTCCATGGTCGGAGCATAGCAGGCTGACTTCATTTGCAAAAGTCAGGATCTGGCCTATACTCTGACTACGACAAATGAAGTCAGGATGCCAGCCATGCCCGCCGTACTGCGAGCCGCCGAAATCGCCCCCTTCTTGTTTGCCAGGCCGCTGGTCTTCGGCGACTTTCCGCAGACCTGGACCGTCAAGGGCGGACAAACGTTGACGGCGCGCGCCGTACGGCTCGATGACTTTGTCCGCCAGCGCGCCTTCGTCGATCGCCTGTCGCGCGAGAGCCGCTATTACCGCTTCCTGACCGGTGGGCAGGTATCCGACGATCTGATCGGGCAATTCGTCCGCAGCCGTTGCGCGCTGGTGTTGACGGTCCGCGGCGATGGCGACGGCGAGGAAAGCATCGTCGCCAATGGGGAATACGTGGTCGGGGAAGAGGGCGTGGCCGAACTGGCCGTCGTCGTGGCCGACCGTTGGCAGGGCCGCGGCATCGGCCGCCGGCTGGTGCAGACACTGGTGCAGGGCGCGCGGACGCAACGCCTGCGGGGTTTGCGTGGGGAGGTCCTGAGCGAGAACCGCCGCATGCTGGCGATCCTGCGCGAGCATGGATTTTCCGTGCGGCTGCATCCGGGCGATGCGTTGCTGCACGAGGCCACCCTGATGCTGACGCCGGCCCGACAAGCCACCGAGTGGCTGCCGGAGGACTGGTTCGCGATGCGGTGAGCCGCGCGGGCGTACGGCTAACGCGGCACTACAGCGGAGCCGATGCGCCGGATTGGCCGGCCGATTCGGCGAGGATCTCCCGGATCACCCGTTCGAAGGCCTCGGCCGGTTGTCCGCCGGTGATAAGGTACCGATCGTTGAAGATGATCGACGGCACCGAGTGGATGCCCATCGACTGGTATTCCCGTTCCTCCGCGCGAACCTCGTCGGCATAGTCGCCGCTGTCCAGCACGCGCCGCGCCGCGGCACCATCGAGGCCAGCCGACTTCGCGGCCTCGATCAGCACCTCGTGATCGCTCGGATCCTTGCCCTCGCCGTGATAAGCCCGCAGCAACGCCAGCTTCAGCGGCACCTGCCTGCCCTCGAGCCGCGCCCAATGCAGCAGCCGATGCGCATCGAAGGTGTTGTACACGCGTTCGCGCGGACCGAACGAAAAGCCGACGTCGGCACCGCGCTCGCGAATCGTCGCCTGCGTCTCGGCAATCTGCGCCGGCGTGCGGCCGTACTTCTTGCCCAGATAATCGACGATGGCCTCGCCGTCAGGTCCCATATCCGGGTTCAGCTCGAACGGGTGCAGCACCACCTCGGCATCGACCTCGTCGCCAAGACGGGACAGCGCCAGCTGCAGCGAGGACAGGCCAATCGCACACCAGGGGCAGGCGATGTCGGAGACGAAATCGATCTTGATGGGCGGGGGCATATGGGATTCCTCAGAGATTGGTGCGTGCGACCGTGGGATATGGCTGCAATCGAGCCCAACAGGGTAGCTTGAATAGCCCGTTTCTGCAGGGGAGCGCCGATGGAGCCATTCAGGTGCTGCTCAAACGTTGAGTCTCCGCGCGAGGCGCAGTAACCCGCAACTCCAATGATTCATGCGCCTCTGCTGCCCGTGCGATGGCAAGCTCACGCGACGCTTTAGCAATGGCCTGGTACTGTGCCTTTAGCGCTGCCGCGCACCAGAAGTCCTGAGGATTCCTCCGTAGCTGTTCCTCTGTTTCTCTGGCGAACGCTGTCAAAGCCTTCAGATGCTGTTCGAGAAATTTGGCACTCACAATGCGATCTCCACGAATCCCTTCGCTGTAACTCGGTCGTGGCAAAAACCAAAAACGCCAGACCAGTAAGCCTCCCGTTGGAAGCGGTCGCCGCTCCAGGGTCCCTCTATAAAAAAATCCAAGCCAAATTCACGGTCTACATGATCCTTGTCAATCAGCGGACCGAGGCCCTGCTTTGTGGCCTCGGTCATGTCGCCGTCTACGCGCGGATTCCACAGAATGCAGTCGATGTCATTTGGACCCGGCTTTTCCGTCGTGAACGAACCATCGAGCCAGAGTGTTGCTTTTACGCCGAGGGACTGAAGCCGCTTTATCCAAGCTTCCAACCGCAGATACAACTCTCGCCGCCGCCCATCGTGCGGAAACCGCTCCACTGCGACAGCGCGAAAGTCCCTGAGCGAAATCCTGTGACGCCCGGGAGGCCACAAAGAGGGGTAGTCCGGCTTACGCAAGGTTCGATTCCTCACTAGCGTCGGTACGAGAAGTGCGCCTGATTTGAACGCGTAGATTGTCCAGTGACGCTGCCAGCGCACACCCTTATGGAGGCAAGGCAGGCCATGAATATACCTGTACATCCATACAGTATTGCGGCGCTTTGGAGCAAAAGCGCACGAGCATGCCGATTCTCGAAAGTGCTGGCGCCCTAGTCCGGCAAGCCTATAACGACACTAGACGACCGGTCTAATTCTGCTATCATCCCGTTCCATGGCACCTACCACCACCGCTGACGTCCGCCAGCACATCCTCGACACGGCCAAGCCCATCATGCTGCGCAAGGGGTTCTCGGCCGTCGGGCTGAACGAGATTCTGCAGGCGGCGGGGGTGCCGAAGGGCTCGTTCTATCACTATTTCGGCTCCAAGGAGGCGTTCGGCGAGGCGCTGCTGGAATCGTATTTCGCCGACTACCTGGCGCACCTCGAGCAGATGCTGGTGCGCGGGCAGGGCGATCATGGTCAGCGGCTTTTGCGCTACTGGACCGAGTGGCAGAACGCGCAGAACGCCGACGATCCCGAGGGCAAGTGCCTGGCGGTCAAGCTTGGAGCCGAGGTGTGCGACCTGTCACAGGCGATGCGCGCGGTGTTGGAGCGCGGTACCGGGCAGATCGTGCAGCGGCTGGCCGCCTGCATCGAGGCGGGCGTGCGCGACGGTTCGCTGCGAGACATCGGCGACCCGCACGCGCTGGCCACGACGCTGTACCAGTTGTGGCTCGGGGCCACGCTGCTGGGGAAATTCCGGCAGGACGGCAAGCCGTTCGCGTTGGCGATGACCGCGACGCGGCAATTGCTGCAGTTGTCGTAGAAGAGCAGGGCCGGCGGACAGACCGCCGGTGGCGACGCGCCATCGCGTCGTTTTTTTGATCTTGGTACTAGACGACCGGTCTAATTCGGTTGTCTCTGATTTACCGAACCGACAAGGATTCGTCTCATGAAACTGCTGATCGTATTGACCTCGCACGACCGCCTCGGCGACACCGGCAAAAAGACCGGCTTCTGGCTCGAGGAGCTGGCGGCGCCGTACTACGTGTTCCGCGACCAGGGCGTGCAGATCACGCTGGCCTCGCCGCTGGGCGGGCAGCCGCCGCTCGATCCGAAGAGTAGCGACCCCGCTTCGCAGACCGACGCGACCCGTCGCTTCGAGGCCGACGCCGAGGCGCGCGCCGCGCTGGCGTCGACGCGCAAGCTGGCCGAAGTGTCGATCGACGATTTCGACGCCGTGTTCTATCCCGGCGGCCACGGCCCGCTGTGGGATCTGGCCGAAGACCGGCACTCGATCTCGCTGATCGAACGCGCCATCGCCGCCGGCAAGCCGGTCGCGGCGGTATGCCACGCGCCCGGCGTGCTGCGCCACGTCAAAGGGCCCGACGGCAAGCCGCTGGTGCAGGGCAAGGCTGTGACCGGCTTTGCGAACACGGAAGAAGCGGCGGTCGGCTTGACCGACGTGGTGCCATTTATGGTCGAGGACATGCTGAAGGCCAACGGCGGCCGCTACGAAAAGGCGTCGGACTGGCAGCCGCATGCGGTCACCGACGGGCTGCTGATCACCGGCCAGAATCCGGCCTCGTCCGAATCGGTCGCGCACGCGCTGCTGGCCAGCCTCGGCGCACGCGGCCGTTGATTACCTCGCGTCCCGCTTTTTGACGCGCTGTTGCTCTGCATTGATCTCACTGAAGGAAAACAAATAGATGTCCGCGCTGTTCCAACCGTTCCAACTGAAAGATGTCACGCTGCGCAACCGCATCGCGGTGCCGCCGATGTGCCAGTACGTCGCCGAGGAAGGCGTCATCAATGACTGGCACAAGGTCCATCTGGCCGGCATCGCGCGCGGTGGTGCCGGGCTGGTGATTGCCGAGGCCACCGCCGTTTCGCCGGAAGGCCGCATTACGCCGGGATGCGCCGGCCTGTGGAACGACAAGCAGGCCGAGGCCTTCGCCCCCGTGGTCGGTGCCATCAAGGCGGCCGGCGCGGTGCCCGGCATCCAGATCGGCCATGCCGGGCGCAAGGCCAGTGCCAACCGCCCTTGGGAAGGCGACGACCATATTCCCGAAGGCGATCCGCGCGGCTGGCAGACCATCGCGCCCTCGGCGATCCCGTTCGGTGCCGGCCTGCCGAAGGTTCCGCGCGCGATGACGCTCGACGATATCGCCCGCGTACGCGCCGACTTCGTCGCCGCCGCCGTACGGGCACGCGACCTCGGCTTCGAATGGCTGGAGTTGCATTTCGCGCATGGCTACCTGGCGCAGAGCTTCTTCTCGCCGCACTCCAACCAGCGCGATGACATCTACGGCGGCTCTGCGGAGAATCGGGGCCGCTTCCTGGTCGAGACGCTGGCGGCGGTGCGCAAGGTCTGGCCGGAGCACTTGCCGCTGACCGCGCGCTTTGGCGTGATCGAGTACGACGGGCGCGACGAGGAAACGCTGAACGAATCGATCGCGCTGACGCAGCGATTGAAGCAGGAAGGACTGGATATGCTGAGCGTCAGCGTGGGTTTTTCGACGCCGGAGGCGAACATTCCGTGGGGCCCCGCGTTCCTCGCGCCGGTGGCCGAGCGCGTGCGCCGCGAGACCGGGCTGCCGGTGGCATCGGCCTGGGGCATCGATACGCCGCAGCTCGCCGAACGCGTCGTGGCGCAGCAGCAGCTTGACCTGGTGATGGTCGGCCGCGCGCATCTGGCCGATCCGCACTGGCCGTACCACGCGGCAAAGGTGCTCGGCGTCGAGCGCCCCTCGTGGACGCTGCCCGCGCCGTACGCACACTGGCTCGAGCGCTACAAGGTTGCGTGATCGCGATGCACGCCCCGCTACGGCGGGGCGTTGAACGTCATCATCGGCCCGTCATCCGGCGATCGCCGGCCCATCATCCCGCGGTGCCGGTGCCGCGTGCCTGGGCTTCGGGGGAGCGTCGCCCACCGGCGGTGATCGTGCAGCCAATCGAGGCGACGATGATGCAGCCGATCGCCAGCCACTGCGTCGCGCTCAGCTGCTCGTGCAGCATCACCAGACCGGCCAGTGCGCCCATCGCCGGCTCCATGCTGAGCAGAATGCCGAAGGTCCGTCGCGGCAGCCGCTTGAGCGCGACCATCTCGAGCGAATAGGGGATCGCGCTCGACAGGATGCCCACCGCCAGCCCGGCCAGCAGCAACGGCGGGCTGAACAGCGCCGTGCCCGCGTGGGCGAGCCCGAACGGGAAGACCACCAGCGACGCCATCAGCAGGCCCAGCGACGTCGCCTGACCGCCGTGGGCATTGCCGGCGCGCTGGCCAAAGATGATATAGAGCGCCCAGCCGACGCCCGCGGCGAGTGCGTAACCGATGCCGACCGGATCCAGATTGTCCGCGTGCTCCCGCAGCGGCAGCAGCAACAGCAAGCCCACCACCGCACAGGCGATCCAGACGAAATCGATCGCGCGGCGCGACGAGGCGATCGCCACCGCCAGCGGCCCCGTGAACTCGATCGCAATCGCCAGCCCGAGCGGCACCGTCCGCAGCGACATATAGAACATCAGATTGGTCGCGCCCAGCGCCGCGCCGTACAGCGCGATGGCACGCGCATCGGCTCCCTTCAGCGGCCACCGCCACGGCCGCCACGCGGTCAGCAGGATCAACGCGGAGAACCCGACCCGCAGCGCGGTGGTGCCCTGCGCGCCAACTGCGTCGAACAGGCTCTTGGCAAACGAAGTGCCGACGCACAGCGACGCCATCGAGCCCATCAGGGCGAGCACGGCGAGCAGCGTGGAACGGTCTTGGGAAGCGGGAGAGGACACGGTTTCTTGTTTTTTTGATCCGGTCGGCGAGCCGATCGAAACCGCGCGGCGCGATGCCGGCGCGCAGGGAACGAAGCCGCAAGTGTAGTGGAAGGTGGCGCGTGTAGGGCAGCCGCTCGAAGCCGGCGGGACACCGTTTGGCGAGACCCCGCTTCCGTGGAACAACGCCGATCCGCGATCGGGGCATTTCACTTTGGAGGGAACGGCCGTTACTGCGCCTCCGCACTTCCCGCCGGCCCTGCCTGCGTTCCCCCATCCTGTTCGACCTGCTTTGCCTTGCGCATCCCGCGCAAATTCAGCGCGGCCAGCGCGAATTGCAGCACCACCAGCGCATAGGCGCTGGTGTGCAGGCCCCAGATGACCCACAGCGCGTTGCTGAGCAGGAAGATCCAGAAGCCGACCTTGCGGCGCGTGGCGACTCGCGAACCGATCAGCCAGGTGGCCGCGACGGTGATGGCCATCGCGGGCCATTGCAGCATGTCGATCCAGTCCATCGCCTCTCCCGTTGCGTGCCGGCCCATGCAGGCCGAACGCCGCCAGCATAGGCCGGGGCGGTTACCGCAGGACACCGGCGTCGGGCCGCATCGGCTGTCAGCCGATTCCGACAGCGGCCCTTGCAGCAGCGGGGTTCAACTCGCGAAGGTGACGTAGCCCTCGGGCGAGATGGGCCAGGCGGGGTTGTGGGCGACCTCCCACAAGTGCCCGTCCGGATCGGCGAAATAGCCGGAATAGCCGCCCCATGGCAGAGCGCGCGCCGGAGATACCAGCGTCGCGCCGCTCGCCACCGCCTGTGCCATCAGCCGGTCGACTTCCTCGGGAGACTCGACGTTATGGCCGAGCGCCGAACCGCGCGCACCGGTGTTCGACGGGCCATGGATCTCTGCTTCGAACGAGCTCTTGTTCCACAGCCCGACCACAAAGCCATTGAACTGGAAGAACGCAATGTCGCCGTTGTCGAACACCGGCGACCAGCCCAGTCCACTGCAATAGAAGGCCTTGGCGCGATCCAGGTCGGCGACGGGCAGGGTAACGACGGAGATGCTTTGTTTCATGATGGCCTCGCTGATAGGCGGAACGGCATGCCAATGCGGCAGCCGGACCAGCGTTGAACGAAAGGCTTCGCCGAAACCGGGCATGGATCGAGGGCGGAGGCGATATGGACGCGCGCGGCCCTGCCCACTCCAGCGGCGGGCGAAGGTCGCGGGTCGGCGCGGGCCGACAGAACCCCTGAAATCGGGGCGGGCGGACTAACCGATACCGCCGCTGTCTTTTTCGACGGTGCGATTTTATCTCGTGCGGCGGCAACACCGACACCGGCAAATCCGGCTTGCCTTTGTCTGCAATGTCCGGCCCCCGGCGCGGCTTTACATTTGCCGACCCCGTGCCTTAAATGTTCCGCACCAGCGCCCTCCGCCGATCCCGCCTTCCTACCCTCATCCTCCCAGGTCGCAGACCGATCGATCCGGGCATGCACACCACGTGATGGCCATCACCCCGCCACCGCGCGGCCTCGGGCCGGACAGCCTGTCGAGGACGCTGCGTCAAAAGTAAGACGAGGTGCGCCATGACCAGTGTGACCAGGGAAACCATCGACCAATGGAAATCGGGTATGCGCGGAGCGGTGTTGCAGGCCGACGATCCGGGTTATGAAGAAGCGAGGAAGGTGTGGAACGCCACGGTGGATTGCCGGCCGACGGCGATCGCACGCTGCGCCGGCGCCGCCGACGTGATCAACGCGATCCGCTTTGCCACCCGGCACGGCATGCGCGCCGCGGTGCGAGGCGGCGGCCACAATATTGCCGGCACCGCGGTCTGCGACGAAGGGCTGGTGCTGGATCTGTCGACCATGCGTTCCGTGGCGGTCGATCCGCAGGCGCGGGTGGCCTGGGTGGATCCGGGCGCTACCCTCGGCGATTTCGATCATGAGGCGCAGGCCTTCGGGCTCGCGACGCCGACCGGCATCAATTCGACTACCGGCGTCGCCGGGCTGACGCTGGGCGGCGGCTTCGGCTGGATCAGCCGCAAGTACGGCACCACGGTCGACAATCTGCTCGGCGCGCATATCGTCACGGCCGACGGGACCTTCCGCCGCGTCGACGCCGACAACGAACCCGAACTGTTCTGGGCCATTCGCGGCGGCGGCGGCAATTTCGGCGTGGTCACGCTGTTCGAGTTCGAGCTGCATCCGGTCGGCCCGGAGATCTACGGCGGACTGGTGGTCTATCCGTTCGAACAGGCCGCACAGGTATTTCCGCGCTATCGGGACTTCATGGAGTCCGCGCCGGACGAGGTGACGGTATGGGCGGTGTTCCGCCTCGCGCCGCCGCTGCCTTTCCTGCCGCCCGAGGTGCACGGCAAGCCGGTGATGGCGCTGGCGGCCTGTCATATCGGCCCGTCGGCGGACGGCCCCGACGCGATCGCGCCGATTCGCGAGTTCGGCCAGCCCTATGGCGAACATCTGGGACCGATGCCCTATACCGCCTGGCAGAAGGCCTTCGATCCGCTGCTGACGCCGGGCGCACGCAACTACTGGAAGTCGCACAATTTCGCGCGCCTCGACGACGGCATGCTGGCCGTGCTGAACGACGGCCTTGCGACGTTGCCCTCGCCGGAATGCGAGATCTTCATCGGCGCGCTGGGCGGCCACGTCGGCCGTGTGCCGGTGGACGCCACGGCCTATGCGCATCGCGACGCCAACTTCGTGATGAACATCCATGGCCGCTGGCAACAGGCCGCCGACGATCAGCGCTGCATCCAATGGACGCGCGGCCTGTTCAATGCGCTGACGCCGTTCGCGCTGGGCAGCGTCTACGTGAACTTCCTCACGCAGGACGAGACCACCCGCGTCGATGCCGCCTATGGCGCCAACTATGCGCGGCTGGCGCAGATCAAGCGCGAATACGATCCCGATAATCTGTTCCGCGGCAATCAGAACATCCGCCCGGCGCAATAACGGACATCAGGCAGACGCGCCGTTTCGTCTGGTACCGCCGCCCGGCGGCGCGGCCTACGCCGTCGCCACCTGCGGCGGCCGCGGCCGCGTCACCACGGCAAACGCAATCTGCGCGAGGCCCGCGGCCAGGCCCAGCGATACGCCGACCTGCCACGCCAGCGTGTAGGAGCCGAGCGCGTCGAACAGCAGTCCGCCGCCGAAGGCGCCGACGAAGCTGCCGATCTGGTGGCTGAAGAAGGCCACGCCACCCAGCATCGCTTGCCAGCGCAGGCCGAAGGTCTCGGCGATCCAGCCCGCCACCAGCGGCGCCACGCCGAGCCACAGAAAGCCCATCACCGCGGCGAACACCAGCGTGCTCTCCGGCGTCGGCGCCGACGAGAAGTACCAGATCAGCGCCAGCGAGCGCAGCGTGTAGATGCCGCCGAGCAACAGCAGCTTGTTGACGCGGCCGCCGGCCCAGCCAAAGAACAGACTGCCCAGCACATTGAAACCGCCGATCACGCCGAGCGCCTGCGCGCTCAACATCGCGTCCATGCCGCAGATATCGAGATAGGACGGCAGATGCGTGGTCAGGAAGACCAGCTGCATGCCGCAGACGAAATACGCCAGCGCCATCACGAGGAAGGGCGCATGGCGCAGCGCCGTGCCCAGCGCCTCGCGCGCGTTCTGCTCGATTCCGCTCGCCGACACCGGCGCGGGCAGGCGGTCGACGCGGCCGGCGAACCACGCGGCCGGCAGCATTGCCAGCGCGAGCACGACGAAGGCCACCATGCCGACGCGCCAGCCGTAGCCCTGCGCGACCACCTGACCGATCGGCGCGGCAATCAGCGCGCCCAGCGATCCCGCCGCCGATACGATGCCGAGCACCGTGCTGCGCAGCGTCGCCGAGATGGGGCGGGCCGCGACCGCCATCGCGATCGCGCTGCCGGTGCATGCCATCGAGGCGCCGATCGCGACACCGGCACCGAGCGTGACGCCGATCATCCCTTGCGCCCCGGCCAGCAGCGCCAGCCCCAGCACGTAGAGCGCGGCACCGCTCATCATCAGCGGCCGGAAGCCGACCCGCACCGCCCAGGCGCCGGCGATCGGCTGCAGCAGTCCCCACGCCAGGTTCTGCACCGCGATCGCGGCGGTGAAGTCGGAAACCGAGATGCCGATGTCGCGCGTCAGCGGCGGCATGAAGATGCCCAGGCTTTGCCGCAGGCCCATGGCAAGGCTCAGCATCACGGAAGCGCCGATCAGGATCGGCAGGGCGGGTCGCAGCTCGCTCAGCAGCGAGGGATTCGGGCGTGAAGAAGGCACGGCGCGGCTGTCTCGGAGGGAGTTGTCGTTATCGGTATGGTGGTACTGCGGTGCCCGGAAGGGCGTGCGGCGCGGCGGCCGAAGGCGGCGTGCGGGGCATGTCCAGGGACGACCGAGCGTAAGTCCGTCCGCTCGGGGGTGTCAATTTTTCTCAAAGACGGACCGCTGCGGCGCGATCGTGGCGCCAGCGCCGCCGCCGCGTGCGGCACGGAAATTGCAGCCGCCGCTTCGACATGACGACCACGCTGCCCGACCCGATCCAGCGCCTGCTGCGCGAGCGCTTCGACATCCAGCAGCTGCGCCCCGGACAGGCCGAAGTCATCGACAGCGTGCTGAAGGGCCACGACACGCTGGCGGTGATGCCGACCGGCAGCGGCAAATCGCTGTGCTTTCAGGTGCCCGCGATGTACCTCGATGGCCTGACGGTGGTGGTATCGCCGCTGATCTCGCTGATGCAGGACCAGGCCGAGAAGCTGGACGAACTGCGCATGGACCCGGCCGTCGTCAACAGCGCCGTCGGCGACGCCGCGGCCGATGCCGCGCTCGACAGCCTGGCCCGCCGTGACGAGCGAATCGTGCTGACCACGCCGGAGCAATTGCAGGACCCGGACGTCATCGCGTCGATCCGGCGCAACCGCGTCGCCTTGCTGGTGGTCGACGAAGCGCACTGCATCTCGCAATGGGGTCATGATTTCCGTCCCGCCTATCTCGGCATTCCCGATGCGGTGCGCGCGCTCGGACGGCCGCCGGTGCTGGCGCTGACCGCCACCGCCACCGACACGCTGATCCACGATATCGCCGCGCAGCTCGATCTGCAGTCGCTGTGCGTGGTCAAGGCGGGGCTGTACCGGCCCAATCTGGTCTACGCGGTCCAGCATGTCGCCGGCGACGACGAGCGGCTGGCGCAGGTGCGCAGCCTGGCCGCGCGCGAAGACGGCGCGGGCATCGTCTACGCGGCCACGGTGCGCGAAGCCGAGCGCCTGCATGCAGGACTGAAGGAGGCGGGCCTGGACGTGGCCCTGTATCACGGCCGCTGCACCGCCGCGCAACGCCGCGACAGCCAGACGGCGTTCATGTCGGGCGAGTGCCGCGTGATGGTCGCCACCAATGCCTTCGGCATGGGCATCGACAAGCCGGACGTTCGCTTCATCGTGCACGCCCAGTTGCCGGGCAGCCTCGATGCCTATTACCAGGAAACCGGCCGCGCCGGCCGCGATGGCGAGCCGGCACGCTGCACGCTGCTGCATGACGAACGCGACAAGCGGGTGCAGCAGTTCTTTCTGTCGAACCGCTATCCCAGCGCCGAGTCGCTCGAACAGATCGTGGCGACGATGCGGGAGCGCGATGCCGCGGCGCCGCTGTCGCTCGACGCGCTGCACGAGCAGCTGCCGAACGTCGCAAGGCGCAAGCTGCAGGTCGCGCTGACGATGCTGTGCGAGGCCGACATCGTTCGGCGCCACAAGGACGGCAGCTACAGCCGGCAGCCGGGCAAGAACGATGCCGAGGCGGTGCGGGCCATCGCGGCGCAGTACGCCGAGCGCAGCGACAAGGATCGCGCGACGCTCGAAGCCATGCTGCACTATGCGCGCAGCGGCCGCTGCCGATGGGCGATGCTGCTGGAGTACTACGGCGAGGATGGCGGCCCCGAACGCTGCGGCACCTGCGACAGTTGTGTGCGAGCCGCCGAGGCCGCTCGCCATCCGGTCGAGCCGCTTCCCGAAGCGAAAGGCCCCGCCACCGCACCGCGCTTCGCCGAAGGGGACAAGGTGCGGGCCCGCCGCCATGGCGTCGGCACCGTCGTCGCGACGACGCGCGAACGCGTCGATGTGCGCTTCCCGGACGGCGCGATCCGCCGCTTCGTGCCGCGCTATCTGAAGCGCGAGGCCTAGCCGCGAAGCACAGGCCCGGCCGGATCGGCTGCCGGCGAGCGTGCGGAAACGCGCTTGCGCCGCGCACGTTCCAATACATGACAAAACCGTCAGCCTCCTGCCAGCAGCCTGACCGGCATGGACGGATAGCATCGGTGCCGCCCGATGTTCTTCGATGCCGCCATGCCTCTCCGTCCAGCCTTCCCCGCCTTCCGCTCGTTTCCCCATCGGCCAGTCACTGGCTTGATCCTGTTGCCGGCATTGGTTCTTGCCGGTTGCGGCAAGCAGGACGCCCCCGCCGCCGCGCGGACTCCCGAGGTCGCCTATGTCACGCTGCGACACCAGCCGGTGGCGCTCAGCACCGAACTGCCGGGCCGTACGGTGGCCTACCGCGTCGCCGAGGTTCGGCCGCAGGTCGACGGCATCATCTTGCGCCGGCTGTTCAAGGAGGGCAGCGAGGTCCGGCAGGGCCAGCAGCTGTACCAGATCGATCCGTCCACCTACCAGGCCGCGCCCGCCAGCGCGGCGGCCACGCTGGAGTCCGCCCGGCAGACCGCGCAGCGCTACGAGCGGCTCGCGCGCGATCGGGCGGTGAGCCAGCAGGAATACGAGCAGGCGCGCGCGGCCTGGCTGACGGCGCAGGCGGCGGTGGACCGCGCCGCGATCGACTTGCGCTACACCAGGGTGCTCGCCCCGATCTCGGGGCGCATCGGCCGCTCCTTCGCCAGCGAGGGCGCGCTCGCCACCAACGGGCAGGCCAACGCGCTGGCCACCGTGCAGCAGCTCGATCCGATCTATGTCGACGTCACGCAGCCGTCGTCCGCGCTGCTCGGGCTGCGCCGCGATCTTGCGGCGGGTCGCCTGGAAGCGGCAGGGGAGAACGCGGCGCGCGTGCGGTTGATCCTCGAGGACGGCAGCGAGTATGCCGAGCCGGGCCGGCTCGAATTCACCGAGGTGGCGGTGGACACCGGCACCGGCTCGGTGACGCTGCGCGCGGTGTTTCCCAATCCGCGCCACGAGCTGCTGCCCGGCATGTTCGTGCGGGCCCGGATGCAGCAGGGCGTGCGGCCGGCGGCCATCCTGGCGCCGCAGCGCGGCGTCACGCGCGACGCGAAGGGGCAGGCCACCGCGCTGCTGGTCAATCAAAACGACGAGGTCGAACTGCGGCGGATCGAGGCCGAACGCGTGATCGGCGACAACTGGCTGGTCAGCGCGGGCCTGCAGCCGGGCGAACGGTTGATCGTCGAGGGGCTGCAGTTCGTCCGGCCTGGCATCAAGGTCCGTCCGCTGCCGCTGACGGCGGCCGCACCGGCAAACGGCGCAATCCCCGCCAGCGCCGCTGCCGTCTCACAGCGTTGAACGGAGCGCGTCGATGTCCCGATTCTTTATCGAACGTCCCATCTTCGCATGGGTCATCGCGCTGGTGATCATGCTGGCGGGCGCGCTGTCGATCGGCGCGCTGCCGGTGAGCCAGTATCCCGCCATCGCGCCGCCGACGATTGCGATCCAGGTCAACTACCCCGGCGCGTCGGCGCAGACGGTGCAGGACACCGTGGTGCAGGTCATCGAGCAGCAGCTCAACGGCCTGGACCGTCTTCGCTATATCTCGTCCGAGAGCAACGGCGATGGCAACATGACCATCACCGTCACCTTCGAGCAGGGCACCAATCCGGACATCGCGCAGGTGCAGGTCCAGAACAAGCTGCAGCTGGCGACGCCGCTGCTGCCGCAGGAGGTGCAGCAGCAAGGCATCCGCGTGACCAAGTCCGTGCGCAACTTCCTGATGATCGTCGGCGTGGTGTCGAGCGACGGCAGCATGACGCGCGAGGATCTCGCCAACTACATCGTCTCGAACATCCAGGACCCGCTGTCGCGCACGCCGGGCGTGGGCGACTTCCAGGTATTCGGCGCGCAGTACGCGATGCGGATCTGGCTCGATCCGGCCAGGCTGACCGCGTTTCAGCTGACGCCGTCGGATGTCAGGACGGCGATCCAGGCGCAGAACGTGCAGGTCGCATCGGGCCAACTGGGTGGCCTGCCGTCGGTCGCCGGCCAGCAGCTGAACGCGACGGTGGTGGGCAAGACGCGGTTGCAGACGCCCGAGCAGTTCCGCGAGATCCTGCTCAAGGTCAATGGCGACGGCTCGCAAGTGCGATTGAAGGACGTGGCCGAGGTGGGGCTCGGCGGCCAGGACTACAACATCAATGCGCAGTACAACGGCCGCCCGGCCTCCGGCATCGCGATCCGGCTCGCCAGCGGCGCCAACGCGCTCGATACCGCCAAGGCGATCCGCACGACGCTGGGCGAGCTCGAACCGTTCTTCCCGCCGGGCATGCAGGTGGTCTATCCGTACGACACCACGCCGGTGATCTCCGCGTCGATCGAGGGCGTCGTGCGCACGCTGCTCGAGGCCGTGGTGCTGGTGTTTCTGGTGATGTATCTGTTCCTGCAGAACGTGCGCGCGACGCTGATTCCTACCATTGCGGTGCCGGTGGTGCTGCTCGGCACCTTCGGCGTGCTGGCGGCGTTCGGCTATTCGATCAATACGCTGACGATGTTCGGCATGGTGCTGGCGATCGGGCTGCTGGTCGACGACGCCATCGTGGTGGTCGAGAACGTCGAGCGCCTGATGGCCGAGGAGGGCCTGTCGCCGGAGGAAGCGGCCCGCCGCTCGATGGGGCAGATCCAGGGCGCGCTGATCGGCATTGCGCTGGTGCTGTCCGCGGTGTTCCTGCCGATGGCCTTCTTCGGCGGCTCGACCGGCGTCATCTACCGGCAGTTCTCGATCACCATCGTGTCGGCGATGGTGCTGTCCGTGCTGGTTGCGCTGGTGCTGACGCCGGCGTTGTGCGCGACCATGCTGCGGCCGTTGCCGCCGCACGGGCATGGCGCGCCGAAACGGGGCCCGCTGGGCTGGTTCAACCGCAGCTTCGAGGCGGCCACGCGCGGCTACGAGCGCGGCGTGGTGGCGGTGCTCAGACGGCGTGGCCGCTATGCTGCCGTGTACCTGTTGATCCTGGCGCTGGCGGCGTGGATGTTCACGCGGATCCCGACCTCGTTCCTGCCCGACGAGGACCAGGGGGTGCTGTTTGCCCAGGTGCAGACGCCTCCCGGCGCGTCGGCGCAGCGCACGCAGCAGGTACTCGATCGGCTGCGCGAGTACCTGCTGCAGGAAGAGGGCGGCGTGGTGCAGTCGCTGTTCACCGTCAACGGCTTCAATTTCGCCGGCCGCGGTCAAAGTTCCGGCTTCGCCTTCGTGCTGCTCAAGCCGTGGCACGAGCGCATCGGCGAGGCGACCAGCGTGTTCGACCTCGCCCGGCGCGCGCAGGCCCGGTTTCGCGACATGCGCGATGCGATGGCGTTCGCCTTCGTGCCGCCGGCCGTGATGGAGCTGGGGAACGCGACCGGTTTCGACGTCTATCTGCAGGACCGTGCCGGCGTCGGTCGCGACGTACTGATGCAGGCGCGCGACCGCTTCCTGCAGCTCGCCGCCCAACGTCCGGAACTGCAGCGCGTGCGGATGAACGGCCTGAACGACGAGCCGCAATACCGGCTGGAGATCGACGACGAGAAGGCGCGCGCGCTGGGCGTGTCGCTGGCGGAAATCAACAGCACCGTGTCGATCGCCTGGGGTTCGAGCTACGTCAACGACTTCATCGACCAGGGCAGGGTCAAGCGGGTCTATCTGCAGGGCAGGCCGGACGCGCGGATGAACCCGGACGATCTGGCCAAATGGTTCGTGCGCAACGATCGCGGCGCGATGGTCCCGTTTACAGCGTTTGCCAGCGGCAGCTGGGGTTATGGCTCGCCGAAGCTGCAGCGCTACAACGGCGTGGCCGCGATCCAGATTCTTGGCGAGCCGGCGCCCGGTCACAGTTCCGGCGAAGCGATGGCGGCGGTCGAGCAGGTCATGGCGCAGCTGCCGGCCGGGGTCGGCTATTCGTGGAGCGGGCTGTCGTTCGAAGAACGGTTGTCCGGCGCGCAGGCCCCGGCCCTGTACGCGCTGTCGCTGCTGGTGGTGTTCCTGTGCCTGGCTGCGCTGTACGAGAGCTGGACCATTCCGATCTCGGTGATGCTGGTGGTGCCGCTGGGGATCGTCGGCGCGCTGGCCGCGACGCTGCTGCGCGGCCTGCCCAACGACGTGTTCTTCCAGGTGGGGCTGCTGACCACGATGGGGTTGTCGGCCAAGAACGCGATCCTGATCGTCGAATTCGCCAAGGCGCTGCACGATCAGGGCAAGGGCATTGTCGAAGCCGCGATCGAGGCAAGTCGGATGCGGCTGCGGCCGATCGTGATGACCTCACTGGCCTTCGTGCTGGGCGTGGTGCCGCTCGCCACGTCGGTGGGCGCCGGCTCGGGCAGCCAGCATGCGATCGGCACGGGCGTGATCGGCGGCATGATCACAGCGACGGTGCTGGCGATCTTCTGGGTGCCGCTGTTCTATGTCGCGGTGCACCGCTGGTTCGGCGGCCGGCGCGGCACGCCGGCCAGCGAAATTTCGACAAAGACCGCGTGAAGAACCTTACCGCCCGC
Organism: Cupriavidus gilardii; assembly: GCF_013314895.1. GTDB lineage: Bacteria > Pseudomonadota > Gammaproteobacteria > Burkholderiales > Burkholderiaceae > Cupriavidus > Cupriavidus gilardii_C. Next base: position 190,921 of record NZ_JABTYE010000003.1, on the reverse strand, counting down.
GTATTTGTTACGCACGGGCCCGGCGCGCACGCCTGGCGCCGTTCCTTTCGCGGACCGCCGCTCACGGCCCCACGCGCGCGCTGACGCGGTATTGCGGCCCCGGCTGCGCATGCGCACCTGCCAATGGCAGGCTTCTTGCAGCTTGGCCTCCAGACATCGTGACGTATGGAGGACACCATGGCACAGCAACCGCAGGGTGGACAGGGCGGTCAAGGCGGTCAAGGCGGTCAGGGCGCACAAGGCGGCAGCGCAACACCGCAGAACGCCGCCACCGATCCGGCGCAACGACCCGATCCCGAGGGCGCCAACACCGATGAAACCGTGCAGGCCGAGGAGCGCGCCGCGGGCGGCGTGTCCGGCAGCGGCAACACGCTGGGCGACGGCATGACTGCTGGCGGAGCGGAGAACGTCGAGGAACGCAAGGTCCTGCAGCAGCCCGAGGACAAGGACAAGAAGGGCGAAAAGGAACAGCAGGGCCCGGTGAAGATTGCCGTCGCGGGCGAAGAACACGGAGACGAAGACGCGACCAGCCAGTAGCGCCGCGTCGTATCGGCAGGGTTCATGACGTCGTCGGCGTCGGGACGCCGGGCGTCAACAGCAGAGGAGCATCCGATGAAAACCACCTGGGTCCTGGTGGCCGACGAGGCCATCGCCCGCATTCTCGAAGGACACAAGCCGGGCCAGGAGCTGGCCTGCATCGATGAACTGACCGACGCCGGCGCGCATGCGGATGCGGCGGATCTGCGTCGCGACGCGTACGGACGTCGCGCCGGCGCCGGGGCCGGTCCGGGTGCCGGCCCCGCGGTGGGCGGCGGTACGGGACGCCAGCGCGCGCCATCGAGCGTCACGTCGTCGGCCGGGGAAGACGAACTGCACCTGGAAGCCGAGGGGTTTGCCCGTCGCGTTGCCGAGCATCTGGCCGACGCGCTGCAGAAGCAGCGCTACGACGAGCTGCGCATCGCGGCCGCGCCGCGTTTTCTCGGCCTGCTGCGCAAGCACCTGCCCGCGCAGGTGGCCAATGTTGTCACCGAGGAAGTCGACAAGGACCTGGTGCATCTGCCCGAGCGCGAATTGCGCGAACGGCTGTTTGCCGCGAAATTCGGCGGCGATCGGCCCGGCGGCCAGGCGGCGGGCTAAGCGCGAGAGGCCGCCATGCCCCGCCGCGCGGTGCACGCGCTTCGTAACCTGTATGGACTGCTGAAGGACACCGTCAGCGCCTGGATCGACGACTACGCGCCCAGCATGGGCGCGGCAATCGCCTACTACACGGTGTTCTCCGTGGCGCCGCTGCTGCTGATCGTCATTTCCGTGGCGGGCATCGTATTCGGCGCCGACGCCGCGCGCGGGGCCATCGTCACCGAACTGCAGGGCTTCATCGGCACCGAAGGCGCGAAGGCGATCGAGGACATGCTGGCGGCGGTCAGCGAACCGGCAACCAGCACGCTGACGACACTGGCGGGCCTGGTCACGCTGCTGATCGGTGCGACCACCGTGTTTGCCGAACTGCAGAGCGCGCTCGACCGCATCTGGCGCGTGCCCGAGCGGCAGAAGAGCTCGGGGCTGTGGGGCCTGCTGCGGGCGCGCGTGCTGTCGTTCGGCATGATCCTCGGCATCGGCTTCCTGCTGATCGTGTCGCTGCTGGCCAGCGCCGCGCTGGCGGCACTGTCGCGCGGGTGGGCGCCGCTGTTCGGCGAAGAGGAGGCTCTGGCCCATGCCGTCGATTTCCTCTTCAGCCTGACGGTGATCACCACGGTTTTCGCGATGATCTACAAGATCATGCCGCGTGCCCGCGTGCGCTGGCCCGACGTCTGGCTTGGCGCGCTGGTGACCGCGTTGCTGTTTTCGATCGGCAAGTTCCTGATCGGCCTGTACATCGGCAAGACCGGCGTGGCGTCGGGCTACGGCGCGGCCGGTTCGCTGGTGGTGCTGCTGGTGTGGGTCTACTACTCCGCGCAGATCTTCCTGCTGGGCGCGGAATTTACCTGGCTGTATGCGCATCGCTTCGGTTCGCTGCGTGGCCAGCAGCCGGACGAGCGGACCGTGTCGGTGAAACCGGGACGCTACGTCGAGCCGCAGCAGCTGGGAGATCGGCGGCCGGGACAGGGGCAGGGCACACACCAGGGTCCGTGAATCCGGCAGGCAGTGCAGGGGCCCGGCGCAGTTCAGCGGGGCTCGGCGAGATCCCCGAAGCGCGCCAGGTAGTGCCACACCTTCTTCAAGTCCTGCGAGTCGAAGCGGCCGCCGCGGGCTGCATCGCCGATCATCGCCGGCGTCAGCCAGCCGTCGCGTGCCAGCACGCAGCCCAGTTCGACGTAGCGTGCACCGCGATAGTGGGGGTGGCGACGTAGCGCTTGCGCCGACAGCCGGAATCCGGGGTGCCATTCCAGCGCGCAAGGCAGCGCGCGCGCCATCGCCTCGATCTCGGTGCCGCGGTAGCAGGGATCCAGCACCAGCGCCTCGACATCGCGTGCCAGTACCACGGGTCCGTGTACCTGCGCCTCGATATAGTCGTCGAGCGGATCGGGCTGGGGCGTCGCGGCCAGCGCGATCAGCCCCATCCGCTCGGCCACGCCGAACGCGGCGGGATCGTAGACGCTGTCGGGATAGCAGAACGTCGTGCGTGCCAGCACGGCGCCACGCAAGCGAAGGTGCGCCGAGCCGAAGCGCGGCGAGCCGCCGGTCGCGCGGCAGCGGAAATTGAGCGCGCCGTATTTCGGGCGTTCGGCCGGCGCAGCGTCATCGTAGGCACCGCCGAACAGCCGGCTTTCCCACTGCCAGCGGTCGCCGCCCGGATGCGCGGTCAGGCCGCCATTGCTGGTGCCGGTCTCGAACTGCGAACGATAGACGCCGTCTTCGCCAAGCGCCCGCAGGAAGGGCACGCCTGCATGCACGCGATCGGGATGGAAATTAAGCGTGACGCGCAGCGTCGGATCGATCGGCTCGCCCAGGCTGCGTGCGGCGACATGGGCGAGGGCGCGGGCCTGGGGGGAATCCGGAGGCGGTACCCATGAATCCCCGATATCGATGGCGTGGACAGGCATGACGGTCGGCTGGCGTTCGGCTTGCTGCGGGACGCACCGTGAGGGCTCGCTGCGGGCTCATGGCGGGCTCATGGCGGCTCATGGCGGCTCATGGCCGGCTCACTGCGCGGCTTGCATTCTAACGTCGCCGATGCCGGAGCGCGTGCCCTGCCTGTCCTTCGCTTCGCTTCGCTTCGCGCCGCTTCCGTCAAGCCCGCATGCCGTCCAGCACCTTGTCCAGCGTCAGCGGATAACTGCGCAGCCGGATGCCGGTCGCGTTGAACACGGCATTGGCCAGCGACGCCCCCGCCCCGCAGATGCCGAGCTCGCCGACGCCCTTGGCGCCGAGCGGATTGGCCTTGTCGTCGTATTCTTCGAGGAAGACCGCGTCGATCGCCGGGATGTCCGCATGTGCGGGCACGTGGTAGCCGGCGAGATCGCGATTGACGAAGGCGCCGTAGCGCGGGTCGACCATGGTTTCTTCCATCAGCGCCGCGCCGACGCCCCAGATCATGCCGCCGATCATCTGGGAACGCGCCGTCTTCGGGTTCAGGATGCGGCCGGCGGCGAATACACCGAGCATGCGCCGCAGGCGGATTTCGCCGGTGTCGACATCGACGCCAACCTCGGCGAAATGCGCGCCGTAGGCGTGCTGTGAATACGTTTGATATTCCGGGCCGCGTTGCACCTCGCCGGTCACGCTGAGCCCGTCCGGCATCGCACGCGCGAGCAGGGCGCTCACCGGCTCGGATTTGCCGCCGGCGTGCAAGCGTCCGTCCGCGAAGCGCGCCTGCGCCGGGTCGGTGCCGAACAGCGGCGAGGCGCGATCGGCGGCGGCGACTTCCGCCAGCCGGCGGCACAGCGCCGCGCAGGTATTGAACACCGCGGAGCCGGTACTGGCCGCGCCCCAGGAACCGCCCGAGCCGGGCGTCGGCGGAAAGTCGCTGTCGCCCATCTCGACCTGCACCGCCTGCATCGGCAGGCCCAGCGATTGGGCCGCGATCTGCGTCAGGATCGTGTAGCTGCCGGTGCCGATATCGGTCATCGACAGCCGCACGCGGGCCGTGGCGTCGCGATACAGCGTGACCTCGGCCTTCGATGCCTGCAGATAGTTGGGCCGGATCGCCGCCGACATCCCATAGCCGATCAGCCAGCGTCCGTCCCGCATATTGCCCGGCGTCGACGGCCGGCGCGACCAGCCGAAGCGTTCGGCGCCTTCCCGCATGCATGCCACCAGCCCGCGCGTGGAGAAGGGCACGTTGCGCTCGGGATCGACGCGCGGCTCGTTGCGGATGCGCAGTTCGATCGGGTCCATCCGCAGCGCATGGGCCAGCTCGTCGACCGCGCATTCCAGCGCCAGCGCGCCCGGGGCCTCGCCCGGGGCACGCATGATGTCCGATGGCGGCAGATCGAGCCGGACCAGCCGGTGGCTGGTGCGACGGTTCGGCGCGGCATACAGCGAGCGGGTGAAGGCCGCGGTCTGCTCGGCGAATTCGTCGTACATCGCGGTCTGCTCGATGACGTCGTGCGCGAGCGCGGTCATGCGGCCATCGCGGCCGGCGGCCAGCCGGATGCGCTGGCGCGTCTCGGTGCGATGGTTGGTGTTGGCGAACATCTGCTGCCGCGTCAGCGCGACCTTGACCGGCCGCCCTGTCATGCGCGCGCCGATCGCCGCGAGGATGGCGTCGGCATGGGTCGGCACCTTGGAGCCGAAGCCGCCGCCGACATGCTTGCAGACCACGCGCACGTTCTCGGTCGGCAGATTCAGCGTGCGCGACACGGCGATCTGGCAGGTATCGACCATCTGCGTCGAGGTATGGATCAGCAGCCGGTCGCCGGACCACTGCGCGACGGTGCCGTGCGGCTCCATCGGGTTCACGTGCTCGTACGGGGTCGTGTAGGTCGCGTCGATGCGCACCGGCGCCGCGGCAAACGCCGCATCGAAGTCGCCGACCGCGGTGTCGTGCGGCATGCCCGCGTTGATGCCGTCGGGCTCGTAGGCGTTGCGCAGCTCCGCCGTCATGTCGAATTTCGCGCCCCATTCCGGCGTGTAACGGACCTGTACGCGCGCCGCCGCGTCGCGGGCGGCTTCGAACGAGTCGGCGATCACTAGCGCGACCGGCTGGCCATAGTGGCGCACGCGGTCGCTGTCGAGCATCGGCTTGGGCCGCTCGAAGCGGCGCGCCACCTTGGGAGGACCATAGGGCGATTGCGCGGGCGCGTTGCGGTGGGTGACGATCAGGATCACGCCGGGCATCTGTGCGGCGGTCTCGGTATCGATCGCGACGATGCGGCCGCGCGCGATCGTGCTTTCGACCAGATAGCCGTAGGCGAGCGGGCCGTTCGGCACGTGATCGCAGGCGTAGACCGCGCGCCCCGTGACCTTGAGGCGCCCCTCGACCCGGTCGACAGGCGCGCCGATCCATTGCTGGCCGCTGTTTTCGCCCATGCTTTGGCCCATGCTTTGGCCGGTGCGCTGGCGCTGCTGAAGTTCATCCATGGTGCGCTCCGTCGCGTTGCGATGCCTGCGTCAGGCTGGCCTGCAGCACCTGCCTGGCCAGCGGAATCTTGAAGTCGTTGCCGCCGAAGCCGCGTGCGCCGGCCAGCGCCGCGTCCGCGGCCCGGCCGAACAGCTGCGCCGATGGGACCTTGCCGGTCAGCATGGCTTCCGCCTCCGGCACGCGCCACGGCTGATGTGCGATGCCGCCGAAGGCCGCCCGCACGTTCCGCATGCGGCCGCCCTCGACGTCCGCGACCAGCGCCACCGACACCAGCGCGAAGGCGAACGAGGCGCGATCGCGCACCTTGCGATAGGACTGCACGCCGGGCGGGGGCGGTGGCAGCACCACGGCGCCGATCAGTTCGCCCGGCGCCAGATTGGTCTCCAGGTGCGGCGTCTGGCCCGGCGCGCGGTAGAGCTGCTGGATCGGGATCACGCGCAGGCGACCATCGGGCTGCACGGTTTCGATCCGCGCATCGAGCGCGCTCAGCGCGACCGCCATATCCGAGGGATGCACCGCGATGCAGGCATCGCTGTAGCCGACCACGGCATGCATGCGGTTGATGCCGCGCAGCGCCGAACAACCCGAGCCTGGCGTACGCTTGTTGCACGGCATCGCGGTGTCGTAGAAGTAGGGGCAGCGCGTGCGTTGCAGCAGATTGCCGGCGGTGGTGGCCTTGTTGCGGATCTGCGCGGAGGCGCCGGACAGCAGCGCCCGCGTCAGCAGCGGATAGCGCTCGCGCACCAGCGGGTGGGCCGCCAGATCGCTGTTGCGCACGGTGGCACCGATGCGCAGCGTGCCGTCGGCGTTGGCCTCGATGCCTTGCAGCGGCAGCGCGTTGACGTCGATCAGCCGCGTGGGCCGCTCGATCTGCAGCTTCATCAGGTCGAGCAGATTGGTGCCGCCGGCGATGAAGCGGGCGTCGGGCTGGGCCGCGGACGCGACCGCCTCCCTGAGCGCAGCCGGGCGCTCGTAGGTGAATGGCATCATCGCTGGCTCCCGGCCGCGCTGCGAATGGCGGCGACGATATTGGGATAGGCGCTGCAGCGGCACAGGTTGCCGCTCATGCGCTCGCGCACCTCCGCCTCGCTCAGGTCCTGCAGCGATACCGTGCGGGCGCCGCTCAGATCGGCGCTGGCATGGCTGGGCACGCCGTCGGCGACCTCGCGCAGCATGCCGACCGCGGAGCAGATCTGGCCGGGCGTGCAGAAGCCGCACTGAAAGCCGTCGTGCGCGATGAAGGCCGCCTGCACCGGATGCAGCTGCCCGTTGCGCTCCAGCCCCTCGATGGTGGTGATCTCGTCCTGCTGGTGCATCACGGCGAGCGTCAGGCACGAGTTGATGCGGCGGCCGTTCAACAGCACCGTGCAGGCGCCGCACTGCCCGTGGTCGCAGCCCTTCTTGGTGCCGGTCAGATGCAGCGTCTCGCGCAGCGCGTCGAGCAGCGAGGTGCGGACATCCAGCGCGAGCCGGTGGCGTTTGCCGTTGACCGTCAGCGTGACCGGTGCGTTCGGTGCGCCAGCGGTGGCCTGCACCGGCTCGCTCGGGGCGGCGCCCGCCGTCTGTGCGAGCGCCGAGGTCGCGGGCAGCACCGTGATGCCCCCGGCGGCCACCGTGGTGCCGAGAAACGCGCGCCGGCTGAGACGCGGCGTGCCTGTGTCGTCGTTGCGATCGCCCATGTTGGTGCTCCCGAGTCGAGGTGGTTGGGCCGGCGCTGCCGAGGTTTGGCCGATACGGCAGACAGCGCGATGCGGCGCAGTTTGCGCAATCGCTTTAGCGGGTGGTAGCCTCGGCGTGGTTGAAACCCCTTCAACCGAATGGAAGGGAACGAGGCGGGGCCTGGCTTTGGCGGCCGCGCCGTCAGCGCATCGTCACGGCGCTGTCAGCGTGGTGACAGTTTCGGGTCAGCGGCTTGTCAGCGCATTGCCGCGATACTGGCGCCAGCATGCCGCCTGGGGGCGATCGTTCGATCGCGGCGACCGGCCAGGCGTCCCCCATGTTCCCAACTTCGCAACCCACGGACCAGGATCGCGCGATGGATCGCTTGCGAGCGCTGACGGTATTCGTACGCGTGGCCCAGGCCCGCAGCTTCAGCCAGGGCGCGCGCGAACTGGGCATGACGCCGCAGGCGGCGAGCAAGCAGGTCATGCTGCTCGAACGGATGCTCGGCGTGCGGCTGCTGCACCGTACCACGCAGAAGGTCGGACTGACTCGCGAGGGGGAGCAACTGCTGGCGCAGTGCCAGCGCCCGGTCGAATCGCTGGAGCTGTCGCTGCGCCATATCGACGGCGACCGCGAGCAGGTGGCCGGCGTGGTCCGGGTCGCGTCGCCGTGTTCGCTGGCACGCAGCTATGTCGCGCCGGCAATCGGCGAATTCGTGCAGGCGTACCCCGATGTCGCCGTCGAACTGATGGTCGGCGATCAGCTGACCGACGTGATCGAGCAGGGCATCGATATCGGTCTGCGCACCGGCAGCCTGCCCGACAGTTCGCTGGTGGCGCGCCGCATCGCGCCGCTGCAGTTGATCGTCTGCGCGGCGCCGGCCTACCTGGAGCGGCATGGCGTGCCGCGGTCCATCGCCGAGCTAGAGCGGCACCGCTGCACCAGCTTTCTGCATCCGCGTACCGGCAAGGTCTTCCCGTGGGAGTTCCTGGTCGACGGCGAGATCGAGACGCGCACCTTTGCGCCGTTTGTCGCCACCAACGATGTCGATGCCGAAGTGGAGACGGTCGCAAGCGGCGCAGCGATCGGGCAGTTCTTCAACTATGCGGTGGCGGGGCACCTGCGGGCCGGACGGCTGGTGACGGTGCTGCCAGAGCACGCGACCGAGCGCTACGGGGTGTTCCTGTACATGCCGGCACGCGCGCATGTGCCGCGGCGCAACCGCTTGCTGGCGGATTTTCTGGTGGAGACGCTGGCCGGGCATCCGGACTTCGCACGCGTATCGCTGGAGGCGGTACGGCCAGTCAAGCGACGGGCATGAGGCCGCGGTCTGCGAGCGCTGTTTGCCCTCTCCCCCCGACCCCTCTCCCGCACGCGGGAGAGGGGAGAAAAGCGGGCTGCGAAGACACTGGTAAACCGCGATTCGGCTCCCCTCTCCCGCGAGCGGGAAAGGGGCTGGGGGAGAGGGACAAGCGCCAATCAGCGCGACATCGCTCGCCTTACGACGCCGGACACGGCAACGCCGCGGCGATCTGCGGCCGCCCCTGCGCGACCGCAGGCGAATCGTCGGCCGTCACCGTGTTGTTGGTGAACCGGCAGCCGTAGTCGGGCCGCGCCACCGTGGCGGCGTCGAGCACGTTGTCGCCCTCGGGCCTGGGTCCGCCCTGTTCCCACTGCACCATCGCATCGAACGCCGCGGTCTGCTCGGCCACGGTGAAATCGCAATGGCTGACGCCTCGGATCGCGCGCTGCACCAGCCATTGCGCGGTGCCACGCGCATCGGCCCGCCGCTTGTAGATCTGCTGCATGCTGAAGGGCACGTACATATCGCCGAGCGTATGCAGCGTGACCACCGGCACGTTGATGCGCGCGTTGGTCTTCGGGATCCACCGCAGGCCATCGCGCCGCAGGCGATTGGCCTCGGGGTCTGCCTTCGCTCGCAGGATCGTGCCGTTCAGCGTGGTTTCCTCCGCCGACAGCGCGGGGTCGCCGTCGAGCTGATAGACGATGTCGGTGGTCGACACCCCGTTGCGGTTCAGGATGCCGTTGATGGTGCCGTCGCCGCCGAAGGTGCCCCATACCGTGTTCTGCACCGGGCCGGCGAAGCCCTGATCGAACATGGGCCGCGCGCCGCCAGTGAGGTTCTGCACGATCGCCTTGACCTTGTCGCCCTGTGCGGTGGTCGCGCTCGGGAAGGTGGTGAACAGCGCGTCGCGCACCGCCGGCGCGATCTCTGCCCAGTTGGTCACCGGCCAGGCGGTGGCGGGACGGCCCGCATACTGCTGCGCCGCCAGCTGATAGGCCGCGAAGTAGTCGAACAGTTCGGAGTCGCCGAGCACCCCGCACATCGGCACGGCGCCGTGATAGCGGACCTTGTTGTTGGCCGTCTCCAGCGTTTCCTGATCGACAGCCGCGGCCGCGATATGGCCGCCCATCGAATGGCCGACGATGTAGACGCGGCTGGGCGGCGCGAGCGGGCGCCGGTTTTGCGCGGCGATCTGCACGAAGGCCAGCGCCAGCGCATTGGTGTCCTCGACGCCGGCGCGCACGTCGTAATAGTTCTTGCTGTAGCTCGATGCCGCCCACGCGTAGCCGGCCTCCAGCAGATGGCGGCGGATCGACGGCGTGGTCACGTTCAGTGCCTCGCCGGTGCCGGCATAGCCGTGCGCGTACATCACGAGCTTGCCGTTCCACTGCTTGGGGACCTCGATGCGATAGCCCGAGCCCTTCAGCGTGCCGGTCCAGCGGTCGGTCTCCGGCGCGCCGGCCAGCGCGGGGAAAGCCAGTGCCGCTTCGTTGACGGTGAAGGTGCGGCTGTCCTGGGCGCGGGTCTCTTCCGGCTGGCGCGGCGGATCGTCGTCGTCGCCGCCGCAGGCGGCCAGCGGCAATGCGGCGGCAAGCGCCAACGCCAGGGCGGCGCGCGTGGTGAGCTGCATGGTTTGTCTCCTCGTTTTATCGAATGGGGGCCATTCGTCTTCATGCCGCACTGCCACATCGCCTCGTCACGAAAACGAACGACCGTGCACGAAGTCTAAAGACGAGGAGACGAAAAGTAAAAGAAAAGCCCCGCGGCGTTTCGCGTGGCGAAATGCGCGGGCAGCAGCGCATGAAACTCAGCCGCGCTTGGGAATCTCCAGCCCGCGGATCACCGCCGGCCGCGCGACAAAGACGTTCAGCACGCGCTGCACCTGCGGAAAATCGTCGAAGCCGACCAGTTCCCGGGCCTCGTAGAAGCCGATCAGGTTGCGGATCCAGGGGAAGGTGGCGACATCGGCGATGGTGTATTGGTCGCCCATGATCCAGTCGCGACCCGCCAGGTGTTTCTCCAGTACGCCGAGCAGGCGCCGCGATTCGGCGACATAGCGGTCGCGCGGGCGTTTGTCCTCGTATGCCTTGCCGGCGAACTTGTGGAAGAAGCCGAGCTGGCCGAACATCGGGCCCACGCCGCCCATCTGGAACATCACCCACTGAATGGTTTGATAGCGCGCGGCCGGATCCGAAGGGATCAGCTTGCCGGTCTTTTCGGCCAGGTACAGCAGGATCGCGCCGGATTCGAACAGCGCCAGCGGCTTGCCGCCCGGGCCGTTCGGATCGAGGATCGCCGGAATCTTGTTGTTCGGATTCAGCGACAGGAATTCGGGCGACAGCTGGTCGTCGGTGTCGAAACGGACCAGGTGCGGTTCATAAGGCAGCCCGATTTCCTCGAGCATGATCGATGCCTTGACGCCGTTGGGCGTCGGCAGCGAATAGAGCTGGAGCCGGTCGGGATGTTGGGCGGGCCATTTGCGGGTGATCGGGTACGCGGAAAGATCTGGCATGGTTCCTCGGTCTTGACTGGACGGACGGTCGCCGCACCACCGACCGGGATCCCGTGTCGGGACGGCCCCCTGGCGCATGGTGCGATGGGCTGCGGCGAGCAAACGCGATCATAAGCGGATTGCGGGCGCCGCGCCGGGCACGCAGGGCCGTCATCCGCGCGCGAGCCAGCCCGCCAGCCGCCCGCGCGGCGGTTGCCAGCCCTCCTGCAGCCGCAGATCCGCCAGCACCGATGCGGTGACCAGCAGCACGGCGGCAAAGGTCGGGCCATGCCACCGATAGGCCGGAGACAGGTGCGACAGTCCCAGGGCCATGGCCGGCTGCAGGCCTGTCCACAGCTGCACGGAAAGCGGGTCGGTGCGGCTGATCGCCCGTTGCAGCAGCCACTGCGGCGCCAGCACGCACAGCGCGCCGACTGCCACCAGGGCCAGCAGCAGGCGGGGGTCGGCCGGTATGGCGCTCGGTGCTTCGAGCCAGCTCCACGCCAGCGCCAGGCCCAGCGCGAGATGAAAGCGGTGTGCGACGATGGTCGCCGGGGTCCAGCCAAGTTCCTGCAACCGCTTGCAGACGTGCACGGTCAGTGCCGAACCGATGCCCGAGGCAACGCAGCAGGCCAGCGCCGCCATCGCCAGCACCCAGCCGTGGTCGGCCACCCCCCGATCCTGCGCGGACCATCCGAGCAGCATGCAGCCGGCGGCGATGCCGGCACAGGTCAGCCGACGCGCGCGGGGCGGGCCCCGCCGGTCGCGCGCGCAGGCGAACGCCATGGCGGTCAGCACGGCGACGCCGACTTCGAGGGCACCCACGACTGCCGCCGGCAGATAGCGCAGGGCGAAGAAGAAGCCGATATAGGAGACCGCGGTCAGTGCGTTGGCGAGCGCGAGCCACATCCGGCCGTGCCCCGGCAGCCTGCCGCGCGACCCGGCCAGGCACACCCCTGCGGTCAGCAGCAGGCTGCAGGACACGTAGTGCGCGGCATGCAGGCCCGCAAGATGGCTGGCGAACAGCACTGCCCCGCTCGATTGCAGCAGAAGGGCGGCGAGCGTCATCAGTCGGGCGGAAGGCATCGGAAAACTGGCAAGGTCTGCGGGGGGCGGGGCAAGGGTGTCGGGCACCGTCGGTCCCTGAAAGCCCGCAGCGTAGCGGCGCAGAATGAGACCGGGATGAGCGCGATGGCGGACCGCAGCATGGCTGGCCGGCGCCGCGAAGTGCGAGCACGGCAGGGCGCACGGCCGTTTTGGTACGATGCACGCTTCGCGAATCCGCTGTACTCCGTGTGAAGCGTCTTTCCCTACTCAACGCCGGCCTCGCCGGCGACCGCGCGCCATGATGCGCGAACGTTTGCGCAGCACCCTCGCCGACTGGCGTGCGCGGCTGCGCCGGCCGACCGGCCGCCAGATCGCCTGGGGCGTGGCCGCGGTGCCCGTCCTCTTTCTCGCCTATACGCTGGTGCTGGTGCCGTTCACGCCGGGCATCAGCGATATCCGCAAGGCCAAGTCCGAGCGGCCGGCCCAGGTGCTGTCCGCCGACGGCAAGCTGCTGGCCGAGTTCAAGCGCGCCAACCGCGACTGGGTGCCGCTGGACAAGATTTCGCCGAACGTCGTCGCGGCATTGATCGCCACCGAGGACCACCGCTTTTACGAGCACTTCGGCCTGGACTGGCGGCGCACCGCGGCGGCGGCCTGGTACACGCTGTCGGGCGACCGGCAGGGCGGTTCCACGCTGACCCAGCAGCTGGCGCGCAACCTGTATCCCGAGGAGATCGGCCGCGCCGCCAGCGTGACGCGCAAGATCAAGGAAGCGATCACCGCGCTGAAGATCGAGGCGCTGTATTCGAAGGACGAGATTCTCGAGACCTATCTGAATACGGTGCCGTTCCTGTACAACGCCACCGGCATCGAGATGGCGGCGCGGACGTACTTCGACAAGCCGGCCGATCGGCTCGACGTGCTCGAGAGCGCCACGCTGGTCGGCATGCTCAAGGGCACCAGCTACTACAACCCGGTGCTCAATCCCGAGCGCGCGGTCGAGCGCCGCAACATCGTGCTGGCGCAGATGGTCAAGCGGGGCAAGCTCAAGCCCGCCCAGTTCGAGGCGCTGAAGAAGCGTCCGCTGCGGATCGACTTCGAGCGCCAGACGCCGGAGGAGGGCCCCGCCCCGCATTTCGCGCAGCAGCTGCGCAAATGGCTGATCGACTGGGCCGACCGCAACGACTACAACATCTACACCGACGGCCTGGTGGTCCATACCACCATCGATTCGCGGCTGCAGGCGATGGCCAACCAGGCGGTGGCGCGCCAGGGCGCGCGGCTGCAGGGCATTGCCAATGCCGCGTGGTCGCCGCGGGGCGGCTGGAGCGCGAATCGCGCGCTGGTCGAGGCCTTCATGCGCGAGACCGGCCAGTACCGGGCGGCACGCGACGCCGGGCTCAGCGATGCGGATGCGCTCGCGCAACTGCGCAAGGACGGCGAGGCGATGCGCACGCTGCACGAGCAGAAGACCCGTATCCAGGCCGGCTTTCTGGCGCTCGACCCGCGCAACGGCGAGATCCGCGCGTGGGTCGGCAGCCGCGACTTCGCCGACGATGCCTTCGATCATGTGCAACAGGCGCGCCGCCAGCCCGGCTCGACCTTCAAGCCCTTCGTCTATGGCGCAGCCTTTGCGCAGGGCATCGGCCCCGATACGACCTTGCGCGACGAGGCGGTCGAGATCCGGCTGGCCGGCGGCGAGGTCTGGCGCCCGACCGACGGCGGCCCGCCGAGCGGACGCGATCTGACGCTGCGCGACGGCCTGGTCTATTCGAAGAACACCATCACCGCGCAACTGATGCAGCAGGTGGGCCCCGTGCGCGTGGCCAACCTGGCGCGCGCGATGGGCGTGCGGCAGAGCCGGCTCGATACGGTGCCCTCGCTGGCGCTGGGCACCAGCCCCGTGACGCTGAAGGAAATGGTGGCGGCCTACGGCACCATCGCCAACGGCGGCGCCTATCTGGAGCCGACCATGGTGACCCGCATCGAGGACCGCGACGGCCATGTGCTCGAGTCCTTCCGCCCGGCGTCGCCGGAGCGCGTGTTGCCGCCCGCGGTCGCCTACACGCTGCTCGACGTGATGCGCGATGTGGTCGCCCGCGGCACCGGGGCCAGCATCCGCACCCGCTACGGCATCCATGCCGACGTCGCGGGCAAGACCGGCACCACGCAGGACAACGCCGATGGCTGGTTCATCCTGATGCATCCGCAGCTGGTGGCCGGGGCCTGGGTCGGCTTCAACGACGCCCGCGTGACGCTGCGCAGCGACTATTGGGGCCAGGGCGCGCACAGTGCGCTGCCGATCGTCGGCGACGTCTTCCGCCGCGCTTTGCAGACCCGCGCCATCGATCAGCGCGTGCGCTTCGAGAACCAGCAGCAGCCCGGCATGCTCGATCCTTGGCTCAAGTCGGTGGAAGGCTGGTGGGCGCGCACCTTCGGTCCCGCGTCGGAGCCGGAAGCGGCGGCCGAGGTCCACGTCGCGCCGGCGCCGGCCGCGCGGCACGAGCAGCCGGTCGACAACGGCATGGCTTCCGAGCCCGAGGTGCTCGACGAGGACGAGCCGGTCCCGATGCCGGCCGATCCGCAGGCCTCGGCGCCGTTCGGGGAGCCGGTGCCGGCGCCAGGGCAGGGAGCTTCGGCGGTCGAGCCGGGCGGCACGGCAGTTGGCCCGGGCAACGGAACCATCTCCGCACCGAGCCCCGGCGCATATCAGGCCCCGACCGCCGGCGCGGGCGTCGGCGGCACGGCTCCGGCACCGGCTCCCGTTCCGGTTCCGGTTCCGCCGCCTGCGGTGCCGGGAAATGGGGCGGTGCAGGGGCCGGTGAATGGCGCCACGGGAGGACAGTCGGCCTTGCCAACTGCCCCGGCGGCGCCGCCAGCCGCGCCAGTTCCAACCAGCCCGAGTGCCAGCGCGCCGGGGGCCTATCAATAAGCCTTCGCAAACCAAACCACCCCCTCTCCCCGGCCCTCTCCCCCTGAGGGGGAGAGGGAGAACACCATCGGCATCCACAGTCCGCCGACGCATATCGCCGGCGAGCTCGCGCCAGGTTTTCTCCCCTCTCCCGCTTGCGGGAGAGGGGCCGGGGGAGAGGGAAAGCGGCGCTCGCCATATCACGACATGATCCAACACGACCTCGCCGTCGCCCGCCGCAGTGCCCCATGCGCTATGCTTGCGCGATTTGGTGAGGATAGGCGCGCACAATGGGCATCCTGAGCTTGAGCAATCTGGTGGCGGAGTTCCTGCTCGCGTTCTCCGCGCTGCTCAGTATCATCAACCCGTTCGGCATGGCCTTCGTGCTGTTCGACCGGACCCGTTTCCTGACCGTCGAGGAGCGCCGCAAGCTGAGCCGCCAGGTCGCGATCAATTCGCTGATCGTGCTGCTGGTGACCTTCTTCCTCGGCACCGCCATCCTCGGCTTCTTCGGCATCTCGCTGCAGGCGCTGCGCCTGGCCGGCGGCTTCGTGGTGGCGTTCAGCGGCTGGACCATGCTGAACGCGCCGACGCAGCCCGCCGAGAAACGCATCGAATCGGTCTCGACCGGCGACGTCACGCAGATGGCGTTTTTCCCGCTGACGATCCCGCTGACGACCGGCCCCGGTTCGATCGCTACCGCGATCGCGCTGAACGCCAGCCGCAGCCGCGAATGGCGCGATGCGATCGAATCGGCAGTGGTGTCGGTGACGGTCAGCGTGGCCGTCGCGATCGTCGTCTATGTGGTCTACAGCCGCGCCGAGCTGCTGGCCCGCGTGCTCGGACCGGAAGGCACCAACGTCGTCACGCGGCTGTCGGCCTTCCTGCTGCTGTGCATCGGCGTGCAGATCATGATGACCGGCATCAGCGAATACCTGACGACGCTGCCGGGCCTGGGCTGAGCGCCGCGCCGGCCCGGAGGCGCATCGAAACGTCTGCTTTCCGGCTGCCGGCTAATCCAACCTGAACTGCCCCACCGCGCCGGTCAGCCGCGCGAGCTCCTGCTGCTGGCGCGCGACCTCTTCGGCGGTCTGGTCGACATGGTCCGCGTTCTGGCGCGACGCCGCGTCGATGCCGGCGATATTCCCATCCACCTGATCGATGCCGGCCCTCTGTCCGCCGGTGGCGAGCGCCATCTGGTCGACGATGGCGGCCAGCCGCGCGACGCTGGCCTCGAGCTCGCCCATCGTGTTGCCGGCCGTGCCGACCAGCGCCGAGCCGGCGCGTGCGCGGTCCACCGATTCGCCGATCAGCGCACGGATCTCCTTGGCCGCCGCCGCGCTGCGCTGCGCCAGCGTGCGCACTTCGCCCGCCACCACCGCGAAGCCGCGGCCCTGCTCGCCCGCACGCGCGGCCTCGACCGAGGCGTTCAGCGCGAGGATATTGGTCTGGAACGCGATGCCGTCGATCACGCCGATGATGTCGGCGATCCGTTCGCTCGCTGCATGGATTTCGCCCATCGTGCGGATGACCGAGCCGATCACCTCGCCGCCTTGCGCCGCGACCGCGCGCGAGGTGCCCGCCAGCGTGTGGGCCGCCTGCGCGTGGTCGGCGTTCTCGTGCGCGCTGCGGCGCAGCTCGCTCATCGCCGTGACGATCTCCTCCAGTGCGCGCTGCTGGCTGTGCGTGCGCTCGGCCAGCACGGCATTGCGCTGCAGGATGTCGCCGGAAGCGGCGGCCGCCGCTGCCGCGCTGTCGCGCACCTGCAGCAGCGTGCCCCGCACCGCGTCGAGCGTGGCCTGAAACGAGCGCGCCAGCGCGCTGGCGGGCTGCGGCTCGTCGGCGCGCGCCGGCGTCAGCGTCAGGCGGCCCGGGTCGCGGCCGATGCGCGCGGCCAGCGCCGCCAGTTCGCCGGCGGAGCGCGCGTCGGCCTCCATGCGATGGGCCAGCACCACCAGCACCGCCGTCTGCACGACCACAAAGGCCGCATGCAGCAGCACGATGCCCAGGCCCGGCTCGGTGAAGCAGATCACGCCCCAGCCCCAGCTCTGGAAATAGTTGAAGCTCAGGTGGTGCACGGCGATCAGCGCCGCCGCCAGCAGGATCGGCCGGAAATCGCGATAGGCCAGCAGCACCGACAGCAGCACGAACACGGCGAAGTGATATTCGGCCTGTCCGTGTGCCTGATGGATCAGCAGCCCGACCATCGCCATCGAGATCGCCGCCGTGGCCAGCCGCGTGCCGAGCCTGCCCGGCAGCGCCGCGGCCCACAGCGTGGCCGCGACCGACAGCGGCAGGCCCACCGCCAGGCTCGGCCCGATCATGCCGTAGCGCCAGCCGGCCAGCAGCGAGGACGCCCATAACAGCCAGATCGTGCCGACCAGCAGGCGGTCGGCGCGCCGGTGGACGGCCTCGAGCAGCGTGCCCGCGGGCTGCGCCTGCGGCAATGGTTCATCCGGTCGCGTTGCGGTGTGATTCCCTTCGGCGCGCAAAGCCAGCGTGCTGCTGCCCATTCGATCCCCCTGTCGTTGCAATTGGTTCGCTTTCGTTGTGCATGTTGTTATCGCGGCCGCACGACGGCATGCCGCCGCACCGTCGATATCGGCAGATTCGGCGCGGGTCTTAGGGCGGGCGTCGTCATGGTTTACCCGCACATTACTGGCACGGTACCCGCGCCGGGCGCGTGGGCGGTAAGGATTGCCAGCGCGGTTGTAAGGACGCGCCGGCGGGCCGCGGACGGGCGGACGGCCGCACGGGGCGGGGCCCCGCGCAGGCGGGCAGGAACGCGATATGTCGGCGGCGGCATGAAAGTTGCGGCCCCCGGGGCCAGGTGCCACGCCCAGGGCGTGGCGTTCGCCAACGTTTGCCAGACAGGAGAAAGCCCATGGCCACACCCGAGCAACTCCCGCCGCAGCACCAGGACCGTCAGCCCGGCCTGGAAACCGACATGCACCCGAAGCCCGACAGCGGCGCCGACGACTATGTCGGCAGCGGCCAGCTGACCGGCAAGGTCGCGCTGATCAGCGGGGGCGACAGCGGCATCGGCCGCGCCGTTGCGGTGGCCTTCGCGCGCGAGGGCGCCGACGTTGCGGTGGCCTATCTGAACGAGCACGAGGACGCCAGGGAGACGGCGCGCCTGGTCGAGGAAGCGGGCCGCCGCTGCCTGCTGATGGACGGCGATCTCGGTGACAGCGCCCACGCCGCGCAAGTGGTCGAGCGGACCGTCAGGGAACTGGGCAAGCTTGACATCCTTGTCAACAACGCGGCCGAGCAGCATCCGAAACAGGAGCCCGAGCAGATCGAGGAGGGGCAGGTCGAGGCGACCTTCCGCACCAACGTCTTCGCGATGTTCCACCTGACGCGCGCGGCGCTGCCCCACCTGCAGCCGGGCTCGGCGATCGTCAATACCACCTCGGTCACCGCTTATCGCGGCAGCGCGCACCTGCTCGACTACTCGTCCACCAAGGGCGCGATCGTCTCGTTCACGCGCTCGCTGGCGTTGCAGGTGGTCAAGCGCGGCATCCGCGTCAACGGCGTCGCGCCGGGACCGATCTGGACGCCGCTGATTCCGTCGACCTTCCCGCCGGAGCAGGTCGAGAAGTTCGGCAAGGAGACGCCGATGGGCCGCCCCGGCCAGCCGTTCGAGGTGGCAGCCGGTTTCGTCTTCCTCGCCTCGCGCGCCGCCAGCTATATCACCGGGCAGGTGCTGCACATCAACGGCGGCGAGGTAATCAACGGCTAGCGCAAAGGCAAGTTTCGTTGTGGCAGGGGATCGATGGGCCGGGCCCGCACCGGCGCATCGAGGCGGCGTTCGCGCTTGACGTTCGGGGCTCGCCGTCTAACCTGAATGCTTGCTGGGGTAAGCTGCGCATTCGTGCAGTGGCCGCCATCGCGGTTGCCCGGTCCAGCCCCTTGCCACCATGCCCCAGAGCTACCTCGGCACGCGCCATTACTTCGCCACGCAGCGTCGCACGCTGGTCGCGCTGCTGTTCGGCGCCATCCTGTTTCCCGCAGCGGTGCTGGCCACGTGGGCGTGGCTGTCGCTGCGCGCCGACGTCGCCGAGGCCGAACAGCGTTCAGCGCGGCTGGCGCGCGTGATTCAGGAGCACGCCAGCAAGGTCTTCGAGGGCAATCACCAGATCAACAGCCGCATCCGCGATGCCACCGCGGGCTGGAGCAATGTGCAACTGCGGCAGCACGAGGACGACGTCCATACCCGCCTGGCCGATATCGTCGGCGGCCTGCCGCAGGCGTCGTCGCTGGCGGTCTACGACGAGCATGGCGTGCTGCTGGCCAGCAGCCGTTTCTATCCGGTGCCGCGCGTCTCGATCAGCGAGCGCGAGGATTTCCGCGCGATCGTCGGCGGGCTGCGTCCGTTCGACGTGACCGGCGTGGTCAGCGACAAGGTGGTGCCCGAACGGGTGATCAACGTCAGCATGCCGCGGCTCGGCCCCGACGCGAATGTCGCCGGACTGGTGTCGGTGGCATTGCGCCCGTCGTATTTCGCCGACTTCTATCGCGACGTGCTCAGCCAGGAGACCGGCGCCGAGGCCGCACTGGTGCGCAGCGATGGCGTGGTGCTGGCTGCGTTTCCGGACAGCGTGCCCGAGCAGGTGCCCGAAGTCGTTCGCGAAGGGCTGCAGCGGGTATCCGAAGGGTCCGGCGACAGCGTGGCCCGGATGACCGGCCTCGGCGGCGGCGACAGTATCGTCGCGCATTGGTCGATTGGCGGCGGGCTGCTGCACGCGGTGGTCGGCATTCCGATGCGCGTGATCCACGCGCAGTGGCGGCACCGGCTGTATATCGGCGCGACCGTCGCGGCGATTCCCGCTTTCGCGCTGTGGGCGCTGGCCTGGACGAGCCTGCGCCGGCTCAAGCGGGAGGAGCAGTCGTATTTGCGCTGGCAGGAGGAGGTCACGCGCCGGCAGGAGGTCGAGGAGCGCTATCGCCAGTCGCGCAAGCTCGAGGCGGTCGGCCATCTGATTACATCGG
Source organism: Cupriavidus gilardii (assembly GCF_013314895.1). Lineage (GTDB taxonomy): Bacteria > Pseudomonadota > Gammaproteobacteria > Burkholderiales > Burkholderiaceae > Cupriavidus > Cupriavidus gilardii_C. The sequence goes on along the minus strand of NZ_JABTYE010000003.1, from coordinate 170,991 downwards.
TGGCGCACGACTTCCGCAATGTGCTGTCGGTGATCTCGTTCAATACCGATCTGATGATCACCCGCCCCGATGTCGCGCGCGAGAAGGCGCTGGCCGGTATCAAGCGCAGCGTGGCGAGTGGCGTCGCGCTCAGCAACCAGCTGATCGGCATGGCGCGCAAGCGCCAGCACCGCAAGGAGGTCCTGCTGCTGCCGCAGGAGGCCGAGGGCTGGACGCCGCTGATCCGCTCGACGCTGGGACCGCGCGTGCAGCTGCGCTACGAGATCGATCCGGCCTGCTGGCCGGTCTGCGCCGACAGGAACGAGCTCGAACTGGCGATGATGAACCTGGCGTCGAACGCGCGCGATGCGATGCCCGGCGGCGGGCAGTTCGTGGTGACGGCATCGAACGTGACGCTCGACGGCACCCGCCCGGGCGGCATGCGCGGCAACTATGTCTGCCTGGCCGCGCGCGACAACGGCAAGGGCATGCCGCCCGATGTGGTGGAGCGGGTATTCGAGCCGCTGTTCACCACCAAGACCGCCGGCCTGGGCAGCGGCCTGGGATTGGCGCAGGTGCACGATTTCTGCCGCGAAGTCGATGGCGTCGCGGTGATCGAATCCGAGGTCGCCAAGGGCACCACCGTGCGGCTCTATCTGCCGGCATGGGAGCGTGGCGACAGCCATGCGCGAGCGCGCTGGGGGGCCGGCGCCAGCGCGGTACTGATCGTCGCCGACCAGCCGCGCACCGTGCAGAGCGCGGTCGAATCGCTGCAGGCGACCGGCCATCGCGTGACGCTGGTGCGCGACGAGGCCGAGGCGATGGCGGCGATCGACCGCTACGGCTTCGACCTGGTGATCGCGGATGCGCGGCTGGGCCCCGCGCTCGGCGGCCTCGCGCTGCGCGATCGGCTGACCCGCAGCTTTCCCTTTCTTCCCGTGATCCTGATGACGGACGACGCCGACATGATCGCGCTGGCGTCGGTGTCGGGGCTGCCGTTCCTGCTCAAACCGTGGAACGCGCAGACGCTCGTCAAGGCCGGCATTCTCGCGCCGACGCGGGCCGTGGACGGCCAGTCGAGTCCGTCGCGGCTGTAGCCGCTGTAGCCGCTGTAGCCGCTGTAGCCGCTGTCGCCTCCGTAGCCGCTGTAGCGCCCCTGCGCCCCGATCCCTCCGTCGCTGGCTTCAGCCGGTACGGCGCAGCAGCGCGACCGGCAGCGGGTTCAGCACGTCGGCAACGCGCAGCCGGCCGTTTGGCGCCGACAGCGTGCGGCCGGTCAGCGCATCGGTCCACCGGCTGGCGCCGGACTCGCCCACACACAGCAGCGTGTCGCCCCATGCCGCCGGCGCGATCGCTGGCCGATCCTGCACCAGTCGTGCCGCGAGCCGCGCGGTGATGGCGATGACGCGCTCGTCGCCGTGGCGCCGCTCGAACGCCAGCAGATGCGAGGACGCCGGGCCTTCGCCATGCAAGTGCCGGTAGCCGCCATCGCGGAACAGCGCCGGCTGCTGCTGACGCGCCGCCAGCAGCGCGCGCACCAGTTGCACCTTGATGCGGCCGTCGCGCCATTGCTCGAGCCAGCTCTCCCACCCCGCGGTGCACGCCAGCGCCGCGCGCAGCCCGTCGTAATCGACCGGGCGACGGTTGTCGGGATCGACCAGGCTGAAGTCCCAGCCTTCGGTGCCCTGATAGCGGTCGGGCACGCCAGGCGCGGTCAGTTGCAGCAGCGTCTGCGCCAGGCTGTTCAGCGCGCCGGCCGGTGCGATGCGCTGCGCGAAGCGCGCCACGCCGCCGAGCAGATCGCTCTGCGCCATCGCCTGCAGCAGGCCCGCATAGGCCTGTTCGTAGGCTTCGTCCGGCCGGGTCCAGTGCCCGTGCCGTTTCGCCTCGCGCACCGCCTTGGTCTGCCAGGCGCCCACGCGCTCGAGCAGCGCCTGCACCGCGTCGTCGCCGGCATCGCGCTCGGCGGGCAACTGGGGCGGCCAGACGCCCACCAGCGTTTGATACAGCATCAGCCGGTCGGCGCCATCGGCAGCGGCGCGCTCGCCCGAGGCCGCCAGCCCGCCTGCAAGCCCGCCTCCAAGCTGCAATGCGCGCGCTTCCCACTCGCCCACGGCGGCCTGCCATTCCGGCGCCAGTTCGCTCAGCACCGCCAGCCGCATCCGCATGTCCTCGCCGCGCTTGTGATCGTGCGTGGCGGTGGCGAGCATCGCATGCGGCCAGACCTGCGCGCGTACCGCCATGCGCGCGTGGAAGCGATCCGGCGGCATCGCCAGCGTGGCCGGGTGGCTGCCGACCTCGTTGCGTGACAGCAGCCTTCCGTAGCGGTAGAACATCGTGTCCTCCGCGGCCTTGGCGGCCAGTGGCGGCATCAGCTGCTGTACTCGGGCGCGCGCCTCGCGCAGGCCGCGGCTGGCGTGCGGACCGCCGCACAGCCAGGCCAGCAGCCGATCGACGGTCGCGGTGTCGTCGGGTCGTACCGCGCGGCGGGCGAACTCGGCGGCGGTCTCCAGCCGCAGGCGGTCCTCGCGTGACCACGCATGTTCGCCCAGATAGGTGCGATAGACCTCCAGCGGTTCGAGCAGCGCGGCCAGCGCGCGGCGCCAGCTCGCGAGCGTCAGGTCGCGCGTGGCGGGCTCGGCGCGGGCACACGCATGCAGGCGGCGGCAAGCGCCTTCGAACTCGGTGACGAGGAAGCGCGACAGCAGATGGCGGCGCGCCTGGCGCACCTGTTCGCCATACTCCTGGCTGTCGCCGCTGACCTGCTGCCACAGCTTCGTCAGCGTTGCCTCGCCGGCGCCGTCGTGCAGCACCGCGCCGACCTCGTCCATGAAGTCGTAGCCGGTGGTGCCGTCGATCTGCCATTCGGTGCGCAGCGTTTCGTGCTCGGCCAGGATCTTCTCGATCACGATCCATGGCCGCGCGCCGCGCGCCGCCATCGCGGCATTCAGTTGCCCGCGCAGTTGCTGGCAATAGCCGCCGGGGTCTGCCAGACCATCGACATGATCGACGCGCACGCCGTCTATCAGGCCCTCGCGGGCCAGCCGCAGCACCAGCGCATGGACGTCGTCGAACACCTGCGGCTGCTCGACGCGCACGGCGACCAGTTCGCTGACCTCGAAGAAACGCCGCCAGTTCAGCTCGTCGGCGGCGGTGCGCCACCACGCGAGGCGGTAGTTCTGCTGCTCCAGCAGCGCATGCAGCCGTTCGAGGCCGCCGGGCGTTGCGGTATCGAAGCTGGCGCCGTCGCGGCCGGCATCGAACGATGCCGTCGACTCCTCGGACAGCGGCACCTCGTGTTCGCCGTACTGCAGCCAATGGCGCTGTCCGTCGCTGCGGATCGCTATCTCGCCCGCCTGCAGCGTTTCCCAATACGGGCGGCCCAGGATCGGCAGCAGCACCTTGCCATGCAGCTCGGGGTCGGGCGAATGCCAGTCGATATCGAAGTGCCCGGCATACGGGCTCTCCGCGCCGCGCGCCAGCACGTCGGCCCACCAGCGGTTGTGGGTCGAGCTGGCCGCCATATGGTTCGGCACGATGTCGATGATGACGCCGAGCCCTGCCGCCCGGGCGCGCCCGGCCAGCGCCAGAAAGCCCGCCTCGCCGCCCAGCTCGGGGTTGATGCGCTGGAAGTCGGTTACGTCGTAGCCGTGCGTCGAGCCCGGCTTGGCGGTGAAGATCGGCGACAGGTACAGATGGCTGACGCCCAGCGAGGCCAGATAGTCGACCTGACGCTCGGCGTCGGCGAAGGTAAAGCCGGCATGCAGCTGCAGGCGCGCGGTGGCGCGCGGCACGATGGTGTTGCCGCGTTCGGCGGCGTGATCGCCGGCGTGCGTGGCAGCCGGCGCGGCGCCCGGGTGAGACTCGTTGGTTGCGGCTGACGACATGGTGGCAAGCGCCCGGCGTTCAGCCGGTGGTGTCTGCGGACGGCGTCTGTCGTCCAGGTTGGAGATAGGCGATCGTGACGCCGGCAGACAGCGTGCCCGCTTCCAGCTGGCGGGCCGCGCCGGCCTCGCTCTCGGCCAGCAGCTCGCCTTGCGGCGCATCGCCGCAGGCCACCACCGCGTCGCCAAGATTGGTCCAGAGCGTCAGCCGCGCGCCGTCTCCCATGCGCCAGCTGGCGCGCACCGCCGCGTCGCCGAGCACGGCGACGCCTTCGCAGCGCGCGCCGGGCAGCCGGGGAAGCAGTTCCCGCCGGCGCAGCGTGATCAGCGTCTTGTAGTACTGCACGTAGTCGCCATCCGGTTCGAACTGCGGACGCGATGCCTCGAAGGTGGTCGGCGCGTTGGGGTCCGGGATGTTGTCCGCGCGGGCACCGTCGGCAAAGCCGGCCATCGAGCCGAATTCGCGCCGGCGACCTTCGCGGACCGCCTCGGCCAGCTCGGGCGGGTGGCTGGTGAAATAGAGAAAGGGCGTCTGCGTACCGCCTTCCTCGCCCATGAACACCATCGGGATCTGCGGACACAGCATCTGCAACGCGATCGCGGCGCGCAGCGGGCGCGGCCGAGCCAGCACCGTGATGCGCTCGCCGAAGGCGCGGTTGCCGATCTGGTCGTGGTTCTGCAGGAAGCTGATGAACGCGGTCGGCGGCAGATGCGCGCTGCGCTGTCCGCGATGGACCGGCTTGTCGCCGCCCGATTCCCGCGTGCGATGCGGCGATGCCTCGCCTTGATAGGCGAAGCCTTCGGCCAGCACGCGCGCCAGATGGTGGGTGGTGGGGCCGAGCGGCTGATGATCGCCGCGCGGCGCCGCATCCTGGTCGTAGGCGCGGCCGTAGTCGGGGCCGGGATGATTGCCGGAGTCGGCCCGGTGCGCGGCGTCGGCGCCCGCGCCGAATTCCGGTGCGACCACTGCGCCATAGTCCGCGTAATAGCCGTCGTATTCGCCGGTCAGCAGCACATGCAGCACGTGGTGGGCGTCGTCGTTCCACTGCGCGTCGTAGCCGCCGGCGAGCAGCTCCGCGTCGTTATGGTCGTTTTCCAGTACCAGATGGATCTGGCGGCCGGCGCAACGCTGTCGCAGCGTCGGGGCCAGTTCGGCCAGCCAACCCTCGTCCGCGATGGCATGCACGGCGTCGAGCCGCAGCCCGTCGAAGCGGAAGTCCTCCAGCCAGTAGCTGGCGTTCTCGGTGAAGAAGTCGCGCACCTCCTGGCGGCGGAAGTCGATCGCCGGCCCCCATGGCGTGCGCACATCCTCGCGGAAGAAGGCGCTGGCGTAGCGCGGCAGGTAGTTTCCCTCGGGCCCGAAGTGGTTATAGACCACGTCGAGCAGCACCATCATGCCCAGGCCGTGCGCCGCGTCGATCAGTGCCCGCAGCTGATCGGGCGTGCCATAGCTGGACTCGGGCGCAAACGGCAGCACGCCGTCGTAGCCCCAGTTGCGGCTGCCGGGAAACTCGGCCAGCGGCATCAGTTCGACCGCGGTAAAGCCCAGCGCGGCCAGCCGCGGCAGTTCGCGCGCGGCGCCGGCGTAGCCGCCGCACAGGCCGACGTGCATTTCGTAGATGATCGCTTCGTGCCAGGGTCGGCCCTGCCAGAAGGGGTGGCACCACTGGTAGGTGGCCGGGTTGACCACCACGCTGGCGCCGTGCACGTCGCCGGCCTGTGCCCGCGAGGCGGGGTCCGGCACGATGGTGCCGTCGGCGAGGCGGAACCAGTAGCGCGCGCCCTCGCAACACGCCGCCGTCGCCTCGAACCAGCCGTCGCCAGCCGGCGTCATCAGCACCGGGCCGGCATCGTGAATCTCGAGCCGGGGAATCTCTCCCTGCGCCTCCAGATCCGGGGCCCACAGCCGGAAGCAGGTGCGGCCATCGGCCAGTCGCAAGGGTCCGAAGCGCGGGTGGCGCGCCGGCGCGGCCTCGGACTCGCCGCCAAGCGGCGCGGGCGCCGGCGCGGTGCCCAACGTTTCCCAGCCGCGGCGCGGCTGGGCCGCGGCTGCCGCGGCGGCGGGGTTCGGCTCAACGCTCATGATGAATTCCGTATCGATGGAAAGCGGGCGGCGGGACCGGCCACGGGGCGAGGCCCGTGCACCTTGCCGTCCCGCCGGATTGCGGTATCTGGCAGCGCATCAGGCGGCCGCGGTCGGCAGCGCATCGCCGAATCCGCCGCTGCTGGCAGCCGGGCCAGCCTCCACGCTCACCGCGCGGCGGTCCACGCGTGCGCCGCGGCTGCGCCGCCGCGAAGAGGCCGCCTGGATCGCCAGTTCCGGCACGGGCTCCGGCGCCATGACCGACGCCATGACCGGAGCGATGGCCGGCGTGGAGCGCGGCGCGCGCTGCGGCTGTCGTTGCGCCTGTCGTTGCGGCTCGGGCGCGGCGTCCGCCTGCACCAGTTCGGCGGCACGCTCGGCAGCCCGCTGCATTGCCAGCGCCGACGCGAGCGCGGGCGACAGCGCGCTGTACAGCGACAGGTATTGCGCGGCCGGTTGGGTCCAGCAGAACGGCGCCTGCATGCCGGCGCGCTGCAGGACCTTCCAGGCACGCGGCCGCCGCAGCCATTGCAGCGCGCGTTCGATCGCCGCGCTCATGGCCTCGGCGGTTTCGCCGTCGAACAGGAAGCCGGTGGCGCCTGGCTGTGGGGTCGGGCCATGGCCGGCATCGCGCACGGTATCGACCAGGCCGCCGACGCGGGAGGCGACCGGCACCGTGCCGTAGCGCATCGCATAGACCGGCGTCAGACCGAAGGGCTCGAAGCGGCTGCCGTGCAGCAGCACGTCGGCGCCTGCATGCAGCAGGTGCGCGGTTTCCTCGCGATAGCCGATCGACACGCCCACGCGCTCGGGATAGCGCGCAGCCAGGGCCTCGAAGCCCCGTTCGATCGCGGCCTCGCCGCAGCCGAGCACGGCAAACTGCACGCTGTCGTCGGCCTGGAGTGCGCGCTCGATCGCGCTCAGCGCGACATCGGCCATCTTCTGGTGGGTCAGGCGGCTGCCCATCGCGACCAGGGGCGCGGCGGGATCGGCCGGCAGCCCGAAGCGGTTCTGCAGCGCCGCCTTGCAGGCCCGCTTGCCGGCCATTGAATTGGGCGTATAGCAGCGCGGCAGCAGATCGTCGCTGGCGGGATCCCAGTCGTCGGTATCGATGCCGTTCGGGATCGCGCCCAGCACATCGCGCCGCGCCTGCAGCAGCCCTTCCAGCCCGTGGCCGAACTGCGGCGTCAGCATCTCCTGCGCATAGTTGTGGCTGACGGTGGTGACGCGGTCGGCATAGCGGATGCCGGCCTTGAGGAAATTGAGCTTGCCCCAGAACTCGACGCCGTCCGCCGTCAGGCAGTCTTCCGGCAGGCCGAGCTGGCGCCCCAGGCACAGCGGGAAGATGCCCTGGAAGGCGAGGTTGTGGATCGTGACGATGCTGGGCGTATCGAGCCCGGCGGCGCGCATCAGCAGCGGCGTCAGCCCGGCATGCCAGTCGTGCGCGTGCACGGCAGCGGGCACCGGCAGCGGCGTGCGGCCCGCGGCGATCGCGGTGGCGGCATGCGCCAGCGCGGCGAAACGCTGCGGGTTGTCCGCGAAGTCCCGCCCGGTCGGATCGGTGTAGGGCGTACCGGCCCGGTCGTAGAACGAGGGGCAATCGAGCAGGGCGACCTGGACGTCGCTTCCCGGCAGGCGGCCATGCATCAGCCGCATCTGACTGTGTCCCGGCGGCAGCGCCAGCCCGGGCGCGCTGTCGGCAAGTTTCAGGGCGCCGAGGCTGCGTAGCCCCACGGCGCCGGCCAGGGCCTGCGGATAGCCCGGCAACAGGATCGTGACATCGAGGCCCCGCTGCTGCAGGGCGCGGGCCAGCCCGCTGACGACATCTCCCAAGCCGCCTGTCTTGGCCAAGGGCATGGCCTCGGCCGCCACGAATAGCACGTTCGTGTTCAAGTTGATCTCCGCCATTCTGAATGCGCTGGTAGTTGGGGCGGCGGCCGGGCTGCACCGCCGCTGTTGCGCTTCCTTCGCGGAGCGTTGCCGCAGCCCCGGCGCGTGAAGCGCTGGAGCCATGCGAATGGCATGCCAGCGTGGCGGGAGTTTGGCGAAGGCTTTGCGTTCAACGATTTGCGTAACCAGTTCGTAACCGTTGAAACAAGCGCTGCGTAAAGCCTCCGCCGGTTGATGTAAGAACTACATACCAGGCCCGCCCTTGTGGCGGGTCCCCGCCGTGCTCATCGCGGCGCGATGCAGCAGCGGCACCGGCACTGGTTTCACGCGCCAGATCCGCTCGCAGTACTCGCGAATCGCACGGTCGGACGAAAAACGGCCCGAGCGCGCGCACGACAGCACCGACATGCGCTGCCAGCGCGGCTGGTCGGTGAATGCCGTCGAGACGTCCTGCTGGCAATGCAGATAGGAGGCGAAGTCGGCCAGCAACATATAGGGGTCGTGCTCCAGCAGCCCACCGAAGATCGGCTGGAACACCGACGGATCGCCGCGCGAGAAAAAGCCCTGACCGATCAGGTCGATCACCGCGCGCAGTTCGGCATGGCTTTCGTAGCAGGCGGCCGGCCGGTAGCCGGCGGCCTTCAGCGCGTAGACTTCGGAGGCCGACAGGCCGAACGGGAAGAAGTGGTCCGGACCGATCGCGTCGCGCAACTCGATATTGGCGCCGTCCATGGTGCCGATCGTGATCGCGCCGTTCATCGCGAACTTCATGTTGCCGGTGCCCGAGGCCTCCTTGCCGGCCAGCGAGATCTGCTCGGACAGGTCGGCGGCCGGATAGATTTTCTGCCCATAGGTCACATTGAAGTTCGGCAGGAAGACCACCTTGAGCCGGTCGCGCACCTGCGGATCGCGGTTGATGACGTCGCCGACCGACGTGATCAGCCGGATCATCAGCTTGGCGTAGTGGTAGCCCGGCGCCGCCTTGCCGGCGAACAGGAAGGTGCGCGGCACGATGTCGGCGTTCGGATCGGACTTGATCCGGTGATACAGCGCGACGATATGCAGCACCGCCAGGTGCTGGCGCTTGTATTCGTGGATGCGCTTGACCATCACGTCGAACATCGATGACGGATCGACCACCACGCCGGTGGTCTCGCGCACCAGCCGCGCCAGGTCCTCCTTGTTCTCGCGGCGCGCCGTCTGCCATCGGTCGCGAAAGCCCGGGTCGTCGGCGTACGGCTCCAGTTCGCGCAGCTTCTCCAGGTCGCCGATCCAGCCGTCCCCGATCGCTTCGCAGACCAGCCGCGCCAGCCGCGGATTCGACAGTGCCAGCCAGCGGCGCGGCGTGACGCCGTTGGTAATGCTGGTGAACTTCTCGGGCCACATGGCGTAGAAGTCCTTCAGCACGTCCTCGCGCATCAGCCGCGAGTGCAGTTCGGCCACGCCGTTGATGGTATGGCTGCCGACGCAGGCCAGATGCGCCATCCGCACATGGCGCTCGCCGCGTTCGTCGATCAGCGACAGGCGCGACAGCTGCGACTCGTCGCCGAAGAAGCGGATGCGGACCTCGTGCAGAAAGCGCGCGTTGATCTCGTAGATGATTTCCAGATGGCGCGGCAGCGTGCGCTGAAAGAGCGGCAGCGGCCACATCTCGAGCGCCTCGGGAAGCAGCGTGTGGTTGGTATAGGCGAAGGCCTGCCGGGTGATCTCCCAGGCTTCATCCCAGGCGACGTTGTGTTCGTCGACCAGCAGCCGCATCAGTTCGGCGATGCCGATGGCCGGGTGCGTGTCGTTCAGCTGGACGGCGAACTTCTCGTGAAAGCGCGTGACCGGGATGCCGTGCGCGTCGAGCAGCCGCAGCATGTCCTGCAACGAACACGATACGAAGAAATACTGCTGCTCGAGCCGCAGTTCCTTGCCTTGCTCGGTCTCGTCATTCGGGTAGAGCACCTTGGTCAGGTTCTCGGACGTGACCTTCTTGCTCACCGCACCGAGATAGTCGCCCCGGTTGAACACACCGAAGTCGAAGGCCTCCGTGGCCTCCGCTCGCCATAGCCGCAATGTGTTGACCGTGTTGACCCGATAGCCAAGGATAGGCGAGTCGAACGGCACGCCGACCACCGTCTTGGCGGGCACCCAGCGCACCCGGTGGTGGCCCCGGTCGTCGGTGTAGTGCTCGGTCTGGCCGCCGAGCTTGACCTGCACGGCCCATTCGGAGCGCTGGATCTCCCACGGATTGCCGTGACGCAGCCAGGTATCGGTGCTTTCGACCTGCATGCCGTCGATGATCGACTGGTGAAAGATGCCGTACTCGTAGCGGATGCCGTAGCCGAGCGCCGGGATCTGCATGGTCGCCAGCGAATCGAGAAAGCAGGCTGCGAGCCGCCCCAGGCCGCCATTGCCGAGGCCGGGCTCCAGTTCCTGCGCCAGCAGCGTGTCGAGGTCCAGGCCCAGCTCCGCCATGGTTTCCTTGACCTCGTCGAAGATGCCCAGATTGACCAGGTTGTTGCCCAGGTGCGGGCCCAGCAGGAATTCGGCCGACAGATAGGCCACCGTGCGCGAGGGCTGACCCAGATACGTCTCGGCTGTGCTGATCCAGCGCTGCACGAGGCGGTCGCGGACGGTATGGGCGAGCGCCTGATAGAGATCGTTGGGACTTGCCAGGCCGGGCAGCTTGCCCTGTGTATAGAAAACATGATCGAGGAAGGCGCGACGGATGGTCACGCCCGACATCGCGGTGCGGGTGTCCTCGTGGCTGTCGGCGGGCATGGTCTCGGCTAGCTGCGCCCGGGCGGCTTGCGTCATGGCGGTCCTCCGGTTTGAAAACCGGATGGAGCTGCAAGAGACGTACCTTGCCCGGGGCAGGCGCGTTTCGTTTGAACGGTGGGGCAGGGCGCCGGGCGGTTGTTGCGAGCTTGTTGCCCATTATTGGTGAGTTTGTAGAAAACGGTTAGGACGGATCTGCTCCCCTCTGCAGCGAGCGGCAGAGGCAGAACACCGGCGGACCCCGGCCGCGATGTCGTCCCATTCCTACAAACGATTGCGCGCGCGGCCGGATGACGCGGGCGCCGCCCCGGACTACTGTCGGAATGCCATCCTGGACAACGGCGTGACGAACGGCGGGCGCGACAAGCGGCACGGCACGGCGCCGAACGGGAAGGGCGGAGACGGGAGCCACGATGCGCGCTTCGACGCCAGCCGCTGAGAGCGTGACAGCAGGGACGACGGCAGGAACCACGGAAGCGGCCGCGACAGCGGCGGCGAGGGAGGAATTGCCGCCCGGAGTCCGTTATGTCAACGACACCGGGCCAGGCATCACGCGGCGCCTGGTGCGCGGCCGCTTTGCCTACTTTGCGCCGGACGGCACGCGCATCCGCGATCGCGACACCATTGCCCGCATCGACGCGCTGGCGATTCCGCCGGCCTACCAGGACGTCTGGATCTGTCCGGATCCGCGCGGCCATATCCAGGCGACCGGCCGCGACGCCCGCGGCCGCAAGCAGTACCGCTACCACCCCGCCTGGATCGCGCTGCGCGACGAAAACAAGTACGACCGGCTGCTGGCGTTCGGCCGCGCGCTGCCGCGCTTGCGGCGGCGTGCCCGGCGCGACCTGCAGCGCAACGGCATGCCGCGCGAGAAGGTGCTGGCCGCCGTGCTGCTGCTGCTCGACGCCACGCTGGTGCGGGTCGGCAGCCGGCGCTACGCGCGCCAGAACCGTACTTATGGCCTGACCACGCTGCGGCGCCGCCACGTGCAGGTGCGCGGCAGCCGGCTGCGCTTCCTGTTTACCGGCAAGAGCGGCGTCGAGCACGACGTGACGCTGCAGGACCGCCAGCTGGCGCGGCTGGTGCGCAGCTGCGCCGATCTGCCTGGCCAGCATCTGTTCAAGTACCGCGACGAGGACGGCCAGATCCGCGAGGTCGGCTCGGACGACGTCAACGCGTATCTGCGCGAGCTGGCCGGCGAGGATTTCACCGCCAAGGACTTCCGCACCTGGGCCGGCAGCGTGCATGCGCTGGCCGAACTGCGCAAGGCGCCGGCGGCGGAGACCGAGGCTGCCCGCAAGCGCGCAGTGGCGGCCACCATCAAGATCGTGGCCCGGCGTCTGCGCAATACGGTGGCGGTATGCCGCCAGTGCTATGTCCACCCGACGGTGGTCGACGCCTATATGAACGAGCAGATGGCGGCCTGCGCGCAGTGCCGCCGCGCGGTCGCGGCCCTGAGCATGGATGAGACGCGGTTGCTGGCGCTGCTCGAAGCGCAGAGCGCGACGTCCGCCGCCCGCGGCTAGGGCGGCGCCCCAAAGACGTCTCAGGAAGGCTCAGGAAGGCTCGCTGTGCTCGAGCAGTTCGTCGATGGTGCGGATCAGCGCATCCGGGGCGCACGGCTTGCGGCAGTAGCGCACGTTCGGATTCGGCACCTCGGGCAGGGTCTGGATGCTGGTGAAAACGACAATCGGTGTACGACTTAGCGACGCATCGCCGAGCAGCAGGTGACACAGCAAGGCGCCGTCGCCGCGCGGCATCACCCAGTCGGTGACCACCACCGAGGGGTGCAGCCGCTGTGCCGCATCGAAGCCGGCCAGCCCATCCTCGGCCAACTCGACGGTAAAACCGGCGCGGCTCAGGGCACTGGCCATCGCGTGGGCCATGGCAGGATCGTCGTCGACGACGAGTACGGTTCGCACGGTAGGACCTTGTATTGGCAGATCGCAATCGTTTCGACCTTGCCATGCAAGCGGCGCGCCAGGGGCACGTTGGCCGCCGTGGCCCTCTGTGTGCGGTATGCCGGCGCGATGCGCGCGGCATGACGGCATCGCGCGGCGACGTGGTTCCGCGCCTCAGCCCCTGGGCGCGCGACCCGTCCGCAGCGCGTCGATGCGCCGCTGCACGCCCGGCTGGCTGAACAACGCCTGCACGTCGAAGCGCAGCCTGCGCTGCCAGTTCGGATGACCGCTGGTGGTGCCGGGCAGATTGGGCTGTTCGACATCGGCCAGCAGATCTTCGACCGGCACCAGCCGCAGCGGCGTGCGCGCGCGCGACAGCCAGGCCAGGATCGTCGCGACCGGGGCGCGATCGGGGTCCGGCGCCTCGCCCCTGGCCACCCCCGCCTCGCACAGCGCCTGCCACAGCGCCTGCCGGTCGCGGGCGCGCTCCGAGCGGGCGGCGGCCTCGGTCACGTCGGGGCCGAGCTGGCCCAGACGTGCGCGCCAGGTGATGTCCTGCCCGGCCCACCAGCCGGCGATGGTCGGCAGGTCGTGCGTGGTCGAGGTCGCGACCGCATTGGGCGGCCATTGCTCCGGCGGCACGAAGGCGGCGGTGGCGTCCGGCTCTGCCGCGGCGGTGTCTTGCGCCGGCTCGGGTACCGTGTTGCTGGCCGCACGGCCTGCCGCACCGCTGCCCGCGTTGCTGTTCATGGCCCCGGTTTCTTCGTTGGCCGAGCGTGCGCCGGATTTCCCTCCGGATTTGCCGCCCGCCGCTCCCGTGGCCTCGTCCTTGCCTTCGCCCTGGCGCTGCGTCCGCTCGAACCACAGCACATCGATGCCGAGCATGCCGCGTTCGGCCAGCGTGGCGTTGAAGGTGTCCGGCACCGTGCCGAGGTTCTCGCCGATGATGATCGCGCGATGGCGCCACGATTCGAGCGCAATCAAGCGCAGCAGGTCGTCCATCGGGTAGCGCAGATAGGCACCAGCGTCCGGCGGCGCGCCTTCGGGCACCAGCCAGACCCGCGCCAGACCGAGCGCATGGTCGATGCGCAGCCCGCCGACATGCGCGAGGTTTGCGCGCAGCATCTCGATAAACGCCGAGTAGCCATGCCGGCGCAGGCCACGCGGCGAAAACACCGTGATGCCCCAGCTCTGGCCTTGCGCGTTGTACACGTCGGGCGGGGCGCCGGCCGAAAATCCGTGCAGCATCTCGTTCTGCCGGGTCCAGGCATGGCTGCCGGTCGGATCGGTGCCAACCGCGAGGTCGCCGATCAGCCCGATCGCCATGCCGGCATCGCGGGCGCTGCGCTGCGCGGCGCGCAGCCCGTCCTCGGCCAGCCATTGCAGGAACACGTGGTAGCCGATCTCGTCGGGGAAGGCGCTGGCGAAGGCGGACAGCGCCGCGTCCTGCGGCGAGCGATGCGTGACCGGCCAGCGCCGCCAGTCCGCGGCCACCTGGATCTCGGCGCGGGTGCCGGCCTGGGCCAGGTGCTGTGCCTGCAGGGCCTCGAAGGCGGCGTGCGCGAGCAGCGGCGTGCCGCCCTCGGTGCGGAAGGTGGCCAGATCGTCGGCGGCGTCCGCCGGCAGCAGCTGGTCCCGGTGGTCCCACAGCCAGCGCGTCAGCTTCAGACGTGCCTGCGCGACCGCCGGCCAGTCGATCTCGGCCCTGGACTCGAGCGTCTGCAAGGTGCCGCCGAGCTGCAGCGCCGAGATGGCGCGCGCCACCGCGGCGTGGCCGAACACCGGGGCGGGGTCGGCATAGAGCACGTTCAGGAACAGCCGGCTCGACGGCGAGTACGGGCTGTAGCGATCGGGAAAGGCGGCGAAGCCGGCGTGCAGCGGGCTGATCGCCAACGCGTCGGCGCCTTCGCGCGCGGCCGCCTCGGCGAACATCGCCAGCGCGCTCAGATCGCCCATGCCGGCCGGCGCGCCGCGACGCAGACCATAGACCTGCACCGACGCGCCCCAGGGCTTGCGCCTGGCGCGCTCCTGCTCGGAAAGCCCGATCGCGCGCAGAGCGTCCTGCACGCCGAAGCAGCGGGGCGGCGCGACCGCCACCGTCACCTGGACGTCGCCCAGCAGCAGCCGATGGTAGCCATAGCTCTGCACCGCCGGCACGACCAGCGCGCTGTGCGCATCGCGCCGCGCCACGCCGGTCTGCACGCTGCCGTCTTCCAGTTCGAGCCGGAACGGCTGCTCCTGCCGGGTATGCGCGAGCGGCACGCGGATCGGCTTGCCCTGGTCCGCGGTCAGCACCGGCGCCAGCGCGGTGGCGGCGTCGTCGGCGAGCATCCGCGCCCGCGACGCCTCGCACTGGCCGATGGTCTTGCAGGGCAGGTCGAGCCGCTCGAGCACGGCGCGCAGCGAATCTTCGGGGACCACGCGATCGCGCCCCTGGGCATCCTGCCAATGCACCAGCAGGCCGGCGCGCTCGGCGAGCAGGTGCAGCGAGGCCAGCGCGGCATCGGGGTTGGCTTGGCGCGGCATGATGAGACTCCTTTGTGGCTGGCTGGTCGGGATGAAGGACGATGGCGGACGGTGCCTGACGATGGCCGACGAACGAGGCTGCCCGCTACGATGGCCCCGACGGCGCCAGCGTGGCGGCCAGCAGTACCGCGGAGTGGGGCGCCACCGGCTGGGTCGGATGATCGAGCGGCGCCTCCGGCAATTCCGGCCGGGCGCTGTCGAACAGCCGCGACCAGATCAGCGCCGGCGGCGGCAGCCGGTATTCGACCGGCTCGGTGCCGGCGTTCAGCAGCAGCACCGTCACGTGGACCTGCCCGTCGGCGTCGCGCGTGGCGCGCCGGAGGGCGAGCGTCCGCTCTTCCGGATTGGACCACTGTTCGGGCGTCAGCGGTTGGCCGTCGACGCCGAACCAGCCGATATCGTGAAGGCCGGGGGCGAATTCGTGACGACCGTGGAGGAACTGGCGCTCCGCATAGGCCGGCAGCCGCGAGCGCAGGCCCAGCAGCCGGCGCACGCATTCGACCATCCCGCGCCCTGTCGGCGTCTGCGCGTCGTCCCAGTTCAGCCAGGACAACTCGTTGTCCTGGCAGTAGGCGTTGTTGTTGCCTTGTTGCGAACGCAGCCATTCGTCGCCGGCGGTCAGCATCGGCGTGCCCTGCGACAGCAGCAGCGTGGCCATCATCGCGCGCGCGACCCGGTTGCGGGTGGCGAGGATCTCGGGGTCCTCGGTCGGACCTTCCACCGTGCCGTCCGGGCTCCAGTTCGCGCTGGCGTTGTCGTCGGTGCCGTCGCGGTTGTCCTCGCCGTTGGCCTCGTTGTGCTTGGCGGCATAGCTGACCAGGTCGGCCAGCGTGAAGCCGTCGTGCGCGGTGACGAAGTTGATCGAGGCCCAGGGCTTGCGATGGCGCCGGTCGAACAGATCGGCCGAACCGGTCAGCCGCGCTGCCAGATCGCCCCGTTGGCCGGGGTCGCCGCGCCAGTAGCGCCGCACGGTGTCGCGGAACTTGTCGTTCCATTCGGCAAATCCGGGCGGATGGTTGCCGACCTGATAGCCGCCGGGGCCCAGGTCCCACGGCTCCGAAATCAGCTTGACGCGCGACAGCACCGGGTCCTGCAGCACCGCGTCGAAGAAGCCGGCGCCCGGATCGAAGCCGTTGCCTTCGCGGCCCAGCGTGCTGCCAAGGTCGAAGCGGAAGCCGTCGACGTGATAGCACTGGACCCAGTAGCGCAGCGAATCGAGCACCATCTGCAGCACGCGCGGATGCGACAGGTTCAGCGTGTTGCCGCAGCCGGTGTCGTTGATGTAATGGCGCTCGTCGCCCGGCACCAGCCGGTAGTAGCTGGCGTTGTCCAGCCCTCGCCACGACAGTGTCGGGCCAAGCTCGTTGCCCTCGCAGGTGTGGTTGTAGACGACGTCCAGAATCACCTCGATGCCGGCCGCGTGCAGCCGGCGGATCGCGACCTTGACCTCGTTGAGCTCGCCGCCGCTCAGATAGGCCGGCTCGGGCGCGTAGTAGCTCAGCGTGCTGTAGCCCCAGTAGTTGCGCAGCCCGCGCTGGACCAGAAAGCGGTCCTGCAGGAAGGCGTGGATCGGCAGCAACTCGATGGTGGTCACGCCGAGGTGATGCAGATGGTCGACGAAGCGCGGATCGCACAGCGCGGCGAAGGTGCCGCGTTGATGCGGCAGCAGATCGTCGCGCCGCATGGAGAGCCCGCGCAGATGCGCCTCGTAGATGACCGTGCGCTCCCACGGTACCGCCGGCGGGCGGTCGTCGCCCCAATGGAAGCTCTCGTCGACGACGATGGCCTTCGGCATCATCGGCGCGCTGTCGCGCCGGTCGGGCGTCAGGTCGGCGCGCGGACTCTGCAGCCGGTAGCCGAACAGCGCATCGGCCCAGCGCAGCGGGCCGGTCAGCTTGCGCGCATAGGGGTCCAGCAGCAGCTTGGCGGGATTGAAGCGATGGCCGTGATGCGGTTCGTAGGGACCGTGCACGCGATAGCCGTACACGGTGCCGAGCGCGGCGTGCGGCAGATAGCCGTGCCAGACCTCGTCGGTGCATTCCGGCATCGGCAGCCGCGCCAGTTCCTTGCGCCCGTTGCGCGAGAACAGGCATAGCTCGACTCTGGTGGCGTTGGCCGAGAACACCGCGAAGTTGATTCCGAGGCCGTCCCAATGCGCGCCGAGCGGGTAGGGTTTGCCGGGAAGGAGCGTGCTGGCGATCGGGGAACGCGACAAGCAGGACCCTCCTAGTCGGGCAGATGGCGCAGCAGCAGCATCGCCAGCGGCGGCAGCGTCAGCGACAGCGAGGCGGGCAGCCCGTGCGACGGCATGCCTTCCGCGAACAGCTCGCCGCCGTTGCCGACGTTGCTGCCGCCGTAGCAGGCGGCATCGGTATTGATGATCTCCTGCCAGCGCCCGGCATGCGGCACGCCGAGCCGGTAGCCCGGCCGCGGCAACGGCGTCATGTTGACCACCACCAGCACCGCATCGTCGCTGTCCGGCGCGGCGCGGCGCAGGTAAGCGAACACGCTGTTATGGCTGTCGTCGCCGATCACCCAGCTGAAGCCTCCGGGATGATGGTCGCAGGCGTGCAGCGCGGGCAGCTCGCGATAGGCGCGGTTCAGATCCCGCACCAGCATCTGCATGCCGCGGTGGTTGGGGTGGTCGAGCAGCGCCCAGTCCAGCTCGCTCTCGTGATTCCATTCGAGCCACTGCGCCAGCTCGCCGCCCATGAACAGCAGCTTCTTGCCCGGGTGGGTCCACATGAAGCCGAAGTACGCGCGCAGGTTCGCCAGCTTCTGCCAGTGGTCGCCCGGCGCCTTGTTGATCAACGAGCCCTTGCCGTGCACCACCTCGTCGTGCGACAGCGGCAGCACGAACGCTTCGGACCACGCGTAGACCATGCCGAACGTCATGTCCTGGTGATGCCAGGCGCGGTGCACCGGATCGTGCGACAGGTAGCGCAGCGTGTCGTGCATCCACCCCATGTTCCACTTGAAGGTGAAGCCCAGCCCGCCGCTGTCGACCGGGGCGGTCACGCCCGGCCAGGCGGTCGATTCCTCGGCGATCGTCATCGCGCCGTGGCAGCGCTCGCGCACCACCGTGTTCAGCTCGCGGAGGAAGGACACCGCCTCCAGGTTCTCGCGCCCGCCGAAGCGGTTCGGCACCCACTGGCCGGCCTTGCGGCTGTAATCGCGATACAGCATCGAGGCGACCGCGTCGACGCGCAGCCCGTCGATATGGAACTCGCGCAACCAGTGCAGCGCGCTGGCCAGCAGGAAGCCGCGCACCTCGTTGCGGCCGAGGTTGTAGATCAGCGTGTTCCAGTCCTGGTGGAAGCCTTCGCGCGGGTCCTGGTGCTCGTACAGCGCGGTGCCGTCGAATTCGGCGAGGCCGTGCGGATCGGTCGGGAAGTGCGCCGGCACCCAGTCGAGGATCACGCCGATGCCGGCCTCGTGGCAGCGGTCGACGAAGGCGGCGAAGGCCTGCGGCGGCCCGAAGCGCGCGGTGGGCGCGAACAGCGACAGCGGCTGATAGCCCCAGGAGCCGCCGAAGGGATGCTCGGTGATCGGCAGCAGCTCGATATGGGTAAAGCCCAGGTCGCGCACATAGGGAATCAGGCGCTCGGCCAGGATTTCCCAGCCGCGGGAGGGATCGTTGACTTCGCGAAGCCAGGAGCCGGCATGGACTTCGTAGATCGACATCGGCGTCGAGTACGGATCCTGGCTGGCGCGGCGGCTCATCCAGGCCTGGTCGGTCCAGCCGAACGGCGGCGCCGACACGCCGGCCTGCGTGACGACTGAGGCGGTGCCCGGCGGCAGTTCGGTCGCGAGCGCCAGCGGATCGGCCTTGTCGGGCAGCGGATGGCCGTGCGCGTCGCTCAGATCGAATTTGTAGCGGCTGCCCGGCTGCACGCCGAGGTTCGCCGGCACGAACAGCTCCCAGACGCCGACGCCGTAGCGCAGCCGCATCGGATGGCGCGCCGGATGCCAGCCGTTGAAGTCGCCGATCACCGAGACCCGGCTGGCATTGGGCGCCCACACCGCGAAGCGCACGCCCTCGATGCCGTCGACCGTCATCCATTGCGCGCCCAGGCAGCGGCCCAGTTCGAAATGCCGGCCCTCGCCGATCAGGTGCAGGTCAAGCTCGCCGAGCAGCAAGTCGAAGGAGTAGGGGTCGGCGCTCAGCTGGCGGGTGCCGTCGCCCCAGGTGATATCGAGCCGGTAGTCGCGCCGGCCCAGCTTGTCCGGCAGCGTGCCGGCGAAGATGCCGCCGGCGTGGATGCACTGCATCGGTCCGATCGTGTTGCCGAGGTTGTCGGTCAGTGCGACCGACTGCGCGCCGGGCAGGCAGGCGCGCACCACCATGCGGTCGCCCTCGCGGTGCGGGCCGAGCAGCGAAAACGGATCCGCATGCCGCGCGCCCAGCAGGGCGTCGTATTGTGCGGCGGTGTGCTCGGATTGCCCGTGCTGGCCCCGCGTCGACGCGGGGCCGGAGAAAGTCGTAGTGGCCATGATTGCGTCTCAGACGTGAGGGGCGGGGGGCGGCGACGCCGGCGGCGCCGCGGCCGTGCCGGCGGGCGTGCCCGTCAGCGTGCGGATCAGCCGCGCCAGCCCGTGGACCGGCAGATCGATCCAGGCGACCCGGTTGTCGGCTTCGTATTTGACTTCGTAGGCGGCGCGCTCGAGCAGGAACAGGTCGAGCAGCGGCTGCACCTGGCCGGCGCCGACCCACGGGTGCAGGGCGGTGTCGGCGACCTCGCGATAGCCGCCAAGGAAGGCGTCGGCGGCAGTCTGGCGGAAGCGCTCGAGCAAGCCTTCGCGCCGCTCTGCCTGCGCCGGCGGCAGCGCGGAATGGGTGCGCTCGCTGCGGTCGGTGCCGACCGTGGCCGCCGCATAGTCGAACGAGCGCAGGATGCCGGCCACGTCGCGCAGCGGCGAGGTCTTGCGGCGCCGATACGACAGCGGCAGGCCCGGTTCGCCCTCGAAGTCGATGATGTAGGTGTCGTTCTGCGCGATCAGCACCTGGCCCAGATGCAGATCGCCGTGAATGCGCGTCTGCAGGCTGCCGGGCGCCGCGGCGGCGAGCGAGGCGACCAGCTCCGGCAGGCGTTCGCGGCTGTCGAGCACGGTCTGCGCGTCCGCGCGGAAGCGCTCGCCGATCGCCCCTTGCGGCGGCTGTCCGGCACCGGCGGAGAGCAGTTGCAGCGCGGTGTTCAGCGCCGCCATCGCGTCGTCGGTCCATTCGCGCACCTGCGCCTCGCCGGCCGGCACCGGCGTGAAGGCCTCGTCGTCGGACGGGCGGGCCAGCACCGCGTGCAGCTCCGCCAGCCGCCGGCCCAGCGTGGCGGCCATGGCGGCGAAGCCTCGCATCGCCTCGGTGAATTCGTCGTCGCCGTTTTCCAGCGGCAGCGCGTCATCGATGGCGCGGCCGATGTAGTCGAGCGTCCAGTTCCAGCCGTCGCCCTGGTTCAGGATGTAGCCCTGCAGCAGCATCAGCGTATGAGGCGTGCCATCGGCGCCGGTGCGTACCACCTCGCCCAGCAGCGCCGCCGCGTTGGCATAGCCCTGCTCGGTCAGGTAGCGCGTCATCTCGGCCTCCGGATGGATGCCGCCGGAGACGCGCCGCACCAGCTTGAGCACCGCGGAGTTGTTGAACGACAGCGAGCTGTTGGACTGCTCGGCCGACATCCACTGGATCGGGTCGCTTTCGAGCGGCAGGTCCGCCAGACCTGGCGCGCCGCGGAAGTGGACTTCCCCGCGCGGCGTGGCCATGTGCGCGCCGGCGCGCAGCGCGGTGACGACCTCGCGTGCGAAGCGCTCGACCACGAAGCCGTCGGTGGCCAGGCCGACCCGGCTGCCGCGGCGCACGCGCGCCATCGCCAGCCCGTGGGCCAGTTGCGGCACGCTCGCCCCGGGCGCGTCGTGGTCCCACAGCACGCTGACCGGCAGCTGGTAGCACTCCTTGCGTCCCTGCAACGCGACTTCGACCTCGGACAGGTAGAGCGCCTCGCCCGGCACGGCGGCGCCGAACGGAACGGCATAGGAAATCGTGACGCCCTGGATCTTCTCGCTCTTGGCGCCGAACCAGCGCCGCCGGCTGATGTAGTCCGGCAGCACCTCGTTGGACAGAATGCGACGCGACGCTTCGGTCAGGTCGGCTTGCGTGGTGTTTTGCATGATCAGCGTGATCAGCTCGGGCATCTGCTGCGGAGCGTCGACGTGCCAGGACGGCGGCTGCGCCTCGGTGGATAGCACGAACCAGTAAAAGCCATAGGGCGGCAGCGTCAGTAGATAGGTCAACTGGCCGATTGCCGGGAACGGCGTGGCGCCGAGCATCTCGACCGGCACTCGGCCCTCGAACTCGGACAGATCGAGTTCGACTGCCTGCGGCGCGCGCGACAGATTGGCTACGCAAAGAATGTGCTCGCCCTCGTATTCGCGCAGATAGGCGAGGATCTTCCGGTTGCCCGGGAACAGGAAACGGAAGCTGCCGCGGCCGAAAGCGCGGTGCTGCCGCCGCAGCGCCAGCATGCGCCGCATCCAGTTGAGCAGCGAATGGGTGTCGCGCGACTGCGCCTCGACATTGACCGCCTCGTAGCCGTACAGCGGGCCCTGCAGCGGCGGCAGCACCAGCCGTTCCGGATCGGCATGCGAGAAGCCGCCGTTGCGGTCCGGCGACCACTGCATCGGCGTGCGCACGCCGTCGCGGTCGCCCAGATGGATGTTGTCGCCCATGCCGATTTCGTCGCCGTAGTAGATCACCGGCGTGCCCGGCATCGAGAACAGCAGGCTGTTCATCAGCTCGATGCGGCGGCGGTCGCGTTCCATCAGCGGCGCCAGCCGGCGGCGGATGCCCAGATTGATGCGCGCGCGGCGGTCCGAGGCATAGACCTCCCACAGATAGTCGCGCTCGCTGCTGGTCACCATCTCCAGCGTCAGTTCGTCGTGATTGCGCAGGAAGATCGCCCACTGGCAGTTCGGCGGAATCTCCGGCGTCTGCCGGATGATGTCGGTGATCGGGAAGCGATCCTCCCGTGCGATCGCCATGTACATGCGCGGCATCAGCGGGAAGTGGAACGCCATATGGCATTCGTCGCCGTGCGCGGGCCGCTCGCCGGTGGCCGGCGCGCCGCCGAAGTACTGCTGCGCGTCCTCGGGCCACATATTGGCCTCGGCCAGCAGCAGCCGGCCCTGGTAATGGTCGTCCAGATGCTTGCGGATCTGGCGGATCACCGCATGGGTCTCGGGCAGGTTCTCGTTGCTGGTGCCCTCGCGCTCGACCAGATAGGGCACCGCATCGAGCCGCAGGCCGTCGATGCCCATATCGAGCCAGAACCGCATCACCGACAGCACGTCGCGCAGCACCAGCGGATTGTCGAAGTTCAGATCCGGCTGGTGCGAATAGAAGCGGTGCCAGAAATACGCCCCGGCCACCGGGTCCCAGCTCCAGTTCGACTTCTCGGTGTCGCAGAAGATGATGCGCGTGCCGCTGTAGGCCTGATCGGTGTCGGACCAGACGTAGTAGTTGCGCGCGGCCGAGCCCCGCTTGGCATGGCGGGCGCGCTGGAACCAGGGATGCTGATCCGAGGTGTGGTTGATCACCAGCTCGGTGATCACGCGCAGTCCGCGCGCATGGGCGGCCGCGATGAAGCGGCGCGCGTCCGCCAGCGTGCCGTATTCGGGATGGACGTTGCGATAGTCGGCGATGTCGTAGCCGTCGTCGCGGCGCGGCGACGGATAGAACGGCAGCAGCCAGATCGTGTCGACGCCCAGGCTGACCAGGTAGTCGAGCTTGGCCAGCAGGCCGGCGAAATCGCCGACGCCGTCGCCATTGGCGTCGTAGAACGACTTGATGTGCAGCTGATAGATGACCGCGTCCTTGTACCAGAGCGGATCGGCGTTGAGCAGCGCGGTGCTGCCGCGTTCGGACAGGCGCTTCATGCAGACTCCTCGCGCCGTGGCTTGACGTGCCAGAGGGCGAACGGCAGGGCATGCGGATCGAGCCGGATGCGTTGATGTTTGCCTTGCCACACGAAACGATGGCCGTGCATCAGATCCTCGGCAGCCAGTGCGCCGTGGTCGGGCAGGCCCCATTCCCACAGCGGCAGTTCGATATCGGCCTCGCGCACCGCGCGCGGGTCCAGGTTGATCGCGACCAGCAGCACGTCGTCGCCGAAGCCGGCGTCCGCATCGTGCGAGGTCGGCACGTAGCGCGCGAAGTACAGCACGGCATCGTCGCTGGCGTGCAGGAAGCGCAGGCCGAGGTGGTTCTGCAGCGCCGGGTGGCTGGCGCGGATCTGGTTCAGCCGCGTGATCTCGGCAACGATATTGCCCGGCCGGTTCCAGTCCCAGGCACGCAGCTGGTACTTCTCCGAATCCAGATACTCCTCCTTGGTCACGCCGTTGACCACCAGCGGCGTGCCCTCGCACAGTTCGAAGCCGTTGTACATGCCCCAAAGCCCGGACAGCAGCGTGGCGAGCGCGGCGCGGATCAGGAAGCCCGGCCGTCCCGAGTCGTGCAGGAAATAGGGGTTGATGTCCGGCGTGTTGACGAAGAAGTGCGGGCGGAAGAATTCGCGCAGCGGCGTGCGCGTCAGCTCCGTCATGTACTCGATCAGCTCGCGCTTGTGGTTGCGCCAGGTGAAGTAGGTGTACGACTGGCTGAAGCCGAGCTTGGCCAGCCGCGCCATCATCTTGGGCCGGGTGAACGCCTCGGCCAGGAAGATGGTGTCGGGATGACGTTCCCGCACGTTGGCGATCATCCACTCCCAGAACGGGAGCGGCTTGGTGTGCGGATTGTCGACGCGGAAGATGCGCACGCCCTCGCTGACCCAGAACATCACCACGTCGCGCAGCGCGATCCACAGCGCCGGCGCGGCGGCGCCCTTGGCGTAGAAATCGACGTTGACGATGTCCTCGTATTTCTTCGGTGGGTTCTCCGCGTAGCGCAGCGAGCCGTCGGGCCGGTGCGCGAACCACTCCGGATGCTCGCGCAGCCACGGATGGTCGGGTGAGCACTGGATGGCAAAGTCCAGCGCCAGTTCGAGCCCGGCCGCGGCGCTGGCCGCACGCAGCCGGCGGAAGTCCTCGAGCGTGCCAAGCTGCGGATGGATCGCGTCGTGGCCGCCCTCCGGCGAGCCGATCGCGTAGGGGCTGCCGGGATCGTCGGGCGCCGCCCGCAGGCTGTTGTTGCGGCCCTTGCGGTTGGTCTTGCCGATCGGATGGATCGGCGGGAAATACAGCACGTCGAAGCCCATTGCACGGATGGCCGGCAGGCGGGCGATCACGTCGTCGAAGGTGCCGTGACGCTCGGCGTCGTTGCTTTGCGAGCGCGGAAACAGCTCGTACCAGCTGGCAAAGCGCGCCGCCAGCCGATCGGCCTCGACCGGCATCGCGACCGGATGACGCGTGGAGAAATGGCGCGGATCGGCGGCCTGCATCAGCGTGCGGGTCTGCGGCGACAGCAGGATTTCCAGCCGGCGCAGATCGTCCCCGGCGGCCGCCTCCAGTTCGGCGACGACTTCGCGCAGGGCGCGCGATGCCTCGCGCTCGCCGGTGCGGCCGTGCCGCAGCGTATTGGCGACCAGGCGCGCGCCTTCCTCGATTTCCAGCGTCACGTCGACGCCGGCCTGCTTCTTCTTGGTGACCTCGTCGCACCAGGTGGCGAAGGCATCGTGCCAGGCCTCGACGGTGAATTCGTGCCGGCCCAGCGCGGTCAGCGCGAAGCTGCCGACCCAGCGGTCGTTGACGGTCGGCGCCATCGGCGCCTCGTGCCAGCTTTCCTCGCCGGGACCGCGCCACAACACCACGGCGGCGAGCTTGTCGTGGCCGTCCATCCAGATGTCGGCGCTGACCTCGACGCGCTCTCCGGTCACGCGGCGCACCGCGAAGCGGCCGTTGTCGCAGGCCGGCGCGACGTTCTCGATGGCGATGCGCGGCCCCTGCACGGCCGCGGCGGCGCTGCGCTCCAGCGCGGCGCGCACCGATGCCCCGAAGCGCTTGCCCTCGCGCCGGGCCGGCTCGGCCAGCGCCGCCGATGGCGCGGCATGAAACAGCTGCACGCCGGCCGGCGCCAGCGTGATGTTGTCCAGCGCATCGAGCAGCGTGCCGGGCTCGACGCCGCCGCCGGGGCCGCCATCGGCCGCCAGCAGCGTGCCGGCGCCATGGGGCAGGGCGCTGAGGATGCGATCGGCGCCGAGCGTGGCCGGCTGCTGCGCATCGGGATTGATGACGATGGCCAGAGGCAGCGGCGCCCCCGAGGCGGGCATCGGCAGCCGGGCCAGTGCGATCAGCGCGCCATCGGCGCCGCTCAGCTGGCGTACCGCCAGCGCCGGGGCCGGCCCGCGCGCGGCGATCCAGGCGTTGGCGTGAATCAGTTCGTGCGACAGGTCGTAGGTGAGCGAGGGATCGCCATCGTCATCGCTACCGCCCTGCCGATTGCTTCGATTGCCTGGGTTGCCCCGATTGCCTTGATCGCCCGGTGGGTCCTCGTCGCAATCGCCGCCGCCGCATTCGAAGCCCGCCGGCACCAGGATGCCGTCGCCGAGCGCCGCGGCGGTCCACAGGGCGCGCCGCGCCGCCAGCGCGTCCAGGCCGCGGGCCTGCATCGCCGGCGCCGCCAGGACCGCACCGAAGGGGCGCAACCGCGCGATTTCCTCGGTCAGCCACGGGCTGCGGTAATCCCACCACGGCAGCGAACAGAAGGCGCCGTCGAAGCCGGCGCCGGCCAGGTCGGCCAGCTGTCCGGGGCTGGTGCCGGGTGTCCAGGCCAGCATCAGCGGCGGGCGGCGGGCGCCGGTGGCGGCCTGGCCGGCCGCGCCCCCGCCTTTCAGCGCCGCGATCAGCTTGCTCCAGTGCCGCCCCGCCACGCGTGCCGGCGCGCGGCACACATAGCCGGCGATATCGAGTTCTGCCAGGCCCTGCAGCCGTTCGGTCCACCACGACACCAGCGCCGCGGCGACGCCGTCGTCGTGCCAGCGCAGGCGCGCGCCAGACAGATGATTGTCGGTGTCGCGCGGATCGGGCATCGCGCCGTCGTGCCGCCAG
This sequence comes from Cupriavidus gilardii, assembly GCF_013314895.1. Classification (GTDB taxonomy): domain Bacteria; phylum Pseudomonadota; class Gammaproteobacteria; order Burkholderiales; family Burkholderiaceae; genus Cupriavidus; species Cupriavidus gilardii_C. Next base: position 144,934 of record NZ_JABTYE010000003.1, on the reverse strand, counting down.
CCCGGATCGATCGGCGCGGCGCCGTCGGGATAGCGGTCCAGCGCCAGCTCCAGCAGGCAGGCCAGCCCTTGGGCGCGGCAGTGGGCGGCCATCGCGGCCAGGGTGTCGGGCGGGGTATGCAGCGGCGATGCGCCGGCCAGCAGCACATGATCGAAGCCGAGCGCCTTGGCGCGGGCCAGGACGCCGAGGGTGCCGTCGTTGGCCTGGTGGACAGAATTCGGATCGATCTGGCAGATGCGCACGGATTGGCTCGTCGGAAGCGAAGGACAGTCCGGGCACTGATGCGAAGCGCGTGCCAATATACCGCCGCGTCGGACATCCACCGACGCGCTGGCAGAGGCGCCCTTGCCGGGCAAGGCATGGCGCGCGATAGCGGCGTGGACGCCGCTTGCCGAAATGACACGCACCGAAATGTGGCCTGTAAAAACTACAGTGCCGCGCTGGCAGAAAGTATCCGAAGCGGTGCCGCGCGATCGGGCGCAGGCTGCGGTTCGGGCCGGGTGCGCAAGCGGGGCTCAGGCGGCCGGCCGCCCCGGACCGGGACTGCGCCGTCGCCGGGTGGCGCCGGCGGGGCGCCGGGCCGCCGCAACCGGGCGGCTACCGTCCCCATCCGCCGCCACCACGGCCGCTGCGCTCGGCAAGGCAGGGCGCGCAGGGGCGGGCGCCGTGCATTCTTCGCTTCGGCGGCACACCAGGACGCAGCCATGGCCAGGCTGTCGGCAGTAATCGCGGTGCAGAACCGCGGCGACGATGGCCGGATGGTGGGCCAGCATGCCCGGGTAGGCCTCCAGCGCCCACGGCCACGACAGGCCGTCGTCATGCAACACCAGCAGCGCTTGCGGCGGCCAGCCGGCCTGTGCCTGGGCCAGCGGCCCGCGCATCATCGCGCCGCCATCGACGAGGGCCTCGCGCTGGCGCAGCAACGGCTGTACCGCAATCGGGCTGGCGGCTTCCGGGTCGGCCCGGACCACGCAGGCGCAGAAGCGGCCCGCGCCGGCCACGCGAACGTAGCCGGTCTGCGCTTCGATCTGGGCGGCGGCCAGCGCCATGTCGCCGCCGCCGGGCAGCGTGGCGCGGACGCGGTCGATCTGTTGCATCTGCGCGCCGAAGCCCTGCAGCGCGGCGACCCGACGCGCCGCCTCCGCGCCACGTCCCAGGCCCAGCACCACGGTCGACAGCCCGCGCGCGGAATGGATGTTGAGCCCGCCCGGCGCGACATCGCCATCGGCCGGCGCCCACACCACGCCCACCGCGACGGCCGGCAGCGTCACCGGGCCGGGACGATCGGCAGGGGACAGCGTCATCCTTATCACCGAACCCAGGGGACTGTCGTAGCGATCGAGCGCGGTCACCAGCTCGTACAGCGCGGCCAGTCTGCCGCCGGCGCGCGCACCGGCGTGCCTGCCGTCCGCCCCGCCCGACGCATCGAGCGAACCGGGCGAACCGGGCGAACCGGGTCGGTCGACGGCCAGGATCTCGACCTGCGGCGCGGCCGCCCCGGTCACTTCCTCCTGCAGCGGCCGCAGATGCAGCACGCCGCCATCGGCGTGGTCGAGCATGCCGGTGGCGGCCGCCACTGCGGCGCGGCCCAACCGTTCGGTGGCGATCTCGCCGAAGCCGCAGCGCACCGCCAGCTCGGTGGCCGCGTCATGCGCCGTCGCGAGGTCGTCGGGCGCGTCGATAGCAATACGGGTCTGCATGGCTGTGTGGCTGCGGTGGAAGCACGGGCGACGGCCCGCCGCCCGGATGGAATCAGGCCTGGCCCGCGCCGGCTTCGGTGCCCTGGCTCGCGCGTTTGCCCAGCTCGCCGAACAGCGCGACGATCTGCTGGTTGAACGCCGGGATATCGTCCGGCTTGCGGCTGCTGACCCAATTGCCGTCGCGCACGACCTCGCGGTCGACCCATTCGCCGCCGGCGTTGCGGATATCGTCGGCGAGCGAGGGCCAACTTGTCAGCGTACGCCCCTTGACCAGGCCCGCCGATACCAGCAGCCACGGACCGTGGCAGATCACCGCAATCGGCTTGCCGTCGTCCTGCATCTTCTTGACGAATCGCTGCGCGGCCTGATCCATGCGCAGCGCATCGGCATTCATGGTGCCGCCGGGCAGCACCACGCCGTCGAAGTCGTCGGGGTGGGCCTCGGCCAGGGTCGCCTGCACGCCGAAGCGGTCGGCCTTCTTGTCATGCTGGGCGCCTTGCACCTCGCCATCGTGCGGCGCAACGATGACGGTTTCGGCGCCGGCCTGTTGCAGCGCCTGGCGCGGCCCCGTCAGTTCGACCTGTTCGAACAGGTCGGTGACGAGGAAGGCAATGCGCTTGCCTGCGAGGGGATGATGGGCGTCGGGAGACGTGTTCCGGTTCATGTTGCGGTCCTCGTTGCACAGGGAAAGTCGATACGAACGCGATACGCGACAAGCGATACGGACCCGGATTGGCACGACCTTGTTTGTAGCTTTTGCGGCGAGCGGTAAAAAAGCGCTCGCCGCCGCGTCGCAGGTGTTGCGGTAAGTCGGCGTCCGTGTCTATTTGGGTCTGGAGCGGCAAGAAGCGTGCCCCCGGGTGTGGTGCCGGCAGACGTCGGCCTAAGCCCGATGGGCCCGCAGCGGCCGCTGGCATAACATCGGTTTATCGATGTGCCCGCCGATGGACGATTGGACTGCCAGGACCCCCTGGAGCCTTGGACCCCTGGACCCCTGGACCCCTGGGGCCCTGGGGCCCTTGGGCAATGGAATCCATTGAACCCGTCGGCGCGGCCATCGCAGCTGGAGTCCGCACCCATGGACCTTGTCGTAGCGCGGCCCGAAGGGCTGTACTGCCCACCGGGCGACTTTTATATCGATCCCTGGCGCCCCGTCGCACGGGCCGTCATCACGCATGCCCATTCCGACCATGCCCGCGCCGGCAGCGGCCACTATCTGTGCGCGGCGCCGGGGCGCGGCGTGCTGCTGTCGCGGCTGCCCGAGATCCGGCTCGACAGCCTCGACTATGGCGATCCGGTCGTGCACAACGGCGTTCGCGTCAGCCTGCATCCGGCCGGGCACGTGCTGGGCTCGGCCCAGGTACGGCTGGAGTACCGCGGCGAGGTGTGGGTCGCATCGGGCGACTACAAGCTCGCGCACGACGGCACCTGCGCACCGTTCGAGCCGGTGCGCTGCGATACCTTCATTACCGAGAGCACCTTCGGTCTGCCGATCTATCGCTGGCAATCGCAAGCCGAACTGATGGCGCAGATCCTGTCTTGGTGGCGCGCCAATGCCGGACAGGGGCGGGCCAGCGTGCTCTATTGCTACGCGTTCGGCAAGGCGCAGCGCATCCTGCATGGACTGATGATGCAGGCCGGCGAAGCGGGGCTGCCGGGGCCGATCGTCGAACATGGCGCGATGACTGCGCTGAACCGGGCCTATGCCGCCGCGGGGGTGGCGTTGCCGGCCACGGTGCACGCCTCCGAGCTGCCCGCGCGCAGTCCCTTGCTGCGCCAGGCGCTCGTGATCGCGCCGCCGTCGGCGCAGCGTTCGCCGTGGCTGCGGCGCTTCGGCGATGCGGCCCAGGCCTTCGCCAGCGGCTGGATGCGGATTCGGGGCACGCGCAGGCGCCGCGGTGTCGATCGCGGTTTTGTGGTCTCCGACCATGCCGACTGGCCGGCGCTGCATGCGGCCATCGAGGCGACCGGTGCGCAGCGCGTGTTTGTCACGCATGGCTATGTTCACGCGATGGTGCGCTATCTGTGCGAACGCGGGTTGCAGGCGCAGGCGTTCGAGACGCAGTACGGCGACGAGGAAGACCACGACCGTGACGACCCGGACCGCGAGACGCCCGGCAACGCCGAGGCGCCTGTGGCAGACGGGGCGATGGACGATGCGCGAGGCCCCGCCGCCGCGCCCGATCTGCGGGACGCATCATGAAGGCCTTCGCCGAGTTGTACGCCGCGCTCGACGCGACCACCTCGAACAACGCCAAGCTGGCGGCGCTGCGCACCTATCTGCAGGCCGCGCCGCCGGCCGATGCCGCCTGGGCAGTCTATTTCCTCGCCGGCGGCAAGCCCCGCCAGATGGTGCCGGTGGCGATGCTGCGCACGCTGGCCGAGCAGGCGGCGCGACTGCCGACCTGGCTGTTCGAGGAGAGCTACCAGGCCGTCGGCGACCTGGCCGAGACCATCGCCCTGCTGCTGCCCGAGTCCGAGCATACGGACGATGCGGGCCTCGCAGAATGGGTCGAACAGCGGCTGCTGCCGCTGCGGGGCCTGCCGCCGGACGTGCTGCTGCCCAAGCTCGATGCGCTGTGGCGACCGCTCGATGCGCAGGCGCGCCTGGTGCTGTTCAAGCTGATCACCGGCGCGTTTCGCGTCGGCGTCTCGCGGCTGCTGGTCACCCGGGCGCTGGGCGACGTCGCCGGGATCGATCCGAAGCGCGTGGCAGAACGGATGGTCGGCTATACCGACATCTCGGCGCGGCCCGATGCCGAGCACTATCTGGCGCTGATCGCCCCCGACGGCGGCGGCGAGCACGGCGATGACGTTGCCGACGGCGCCAGCGTGCCACGCAGTCGCGGCGGCCAGCCCTATCCCTTCTTTCTCGCGCATCCGCTGCAGGCGCCGCTCGAACAGTTCGACGCGGTGCTGGGCCCGGTCTCGCAATGGCAGGTCGAGTGGAAATGGGACGGCATCCGCGCGCAGATCGTGCGGCGCGATGGCCAGACCTGGATCTGGTCGCGCGGCGAGGACCTGATCACCGAGCGCTTTCCCGAACTGGCCGAGGCCGCCGCGCCGCTGCCGGACGGCACCGTGATCGACGGCGAGATCGTGGTCTGGCGCGACGAGCGGGTGCAGCCGTTCGCGCTGCTGCAGCAGCGCATCGGCCGCAAAAACCTGAGCGCGAAGCTGCTGCGCGACGCCCCGGCGGTGCTGCTGGCCTACGACCTGCTCGAATGGCAGGACGAGGACCGGCGCCGCCGCGCGCAGGGCGAGCGCCGTGCCGCGCTCGAACGCTTGCTGGCCGCGCATCCGCATCCGTCGTTGCGGCTCAGTCCGCTGGTGCAGGCCGACGACTGGCCCGGCTATGCGGCGCTGCGCGAATCGTCGCGCGAGCTCGGCGTCGAGGGGTTCATGCTGAAGGCGCTGGACGCGGCCTATGGCGCCGGCCGGACCAAGGATGTCGGCGTCTGGTGGAAATGGAAGATCGACCCGTATGCGGTCGACGCGGTGCTGATCTACGCGCAACGCGGTCACGGCCGCCGCGCCAGCCTCTACACCGACTTCACCTTCGCGGTCTGGAGTGCGCCGCCGGGAATCGAGGGCCGGGTGCTGGTGCCGTTTGCCAAGGCCTATTCCGGCCTGACGGACCAGGAGATGCGGCAGGTCGACGCGATCGTGCGGCGGACCACCATCGAGACCTTCGGCCCGGTGCGCAGCGTCGAGCCAACCCAGGTGTTCGAACTCGGCTTCGAGGGCATCGCCCGCAGCAGCCGGCACAAGAGCGGCATCGCGGTGCGCTTTCCGCGCATGCTGCGCTGGCGTACCGACAAGACGATCGAGGAGGCTGACACGCTGCAGACGCTGCAGGGCATGCTGCCGCCCGCCGAACGCGAGGAGGCGGCATGACCGCGCTTACGGACAATGCGCTGGCCTTGCCCCCGGGGCCGCTGGCACAGGCGCTGCCGCAATGGTTTGCCGAGCGCGGCTGGCAGCCGTTTCCGTTCCAGCGCCAGGTGTGGCAGGCGATCGCTGCCGGGCGCAGCGGCCTCGTGCATGCGACCACCGGTACCGGCAAGACCTATGCGGCCTGGCTCGGTGCGTTGCTGCGCCACGGCGATCCAGCGGTGCAGACCGCCGCGGCGCCGCCGCTGACCGTGCTGTGGCTGACGCCGATGCGCGCGCTGGCCGCCGATACCGCGCGTGCGCTGCAGGCGCCGCTGGCCGACCTCGGACTGAACTGGACCGTCGGCCTTCGCACCGGTGACACCAGCAGCCGCGAGCGCGCCGCGCAGGCAAGGCGGCTGCCTACCGCGCTGGTCACCACACCGGAGAGCCTGTCGCTGTTGCTGACGCGGGCCGACGCGAAGGAGGCGCTGGGCCGCGTGCGCATGGTGGTGGTCGACGAATGGCACGAGCTGATCGGCAACAAGCGAGGCGTGCAGGTGCAGCTGGCGCTGGCGCGCCTGCGCCGCTGGTGTCCCGATCTGGTGGTCTGGGGTTTGTCGGCCACGCTCGGCAACCTCGAACATGCCAGCGACGTGCTGCTGTCCGGCACGCCGGTGCACGCGCGCGAGCTGGTGCAGGGCAAGGTGCCGAAGCAATTGATCGTCGATACGCTGCTGCCCGATGCCGCCGGCCGCTTTCCGTGGGCGGGGCATCTGGGCCTGTCGATGCTGCCGCATGTGGTGCGCGAGATCGAAGGCAGCAGCACCACGCTGGTCTTCCTGAACACCCGCTCGCAGGCCGAGCGCTGGTACCTGGCGCTGCTCGAGGCGCGGTCCGACTGGGCGGGACGGCTCGCGCTCCATCACGGCTCGCTCGATCGCGATGTGCGCGAATGGGTCGAGGGCGGCCTGAAGACCGGTGCGCTGAAGGCGGTGATCTGTACCTCCAGCCTCGACCTCGGCGTCGATTTCCTGCCGGTCGAGCGCGTGCTGCAGGTCGGTTCGCCGAAGGGCGTGGCGCGCTTGCTGCAACGTGCGGGCCGTTCCGGCCATGCGCCGGGGCGGCCGTCGCGCGTGACGATCGTGCCGACCCACAGCCTGGAGCTGGTCGAAGCGGTGGCGGCCCGCCACGCGGTGATGGCGGGGCGCATCGAAGCGCGCGAGTCGCCGGAGAAGCCGCTCGACGTGCTGGTCCAGCATCTGGTCACGGTCGCGCTGGGCGGCGGCTTCGTTCCCGATGCGCTGCTCGACGAAGTGCGCGGCGCCTATGCCTATCGCACGCTGACCGACGCCGAATGGCAGTGGTGCCTCGACTTCGTACGGCGGGGCGGCAGCAGCCTGACGGCCTATCCGGACTATCGGCGCGTACAGCCCGACGAGCACGGTGTCTGGCGCGTACCTGACCTTCGCCTCGCGCGCCGCCACCGGATGAGCGTCGGCACCATCGTCAGCGATGCGACCATGCAGGTCCGCTACTGGAGTCGCGTCGGGCGCGGCGGTGCGTCGCTGGGCTCGGTCGAGGAAGGGTTTATCGCGCGGCTGTCGCCGGGCGATTGCTTCCTGTTCGGCGGCAGGCCGCTGGAGCTGGTGCGCGTGCAGGAGATGATCGCCTACGTCCGACGGGCGGAAAAGGGACGGCCCGTGGTGCCGCGCTGGAATGGCGGGCGCATGCCGCTGTCGACGGAACTGGCGGACGCGGTCGTCGCCACGCTGGAGGACGCCGCCGCCGGCAAGCTCGATCCCGCCGACACGCCGGAGCTGCCGCTGATCGGACCCCTGGTCGAACTGCAGCAGCGCTGGTCGGCGCTGCCGACGCGTACCACGCTGCTGGCCGAGACGCTGAACTCGCGCGAGGGCTCCCACCTGTTCCTGTATCCCTTTGCCGGCCGTTCGGTGCATCTGGGCCTGGGCAGCCTGCTGGCGTGGCGGCTCGGTTCGCAGTTGCCGACCACGATTTCGGTCGCGGTCAACGACTACGGGCTCGAGCTGCTGTCGGCCGCGCCGCTCGACTGGGCGCACTGGCTGCCGCTGGTGCTCGCGCAGGAGCGCCAGCGCGATCTGGTCGCCGATGTGCTGGCCAGCCTCAACGCCGGCGAACTGTCGCTGCGGCGCTTTCGCGAGATCGCGCGGGTGTCGGGATTGGTGTTCCAGGGCTTTCCCGGCGCGCACAAGAGCGCGCGCCAGTTGCAGGCCTCGTCGAGCCTGTTCTACGAGGTGTTCCGCAAGCACGATCCCGATAATCTGCTGCTGGGCCAGGCCGAGCGCGAGGTGCTGAACCAGGAGCTCGATGCCGTGCGGCTGTCGCGCACGCTGGATCGGCTGGCGGGCCTGCGGCTGGACCTGCGCGTGCTGAAGCGGCCGACGCCGCTGTCGTTCCCGCTGATCGTCGAATTCCTGCGCGAAAAGCTCAGCACCGAGAAACTGGCGGACCGCATCGCGCGGATGCTGGCCGAGCTCGAACGGGCGGCGGGACCGGAAGGCGAGGGTCAGGAGGACGCCGTGCCGATGGAGGGGACACCGCTCGATCGCGTCGCCGAGATCGCGCGCTTCGGCATGGCCGATCACGCCGGCCCGTCGTCGTCGCCGCCGTCATCGTCGCCGTCATCGCCGTCATCGTCGTCGTCTTCATCCCGCCCGCGGCGGCGCCTGCGCAAGGTCTCGAAGCCGCTGCCGCCGCTATGAGTGCGCCGATGTCGTCGATGTCGTCGACGTCCTCGATGTCATCATCCGCGCGGCAGGCGGAGGTCGCGGGCGAGTTGCTGTGGCTGTTGCCCGAGCGCGCGGTCTGGTGGCCGGCGGCGTCGATGCTGCTGGTGGCCGACGTGCATTTCGGCAAGGCGGCGGCCTATCGCGCGCTGGGGCAGCCGGTGCCGGCCGGCACCACGCGGGACAACCTCGCCCGGCTGTCGCAACTGGCAGCACGTTATCCGGCCCGCGAGCTGGTCTTTCTCGGCGACTTCCTGCATGCCCGCGCGAGCCGCACGCCCGCCGTGCTGGCCGCGCTGGCCGATTGGCGCGCCGGCCTGCCGTCCGGTCTGCGCTGCACGCTGGTGCGCGGCAATCACGATGCGCGCGCCGGCGACCCACCGCGTTCGCTCGACATCGCCGTCGTGTCCGAGCCCTGGCGGCGCGGCCCGTTCGCGCTGTGCCATCTGCCCGGCGCAGCGGACGACGGCTACGAACTGGCCGGGCACCTGCATCCCGCGTATACCTTGCGCGCCGGCTCGGATGCCGTCCGTTTGCCGTGCTTCGTCTTCGACGCAAAGGCCGGCATCCTGCCGGCCTTTGGCGCCTTCACGGGCCATGCCCGCGTGGGGCGCGCATCGGGCCGTCGTGTCTATGTGATCGGCGACGGGCGGGTGTGGGCGGTGCCGAGGCGTTGACTCGATGGTGAGGTCATGGGGGGCCGCGGCGACGCAGTGACGCAGTGACGGGCCGGACCGCTCAATCGGCGCGGATCCAGCCGCCGCCCATCGCCTGGTACAAGGCCACGCTGGCATCAAGCCAGTCCGCATGCGCCTGGATCAGATTCAGCTCCGCGTTGAGCAGACCGCGCTGCGCGTCGAGTTGCTCCAGATACGGCGAATAGCCGGCCCGATAGCGGTTGGTCGCATGGCGCAGCGTGGCGGCCAGCGCGTCGCGTTGCTGGCCCAGATGTGCGACCTGCGCTTCCAGCTGACGCAGCGCCGCGAGGTTGTCGTTGACCTCGCGGAAGGCGGTCAGCGCGGTGCTGCGATAGGCGAACGCGGCCTGATCGCGCTGCGCGGTCGCGATCTGCGCACCGGCCTCGATGCGGCCGCCTTCGAACAGCGGCGCGAGGATGCTGCCGCCAAGCGACCATAGCCGAACGGGACTGGCGACGCCGCTGGCATACAGCAGGCCGGCGGAGCCCGACAGATGCAGCTGCGGCAGAAAGGCCTTGCGCGCGGCGCTCAGATTGGCGTCGCTCGCGGCGAGCTGGAACTCGGCCTGCGCGATATCGGGGCGCCGGCGCAGCAGATCGGCTGGCAAGCCGTCGGGCACGGGCGGCGGACGCAGCGCGGACAGCGCCGCGCCGCGCGCCAGCTCGCCGGTTGGCGATTCGCCGAGCAGCAGCAGCAAGGCGTTTTCCTGCCGTGCGACCGCCAGCTCGGCCTGGGGCACGGCCTGCGCGGTGGACTCGTACTCCGCACGGGCCTGCTCGAACTCCAGCTGCGAGGTATAACCGGCCTCCGCGCGGCGACGTGCGAGCCGCAACGCGTCCTCGCGCGCGGCCAGCGTCTGACGCACCACGGCCAGCCGAGCGTCGAGCGCGCGCAGCGTCAGATAGGCGCGTGCGGTCGTCGCCGCGATCGACAGCACCGCGACATCATGCGCCGCTTCGCTGGCCTGTGCGCTGGCGCGGGCCGCCTGCGACAGGTCGGCGAGTCGGCCAAAGAGATCGACCTCGTAGGCGGCCTGGAACTGCGGCTCGAAGGAATTGGAGATCGATTCGCGCCCGAGCGCATTCAGACTGCGCGAGCGTCCGCCGTTTGCGGTCGCGTCGAGCGTCGGCAGCAATTGCGCTTGCGCCAGGCGCTGCTGCGCGCGCGCTTCGGTGACCCGCGCCGCGGCAATGCCGAGATCGGCATTGTTGGACAGGGCGCGCTCGACGAGTTGCGCCAGCACGGGATCGCCATAGCGGCGCCACCAGTCCCGCTCGAGCGGGGCGCTGGGGCCTGGTTCGACGCGCCATGCCGTCGGGGGCGTCAGCGCAGCGGCGGCCGGCGGATCGGGCCGTGGGCCCATGCAGCCGAACAGCAGAGGCATGCCCGCCCCGCACAGTGCCATCCGGAGTGCCGCGCGAACACGCGAAGGTCGATGGTGCGCCTTCATCTCGCGCGGGACCCCCCGCCGCTCGTATCGACCTCGGCCCGCACCGACATGCCCGGCCGCAGCCGTGCTGCGAGCGGCTGATCCGGATCGATCGCGATGCGCACCGAGATCCGTTGCGCGACCTTGACGAAGTTGCCGGTCGCGTTGTCGGGCTGAATCACCGCGAATTCCGAGCCGGCGGCTGGCGCCAGTTGTTCGACACGACCGGTCAGCCGCGCATCGTCGAGCCCGTCGACGCGAAAGCTCGCCGGCTGGCCCGGCGCCATATGGGAAGTCTGCGCTTCCTTGTAATTGGCGATGACCCACAGCGTCGGCGGCACCAGGAACATCGCCTGCGTGCCGGCCGTCACGTACTGGCCGAGGCGAGCGCCGATCTGGCTCAGCTGGCCGTCCTGCGGGGCACGCACCACGGTATTGGCCAGATCGATCTCGGCCAGCTTCAAGGCTGCGCGCGCCGCTTCGACGGCGGCTTCCAGGCCCTCGCGGCTGACCGCGACCGACCGGACGTCCTGCCGCGCGATTTCCGCTGCCGCGCGGGCCTGGCGCACCGCGGCCTCGGCCTGCCGCAGCGCGGCGCGCGTCTGATCGCGCTCGCGCAGCGATACCGAACCATCGGCCACCAGTTCGTCGACGCGGCGCATGTCGGCCTGCGCCCGCAGCAATTGCGCCTGCGCGTTGGCGAGATTGGCCTGCTGCGCCAGCACCGTGGCTTCGCGCGAGCGGCGGGTCTGATCGGTGTTGTTCAGGTTGGCGATCTGCGTATCGAGATTGGCCCGCGCCTGCTCGACGCGCTGGCGATAGATGCGGTCGTCGATCCTGAGCAGTACCGATCCGGCCTTGACCTGCTGGAAATCGCGGACCGGCACGTCGACCACATAGCCGCTGACCTGCGGGCTGATGACCGTGGTCTGGCCGCGCACATAGGCGTTGTCGGTGCCCTGGATCACGCGCGTGAAGGGCGGCAGTCCCCACGCGTACAGGATGATCAGGATGCTCGCCAGCGCGATCGCCACGACGACGATCGTGGCGCGCCGCGTGCCCTTGGGGGGCGACCAGCCGGTCGGTGGAGAGGACGCCTGCTGCGGTACCTCGACGGGGTCCTGCAGACGTTCGGGAGAGTCGGTCTGCCCGGTCTTCTGCGCGGGAGGGGCGGGGCCGGTTTCGCGGCGCGGCGGTTGGTCGGTCACCGGTGGCTCCAGATGTTGTTCTTGTCGGTTCTATTGCTGCTGCTGCTGCTGCTGTCTGGCCCTCGCCATCGCCGCCAGCGGCTCCGCCATTGGGTTGTGGCCGCGGATGCGATCGCGCAGATAGAACGCCAGCAGGCAGACGAAGGTCGCCGAGGCGATGATTCCGATCAGCAGGAAGACATCGTTGAACGCGAGCACATTGGCTTCGCGCGTGACCTGCTGCGCCAGCAGCGCCGGGCCTTCGGCCTGCCGCAGCGCGGGATCGGCCAGCACGCGCCCATAGGCGCCGCCCAGCGCCTGGATGCGCGCCGCGTCCAGCGGATCGGTCAGGCTGATCGACTGCACCAGCGAGTGCGAATGGAATTTCTCGCGGTAGACCTGAAACGTTCCCAGCAGCGCGGAACCGGCCAGGCCGCCGAGCGACTGCGTGATGCCGAACAGCGCCGAGAAGCTGACGATATGGCTCATGCCCTTCGACAAGGCTTGCAGCATGCCGATCAGCAGGGTCGGCCCCATGAAGTACACCGCGGCGAAGGCGATCAGCGCCTGGCTCCAGACCATATTGGCCGGCCGCGTCAGGTTGTTCGAGTGCGCGTCCATGAAGGCGCCGATCGCGATCAGCAGCAGCGAGATCCGGATCGGGCGCTCCAGGTTCATCGGATTGACTGTCAGCGCGCTGACCGCCAGGCCGGCCACCGTGGCCAGCGTCACGATCCCATACAGCGGCACCAACTGGTCGTTGCCCATGCCGAGCACCGTCAGCAGGCCGACCGCGCCATAGGGCTGCTCGGACAACAGCACGCGCACCGCGATCGCGACCAGCGCAAAGCGCAGCATCGCCCGGCTGCCGAGCCAGCGGGTATTGAGCAGCGGATTGGCGCGGTTGTGCTCGATCCACAGCGCGGCGGTAATCAGCACCACCGCACCGCATAGCGCATAGCCGAGCCACGCAGCCTCGGTCCACCACAGGATTCGTCCCTGCGCGAGCACCGCGCACAGCAGTGCCATGCCGGGCGCGAACAGCGCGAAGGTCAGGAAGTCGAGCCTCTCGAACGCCCGGATGCGCTCGCTCGGCGGCAGCCGCAACAGCGCCACCGCCACCAGCGACAGCAGTGCCAGACTCAGTTCGAACAGATAGAGCGTCTTCCAGTTGCCGGCCTCCAGCATGCCGGAGGTGAAGGTGCGCGCCAGCGGGGTGGCCAGCTGCGGTACGCCGATGCCGAGCACGATCGCCTTCAATCGGTGCGCGGCCGGCAGCGCCTGAATCATGTAGTACAGCGCCAGCGTGCTGAGGCCGCTGGCCGCAATGCCGTTGGCCGCGCGCACCAGCAGCGCGGTTTCGAAGGTATGGACGAAGATATGGGCGAGCGCGACGGCGACATAGCCGAGCAGGAACAGCCGCGCGAAATGCTGCAGGCCGTATTGCTGCCGGAACTTGATCAGCAGCATGCTCATGCAGACGTTGGTCATCACATAGACCGTCGACAACCACGCCGCCTGATCGCTGTAGAGACCGAACACGCCCTGGATGTGATTCAGGTTCGCGAGCACCAGCGCGTTGCCGAAGCCGGCGGTCAGTCCGATCAGCGCACCGACGCAGAAATAGCCGACGCGCCTTGGCGTCGGATGATCCGGTGTCGCCGGGGAGCCCGGAATGGTGGGCCGCTCATGCGGCTTGAACTGATATTCGGCCGTGGCAGCACCCATGGGCTTGACGGGAAGCGGGTTCAGCGAAGGTCCAGCGGGTTCGATGATTGCCGCTGTCAGGCCGAAGTGTCAAGCCGCGCGAGGTTGTCGTGGGCGCAGTGAGGGCAGAGGAAGGAGGGGAAGGAGGGGAAGGGCCAGAAGAAGCAAGCCGGATGACGTGAATGCGGATGGCCGCGCCGGGCGGCGATCCGCATTGGTGGTGCCAGCGGTTCAGGCGTTCAGTGTCAGGCCGCCATCGCACGCCGTTCGTCTTCGGTCAACTGCGGGCCGTCGAGCGTCACCCGGGAATCGTCGTGGCGGAACTTGCGGATGATCGGCTTCAGTTCCTCCTTGATGTGGTCCTCGTTGTAGCCGTTGAATAGGTGCCCCAGCAGGCCGCGGCGCAGATCGCTGGTGCCCATCAGCCAGTCTGCGATCGGGAAGGTCAGGTTCATGTTGTAGTGCATCATGATTCCCTGATTGTGGTGCGCGGTATGGTGCCGGCGGATCGTGTTGATGAACGGCATGTTCCGCACGAACCAGTTGTCATGGACATGGCAGCAGTAGTGGAACACCTCGTACACCAGGTAGTGGCCGACCATCGTCATGAAGACGATGTACGCCGCATTGGCATTGATCAGCAGATAGGCCAGATAGCCGAGCACACCGCCGCCGACGCCCAGCGTGATCAGCACGCGCCAGGGGAAGAACACGATGCGGAATTCGCGCGTGGTGTCGATGGTGGGCTCGATATCGGTGAAGTACTGGTGATGCTGACGGGTGTGCCGCTCGTAGATGGCGCGCAGCGCGAACACGTCGATGCGCCGATGCATCACGTACTTGTGCATGAACCACTCGACCAGATTGCCGGCGAGAAAGACCGGCAGCACCAGCAGCCACTCCCAGGTCGCGTTCTCCAGACGGGCCGCGCAGTAGTAGAGCGCCGCAATGCCGGCGGCGAAGATCACGCCGATATGCAGCAGGCCATTGTATAGGGGGCTGATATCGGCCTTGTACTGCTCGCGGAATTTGCGTTGGCGTTCGCTCATCATGGTGGTTGTCTCCTGTCTGCGTTACTGACATCGTACTAATATATTAGTCGTATATGCGAGCGTGTCAACCGATTTCCTGCTGCTGCGGCACCAAGAAAAAACGGCCCTTGCAAACGAAGGGCCGGAATCGTGTGGTCCCCTTGAATTGGGGACGCGGTGGCTTTCGATGACGTTGCCTTGCCGCTTGCGCGGGAACGACGCGACAGGCGTCAGTGCGACACTTCCTCCAGGGAACGCCCCTTCGTCTCCACGCCCAGCCACAGCACCGTGACCGCGGCAATCGCGAACGACAGCGCACCCAGCGTGAAGATGCCGCCCTGGCCCGTGATGGGCAGCAGCACGCCGACCAGATATGGACCCACCAGCGAGCCGATGCGGCCGATCGACGAAGCGAAGCCCGATCCGGTCGCGCGCGAGCGCGTCGGATACAGCTCGGGCGTGTAGGCATACAGCACGGACCACATGCCGAACAGGAAGAACTGCATGCACAGGCCCGCGGCGATCAGCTGCTCGACCGGCAGCTTGAGCACGGCGGCCTGGCCGTACAGATACGCGGACGCTGCGCTGCCGAGCAGCATCAGCGCGCAGGTCGGCTTGCGCCCCCACTTCTCCAGCAGCCACGCCGAGAAGATGAAGCCGGGAATGCCCGCCAGCGAGATATAGACCGTGTACAGCACCGACTTGGTCACCGCGTAGCCGGCCTGCTGCAGCAGCGCGCCAAGCCAGGTGGTCAGGCCGTAGTAGCCAAGCAGCGCGAAGAACCACACGCCCCACAGCATCACGGTGCGCTTTGCGTACGGGCCTTTCCACAGCTCGCCGAACATCGCCTTGCGTTCGTGCACCGTGGCGGGCGCGAAGCCTGCCTGCACGGCGGGAAGCGGCTTGCCGCTGGCGCGCTCCACTCGTGCTTCGATGCCGGTCATCACGGCCTCGGCCTCCCGTTGCCGCCCCGCGCCTTCGAGCCAGCGCGGGGATTCCGGGACCA
This sequence comes from Cupriavidus gilardii, assembly GCF_013314895.1. Lineage (GTDB taxonomy): Bacteria > Pseudomonadota > Gammaproteobacteria > Burkholderiales > Burkholderiaceae > Cupriavidus > Cupriavidus gilardii_C. The sequence continues at coordinate 129,535 of NZ_JABTYE010000003.1, read as the reverse complement.
TCCGGCGCACCACAAAGACGAATGCCGCCGGCAGCGCCATCGCGATAAAGATGCCGCGCCAGCCGATCACCGGCAGCGTCAGATAGGCCAGCAATCCCGCGGCAATGAAGCCGATCGGCCAGAAGCCCTCGAGGATCGCCACATACTTGCCGCGGCTCTTGGCCGGCACGATCTCCGACACCATCGACAGTCCGATCGGAAACTCCATGCCCATGCCGAAGCCGAGCAGCACGCGGTACAGCATCAGTGCGGTGACGCTGTCCGCCAGCCCGCACATCAGGCTGCCTACGCCCCAGAAGATCATGCTGACCTGGAACACCGGCTTGCGGCCGAAGCGGTCGGCCAGCATGCCGGCGACCGCCGCGCCGGCGAACATGCCAAGAAAGCTCGAGCTGGCCAGCAGGCCGGTCTGTGCCGCGTTCAGGCCGAATTCGGCTTTGATCGAGCCGAGCACGAAGGTCATCATGCCGAGGTCCATCGAATCGAAGAACCAGGCGGTGGCGATGATGCCGAACAAGGTGCGCTGATAGCGGGTCATGGGAAGGCGCTCGAGCCGCGCCGCGACTCCGGGGGTCAGCGCCACACTGCCTGCCGACATGTCCATGGTTGTCTCCTGTCTTTGTCGTGGGGCCGCCTGTTGGCGGTCTGTGTAATATATTAGATGGATGTAACAGGTATTCAAGCGGCGCGCTGCCGTTGGCATGGTGCGCTCCCCTTCGTGGGCCCGTGTGCCCGCCCGGAAAGCGTTATCCGGCGCGGCTTGCCGGGCGAAGCTCCGGATTTGCCCTAAGCCGCCTGACGGGCCGCCGCGACGCCGCAGTTGATGGCCAGTTCGCCGCGCCACGCGTTCTCGATGGCACGTGCGTAGGTGCCCGGCACATCCGCGACAGGGAACGCCTGCGCCAGCCGCGTGACCCCCAGGGCGTCGCGCGTCAGGGCGGGCAGCGCATCGCGCGGTACGCCGAAGGCCTGGAGGTTCGAGGGAATATCGAGCGCGTCGATCAGATTGCGCACCGCCGCCGGCACGCCGGCGATCCGTTCTGCCTCGCTGCCCTGGTCGAGGCCGAACAGCGGCGCGAGCGCCAGCAGATCGGCACCGCGCGTTTCGCGCAGCGCGTCCAGGACGTAGGGCAGCATCACGGCATTGGTGCTGCCATGCGAGCGGTGGGTCAGGCCCGCGACCGCATAGGCGATGCCATGCACCGCATTCAGGCCGGCGCTGCCGTAGGACAGCGCGGCGTAGAGGCTCGCATAGGACATGCCGATACGTGCCTCGATATCGCGGCCGCCATCGTCACCGCTGTCACCATCGCCCCCCTTGCCGCTGTCGCGGTAGGCCCGCAGCAGAAAGCGGCTGCATAGTGCGATGGCCTCGCGGGCGAACAGCATGGTCAGCGCCGAGCGGCCGCTATAGCCGGGATCGGCATTGCCCTGCCGAGGATAAGCCGCGCTGTCGACGGTCAGGTACGACTCGATCGCATGTGTCAGCGCATCGATGCCCGCATCCGCGGTCACGCGCGGCGGGCAGGTGTAGGTGAACTCGGGATCGACCAGCGCGATCTGCGGACGCAGCGCGTTGTCCATCACCGCGATCTTGGTCGCGTTGTCGGGATCGACGAGGATTGCGCCCGGGGTCGCTTCCGAGCCCGTGCCGGAGGTGGTGGGCAGCGCCACCAGCGGAATCGGCCGCGTGCCGGCGGGCAACGTACCGGCGAAGTCCCGCACCGGCCGCCCTTCCGGCAGCGTCAGGCTCAGTGCCTTGGCGAGGTCGATATTGCTGCCGCCGCCGAGCGCAAGCACGTGGTCCGGAATACGGCCGCACAGTCGCTTGCGCAGCGCGAGCGTGGCCTCGTCGCACAGCGTCGTGCTCGGGTCCGGCAAGCCGCCATCGTAGACCACCGTCTCGATGCCCGCCGCGCGCGCGGCGTCCACATATTCGGCGACCCACGGCGTGTGTTCGGTGAAGAAGCGATCGGTGACCAGCACGCCGTGACGATGTCCGAGCCGCTGCAGCAGCGCCGGCAATTGCGCCCGCGTACCGGGGCCGACGATCAGACGCGCCGGCGCGCAGAAATAGATCAGGTCTTCGATTCTCATGGCAACTCCAGGGGGATGGAAGAGGGAGGGGCGGTTGCGCCGGCAGGGCTCATCGAACCGGCGAGCTCCTGCAGCCACGGCAGCGCGAGTTCGGCGACGGCATCCGCATGGCCGGTCAACAGACCGTGGCCCGCCCGTTCGATGGTGGCCAGCCGGCCACCCGGCAATCCATCGGCCAGCGCCTGGGCGTGTGGCCACGGGCAATCGCCGTCGTCGCGGCCATGCATGACAAGCGCCGGCATCGGCAGCGTGGGCAAGCGCGAACGTTGATCGCTTCCCCGGATCGCCTGCCACGTCCGCGCGACGGCGGCGTGGTCGGCTGCCTCGCTCAGTCCCAGCCGGCGCTCGCGCGCGGCAATCTCGTCCAACAGCGCCACGCCGTCACCGGCGCGAAACCACCGCGTCTCGCACAACGCAGGGGAGCCCGACAGCAACAGCAGCGCGAGCGGGGCGCGTGCATCGCCGTGTTCGCCGCGGTAACGGTCCGCATATTCGAGCGCGACCGAAACGCCCATGCTCCATCCGGCCAAGACGAAGGGGCGCGCATCGACATGCCGATCCACGACCTCCCTTACCGCAGCCGCATAGCGCTCCAGCGTGTATCCATCGACGGTGTCGGGCCGTGGCGCCGCCCCGCGTCCCTGCAGATTCGGCAGCACGAAGGTACAGAGCGCGCCCAACCGCTGCACCACCGGCAACCACGCCACCCGCGTGCCCTGGATGCCGTGCAGCGCTACGACGCACAAGGGCCCGTTGCCGAGTTCGACCACGTCCACGAAGTCTGCTGCCATGGTGCCTCCTGTACAGCTAATATATTAGATGGATCATAGTAGTGGACGGCGAGGGGAAAAGGCAAGCAGGATGTCGCGGGCAGGAATGGGGGTCCGAGGCACGCGGCACTCCGTACACCCACCGTCGACGGCGAAGGCGGCCAGATTTTCACTGGAATGGCCATGTTCAACGTTTGCTGAAAACGGCCGTTCCAGTGAAAACTGGCTTGGAGACCAGTGCAGCCATCCCACCAAAAAATGACTCATATACAATTTGCATTCCTCAAACATGCAAACGACGTCAATGGTCAAGAAAGCGGCGACAGTCAGGCGGGCGGCAGCGACCCATGTCGAGGAAGAAGGTAGCGAGAACGGGGCGGGGCCGCGGGGGCGGCTGACCGACCAGGCCTATCGGTGGATCGAGGAAGCGATCGTCACCTTGCAGCTCGCGCCCGGTTCGTCGGTCTCCGAATTCCAGTTGAGCGAGATGACCGGCATCGGCCGCACGCCGATCCGCGAGGCGATTCAGCGGCTGGCGCGCGAGCATTTGATCGTGGTGTTGCCGCAGCGCGGCCTGCTGATTCCGCCGATCGACGTGGCCAAGCAGTTGCGGCTGCTGGAGACGCGCCGCGAGGTCGAGCGGCTGATCTGCCGCAGCGCCGCTCGGCGCGCCACCGTCGAAGAGCGCCAGGCTTTTCGGCGGCTTGCCGCCGAGTTCGAGCGGTCATCGAAGAAGGGCGACGAAGTCGCGTTCGTGCGCGCCGATGCGGGCTTCAACGAGCTGTGCCTGCAGGCCGCGCGCAACGAGTTTGCCGAGGGCGCGATGCGGTTGATGCACGGGCTGTCGCGCCGCTTCTGGTATTTTCACTACAAGCAGGCCGCCGATCTTCCCGAGATGGCGCGCCTGCACGCCCGTGTCGCCGCTGCCATCGCCGAGGGCGATGTCGATGGCGCGGGCGCGGCGCTCGACGCGCTGCTGGACAATATCGAGGACTTCACCCGCGCGACCGTGCTGGGCGACCGCCGCTAGGGGCTTCCCGGGCCAGGGCGTTTCGCCGGCACCATGCGCGCCCGCAAAGAGGAACCCACCGACGCATGCCAAGCCGACAGAATCAGATTCGCCCGCTTCGACTGATCCCAGCCCTGCTGTTCAGCCTGCTGGCCGCCACAGCCTCCGCGCAATCCCCTGGGCCATCCCCTGCGCAATCCCCGCCGTCGGTGTCGACCGATCCCGCTCCGGCCGCGGTCGAGGTCCGCAATCTGACCACGCCGACCACCTGCGCCGAAGAGGACAACGTGTCGTTCGCGCTGTCGGCGCCGTCGATCCAGCGCTTCCGCGTCGAGGCGCTGCATCCCGACTACATCGGCAAGATCCGCAAGGACAGCTCGGCGCCGGATTTCTCAGGCTGCAATTTCGGCGATACGCCGCATCCGACCGATCCGCGCCACGCCTTCAAGCCGCGCAAGGTCCGTCTTTATGACGACAAGGACCTGGCCATCGTCGGCATCACGTTCGACAGCTTCTGGCGGCCGCAGCGCGTGCCGGTCACCGTGGACGGACGCAAGGACGGCGGCTTTCATCTGATCCAGTTCTTCGACAAGCGCAAGGGTGCCAAGGGCAAGGTCGTCGAGACCGAGGTGCTGGTGCTCTATCCGTCGGACGGCTACTGGCGCGCCAAGCCGCTGCCGGCGGCCCATCTGCCCGACAACGCCTACGGCTCCTCGTTCCTGATGGGACCGGTGCAGAAGGACCTGCGCCCGATCGTCGATATCGCCCACATCGACATCGACCCGCGCAAGCGCACGATCGGCCTGCGCTTCACCGCGGGGGGCGAGGCGCAGGTGGCGATCCGCGAGATCAGCCGCACGCGCACCGCGCTCGATGTCGCGTTCAGCCCGCCGTATCGCGCGCAGGCGCCGTTCGCGATGCTGCGCTCGATGTATGTGACCGAGGACAACGCCGACATGAGCCGGGTCAGCTGGCAGGATACGGCGGGCCAGCGGCAGGACGCCACGGTGGCCGAGGTATCGACCTGGCAGGCCAGCGATGTCCGCTTTGGACGCACCGTACCTTCGCGGCACAACACCAGCGCACCCGACATCCGCTTCAGCGACTTCCGCTGACATGCCTGCACGGCCTGCCGTCCTTGTAAATCCGGACACCGGACCAACGAAGCGGCCGGCGTGCCAAGGCAGCGCAAACGGCGGAACGAAGTTTGCTTGATGGCTCGGTTGGCATGCCGTCGCGCGCGCCGCGCAGCGCCGGCGGTGTGCGCCGACTCGCCATCAGGAGACCGCCGTGAACTCACCCGCCCGCCCCTTTGCCGTCGTCACCGGCGCCTCGTCCGGCATCGGCTTCGAACTCGCGCGCTGTTGTGCGATGCAAGGTTACGATCTGCTGATCGCGGCCGACGAGCCTGCCATCGATACCGCAGCGGTGGCCCTGCGCGATACCGGCATGGCGGTCGATGCGCTATGCGTGGATCTGGCCGATCCGGCCGGGGTCGAGGCGCTGTATCAGGCCACGCGAAGCCGCCCGGTCGATGTGCTGTGCGCGAACGCCGGCCGCGGCCTGGGCCGCGCCTTTCTCGATCAGGACTTCCGCGACATCCAGCGCGTGGTCGAGACCAATGTCACCGGCACGCTGGACCTGCTGCACCGCATCGGCCGCGACATGCGGGACCGCCGCACCGGTCGGATCCTGATCACCGGGTCGATCGCCGGCTTCATGCCGGGCACCTATCAGGCCGTCTACAACGCGACCAAGGCCTTCCTCGATTCCTTCTCGTTTGCGCTGCGGCACGAATTGCGCGATTGCGGTGTCACGGTGACCTGCCTGATGCCGGGCGCAACCGAGACCGACTTCTTCGAGCGCGCCGACATGCTCGACACGCGCCTGGGCCAGCAGAAGAAGGACGACCCGGCCGAGGTGGCACGTGAGGGCTTCGAGGCGATGCTGCGCGGCGAAGGCGACGTCGTCACCGGCTGGCAGAACAAGCTGCGCGCAGCGATCTCGAACGTGACACCGGCCGATCTGCTGGCCGAGCAGCACCGCCGCATGGCCGAGCCCGGCGGCGGCATGGAGCGCTGAGCCTGCGCTCGAAGCCGAGTCCCCGCGCGAAAAATCCTCATTAAGGACCATTGCATAGCGGCCCTGCGCGTACTAGCGTCGTAGTGTCGTTCCCCACCGCCGCCGTTCCGGCGCCTGATGCGCGCCGGCGGACGCGTTCGCATCCCGGGCGCCGCTCAGCCTCGCCACCTGGTGCCCGACAACAAGGAGACAGCCATGCGACAGCGCACGACCTTCGGTCCCGCCATTCCCTCCTCTTCACCATGCAGACGCCCGGGCGGCTGGCTGGCGATGGCCGCCACCGCGCTGTTGCTCGCTGCTTGCGGCGGCCACGATCACGACGACGACCATGGCCACAAGCCGCCGCCCCCGCAGCCGGTGGCGGGCTGCGAGCTCAACGGCACGACCGGCGGCGAGGTGATCGTGCTGCCCGGCGAACCGGGCGCGCCCGAGGTGGCGACCGGCTACGCGCCGAAGCGGACGGTCTATGCAAAGACCTATATGGCGGTGACCAACAATCCGGTCTCGACCAAGGTCGCCTGCGACATCCTGAAGGACGGCGGTACCGCGGTCGATGCCGCAGTGGCCGCGCAAATGGTGCTGAACCTCGTCGAGCCGCAGTCGTCGGGCATCGGCGGCGGCGCCTTCATCATGCATTACGACGCGCAGACGAAGAAGGTCATCGCCTACGACGGCCGCGAGACCGCGCCCGCCGGCGCCGATGAGAACTACCTGCGCTGGAAGTCGCCGACCGACCAGACTCCGCCGCTGCCCAACGCGGTACGCAGCGGCCGCTCGATCGGCACGCCGGGCACGCTGCGGGTGCTCGAGCTCGCGCATCGCGACTACGGCAAGAAGACGTGGAAGGAGCTGTTCTCGCCGGCGATCAAGCTGGCCACCGACGGCTTCGCCATTCCGCCGCGCATGGCCGCATCGATCTCCGGGGCCACCACCGTGCAGAACATCAAGCGCGATCCGGAGATGGCCGCCTACTTCCTGAATCCCGATGGCACCCCGCGCGCGGTCAATACGATCCTGAAGAATCCGGCGCTGGCGCAGACCTTCACGGCGGTGGCGGAGGGCGGCGCCGATGCCTTCTACAAGGACGGCCCGATCGCGCGGGCAATCGTCGACAAGATCCGCACCACCTACGATGGCAACACCACGCCGGGCGTGACCACGCTCGACGATCTCGCCAACTACCAGGCAAAGAAGCGCGAGCCGGTCTGCACCACCTACCGGCAATACGAGATCTGCGGCATGCCGCCGCCGTCCTCGGGCGGCATCGCGGTCGGTCAGATTCTCGGCATCCTGGAGAACTTCGACATGGCCAGCCATGCGCCGACCAGCATGGACCAGAACGGCGGCAAGCCCAGCGTCACCGGCGTGCATCTGGTCGGCGAGGCGGGCAACCTGGCCTATGCCGATCGGAACCAGTACGTGGCCGACACCGACTTCGTGCCGCTGCCCGGCGGCAGCCCGGACACGATGCTCAACAAGGGCTATCTGGCCCAGCGCGCCGGCATGATCAGCCTGACCGCGGCGATGCCGCGGCCCGTGCCGGCCGGCAATTTCGGTGGGGCACCGATGGGAGCGCCGATCATCGCGGAGCGCGGCACCACCCATCTGTCGCTGGTCGACAAGTACGGCAACGTGGTGGCGATGACGACGACCATCGAATCGGGGCTGGGCTCGTACCACATGACCGGTGGCTTCCTGCTGAACAACGAGCTGACCGACTTCAGCGCGGAGCCGGTCGACGCGAACGGTGCGCAGATTGCCAACCGTGTGCAGCCGCTGAAGCGGCCGCGCAGCTCGATGTCGCCGACGCTGGTATTCGAGCGCAAGGGCGATGGCAGCCGCGGCGACTTCAAGATGACCACCGGTTCGCCTGGCGGTGCCACCATCATCCAGTACGTCGCCAAGACCCTGGTCGGCGTGCTCGACTGGAAGATGGATGCGCAGCAGGCGGTGTCAATGATCGACTTCGGCTCGAACAACGCCACGATGATCGTCGGCGGCGAGCATCCGAACGTCGACACCAGCACGCCGCAGGGCGGACTGCCGGGCGACAACGATCCGCTGGTCAAGGGCCTGCGCAATCTGGGTCACACCGTCAGCGTGGGCAACCAGTCGAGCGGCCTGTCTGCGATCGTGCGAGAGACGATCGGCGGTGCGCCGGCGCTGGTCGGCGGTGCCGATCCGCGGCGCGAGGGCGTGGTGCTGGGCGATACGTTCCGGCCGTGACGTCGGCGCGTTAGCGCAGCACGCAGGGGCGGGCCGGGTCCTGTGCAAGCAGGCCCGGCCCGTTTTTGCTGGCCTCTGTGCGAGGGTGCCCGCATGCTCGCCGGTACAATGGCCGCTTTTCGCTTCCGCACACTCTGACCCCCGCTCCCATGACCACGCTAGGAACGCCCCTTTCCCCCCATGCCACCAAAGTGATGCTGCTCGGCTCCGGGGAGCTCGGCAAGGAAGTGCTGATCGCCCTGCAGCGACTCGGCGTCGAAACCATTGCGGTCGATCGCTACGACCATGCCCCCGGTCAGCAGGTCGCGCACCATGCACGCACCATCGCGATGAGCGACCCGGAGCAATTGAAGGCGCTGATCGAGGCGGAGCGGCCCGATCTGGTGGTGCCCGAGATCGAGGCGATCGCCACGCCGATGCTCGAAGCACTGGAAGCGGCGGGCACGGTGCGCGTGATTCCGACCGCCCGCGCTGCGCGCCTGACGATGGACCGCGAAGGCATTCGCCGGCTGGCAGCCGAGACCCTTGGCCTGCCGACCAGCCCGTACCGCTTCTGCGATTCGTTGGACGAATTGCGCGCGGCCATCGACGGCGGCATCGGCTATCCGTGCGTGGTCAAGCCGGTGATGAGCAGTTCGGGCAAGGGCCAGAGCAAGCTCGACGGCCCGCAGGATGTCGAGCGCGCGTGGGAATACGCGATGGCCGGCGGGCGCGTCAGCCACGGCCGCGTGATCGTGGAAGGCTTCATCGACTTCGATTACGAGATCACGCTGCTGACCGTGCGCGCGCGCGGCGCCGACGGCAGCATCGAGACGCATTTCTGCGAGCCGATCGGCCATCTGCAGCAGGCCGGCGATTACGTCGAGAGCTGGCAGCCCCATCCGATGCACCCGCTCGCGCTGCAGAAGGCGCGCGAGATCGCCCGCGCGGTGACCGGCGATCTCGGCGGGCAGGGCCTGTTCGGTGTCGAGCTGTTCGTCAAGGGCGAGCAGGTCTGGTTCAGCGAGGTCAGCCCGCGCCCGCACGATACCGGCATGGTGACGATGATCACGCAGTGGCAGAGCGAGTTCGAACTGCATGCCCGCGCGATTCTCGGCCTGCCGGTCGATACCACGCTGAAGAGCCCGGGTGCCAGCGCGGTGATCTATGGCGGCGTGGAAGGCGAGGGCGTGGTGTTCGACGGCGTCGACGAGGCGCTGCGCGTGCCGCGCACCGATCTGCGGCTGTTCGGCAAGCCGGAGAGCTTTGCCAGGCGCCGCATGGGCGTGGCGCTGGCCTACGACGCCGACGTCGAGGCCGCGCGGGCCAACGCGCGCGAAGCGGCGGGCAAGGTCGTGCCGCGGCTGCCGGACTGATCCACCGCCCGCGGCAGCCACATGCCGACCCACAGTCCGCGCGGCAAGGCATTGCGCGCCGCGATGCCACCGCCGTGCGCCGCGATGCTGGCCATCGCGATGCTCAGGCCAAGCCCCGAGCCTTCGCCGTCCGGCCGCGCGCCGTCGCGGACCCGATAGAAGGGCTCGAACAGATGCGGCAGCGCGTCGGGCGGCACGCCCGGACCGCCATCGACGATATCGAGTTCGAGCCGATCGCCAGCGCTGCGCAGCGTCACGCGGATCGGCGCGCCCGAATCGGTATGCCGGATCGCGTTGCGCAGCACGTTGTCGATCGCGCTGGACAGGCGCACGCGGTCTCCCATCACCATGGCGGGCGGCGGCGCGGTCCATTCGACGGAGACGCCGCGCGCCGCGGCTTCGAAGCGGGCGTCCTCGACCACGGCGTCCACCACGCCGACCAGTTCCAGCGGCTGTAACGGCAGCCCCTTGGCGCCGAGCCGGGCCAGCGTCAGCGTATGCGCGACCAGCCCGTCGAGGCGCGCGACCTCGCGCTCGATCCGATCGAGCTGCACCGACAGCCGGCCATCGTCGCGCCTGGCCAGTTCGCTGGAGACCCGCAGCCGCGCCAGCGGCGAGCGCAGTTCATGGGCGATATTGCGCAGCATCCGTTCGCGCGATCTGACCAGCGCCTCCAGCCGCGCCGCCATGCTGTCGAAGTCGCGCGCAAGGTGGCCGAGTTCGTCGGCACGCGCCGCCATCGCGGGCGGCATGCGCGCACGCAGATCGCCGCCAGCCAGCGCGCGGACCGCCTCGCGCAGGCTGCGCACCGGTGCCGTGACATGGCGCGTCAGCGCCCAGCACAGCGGCGCGCTCACCGCCAGCGCGAACAGGCCCAGCGCCAGCATCACCGGCGACAGGTGCAGCATCTCCCAACGCGAGGAATCGAACGGCAGGAACACCAGCAGCAGATCCTCGCCATCGGGCAGCGGGATCGCCTGCGGGTCCCACCATGACACGCTGGCGCCGGGGTCGAGCGGCAGCGTGCCGCGATCGTGGTCGAGCGGCGCGCTCTGGGCGGGCGCATGGCTCGGGCGCTCCAGCGTACTGACCCAGTCATGCACCCGTGTCGGCAGCCGACGGCCGAGGATGTCGGCGTTGTGCTGGTCGACCAGGTAGATCTGCAGCGCCGAGAAGCGCGAGTCCATCGCGCGCACCCAACGTTCCAGCCCCGGCCGGCCCTGCGTGCGTGCGATCTGCAGGGCGTCCTGCGTCAGGCTGGCGGGATTGAGGCCGTCCAGCGCCTGGAAGCGATACCAGGCGACCGACGCGGTCAGCGCCATGCCGATCGCCACGATCGCGGCCATGCCGGCCCAGAAGGCGAGGAAGTTGCGCCAGAACAGCGGCAGCGAGGCCATCGTCAGGTCACCAGCACGTAGCCGCGTCCGCGCTGGTTGCGGATGGCGGTCGTGGCCCGGCACCCATCCGCTCCGAGCTTGCGGCGCAGGCTGCTGATATGCGTGTCGATACTGCGGTCGTAGCGGTCGGGCACGCGTCCCAGCGCGTACTGGCCGAGCTGTTCGCGCGCCACCACCTGTCCCGCCGAGCGCATCAGCATTTCGAGCAGCCGCGCTTCCGTGCCCGTCAGCGAGGCTTCGCCATGGGGCTGCGTGACCTTGCCCGAGGGCAGGTGCAAGGTCAGTCCACCAACCGTCAGCGTGTCGGGCCCGCTGTCCGGCGTCGTGTCGAAGCGGCGCAGCACCGCGCCGATGCGCGCCTTCAGCTCGCGCGGGCTGAACGGCTTGGCGAGATAGTCGTCGGCACCCAGCTCCAGTCCGATCACGCGATCGGTCTCGTCGCCATGCGCGGTGAACATGATGACCGGGCGCTGCGAACGCGCGCGATGGCGGCGCAGCAGTTCGAGCCCATTGCCGTCGGGCAGCATCAGATCGAGCAGCGCCAGATCGTGGTCGTCGCGCGCCAGCAGCGCCTCCCCGTCGGCGCCGCGATGCGCGACCGAGAATTGCCAGCGCTCCGGCTCGAAGTATTCGCGCAGCATCTGCGTCAGTTCGACGTCGTCGTCGATCAGCAGGATTCGGCGCGGCGCGTCGGGCGAGCGGACTTGCATACGTGTTGGAAGGGGTGAGGCACCGTTCCGGTGACGCGGTGGCGCGCTACGTCAAGAAGTGCAAAGAAGTCAAAAGCTGTCCAAAGCTCGTTGATGAGCCCGGCGGGCCACATTCTAATATGAGAATGATTGTCATTCACAGAAACGGCCGCATACGACGTGCCGGGCATACGGGGAAATCGCGAGCATGAGCAGCAGCAGTGAGATCGGGAGCGGCGCGGCCGAGAGCAGGTCGCGCGTGGTCACGGGAACGACGCGCCATACGGCAACGATGCGGCAACGCAGACTGCGCGCGGTGGCAAGAGTCGCCGCGACGCTGTGCGCGGGCGGTGCCGGATGGATGGCAAGCGGTGCGCTGGCGCAGCAGGCCGATGCCGGCGCGACCGCGCCGGCCACACCGGCCACGCTGGAAACCGTGGTGGTCACCGCCTCCGGCTACGAGCAGCAGATCAAGGAGGCGCCCGCCTCGATTTCGGTGATCACGCGCGAGGAACTGGAGAACGGCGCCTATCGCGATATCAACGACGCGCTGATCGGCGTGCCGGGCGTGGTCGTCACCGGCGGCGCCGACCGGCAGGACATCAGCCTGCGCGGCATGGGCGCGAAATACACGCAGATCCTGATCGACGGCAAGCGCCAGAATTCGCGCGAGACCCGCACCAACTCGGACAGCGCCGGCGTCGAGGGCGGCTGGACACCGCCGCTGGCCGCCATCGAGCGGATCGAGGTGGTGCGCGGCCCGATGTCCTCGCTGTACGGCTCGGACGCGATGGGCGGCGTGATCAACATCATCACGCGCAAGGTGCCGAAGCGATGGACCGGCGAGGTGCGCACCGATGCCACGCTGCAGCAGCACAGCGGCTCCGGCAACATCTACCAGGGCAATTTCTATCTGGCCGGACCGCTGCAGACCGATCTGCTGGGCCTGCAGCTGTACGGCCAGACCACGCACCGCGGGGAGGACGACATCGCCCACGGCTTCCGCGGCCGCGATACGCGCAACGTGACCGCCAAGCTCGCACTGACGCCGAACCGCCATCACGACATCGTGCTCGAGGCCACCGCGATGCGGCAGAACATCGAGGAGACGCTGGGCAGGACCGTGGCGCCGCTGCCGCCCGGCGCGAGTTGCCCGCGCACCGGCTGCCCGGCATCGTCCGAGACCGACTACCGCAGCGAGAAATACGCGCTGTCGCACACCGGCCGCTGGGGCTTCGCGACCTCGGACAGCTATATCCAGCAGGAGGAGTTCGACAACCGCACGCGCCGGATGAAGATCAGGAACCTGGACATGCGCACCAGCTGGACGATGCCGCTCGGCAACCACATGCTGACCGTCGGCGCGAACTATCTGAACCAGCGGCTGAACGACCAGACCGGCAACCAGATCGCCGGCGGGCCGAACCAGGTCGAGCGTTACCAGTGGGCGCTGTTCGCCGAGGACGAATGGCGGCTGACCGAGCGCTTCGCGCTGACCGGCGGCCTGCGCATGGACAAGGACGAGAAGTTCGGCGACCACTACAGTCCGCGCCTGTACGGCGTCTGGCAGGTGGCCGACCGCTGGACCGTCAAGGGCGGCGTCTCGACCGGTTTCCGCGCGCCGGACCTGCGCCAGACCGTGGCCGGCTGGGGCCAGACCAGCCGCGGCGGCAATATGTACGGCAATCCGGACCTGAAGCCCGAGACCTCGGTCACGCAGGAGATCGGCCTGCTGTACGACAACGGCAGCGGCTTCCACGCCGGCTTCACCGTGTTCAACAACGACTTCAAGGACAAGATCACCCGCGTCGCCTGTCCGCTCACGCAGTGCACCGATGGGCCGAACCAGTTCGGCGCCAATCCGACCACCTACATGAACGTCGACAAGGCGTACTCGCGCGGCATCGAGGCGAACCTGAAGTGGCCGCTGGCGCGCGACTGGTCGCTGGTCGGCAGCTACACCTTCACCAAGTCCGAGCAGAAAAGCGGCCAGTACCGGGGCCAGCCGCTGAACCAGCTGCCGAAGCATCTGCTGACCGCGACGCTGAACTGGCAGGCCACCGGCGCGCTGCGCGCCTGGACTCGCGTCAACTATCGCGGCAAGGAAAGCCAGCCGATCACCGGGCCGTCGTCGACTACCGTGGTGGCGCCGTCGTACACCTTCGTCGACCTCGGCGCGAGCTATGCGGTCAACAAGAACGTGTCGGTATTCGCCGGCATCTACAACCTGTTCGACAAGTCGGTCCGCTATGCCGACTACGGCTATGTCGAAGACGGCCGGCGCTACTGGATGAGCGTCTCGGTCAAGTTCTGAGGAGTGCGGCCATGCCGTCGTTTCCGTTCACGATGTCCGCTGCGACGCGGGCCTTGCGCCGCGCGCGTGCAAGCGCGATCGCCGCGGCGTTCGCTGCGTCCTGCTGCGGCGCCTTCGCCGGGGCGCCGGCCGCCACGGCTGCCAACACCGGCCCCGCGCTGTCGATCGCCCATGCGAAGGGCATCACGACCCTGACCGATCGGCCCGCGAAGGTCGTCACGATGGACCTGGCGGCGCTCGATACGCTCGACGCGCTCGGCGTGCCGGTCGCGGGCGTTCCCGCAACGACGCTGCCCCCGCATCTGGCGCGCTATCGGGACGACGGCGTGGTCAAGGTCGGCACGCTGTTCGAACCGAATCAGGCGGTGATCGAGGCCATCGCGCCGGGCCTGATCGTCGTCGGCGGGCGTTCGGCCAAGCAGTACGAAGCGCTGTCCCGGCTCGCGCCCACCGTGGACCTGAGCATCGATCGCGGCGACCGCATCGGCAGCATCGCCCGTCATGCGGACAACCTGGGCCGCGTGTTCGGCCGGCAGCAGCAGGCCGCGGCCGCCGTGCGGGCGCTGCGCGCCGGCGTGGAGGCGCTGAAGCAACAGGCCGCCGCCGCCGGCACGGCGCTGGTCGTGCTGACCGCCGGCGACAACATCAGCGCGCAAGGCCCGGGCTCGCGCTTCGGCACCGTGCACGATGCATTCGGCTTCAAGGCCGCGCTGCCGGGTCTGAATCCAGAGGGCAGGGGAACGAAGCTGACGGTGCAGCAGATCCGCGACGCCAATCCCGACTGGCTGTTCGTGATCGACCGCGACACGGCGGTCGGCAAGCCAGCCTCGCCCGCGCTGGCCTCGCTCGATGGCGGTGCGTTTGGGCGCAATGCGGCCGGCAAGCCGGTGCGTGTGGTCAAGCTCGATCCGATCCTGTGGTACCTGATGGATGGCGGCGGACTGCGCGGCATGCAGCTGGCAGTGCAGCAACTGAGCGAGGCGATCGGCGGCGAGACGGCGCAAGGATCCGCGGCGCCGGCGAACGCGGCAAGCGAGCGCCGCTCGCAGCGTTAGGCGATCGGCGCCGCCGCGCCACTCAGGCCGCCGGCTCGGCGTGAATCTTCCCCAGCAGCCACTGCATCCCGGCCAGATGCTGCTGGTCGTGGCTGCACAGATAATGGACCAGGCTGCGGACCGTCAGTGGTCCGTAGCCCTCGAACTCCGCGGTGCGGGCCAGTTGCCGATCGTCCAGGCCGGCAAGCAACGCGACGGTCTTCTCGCGTGCCGTGCGGAAGTCTGCGAGCACCTGCGCGGCATCGGCCGTCGCATACGCGCGCTCGATCGCCAGCGCGTCGCCGTCGATCGACGGCAGCAGCGGGTGGGTCTCGCTCAGCGCGCGCTCGAAGCGCACGTGATAGCCGTCGATCTCGATATCGCGAACGTGGCACAACTGGCCGATCGCGGTGAACGGCTCGCTCGGCACACCCTCCCAACTGGCGGGTGACCAGTTGCGATGCGTGGCCGGAACGGCGGCGTGGAAGGTCTCAAGTTGGCGCGGGAAAGCGCGCAGGGCGGCAAGGGTGGCGGCGTCGATCATGTCGTGGGGGCGCTGGTGCGCAGCGTGGTGGAACGCGTCGCTCAATGTACCCAGCCACGGGGCACGCCGACAATCATGACGCCGCTGTTCTCCCTCGCCATACCGGAACAGAAGAACAGAAGAACAGAAGAACAGAAAAACAGAACCGAGCGGCAGCACCGCTAGGCGGCGGCCGCCTCGTCGCCGGCATTCCGATCGATCTGCCGCATTGCCTTCTCGATGTCCTCGGCCTCGGTTGGCCTGACCAGCCGCGCGACTTCCTTGCCGTCGCGCAGGAACACCAGCGTCGGCCACAGCTTGATGCGGAACGAGCGGCCCAGCGGACGGCCACTGCCGTCCTCGACCTTGATGTGCCGCACCCGTTCGTGGCGCGCAAAGGCCGAAGCGATCGGCGCCTGCGCCCGCATGCAGTAGCCGCACCAGGGCGCGCCGAATTCCAGCACCGCCGCGCCGGGGAGCGCGTCGATATCCTCGCGCGGCGGTTCGATTGCCATATAGGTTTCGGACATGGCCATTTTGTCGTCTCCATCGTTGTCGTCGATACCCATGATCTAGCGAAATTCACGCCAAGCCAGGCTCAAGTGTGTGGCGAAGCTGACGTAAACCCTGAATGAAACCACACTAACATCTGAATTAAGCGGCTAATGGGCCGCTTTTCTGATGGATAGCCGTCCCCTGGCCCACCATGAACATCAGTCAACGTCTGCTTTTCACGCTGTTCTTTTCCCTGTTCGGTTTGCTCGCCGTCGGCTTCGGCGGCATCTGGCAGTTGAACCAGGCCGAACAACGCCTCGAGTACTTCAACGAAAACACGCTGACCAGCGTGCGTCGGCTCAATGCGATCAAGGACAGCACCACCGCGATCCGGGTCCAGTTGTATCGCCACGCGCTGGCGGACGATCCCAAGGCCAAGGACGATGCCGAGCAGGAGATCGTCAACGCGATCAAGCGCTTCGACGATCTGGCCGCGAAGTACGAGCGCGAGGACATCTCCAACGATGCCGACCGCAAGCTGCTCGAGGAAGATCGCGCCGCACTGGCGCGCTACCGCGCCCAGCATGCCGCCTTCTTCGCGCTCTCGCGCACCAACGACACCGCCGGCCTGCACGCGATGCTGTCGTCGGGCGAGCTGCATCTGGCCTCGGCCGCGCTGCGCAAGCAGATCGACGCGCATCTGGACTTCAACACCAAAATGGGCGACGACTCGGTCGCCGAGAACCAGCGCGCCAGCGCGATCGCGGTGCGCGTGTTCGCTGCCGTGATCGGCGTGACCGTGCTGGCGGTCGCCGTGCTGGCGTGGCTGCTGTATCGCCGCATCCGCGACAGCCTCGGCGAGATGCAGGCCAGCATGCAGCATGTCAGCGAAACGCTGGACCTGACCCATCGCTCGCCGGTGCATCGTCTTGACGAGGTCGGCCGTACCGCGCAGAGCTTCAATGCGCTGCTCGATCGCGTTGCCGCGGCGATGCGCGAGGTGCGGCAGTCCAGCGATTCGGTCGGGGTGGCCGCACGCCAGATTGCGGCCGGCAACGCGGACCTGTCGTCGCGCACCGAGCAGCAGGCCGCCTCGCTCGAGGAGACGGCTTCCAGCATGGAAGAGCTGACCACCACGGTGCGCCACAACGCCGACAGCGCGCGCCAGGCCAGCACGCTGGCCGACAACGCCGCCGCCGTCGCGCAGCACGGCCATGTCGCCACCGGTCAGATGGTCGAGACGATGGGCGCAATCAGCACCAACTCGAACCGCATTGCCGAGATCACCGGCATGATCGAAGGCATCGCGTTCCAGACCAACATCCTGGCGCTGAACGCGGCCGTGGAAGCGGCGCGGGCGGGCGAGCAGGGCCGCGGTTTCGCGGTGGTGGCGGGCGAGGTCCGCACGCTGGCGCAGCGCTCGTCGAGCGCCGCCAAGGAGATCAAGGAACTGATCGACGCCTCGGTCACGACGGTGCGCACCGGCTCGGCGCAGGCCGAGGGCGTGGGCGCGACCATGAACGAGATCCAGCAGGCGGTCAAACAGGTGTCCGACATCATCGGCGAGATCGCTGCGGCCACTGGCGAACAGAGCCGCGGCATCGAGCAGGTCAACCAGGCGGTCGGCCAGATGGATCAGGTCACGCAGCAGAACGCCGCGCTGGTCGAGGAGGCCGCTGCCGCCGCCCATTCGCTGGACGAACAGGCCGCGCGCCTGCTCGAGACGGTGTCGATGTTCCGCCTCGCGGCCGGCCATGGTGCCGCCGCACCGTCGAAGGCGCCCGCGGCTCGCCACGCGCAACTGGCAGCGGCCTGACGCCGAAGCGCCGCGACCCGAGGCTTCGACGGCTCGGGCTGCGCTAGTGCCGGTTGGCGGCCACCCGCTGCACGGTGCCGCGATGGCCATCGACCGCCAGCGTATCGCCGTCGGTCAGTTGCGACAGGATGCCCGGCAGATTGACCACGGCCGGAATGCCGAACTCGCGCGCGACGATCGCACCGTGCGACAGGTAGCCGCCGGTCTCCATCACGAGGCCGCCGGCGCGCAGGAACAGCGGCGTCCAGGCCGGATCGGTGCTGGGCGCGACCAGGATGTCGCCGTTTGCCATCGCGGTCGCCTGTTGCGGGCTGCGCGCGACGCAGGCCGGTCCCTGTGCCTGGCCGGCGCCGACCGGGGTGCCTGTCCAGCGGCCGGCGGCGGCATCGGCCAGCGATGCGGCATCCGGGGGCGCTGAAGGCAACACCGCCGGCAGCGCGCCCGGCTGTTCCACGATCACCGCGGGCTCGGCTTCGGCGGCCTGGCGAGCCAGGATCTCCGCGCGCCGCGCCGCGCGCCGGGCGGCATGCCACAGCGGCAGGCGGCCTTCCGCGGCAGCCAGCAATTCGTGGGCGGTCAGATGGAACACATCTTCGGGCCGCGCCAGGCGCTGGCCTTGACCCGGATCGCCGGCACCGGCCAGGTGCGTGCCCAACGCCAGCGCGGTACGCCGCACGGCTTCCAGATACCGCATCAAGGCGCTGCGCGCCGCCTCGCGCTGATTGCACTCGCGCGTCGCCACCCGCACCATCCGCCGCAGCAGCGGCAGCATCATCGGCCGGGCCAGCGGCGCAATCGCGTCGCGCAGGTGCCGCCATGCGGCGCGCGCCGCGTCGTGCTGGCGCTGTCGCACCGCATGCGTGCTGGTGCCGATCATGCCGACCACGGTATCGAGCAGATAGTCGGGTGCCTCGCGCCAGCGGGGCTGCCGCACATAGCTCTCCGCAGTGGCGCGATGGCCGTAGCGCTCGAGAAATTCGGCGAACGCGCTGCGGAACGGGCTGTGGGGCGGCAGCGCTTGTTCCCATTGCGCGCCAACGCGGCCTGCGCTGCGCAGCCACGCCAGCGCGTCGCGGTCGGCCGCTGCGGTCTCGGCCAGCATGATCAGCGCATAGCCCTGCTGGGCGGTGACGCTCGGTTCGCCGCCCGCCATCAGTGCGGCGGTCAACGCATAGCCTTCGCCGGGACAGTACCGCTCCACGAGATCGACCAGCCCTGCCAGCGTGCCGCCGGCGGATCCCTGCAGAAAGAACAGCGCATCGGCCTGCGCGACCGTGCGGAACTGCTCGCGCAGCAGCCGTGCCAGCGCGGCGGGATCGTCGGGCAGCGTTTGCTGGCGCCACTGGCGCGTCTGCTCGGCGGCGCGCGCCAGCGCGGCTTCGCCCCGGCGCCGTTGTCCCGGTGAGCGCGCCAGATAGCGGAGCATGCGCAGGCCGCGTGCGAGCCGGTCGCGCCCGCTTGGCGGCGGCACGGCGATCTCCGGCTGGGTGCCGCCGAGCAAGCGGTTGACCGCTTCGGGACGCACGCCCAGGGCGTCGTAGCATTCCCATTGCATCAGCGACACGTCCAGATACAGGCGGCCGTCGAACAGCGCCGCATGCTCCGTGCCGGCCAATATCGGATAGCCGGACAGCCGGAAGCCGAGCGTCAGCATCCGGTTGGCCATCGTCCGGCAGCCGTGCCAATCCAAAGCGGACAGCGGGTCGGGCATGATCTCGCGGGTATTGCCGCGGGACCAGTAACGCGGCTGCTCGCGCAGCGCCCGATATGTGTGCCGCGCCCGTGCGGTGACGGGGCGCGCCTGCACGATCCAGAAGCGCTCGCCGTCCCAGACCCATTCGATGTCGTAGCGGGGACTGGCGAAGTCGAGGGCGCTCGCGGCGTCGCGCGCCAGTTCGGCGAGCGCGACGGCCTGCGCGTCGGACAGCACCGCCTGAACGGCCTGCTGCGCGGGCGTGTCGATCACGGCGGTGCCGCCGCCGGACAGGATCTGCGTCATCCGCTGCTTGCTGCCAAGCCGGCGTCCGATGACGCGCAGCGTATCGTCCCCGTCGGTGCTTTCGTTGTTCTGCAACCGATATTCGTCGCCATCGGCCTGTCCGCCGACCAGCGCTTCGCCGAGGCCCCAATGCGCATGGATCAGCAACTGATCGTCGCGGCCCGATAGCGGATCGCAGGTGAAGGCGATGCCGGCCGCCACTGCGCGCAGCAGCGGCATCACCACGACCGCCATCGACGGCGCTTCCCGATCGAGTCCGAGGCGCTGCCGATAGGCGACCGCGGCCGGTTCCCATACCGAATCCCAGGCGGCCTGCACTGCCTCGGCCACGGCATCCACGCCGATTACGTTCAGCCGCGACAGGTGGATGCCGGCGAACGAGGCCTGGGCCGAATCCTCCTGCGGAGCCGACGAGCGGACCGCCAGCGGGATCGTCTCCCAGTCACGGACCGCCAGTTCACGAGCGAGCGCGTCGCGCAGAGCCTGACATACCGGGTCGCCGGCGCGCCGGTCGCGGCTGGCATCGGCATGGATCACGAAGCCGTCGGGCACCGGCACGCCCAACTGCGCCATCAGCGCCAGCTGCCAGCCCTTGCCGCCGGCGGCCGTGGGGCCGTGCGCGGCAGCGGCCGGCCAGTCGAGCAACAGCGTGCTCATCGTTCGAGCTCCGGCTCCGCGGCACGTGCGGCGCCGTGAAAGAACAGGTCGACGATGGCCGCGAACTCGGCGCGCAGATCGCCGTCGGCGGCTGCGAGCCAGCGCATCAGCGCGCCCAGATACAGATGGTGGAACAGCGTGGCCAGCTGCCCCGACGGCAGGTCGCGCCGCAGTTCGCCGCTTTGCTGCGCGGCCGCCATCAGGGCATCGAAGGCCAGGTCCATGCCGCTGCGCCCGGGCGCCGCTTCGCGGTCGCCATTGACGTCATGGGCGCCCGGCCCGAAGCGGCCCGGCCCGAGGTCGAGAAAGCGAAAGCGCAGATAGTGGGGCAGGTAGCCGCGGCGCGCCTCGCACCAGTCGGCCGATGCCGACAGCAGATAGCACAGCCTCGCCTGAAAGCTGCCGAGCCCGTCCAGCGCCGCGCGCAACTGCTGCAGTCCGGCGGCCAGCTCGCCGTGGAACTGGTGGGCCAGCAGCGCCTCCTTGACCGGGAAATGGTTGTACAGCGTGCCCTTGGCCACGTCGGCCTGCGCGGCGATCTGCTCCATCGTGACCGCGTCGTAGCCGTGCGTTTCGAATAGCGCGAAGGCGGTCGCGGCGAGATGGTCCAGCGTCTGGTTGCGCTTGCGCTGGCGCCGCCCCAACGGCGGGGCGGCGCAGGCGTTGGCCGCGTGGGCGGGAGAGTCGAACGGCGTTTGAGCGGATCGCTGTGGCGTGGCTTCCATTTGCACGTCGCTTAATTTTGAACGTCGTGCAATTTTATGCGCCGCAATGCGCTTGTCAAGCGATTCGAGCAAACGCTCAGACGACGGTCTCCGCCTCGGTGTCGCCGATATAGACGACCTTCTCGGTCATCGGATCGAACGGCAGCGAGCCGTGCTCGTGTATCACCAGCCAGCGGCCATCGCGCTTCTGGAAGCAGACCGTGATGCGGATCCAGGTGCCGCCGGCCGGATGATCCGGCTCGTCCAATGGGGCGATGCGGCTCAGGCAATGGCAGAAGGCGAGATCGGCGCCGACGGTCAGCGCGATGTCCTTGCGTTCGGAGCGGAAGCGCTGGGGCAGATACGGAAAGCATGCCTCCCAGGTGGCCCGGTACGCGTCGACGCCTTGCAGCGCATAGGGCGGCTTGACGTCGAACATCGCCACGTCGGGCGCATAGTTCGCGGTCATGGCGGCGACGTCGCGCCGTTCCAGCGCTTCGGCCCAGTCCTCCATCATCTGCAGGATGATGCGCTCATTGGTCTGCTCGTCCTTGCTGATGCTCATGATGTGCTCCTTGTCGGTTCGGTGGCGAACCCGCCGGCCGGCCATCGGCCCGGGCCGTACGGCGGTTCCTATACCCTTGTCGAACGGCGCCGGGCCGATTCGACAGCGCCGTGGAACTTTGGAGCGCCGCTGGAATCTCGTGCTCTAAAATGCACAGAACCGGGTTTGCCACCGCTGGCAGCGGCGGCATTCGCGCCGATACTTGTCGGAAGACCTGTCAGGTCGCAAACCATCGAGGAGTGCGTCATGAGGAAGGTTCGTCTTGTCATCGTGCTGGGTGCCGTCATGCTGCTGGTCGGCGGCTGCTTCCTGCTGGGCATGGGTGACCGCGCCAGGTTGACTGTGGCGCAGGGCACCGGTCCTTCGCCGACCCTGCCGCCGCCGAACAAGACCTTGCTGCCCACCGTGGACATCGCGCCGGCGATCGGCTGGCCGGACGGCGCGAGGCCGACGCCGGCGCCCGGGCTCTCCGTGACCGCCTTCGCCGACGGCCTCGATCATCCCCGCTGGCTCTATGTGCTGCCCAACGGCGACGTGCTGGTGGCCGAGTCGAATGCGCCGCCCAAGCCCGAGTCCGGCAAGGGCATCCGCGACTGGGTCATGAAGCTGGTGATGAAACGCGCCGGCGCCGGGACCCCAAGCGCCAACCGCATCACGCTGCTGCGCGATACCGACCGCGACGGCGTCGCCGACAAGCGCTCGGTGTTCCTGCAGGGCTTGAATTCGCCGTTCGGCATGGTGCTGGTGGGGAACGACTTTTATGTCGCCAATGCCGATGCGCTGATGCGTTTTCGCTACCGTCCCGGCGCCGACCGGATCGACGAGCCCGGCGTCAAGGTGGTGGATCTGCCCGCCGGCATCAACCACCACTGGACCAAGAACGTGATCGCCAGCCACGATGGGCGCAAGCTGTACATCACGGTCGGCTCGAACAGCAATGTCGGCGAGAAAGGCATGGAGATCGAAGAGGGCCGCGCCGCGATCTGGGAACTCGATCGCGCCAGCGGCAAGATGCGCCTGTATGCGACCGGCCTGCGCAATCCGAACGGTCTCGCCTGGGAACCGGTGACCGGCCAGCTGTGGACGGCGGTCAACGAGCGCGACGAGATCGGCAGCGATCTGGTCCCCGACTACATCACCGCGGTGCGGGATGGCGGCTTCTACGGCTGGCCGTACAGCTATTGGGGCCAGCACGTCGATACGCGGGTCAAGCCGCAGCGGCCCGAACTGGTTGCCACCGCGCTGGTCCCCGACTATGCGCTCGGCCCGCATACCGCATCGCTGGGCATCACGTTCGCGGACGGATTGCGCTGGCCCGAGCCGTTTCGCGAAGGGTTGTTCGTCGGCCAGCATGGCTCGTGGAACCGCAAGCCCAAGAGCGGCTACAAGGTGATTTTCGTGCCGTTCCGCGGCGGCGTGCCAAAGGGCGAGCCGATCGATGTGCTGACCGGCTTCCTCGATGGCAACGAGCGCGCCCATGGCCGTCCGGTCGACGTCAAGGACGATCGCCGGGGCGGGCTGCTGGTGACCGACGATGTCGGCAACGTGGTCTGGCGCGTGACGGCGATGACGCCGAAGCGCCGATGAGGGGCGGTGGAGCGGGGTGGGCGGCCGCCGTGTTGCTGCCGCTGTCGGGATGGGCCGTCGCACAGGATGCGCCCACGGCGCCGGATTCGGGTTCGGATGCGGAGCGGGCGCTGGCGCCAGTGGTGGTGACGGCCACGCGCATCGACGCCTCGGTATTCGATACGCCCGCATCGGCCGACGTGGTCTCCGGCAGCGCGCTGCGCGAGGGCCGACCGCAGATCAATCTGAGCGAGGGGCTCGGCGGCGTGCCGGGCCTGCTGGTCAAGGACCGGCACAACTATGCGCAGGACCTGCAGTTGTCGATCCGCGGTTTCGGCGCCCGTTCGAGCTTCGGCGTGCGCGGCCTGCGGCTGTATGTCGACGGCATTCCCGCGACGATGCCGGACGGGCAGGGGCAGACGTCGAACATCGATATCGCCTCGATCGATCGCGTCGAGGTATTGCGCGGTCCCGCGTCGGCGTTGTACGGCAATGCGTCCGGTGGCGTGATCCAGGTCTGGACCGAGCCGGGCGCCCGCCCGCCGCTGCTCGAAGGCAGCTTCGGCGCCGGCAGCTACGGCACCTGGCGCTATGGCCTGAAGGCCAGCGGCGCGCCGGCCGAAGGCGAGCCGGGTCTGGACTATCTGGTCAGCGCATCGCGCTTCACCACCGAGGGGTATCGCGACCACAGTGCCGCGCGCAAGAACCTGGGCAATGCGAGGCTGACCTGGCGTCCCCATGCCGACAGCAGCTGGACGCTGGTGGCGAACGCGGTCGATCTGAGCGCGCAGGATCCGCTCGGGCTGACACGCGCGCAGTTCGAGACCGCGCCGCGCTCGGCGCCGCTGGCCGAACAGTTCAACACCCGCAAGACCGTGCAGCAGGCGCAAGGCGGCCTGCGCCACGAGCGCCGGATCGACGCCAACAACACGCTGATGGCGATGGTCTACTACGGCCAGCGCGAGACGCGCCAGTTCCTGTCGATTCCACCCGCGGCGCAGCGCAGCCCCTTGTCGGCCGGCGGTGTCATCGACCTGGCCCGCGACTACGGCGGGGCGGACCTGCGCTGGACGCACCATGCGCAGGTCGGCCACATGCCGTTGACGCTGATTGCGGGACTGGCCTACGACACGATGGAGGAAACGCGCCGCGGCTACGAGAACTTCATTGGCAGCGCCGAGCAGCCCGTGCTCGGCGAACAGGGTCGCCTGCGGCGCGACGAACGCAACACGGTCTGGAACTTCGATCAGTATCTGCAGGCTTCGCTGGACTTGACCCCGCGCTGGACCGTCGAAGCGGGCCTGCGCCACAGCACCGTGCGCTTTTCGTCGAGCGACCGCTATATCGTCGGCGCCAATGGCGACGACAGCGGCTCGGTGCGTTACGACAAGTGGTTGCCGGTCGGGGCGGTACGCTATCGCGTCGGCGACTCGCTGAATCTGTATGCCACCGCCGGACGCGGCTTCGAAACGCCGACGCTCAACGAAATCTCGTATCGCCCGGACGGCGCGGCCGGCCTCAATTTCGCGCTGCGCCCGGCCACCAGCACGTCGGTCGAAGTCGGCGCCAAGCAGAAGCTGGCCGGCGGCCTGCTGACCGCCGCGCTGTTCCAGACCCGCACCGATCAGGAGATCGTCACCGCCACCAGCAGCGGCGGCCGCGCCAGCTATCGCAATGCCGGCCGCACACTGCGCCAGGGCCTGGAACTCGGCTGGAGCGGCGTGCTGCATCGGCATTGGCAGGCGCAACTGGCCTACAGCTTTCTCGACGCGACCTTCCGCGACACGGTGCCGCCCGGCATCGTCGCCGGCAACCGCCTTCCCGGCACCGCCCGCCACGCCTTCTATGGCGCGCTGGGATGGGCTCCGCCGCGCGGCTGGCGCGCCGGCATCGACGTGCGCTATCTGAGCGCGGTCCCGGTAGACGATCGCAACAGCGACCGCGCGCCCGGCTATTTAGTGACCGGCATCCAGGCGAGCTACGCAATGCCCTTCGGCCGCTGGACCGTCAATGCCTTTGCGCGCATCGACAATCTGTTCGACCGCCGCTATGCGGGATCGGTGATCGTCAACGATGGTAATGGGCGATATTTCGAGCCGGCGGCGGGGCGCAATGCCTTTGCGGGGATATCGCTGTCGTATGCGTTCTGAGACCGGCGTTTTGAGACCGGCGTTCCAAGTCCCGCCGTTCTGAGAACGGCTTTCTGAAGCCGGTATTGCGGTAATTGCTCCGTTAATTCCGTGCCGCGAAGAATGCAATGGAGTTCGCAGAAAGCGGGCCGTGTTTCAGCTCTTACAATATGTCACGCCTTTCCGGAGCGACGGGAAATTATGCTCAAGATTCCCAATAAGGAGTGAAGGAGAGGGAAATGAGAACGAATTTCAAATACCGGGGGCTGGCGTTCGGCGTGGCCGCGTCGGCCGCAATCCTGGCCGGCTGCGGTGGCGGCGGCGATGACGATGGCGATGGCGGCAAAGGTACGCTCAGCGTATCGATGACCGACGCGCCGGCCTGCGGCTTCGATCATGTCTTCGTCACCGTCGACAAGATCCGCGTCCATACCAGCGCCAATGCCGAAGATGGCGCGGGTGGCTGGGCCGAGATCGACGTCAACCCTTCCCGCCGTATCGATCTGCTGTCGCTGCAGAACGGCACGCTGACCAAGCTGGGCCAGACCGTGCTGCCGGCGGGCCAGTATCAGCAGATCCGGCTCGTGCTCGACCGCAATACCGGCAATTCGCTCGCCAATTCGGTGGTGCCGACCGGCGGCACCGAACAGCCGCTCGATACGCCGAGCGCGACACAGAGCGGTTACAAGATCATTCGTCCGTTCACCGTGCAGCCCGACACGCTGGTCGACCTGGTGCTCGACTTCGATGCCTGCCGGTCGATCGTTCAGCGCGGCAACGGCTCCTATGCGCTCAAGCCCGTGGTGACCGCCGTGCCGCTGGTGGTCAGCGGCGCGATCCAGGGCTATGTGTCGCCCGCACAGGCGGGCGCAACGGTCTATGCCCAGCAGAATGGCGTGACCATCAAGGGGACGCTGGCCGACAGCAATGGCGCCTTCACGCTGTCGCCGCTTTTGCGCAGCAGCGATGCCGGCAATTACAGCGTGGTGGTGGTGCAGAACGATCGTGCGACCGGCGTGATCCAGAACGTGCCGGTCACCGCGCAGACCACCACCACGGTGTCGACCTCGGCCGCGCCCATCACGCTGCCGGCCTCGCCAATGCGCCGGATCACCGGCTCGGTGCTGCCCGCCTCCGCACAGGCCTTCGTGCAGGCGAAGCAGACCGTCGCCGGCGCGCCGATCGAGGTGGCGGTCGCCAATGCGAACTTCGATACCGGCGCCTATCAGCTGAACGTGCCGGCTGCGGCGCCGCTGGTGGGCACGTATCAGCAGACGCTGCCGATCGCGCTTGCTGCCGATACGGCAGCGGCAGGCAAGTACACTGTCACGGCGACTTCGATCACTGGGGCCACGCTGAGCACCGACCGCGACGTTTCCGCGGCCGATGCGACGGCGAACTTCCAGTTCTGATGCAACGAACCCCCAACGAAAAAACCAGGAAAACGCAATGAAGGCAATGAAAGGAATTTGCGCGCTGCTGATCGGCGCCGGCACGCTGCTCGGCGGCTGCGCGGTCTATACCCCGCACGGTGCGGTCGTCACGCCGGGTGCAGTCGTGGTGGACCCGGGCCCCGGCCCGTACCACTGCCCGCCGGGACAGGCGAAGAAGGGCCGCTGCTGATCGCGGCGACCCGGTTGGCGATGAGCCGACCGCCACCGTGAAGATGGGCCCGCGGGCCCATCTTTTTTTGCCTGTTCTTGCCATGACGGCCGGCGGCAATCCCTCAATCGCGAATCAGCTTGTCGAGCTTGCCCTGGACCCTGGCCCAAGCCTCGTGCTCCGGCAACGGCCCCTTGGCCCGCAACAGCGGTTTCCATTCCGGCTTGCGCGCCAATTCGGCATTGATGGCAATGAAATGGCGCTGGTCGTCGGGAAGATTTTCTTCGGAATAGATCGCACCCACTGGGCATTCGGGCACGCACATCGAGCAATCGATGCATTCGTCGGGATCGATCACGAGGAAATTCGGCCCTTCGTGGAAACACGACATTGGGCAAACCTCGACGCAATCGGTATAGCGGCACTGGATGCAGGCATCCGTTACGACAAACGTCATGGGGCAATGCGACAGGGACAGCGGGACAACGAAAGCCCCGATGCTAGCGCGCAAGGCGGCCGCCGTGCCGGCGCCGGTTTGTGCGACACCATCAAAAATCTTCAAGCCAGGCCGCGGTACGGCCTTCGACGGGCGCCAATAAAAAGGGGCCGGTAGGACTACCGGCCCAACGTCCTTGCACCCATGAAGAAGACAAGGTCGATATGATCGTTCGCGCGGCGGCGCGCTGTGGCTGGCGCCGCCGCATGCCCGCGCTTGCGGGCGCCAGCAGACTGGCTTAGAAGCGGTGACGCATGCCGATCGTCACGCCGGTCTGGTTCTCGCCGGCCTGGGCGGTGCCCGCGCCGTTCAGGCCCAGATCCGAACCGTCCTTGTTGCGCACGTAGCCGACGTTCATATAGACGTCGGTGCGCTTGGACAGCGAGTAGTCGGCGGACAGCACGAACATCCACGGATCGGCACCGGTGTTCTTGGTGTCTTCGTAGTAGGCCGCGCCGGTCAGGCTGAAGGCCGGGGTGAACTTGTAGCGAGCGCCGGCCCAGTACAGGTTGCTGCGGACGCTGGTGTCGGTCAGCGCGCCGAGGCCCTCGTCACGCATCCAGCGATAGCCGGCGAACACCTTGGCGGCGCCGAACTCGTAGGCCGTACCGATCGCCGCGCGCTTGGCTGCGCGGTCCTGCAGCGCGATGGTGGCGCCCTGGTACTGGTCGTAGGCGGTACCGATCGAGAAGCCGCCCGCCGCATACGACAGGCCACCGCCGAACTGGCGCGCCACCTTGGCTTCGCCCGGCACTTCGCCGTTGTTGTCGCGGCCGAAGCTGTAGAAGCCGGTCGCGGTCAGGCCACCGAACTTGCCGGTGTACTTGATGTTGTTGTCGGCGCGGCCGTTGAAGGCCGAATCGACGCTGTTCAGCGAGTAACGCGGGCCGACGCCCATCGGGTCGAAGGCGCCGAACAGGTCGTACAGCGCGTTTTGCTGACGGCCCAGCGTAATGGTGCCGAAGTTGCCTTGCAGGCCGACGTAGGCGGCGCGGCCGAACAGGCGGCCACCCTGGGCCGAACGGCCGGTGTCGATATCGAAGCCGCTTTCCAGCACGAACAGACCCTTCAGGCCGCCGCCCAGGTCCTCGGTGCCGCGCAGACCCCAGCGCGAGCCCGACAGGTTGCCGGAGTTCATGCGCACGGCGGTGTCGCCGCCGCCGGCGCTCGGGGCGTTGCTGATGACTTCGATGCCGGCATCGACGATGCCGTACAGCGTGACGTTGGTTTGGGCGGACGCTGCGCCGGAGGCGGCGGTGGCAGCGGTCGCGGCCAGCGCGAGGAGGGCTTTCTTCACGGTGTGTTCTCTTTTGACTGGTGATGGAAGACTGAACAGGTCTGCCGCCGGCAGCGTGGCGCGGGTTCGACCCGTGAACCCCTGCCGGCGCAAACGGGGGCGATCTTCGCTTGCTTTTATGACACCTATAAGTAAGGTGAAAATCACGTTGTAAAAAAGCTGCACCGCAGTCGCCAACCACCGGATTGACCTGTCCGTGAAGACGTCCAAAGCGTGCCGATACGAAAAGGGCGAAGCGCCAAAGCGCTTCGCCCGATCGGCGATTCAGGTCAATCGAGGTCCCGCGGCGCCTCAGCTGCCCTTGGCCAGACGGCTTTGCATGCGCTTGGCGCGATCGGCCGAGCCCGGATGCGAATCGAACATGCCCGACTTGCCGCCATCGAGCTTGGCCAGCTTCTCGAAGGCCGTCACCAGGCCCTGGCGATTGGCCTTGTTCTTCGTCAGCAGGTCGAACGAGTAATCGTCGGCCGCGGTTTCCTGCGCCTGCGAGAACTGCGCATTGATCAGCTTCTCCGACAGATCGCCCAGCTGCGATTGCGACAGCGCGGCCACCGTGCCGTTGGCGCTGGCGGCCAGCGCGCCGCGCGCGGCGACGGCGGTGTAGGCCACCTGCATCTGGCTCTTGCTGTGGCCCAGTGCCACGTGGCCGATTTCATGGCCGAGCACGCCGCGCACCTCGTCGTTGTTCATCATGTCCATCAGGCCGCTGTAGACGCGCACGCAGCCGTTGGCCATCGCCCAGGCGTTGACGTCCTTGGTCAGGTAGACCTTCGCCTGGACCGGCACGCCGCTGTCCTTCAGGCCGGCCATGATCGCGGTCAGGCGCTTGGTGTACGGGCTGTTGGCCGGCGCGATCCTGTTTTCCTTGTCCGATTCGGCGCAGGCCTGTTCCGACAGCGTCTTGACGTCGGCGTCCGACAGCGTGGCGGCCTTGAACAGCGAGCCGCCGGCATCGACCAGGCCATTGACATTGCTGCCGGCGCAGCCGGCGATCAGCGCGGCGGCGCAGGTGGAAAGCAGGGTGAGAGAGAGAACGGTTTTCATGCGTTGAATTGCCCCTGGATTTTTATTAATTCGTATCAAGCGTGCCCGACAAATAAAAGGCGCCGCATTGTACGGTTTTTTTCAATCCTGCATTGCAAACAACGGTCATTAAAAAACGCCGGGCGGGCCGGCGTTTCAGGACTATTGGCGGCCATTGCCGCATCAGGATCGCTTGCGATTGACAAATTCCGCCATAAAGCGCTGCGGCTCGCCGGTATCGAATGCGCTGCCGAATTCGGCGACGCTGTCGGCGATCGCCGTATCGACCGGCTGATCCTCCCATTGGCGCAGCAGCCGTTTCTGCTGGCGCACCACCGTCGGACCGAAGCCGGCCAGCAATTGCGCCACCCGCTCGACCTCGGCGTCGAGCTCGGCCAGCGGCACCACGCGATGTACCAGCCCCCACGACAGCGCCTGCGCGGCGTCGCACAGCTCGCCGGTCAGCAGCATCCATGCCGTGCGGGCATTGCCGATCAGCCGCGGCATCAGCGCGGCGTGAATCACCGACGGAATGCCGACCTTGACTTCGGGCATGCCCAGGTTGGCGTTGTCGCCGGCGATCCGCAGGTCGCAGGCCAGCGCCAGCTCCAGTCCGCCGCCCAGGCACCAGCCCGGCATGCGGGCGATCACCGGCACCGGGCAGTGCCGCACGGCGTCGCACAGCGCACGCAGGCCCGTGATGAAGCGCTGGGCACTGTCGCGCGTCAGTCCGGCCATTTCCTTGATGTCGGCGCCGCCGATGAAGCCCTTGTCGCCGGTGCCGCGCAGGATCAGCACGCGCACCCGCGGATCGGCGGCGAGCGTGCGTACCGCCTCGGTCAGCGCGGCGATCACCGGCGTGCCGAGGATATTGAGCGAGCCGGCTTCGCTGATGGTCAGCGTGGCAATGCCGCGCGCGTCGATGACGACGGCGGCGTGGCGGCCAGGATCGGCATCCGTATGGGTGGGGGCGTTCATGATGTCCTCACTGCAGTCTGGCGAACTGGATCTTGTCGACGACGCGCTTCCAGTGCTGGTTTTGATGGCGGATCAGGTCGGCGAAGGCCTTGCGCGAGGTCCATGCCGGAATCGCGCCCTGCTTCTCGATGGCGGCGATGACCTCGGGATCGGCCAGCGCCTGGCGCACCGCATCGTTGAGCTTGTCGAGGATCGCGTCGGGCGTGCCGGCCGGCGCGCCGAGGCCGAACCACGACGGATTGTTCATCGCCGGCAGCCCGGCCTCCGCGTAGGTCGGCACATCGGGCAGCAGCTTGAGCCGCTGCTTCGCGGCCACCGCCAGCGGCTTCAGGCGCTTGCCCTGGATCAGGCCCGAGGACGACGGAATATTGTCGAACACCACCTGGATCTGGCCGGCCACCGCGTCGTTCAGCGCCGGTCCCAGGCCCTTGTAGGGGACATGCAGCATGCGCGTGCCGGTCTCGCTCATGAACAGCTCGCCGTTCATGTGGCTCAGGCCGCCGTTGCCGGAGGAGCCGAACGAGTACTTGCCGGGGTTCGCCTTCAGCAGCTTGATGAACGAGGCCACGTCGGTCGCCGGGAACGACGGATTGACCACCAGCACGTTGGGCACGTCGGCCAGGTTGCTGATCGGCGCGAAGTCCTTGACCGGGTCGTACGGCGTTTTCACGTAGACGTTCGGATTGACGGCGTGCGAGCTCTCGACCTCCATCA
This sequence comes from Cupriavidus gilardii, assembly GCF_013314895.1. Classification (GTDB taxonomy): domain Bacteria; phylum Pseudomonadota; class Gammaproteobacteria; order Burkholderiales; family Burkholderiaceae; genus Cupriavidus; species Cupriavidus gilardii_C. The sequence goes on along the minus strand of NZ_JABTYE010000003.1, from coordinate 97,998 downwards.
CCAGCGTGTAGCCGTCGGCCGGCTGCTTGGCCGCATAGGCGCTGCCGACCGCGCCGCCCGCGCCCGGCCGGTTTTCGACCACCACCGGCTGCGCCAGGATCGCACCCATTTTCGTGCCGACGATCCGCGCCAGGATGTCGGTGGTGCCGCCGGCCGCGTAGGGCACGATCAGCTTGATCGGCTCGTTGGGAAAGCTGTCGGCATGCGCGTGCGTGGCGATGGCGGCCGTGGCGATCAGCGCGGCGAGCATGGCACAGATCGGCGGGCGGGACTTGCGCGCCGGAGCGCGGTGCGGATGTTTCAAGGGTGTCTCCTCGTGGATGTCGGTATGGGAAGGAAAGAATCAGCTGCCGTGCTCGCCGAGCAGCGGCGGTGCGGCGGGCGAGGCGGCAAGCGCGTCCGGCAGCATCGGATTGCGCACCATCGGATTGCGCACCATCGGAATGCGGCCGAGCGCCGGATGCTCGGCGTACTGCAGCAGGCCGCGGTGCCGGACCTGCGGATGCGCGAAGACTTCTTCGATCGAATGGATCGGTCCCCATGGCACGCCGGCCGCATCGAAGGCATCGGTCCACTGCCGGCGCGGGCGGGTCGCGAATACCTGCGCCAGCAAGGCGCGCAATGCCGGCAGATTGGCGATGCGCGCGCTGTTGGTGCGATAGCGCGGATCGTCCGGCAGGTCGGCGAGCCCGGCCACCTCGCAGAAGCGCGCGAACTGCGCATCGTTGCCGATCGCCAGGATCAGGTGGCCGTCCGCGCAGCGGAAGACCTCGTAGGGCGCGCAATTCGGATGCGCATTGCCGCTGCGCGGCGGGTTGCGCCCCGAGAACAGATAGTTGGCGCCCTGGTTGGCGTTGAGCGCCACCGCGACATCGAGCAGCGCGATGTCAAGATGCTGCCCCACGCCGCTGGCCTGGCGCTGGAACAGCGCGGCCAGTACCGCCGAGGTGGCATACATGCCGGTGCTCAGGTCCACCACCGCGACGCCGGTGCGCAGCGGCCCCTCGCCGGGCTCGCCGTCGGGCTGGCCGGTATAGCTCATCAGGCCGCCCATGCCCTGGAACACGTAGTCGTAGCCGGGCTTGTCGGCCATCGGGCCGCTCTGGCCGAAGCCGGTGATCGACAGGTAGACCAGCCGCGGGTTGCGCGCCTGCAGGCTCGCATAGTCGAGCCCGTAGCGCCGCAGCGTGCCGGCCTTGAAGTTCTCGACCAGCACGTCGGCCTCGTCGGCCAGCGCCAGGATGGCGGCCTTGCCCTCGGCGGTGGTGAAGTCGATCGCCAGCGAGCGCTTGCCGCGATTGCAGCAGGCGAAGTATGCCGACATCCGTTCGCTGCCATCGGCCGACTGCAGATAGGGCGGACCCCAGCCGCGCGTATCGTCGCCGCGCTCCGGATGCTCGATCTTGGTGACCTCGGCGCCGAGGTCGGCCAGATTCTGGGTACACCAGGGCCCGGCAAGGATTCGGGACAGGTCCAGCACCTTGATGCCGGACAGGGCCTTGTGCAGCATGGGGTCTCCGCGTCGATTCGATCGCGGAGCAGTATATTTTTGCGCCCGGCGGCCAACCAGTCGAATGTCTTCAAGCCACCGTTCGCGGCAATTCAACGGTACGGCCGGGCGTCATGGCAGCACGTCGCGCGTCGCGGCCACGTGCGGATCGCCCAGCAGGAACTCGGCAAACGCCTCGGCGAAAGCGGGCAGCTTGCCCGGCGCCGGCAGCACCAGATTGAGCTGGCGCCGCGCCCAGTCCTCGGCCAGGCGCACCCCGACGACGCGGCCGTCGCGCAGCGAGCCCGCGGCGACGCTGCGCGGCACCAGCGCCAGCCCCACGCCGGCTTCGACCAGCGCCAGCACCGCATCGAAGGTCGGCGCATGCAGGCGCACATTGGGCGTGCGTCCCAGCCGGTGCGCGGTATCGCGCAGGAAGACCACATTGCTGGTATCGCGGCCGGGGCAGACGAAGTCGTGCTCCAGCGCCGCGCCGAAGCGCACGCCGCCGGGCTGCGCCCGGGCCTCGCGCGTCAGCGGATGATCGGCTGGCACGGCGAGCATCAACTCGTCGATCGCGTACGGCATCCAGCGCACGCCCTGCGTCTCGACCTCGCCGGCCAGCACGCCGACATCGGCCTCGCCCGCGGCGATGGCGGCCGCGATCTCGCGGCTGGCCCGTTCCTCCAGATCGATATTGACGTCGGGATGGGCGTTCAGGAAACGGCTGACGCTGGGCAGAATGAAGCCGTTCAGCGAACTGCTGTTGGCGATCAGGCGAATATTGCCCTTCAATCCCGCGGAAAACCGCCCGAGTTCGCCATGCATCCGTTCGAGGCCGCGCAGCAGCTCGCGCACGTGGCCGAGCAGCGCGGTGCCGGCCGCGGTCAGCTCCATGCCGCGCGCCGCGCGCACGAACAGCGGCGTGCCCAGCGCCAGCTCGAGGTTCTTGAGCCGATAGCTGGCCGCCGATGCGGTGATATGAATGGCGGCGGCGCCGCCGGACAGGCTTTGCGATTCGGCGATGGCCTGGAACAGCCGAAGGTCCGTCAATTCGTAGCGCACCGGGTTCTCTCTGGCGGGTCGGTCGGGGCGGGCCGGGCAATGCATTGCGTGGCCCGTGCCGCATTCTAAGCCCCGCCTCGCGCCGCACGCCGGCGTTGCCGCGCCGTGGCTACAGGCCGAACGGGTAGGTGTCCGGCATGCCGGTGCGCGCCGCAGTGGGCAAGGCCTTCACGGCCTCGGTGCGGTCGAACCATGCCAGCGCGTCGAACTGCTGCGGCAGGCAGGCGAACGCATAGTGGCTGGCGAATTCGGTATCGGGCCGATACACCACGCCGATGAAGCGTTCCTGGCGCGGCACCGTCAGCAGCGCGCGCGCCTGCTCGTGGACGCCTTCGCGCAGGTCGATGAAGCAGCGGTCGATACCGGTGCGCCGGAACAGCGCCTCGTAGCTGTCGGCGCGCGCGGGCACGACGTCCATCACCTGCATCGGTCCGTCCCAGTCGGACGCGGCGGCCACGGTGCCGCGCGACGTGGAAAAGCCGATCAGCGCCGCCTCCCTGCCGAAGCGCGCGCGGCACAGCCGACCGATATTGGTCTCGCCATGGTCGCGGCCCATCGCGGTCGCATCCGCGTCGCCGATGTGCGAGTTGTGCGCCCACACCACCGCCTTGGCACCGGGCGCATAGGTGTCCAGCAGACGCGCCAGCGTGTCGAACATATGGGTGTCGCGCAGGTTCCAGCTTTCGGGCCCGCCGTAGTACATCAGCCGGTAGTACTGCTCGGCCGAGGCCACCAGATGCGCGTTCTGCGCGGCGTCGAAGAAGGGCTCGCGCCCGCGCATGGCGTAGTCCAGCTGCTTTTCCAGCAGCGCCTGCAGCTGGGCAATGACTTCGTCCTCGCAGTCGCGCGTCCGGCCGCTCAGCACCGCGCGGCCGTAACGCGACGGATCCTCGCGCCACGGCAGCAGGCAGCCGTAGCGTTCGCGCGCCTCGCGCGCGCCGTCGGGATCGACGCGGTTCAGATAGCCCAGCACGGTCGCGATCGAGCTGCCCAGGCTGTAGATGTCGAGGCCGAAGAAGCCCGCGCGCTGGTCCGGCGTGCGTTCGGCGTTGTAGCCGCGCATCCATTCGACCAGCGCCTCCACCGATGTGTTGCGCCACATCCAGGTGGGAAAGCGCCGGAACGGCGGTTCCTGGTGTTCGGCAGCCGGCAGTTGGCGGACATAGCGGTCGATCGCGGCGGCGTCGGGCCAGTCGGCTTCGACCGCGACGATGCGAAAGCCGTGCCGCTCGATCAGCCGTCGCGTGAAGGCGGCGCGCGCCTCGTAGAACTGCGCGGTGCCGTGCGTCGATTCGCCGAGCAGGACCACGCGGCAGTCGGCAAACCGGTCCACCACCTCGGCGAATCCCGCATCGTCGATGGCCGGCAGCCGTTCGGCCGCCTCGGCGATCCGTTCGACGATATCGGTGTCGGCGAGCACCTGGCCGGTCATGGGATCGTGCAGTGCGCTGGTCATGTCGGTCCTCCGCGGGTCGTCGATGGTTCTCGATTGATGGGTCTCGATCGAAGGTCTGATCGGTGGTCGTGGTGAATGGTCTTGGTCGATGGTCCTCAGTCGCCGCCGTTCTCGTTGCCGGCCTCCTCGGCCGTGCGCGCGACCAGCGGCACGAAGGCCACGCCGGCGAGGTCCTCGCGCTCCAGCGTGCCGTCCGCGCGCTTGCCGATGCGCAGAAGCCGCTGCGCATGACCGGGATGGCCGTGCGGCATCACCAGCGTGCCGCCCGGCGCCAGCTGCGCCAGCCATGCGGCGGGGATGTCGGGGCTGGCCGCGGCGGACACGATGGCGTCGTAGGGCGCGCCCGCTTCCCAGCCGGCGGTGCCGTCGGCCAGGTGGACCTCGACGTTATCGAAGCCCAGCGCGCGCAGCACGTCGCTGGCGCGCTCGGCCAGCCGACGCCAGCGCTCCACCGAAATCACGCGGGCGGCGATGCGCGCCATCACCGCGGCCGCATAGCCCGAGCCGGTGCCGATCTCGAGTACCCGGGAGGCGGGATGCAGCCGCGCCGCCTCGACCATGCGGGCGACGATATAGGGCTGCGAAATGGTCTGGCCGGAGCCGATCGACAGCGGTGCGTCGTCGTAGGCCGATTGCCGCAGCGCGTCGGGCACGAAGCGCTCGCGCGGCACCTCGCGCATGGCCGCCAGGACCGCCGGATCGCGGATGCCGCGTGCGGCGATCTGCAGCTCGACCATGCGCAGACGATAGCGTTCGAGCTGATGTTCGGGCTGATGTTCGGCCTGATTTTCGGGGCCGTTGAAGAGGCGGGAGGTCATGGCGATCGAGGCGTGGCGGATGTGGCGCATGTCGTGTCTGGGGTGTCACGCATCGTCCGTGCCATCGACGCCGGCGGCGACTCCCCCGTGCTTTCGATCACGTCGTTTTGCCGGGCTTCGCACTGCTGGAAGATCGTGCACGGGCCCGCGTACAAGGCGTGTAAATGCTCCATGCGCTTGCACGGCGCGATGGGCGCGATGCCGCTGGCGTCGTTCTTGCGTTCCGCTCGGCTTCTTTTCCACCGCCGTCCGGCGACTTCCAAGGAGCATGACGATGAAGAGCAAAGCACCTCGCGCGAATTCGATGACCGCTGACGTCACCGATGTCACCGATGTGACCGATGTGACCACCGAGCAGTTGGCCGGGCAGCGGCCGATTCCCGCGGTTACCGAAGTGCCCGACGCTTCCACCATGCTGGCGCGCGACTACCTGAAGCTGGCCGCGCTCGGCTGGAGCTTCTATGGCGCGCTGATGGAGGAGGCCGGCTTCCAGTGGACGTCGTGGGTCTGGAAGTGGGACCCCGACGAGCGCCTTGCGCAGCAGATCACCGCGCCCGCCCCGGCGTTGTCGATGGCAACGAAGTATGGCCAGACCGCCTGGGAGATCGGCGCCGACATGCAGGGACGCTGGCTCGATGCGTGGATGCGGTTCTTTACGTGGAATCCCGCGGCGGCGCTGGGCGGGATGACGGCGACGACGGAGGCGGGCGCTAGAGCGCAGTAACCGCGGACCTGGGCACGTTCGCGGTGCGACGATGTAGCGGGAGCGCTGGCAGAAGGCTCCCCTCTCCCACTTGTGGCAGACGGGTGGGGGAGAGGGCAGGGCGATTCAGGCTGCGACATCGCTGTTGCGAACGACCCTCTCCCCCAACCCCTCTCCCGCGTGGCGGGAGAGGGGAGCGAGTAGCAGCGAGCCGAAGCGTTTGTCCCACGCTTACGGCGCAGTGCACGTATAGTTCGACGCCTGCGCCGCGGCTGCCGCGTCGTTCGCCGGCCCCGTATAGCGCGGGTATTGCGGATATCGGCACAGTGGACGCGTGAACGCGGTGGCGCCGTTGATCTCCTTCGTGGCGGTCAGCGTCCCCGGCGCGGTGCCCTTGGTCACCCAGGTATCGAGCGTGGTCAACAGATCGGTCTGATCCGCGCCGGGTCCGCCGGCGCAATGGTTGACGCCCGGCGCCAGGTAGTAGCGGACGAACTCGTCCGCCGCTGCCTGTCCACCGACTGCGCCCACCATCCCTTCGTAATAGGCATTGGTTGCCTTGAAGCTGAGGGCAGCGTCGTTGGTGCCGTGCCAGAGGATCAGTTTGGCGTTGCTGTTCTTCAATGGCCGCAGGTCGATGTTGGTCGCGTCGTTCAGGTTGGACAGGTTGGCAAGCGCGCTGACGTTGCTGTCCCAGGTATAGGTCAGCGAGTCCTGCGAGCGGTCGCGCGCCAGATAGTTCTTTACCGTGGTGTCCTGGAAGAGGAATTGCAGCGCCATGTTCAGATTGCCGTTGCCCGTCAGCCAAACGCCCCAGGCTCCCGGGTCGTCCTCGTTTCCGGTCAGTGCCCAGCCCGCATTGGAGTAGGTGCCGTTGGCCCATACCGCCGGGGACGTCCACGATTGCACGACCGCCAGCTGCGCGTCCGACAGGCACGTGTCGCCGGCATCCGAACCGCCGGAACAGCGAAGGACCGCCGGATCGAAGCGGCAGGACTGCGGATTCGACACCACGCCGTCGGCGATGCCATCCTGCGCATCGCAGGCATCGCGCACCGCCCTTGCCAGCAGACCGGTCTTTGCCGCGTTGAACGCGCCGCCGGGCGCCGCGAGCGCCTTCGCATTGCGATTGAATGCCCCCATGAAGCCGACCCAGTTGTAGGCTGGCGCGCGCGCGATGATGCCGTCGAAGAGGTTCGGATTGCGTTGCGCCGCCATCAGCGCTTCGCGGCCGCCATTGGAACAGCCCTCGAAATAGGAGCGTTCCGGCGCCTTGCCATAGGCGGTCTGCAGCATCTCGCGCGCGGAGGACATCACGGTCGGCACCGACTGATAGCCAAACAGGCTGGCCGCGTGCGGATCGTCGAGGGCGAAATCCGCCGACAGCCCGTTGCCCGAATGGCCGGAGTCGCTATTGACGGTGGCGTAGCCCTGCTTCAGCGCCGCGAGGTTGGTCGGCACCTCGATACCCGGGATCGACCCGTTGTAACCGCCGCCGCCGCCGTAATACAGCTTGCCGTTCCACTGGTCCGGAAGCCGCAGTTCCAGGTTCAATTGCGGCGGAATGGTCGCGTTGACCTTGCAGAACAGCGGTTGCGGACCGCTTGCCGCGACGGTGGCGGCTGCCGTGACTGTCGCGCCGGCGACGGTCTTCCCGGCAAGCTGCGCGCACGCCTGCTGCGCATTGGCCATGGGAGGCGGCGGCGGGGGTTTGTGGTCGTCGTCGCTGTCTCCGCAGGCGGCCAGGGCGGCCACCGTCAGGGCGGTCAGGACGATGCGATGCCAATGCGAAGCGCAAGTCTGTGCCATGTCGTCTCCTTCGTTGTCATGGAGTCAGGCCAGGACGGTCGCGACCTGCCCCTCGACACTGATCCGGCGCAAACTCGAACGGCGGCTGCTGCATTGGGGCGGCTCGAAGGAAGAATAGGCGCACGGGAGGACGCGGATTGTCGCCGCGGGGACAATCGCGACGCATTGGCATCGGGACTTGCCCTAGGTCCGTCTGCGAAGTGCTCGGCGCGCTGCGTGTTGCGCACCAAAGATGGGAAAGGAAATCGTCGCGCTTCAGCGCCGACGCTCGTGCTCGATCAACCGGGCCAGCAGCCGGACGCCTTCCTCGATCCGTTCCTCGGCAATCCCCGTGTAACCGAGGCGGAAGTGCGGCGACGGTCCGTCGGCGGCAAAGAACACATCGCCCGGCTCGATGATCACGCCATGCCGCAGCGCGACATCCCCGAGCTTGCGCGCGTCGAGTCCCGGCGGACCCTCGACCCAGAACGACGACGCCCCCGGCGAATTCTGTACGCGGCATTGCGGCAGATGCCGCGCCAGCATGTCGCCCAGCACCGCGGCGCGGCGCTGGAAGATCGGCGCGACGCGCCGCAGCAGCGCATCGTGGTGGCCCAGCGAGATGAACAGCGCGGTGGCGCGCTGGTTGTTGGCCGGCGGATGCCGAAGCATGTAGCGCCGCAGCGCCCGCGCCTGGCGGATCACCGAGCTCGGGGCGACGATATAGCCGAGCCGGATGCCGGGCACGAAGGACTTCGACAGGCTGCCGACATAGATCACGCGGCCTTCGCGATCGAGGCTTTTCAGCGCGGGAATCGGCTGCGTCAGCGCGGGATTTTCGGTGTCGTAGTCGTCCTCGATCAGCACCACGTCGTGCCGGTGCGCCTCGGCGAGCAGCGCCTCGCGCCGGTCCAGCGGCATCGTCACCGTGGTCGGGCACTGGTAGCTTGGCGTGACGAAGGCATAGTCGCAGCGCGAGAGCTGACCTTCCGGACGCAGACCCGAGTCGTCGACCGGCAGCGGCACCACCTCCCTTGCCCGCATGCCGAAGATCGCGCGCGCATCGCTGTAGCCAGGTTCCTCCAGCCCGACCACGGCGTCACGCATCAGCAGATCCGCCAACAGATACAGCGCATGCTGCGCGCCCAGTGTGACCATGATCTCGTCCGGATTGGCCCAGACGCCGCGGCGCGGCAGCACGTGCCGCTGCAACTGCTCGATCAGCAGCGGATCGTCGCGGTCGATCAGGTCGGAGGCCCAGCCGCGGATTTCCAGCACGGCCAGCGCCATGCGCGAGCATTCGCGCCAGTCCGCGGTCGGAAACAGCGCCGGGTCGAACTGGCCATAGATGAAGGGATACGGATAGTTCTGCCAGTCGTTGGGCTTGACGATGGCGCGCAGCCCGCTGATGTCGGGCAGCCGCTCGCGCCAGTCGGGGCCGGAAGTCCCGTTGTCGTTATTCGCGCTCGACGGTGTGCCAGCGCTTCCGGACGGCGCCGGCCGCGCCATGCTCGGCAACTGCTCGACGACGAAGTACCCGCGCCGGGGCCGTGTCTCGAGGAAGTGCTCGTCGACCAGCTGCTGGAAGGCCAGGATCACCGTATTGCGCGCGATACCGAGCGTCGCCGCCAGTTCGCGGCTCGACGGCAGCGCGCTGCCTTCGGGCAACTGCCGCGACAGGATCGCGGAGACGATCTGCTGGCGCAGCTGGGCCTGCAGGCTCAGGCCCGAATCGGCCGGCAATTGCAGCAGCCGATTCCAGAAGGTGTTTCCCTTGCCCGCCGTGGCCATGCCGTTCGCGCTCCGTATCGTCGGTTTCGTCCTTGGATCGGGGAGCATTATCGGGCAAGGGGCGGGGAGGGGGTATGGGTGGAAAGCCGGTGATCGAAGGCCGTGTGCCGCTGGCGGGTTTGCTCCCCTCTCCCACAAGTGGGAGAGGGAGCGTGTTTGCGGTATGCGAGCCGCATGGGTACGGCTCGCTCCTGAACTACAGCACGTCGTCCTTCAGGTGATACCAGTGGTACAGGAACCGCTGCCCCAGCCGCCGGAACGGTGCAAAGGCCGGCGATTCGACCCATTCGCGCACATTGGGAAAGGGCAGCGCCGAACGGAAGATCGGCAGCTCCGGGCCAGGGTTCTTGCCGGCGATCATCGCGGCCATGCGCCGGCCTGCCTGGGCCGAGTACATGACGCCATTGCCGCCGTAGCCCATCGCGTAATAGATCGTCTGCGCGGGATCGGGCCGGAAGATGCGCGGCATCATGTCGTGGCTGACGTCGACCCAGCCCCACCACGAGTAGTCGATCGGTATGCCCTTGAGCGCCGGGAACTTGCGCACCATGTCGTCGACCAGCTTCTGCTCGTACCGGGGCTGCGGCGCATCGGTGCCGGTGATCGCGCTGCGGCTGCCGATCTGCAGGCGGCCGTCCGGCATCAGCCGGTAGTAGTGGCGCAGGATCCGGGTGTCGGTGATGACCTGCGTCGTGCGGAAGTTGCAGGCCGCGATTTCGTCGGGCGTCAGCGGCCGCGTCACGATCGAGTTCGACAGGATCGGGAACAGCCGGTTCTTCAGATGCGGATGCAGATTCTGCGAGGTATAGCCGCCGGTGGCGACGCCGACCGCGCGCGCCCGTACGATGCCGCCCGGCGTGCGCAGATAGTGCACGCCGTCGCGCGTGGTCCAGTCGAGCACCGGGCTCGACGGATGCACGGTGGCGCCCAGCGCGCGGGCGCGGCGCAGGTAGCCGAATGCCAGCTTGCCGGCATGGATGCCGATGCCCTCGGGCTCATGCATCGCGCCGGCGGCTTCCTTGTCGTCGACGTATTCGCGCTTGACGGTGTCGGCATCGAGGATGCGGGCGTCGTAGTGGAACACCTCGCGCAGCAGCTTGGCTTCCTTCTCCAGCGCCGGCATCGCCTGCGGACGATGCGCGATATACAGATGACCGCCCGGCTGCGGATCGCAGTCGATATCGCGGATCAGCGTCTTGAAGGTCTCCATGCCCGCGCACACTTCCTCGTGCAGCCGCAGCGCGGCGTCCAGGCCGTAGCGCTGGATCCATTGCGAGCGCTTGAGCCGGCCCGAGGCGCATTGCGCCTGGCCGCCATTGCGCGTGCTGCAGCCCCAGCTGACGCGGTTGGCCTCCAGCACGGTGGCCTTGATGCCGTGTTCCTGCGCGAGGAAGATCGCGCAGGTCAGCCCGGTGAAGCCCGAGCCGATGATGGCGACATCGACGTCGACGTCGTGCGTGATCGGACCGTCGTCGGGCGGCGGCTCGCCGGCGGTGCCGATCCAGTAGGTCGGCGCGTAGTCGCGGCCCTGGCCGGGTGTCGGCGCGACCAGCGGGTCATAGGCGGGATCGTAGGGCCGGGATGGACCCGTCGGTCCGGACTGTCCACCGGCCTGACCCGGCGTTCCGGTCTCTCGTCCGATGGCGGTGATATCGGCAATGGCTTCCATCGCTGCGCTCCTGTTGGCGACGCGTTCGGCGACGCGTTCGATCAGCCGCGCGAACCGGCCGCGAGCGCGGGACGGTCCTTGCGATAGGCGTTCTTGACCGCGATCTTGCCGTCGCGGAAGGTGAACACGTCGACCATGCGTGCCTCGATGCGCGAGCCGTCGGCCTTGGTGCCGCGGAAGGTCGATTCGCTGACGCCGCGATCGCCGCAGACGAAATGCTCGCCGTCGAGCCAGGCCGCGTCGGGGAAGGTCTGCCAGGCCAGCTGGAAGCCCTCCCGTACCGCCTCGCGCCCACGGAACGTGCGGCCGAACAGCTCGCCGCCGGCCACCGCGTGGAACACGCAGTCGTCGGTCATGAAGGACATCAGCGCGTCGATGTCGTGGCGGTTCCAGGCATCGCTGAAGGCCTGCAGCGTGGCGGCGGTGACGCCGCCGCTGGCGCCACCGGCCTGCTGTCCGGACGGGTTGCTGTCGGCCGCGATCCTGGCTTCGGTGCCGGCCTGCTTGCTTGCGTACTCCACTTGAATCTCCTCGAATATTGTTGCGGTCCGCGCGGCAGCGGACCCGGTCCTTGCACGTTCCCAGCATAGGGAAGCGCCGGGACGCGCTGTAGGGCCAGTTGGATGGAATCGATTGGGCCAGCGTTTGTCGCTGGTGGGGGCGCTGGCCCTCTCCCCCAGCCCCTCTCCCGCATGGCGGGAGAGGGGAGCGCGTCATCGGCGTGCGATATGTCTGGGCATTCGCCTGCCCCATCTCCCCTCTCCCGCTTGCGGGAGAGGGGTCGGGGGAGAGGGCAGCGCGCTCGCCAGCCTCTGTGAACGTCAGAGCCGATGCACTTCGGCCCGCGGCATGTCGCCCAGATGCTGCTGGTGCGGGTCGATCTCGCTGTCGCGCAACGCCGCGCCGCGGCGGTACTGCCGTCGCACCAGATAGACCAGCAGCAGGATGCCGAGGCTGACCACGCCGAGCAGCAGCGGCTTGCGCTGGTCCGGGATGAAGGCCATTGCCACGACAATGCCGGTCATGCCGAAGATCGCCACATAGGTCAGATACGGATACATCCACATGCGCACGCGGAGCTTTTCCGGTGCCTCGCGCTCGAGCCGGGCGCGCAGCCGCAGCTGCGATACCGCGATCAGGATGTAGACGAAGATCGCCACCGTGCCGTAGGAGTTGACCAGGAAGGCGAACACCGTATCGGGCGACACGTAGGACATCACCACCGCGGCATAGCCGAACAGCGTGGAGAACAGGATCGCGCGGACCGGCACGCCATTGCGATTGAGCTTGGCGAGCGCCGCCGGAGCATCGCCGCGGCGCGTCAGTGCAAAGATCATCCGCGACGACGCATACAGGCCCGAGTTCAGTGCCGACAGCACCGCGGTCAGCACCACCGCGTTCATCACCTGCGCCGCGCCGCGGATGCCCATCGCGTCGAGCGCGCTGACATACGGCGTGGCGATGCCGGGCGAGTTCCACGGTACCAGGCACACCACCAGCAGCACCGAGCCGACGTAGAACACCAGCACGCGCGTGATCACCGAATGGGTCGCCTTGGCCACCGCCTTCTGCGGCTCCGCGGTCTCGGCCGCGGCGATGGTCACGATCTCCGCGCCGAAGTAGAACCCCGTCGCCGCCACCGCACCAGTCAGCACCGGCATGATGCCGTTGGGCGCGAAGCCGCCATGCGCGCTGAGGTTGGCGACGCTGGGCGCGGTATCGGGCCACATGCCGAGCACGAACAGGCCGGCCAGGAACAGGAACACGACGATCGCGGCCACCTTGATCGAGGCGAACCAGAACTCGAATTCGCCGAAGGACTTGACCGAGAACAGGTTGGTCAGCGTCAGCATCACCAGCAGCACCAGGCTGATGGCCCAGGAGGGCACGTCTGGCAGCCAGTAGCGGATCAGGTCGGCGCCGGCCACCGCTTCGATGGCCACCACGATGACCCAGAAGTACCAGTACATCCAGCCGGTCAGGAAGCTGGCCAGCGCGCCGGCCTCGGGTTTGCCGCGCCACGCTTCGCGCGCGTATTCGTAGAAGGAGCCGACGGTGGGCAGCGCGCAGGCCATCTCGCCGAGCATCCGCATCACCAGCACCACCAGCATGCCGGTCAGCAGAAAGGACAGGACGGCCGCCGGGCCGGCCGACTTGATCACCACGCCGCTGCCGACGAACAGTCCGGCACCGATCACGCCGCCGAGCGCGATCATCGTCATGTGGCGCTGTTTCAGGCTGTGCTTGAGGCCGCGCGAGCCCTCGGGGTTATCCAGCAATTTTTGTCTCCAGTGCTTCTCATGATGGTGTCGTCACGGCTTCGCTGTCTTTGTTTTGTCTGTCCGGGGCCGCATTGCTGCGGCGGCCCCGGAGGCCGTGATCGCGCGGCGCGGCCGGGCCGCACCGCGCGCCTCGTTGCTTCCGTTATACGTAATCCTTGTACTTGTCGAGCAGGCGGACCGGCTTGGACAGGGCATCGCGGCGGAACGGATCGCCCAGCTCACGCGTGCACATGATCTCCACGATCGTGGTCTTGCCGTGGTTCATCTGCAGGTCGATGGCCTTCTTCAGCGCGGGGCCCACGTCTTCGAGCCGATCGACCACGATGCCTTCGGCACCCATCGCGCGTGCGATATTGGCGAAGCTCGGGTTGTCCAGTTCGCCGGCGACGAAGCGGCGATTGTAGAAGTCCACCTGGTTCTTCTTCTCCGCGCCCCACTGGCGGTTGTGGAAGACCACCGCGGTCACCGGGATGTTGTGGCGCACGCAGGTCATGGTTTCCATCAGGCTCATGCCCCAGGCGCCATCGCCGGCATACGAGATTGCCGGCCGGTGCGGCGCCGCTACCTTGGCGCCGATGATGGTCGGAAAGGCGTAGCCGCAGTTGCCCCAGCTCATCGCCGCGAAGAAGCTGCGCGGCTTCTCGAAGCGCAGATAGCTGTTGGCCACCGAGTTGATGTTGCCGATATCGGTCGACACCATCACGTCGGCCGGCATGGCCTTCTCGAGTTCGCGCAGCACCTGGCGCGGATGCAGGTAGGTGCCGCCGTTGGGGGTGCGCTCGTTCTTCTGCTCCTCGATCATGTCGAGGCTGAAGGGGTCGCGCTCGTGCGTCCATTCGTCCAGTTCCTTCTCCCAGGCCGCCTTCTCGGTGGCGATCTGGTCCGCGCGTGCCGCGCGGGTTGCGTCGCAAGCCAGCGTGCGGTTGGCCAGCCGTTCGGTCAGCGCGACGGCGGCCGCCTTGGCGTCGCCGCAGATGCCCACCGAGATTTTCTTCACCAGCCCCAGCATCTTGTGATCGGCGTCGATCTGGATGATCTTGGCTGTCTTCGGCCAGTAGTCCATGCCGTGCTGCGGCAGCGTGCCGAACGGTCCGAGGCGCGAGCCGAGCGCGACCACGACGTCGGCGCGCGAGATCAGCTTCATCGCGGCCTTCGAGCCCTGGTAGCCGAGCGGGCCGCACCACAGCGGGTGGCTCGCCGGGAACGAGTCGTTGTGCAGGTAGCTGTTGACCACCGGTGCGCCGAGCCGCTCGGCCAGCGCCTTGCATTCCTCGACGCCATCGGCCATCACTACGCCGCCGCCGGAGATGATCACCGGGAACCTGGCCTGGGCCAGCAGCTCGGCCGCTTCGTCCAGGCTCTGCTCGCCGCCGGGGCCGCGGTCCAGCCGGCGCGGCTGCGGGATCTCGGCCTTGATCTGGCCGTAGAAGTAGTCGCGCGGGATGTTCAGCTGGGTCGGACCCATCTCGGCCATCGCACGATCGAAGCAGCGGCCGGTGAATTCCGCCATGCGCGCCGGGTGGGTGACATGGCCCTGGTACTTGGTGAACTCCTGGAACATCGGCAGCTGGTTGGCTTCCTGGAAGCCGCCCAGGCCGATGCCCATGGTGCCGGCCTCGGGCGTGACGATCACGACCGGGCTGTGCGCCCAGTAGGCCGCGGCGATCGCAGTCACACAGTTGCTGATGCCGGGGCCGTTCTGGCCGATTACCACGCCGTGGCGGCCCGACACGCGGGCATAGCCGTCTGCCATATGGCCGGCGCCCTGTTCATGCACGACCGGGATCAGGCGAATGCCGGCGGGCGCGAAGATGTCCATCGCATCCATGAAGGCCGAGCCCATGATGCCGAACATATCGGTGACGCCATTGGCGGCGAGGGTTTCGACAAAGGCCTCGGAAGGCGTCATGGCTTGCGGGCCGGCGGTGGGGGTGTGGTCGGACATGCTTGCGGTCTCCGGAGGTTGGGTTCGTTGTGATTCATAAAACGGTACATGTCGTACCGAAAACTGTCGTTTTGCTGAAATGTAGGACGACGCGCTGGCAGCGTCAATAGGAAAATCCATTAAACGGAATGAGTTGTGCCAAAAAGTGAGACTGGATATGATCCGGTTCAGAAGCCCCGCGAGGCAGGCGTGCGCCTGCGCGTTTGCGGGAGCCGGGAAATCCGTCCCGCCTCATCCAGGAGAACCAAAGTGGCGATCGACCTTGCCAGCGTGGAACCGGACCGCATGGTGTCGGTGCGTGACGTGTTCGGCATCGACAGCGCGATGCGGGTGCCGGCCTTCGGCGTGCGCGACGACCACGTGCCGGAGATCGATCCGGGCTACCGCTTCGAGCCGGAGGTCACGCTCGCGATCCTGTCCGGCTTCGTCAGCAACCGCCGCGTGCTGGTGCAGGGCATGCATGGCACCGGCAAGTCGACCCATATCGAACAGGTGGCCGCGCGGCTGAACTGGCCGTGCGTACGCGTCAACCTCGATGGGCATATCGGGCGCATGGATCTGGTCGGGCGCGACGCCGTGGTGCTGCGGGACGGCCAGCAGGTCACCGAATTCCAGGAGGGCATCGTGCCCTGGGCGCTGCAGCGGCCGATCGCGCTGGTGTTCGACGAATACGATGCGGGCCGTCCCGACGTGATGTTCGTGATCCAGCGCGTGCTCGAGCGCGATGGCCGCTTCACGCTGCTGGACCAGAACCGCGTGATCCGGCCGCACCCGTATTTCCGGCTGTTCGCGACCGCCAATACGGTCGGGCTCGGCAATCTGACCGGCATGTATCACGGCACCCATCTGCTCAATCACGCGCAGATCGATCGCTGGAACGTGGTGGCGACGCTCGACTATCTGCCGCACGAGGCCGAAATCGACATCGTGCTCGCGCGCGTGCCGGAACTGGCCGATGCGGCCGGACGCGAACTGGTCGGCGCGATGGTCGCCGTCGCGCAGCTGACGCGGGAGGGGTTTGCCGCGGGCGACGTGTCGACGCTGATGTCGCCGCGCACGGTGATCGCCTGGGCCGAGAACTGCCAGATCTTCCGTGATCCGGCGCTGGCGTTCCGGCTCAGCTTTCTGAACAAGTGCGAGCCCGGCGAGCGAGCGATCGTGGCCGAGTATTTCCAGCGGGGCTTCGGCGCCGAGCTGGAGCCCTGCGGCGACGCGGAGGCCTGACGATGTCGGTGTCGGCGATACCGGATGCGTCGGCCGCCACGGACGCCGCGATGACGGAGCAGGCGAAGCCTGTGCTGCCGGCTGCGACGCAGCGCCGGCGCGAGGCGTTGTGCGCGGCGGCCCTGCGCGCGCTGGCAGGGGACGCCTCGTTGCATTACCGCGCCGGCAAGCTATGGCGCGGTCAGCGGCCGCTTCCGCTGCACGCGCCGCACCTGCTCGCCGATGCGGCTCGCGACACCTTCGCCGACCTGCGCGGCGCGGTAGATGGCGCCGCGCTGCGCCTGCGGCATGGCGACGCGGCCTTGCACCGCGCGCTGCGGCCGGCCGACCCGGTGGCACGGCTGCTGTTCGAACTGTTCGAGCAACTGCGCTGCGAAACCCATCTGCCCGCCGGCATGCCGGGCGTCGCCGCCAACCTGCACCGGCGCTTCGCGCAATGGTCGCTGGCCTTCCATCGCTCGGGGCTGACCGAAGGGCGATTCGGCATCCTGATCTACACGGTGGCGCAGGTGGTCTGGTCGCGCCTGTCGGGCCGGCCGGTGGTCGAGGAGACCGAGGATCTGATCGAGGCCACGCGCGCCGCCATCGTGCCGGCGCTGGGCACCGCGCTCGCCGGCATGCGCCGCACGCGCGCCGACCAGCGTGCCTTTGCCGAGCATGCGCTGGCCGCGGCCGAGATGGTGGCCGGGATGCTGCGCGACGATGCACGGCGAGCCGGCCTGTCCGACGAGGATGGACGCGAAGCTCCCGAGTCCGTGCGCGACGGCTTTTCGCTGTTGCTCGATTTCGAGGAGGACGCCCCGTTGCAGCCGGGAGCCGGCGCCGGTCGGGGCGGCTCGCGTGCCGGCGCGGACGGTGCGCTCGCACCGGGCTACGCCGCCTTCACCACCCGCTACGACCGCGAACTGCGCGCGGCCACGCTGGCGCGGCAGGCTTCGCTGCAAGCATGGCGCGAACGCCTGGACCGGCGCATCGTCGACGGCGGCATCAATGCGGTCCGCATCGCGCGCACGCTGTCGTCGGCCTTCGCGATTCCGACGGCCGACGGCTGGTCGTCGGGCGAGGAGGAGGGCCGGCTCGATCGCAGCCGGCTTGCCCAATTGGCCTGTGCCGGCGGCCAGCCACGCATCTTCTGCCAGCCGCGCTTGCAGCCGCGTACGGATGCGGTACTGGGCTTCCTGATCGATTGCTCTGGCTCGATGAAGGCGCATATCGACCAGATCGCCGTGCTGGTCGATGTGATGACACGCGCCGCCGATGCCGCGGGCCTCGCCACCGAAGTGCTGGGCTTCACCACCGGCGCCTGGAACGGCGGCCGCGTGGTGCGCGACTGGCAGGCGGCGGGCCGGCCGCCATCGCCGGGCCGCCTCAACGAGGTCTGCCATCTGGTGTTCAAGGATGCCGACACCAGCTGGCGCCGCGCACGAACCGGCATCGCCGCGCTGTTCAAGGCCGACCTGTTCCGCGAAGGGATCGACGGCGAAGCGGTCGACTGGGCCTGCACGCGTCTGCTGTCACGCCCGCAGTCGCGCCGCCTGCTGGTGGTGATATCCGACGGCAGCCCGATGGACCGCGCCACCGCGCAGGCCAACGGCGAGCGGCTGCTGGACGACCATCTGAAGGACGTGGCAGCACGCCACGAGGCGCAGGGGCGGATCGAACTGATGGGGCTCGGCGTCGATCTGGACCTGAGCCCTTACTACCGGCTTCACTTCCCGCTGGATACCAGCCGGCCGCTGGACACGGCGGCAATCGATGCGATTGCGCGGTGGGTGGGCAGCGGGGGATGTGCGGCGCAAGTCTAGCGTCGCAACGTGGTGCCGGCTAGCGTTGCAGTTGCCTCGACATCTCGGCGAGCGGCATGGCGAGGATGGAGTTCAAGATCCGGCTTTCGCCTGCATCGGGCTGGGCCTCCGCCACGACTTGCTCGTACACCTCCCGCTTGGCACGCTGCAGCGTTGCCAGCAGCGCGTCCAGTTCGGCCGCCGCTGCGCTTGCCGCCAGGCCCAGTTCCATGCCCGCCTGAATCACGTCCTCACGGCGTATGTCACGGAAATGACGAGCGCTGCCGATGGGCATGGTCAGTTCGGAGTCCGGCCAGAACGGGTCGTTGTTGCGGTAGGCGACGGTGTCATAGACCACGGTGCTGACCAGGTCGTAGAAGGGCGCCAGCGTATAGCCCCTGGGCTCGCAGAAGAAGGACAGATTCTTCATGTGCGCGTCGCCATTGCCGATCAGCACATTGAACGCGATCCACCGAAATAGCGCCAGCGGCGACGCGGTGCGTTGCAAGGTCAGCGCGATCAGTTGTTTCAGGGTCTGCGTCGAGCTTTGCGCGTACTTGAGGACGCGGCTCTTTCCCCGTATTTGCATGCCATCAATGACATGACGTCGCCAAATCCGGCCGTCGCTGCTGCGGCGGTCGAATCGTGACACTGCAAAAACGGGCGCCGGCACACGAAAAAAGGAAGTCGCAGGAACTGGCAGACCTGCACGTGCGGCGAGCCGCATGCAATAGAACTCGTTGATGGCGGTGTGGCGCCACGTCTCGGACCGCGAATCCGGCTTCAGGAGATGCGTGGACGGTTCCGCGCCTGCCGGCTCCCAGATGGACCAGTGTCCCGGCCCATCCTCCAGAATGGCGGCGAGCTTGTGCTGCGCGCCCGCTACCGACATGTGCTTGGGGGCGTTCGCATCGACGTATACGATCGACCACCTTATGGCGTCTCCTCTCAAAAAATGGGAATAACAGGTGCGATCGACTACGTTAGCGGGTTTTCGACCGCGAAACGGCGATAACAGATACGATCGGCTACGTTATGCGTGCGCGTTATGCCGAAGGTGCCGCGAACCACTGCCACAGCGGCCCCGCCATCAGATACGCGCCCAGCACCACCAGCACCCCGAACGCCACCCGCCGCGTCGCCTCGGCCGACAGCGGCGGCGGGAAGCGCCGTGCCGCGATCGTGCTCAGCGCGACCACCGGGAAGGCCAGCGCGGCCTGCAGCCACACGTCGCTGGCCAGTTCGCCTTGCCAGGCGCTGTAGGCGGTTCGCACGGCGGAAGTCGCCGTGAAGACCAGGATCAGCGCGCAGCGGATCTGCACCATGTTCAGCGGCTGACGATAGAACTGGAAGATCAGCGGGGGCCCTGAGACCCCGAACAGGCCGCCGAGCAGTCCGCCGCAGACGCCGCTGACGAAGAAGCTGCCATCGCCGGAGCGGCTGGGCAACGCGGCGGGGCGCAGGGCCGCGCCGATGCCGCCGTACAGCACTACGGCGCCAAGCATCAGTTGCAGCACGCCGGCGGCGGTGCCGCTCAGGTAGTGCAGCAGCACGACCCCGGCCACCACCGACGGCAGGATGCCGAGGGTGGCGGCGCGGACCGCGCGCCAGTCGATATGGTGCAGCTTGCCGGGCAACGCCAGCGCGCCGTTGGCGAGCGTCAGCAGGCTGACCAGCGCGGCCAGCGTGGCGACCGGGGCCAGATGCAGGCCGCTGGCCGCGCCCATCACGATCAGACCCATGCCGAACCCGGTCACGGTCTGGAAGTAGCTGCCGAGGCCCAGCAGGGCCAGTACCGGCAGCAAGGTTTCTGGATTCATCGGGACTGCGCAGCTCCCGACGGGGTCGTGGCGGCAGGCAGCTCGATCGGCAGCGTCATCTGTGCGTCGGCATCGCCCGCTTCGATGTCCGCGGCCTGCGCCTGCACCACGGTCACTGCGATCACATGGAAGATGTCGTCCGCGCTGCAGCCGCGCGACAGATCGTTGGCGGGGCGCCGCAGACCTTGCAGCATCGGCCCGATCGCCACCGCGCCGCCGAGGCGCTCGGCCAGCTTGTAGCCGATATTGCCGGCCTCCAGGCTCGGGAATACCAGCACGTTGGCATGTCCGTGGACCTGCGACGCCGGCAGCTTGCGCTCCGCGATTTCGGCAACGATGGCGGCGTCGAGCTGCACGTCCCCGTCGATGGCCAGTTCCGGCCGCAGCGCGCGCACGCGTTGCGTCGCCGCGGCGACCTTGTCGACGGCGGCATGGTGCGCGCTGCCATTGGTGGAGAACGACAGCATCGCCACGCGCGGCGTCTCCATCAGCAGGCTCCGCGCGCTGTCGGCGGCGGCCATCGCGATCTCGGACAGCGCCTCGGCGTCCGGGTCGATCACCAGGCCGCAGTCGGAGAAGATCAGCCCGCCCTTGAGCGAGTGGAACGGCTCGCAGAACATCATCAGGAAGAAGCTCGACACCAGCCGGAAGGACGGCGCGATGCCGATGATCTGGATCGCGTGGCGCACCACGTCGGCGGTGGTATGGACCGCGCCGGCCACCGAGCCGTCGGCATCGCCGGCGCGCACCATCAGATTGGCAAAGCACAGCGGCGCGAGCACGTCGCGCTGCGCCTGCTCGGGCGTCATGCCCTTGGGCTGACGCAGCGCCAGCCATTGCTGCGCATAGCCGTCGCGCAGCCGAGAGCTGGCGGGGTCGACCACTTCCATGCCGTGCAGCGCGATGCCGTGCCGCTCCGCAGCTTTGGCGATGCATCCGGCATCGCCGATCAGGACGATGCGGGCGATGCCTTCCTGCGTGGCGCGCTGCGCGGCCTGCAGCACGCGCGGATCCTCCGCCTCGCACAGCACGATGCGCCGGGGGGACGAGCGGGCGCGCTCGATGATGCGGTGGATCGCTTTCATGGTGGTGTGGAAAATGGGATGAAACGTACCGAAAACAGGGATTTGACCGAAGGATAGGGCGGCCGCCATCAACGGTCAATAGAAATCTCGTTAAACGGTACGGAGCGTGCACTAAAACGAGACAAGGCGGGCCGTCATGGTGCGAGGCCGGCACGGAAACGAACCTCCGAAGGGTCCAATCGGCTTCGTTCGCCGCTGCCTGCAGGCTTGGACCCACGATTGCCGCCCAGTGGCACTATGGCCGGCGCCGAGCGCTGCCTACGATAGCGCTACCCAACGCGCAAGGCGTTGGCCGCCGATTGCCACCAGCAGGTGGCGACGGACGATAGAAGGACGCGACAGCCGTCCGCTGCAAGGAGACATTGGCATGCGACCTGCTTCCTGTCTTCCCCTCCTCGAGTAGGCACCTCGCCGGTGCCTGGATTCTTCCGTGCCGCCCGCTATCGCGGCACGCAACCTGTCTTTCTTGAGGAATACGACCATGCGTTGGATCGAGCGTTGGAGCAAGCAGCTAGCAACGGGCGCAGTGCTGGCCGCCGCCGTGCAGACGGGCGCGCTGGCACAGGCGAAGGAAGTGGTGATCGCCTACCAGGACATGGTGGTGCCATGGCGCCATGTGCAGGACGCCAAGGAGATCGAGAAGCAGACCGGCTACAAGGTGTCGTTCCGTCAGTTCTCCGGCGGCGGCGACGTGATCCGCGCGATGGCGTCGGGAAAGATCGCCATCGGCGAGGCCGGCACCTCGCCCATTGCTTCGGCGCTGTCGCAGGGGCTGGATGTCGAACTGTTCTGGATCCTCGATGACATCAACGCCGCCGAGGCGATGGTCGTGCGCAACGGCACCCGCATCGAGAGCGTCGGCGATCTGAAGGGCAAGCGCATCGGCGTGCCGTTCGTCTCGACGACGCACTATCACACGCTGGTTGCGCTGGAGCAGGCCAAGGTCGATCCGAAGCAGGTCCGCATCATGAACATGCGGCCGCCGGAAGTCGCCGCCGCCTGGCAGCGCGGCGACATCGATGCCACCTTCATCTGGGACCCGGTGCTCGCGCGGATCAAGCCGACCGGCAAGGTGCTGCTGACCTCGGGACAGATCGCCCAATCCACCGGCAAGGCAACCTTCGACGGCATGATCGTCAGCAAGAAGTTCGCGCGCGAAAACCCGGACTTCATGGTCAAGTTCGTCAGGATCCTGGCGGCCGCCGACGACAACTATCGCAAGAACAAGGCCGCGTGGACCGCGGAGTCGCCGATGGTGAAGGCCGTTGCCAAGGTGTCGGGCGCCAAGCCGGAGGACGTGCCGGGCAGCATGTCGCTGTACGCCTTTCCCACGCTGGAAGAACAGGCCTCCGCGCGCTGGCTCGGTGGCGGCGCCGCCAAGGCGCTGCAATCGGCGGCACAGTTCCTGAAGGAGCAGGGCACGATCCAGACCGTGCTGCCGGACTACTCGACCGGCGTCAACGCCGAGTGGGTCAAGCGGGCGATGCAGTGAGCCGCCATTCGTCCGACCAGCCAGTGATTCGCCAACCAGCCCACAGGAATAGGGAACCGAGATGGCCAAACTCGAAATCGACAACCTCAGCGTCAACTATGGCGGCGCCGGCGGGGCGCAGACGCTCGCGCTGTCCCAGGTCAATCTGACCATGGAGCGTGGCGACTTCGTCGTCGCGCTTGGGGCCTCCGGCTGCGGCAAGACCACGCTGCTGTCCTGCATCGCCGGCTTCATGCAGCCTTCCGAAGGCGAGATCCGGCTCGACGGCCGCGCCGTCAACGGCCCCGGCGCCGAGCGCGGCGTGGTGTTCCAGAAGCATGCGTTGATGCCATGGCTCAACGTCGCCGACAACGTCGCGCTCGGTTTGCGCATGCGCGGCGTCGGCCGCGCCGAGCGGCTCGCCATCGCGCGCGAGAAGCTGGCGCTGGTGGGGCTGGAGCACGTCGCCGACAAGCCGGTTTATCAGCTGTCGGGCGGCATGCAGCAGCGCGTCGGCATTGCGCGCGCGCTGGCCAACGATCCGGCGGTGATGCTGATGGACGAACCGCTGGGCGCGCTCGACGCGCTGACGCGCGAATCGATCCAGGCGCTGATCCTGCAGTTGTGGGCGCGCGAGCAGAAGATCGTTTTCTTCATCACCCACAGCGTCGAGGAGGCGCTGTTTCTTGCCACGCGGCTGATCGTGATGACGCCTTCGCCGGGCCGCATTGCCCATACCTACGAGCTTCCCTATGCGCGCCGCTATATCGAATGCGGCGATGCGCGCGCCGTCAAAGCCGATCCCGATTTCATTCGCCATCGCGAAGAAATCGTCGACCTGATCCATGCCACGCCACAAGGATAAGCCGATGCCTGCCACCGTTCAGAGCCTGTCGGGCGCGCCGCGCGCGCCGGGCGCCATCGTTGCCAACGAGATCGCGTCGACCTCGGCGCCCGCGGTTGCCGCGCCGGCTGCGTCAGCGGCCCCGGGCGGTCCCGCTACGCCCGCCCGCAAGGTGCGCGCGGTATCCGGCTACCGGATGCCCGGCGAGGGCTCCAGTTCGCGCATCTCCGCGGCGACCGTGGTGTCGCTGCTGGTGCTGTGGTGGGTGGCCAGCCACTTGGGCTGGCTGCCGCCGCTGTTCCTGCCGACGCCGGAGTCGATCGGCGCTGCCTTTGTCGATGCGTGGAATGGAAACGTGCAGGGCGGCCTGCCGCTGCTCGACCATTTCTGGGCCAGCATGGTGCGCGTGTTCGGCGCCTTCGCGCTGGCCGCGCTGACCGCGGTGCCGATCGGCGTGCTGATGGGCGTGTCCCGCATCGCCCGCGGCGTGTTCGATCCGCCGATCGAGTTCTACCGGCCGCTGCCGCCGCTGGCGTATCTGCCGCTGATCGTGATCTGGTTCGGCATCGACGAGACCTCGAAGATCCTGTTGATCTTCCTTGCCTGCTTCGCGCCGATGGCGATGTCCGCGCGCGCCGGCGTGCGTTCGGTGACGATCGAGCAGATCAATGCGGCCTATTCGATGGGCGCCACGCCGTGGCAGGTGATCCGCCATGTGGTGTTGCCCGCCGCGTTGCCCGATATCCTGACCGGCATGCGGATCGCGATCGGCTTCGGCTGGACCACGCTGGTCGCGGCCGAAATGGTGGCCGCCACCGCGGGCCTCGGTCAGATGGTGCTCAACGCCTCGAACTTCCTGCGTACCGATGTGGTGGTGATGGGCATCGTGCTGATCGGCCTGATCGCCTATGGCTTCGATCTGCTGATGCGTGGCGTGGAGAAGTGGCTGGTGCCGTGGAAGGGAAGGGTTTGATGGCTGAGGCCGGACCCCGGTGCTCTGCTGCCCTCTCCCGCGGGCGGGAGAGGGCACACCACCGCGCCAACCTCAGAACGTCGAGGCCAGATCCGCGGCCGCCTGCTGCAGCCGCGGCACGAATTCCAGCGAACGCGATAGCGGCGAGCGAACCGTCGGCGCGTGGACGGCGAGCGCGGCGACTACCTGGCCGCGCTCGTCGCGCACCGGCACCGCGACGCAGCTGATACCCGCCACGAACTCCTCGTTGTCGACGCCGATCTGCTTGTGGGCGCAGCGGTCCAGCTCCGCCTCGAGCAGTTCGACATCGGTGATGGTGTTCTGCGTGAAGCGTTCCAGTGGCAGTTGCCGCAGCAGCAGCGACAGCAGCAGCTTGCCGCTGGCCGAGCAGTGCAGCGGCACATGCGAGCCCGGCTTCAGATCGAGCCGCAGCGGCCAGGGCGCTTCCATCCGGTCCAGATAGAGCACGGCGCTCTCGTGCAGCATGGTCAGGTTGACGGTCTCGCGAATATCCTCGACCAGCCGCGACAGGATCGCGTGGCGCAGCTGGCGGGTACCGGAATGGGTGACGATGGCCACGCCGAGGCGGGCCAGCCGCGGTCCGACCGCATAGGCGTTGCGTGCCCCAGGTTCGCGGATCACCAGGCCGCCGGATTCCAGTGCGCCGAGCATTCGGTGCAGCGAGGCTTTCGGCGCCTCGAAACCCTGCATGATCTCCGCCAGCGTCAGCGGCCTGTCGGCGGCGACCAGGAATTCGAGCAGCGCGAAGGCCCGCAGCGTCGGCGTGTCGCCGCGATCGTTGGCCGCTTCGCTGGGCGGTGGGGAAGGCGGCACTGGCGCGGGCCGCGCGGCAGCCTTGGCCGCGACGGCCGGGACGGCCTTGGCGGCCCCGCGCGCCCGCGGAGAGGCCTTCGCAGCGGTGGTGACGGTTTTCAAAGCGATTCCTCCGTTCCGGAAAACGAGACAGGGCGATTGTACTTCCGGATGGATTGCCGGTGCCACGACGGGGCGGGCGCGGGTCGACGGCAGGCCAACGGCAGGCCCGGCAGAGGCGCCTATGGAACCCCTGGTTCCGCATTTTTGCGCTCAGGGTCATAACACTTTTGACTGTCGAAATTCACCATTTCGGTGCTAAAGTCGCGCTCCGACTCAAGAAAATCGACAGAGACAGCCGTGAGCCTTCCGACCCTCGAAGCCTTCCTTGCCGGCGTGGCCCGGCGCGATCCTGACCAGCCCGAGTTCCAGCAGGCGGTCAAGGAAGTGATGATGACCCTGTGGCCGTTCGTCGAGCGCAATCCGCGCTACGCCGACCAGGCCCTGCTGGAACGGCTGGTCGAACCCGAGCGCGTGATCCAGTTCCGCGTGGCATGGACCGACGACCAGGGCAAGGTGCAGGTCAACCGCGCCTTCCGCGTGCAGCACAGCTCGGCCATCGGCCCCTACAAGGGCGGCATGCGCTTCCATCCGACCGTCAATCTGTCGGTGCTCAAGTTCCTCGGCTTCGAACAGACCTTCAAGAACGCGCTGACCACGCTGCCGATGGGCGGTGGCAAGGGCGGTTCGGATTTCGATCCCAAGGGCAAGTCGGACGGCGAGGTGATGCGCTTCTGCCAGGCGCTGATGACGGAGCTGTATCGCCATCTGGGCGCGGACACCGATGTACCGGCCGGCGACATCGGCGTGGGCGGACGCGAGGTGGGCTTCATGGCGGGCATGATGAAGAAGCTGTCGAACCAGTCGGCCTGCGTCTTCACCGGCAAGGGACTGGCCTTCGGCGGCAGCCTGATGCGTCCCGAGGCGACCGGCTACGGCACCGTCTATTTCGCGCAGGAGATGCTGCACCGTACCGGCCGGGACTTCGAGGGCCAGCGCGTGCTGATCTCGGGCTCCGGCAACGTCGCGCAATACGCCGCGCAGAAGGCGATCGAACTGGGCGCCAAGGTGCTGACCGTGTCGGATTCGGGCGGCGTGCTGCACTATCCCGACGGCATGAACGACGCGCAGTTGGCCGAGCTGATGGCCTTCAAGAACGAAGAGCGCGGCCGTCTGTCGGAATTCGCCGAGCGGCAAGGGCTGCGATTCGAAGCGGGCCGCACGCCGTGGCATGTGCCGGCCGATATCGCGCTGCCGTGCGCGACGCAGAACGAGCTCGATGGCGAGGATGCGAAGCGGTTGCTGGCCAACGGCGTGTTCTGCGTGGCCGAGGGCGCCAACATGCCTTCGACGCTGGAGGCGGTGGACCATTTCCTGGCCGCGCGCATCCTGTATGCACCGGGCAAGGCCAGCAATGCCGGCGGGGTCGCGACCTCGGGGCTGGAGATGTCGCAGAACGCGATGCGGCTGTCGTGGCATCACGCCGAGGTCGACGCCAAGCTGCACTTCATCATGAAGGACATCCACCAGAACTGCATCCACCACGGACGCAAGGACGACGGCTACATCAACTATGTCGAGGGCGCCAATATCGCCGGCTTCGTCAAGGTAGCCGACGCCATGCTGGCGCAGGGCGTCATCTGACGATGCCGAGCGTCCGGACGGTCGGGACGGTCGGGGCGGTCAGGATGGTCAATGGGGACACGCGAGCGATGTAGCTTCTTACCCGTGTAGCCGCAACGGCGCTTGCGGCGTGGCAATTCTGCAACTCCGTGTAAGAACGCATCACTGCCACCTTCGATACCGCACCGCACAGCGGGCCTTCGGGCCCGCTTTCTTTTTGTCAGTCGGCGTCGGCCGACGGCGCCTGCGCCGGAATGGCTCTTGCATCTTGCTGCTGGCGCGGCCGGCATAGCGTCACCAGCGGCAGCGCAAGTCCGAAGGCGACATAGACCAGCGCCAGCGACCACGGCGAGAGCCGGCGTTCGAATCCTGGCGTCAGCCGTTTTGGCGTCAGGCGCAGATCGACCACGCAGGCCGCCGCCGCGACTGCCAGGCCGGCCAGTATCGCCGCCGCGGGCCGCTGGCGCTTCGGCGAGCGGCCCACCCAGGCTTCGTAGAACGCGGCCCAGAATACCGACATCGCATGATGGATCACGTATCCCACCGCGGTATAGCGCCATGCCGGTCCATTGGCATGAATCGCGCGATCGCCCCAGACCCAGTGGCTGACTGCATTGACCGGCGCCAGCGTGTTGCGGCAATCGAAATGGCCGCCGCAGGCCAGGGCGATGGTGGACAGGACGCTGGCGCTGGTGCCGGAGACCAGGCTGCGGCCGACGAAATCCTGGATGGCGCTCATGTCGGTTCCTCGGAACGGGATGCGGCGACCGGCGGCACCGCGCGTCCCACGGTGCTGCTGACCGGCGCCAGCGGGTTTATCGGCACCGCGATTGCGGCGGCGCTGGCACGGGCCGGCTGCCGGGTTCTCTGCGGCGTGCGCGATCCGGCGAAGGCCGCGCGCGACCTCGGCTCATGCGAATTCCGTGCCGTCGATTTCGCCGCGCTGACCGAAGCGCAGGCATGGCTGCCTCTGCTCGACGGCGTCGACGTGGTCGTCAACGCGGTCGGCATCTTCGCCGAGCGCGGCACGCAGACCTTCGAGTTGCTGCATCGGCGCGCGCCGATCGCGCTGTTCGCGGCCTGTGCGCAAGCGGGCGTGCGTGCGGTGATCCAGATCTCGGCCCTGGGCGCCGACGCGCAAGCCACCACCCCCTACCACCTCAGCAAGAAGGCCGCCGACGATTACCTCGCCGGTCTCGCCCTGCCCGCGGCGATCCTGCAGCCGTCGCTGGTCTACGGTCCCGGCGGGGTCAGCGCGAGGATGTTCGGCACGCTGGCCACGATGCCCCTGCTGCTGTTGCCGGACGGCGGCAGGCAGCGCGTGCAGCCGGTCCATCTGGACGATCTGGTGGCCGCGATCGTGCGGCTCGCGACCATGGCCGAAGGCGGCCCCGCAAGCCATCCGGCGATGCGCCCGGACTGGCCGCAGGGCCGTATCCCGGTGGTCGGACCCGCAGCGTTGACGCTGCGCGACTACCTGGCCGAGTTGCGTCACACGCTGGGGCAGCCAGGCGCGCTGCGCGTGCTGCCCGTGCCCGAAGCGCTGGTCCGTGCCGGCTTGCCGCTGATGACGCGCCTGGCGCCCGGGCTGCCGCTGAACGAAGACGCGTTGGCGATGCTCGCGCGCGGCAATACCGGCGACTCCGCGCCGCTGCATCGGCTGCTGGGCCGGCCACCGCGCGCCGTCGACGCGTTCGTGCCGGCGCGGTGGCGGGAGGCCGCGCGCACACAGGCCGTGCTCAGGTGGCAGTTGCCGGTATTGCGCACGGCCGTCGCGCTGGTCTGGATCATCACGGGGATCGTCTCGCTGGGCCTCTATCCGGTCGAGGACAGCTATGCCTTGCTGGCGCGCGCCGGCGTACCGGAGGTGCTGCGGCCGCTTGCGCTGTACGGCGCGGCCGGCCTGGACCTGCTGTTCGGGGTGATGTGCTTCGCCCCCGCGCGCTGGCGCTTCCCCTGGATCTGGGCGGCGCAGGCCGCGCTGATTCTCGGCTACACCGTGATCATCAGCGTGCGGCTGCCCGAGTTCTGGCTGCATCCCTATGGTCCCCTGACCAAGAACCTGCCCATGCTGGCCGTGCTGTGGCTGCTGGGCACGCTGGAGCGCAAGCGATGGACTACATGATCGTCAAATGGATTCACGTGGTCGGCAGCACGCTGCTGTTCGGCACGGGCGTGGGCAGTGCGTTCTACCTTCTGGCTGCCACGCTGACGCGCGACAGCCGCGCGGTCGCGGTGACCTCGCGCCATGTGGTGATCGCGGACTGGCTGTTCACCGCCAGCACGGCGATCCTGCAGCCGGTCACTGGCTACATGCTGATGCGCATCGCCAATTTTTCGTGGGAGCTGGCGTGGCTGCGCGTGTCGATCCTGCTCTATGTGGTCGCCATCGCGTGCTGGCTGCCGGTGGTCTGGCTGCAGATGCGGATGCGCACCGTGTCCGCGGCGGCCGCCGGCGCACAGGCGCCGCTGCCGCCGGCCTACTGGCGGTACTTCCGCTGGTGGTTCGCGCTGGGTGTGCCGGCGCTGTTCAGCTTCCTGGCGATCTTCTATCTGATGATCGCCAAGCCGGCCACGCTGCCGTGAACATCGGCGCACGGCCGCCGGACATCCGCTCGCATCGGCAGCCTTAGGCCGCAGCCTTAGCGCGCGCCGCTCTCGCGCGGGTCGGTACTGGGCTCGCGTGCCTGATCGATGGCGGCACCGCCGCTGCCCTTGCGCTCGCGTCCCTTCAACGGCGCCACCGGCGGCGACGGTGCGGCGCCGGAGGCCTGGGTCCGCGGAGACGGTTCGTCCTTGCCGCCCGGCGCACTGGGGCGCGGATCGCCAAGTTTGCCCAGCCCGCCAGGATTCGATCGAATCCCTTCGCCTTCCCGGGTCGACGGTTGCGTAACGGGTTTGGGCTGACGCGACATCTGACTGCCGCTGCCGCGTTCGGATTCGGTCGGCACATTGGCCGGCTGCGCTGCCGCCGTGGTCGCCCAGGCGGCGCCGAGCGCCAGCAATGCCACGCGCACACCATGTCGATGGAACAACATGATTTCTCTCCTTGCAGACTGATATCGACATGGAAAGCACAAGTCGCGCCAAGGGGCGCTCGTCCTGCAATCTAAAGCGTCGTAACCAAATTTTTACGGTTCGGCAACACTTCGGCAAACACTCCTGATCAGTACCGGCAATCGCGGTCGGTGCACAACACCGCTACGGTGTGGCGGTTCGATCCACCTCTTCGTCAGGAGCCATCATGGCGGGCACTCCTTCCGTCCTTTCGTCCGTCGTCGTCGACACCCGTCCGCCGCCAGAAGGGGGCGCCGTTTATCGAGCTAACCGAGTAACGATCGCCGTGCAAGCTGGCGGACGCTCCGCCCGCGTTCAATGCCACGATCCGCGCTCGACACCATTGTCGCCACGGCCTTCCCGCGATGGGATTACCGGCGCATGGGGAGCGGTGGTTTCCTTTTTCAGTCGACGCCATCGGCCGGCAGCGCTGAAGCGGTGTGCCAGTTCCGAATTGCGAACCGGCGCGGAGAAGCGCCGTCCCGATGGCGATACATGCTTGATGGCAAGAGACAACTCCACGCTGGTCGTAGCGAAGTTCGCGCCACCGTTGTCATTGCTGGACCTCCCGCCTGAATTGCTGTGCGAGGTGCTGGCCCGCGTTCCAGCCGGCGACCGATATTTCCTGTTCAATGGTTCGCCGCTGTCCGCCACATGCACGTCCTTTCATCGGGCGTTCAACACGATATCGGCGATGCCTCAATACCGCGAAGAAGATGCCATTGCCCGGCGCATCGCAGGGATGCGCGGGTCCGATCAGGTCTTGTCGACTACAGACGCCCTGGCCATGCTGCGGCCGCCCATACGCGAATGGGCCATTAAAGCGATCATCTCCATGTTGCGCGCAATGACGGCCGATGGCAGGCAGTCTCTGGTTGTCGACGCGCTCGCCCGAGCGCGGCAGCATTCGGTATCGTGGGCCCTGGAGTTGATGCGCTCCTTTGCCCGCTGGATTCCGCATACCGACACCGCATCGCTCGACATGCTGACCGAGTCCGCTCTCCAGCTGGTACCGAGCAATGACGAAAGCCGTTTCGCCAGATCACGCGTTCTCGCACAGCTGGCGCAAAGAATCGACCCTGACGATCTGCCAGGATCGGTCCGACGATGGCAAACCATTTACCAGGCAATGCCGGCCGATGCGTGCGACGAGGACTATGTAGCGTTGCGCGCCTTGCGCCAAGGGCTGAGCCACCTGTGCAACGATCTCCATGCCGCATTCACGATCGGCGAACCCACGGATCTGCTGATCAGCCTGCTCTTCCGCCTGAGCAAGACCAGTGGGCCGGGGTCGGATCCGTACATGACAGCCTGCAGCGACGAAGAACTCGACTATCTGCCGCCGCCACCTCCAATCGACGGCATGCCGGGCGACGAGGCTCGGCGCGCGCTTCGTGGCGTCACGGCCAAGGTCGTACCGAGCGCCGATCGTTTGCCTGCCCACATCATCTAGCCTCCGGCCAGCAAGCGATGATTCGTCGGCCCATGCGCCGGCCGCCAAGGCTCGGACATCGCCGGCACTGGAGAACCGCAGTTCACTGGAGGAGACCATGCCGATCGATGCGTATGGTTCTGTCGTTCGCGAGAATGCAACACAGGCCTTCGATTCGGGAGCGCTTTGCGCGAATCGCGCTCCGAAAGCCGTACCGGACGACATCGCGGTGCGGCCATCGCAAAAACTGATGCAGCCCATGCAGGTCACGGCTTCGAGCGTGGACCAGACGGTTCGAGAGCGGGGACCGTTTTGCAATGCAGGCAGCCAGCAATGGCCACCTCATTTCTGGACACATGCCAGGTTGCCACAAGCGAGGGGATGGCACCTGCTCAATGAAGTGACATACGCGATGTGGGCGGGGGCGACGAGCGGTCGAACTGCACTCCAGGTGGGTCCGTTTGTCGCCGACAAGTTCGATACCCTTTCCATCACTTCCCTTGTCCCCGCCACGAGCGAAGCGGGCGTCGCAGGCGGCGTCTTCACCATACTCGAAGCCGCGGGAACGCTGCACCTGACATGGAAAGCCGGCCGAAAGAAGTTCGAGCTGGATGAATGCAAACGAGAGCATGCACAGGGTCATGCGCGGTTCCTGCAAGGCGATGCCCAATGCGAGGCTCGGATAGCGTGGCTGCTTGCCAGGAAGCGGGAGCTGGAAGCCCATTTGAGAAATTGGCAGGTGGACGAGGCTAGCCATCCACTGCCGCAGAGTGCGCATGCTACGGATGCCAAC
Organism: Cupriavidus gilardii; assembly: GCF_013314895.1. Lineage (GTDB taxonomy): Bacteria > Pseudomonadota > Gammaproteobacteria > Burkholderiales > Burkholderiaceae > Cupriavidus > Cupriavidus gilardii_C. The sequence continues at coordinate 66,013 of NZ_JABTYE010000003.1, read as the reverse complement.
GCCTTGCCAAGGAAACTCCTCGACGCCAGGTTCGAACTGCGAGACACCAATATTGCGCTCGAGAAACTGGCGCTGGGCCTGATCGCGGATATCGAGCACTACATCCTGTATGAGCAGGCAGCGAACGAGCTGGCTCAAGCCAATGACAATGTCCATACGCTTGGTATGGCTGCCGCACGCGACGTCGTGATTCAGTTGGGCGGCACCGGATGCAACGTGGCATCGGCTGTCAGCAGGGCTGGCGTCGCCGGAGTCCATCTCGCCACGGTTGGCGTCGCCGGTGGGGCGTTCAGCGTGGCGATGGGAGTCCTTCATATGGCCGCCGGTTTGCTCGCATGGCATCAGTCCGCGCGCCGACTCGACGATATTCAGTCAGCTCGCGGCCGGGCAGCAGAGTGGCGGACACCGGAGCGCCGGCGACAGCGCGTGTCCGCCATCGCAGATTCGCTCCACGAGGCCCGACACAGCGTTGCGGCATCATCTGCTGCCAATCGCCCCGCGCAGGTGCCGGGACCGCAATCGGCGGAGCGCGCACAACAAGCGGAATCGGATAAACGCGCGGACATCCAGCGCGCCAACGAGTTGGTCGACATTCTGATGCACCACCGCGACAAGGCGTTTGACGTCATCGAAACCGCGGAGCGGCAGAAGATCCGGTGGGCCAAAGTCCGCGTGATATACGGTGCGGTTTCCGTCGCGATCGGTATTGGCGCGATCCTGGCCACGACCGCATTCGGCGTGATTGCCCCGGTCGGCATCATCGTCGGTGCGGTCGCGTTGCTCGTCGGCACCGTCTGGCTGGTCACGGCCTGTATTCGGATCTACAAGGACAGGCGCGCGGCTCGCGCGCAATTGGCGTGGGACGCCCAGGCTCTTGCGCAAGCGCAGCACATCGTCGATGCACAACGCGAGGGCACCGTCGAAGAGATGCGGAACAACAAATACCTGACCATCGATGTCTTGCTCCGCGCCCTGTTCGACGGTGAGCGGCCCGTCGCAAGACGCGCGCTGTGGGAAATCCTGATCGGGCTGGAAATGGATCGCGCCTTGCTGCGGGCATTGGAGCTGCAATTGTCGGTGCGGCTCGATGAAGTCTATGAAGATGACCGCAAGACAATGATGGAAAGGATGCGGTGTTGTGCCTCTGCCACCGATGAGGCTGCGCTGAAGACGCTGCTCGAGGGTATGAGCCTGCGGAGTGACGACGCGGTGCTCGGACGCCTGCGGCGGCTGTTCCAGGACTTCATCGAAGGCAAGACGACGATGCGTCTGGAGTACGAGCGGCGCGCGGGGTTCTTCTCTTGTCTGGCGGGAAGTCTGCCTGCATGGCGTCGAAAGAAGCGTGGAGTGGGCGGATCTCAGCGGGCACGGCTCGCAATTCCGCCGACGACGCCTTCGGACCCGCAAACTTCGATGCCGGGCTGTCGCGCCGCGGGCCCCGGCCGCTGATGCGGTGGGGCCGGCGCAACGCACTCAGACGTTCGTCCGGAACGGATGATACTGATACAGCCACGTTTCAGACAGCGGCTTGCCGTTCAGACGCAGGAACAGCCGCATGTCGACCGGCTCGTCGCCGTCGACGGTCAGGTCGAACTGCGCGCGCCAGTGGCCCGGCACGCCGTTGGGCACGGCTTCGGTGAAGATGTACGAGAACTTGCCGCGCGAGGACCACAGCACGGCCTCCGGCTTGGTGCCGAACGGCAGATTCTCCAGCGGCGCGCCCTTGAACTCCACCATGAATTTGCGCACGCCGGGCGGGCGCGGCTGGCCGGGCTGCCCGCCATTGCCCATGCGCGTGGCCACGCAGCGGGCCAGCGGCGTGGGATACGGCTCGTCGGCCAGCCAGTGCAGACGGTAGCGCAACCGATAGGCGCTGCCGGCCTTGGCGGGCGCCTTCGGAACCCACATCGCGACGATATTGTCGTGAATCTCGTCGTCGGTCGGGATCTCGATCAACTGCACGGTGCCGGCGCCCCAGCCTTCGCGCGGCTCGACCCACAGGCTGGGCCGGCGCTCGTAGAAGACGCCGTCCTGGTAGTGGTCGAAATTGCGGTCGCGCTGCAGCAGGCCGAAGCCGCGCGGGTTGTCGTCGCCGAACGCCGACGCGATGGTGCGCGGCGGATTGTTCAGCGGGCGCCAGATGCGCTCGCCCGCGCCGGTCCACATCGCCAGCCCGTCGGAGTCGTGCACCTCCGGCCGCCAGTCGACACCGGTGCGCTTGACCGACTCCGAGTACCAGAACATCGAGGTCAGCGGCGCCAGGCCGAGGCGGCCGACGTCCTTGCGCAGGAACAGCGCGCAGTCGACGTCCATCACCACGCCCTTGGCACGCTGCATCGTGAAGCGGTAGGCGCCGGTGACGCTGGGGCCGTCCAGCAGCGCATGCACCGTGACGGTATCGCTGCCGTCGCGCGGGGCCTCGAAGTAGAAGTGGGTGAAGGACGGAAATTCCTCGGGCTTGTCGGGCTGGGCGACATCGACGGCGATGCCGCGCGCCGACAGGCCGTACTGGTAGAGCTCGCCGATCGCACGGAAGTACGAGGCGCCGAGGAAGGCGACCCAGTCGTTCTTGCGCCAGTCGAGCTTCTTCTGGTCGCCCAGCCGGCTTTCCTGGAAGCGGAAGCCGGCGAAGCCGCTGCCGCGCGGCAGCTTGCGCGCCGGGCTGTTGGCCGGCATGTCGAAATACGACTCGTCGTAGACGATCTCGCGCGCAGTGCCGGCGGCCCCTCCACTGGTCTCGACCAGGTGCATCCGTACCGGTACGCGGAAGAAGGTGCCCAGGTGGAAGAAGGTCACGGGGAACTGGCCGGGCCCGTCGGCAAACAGCGCATCGTCGGTGCGATAGCGGATCTTGCCGTGTTCCTCGTAGTCGATCCGGGCCAGGATGTCGGCCGGCGGCGATGGCGGCGCGACATACGGCCGGCTTGCCATGGTGCGGGCCAGTTCGACCAGGCCCTCGTGGGTAAAGGGCTGGCCCTTGGCCAGTTTGATGCGGCCAGCGGCCAGCGCGGAAGCGGGAATGCCCAGTGCGGCGAGCGCAGCAGTGGCGGCGGCGGAGACCAGCACGGTCCGTCGGTTCATTTTCGGCATGCGGAGAATCGGCGCCTTGCGGCTTCAATGAAGTTGCAGAAAAGACGCCCGCTGGCGCAAAAAGTTCGACGGCTCTGTGGGGAGCCGGACACCGCGGGCACGACAGAACGGAGCATGGTACCGCATGGCCCAGGCGCACTCGCCACTTGCCGGCATGCAAATAGAGGTTGTGATTCCGCGCTTGTGAAATATAGTATGTGATATATCAATAAATCTATATCCACCAACAAAGGCACGGGAGACAGCAATCATGAAGGTATGTATCTACGGCGCGGGGGCCATCGGCGGCTATATCGGCGCACAACTGGCCGGGGCAGGCGTCGACGTCAGCTTCGTCGCGCGGGGGCCGCATCTGGCGGCGATGCAGGCGAACGGCGTCAAGCTGCTGATCGAAGGGGAGGAGCGGGTGCGGAGGGTACGCTGCACCTCCGATCCACGCGAACTCGGGCAGCAGGACTACGTGTTCATCACGCTCAAGGCCCATTCGGTGCCCGGCGTGGTCGATCTGGTGCAGCCGCTGCTGGGGCCGGACACGGCGATCATCACCGGCGTCAACGGCATTCCCTATTGGTACTTCTATCGGCACGGCGGCGAGTTCGCCGGCACTACGCTGCAGAGCGTCGATCCGGGCGGCAGGCAATGGAACGGATTCGGCCCCGAGCGGGCGATCGGCTGCGTGCTGTATCCCGCGGCAGAGATCGCCGCGCCCGGCGTGATCCGCCATGTCTATGGCAAGAAATTCCCGCTGGGCGAACCCGACGGCACGCGGTCGGAACGCGTGATGCGGCTCAGCGAGGCGATGATCGCCGCCGATCTGGAGGCGCCGGTGCGCGAGGACATCCGCAACGAGATCTGGCTCAAGCTGTGGGGCAATCTGTGCTTCAACCCGATCAGCGCGCTGACGCATGCGACGCTGGACGTCATCACGTCGGACCCGGGCACGCGCGCGCTGTCGCGCCAGATGATGCTCGAGGCCAAGGCGATCGCCGAACGCTTCGGCGTGCATTTCCGCGTCGATGTCGAGCGGCGGATCGACGGCGCGGGTGCCGTGGGGGCGCACAAGACCTCGATGCTGCAGGACCTGGAGGCGGGCAGGGCGATGGAGATCGACCCGCTGCTGACGGTCGTGCAGGAGATGGGCCGGCTGGTTGGCCAGCCCACGCCGATGATCGACGCGGTGCTGTCGCTGATCAAGCAGCGCGAGCGGATGGCTCAGGCGGCGTGATCGCAGAGGAGGCGCAGGCCGTGGCTCGGGCGGGGGCGGCATCGGCGCGACGGGTCGGTTGCGCCGCGGCCACGCCGCCCGCCATGCCGCAACAACGCCGCTACATCGAAGTGGCGGTGCACGCGTTCTGATATACCATATACAAAAATCGAAAGAGCGATCCCATGTCCGTGCAACGTCAAGCCGAGATGTCCGCCACTGCCACAGAAGCGCCTCCCCCGGGTCTGGCGCTGTCCCTGCAGCCGATCAACGCCGGCGCGAGTCTGCGCGACCAGGCCTACGCGATGCTGCGGCAGGCGATCGCCGATGCCGACATCTACCAGTCGCGCGAAGAGATCCGTCTGGACGAGCGGGTCCTGAGCGAAGCGCTGGGCGTCAGCCGTACGCCGATCCGCGAGGCGATGACGCTGCTGGAGCAGGAGGGCTTCCTGCGCACGGTGCCGCGCCGCGGCATCTACATCATGCGCAAGACCAAGCGCGAGATCGTCGAGATGATCCAGATGTGGGCCGCGCTGGAGAGCATGGCCGCACGCCTGGCGACGCTGCATGCCACCGACGAGGAAATCTCGCAGCTGCGGCACATGTTCGACAACTTCCGCGATACCACGCCGGCCGAGCATATCGAGGAATACTCGGACGCCAATATCGCGTTCCATCAGGCGATCGTGCAGCTGTCGAAGTCGCAGATCATCATGGACACGATCAAGAACATCTTCATCCACGTCCGTGCGATCCGGAAGATGACGATCTCGCAGAGCGACCGCGCCGCGCGCTCGATCGTCGACCATCTGCGCATCATCGAGGCGCTGGAACGGCGCGATACGGAACTGGCGGAACGGCTGGTGCGGCAGCATTCGCTGGACCTGGCCGACTACGTCGAGAAGAACTGCGATTTTCTCGACTGACGGCTGCCCGCGGCATGCTGCGCAAACATCGAAGGCCGGCTCGCCGGCCTTTTTCATGCTTGATGTCCCCGCCTTATGCCCGAGCCATATGCCCGCGTCTTATGCCCGAGCCTGCGTCGCCCGCACGAACTCCGACGCCGATTCCAGCAGCCATTCCCGCACCCGCGACATCGCGTCGCTGACCGGCTGCATCTCGGGATAAACGAGGTAGTACCCGCCCGATGACGGCATCGCCAACGGCACGGGCATCACCAGCTCCCCTTCCTTCAGATAGCGCTCCACCAGGAAGCGCGGCACCAGCCCGATGCCGAGCTTTGCGCGCGCGGCGGCGATCACCATGCTGTGGTGGTCGTAGCGCGTGCCGCGCATCGCATTGACGTCCTCGACCCCTGCCAGGCGCATCCATTGTTCCCACTCGAACTGGCGCGTCGACAGATGCAGCAGCTCGGCCCCCGCGATATCGGCCGGGCGGATGCGTTTGCGGCCGCCGAAATAATCGGGATGGCAGACCGGCACTGACTCCTCCGGAAACAGCGGATCGGCGCGCGCGCCCGGATAGTGCGGCTCGCCGAAATGAACCGCGGCGTCGAAGTCGGTCCCGTCGAACAGGAACACATCGGAGCGCGCGGTCAGGTTCAGCACCACCTGCGGATGGCGCGCGTAGAACTCGGGCAGCCGGGGAATCAGCCATTCGACCGCCAGCGTCGGCAGGCAGGCGAGCTCGACGATGCCGCCGCTGCCCTCGTGAGCCATGATGTCCAGCGTATCGCGCTGCAGCTTGCGCAGCGTCTCGCGGACCTGCCGGCTGTACAGCTTGCCGGCCGGCGTCAGCGTCAGGCGCTGATTGACGCGATGAAACAGCTGCACGCCGAGCTGGCTCTCCAGCGTGGCGATCTGCCGCGACACGGCGCTTTCGGTGACGTAGAGATCGGCCGCCGCGCGGCGCAGATTCAGATGCGAGGCGGCGGCCTCGAAGGCGCGAAGACTGGACAGGCTGGGAACGCGAAAAGCCATTGGCGCGGAGGTTGGAACGTAAGTGGGACGTGGGTGAGACGTGGGTGAGTTGTGGGTTGACGAGTTGATGCGTTTTTCTCATCAGCCCCGGCAAATTTTTCGCTTGAGCACGGTTCGGCGATGAGAAAGAATCGGCGCCGTAGCAAAACCCAAAGCCAATACCAACACCAATACCAACACAGCAAGAGCCCCGGAGGAGACCGCATGCCACCGATGAACCCGTTCCGCATTGTTGCCGCCATCGCGGCAGCCGCGCTGACCGTGCCGATGACCGCAGCCGTTGCGCAGGCGCAGGAATTTCCGAACAAGGCGGTCCGCATCGTCGTACCGTACCCGCCGGGCGGGACGACCGATATGGTAACCCGGCTGATCGGCGATCAATTGTCGAAGGTCTGGGGCCAACCGGTCATCGTCGATAACCGTCCCGGTGCCGGCGGCATCGTCGGCACCAGCCTGGCGGCGAAGGCGCCGGCCGACGGCTATACGCTGCTGATGGGCTCGGTCGGCGAGTTCGCGATCAATCCGACGCTGTACCGCAAGCTGGCCTACGACGTCGCCGATTTCGCCCCGGTGTCGCTGGTCGCCCGCGTGCCAAACGTGCTGGTGATGTCGCCGTCGTTCGCGGAGCGCTCCAAGGTGATGTCCGTGCCCGATTTCGTCGCCTACGTGAAGGCCAATCCGAAGAAGGTCAACATGGCTTCGGCCGGCAACGGCACCTCGACCCATCTGGCCGGCGAGCTGTTCCAGCGCATGACCCAGACCGAGATGAGCCACGTCCCCTACAAGGGCAGCAGCCCGGCGATCTCCGACATGATGGCCGGCAACGTCGACGTGATGTTCGACAACCTGCCCGCCTCGCTCGAATTCATTCGCGCCGGCAAGCTGCGGCCGCTGGCGGTGACCTCGGCGCAGCGTTCGCCCGCCCTGCAGGACGTGCCGACGGTAGCCGCGGCCGGTCCGGTGCCGGGCTTCGACGCGACGCCGTGGTTCGGCCTGTTCGCGCCGAAGGGCGTACCCCCTGCGGTGGCCGAGAAGATCGCCAAGGACCTGGCGGTCGCGCTGAACGACGCCAGGATCCTCGGCCGCATGCGCAATATCGGCGCCGAGCCCGCCTTCAACACGCCGAGCCAGTTCGCCGAGCTGGTCAAGCGCGACCGCGAGAAGTGGGGCGAGGTCGTCAGGCAGTCCGGCGCGACCATCGATTGATTTCCGTCTGCGGCGGCCTGCATGGCGGGCCGCCGTTCCTTTTGCAGGACCGGCGCTGCGGCCCCTGCGATCCGTTTCCCAAGCCATCGTCTTCAGAGTCTCCATGTCCGATCACATCCTCTCTCTGGTGTCCGCCTGCGTGGGCGCGACCAAGGCCGCCAAGCTGCTGTCGCTGATCGAAACGCCCGCCGGTCTGCCCGCGGGCGCCGCTGGCCAGCCCAGCCGCGCCGAAATCGCGCACGCGCTGAACGTCGTGCTGTTCGACGGCATCCTGACGCGCGTGCCGACCGGCCGCGAGTACACCGAGGATGTGGCCGCCGCCGGCGGCAAGGTCAATTTCGATCATGGCGCGCTGCGCACGGTGGCCTGGCAGGCCAACGGCCAGTTGCCCCCGGGAGAGGCCGCCTTCACGCGCTTCCTGCGGCCGCTGGGCTATCGCCTGAACGGCACCTATCCGCTCGACCGCATCGGCATGACCGGCCGCTCGTATGCGCACGAGGACGCGCCGGACGGCATCGCACAATTCTTCGTCAGCGAATTCCACCCGGAGCGCTTCAGCGCCGAGCTGCAGGCCGCGGTCACCCGCGTGGTGTCGACCTCGGTCGACCCGCTGCGTCCGGACACGGTGGCGCTGCTGTGGAAGCTCGATCGCGACCGCACGCTGCCGCTGGACGAGGCCGTCCACGTGATTCGCAACCTCACCGCCTGCTTCGAGCGCCATCACGCCACGCCGCGGCTGGAGGACTACCAGCGCATCCTGCAGGAATCGGCGGAGATGGCGTGGATCGCCACCGAAGGCAATGCCTTCAACCATGCGACCGACCGCGTCGAGGACGTGTTTGCGCTGAGCGACCAGCAGCGCGCGCTCGGCCGACCGATCAAGGAGAAGGTCGAGGTCTCCGGCAGCGGCCGCGTCAAGCAGACCGCGTTCCGTGCCGATCCGGTGATGCGCGAGTTCGTCGGCGCCGCGGGCGAGATCGTGATGCGCGAGGTGCCGGGCTCGTTCTACGAGTTCATCACGCGCGACCGCTATGCCGATGGCGGCAGCCAGAACAAGCTGGACCTGGGCTTCGACGCCTCCAACGCGCAGGGCATCTTCAAGATGACCGCGGCCACGGTCTGAGGCTGCGCAGATGTCGTCCAGCAAGGAGCTGATCGGATATCTGTCGCAGGCCCATCCGGACCTGGACGTGCTGACCGAAGCCACTGACCGCGCCGGCTACGAGACCGGCGCCCGCTACGGCGCAGGCACCGCCGCGGCGGTGGTGCGGCCGGCCACGCGCGAGCAGGTGCAGGCCGTGGTGGCTGCCGCGCAGCGCTTCGGCGTGCGGCTGGTCGTGCAGGGCGCCAACACCGGTCTGGTCGGGGCGTCGACGCCCGATGCCGGCGGCGAGCAGGTCGTGCTGAGCACCGCGCGCCTGAAGGGCGCCATCACGGTCGACCCGCTGAACCAGTCGGTGACCGTCGGCGCCGGCGTGCTGCTCAGCGAGCTCAATACCCGGCTCGCGCAGGACGGCCTGTTCTTTCCGGTGGACCTGGGTGCCGACCCGACCATCGGCGGCATGATCGCCGCCAACACCGGCGGCGCGCGGCTGCTGAAGTACGGCGACGTCCGCCAGAACCTGCTGGGCGTCGAAGCGGTGCTGGCCGAGCCCGCAGGCGCGCTGCTCGACCTGAACCGGGCGCTGCGCAAGAACAATGTCGGCTTCGATTTCAAGCAGCTGTTCGTCGGCACCGGCGGCGCCTTCGGCGTGGTCACCGCGGCGACCCTGCGGGTCTATCCGCTGCCGGCGCAGACTGCCACCGCGCTGCTGGTCCCCACCGGCGTGGCCGAACTCGAGGCGCTGCTGCTGGCATTGAACGCGGAACTGGGCGATTTCCTGTCGTCGTGCGAGGGCATTTCGCGCGAAGCGGCGCAGGCCGTGGTGCGCCATCTGGACGATGTCGAAGACCCCTTCGCCGAGATGGAAGGGGCCGACTACGCGATGCTGGTCGAGCTGTCGTCGACGATGCCGAGCCGCGCCGGCGGGCTCGACCTCGAGGCGCTGCTGATGGACTTCCTGGAGCGCCACTACGGCACGCTGATCGGCAACGCCGTGGTCGGCAAGCCGGAGGCGCTCTGGTGCCTGCGCCATTCGATCACCGAGTCGATCCGTCACGAAGGCAAGATCATCGCGCTGGACCTGTCGGTGCCGCGCTCGCGTTTTCCTGCCTTCCGCGCCGAGGCGCGCGCGCTGATCGCGGCGCGCTGGCCGTGGCTGCGGATCTACGACTTCGGCCATCTCGGCGACGGCGGCGTTCACCTGAACATGGTCTGGCCGCTGCAGGACGCGCCGGCATTCGACGAGGCGGTGGCGGGCGAGGTCCGGGCCGAGCTGTACCGGCTGACCGTGGAACGCTTCGAAGGCAGCTTCAGCGCGGAACACGGCATCGGTCCGTACAACGAACGCTTCTATCGCGATTTCACCGCGGACGCCGTGCTCGACCACGTCGGCGCGATGCAGTCGCGGCTAGATCCGCGCCGCACGTTGAGCCGCCTGTGGCTCGGCAACGGCGAATGACCAGCCAGGACAAATGACCAGCCAGGACACGCCCATGTTCCCCTTTGCCTCGGCTTTCCAGCAGCCGGTCGGCTCGCCGATCCGCGAGCTGTTCCAGTACCTGTCGCGTCCGGGCATGATCTCGTTCGCCGGCGGCTATCCGGCCGCCTCGACCTTCGACACCGCGGCGATCGGCCAGTGCATGGCCGAGGCACTGGCCAGCCATCCGGCCGAATGCCTGCAATACGGTGCCACCGAAGGCGTGCCGGCGCTGCGCGAGGCGCTGAGCCGGCAGATGGCGCAGGCCGGTGCGCCGACGCCTGCCGAACGGATTCTGGTGACCTCCGGCTCGCAGCAGGGCTTCGACTTCCTGGTGCGCGCCTTCGTCGAACCCGGCGTGCCGGTGATCGTCGAGGCGCCGACCTATCCGGCCGCGATCCAGGCGCTGCGCCTGGCCGGCGCCCGGCTGGTGCCGGTGCCGGCCGACGCCGAAGGCATCGATACCGCCGCGCTCGAGCAATGCCTGCGTGAGTGCGCACCGGCCGAGCGGCCGCGGCTGATCTATCTGGTGCCGACCTTCGCCAATCCGACCGGCGCGACGTTGTCGGTGCGGTGGCGCCAGGAGGTATTGCGGCTCGCGGCGCAATACGAACTGCTGGTGATCGAGGACGACCCATACGGCTGCCTCGCGTTCGACGGCGCGCCGCCGGCCACGCTGCTGGCGATGGCCAATGGCGAACCGTCGCTGCGGGATCGCATCATTTATCTGGGCAGCCTGTCGAAGACCGTGGCCCCCGGCCTGCGGATCGGCTGGATGGCCGCGCATCCCGACGTGGTGCGGCGCGCGGTGCTGGCCAAGCAGGCCTCGGACCTGTGCACGCCGCCGTGGATCCAGCGCGCGATGGCCGCCTATCTGGACGCCGGCCATCTGCGCGGACAGCTCGCGCGCATCGTCGAGGTCTACCGGGACAAGCGCGACGCCATGGTGTCGGCGCTCGATCGCGAGCTCGGCGGCCGGATCCAATATGTGCGGCCCGCTGGCGGCATGTTCGTCTGGGCCTCGCTCCCGGACGGCACCGACTCCGCCGAGCTGCTGCGCGAAGCGATCGAGGAAAACGTGCTGTTCGTCCCCGGCAAGGCCTTCCACGTGGCGTCCGGCCAGCCGTCGCCGGCGCTGCGGCTGTCGTTCGCGACGCCTTCGGTGGCCGAGATCGAAGAGGGCGTACGGCGTCTCGCGCGCGCGTTGGCGCGGGTTTGACGGCCCCGGGCGGGGGCATTCCCGGGTAATATCGCGGGCTTCGCGAGCGCCTCAGGCGGTCCCCCCGTGACCGCCTTTCCGACCGTCCTATGGAATATCTGATCATTGCCCTTGGTGCCGCCCTCGCGGGATTCGTGCAGGGCCTGTCGGGCTTTGCCTTCGGCATGGTGGCGATGTCGCTGTGGGCGTGGACGCTCGAGCCGCGCATGGCCGCGGTGTTGACGGTGTTCGGTTCGCTGACCGGGCAGATCATCGCCGCGGTGCGCGTGCGGCGCGGCTTCGATGTCGCCGCGCTGCTGCCCTTCATCGTCGGCGGGCTGGCGGGCATTCCGCTCGGCATGCTGCTGCTGCCGTATCTGGACATGGCGTCGTTCAAGACCGCGATCGGCGCCTTCCTGGTGCTGTGGTGTCCTGCCATGCTGATGGCGCGGCGGCTGCCGCCGCTGCGGTGGGGTGGCAAGCCCGGCGATGCCGGCGCCGGACTGGTCGGCGGCGTGATGAGCGCGATCGGCGGTTTCAGCGGCACCGTGCCGACACTGTGGTGCACCTTGCGCGGCTACGACAAGGACCGGCAGCGCGCCATCATCCAGAACTTCAACCTGACCATCCTGATGGTGACGATGGCGGTCTACCTGCTCGCCGGCAACGTCACCGCGGAGATGCTGCCCCGGTTCGCCGTGGTCGCGCCCGCGATGCTGATCCCCGCGCTGATCGGCGCCCGCGTCTATCACCGCATCGACGAAGCGCGCTTCCGCGCGATCGTGCTGACGCTGCTGACGGTGTCCGGCGTGATGATGCTGGCATCGGGTTTGCCGACGGTGCTCGGCCGCATCGGCTAGTTACGGCGATCCCGACGGAGCCCGCCCGGCCGCTCAAGCCGGCTCGCTGCCGAACGCCTGCCCCAGTTCTTCGCGCAGCAGCCGGCCCAGCTCCACGCGTCGCCCGGCATGCATGCGGCTGCTGATCGCGCCCAGGCTGATCGCCGCCTCGGCGCCATAGGGCAGCGTGAAGGCGCAGCCCACGCCGGACACGCCGGCCGTGATGCTGTCGACGATCTCGGCGAAGCCCTTCTTGCGCGCGCGTTCGACCGCGCTGTTCAGCTTGGCCAGCGTCATGCCGTGTTCGGCGTAGAGCGAGGCGCGCCGCTTGAACACCTCGCGGATCGCGTCGTCGCGCATCTTCGCCATCAGGGCAAGGCCGCCGGCACCGATGCCCAGCAGCCGCCGCTGCTGCGGCACGGTCGTGAAGATGCGCACCGGAAAGGGCCCTTCCTCGCGATGCAGGCAGACGGTGAAGTCGCCCTGCTGCACCACCAGGAACACGGTATCGCCCGACAGCCGCGCCAGCCGCTTCATCGCCGGCAGCACCAGGTCGACCACCGGCGCCTTGTCATGGACGGCGGCGCCCAGCTGCAGCGCGTCCAGTCCGAGCCGATAGCGCTTGCTGGCCGGATGGCGCTCGGCGAAGCGTTCCTCTTCCAGGCAGCACAGCAGCCGGTAGGCCGTCGGCCGCTCGAGGCCGGTCGCCTCGACCAGCTCGGCCAGCGACAGTCCTTCCTCCTGCCGCTCCGCCATCAGCCGCAGCAGCTGCAGGCCGCGCCGCAGCGTCTGTGCCCCGGCGGTCCCGGCGGTCTTCGTCTCCTTGGTCATCGCTTTGTCCATATAGTGGTTATTTGGCGAGGATAAGTTTGCATTGTAGAAACCTCGCTTTCTACACTGGCCCTCGTCCGACGACAAGACCGCTGAAAGACAAACAACACGAGACGAGGAGACCGGGATGGGCAATGCCACCATCGAGATCGAGCAGACAGGCGCGGTACGGCGCCTGTGGCTGTCGCGCGAGAGCGCGCGCAATGCCCAAAGCCAGCAAATGCTGGACGAACTGGACGCCGCGCTGCAGGCGGCAGAGCACGACGACACCGTGCGCGTGGTGGTGATCGGCGGACGCGGCAATCATTTCTCGGCCGGCCACGACCTGAAGGAAGCGCAGGCCAGGCGCGCCGACTTCACGGTGGAGGAACGCTGGGCCTACGAGAGCCGGCGCTACTTCGACTACTGCCTGCGCATCTGGGACTTCCCCAAGCCCACCATCGCCCAGGTGCAGGGCGCCTGCGTCTCGGGCGGCTTCATGATCGCCAATATGTGCGACCTGATCGTGGCGAGCGAGTCGGCCTATTTTTCCGATCCGGTCGGCCATACGCTGGGCGCCGCGGCCACCGAGGTGCTGATCCATCCGTGGGTGATGGGCCTGCGCAAGGCCAAGGAAATGCTGTATGCCGGCGGCCGGATCGACGCCGCGGAGGCGCTGCGCATCGGCATGGTCAATCGCGTGGTGCCGGACGCCGCGCTGGACGACGAGGCGATGGCGCTGGCCGCGCGCATTGCGCAGGCGCCGCCGTTCGGCCTGCGGCTGATCAAGCGGTCGCTGAACCGGACGCTTGATGCGCAGGGGCTGCGCTCGGCGCTGTCCGCGCACTTCGATACGCACCAGCTGTCGCATCTGAGCGAAGGCTTCCTGCGTGCGCGCGACGCCGGCCTGGCGAAGGCGATCCAGTCGGGCCCGGCCCGCGAACCGCGGAGCGGCGAACATGGCGCATAGGCTCGACCCGCTGCTCAATCCGCAATCGATCGCCATCGTCGGCGCCAGCGGCGACGCCGGCCGCATCGGCGGCATGCCGATCGATCTGCTGACGCGCTTCGGCTACCGGGGCCAGATCCATCCGGTCAATCCGAAGTACGAGACGGTGTTCGGGCTGCGTTGCCATCCGTCGATCGAGGCGCTGCCCGAGGGCATCGACCTGGCGGTGCTGGCCATCGGCGCGGAACAGGTCACGCCAATGCTGAAGCGCTGCCACGCGCGCGGCATTCGCGCTGCAATCGTTTATGCCGCCGGCTTTGCGGAGGCGGGCGAAAGCGGCGCGGCCCTGCAGCAAGAGATGGAAGACTTCGTGCGCAGCACCGGCATGGCGGTCGCCGGTCCCAACTGCATGGGCTTTGCCAATCTGAACACGCACGCCTATACGGCGTTCGCTTCGGTCTTTCGCACGGCGCCGGCGCAGCGCGAGCGGGGCACGGTCAGCCTGCTGACGCAGAGCGGCAACGTCTGCGCCGCCGTGTTTGCCATCGCGCGCGAGCTCGGCGTGCCGTTCAGCCAGTTCATCAATACCGGCAACGAGGCCTGTCTCGATTTCGCCGAATACCTGCAGTTCCTCGCGCAGGACCCGGATACCGACGTGGTGCTCGGCTATATCGAGGAACTGCGCGATGGCGCGCGCTTCATCGACGCGGCCATCGCCTGCGCCGAGGCCGACAAGCCGGTGATCGTGTACAAGGCCGGCGAGACCGACAAGGGCCGCGAGGCGGTGCGCTCGCATACGTCGGCGCTGGCCGGCAACCAGCAGATCTATCGCGCTGCGTTCGCGCAGCTCAACGTGATCGAGTGCCAGGACTTCGCGCAGATGGCGCATCTGGCGGAACTGGCGCGCTACCGGGGCCGCAGTGCCGGCCGCCGCGTCGCGATCGTCAGCATCTCGGGTGCGGTCGGTGCGATCCTGGCAGACAAATGCATCGGTGCGGGACTGGAGGTGCCGACGTTGCCGCAGGCGCTGCAACAGACGCTGCGCGCGGGTATTCCGGACTATGGCATGGTGTCGAACCCGGTCGACGTGACCGGCAACGTCGTCAACGATCCCGGCTTCGTTCGAACCGCACTCACCGCGCTGGCGACCAGCGACGCGATCGATGCCGTGATCGTCTACGCGCCGGGCTATCTGCTCGATCGCATGGCGGACGACCTGATCGAAACGGCCGCCGCGCATCCGCGCCTGCTGCTGGCCATTGACACTGGACGCGCGACGCGCCGCGACGACCTGCGCACGCATGGCGTACCGGTGATGACCGATATCGGCATGGCGATGCAGACGCTGCCGCCGCTGCTGCAATGGCACGAGCGACGCAACCAGCGGGGCTGGCGCGCGCTGCGGAACAGGGACATGCCTCAGCAACTGCGATCGACCCCCGCGACAGCGACCGCACTCGCGACAACCGGCGCCCTCTCCCGCTTGCGGGAGAGGGCTGGGGAGAGGGAACTGGCTGCCGCGATGCCGACGCCGCCCGCCTTGCCGTGCGATGAACATGCGGCCCGCCGCTATCTGGCCGCGCACGGCGTCGGCGATATCGACGGCCGCGTGGTGCGGCACGCCGACGAGGCTGCCGCCGCGGCGGTGGAATTGGGCTTTCCGGTGGTGTTGAAGGTGCTGAGCGCCGACCTGCCGCACAAGACCGAGGTCGGGGGCGTGCGGCTGAACCTCCGCGATGCCGACGCGGTGCGCAAGGCCTGCGCCGAGATGCTGGCCAGCGTCCGGAAGCATGCGCCGCACGCCCGCATCGACGGCGTGCTGGTGCAGCCGATGTTGAGCGGCGGCGTCGAGCTGATCGTCGGCGCGGTGCGCGACCCCGTGTTCGGCCCGACGCTGACGGTGGGACTCGGCGGCGTGCTGACCGAGCTGTATCGGGACGTCAGCCATCGGCTGCTGCCGGTCGATCGGCGCACCGCCGAGCAGATGCTGCGCGAACTGCGGGCGTTCCCGC
Organism: Cupriavidus gilardii; assembly: GCF_013314895.1. Taxonomy (GTDB): domain Bacteria; phylum Pseudomonadota; class Gammaproteobacteria; order Burkholderiales; family Burkholderiaceae; genus Cupriavidus; species Cupriavidus gilardii_C. The sequence goes on along the minus strand of NZ_JABTYE010000003.1, from coordinate 50,186 downwards.
TGCTCGACGGCTTCCGCGGGCGGCCGTTGTGCGACGTGCCGGCGGCCTGCGCGGCGATCGCGGCGTTCTCGGACGCGGTGCTGGCGCTGGGCGAGGCGGCCGACGAGGTCGAGATCAATCCGCTGCTGGTGCGCGAGCGCGGACAGGGCGTGGCGATGCTCGATGCCTTGATCGTGCCGAAGCGGGAGTAAGGCTGCGGCGGGTATCGCGCACGTACCCCCACATACCACGCACGTACTGCGCAGATACCGCGCCGGAACCGCGTCGATACCGCGCCGAAACAACGAAGCGCAACACAACAACAATCGAGAGGAGACTGACCATGACCCGATCCTGGATCGCCGCCCTGGCGCTGACCGTGGCGCTGCCCCTTGCCGTGCTGCCCGGCGCCCATGCCGCCGACGCCGGCGCCTATCCCACCAAGCCGGTGCGCATCATCGTGCCGTTCACACCCGGCGGCGCGGCCGACATCATGACGCGCGCGCTCGGCGAACGGCTGCGCCAGCATCTGGGCCAGCCGGTCGTGATCGAGAACAAGCCGGGTGCCGGCACGGTGATCGCGTCCGATTACGTCGCCAGGCAGGCGCCCGACGGCTATACGCTGCTGATGGCCGCCTCTTCGCTGGGCATCGCGCCGGCGGTGTTCAAGACGGTAGGCTACGACCCGGTCAAGGACTTCACGCCGATCACGCTGGTGGCCTCGGTGGTGCACGTGCTCGAGGTCAATGCCAAGCTGCCGGTGACCAACGTCAAGGAGCTGATCGACTATCTGAAGACCAGCGGCAAGTCGGTCAGCTACAGCTCGGCGGGTTCGGGCACGTCGACCCACCTGGAGGCGGAGTTGTTCAAGACCATGGCGGGCGTCCAGATGTCCCACATTCCGTACAAGGGCAGCGCGCCGGCGCTGAACGACCTGGTCGGCGGCAACGTGCAGGTGATGTTCGACGCGTACGCGTCGTCGGCCCCGCATATCAAGAGCGGCAGCGTGCGCGCGCTGGCGGTGACCACGGCGAAGCGCTCGGCGACGCTGCCCGATCTGCCGACGGTGGCGGAGTCGGGCCTGCCGGGCTACGAGGCGATGCCCTGGCTGGGCCTGCTGGCCCCGGCCGGTGCGCCGCCCGACGTCGTCAAGCGCGTCCATGCCGCCACGCAGCAGGCGCTGAAGGACCCGGCCCTGCGCGAACAGTTCCGTGCGCTGGGCCTGGACATCATCGGCAATACGCCCGAGCAGTTCGCGACCTTCATCAAGCAGGACGCGCAGAAGTGGACCAAGGTCGCCAAGGCGTCCGGCGCGCAGGCGGATTGAGCCGATGCAGCTGACGCTGAACGAACAACAGCGGCTGATCGAGGAGAGCGCGCTGGCTTTTCTGTCGCGGCAACCCGATGCCGCGGGGCCGTGGTACGACGCACGGCCCGAATCCGGACCGCACCCGCGATGGATGCCGATGTGGCGGGCCTTCGCCGAGATGGGCTGGCTGGGACTGCCATTGCCGGCGGAAACCGGCGGCTTCGATGGCGGTGCGGTCGAAACGGGGCTGCTGATGCGCGCCTTCGGCCGGCACGGCATCAACGTGCCGTACCACGGCGGGATCCTGCTGGCGGCGCGTATGCTGGCGGCGCTCGGCACGCCGGCGCAGCGCGATCGCTGGCTGCCGGCGGTCATCGACGGCAGCCGCCGTCTGACGCTGGCCCACGACGAAGCGCAGTGCCATGACCCATGGGCACCGCGTGCCACGGTGGCGCAGCGCGACGGGACGGGCTGGCGGCTGCACGGCGCCAAGCTGCTGGTGCCGGGTGCCGGCGGCGCCGATGCGCTGCTGGTCAGTGCCCGCATCGACGGCGAGGGGAGGGAACGGGGGCCGGATGCAAAGCCGGACTTGGAGCCCGGCGCGAACCCGGACACGGCCGGTGCCACACATGCCGTGTTCCTGCTGCCAATGCGCGACCTCTCTGCGCGCGGATTGCGCCTGCACCGCTGCCATACGGTCGACGGCGCCGCCGCTGCGGACGTATGGCTCGACGGGGTCCATGTCGATGCCGACGCGATGCTGGGGCCCGCGGAGGGAAGCGATGCGACCCCGGTGCTGCACCGCCTGCTGGCCGAGGCGTCGATCGCGCTGTGCTGGGAAGCCTGCGGCGCGATGCAGGCCGCCTTCGAGCGCACGGTTGCCCATACCCGCCAGCGCGAGCAGTTCGGCCGACCCATCGCGAGCTTCCAGACCGTGCAACACAAGCTGGCCGAGATGGCGGTCTGCTGCGAGGAAGCGATCGCGGCCTGCGAGCTCGCGGCGCTGCGCGTCGATGCGGGGCTGAAGGACGCAACCGATGCCGTCGCGCTGGCCGCGATGGCGAAGTCCAAGGTCGGACGCGCGGCCCGCTACGTATCGCAGCAAGCGGTGCAGCTGCATGGCGGCATGGGCGTCTCCGAGGAGCTGCCGATCGCCGGCCTGTTCCGCAAGCTGACGCGTTTCCAGCAGCAGGGCGGCAGCCCGTCCTGGCATGCCGCGCAATATGGCCGCGCGATGCTGGCCAGCGGGGCATGGCGCGACAGCCGGACCCTGCCGTCTTCCAATCGATCTTCCGCCGAGGCCGCCGCGTCATGGATCTCCAATTGACCCCCGAACTCGCGGCGTTTCGCCACGAGGTGCGGGCCTTCCTGCGCGACAGGCTGACGCCCGAGCTGCGCCGCGGCCAGCGGCTGACTACCGCAATGTATCCCGAGCCCGAAATTTCCGGCCCCTGGCAGGCGATGCTGCGCGAGCGCGGCTGGCTGGTGCCGCTGTGGCCGAAGGAATGGGGCGGCACCGGCTGGAGCCCGGTGCAGCGCTTCGTCTTCGAGACCGAGTGCGCGCTGGCCGGCGCGCCGCTGGTCCATCCGATGGGCGTGCGGCTGCTCGGACCGGTGATCCTGCGCTTCGGCACCGAGGAACAGAAGGAACGCTATCTGCCGCGCATCCTGTCCGGCGACGACTACTGGTGCCAAGGTTTCTCCGAATCCGGGGCGGGCTCCGACCTCGCGGCGCTGCGCACGCGCGCGGTGCCCGATGGCGACGACTACATCGTCAGCGGTTCCAAGCTGTGGACCACGCACGCGCATCATGCCAACCGCATGTTCGCGCTGGTCCGAACCGGCAACGAGGGGCGCCGGCAGGACGGCATCAGCTTCCTGCTGATCGATATGGATTCGCCCGGCGTCACCGTGCGCCCGATCGCGACGATCGGCGGCGATCGCGACGTCAACGAAGTCTTCTTCGACGAGGTGCGCGTGCCGCAGGCCAATCGCATCGGCGAGGAGAACGCCGGCTGGGCCTGCGCCCGCTATCTGCTCGAGTTCGAACGCGGCGCGGGGTTCTTCAGCCCGCGGCTGCGCTCGCAATTGATGCGGGTGGGCGACGCGATGGCGGCGTTGCAGGCGGGCGGCCTGCGCCACGACGGCGCGCAGCGCGAACTGCTGCATGCGCGCTTCGGCGAGGTCTGCGCGGACCTCGATGCCTTCGAGATGCTGGAGCTGAAGACGCTGGGCCAACTGATGCCGGGGCAGAGTCCCGGCCCGGTGTCGTCGATGCTGAAGCTGCGCGCCAGCCGGCTCAAGCAGCAGATCGGCGAGCTGGGTGTGGAGATGCTGGGGTTGGAAGGGCAGCGTTGGCGCGACGATGACGCGAGCTCATCCTGCGGCATCGGAGCCGGCAGCGAAATCGTCGGCACCTTGCTGCCCGAGTATCTGAACAGCCGGGCTTACACGATCTTCGGCGGCGCCGCCGAGGTGCAGCTGGGCATCATCGCGCGCAGCCTGATCGGGGTGTAGCCGCTGCCGCCGCCGGTTCCTGTCCAGCGGCGGCGGCTCGCACCAGCACCAGCGTTCCCGCGGGACATTCGGCCACCGCTTGGCGCACCTGCGCGAGCTGCGCCGCAACGTGGGACTGGTCGATGTACTTCAGCTTGTGCCGTTCCGGATCGAAGACGAACACCTGCGGGGCCAATGCGGCGCAGTTGCCGAACCCGCAGCAGGCGCCCGGTCGCATTTCGACGCGAAGGTCATCCATGGCCCGCTCCTCAGCGCAGTGAGACCGTCAGCTTGAGCAGCATCGGGAATGAGATATCCCGAATCGGCGCGTACTGCAGGCCCTGGAGCGCCATGTTGGGGAAACGCTGGAACAGCCGCTGAAACAGCAGCTCGCCTTCGAGCCGCACGAGCTGTGCACCGATGCAGAAATGCGGGCCGCCGGCAAAGGCGAGGTGCCGATTGTCGGTGCGGTCGATGATGAAGCGATCCGGCTCCGGGAAACGCCGCTCGTCGCGGTTGCCGGCCTGCAGGCCGACCACGAGGCGGCGTCCGGGCTCGAGCACCCTGTCGCCGACCGTGATCGGCTGGCTCGCATACCGGTGCATGAAATGCACCGGCCCGTCGAACCGCAGACCCTCCTCCCAGCAGGAACGGGCCAGGCCGGGATCGGCAACCAGCCGCGCTTTCTGGTCTGGATGTCTGAGCAAGGCCAGCGTCGTCGTCGCGAACATCGCCTTCGACGTATGGTAGGCCGCGATGATCACGCCGATGATGGTCGTCACGATCTCGGAGCGCGTCATCCCTCCTTCCTTGCCTTCGGACGCCAGCATCACGCCGACGAAATCGTCGGCAGGCAATGGTTGCCGCTTCAGCGCCTGGACCACGTCGTCCACATAAGCCTGGCAATAGCTGCCGGCCTTGTCCGCTGCCTCGAGCGCGCCTTCGCCCATGCTGGTCACGCCCAGCACGGCAATCAGTTCCTGCGAACGCTCCAATACCTGCGTCGCCTGCTCGATCGACATGTGCATCAGCAAACTGGCCAGCTCGATCGCCAGCGGCTGGGCGAAGACATCGATGAAATCGGCTTCGGACTCCTGCGCCAGCCTGTCCAGATGACGCTCGATCGCGCGCTCGATGCGCTCGCGCATTTTCGCGACGGCCTTGGGCATGAACGCCGGCGTCAGGATCCGCCGAATGCGCGTATGTTCCGGATGGTCCAGGCTCGGCAGCGATTCGCGATAGTGCCGTGCGGCCGGACCGTTGCCCACACGGGCCGGAAACTTGCCCGGCTCCGGCTGGGCCGTGACGAGCGGGTGGCGCAGCACCTGGTCGACGTCCGCATGGCGTGTGATGACGACGCAGGGCTCGCCATCGATCTCGGTATCGAAGAACGGGAAGCGATCGCGCAGCACGCGGTAGCTTGCGTAGCGGTCTTCAAAGAACTGGTCGGACGACAGGTCCGGTCGGGTCAGCATGTCCATGGTGGTGGCTCGCAAATGGGGGAAGCGTGTCGAAATGCGCGCTAGAGGCGTGTTGCCATTGCGGTGGCGGCCGCAGGGGCCAGCACGAGACCGGCAGCGCGCGGTTCGATGTCGACGTTGCTGCGCAAAGGCGGGCGCAGCATCGCGGCGGCGATCCGGTCGGCCAGGCTCGTGATGATGAAGATGGCGCTGGCGGTCAGCAGCCGCCCTTGCAGCGACGCGCCAGTGAGCCAGATGTTCTCCGTGTTGCCCCATTGGGCAATCCGGGCGGACAGGTCGGTCGAGGCCCGGATCGGCGCGACGGCGCGTCGTCCGTCGGACTGGGCCTCGATCTCGCCATCGACGTTCAGCGCGAAGCAGGGCGCGTGGAATCCGGCTGCATTGACCACCGCATCGAAGTGTTGTTCGCCGCCGCCCCAATCGATGCGCCAGCATCCCAGGCCGCCGTGTTCCGCCGCGACATCGCGCGGTTCGCCTCGTTCGACGGTCAGCTGCCCACTTTCCAGATAGCGCAGGATCTTCCTGGCATTGGGCAGTGCCGCCGCGGTCAGGTATTCGAACAGAAGCGAACCGAACTCGGGATGGAATCCGCCGATGCGTCGCTCGCCGTGGTCCAGGTAGAGCGAGTTGGCCGTGTTGACGAACTTGACGACCCAGTCTTGCCAGACTGTGCCGCCGTGCTCCGCAATCGCGATGTCCTCGCGGAGTCGTTGGTCGGCCCGCTCCGCCAGCGAAAACTGCGCGCGCCAGGATCGGCCGGTGCAGGCACGGACCGCGCGTGCAAAGTACTTTCGATAGCCGAACCCGAGCGCGCCGGGCAAGGGCGCGTCGGCAGGCCCGTCCCAGCGGGTCATCGCCTGCAACAGGCCGTTCGCATCGATCGGGACTTCGTTGCCCCACATGAAGCGGGCGCGCACGGCCGGAAGCCGCCCCGACGGCGACAGCATGGTCACGCGATGGCCGGCCCGGCATAGCAGCAGCGTGGCATCGATCGCCGACAGCTTGCTGCCGATCACCAGCACTTGCGACCGCGGCGGGACCTTGGCCCGCATTTCCGCCTCGTCGTATGGGCAACGGACGAGATGCGGGTGTCCGCGATGCGGGGCAAATGCCTCGGGCAGGCGCGGCGAGCCGCCGCCGATGCAGAAGACGACATCCGAAACGATCGGCTCCGCGGCGGTGACGGCGTCCTCGAATTCGAGCGCATACCGGCGATGGCCGAGCCGCTTCAGCGCCCGGAAGCGATATGGCAGATGGGTGACCTCGATGCCGCGCGCCCGGGCCAGCCTCGCATACCGATGAAACCGATCGGCCAGATAGTCGCCGTAGATCCGGCGCGGCACGAAGCTTTCCGCGGTCGCCGCGTGGCCGTTGGCCGTCAGGTAATCGAGAAAGTCCAGCGGTTTGCCGGGCACGATCGACATGATGTCGACCGAGGTGTTGCAAATCAGATCATGATCGGGGGGAGAGAACGCGGCGCCCGGCCCGATGACGCCAGGCTCGACGACGAAGATGCGGTCCGCAGTTCCCCGCTGAACCGCGGCGATGAACATGGCGACCCCGGCTGCGCCGCCGCCCACGATCGCCAGACGCCTTTGCGCAAGACTATTCATTATCGGCTCGAATGGAAATGAAATAATTCTCGCTGCGATGCCATTGTTTTTATTGTTGTCGATTGAGTTGAATCATCGGATATTCAATCGATCCGATTATCGAGGACAATGGAATCCCCCGGCCGCATATTGCGCGGCCGAAATTCGATTGGCACCGCCCTGAATTGGCGCAGGCAATACGCCTGCGCCGCTGTCAGATGGAAATCAGACCGGAATCGCTTCCACCACCTTGATATACATGCCGGTGTCGATAATGCGATTCAGCCGGAATCCCGCCTGTTCGAGGATATGGCGGTGTTCTTCCTCGGTGCGCTCCATGCTGGCGTAGATGGCCGCACAGACCACGTCCATCACCCTGCCGGTATCGGGCTTGTTGCTGCCCGGTTCGATCACGGCATCCATCACCAGCAGCTTGCTGCCGGGTTTGGTCATTGCCTTGCGCACGTTGCGCAGGATGCGGATGGCGTCGGCATCCGCCCAGTCGTGCGTGATGTACTTGGCCGTGTAGATGTCAGCGCCGGCCGGAATGTCGCCTTCCTTGAAGAAGTCGCCGGCCGCCAGCTGCCAGCGGCTGTCGTCGCCCAGCTCGCCGAGGCGGTGCTTGGGCAGCACGTGCTGCTGGTCGAACAGGATGCCGCGCACGGTCGGATTGAGCTGCAGCACGCGCAGCAGCATGCCGCCCTGGCCGCCGGCGATATCGACCACGGTCGCATGTTCGGGGAATTCACAGGCCGCGAGCAGGAATTCGTTCTCGGGCAGCGACATCGAGCGCATGCCGACATCGAAGTGTTCCTGGTCCTGCTCGGCCTTGGCCCAGTATTCCCAGAAATACATGCCGGACGACTTCTTGAAGGCGGAGCGGCCCTTGACGGTCTCGATCAGCTGGCTGGCCGAGTTCCACAGTGCCGGATGGGTGATCATCATCACCGCGTCGCGCAACGAGCGGGGATGGTCGCTGCGCAGGTTTTCGGCGGCCGGTGTCAGGTGGTAGCGGCCCTGTTCATCTTCGCGGAATACCTCCCTGGTGCACAGCAGGCGCAGCACCTGCGTCAGCCGGCGCGGCTCCGACTCGGTTGCCGCGCCCAACTCCGCGGCGGTCTTCGGGCCATCGCGAAGATGGTCGGCAAGACCCAGCATCGCGGCAACGCGCAGCGCGGCCTGAACGGAGTACCCCATCGCCATATCGAGCACATAGAGGCCGGATTTGTCTTCGGTCTGGATGGCGAGGTCGCGTTGCACGGCGAGCATGTCCATGTCGATTCCCTTTGTGTGAGCGTGTCGGTATATCCCGCGCGGCAATAAACGGCGGGCGATATAGATATATCGGAAATACAGATCACAGCATTTTTTATCCGGTTTTTAAATGCTGCCGTGACTGTGCGCTGATCATAAGGCACGCCACCTCTGCATCAGAAGTCGGAATTTTCTATAGCAGACTTGAAAATTTTCCTCTGCATGTCGCGAGCTTGTATGGTTTCCATACGCGATTCGCATTTCGCCGGGATGACAGCCGTCGCGATATAACCATTCGCGCCGATATGGCGGATGGCGAAAAACGGCGAGGAGGGTTTGGCGCCCGGATGCCGGTGGCACAGGTCGGTACGCCGAAGCGCCGAAGCGCCGAAGCGCTGGAGGGGAATGACAGGGAATGTCAGGGAATGGAAAACCGGGCGAGCCGCCACCGCTGCGCGGCAACGGCAGCGGCTCGTTGGGGGGCAAGACCGCCTGTGCTACCTGTTCAGGGCTTTCGCCATGGTCTGCCCCAGTTCGGCCGGCGAGCGCGGCACGTGGATGCCGGCCGCGCGCATCGCCTCGATCTTCGCGTCGGCGGTACCGCTGCCGCCCGAGATGATCGCACCGGCATGGCCCATGCGCCGGCCCGGCGGCGCCGTGGTGCCGGCGATAAAGCCGACCACCGGCTTGTCGCTGCCGGACTCGCGCAGGAACTGCGCGGCTTCCTCCTCCGCCGAGCCGCCGATCTCGCCGATCATGATGATGCCCTCGGTGTCGTCGTCCTCGAGAAACAGCTTCAGGCAATCGATGAAGTTGGTGCCGTTGACGGGATCGCCGCCGATGCCGATGCAGGTCGACTGCCCGAGCCCGGCCGCGCTGGTCTGCGCCACCGCTTCATAGGTCAGCGTGCCGGAGCGCGACACCACGCCGATCCTGCCGGGCCGATGGATATGGCCCGGCATGATGCCGATCTTGCATTGCCCCGGGGTGATCACGCCGGGACAGTTCGGACCGACCAGGCGCGTGCGCGAGCCGGACAGCGCGCGCTTGACGCGCACCATGTCCAGCACCGGGATGCCCTCGGTGATGCAGACCACCAACTCGAGGCCGGCGTCGACCGCTTCGAGGATCGCGTCGGCGGCGAAGGGTGGCGGCACGTAGATCACGGAGGCCTGGGCACCGGTACGCTCGGCCGCCTCGGCCACCGTGTCGAACACCGGCAGGCCCAGATGCGATTCGCCGCCCTTGCCGGGCGTCACGCCGCCGACCATCTTCGTGCCATAGGCCAGCGCCTGTTCGGTGTGGAAACTGCCCTGCGCGCCGGTCAGGCCCTGGCACAGCACGCGGGTGTTGTTGTCGATCAGCACGGCCATTTCAATGTCCTCCGCGTTTTTTGCCCTGCGTGGCAGCCACCACCTTGGTCGCCGCATCGGCGAGGTCGTCCGCCGAGACGATCGGCAATCCCGAATCGCGCAGGATGGCCTTGCCCAGGTCGACGTTGGTGCCTTCGAGCCGCACCACCAGCGGCACGGTCAGGTCGACCTCGCGCGCGGCCGCGACCACGCCCTCGGCGATCACGTCGCAGCGCATGATGCCGCCGAAGATATTGACGAGGATCCCTTCGACATTGCGGTCGGCCAGGATCAGCCGGAACGCCGCCGCCACGCGCTCGCGCGTCGCGCCGCCGCCGACGTCGAGAAAGTTGGCCGGCTTGCCGCCGTGCAGCTGGATGATGTCCATCGTCGCCATCGCCAGGCCGGCGCCATTGACCATGCAGCCGATATTGCCGTCGAGCTTGACGTAGTTCAGCGCATGGCGCGCGGCCTCGGTCTCGGCCGGGTCTTCCTCGGCCTCGTCGCGCATCGCCTCGATATCGGCATGGCGGAACAGCGCGTTGTCGTCGAAGTTGAACTTGGCGTCCAGCGCCATCACGTGGCCGCTGTGCGTGACGACCAGCGGATTGATCTCGACGATGGACGCGTCCAGTTCGGTGAAGGCGCGATAGGCCGCCAGGAACAGCCGCGTGGCCTCGCCGATCTGCTTGCCGCGCAGGCCGAGCCCGAAGGCCAGGCGCCGCGCGTGGAAGGGCTGGATACCGGTGGCCGGATCGATCGCCAGCTTCAGGATCTTTTCCGGCGTGTGCGCGGCCACTTCCTCGATGTCCATGCCGCCTTCGGTCGATGCCATCAGCGTGATCCGCGACGTCGCGCGGTCGATCAGCATGCCGAAATAGAGCTCGCGTGCGATGTCGCAGCCTTCCTCGATATAGAGGCGCCGCACCTCCCGCCCCGCAGCGCCGGTCTGCTTCGTGACCAGCACCGCACCGAGCATCTTGCCGGCTTCCTCGCGCACGGCCTCGAGCGAACGTGCCACGCGCACGCCGCCCTTGCCGCCGGGATCGTTCTGAAAGCGTCCGGCGCCGCGACCGCCGGCATGGATCTGCGATTTGACGACCCACAGCGGGCCCCCTAGCGTGCGCGCCGCGTTCGCTGCCTCGTCCGGCGTGAACGCAACCGCGCCGCGCGGCACGGCGACGTCGTAGCGCCGCAGCAACTCCTTGGCCTGATATTCGTGAATGTTCACTGTCTCCTCACTGGTTTGGATACGTCGTTGTGGTGGCTGACAGGATGGGGCGGCATTGCGCCGGGCGCCTGCGTGAATATGGTATGTAATATATCAAGACACAACAAGGCGAAATATTTGGTGCTCGAACCCACGTCCCCAATCACATCCAGCATTGATGCAGTCCACCACTGAGCGGCAGTGTTTATAGAAGTTGGCCGAATTTATCGGCACGAAAACGGCCGTTTTGCTGCGTTGCGTCGTCGAAAGTCGGCGTCTCTCCCACATTTTCTCCTTGCTCACCTTTGATATATCACATACGGTATGTCATCAAGATCGCCCGAAACGATCGATTCGCGTCGCAAGCCGGCAGCCCTGCCGAGAAGAAGGTGAAGCGGTGCGTGCCCATACCACGGGGCCGCCCGGAGTCCAACGAGGAGACCAACACATGTCTGCAGTCGTATCGCTGCGGCCGGAATCGACGACGGCCGATGACACCCTGAAGCAGAAGAGCCGGGATGCCGGCATCGTGTCGGGCGGCCATCTGGTCGCGCGGGCGCTGAAGAACGAAGGGGTCGATACCATCTTCACGCTATGCGGCGGCCATATCATCGACATCTACGATGGCTGCGTCGACGAGGGGATCCGCATCATCGACGTACGTCATGAACAGGTCGCGGCGCATGCGGCCGACGGCTATGCGCGCCAGACCGGCAAGCTTGGCTGCGTGGTGACGACGGCCGGGCCGGGCTGCACCAATGCCGTGACCGGCATCGCCACCGCCTTCCGCTCCGAAAGCCCGGTGCTGCATATCGGGGGGCAGGGCGCGCTGACGCAGCACAAGATGGGCTCGCTGCAGGATCTGCCGCACGTCGACATGATGGCGCCGATTACCAAGTTCGCCGCCACCGTGCCGAGCACCGAGCGCGTCGCCGACATGATTTCGATGGCCGCGCGCGAGTGCTTCAACGGCGCGCCCGGGCCCGCCTATCTGGAGATTCCGCGCGACGTGCTGGACCGCGAGGTCGACGTCGCGCGCGCGGTGGTGCCGCGCCCCGGCCACTATCGCGCCTCGACCAAGTCGATCGGCGATCCGCGCGACATCGAGAAGCTCGCCGACATCCTGGTCAACGCCGAGCGTCCGGCGATCCTGTTCGGCCAGCAGGTGTGGACCGCACGCGGCCACGAGGAAGCGATCGCGCTGCTGCGCGGGCTCGATATCCCGGGCTATTTCAATGGCGCCAGCCGCGGGCTGCTGCCGCCGGGCGATCCGCATCATTTCGACCGCACCCGCTCGCAGGCGTTTGCCAATGCCGATGTGCTGGTCATCGTCGGCACGCCGTTCGACTTCCGCATGGGCTACGGCAAGCGCATCAGCAAGGAGCTGACGCTGGTGCAGATCGACATGGACTACCGCACCGTCGGCAAGAACCGCGAGATCGATCTGGGCCTGGTCGGCGATCCCGGCGCGATTCTCGGCGCCGTGCTGCAGGCCGCCACCGCGCGCATCAAGCAGGACAAGCGCCAGGCGCGCCGCAAGTGGATGGCCGACCTGACCGAGGCGGAGGGCGTGGCCACCGAGAAGCTGATGCCGCTGTTCCTGTCGGAGAACACGCCGATCCATCCGTATCGCGTCGCCTACGAGCTGAACAACTTCCTCGGCGAAGACACCATCTACATCGGCGACGGCGGCGATGTGGTCACGATCTCCGCGCAGGCGGTGCGGCCCCGCAATCCCGGCCAGTGGATGGATCCGGGTGCGCTGGGCTCGCTCGGCGTCGGCACCGGCTTTGCCATCGCCGCGGGTCTGGCCAATCCGGGCAAGGAGGTGCTGTGCTACTACGGCGACGGCTCCTTCGGCATGACGGCCTTCGACATGGAGACCGCCAACCGCTTCGGCGTGCCGTACCTGGCCGTGATCGGCAACAACTCGGCGATGAACCAGATCCGCTACGGGCAGCTGGCCAAGTACGGCGAGTCGCGCGGCAACGTCGGCAACCTGCTGTCCGACGTGCCGTTCAGCCAGTTCGCGCAGATGCTCGGCGGCTACGGCGAGGAGGTACGGGATCCCGCGCAGATCGCCGGCGCGCTGCAGCGCGGACGCGAGTCGATCGCCCGCACCGGCAAGTCCGCGGTGATCAATATCTGGGTCGATCCGCGCGAATACGCCCCGGGCACCAAGAACCAGACCATGTACAAGTAGCCGGCGGCCGGCCACCGGCCGACAGCGCGATCGCGGCGAGCGGTACCGGATGCGCGGGTTTGCGCAAGACCCACGCATCCGGCGGGCGGCGCACGCCCTCGCTGCATCGGCCGCGCGGACCTGGCTCCCTAGCAACCCACGATCACACCATAGAGGCGAGGAGACGACGCCATGAGCAAGGCATTGGAAGGAGTACGCATCCTGGACATGACGCACGTGCAGGCGGGGCCCTCGGCCACGCAGCTGATGGCGTGGCTGGGCGCGGACGTGATCAAGGTCGAGCTGCCCGGCCGGGGCGATATCACGCGCAGCCAGCTGCGCGATGTGCCAAACGCCGACAGCCTCTATTTCACGATGCTGAACTCCAACAAGCGCAGCCTGACGCTGAACATGAAGACGCCGGAAGGCAAGGCGCTGCTGGAGGACCTGGTCGAACGCTGCGACGTGCTGGTCGAGAACTTCGGCCCGGGCGTGCTCGATCGCGCGGGCTTCGACTGGGACCGGCTGCGCGCGCTCAATCCGCGGCTGATCTACGCGTCGATCAAGGGTTTCGGCCCCGGGCCGTATGCCGACTGCAAGGCGTACGAAAACGTCGCGCAATGCATGGGCGGTTCGGCATCGACTACCGGCTTCGAGGAAGGGCCGCCGACCGTGACCGGCGCACAGATCGGCGATTCGGGCACCGGCGTGCACTGCGTGATCGGCATCCTGGCGGCGCTGCTGCAGCGCGAGCAGACCGGCAAGGGCCAGCGCGTCGAGGTCGCGATGCAGGACGCGGTGCTGAACCTGTGCCGCGTCAAGCTGCGTGATCAGCAGCGCCTGGCGGCCGGCGCGCTGCGCGAGTACCCGAACAAGGAATTCGGCGACTACGTGCCGCGCGCGGGCAATGCCTCGGGCGGCGGGCAGCCGGGCGCGGCGCTGCGCTGCGCACCGGGCGGGGCCAACGATTACGTCTACGTGATCGTGCAACCGCAGGGCTGGGAACCGCTGATGCGGCTGTGCGGGCGCGAGGACCTGATCTCGCATCCTCAGTTCGCCACGCCGGAGGCCCGCCTCAAATGCCTGCCCGAATGCTTCTCGATCATCGAGAAATGGACGCGCACGCGCACCAAGTTCGAGGTCATGGAAGCGCTCAACGAGGTCGACGTGCCGTGCGGCCCGATCCTGTCGATGAAGGACCTGATCGAGGACCGCTCGCTGTACGAGCGCGGCTACCTGGTCGAGGTCGATCACCCGCAGCGCGGCCGCTATGTGCAGCTCGGCTGTCCGATCAACCTGTCGGAATCCCCGGTCCAGGTCGATCGCTCGCCGCTGCTGGGCGAGCACACCACCGAGATCCTCGAGTGGCTGGGCCGCACGCCCGCGCAGATCGAGGCGCTGCGCGCGGCCGGCGCAGTCTGACGTCGCCTTGCCCTGGGCGGCCCGGTGCCGCCCTTCGTTCGCAAACTCCGCTGCAACCATGACCCAATGGAGGTCTGACATGGCGTATGACAAGGACGCGGTGCGCAATATTCTCGCCACCGCCAAGGAACAGGGACGCACCGCACTGACCGCACCCGAAGGCAAGCTGGTCTGCGATGCCTACGGCATTGCGGTGCCGGGCGAAGGGCTGGCGACGTCGCCGGCCGAGGCGGTCGAGCTGGCGGGCCGCATCGGCTTTCCGGTGGTGATGAAGATCGTGTCGCCGGACATCCTGCACAAGACCGAGGCCGGCGGCGTGCTGGTGGGCCTGGACGACGCGCAGAAGGTCGAGCAGGGCTATCAGACCATCCTGGATAACGCGAAGCGCTACAACGCCAAGGCGGACATCGTCGGCGTGCAGGTGCAGAAGATGATCGGCGGCGGCCAGGAGGTCATCATCGGCGCGGTCACCGATCCGTCGTTCGGCAAGCTGGTGGCCTTCGGCCTCGGCGGCGTGCTGGTCGAGGTGCTCAAGGACATCACCTTCCGCATGGCGCCGGCCAGCGAGCAGGACGCGCTCGGCATGCTCGACGGCATCGCCGCCGCGCAGGTGCTCAAGGGCGTGCGCGGCGCCGAGCCGGTCGATCGCGCGGCGCTGGCCAACATGATCCAGCGCGTGTCGCAGCTGGTGACCGACTTCCCCGAGATCGCCGAGCTGGACCTGAACCCGGTCTTCGCGAGCCCGAGCGGCGCGATCGCGGCCGACGTGCGCATCGTGCTGGATCACGCGCCGCAGCCGCAGCGCTATCGCCCGACGCAGGAGCAGATCGTCGCGCAGATGAACCGCATCATGCGGCCCGACACCGTCGCGGTGATCGGCGCCTCGTCCGAGGATGGCAAGATCGGCAACTCGGTGATGAAGAACCTGATCAACGGCGGCTACCAGGGCAAGATCTATCCGATCCACCCGAAGGCCGAAGAGATCATGGGCATGACCGCCTACAAGAGCGTGCTCGACGTGCCCGGCGAGATCGATGTGGCGGTGTTCGCGATCCCCGCCAAGCTGGTGGCGCAGGCGCTGGAGGAGGTGGGCAGGAAGGGGATTCCCGGCGCGGTGCTGATTCCGTCCGGCTTTGCCGAGACCGGCAATGTCGAAGGGCAGGAGGAGATCGTCGCGATCGCGCGCAAGCACAACATCCGGCTGATGGGGCCGAACATCTACGGCTTCTACTACACGCCCAAGAACCTGTGCGCGACGTTTTGCACGCCTTATGACGTCAAGGGCAAGGCCGCGCTGTCCTCGCAGTCGGGCGGCATCGGCATGGCCATCATCGGCTTCTCGCGCTCGGCCAAGATGGGCGTGTCCGCCATCGTGGGCCTGGGCAACAAGTCCGACATCGATGAAGACGATCTGCTGACCTTCTTCGAGCAGGACGACGAGACCGAGATCATCGCGCAGCATTGCGAGGATCTGAAGGACGGCCGCGCGTTCGCCGAGGCGGCGGCCCGCGTGTCGAAGGTCAAGCCGGTGGTGGTGCTCAAGGCCGGCCGCACCAGCCTGGGCGCGCGCGCCGCCAGCTCGCACACCGGCGCGCTGGCGGGCGACGACCGGATCTACGAGGACGTCTTCAAGCAATGCGGCGTGATTCGCGCCCGCTCGCTGCGCGATCTGCTCGAGTTCGCGCGCGGCATTCCGAAGCTGCCGACGCCGAAGGGCGAGAACGTGGTGATCATCACCGGCGCGGGCGGCTCGGGCGTGCTGCTGTCCGATGCCTGCGTCGACAACGGGCTGTCGCTGATGACGATGCCGGAGGATCTGGACGCTGCCTTCCGCAAGTTCATCCCGCCGTTCGGCGCGGCCGGCAATCCGGTCGACATCACCGGCGGCGAGCCGCCGACCACCTATCGGAACACGATCAAGCTGGGGCTGGAGGACCCGCGCATCCACGCGATCATCCTCGGTTACTGGCACACGATCATCACGCCGCCGATGGTGTTCGCCAAGCTGGTGGTCGAGGTCAAGGAGGAGATGGCGGCCAGGGGCATCGAGAAGCCGATCGTGGCCTCGCTGGCCGGCGACGTGCAGGTCGAGGAAGCCGCCGAATACCTGTACCAGCACGGCGTGCCGGCCTACGCGTACTCGACCGAGATCCCGGTCGCGGTGCTCGGTGCCAAGTACAAGTGGGCGCGGGGCGCGGGCAAGATCTGACTCTGCGACGACGGGGGAGAGCGGCGGCGTTGGGAGGCGCCGCTTGCCCTCTCCCCCGGCCCCTCTCCCGCAATGGCGGGAGAGGGGAGAGCGGTCGGCGCATGCTGATCGTGATTGCGGCAGCCCGGTGTTTTCTCCCCTCTCCCGCTCGCGGGAGAGGGGCCGGGGGAGAGGGCAGCGCCCCAACACCGCCGATAACAACCACCCGCCACAGGAGACCCCATGCAAACCTGGATTCGCTTCGACGCCGGCGATGGCCGGCCACGGATGGGCCGGCTCGATGGCGAGCGGGTGTTCGAATACGACGGCCCGGGCTACGCCTC
Organism: Cupriavidus gilardii; assembly: GCF_013314895.1. Classification (GTDB taxonomy): domain Bacteria; phylum Pseudomonadota; class Gammaproteobacteria; order Burkholderiales; family Burkholderiaceae; genus Cupriavidus; species Cupriavidus gilardii_C. The sequence goes on along the minus strand of NZ_JABTYE010000003.1, from coordinate 33,377 downwards.
GCCGAACCCCACCGGCGTTTCGTTCCCGCGCAACGAGGTGCGCCTGCTCGCCCCATGCGAGCCGTCCAAGATCGTCGCACTGTGGAACAACTTCCATGCGCTGGCCCGCAAGCTGGACAAGCCTGAGCCCGCGCATCCGCTGTTCCTGATCAAGCCAGGCACCTCGCTTGCCGGCCCGGGCGACACGATCGTGCGGCCGGTCGGTTATGGGGGCAAGATCGTCTTCGAAGGCGAGCTGGGCATCGTGATCGGACGCGTATGCCGCGATGTGCCGGTGGCCGACGCGGCCGCGCATATCTTCGGCTATACGGTGGTCAACGATGTCACCGCGGCCGATTTGATCGCCGAAGACCCGAATTTTCCGCAGTGGTGCCGCGCCAAGGGGTTCGATACCTTCGGCTGCATCGGCCCGACGATCGTCACCGGCTTCGATTGGCGCGACGCCAGCGTGGTCACGCGGCTCGATGGCGCCGAGCGCCAGCGCTATCCGCTGGACGACATGATCTTCACGCCCGAGCAAGTGGTCAGCCGTCTGTCGCGCGACATGACCCTGATGCCCGGCGACGTGATCGCCTGCGGCACCTCGCTCGGCGTGGGCTCGATGAAGGCGGGCGCGGTGGTGGAAGTGCGCATCGAAGGCATCGGTGCGCTGGTCAATCCGGTCGGCGGCTAGCCTGCGCGGCAACGCGCCGCCGGCCTCGCTCGCGATGGAGGCCTGCCATGATGGACCCGCAAGAACTGGCTTATCTGGTGGCCGGCGCATCGATGCTGGCCGGCCTGGCGGGCTTCGGGCACACCGGTGCATATGGGCTGCATGCGGGATGCCTCGGCGGATTGGGGCTTGCGATGGCGACCGCCTGGCTGTCCGGCGGCAACGGCCCGATGGTGGTGCTGGCGGGATCGGCGCTGGCCGCGGTAGCGGCAGCGGGGATCGCGATCGGCGCGCGGGCGGGTGTGCGCGGCGCGCGCTCGTCCGGGGCGAAGTAAGGGTAAGGGAGCCAGCGGAAGGGGGGGCAGCGAAGGTAGCCAGCAGACGGGAGCCAGCGGACTTGAGCCAGCGGACTTGAGCCAGCGGACTTGAGCCAGCAGAAGGCAGCCCGTTGAAGAGAGCCATCGGGTCCCCGCGCGGCCGGAGAGCCGATGGCATTCGTTCTCGATGCTGGAGTCCCGCTTGCGCGGGAACGACGTGATGCGGCTCGGGCCGCGGCTCGGCGCTCAGCTGACGCGCCGGCCCATCGCTTCCAGATACCCGTTCTTCTTCTCCAGGATCAGCTGGCTCAGAAACGGCGCGTCATAGGCCGTCAGCAGATGCGCGTGATAGGTCTCGATATAGTGCGCGATCTGGGTGCGCTCGCAATCGACCACGCCGCACAGCCAGCGATACATCGCCTCGTCCCAGTGAAAGGGCAACTCCAGTTCGACGAACGCCGAGTTGTAGGCGGCAAGTTGCGCCTGTACCGGCAACTGCGGGTCCGCGGCTGCGGCGGGGACGTCGTTCTGCCGTTCGATCTGCGCTTGTTCCATGGTCGCTCTCCTATGCCGGTGCGGTGGGACATGCGGGCAGAATAGGGGGCGGGAACGATTAATAACAATTGAAGTTCGTCGGCAAAACCATAAGCCATCGTTTATGCATCGACGCTGCCGCACGCTGGCGCTATGAGCGGGCGGTGGCCGCACCCTTGCCGCGAATCAGGCCGTCGACCGCGGTGATGCGATCGATCTGCGCCGCGCCTTCGCTCAGCAGGAAATGCTTGAAGGCCAGCGCGACCGGCGGCAGCCGCTTGTTCTTGCGATGGACCACGTACCAGTTCAGCATCACCGGAAAGCCTTCGACGTCGAGCACCGCAAGATGGCCGGTGCGCAATTCCAGCGCGACCGTGTGGGCGGACAGGAAGGCGATGCCCATATTGGCGATCACGGCCTGCTTGATGGTCTCGGTGCTCTTGATCTCCATCGTGATGCGCAGGTTCTGCAGCCGGGCCGCGAAGCCCTCCTGCATCGAGTTCCAGGTGTCCGAGCCTTTCTCGCGGCAGATGAAGGCCTCGTCGGACAGCGCGGAGAGCGGCACGTTGCGCTTGCCGACCAGCGGATGGTCGGGCGCGGCGACGATGACGTAGGGGTGGGGCGCGAACGATTCGTTGACGGTGTCCATGCCGGCCGGCGGGCGCACCATCACGGCAAGGTCGGTCAGGTTGCCGGCCAGTTGGTGCAGCAATTCCTCGCGATTGTGCACCGCCAGGTTCAGCGTCACGCCGGGATGCCGCCGCATGAATTCGGCGATCACGCGCGGGAAGAAGTAATCGCCCGCGCTGATCACCGCGATATTGAGCCGGCCTCCCGCGATGCCGCTGAGCTGTGCCATCGCGTCTTCGGCCTCGCGGAACTGCTGGATGATGCTGCGGCTGTAGTGCAGCATCTCGGTGCCGGCGGGAGTCAGGTAGATCTTCTTGCCGAGCTGCTCGAACAGCGGCAGGCCGACGTGGTTCTCGAGCTGGCGCACCTGCGTCGACACTGCGGGCTGCGTCAGATGCAATTCCTCGGCCGCGCGCGAAAAACTCAGGTGACGGGCCACTGTTTCGAAGACCTTCAGCTGGCGCAGCGTGGCATTTTTCATGGCGGCCTCGTTCGGTCAGCGCGACGCTGATGAGCGCGTATGGGGTCGCGTTGCATCGCGGCATGGCGATGGCGTCGCCGTCCATCCATAGACGGTCGTCAATGATCTTAATAAAAAAGTTAAGGCGTCGTGGATAGTCGTTTGCACTAGCATCGAAGGACCCATCGGCGCCCGCGCACCCCTGCCGGACGACCGTGGCGACATAAAAAAGCACAGCGCTGCCCCGCCGGCCCACGCCGGCGGCGACCGCAGCGGCCGCGTGCCCACGAGGCATGCGGTGCCAGAGGAGACCACGATGAATGTCTCGCTTCCGCAGTTGAAGGCCTTCGCCGCCGTCGCGCGGCATCGCAGTTTCACCCGTGCCGCCGCCGAACTGGGCCTGACGCAATCCGCCGTCAGCCGCAGCGTGCGCGAGCTCGAAGAGGAGATCGACCTGCGGCTGTTCGACCGCACCACCCGTCAGGTGGAGCTGACCGAAGCCGGCACGCTGCTGTCCGAGCGGATCTGCCATTTGATCGACGAGGTCGAACAGACCCTGCACGAAACGCACTCGAGCGCGCGTCCGGCGCATGGGCGCGTGCAGCTCGCGGTCGGTCCCATGCTGTCTTCGATGCTGGCGCCAGCCTGGCTGCAGGCTTGCCAGAGCGCGTGGCCCGACATCGATATCGTGCTGCGCGATGTCGGGCCCGAAGCGGCGCTGCATGCGGTGCGCGGCGGCGAGGTCGATTTCGCGGTGGTCAGCGACCCCGAGCCTTGCGCCGAACTGCAGTTCGATCTGCTGTACGAGGAGACCTTCCACGCCGTGCTGCCTGGCGGCCACCCGCTGGCGTCGCGCGAGGCGCTGGGATGGGGCGATCTCAACGATGCGCAGCTGTTCGGGCTCGACCGGCAGTCGGGCATGCTGGTGGCCATCGAACGCGCCATGACGGCCTACCACGTGCGGCCGCGGGTGTATCGGCCCCTTGGGCATTTCTGCGCCGTGCTCGGCATGGTCGCGCGGCGGCAAGGGCTGGGCGTGGTGCCATCGCGGGCGCGCGCCGCCGGCGTCCCGCCCGGCGTGGTGCTGCTGCCGCTGCGGCCGCACGCCGCGATGCAGGTGGTGCTGGTGCGCCGCAAAGGCAGATCGCTGAAGCCGAATGCGGCCGCGATCTGGCGCGTCATCGCAGAACAGGAGGGTCCCGATGTGGCGTTGAAGACTGGATAACGGCAGCCTGTGGCACGGGAACGACAGAAAAGGGCGCTTTCTGATATATTACATACAGAATATTTACATCTGGTGCGTTGCACCATATACTGGTCACTCCTTGATTGATGTCTTATCGGAGTGTCCTGATGCAAACCACCCTGTTGACCCTGCTGTCGCTTGGCCTGTTCTCCCTTGGCGTGTCCGCCACCGTGCTGCTCGCGACCTCGTTGCCGGCACCGGCGCTGCTGCGCGCCCAGGCGCATGGCCGCTTCGCCGGCTTCGGTAGTGCCTCCCACGACGAGGACGCCGGCGAAGACGCGCACAAGGCGGCCGGCCAGTTCGTGCTGACCCATGCCTGATCACAAGTTCGCTGGCCACGCCGCCGGTCGTCCCGACGTCCGATAGCGACGGACGGTTCGGCCCTGTGGCCAGCGGCTTGCTTCCGCATTCCCCTCCTTCCTGTCCTGCCTTTCCTTCCTCCTTTCAGTTTCAGGACATCGCCGTACCGTTCGCCTTCGTGCTCCCTGCCGCTAGGGATTTACCCGAGGCAACGTCGTCGGTTTCCTCCCATTGCCATCCACCGCGCTACTCGACGCCACGCGATTCGCCATATCGGCCGAGCATGCGTATTGATGCGCGAGCGCGAGCAAAGTCCCTGAATTGTCGAGCCTCGCCAAAGGGAATTCGTGTCCGCATCGATGCCCAATGCGCACCAATCGCTGCCGCCGTCGCGCGCCGCGCATACGGATTCCGCGCGCCGCTTCTGCCGGCAGACGAGGCTTCTCGCCGCGAAACGCCTTGACCATTTTGATATATCACATACCGTATAACACTAATGGACGCCGCCAAGGCCGCGCGGAGGACACCCCGGCGCGCCGTCGGGGAGGCGCCACGGCCGATGGCGCTATCATCGACCCGGCGACGTCCCCGCGCCGCTTTCCCCCAGGCATCCACGATAACGAACAGAGATCGCCATGAATCAGGTCGTGATCCCCATTCCGGTAGACAGCATTGGCCGGCAGCGCAAGCGCCGACAGCCCAAGGGGCGGCAGGTCGATCCTGCCGCGCTGGCAGAAGTCCGCGCGTTGCTTGGCGATGCGCCGCGCCGGCGCGACCTGCTGATCGAGCATCTGCATGCGATCAACGATCGCTACGGCCAACTGGCCGCGCCGCATCTCGCCGCGCTGGCCGCGGAAATGAAGATCTCGCAGGCGGAGGTCTACGAGGTCGCGACCTTCTATCACCACTTCGACGTCGTGCGCGAGGATGCCGACGGGACCATCGCGCCGCCACCCGCGCTGACCGTGCGCGTCTGCGAGGGCATCGCCTGCGAGATGGCCGGTGCGCAAGCGCTGCTGGCCAGACTGCCCGCGCTGCTCGGCACCGACGTGCGCGTGGTGGCCGCGCCCTGCATCGGCCGCTGCGAGCGCGCGCCGGCGGCACTGGTCGGACAGAATCCGGTGGACCAGGCCAGTGCGGAAGCGATCGTGGAGCGCGTCGCGGCGGGTGCGGTGCGTCACGAGCCCGAGCCGTACGTTGACTATCTTGCCTATCGCGAGCAGGGCGGTTACCGGACCTTGCGTGCGGTGGCCGAAGGCGCGCTGTCCACCGACGATGCGATCGCGACGATGGAGCATGCGGGGTTGCGCGGCCTCGGCGGCGCCGGTTTCCCGACGGGACGCAAATGGCGCATCGTGCGGGCCGAGGCCGGCCCGCGGCTGATGGCCGTCAATATCGACGAAGGCGAGCCCGGTACCTTCAAGGACCGCTTCTATCTGGAGCGCGATCCGCATCGCTTTATCGAGGGCATGTTGATCGCCGCGCAGGTGGTGCAGGTCGATGCGATCTATATCTACCTGCGCGACGAGTACGCCGGCTGCCGCGCGCTGCTGACCGAGGAACTGCGGCGGCTGCGCGAAGACCCACCGTGCGCCGACCTGCCGCCGATCGAATTGCGGCGCGGCGCCGGCGCCTATATCTGCGGCGAAGAGTCCGCGATGATCGAATCGATCGAAGGCAAGCGCGGCTGGCCTCGGCTGCGGCCGCCGTACGTCGCGCAGGTCGGCCTGTTCGGCCGGCCGACGCTCGAGCACAACTTCGAGACGCTGTACTGGGTGCGCGACATCCTCGAACGCGGACCGGAGTGGTTCGCCGGCCAGGGTCGGCACGGGCGCAAGGGGCTGCGTTCGTTTTCCGTATCGGGTCGCGTCAAAAAGCCCGGCGTGCACCTGGCACCGGCCGGCATCACGATCACGGAACTGATCGACGAGTATTGCGGCGGCATGCTCGATGGCCACCGTTTCTACGGCTATCTGCCGGGCGGCGCATCGGGCGGCATCCTGCCGGCGTCGATGGGCGATATCCCGCTGGACTTCGATACGCTGCAGCCGCATGGGTGCTTCATCGGCTCGGCGGCGGTGGTGGTGCTGTCGGACCGCGATCGCGCCGTCGACGTGGCGCGCAACCTGATGCATTTCTTCGCGCACGAGTCCTGCGGCCAATGCACGCCGTGCCGCGTCGGCACCGCCAAGGCCGTGCAGCTGATCGCGCAGCCGCAGTGGGACCGCGAGGCGCTGGCCGACCTGTCCGCGGTGATGCGCGACGCCTCCATCTGCGGGTTGGGGCAGGCCGCGCCCAATCCGATCGATTGCGTGATCCGCTATTTCCCGCACGAGCTGGCCTGAGCGCAAGGCGTTGCACGAACAAGCCGTACGACAGATCCACGAGACTGCCATGAATGCATTGACCCGCGCCGAACGCGCCCTCGTCCAGGCCTCCGATTCCGCTTCGGTCGCCTTCAACCTGAACGGCCGCGAAGTGGTCGCCGCTCCCGGCGAAACGCTGCTGCAGGTGGCCAGGCGCGAAGGCGTCGAGATTCCGCACCTGTGCTACAAGGACGGCCTCGAGCCCGCCGGAAACTGCCGCGCCTGCATGGTCGAGATCGACGGCGAGCGCGTGCTGGCGCCGTCGTGCTGCCGGCAGCCGGCCAACGGCATGAACGTGCAGACCGATTCGCCGCGCGCGCGCAAGGCGCAGAGCATGGTGCTCGAACTGCTGCAATCCGATATGCCCGAGACCGCGTACACGCGCGACAGCGAACTTGACCAATGGTCCGCGCGGCTCGAGATCGGCAAGCCGCGCTTCGCGCCGCGCGAGCCCGTGGCGCCCGATCTGTCGCATCCGGCCATCGCGGTCAATCTGGATGCCTGCATCCAGTGCACGCGCTGCCTGCGCGCCTGCCGCGACGAGCAGGCCAACGACGTGATCGGCATCGCGCTGCGCGGCGCCGACGCGAAGATCGTGTTCGACATGGACGACCCGATGGGCACGTCCACCTGCGTGGCCTGCGGCGAATGCGTGCAGGCCTGCCCGACCGGTGCGCTGATGCCCGCGCGAGCGGCCGCGCTCGCGGTGCCGGACAAGCAGGTGCAATCGGTCTGCCCGTATTGCGGCGTAGGGTGCCAGCTGACCTACCACGTCAAGGACAACCGTATCCAGTACGTCGAAGGACGCGATGGCCCGGCCAATCATGCGCGGCTCTGCGTCAAGGGCCGCTATGGCTTCGACTACGCCGCGCATCCGCACCGGCTGACGGTACCGCTGATCCGCCGCGACGGGGTGCCCAAGCGCGGCGATGCGGTGATGGACCCCGAGCGCGTGATGGAGGTGTTCCGCGAGGCGACGTGGGAGGAGGCGCTGGCGTTTGCCGGCGGGGGCCTCGCGCGCATTCGCGATGCCCACGGCAAGCGCGCGCTGGCCGGCTTCGGCTCGGCCAAGGGCAGCAACGAGGAGGCCTATCTGTTCCAGAAGCTGGTGCGCACCGGCTTCGGCAGCAACAACGTCGACCATTGCACGCGGCTGTGCCATGCCTCGTCGGTGGCCGCGCTGCTGGAGGGGATCGGCTCGGGTGCAGTGTCCAACCCGGTGATCGACGTGGGCAAGGCCGAGGTCGTGATCCTGATCGGCGCCAACCCGACCGTCAATCATCCGGTGGCGGCGAGCTGGATCAAGAACGCGGTGCGCAACGGCACCAAGCTGATCGTCGCCGATCCGCGCCGCTCCGATCTGGCGCGCTTTGCCTATCGCTTCCTGCAGTTCCAGCCGGATACCGATGTCGCGCTGCTCAACGCGATGATGCATGTGATCGTCACCGAGGGGCTGGTCGATCGCGACTTCATCGAGAGCCGCACGATCGGCTACGACGAACTCGAACGCAATGTCGCCGCCTACAGCCCGGAGGCGATGGCGCCGATCTGCGGCATCGACGCGGAGACGATCCGCCATGTCGCGCGGCTCTACGCGACCGCGGGCAGCGCGATGATCCTGTGGGGAATGGGCGTGTCGCAGCACGTGCATGGCACCGACAATGCGCGCTGCCTGATTGCGCTGGCGCTGATGACCGGCCAGATCGGGCGGCCCGGCACGGGGCTGCATCCACTGCGCGGCCAGAACAATGTGCAGGGCGCCTCGGACGCGGGTTTGATTCCGATGATGTATCCGGACTACCGGCGCGTCGACGATGCCGACGCCGCGGCGCGCTTCGAGGCGCTGTGGGGCACGCCGCTGGATCGCCAGCCGGGTTTGACGGTGGTCGAGGTGATGCAGGCCATCGAGCGCGGCGAGGTGCGCGGCATGTACATCATGGGCGAGAACCCCGCGATGTCGGACCCGGACGCGCAGCATGCACGCGAGGCGCTGGCCGCGCTCGATCATCTGGTGGTGCAGGACATCTTCCTGACGGAGACGGCGTACCTCGCGGACGTGGTGCTACCGGCCTCGGCGTTCCCGGAGAAGACCGGCACCTTCACCAATACCGACCGCATCGTGCAGCTCGGCCGGCAGGCGATCGATCCACCGGGGCAGGCGCGCCAGGATCTGTGGATCATCCAGCAGATGGCCGCGCAGCTGGGTCTGGACTGGCGCTACGAGGGTGTGGCGGACGTGTTCGACGAAATGCGGCTGGCGATGCCGAGCATCGCCGGTATCACGTGGGAGCGGCTGCAGCGCGAACACGCGGTGACCTACCCTTGCCGCGAGGAAGGCGATGCGGGCGAGCCGGTGATCTTCACCGACAGCTTCCCGACGCCGAGCGGACGCGCCCGCTTCGTGCCGGCCGATATCCTGCCGGCGGCGGAACGACCGGACCAGGACTATCCCTTCGTGCTGATCACCGGGCGCCAGCTCGAACACTGGCATACCGGCAGCATGACGCGCCGGGCAGGGGTGCTCGACGCGCTCGAGCCCGATCCGACCGCGCTGGTCCATCCGCTCGATCTGGCGCAATGGGGCGGCAAGCCGGGCGACGTGATCACGCTGGCGTCGCGCCGCGGCGAAGTCGCGCTGTATGCGCGCGCCGACGAGGGCACGCCGCGCGGCGCGGTGTTCGTGCCGTTCTGCTACTACGAAGCGGCGATCAACAAGCTGACCAATCCGGCGCTCGACCCATTCGGCAAGATTCCGGAGTTCAAGTACTGCGCGATACGGGTGACGCTCGGCGGCACGCCGCCGGTGCAGTCCAGCTATGGCGGTGGGCAGATCCTGGCGCGGGTTGGCTGAGGCGGCCGCGTAAAGGCGTTGAAGGGGAGGGCGGCCGCTGTCGCGACATCATGCCGACGTTGCGGCAGCGCCGCGACGGTCCCTCCCTTCGATGCTGGCACGATACGCTTGCAGGGCCAGGCCGATCACCGCGTCGGCGCCAAGCTCGTCCAGAAAGGAAGCGGTGTGGCCGCAATGGCCATCGATCGCGCGCGCCCCGCATACCGGGCAATGGACGCGATATGACACCGCCACGCGGTGCCAGCGCGCCGACAGCGGACCGTAGCTCGGCAGATTGCCGATCCAGTACAGCGTGACGGTGGGCACATCGAGCGCGCGTGCCAGATGCGCGGGGCCCGTATCGTTGGAGACCACCAGGCAAGCGCGCGCCAGCAGCGCGGCCAGCGCGCCGAGCGACAGCGTGCCGGGCAGCGCCAGCGGCCGATGCCGCATCGCGGCGGCGACCCGATGCACCAGCTGCGCTTCCGACGGATCGCCGTTGATCGCGACCAGCGCGCCCTGCGCCGCCAGCGCATCGCCCACGGCAGCGAAGCCGTCGGCGTGCCATCGCCGGCGCGCATCGGTCGCACCGGGCTGCAGCACGACCAGCGGTCGAGTCAGGTCAGCCACGGCTGCCTGGGCGGGCGCGAGCTCGTCATGATCGCGCGCCCGCAACGACAGGCGGGGCTCGATCGCGCTTGCACGTGCGCCCACCAGCCCCACGCATTCGTTCAGCAGCAGGGCGCGCGGATGCAGGTCGATGTCGGGCGGCAGGTAAGGGAAATTGCGATCGAGCGCGCTGGCGCCCGGTGCGCGGAAGCCTGCCGTCACGCGGGCGCCGAGCGCGCTCACCAGCGGATTGCTGTACTGGCCGCCGCCATGCAGCTGCACGGCCAGATCGAAGCGGCGGCGTTGCATCTGGGTGAAGAAATCGCGTAGTGCGTCGCCCTCTTCGGCCGCCGGCTCCGCCGTATCGGGCGGCGCCGTGACGCCCGGTACTGCGGGCAGGCAGACCACCTCGTCGACCGGGCCCGGTCTGCCATCGAGGAATTCCGCATGCCAGCGCTTGCCCAGCAGGGTCAGCGTCGCTTGCGGATACGCGGCCTTCAGCGCTTCCAGCGCGGGCAGCGTCAGCACATAGTCGCCCACCGCGTTGGCGCGCAGCACGGCGATGCGGCGTACGTCGGGGACGATGGCACGGGCGGGCTCGCCAACGGCGCCCGCAGTCATGGGTGGCAACCCGCCATCACGCCTCCCGCGCGCAAGCCGCGGTATCGGGCGGCACCGCGGCGCCATACAGGGACGGATTCAGCGCAGGATCGTTGTACATCTTGAATTGACGATGCGCGCGGTAGGTGCAGCGGCCGGCCAGCATGCCCGACCACAGCTGGCGCAGACAGCGGCCGAGGTGATCGCGTTGCTCTCTGAGGCTGGTCAGCCCGGCCGTGCAGCGCTGGCGGTGCGCATCGTCGGCGTCGCGGCGCTCGGCCTGCAGCGCCATATGGTGGACCTTCAGCGTGCCGATCGACATGCGATCGATCAGCGAGCCGGCGGTCTCGCTGTTGACCCAGGCATCGGACGCGGGCGCGATGCGTTCGGCGGCGAGGGCTTCGAGGATGGCGGCGTCCATCGCCTCGATCGCATCGTTGCGCTGCTGGTTGTAGCGGTCGATGGCGCGCTTGTTGGCGACGATGGCGCTGTCGGGCACGTCGGTGCGGCGCGCCTGGTCTTCCTGCTCCCACAGCAGCGCGTTGCAACGGTGATTCTCGACGACGTGGGTCAGCAACGGATGGCGCACGGACAGGGTCGGCGCCACCGGCCATCCCGGCATCGACAGCGCGGCAAGGTGCAGCGCTTCGATCGCAGCGACATCGCACCATACGGTTGCCGCGTCGCACGGTAAGAGTGTGAGCGTCGTCATGCCGGCTGCCTCCATCAGCGTGGGCGCGGCGCGAGTCCGCGAACCGGTTGCGGGCAGAGCGCATGCGAGCAATCCGCATGCCGAGACGGCGGCCGCGTCCGGTCCCGCATCGTGACGGCGGTGGAACAGGGATCCCGAGGTATCGCGACGCGTGCCGGAAGGAACCGATGCGTCGGACCGCGGGGCGGTTGGCCGGTAAGAATTACCGGACCATGCCGAGATCTCCTACCCGCAGCGCCGAGCGTTCGGGCCGCCCGGCATGCGGCGCCGGCACCGCGGCTGCGAACGCGCCGCGCGGCGCCAGGCGCTGCGCAAGGAATTCCACGATCCGGTCCATCACACCGGCATCGCGCAGGATGCGCCGGTGGCCCAGGCCTTCGGTAGTCAGCAGCGTCGCAGCCGGCCAGGCGCCGGCGATGGCGGCGCCATCTTCCCAGCGCACCTCCTTGTCGTGGCGATCATGGATGACCAGCGTCGGCGGTACCGGCCGGCAGCGGCCGATGTCGGGCACGTTGAACGCGCCCCACGGCATGCCGAGCCACTGTTCGCTGTTGCGCTGCACCCGCGCCAGGACCGCGGGCGCCACGCCCAGCTGCCAGGCCAGCGTGGCCGAAGCGTGGCGCATGTCGGCGGGCGCGCCGATCAGCACCGCGGCATCGACGGGCAGTCCCTCGCGCAGCGCCAGCGCTGCCGCGGCGCCGCCAAGCGAATGCGCGATCACGGCATGGATCGGCCCGGCGTGCCAGGCGGCCGCCAGCAGCGCGCGCGACATCTCGATCAGCGAGCTCTGGCCGGGGCCGAGCGCACCGGCATCGGAGGCGCCGTGTGACAGCGCATCGAAAGCGACCACCCGGTGCCCGGCGGCGAGCAAGGCCGGCACCAGCGCCTGCCAGTGCGCGGCATTACCGCCCCAGCCATGCGCCAGCAGCACGGCCGGGCCTTCGCCATGCCACCGGTAGACGCGAACGCGGCGTGTCGCGCCACCGCCGGTCGCCAGGGCCCAGTCGGCGCGGGCGCCGGCGAGGAAGGCCTGCCCCGCCGCATCGACGTTTGCTTCCGGCACGCCGAACCAGGCGCGTTCGAAGGCGCGCGCGGTCTGCTCGGGAAATAGCGCCGACGCGGTCTGCCAGCGCAGGCGTCGCCATGCCAGGCCGGCCTGCGCCAGGCGCGCGGCGATCTGGCCCGGCAACGCTTGGCCGGGGCGATGGGGAGACAGGGCCTGTGTCACGATATTCACTCCGTTTTGCGGTTCCATCCCAAGCCCGTCCTCGTTGTGCGGCCCCCTCGTGCTTCCCTCGGGCCTCGATAAGACCGACCGGTCGTGCTATTTATCGGCGAAAAAGCGGGCCGAGGGAAAACGTTGCTTCCTGGACCAGCGCAGGCGTTCGGCGCTGGTGGCCTATGCAGCCTGCGCGGCCGCGCGTTTGCCGCGTGTGACCAGCGAATTGAACGCGCGGCGCGCCATCGCCTGAGCGTCGGCGCGTCCGAGCATCTTCAGCGATTGCTGGAAGGCCATCACGATGCCGGCCATCTCGAATGCGAGCTGGCGCGGTTCCTCGTCCGCGCCGAGGCTGCCGTCCTGGATGGCGTCGCTTGCCACGCGAACGACGATGCCGTTCCAGTCCTTCAGCGCGCGCACCAGCATGTCGCGGATCACGCCGGGCCGGTCGCGATATTCCTGGCCCAGCGCCATGAACAGGCAGCGGCCGCCCGAGTCGGTGCTGCCGATCCATTCGAGCTGTCCTTCGAACAGCGCGCGCAGACGCGGGACGCCGCGCGGCTGGCGCAGCGCGGGCTGCACGACCATCGCCGTGAAGCGCTCGATCGCCAGTTCCAGCACGGCCTGCTGCAAGGCCTCCTTCGACTTGAAATGCGCGTACAGGCCGCTCTTGGACATGCCCGTGCTCGCGGCCAGTTCGGCAAGCGACAGCTGTTCGAATCCGATCCGCGTGGCGGCGTCGAATGCTTGAGCGATGATCGCGCTACGCGTCAGATGGCCTTTTTGCATGCTCGGAAGAATAGCACGACCGGTCGGTCTGTCAAACCGAACTTGGCGCTAACGAGGCCTATTCGCTATTGTGGAAGCACGGGCACTTCAAAGGGCCCGATATCGAGATGGCAGGGGCTGGAGGAAAGCGACCGGCACAAATCGTGAATTCTGTAAAAGTGTTTCCCTGATTACATACGGAACGCGACGTGTGCTCTATACTCGAATGCACGTCCGCGCACTTTCTTTTTTGGTGACTGGAGACCGATATGAACAGTACAGCCGTGCCACGAGGCGCTAGCGAACCGTTCCGGCAACTGCGGGCGCTGCGCCGTGCGCGCAAGCTCAAGCAGGAGGACGTCGCCCGCAAGGCCGGGATCTCGCGCGAGGCGTATCTGCGCGCGGAGTCGGGCCAGGCCGATCCCCGCATGTCTACCTTCCTGGCCGCCTGCGAGGCGCTGGGTCTGGAAGTGGTGCTCGCCCCCCAGCATCTGGCCCAGGACGTCAACGCCTTTATCGCCAGCCGCAACGGCGGCGTGACTGCGGCCTCGATGGCAGGTCCGGCGGGCGGCGCATCGGCATCCTCGGCTTCGTCCGCCTCCTCGGGCGGCGGCACGTCCGGCGCGGGTGGCATGGGCAACCCGCAGGGCGAAGGCCAGAAACCGGTCTGATCCCGTCATCTTTCCCCTCGCGGCCGGCGTTCGTCCGGCCGCTGGTTTTCGCGTCGCGCGGCCTCTGATCGCGTTCGGCGTGGCCGCCTTCGCTCGTCAGAGCGAGGCTGCGCACGACCTCCCCCAGTTCTCCCCGATCCGTCCTGATCATCACGCTGCTCGGCTGCGTCACATCGTGATGCCGACCGTCGCCGTTTTCGTCTTTTCCGTCGCGGCGTGCCGCTTTCGGGCGCGAACCGGATTGACACCCTTGGTGTCGCTGATTACGATTCGGTAAATTCGTTTCTCAATACGTAATTAGAGGCCGGCGCCGGCCTAGCCGTGGCATCGGGGCGGCCTATGCTGAAATACCCGGCCCGCGGATGCCGAACCGGGCGGAAGCGCGCCGACCCAGCAAACGAAGCAATCGAAAGCAAACGAAGCAGAACGGAGACAAGCCCCATGTCCAAAGCCTTTGCGTCGCAAGCCGATCTCGAAGCGAAGCAGGTCACCTTCACCCGGCTGTCCGACAACGCCTACGCCTATACCGCAGAAGGCGACCCGAATTCGGGCGTGGTGATCGGCGACGACAGCGTGCTGATCGTCGACACCACCGCCACGCCGGCGATGGCGCAGGACCTGATCGCGCGCATCCGCACCGTGACCGACAAGCCGATCAAGCACGTGGTGCTGTCGCACTACCACGCAGTGCGGGTGCTGGGCGCGTCGGCCTATTTCAGCGAAGGCGCGCAGAACGTGATCGCCAGCCGCGGCACCTACGAGATGATCGTCGAGCGCGGCGAGGCGGACATGAAGTCCGAAATCGAACGCTTTCCGCGGCTGTTCGCCGGCGTCGAAACCGTGCCCGGACTGACCTGGCCCAACGTGGTGTTCGAGCGCGAGCTGACGCTGTTCCTCGGCAAGCTGGAAGTCAGGATCCTGCATCTCGGTCCCGGCCACACCAAGGGCGATACCGTGGTGTGGATTCCGTCGCAGAAGATCCTGTTCTCCGGCGACCTGGTCGAATACGAGGCCGCCTGCTACTGCGGCGACGCGCAGCTCGAGGAATGGCCGTCGACGCTGGACGCGCTGCGCGCGTTGCAGCCGCAAGCGCTGGTGCCGGGACGCGGGCCCGCGCTGACCACGCCCGAGCAGGTCGACAAGGGCATCGCCTACACGCGCGATTTCGTCAGCACGCTGCTGCAGCGCGGCCGCGAGGCGGTGGCGCAGAAGCTGGACCTGAAGGCGGCGATGGCGCATACGCGCGCCGCGATGGACCCGAAGTTCGGCCACGTCTTCATCTACGAGCACTGCCTGCCGTTCGACGTGGCGCGCGCCTATGACGAGGCCAGCGGCATCAAGCATCCGCGCATCTGGACTGCCGAGCGCGACAAGGAAATGTGGGCCGCGCTGCAGGATTGAACCCCGGCGGCATGCTGGCCGCCGCAGTCCGCGGGACAGCGGGCGCGGCGGCGGGATGGAGACGATATGGAAACCACAGCTCAGGTTACGGCCCAGGTTACGGCTCAGGCAGGCGACAACTACCAGTCCCGCACCTTCGCCTACCGGCCCTGCGCCGAGCAGCAGCCGGGTGCGCAGGCTCTGGTGCGGCCCGTGGTGGTGATCGGCGCCGGTCCGGTCGGCCTGTCGACGGCGATCGACCTGGCCCAGCAGCAGGTGCCGGTGGTGCTGCTCGATGACGACTGCACGCTGGCCAGCGGTTCGCGCGCGATCTGCTTCGCCAAGCGCACGCTGGACATTTTCGATCGTCTGGGCTGTGGCGAGCGGCTGGTCGGCAAGGGCGTGCGCTGGCACGTCGGCCGCGTGTTCTTCGATCAGGAGCAGGTCTACAGCTTCGATCTGCTGCCCGAGAGCGGCCACCATCGCCCGGCCTTCATCAATCTCCAGCATTACTACGTCGAGGGCTATCTTGTCGATCGTGCCGCCGAACTGCCGGGCCTGGAACTGCGCTGGCGCCATCGCGTCAGCGGCGTGCGGCAGCAGGCCGACCAGGTCGTGCTGACAGTGTCGACGCCCGACGGCGACTACGCGCTGCCGGCGCGCTACGTGGTGGTGGCCGACGGCGCGCGCAGTCCGGTGCGCCAGCTGATGGGGCTGCAGAGCCAGGGCCGCACCTTCCGCGACCGTTTCCTGATCGCCGATGTGCGGATGGCGGCCGGCTTCCCGGCCGAGCGCTGGTTCTGGTTCGATCCGCCGTTCAACCGCAACCAGTCGGTGCTGCTGCACCGGCAGCCCGACAATATCTGGCGCATCGATTTCCAGCTGGGCTGGGACGCCGATCCCGAGCAGGAGCGCCAGCCCGAACGCGTGCTGCCGCGCCTGCGCGCGCTGCTCGGGCCCGATGCGAAGTTCGAGCTCGAATGGGTCAGCGTCTACACCTTCTCGTGCCAGCGCATGGAGCGGTTCCGTCATGGCCGCGTGCTGTTCGCCGGCGACGCCGCGCATCGCGTCTCGCCGTTCGGCGCGCGCGGCGCCAACAGCGGGGTGCAGGATGCCGACAACCTGGCGTGGAAGCTGCGGCTGGTGCTGGCCGGACTGGCGCCCGACGCGCTGCTCGACACCTATGCCAGCGAGCGCGAATACGCGGCCGACGAGAACATCCTGCATTCAACGCGTTCGACCGACTTCATCACGCCGAAGAGTGCGGCCAGCCGCGTGTTTCGCGACTCGGTGCTGCGGCTCGCACGCCAGCATCCGTTCGCGCGCCAATTGGTCAACAGCGGCCGGCTGTCGACGCCGACCGTGCTGACGCCGTCGCCATTGAACACACCCGATACGGCGCAGTTCGCCGGCGCGATGGTGCCGGGCGCGGTCTGCGCCGATGCGCCGGTGCGCGTCGTCGGCGGTGTTGAAGAGGGCGAGGGCTGGCTGCTGCCGCATCTCGGCAATGGCTTTACCGCGCTGGTGTTCGCCGATGCCGATGGCCTGTCCCCGACGGCGTGCGCGGCGCTGGAGCAGGGGGCCTCTGCGCCGGTGCCGATCCAGGTCGTTTGCGTGGTCCCCGCCGCCATGCCGCCGTCTTCATCGCCAACGCTGCCGCACGGTGCGGTCGTGCTCGAGGACATCGAAGGGCTGGCCGCACGCCGCTACGACGGCCAGCCCGGCACCTGCTATCTGCTGCGCCCGGACCAGCATGTCTGCGCACGCTGGCGCGACATCGAAGCCGACGCGCTGCAGGGCGCGCTGCGCCGCGCGCTCGGCATGATCGACGTGCAGTGGCGCGACGAGCCGGCACAGTCGACGCCGCAGGCCGCGCAGCTTGTCACCGAAGCGAATCTCGCGCAGCCGGACGACGTCTACGAAGCGCTGCTCGAGATGCATCGCGATCTGAGCGATGCGCAAAGCCAGGCCGCCAACGCGCAGCTGATCCTGCTGCTGGCCAACCATATCGGCGATACCGCGGTGCTGCGGCAGGCGATGGCGCTCGCGCGCGCCGCCGTACCGCCGGCTGTGCCGAACCCGCCAGCCGAAGCCGCGGTGTCGATTCCCTTGCCGGCATAAGCCGACCCCTTCAAGCCAATCCTTTTCCGAAACCTTTCCCAGACCGTCTGTCAGGACCACCATGACCCAAGCACTACGCCAAGACACCGACGCCGGCGCGCTGCGCTACCAGTCCGGCTTTGCCAACGAGTTCGCCACCGAAGCCCTGCCCGGCGCGCTGCCGGTCGGACAGAATTCGCCGCAGCGCGCGCCGTACGGCCTGTACGCGGAGCAACTGTCGGGCACCGCCTTTACCGCGCCGCGCGCGCACAACCGCCGCTCGTGGCTGTACCGGATCCGCCCGGCAGCGATGCACGAGTCCTTTGTCAAGATCGAGCAATCGCGCATCGTCAGCCGCTTCGACGAGGTGGCGCCGTCGCCGAACCAGATGCGCTGGAGCCCGCTGCCGATGCCGGACGCGCCGACCGACTTCATCGACGGCATCGTCACGATGGGCGGCAACGGCGGCCCCGACGCGATGGTCGGCTGCGGCATCCACCTGTACCTGGCCAACCGCTCGATGCAGGGCCGCTTCTTCTACAACGCCGACGGCGAGATGCTCATCGTGCCGCAGCAGGGACGGCTGCGCCTTGCCACCGAACTGGGCATGCTCGAGGTCGAGCCGCAGGAGATCGTGGTGGTGCCGCGCGGCGTGCGCTTCCGCGTCGAGCTGCTCGACGGCGAGGCGCGCGGCTATATCTGCGAGAACTACGGCGCGCTGCTGAAGCTGCCCGACCTCGGCGTGATCGGCTCGAACGGTCTGGCCAATCCGCGCGACTTCCAGACCCCGGTGGCCTGGTACGAGGACGTCGAGGGCGATTTCGAGCTGGTGGCCAAGTTCCAGGGCAATCTGTGGCGCGCGAAGATCGATCATTCGCCGCTGGACGTGGTGGCCTGGCATGGCAACTACGCGCCGTACAAATACGATTTGCGCCGCTTCAACACGATCGGCTCGATCAGCTTCGACCATCCGGACCCGTCGATCTTCCTGGTGCTGCACAGCCCGTCCGATACCGAGGGCGTCGACAACATCGACTTCGTGATCTTCGGCCCGCGCTGGCTGGCGATGGAACACTCGTTCCGCCCGCCCTGGTTCCACCGCAATATCGCCAGCGAGTTCATGGGCCTGATCGAAGGCGTCTACGACGCCAAGGCGGAAGGATTTGCCCCGGGCGGCGCGAGCCTGCACAACTGCATGAGCGGCCATGGCCCCGACGCCGAGACGTTCGCGCGCGCCACCGAATCGGATACCACCAAGCCGCACCGCATCTCCGACACGATGGCCTTCATGTTCGAGACGCCGACCGTGATCCGGCCCACGCGCTTCGCCGCCGAATCGGCCGCGCTGCAGTCGGACTACCAACGCTGCTGGCAAGGGCTGAAGAAGCATTTCAACCCGAACGTGCGCTGATGGCGCGCGTGCCGACGACATACGCCGACGACATACGCCAACGATACAACCAACGTACCGCCAAGTAGCGCACCGTAGCGCGACGTAGCCAAGGTAGCGCTACTTGGCGAACAATCCAACGCACTGCATCCATGACCCAAGCCCAAACCTCCCGCAGCTGGATCGAATCGGCCAACGACGCCGCCACCCATTTCCCGCTGCAGAACCTGCCGTACGGCGTGTTCTCGCACGGCGCACAGGCCCCGCGTGTCGGCGTGGCGATCGGCGATCGCATCGTCGACCTGTCGGTGCTCGACGAAGCCGGCCTGCTGCCGGCCGCGGCCCGCGGCACCTTTGCCGCGCCGGTGCTGAACCGCTTCATCGCGCTGGGCCGCCCGATCTGGCGCGAGACCCGCCAGCGCATCGCCGCGCTGCTGTCTGCCGACACGCCGACGCTGCGCGACGACGCCGCGCTGCGCGAGCGCGCCGTGGTGCCGATGGCCGGCGCGAAGCTGCATCTGCCGGTCGAGATTCCCGGCTATACCGACTTCTATTCGTCGAAGGAACACGCGACCAACGTCGGCCGCATGTTCCGCGACCCGGACAACGCGCTGCTGCCGAACTGGCTGGAAATCCCGATCGGCTACAACGGCCGCGCCAGCTCGGTGGTGGTCAGCGGCACGCCGATCCGCCGCCCGAATGGCCAGATCAAGCTGCCGAACGAGGCGCGCCCGATCTTCGGCGCCTGCCGCAAGCTCGACTACGAACTGGAGATGGGCTTTATCGTCGGCAAGGACTCGGCGCTGGGCGAGCCGGTCGCCGTCGATCAGGCCGACGACTATCTGTTCGGCATGGTGCTGCTCAACGACTGGAGCGCGCGCGATATCCAGCAGTGGGAATACGTGCCGCTGGGGCCGTTCAATGCCAAGACGTTCGGCACCTCGATCTCGCCGTGGGTCGTCACGATGGAAGCGCTGGAACCGTTCCGTCGCGACAACCCCGAGCAGTCGCCCGAGCCGCTGCCATATCTGCGCCAGTCGGCGCGCAACGCCTACGACATCGAGCTGGAGGTCGCACTGCGTCCGCAGGGCGCCGAGCGTGCCGAGCGGATCAGCCGCACCAACTTCCGCGCGATGTACTGGACCATGGCGCAGCAGCTGGCCCATCACACGGTATCGGGCTGCAATGTCCGCGTCGGCGATCTGATGGGTTCGGGCACGATCAGCGGCACCACGCCGGATTCGTACGGCAGCCTGCTGGAACTGACCCGCAACGGCAACGAGCCGCTGAAGCTGGCCGGCGGCGTGGAGCGCGGCTTCCTGCAGGACGGCGATGAAGTGGTGATGAGCGGCTGGTGCCAGGGCGATGGCTATCGCATCGGCTTTGGCGAGGTCAGCGGCGAAGTGCTGCCGGCACCCAAGGTCGCGGCCCAGGGCTGAGCGCCCAGGCCCGACAACGGCACGTCACGCTCGGCCGGCAACGGATCAGTCGGCCGGCGTGGCGTCCAGCACCACCGCCGCGCGTCCCGTCAGCAGCACGGCGTCGCCGGCGCGCAGCGCGAATTCGTAGAGCACCTGACGTTCGTCCCCGCCGATGCGCTCGGCCTCGATCGTCAGCGGATCGGCCAGGGTATCGAGCCGCTCGACGCGGACCTCGACCTTGCGCACGCTGGCCAGATAACCGACACGCGGCGTGGTCGCCGTGCCCGATTGCAGCAATGCGCCGTGCACAGCCATCGCCTGCGCGGCATATTCGATGCCGCACAGCGCCGCCAGCCTTCCCTCGGCACGCAGCGGGTGATCGGGCGACGCATGGTTGCGCGCCTCGCAGCGGATGCGCTGCGCATTCCAGTCGATCACCTTGTCGAGCAGACACATCGCGCCGCGATGCGGGATATGCGCGGCGATCCAGTCGCGGCCCACCGGCGTGCCGAGCGGCATGTCTACCCCGGACGCACCGAAGTCGCCCATCCCGTTCACCGCCATGGCGCGACCTCGACGCGCAGCCGCAGCGGATCCAGATAATCGAGCACCGCCGTGGCATCGTCGCCGCGGGCCAGCACCTGCAGCAAGGGCAGGGCGCGCGCGGCCGGGATGGTGGCGCGCAGCGCTTCGAGCGCGGCGTCAGTCATCGGCGGCGCTGCGTCGCCGTCGATCATCAGGGAAGGCCGCAGGCTCGCCAGCGTTGCCGGTCCCGGCTCGGCGGTCAGCACCAGTGCGAGCCCGAAGACATCGGGGATCGGCCGCGCGCTGCGCAGCGGCTCGGGATAGTCGGTGTCGTAGGCAATCAGCACGCAGGGCGCGCCGGTCGCCAGCACCTGGCTGTAGGCATCGAGCAGCCCGGCGGCAAAGCTGCCGTCGTGCGCGCACATCGCATTGGACGGCGCCATCGCGCCGGTGGCGATGCTCCAGTAGCCGGCCGGCGCGTTGTGCACCGAGTTGTGAAAACGGGTCGGCGAGATCAATGGGTCGTCGCCGGCCAGCGATTCGCAGATCGCATGGTAGTTGTGGCCGTCGGCGCCGGAGGCGCTGAACACGGTCGCCAGCGTGGCGGCATCGCGCCCGCTGGCGGCGATTGCCTGTCGGCCGACCGCCAATGCCAGCTTGACGGCCGGACCGGTGCGCCGGCGCTCCGCCGACGGCAGGCCCTCCGGCGCGGGCAATGCGGTGGCGGCGGGCGAATAGGGCGCCTGCCCGCGCAGGATCGCGGCACCTTGCTGCCAGTCCGTCAGCCCCGGTCCCAGCAGCCCGATCCCTTCGACAAACACCGGCGCCGTCATCGCGGTTCGCCCCGCAGGTGCACGTCGGCGCGGCCGAACAGCAGGCTGCAATTGGAGCCGCCGAAGCCGAAGGCATTGCTCAGCGCATAGCGCGGACGCTGTGCCGCATCCGGCGTCGGGGTTTGCATCAGATAGTGCACCGGCAGCGCGGGATCGAGTTCGGTATCGGCGATGCCCGCCGGCAGCCAGCCCTCGCGCAGCGCCAGCGCGCTGATCACCGCTTCGATCGCGCCGGCCGCACCGAGGGTGTGGCCGGTCGCGCCCTTGGTCGAACTGCAGGGCGTCGTGCCGAACAGCGCCAGCACGGCCTTGCCCTCGGCGGCGTCGTTGCTCGGCGTCGCGGTGCCATGCAGATTGATGTAGTCGATGTCGAACGGCGTCAATCCGGCGTCGGCCAGCGCCTGCTCCATTGCCAGCCGAGCGCCCAGTCCGTCCGGATGCGGACTCGACATGTGGTGCGCGTCGCTCGACTCGCCGACGCCGCACAGCAGCACCGTATCGTCCGGCATCGCCGCGGCCGCGGTCTCGGGCAAGCGCTCGAGCAAACCGAAGGCGCCGCCTTCGCCGATCGAGATGCCATTGCGGCGCGCGTCGTACGGCCGGCAGGGGGCGGCCGACACCAGTTCCAGCGAATGGAAGCCGTACAACGTGGTGTGGCACAGCGAATCGACGCCGCCCACCAGCGCCGCGTCGATCAGTCCGGCCTGGATCATGCGCCGTGCCGAGGCGAAGACCTTGGCGCCGGACGAGCAGGCCGACGAGATCGCGGCGGCGGGGCCGGTCAGGCCCAGATACGCGCGCACGAACGCCGGCAGCGAGAACGGGCTGTGCCGATGCGCGTATTCGAAGCCGGCCGGCAGCGCGCCGGTCGCGGCATCGCGCCGCCGGTAGGCCTGTTCGGTTTCGAGGATGCCGCCGGTGCTGGTGCCGAGGAACACGCCGATGCGATGGGCGCCGTAGCGCGAAATCGCCTCGCGCACGCGTTCGGCAAAGCCGTCCTGCTCGAGCGCTATCCGCGCGAGCCGGTTGTTGCGGCAGTCGAAGCTGGCAAATTCGGCGGGCAGCGGCGCGTCGTCGACGCCGGCAACCTCGCCGACATGGGTGTGCAGCCGCACGTCGCCGAAGCGGCAGGGCGCGAGGCCGCTGCGCTGGGCGCGCAACGCGGCGGAGGTCGCCGCAAGGCCGCGACCCAGGCAACTGGTGACGGTGAAATGGGAAAACTGCAGCGCAAGCACGGGGGAAGACGGGGACAGCGGACGATCGGGATGCGAGGCGGCGCGATGCGAAGCCGCGCCGAAGTTGCCGGGATTGCCGGAACTTCCGGAGCTTCCGGAGCTTCCGGAGCCGGCGGAGCTTTCGGAGTCTCGGGAGCTTCCGGCATGGCGGTCGGTGGCGGGCACCGATGGGCGGCGCGATTGTATCAAAGCGGCTCCAGCTCGCCGGCGGCGGTCACGGTGCCGCGGCGTTGCGCCGATGCCGATGTCGCGGCTGGGGTCCCTGCGTTGTGAACGGGCTCGGAGTCCAGCGTACCGACCATCAGCACATTGGCGCCATGCGCATCGCGCGGCAGCGGCACCTCGCGCAGCGTCATGCCCATGCCGCGCAGCAGCGCGCGCCATTCGTCGGCGGGCCGGCAGGTCAGCGGGCTGGTGCGGCCGGCGCGCAGCCACTGCACCACGCGGTCGACCGCGCGGCTGTAGCGGGCCCGCCAGCCGGCGCTGGCGTCGCCTACCCGCATCAGCAGCCGCCCGCGCGGCGCCAGGCAGCGCAGCGCGTCGCGCAGCAGCGCCTCCTGCGCGGGGCGGTCGATGTAATGCAGCACATCGAGCAGTACCACCAGGTCGCAGGCCGCGGCGACCTCGGCTACCGCGGCGCGGGCGTCGGCCTGCCGGATGTCGGCCGGCCACGGGCCAGGCCCGGCCAGCGCGGCGCGGGCACGCTCGGCGTCGGCCGGGGTCAGTTCGATGCCGAGATAGGAGCGCGGCACCGGCGGCGGCGGCCATCCCGGTGGCCAGTTGTCGGCATGGCATTGCCGCGCCGCCAGCAGCCAGCTCGCCAGCAGGCCCTGACCGCAGCCGATATCGAGAATGCGCGCGCCGTCGGGAATCAGGCCCTGCGCCAGCGCGATCGCAAATACCGGATCGTTGCGCAGCTTGAAGCGAGCGAAATGCACGGCGAAGGGATCGGCGGCGCGGTAGCGGGCGCTGGCCCGCGCGATCAGCGCCTCGCCGGCCTGGCCGGCGGTATCGGTCCACCGCGTCATGCCGGCACCGCCTCGCGCAGCGTCACGTAGCGAAGCCCCGCCTCGTCGATGGCGCGCAGCACGCGCGGCAGCACCACCAGGATCATCGGCGTGCCGGTGCGGTCGGTGCCCGGGTTGCCGTCATGCATCAGCAGGATGTCGCGCGCGGCCAGGTCCTTCAGCAGCCGCGCCTCGACCTTGTCGGGGTCGCCGCCGCGGAAGGTGTCGAAGCCGCGCCGCGTCCAGCTCGCGAGCCGCAGCCCGTGCCGGCACAAGGCCGGTTCCAGCAACGGATTGCGCAGCCCGGCGGGCGCGCGGAAGAAGCGCGGCACCTGCCCGGTCAGCTCGGTCAGCAAACGCTGCGCTTCGCCGACCTCTTTCGTGATGCGGCCGGGGCCGAAGGTCGAAAAGTGCAGCCAGTGGTGCTGCGTATGGTTCTCGATCGCATGGCCCCTGCGCACGATGTCGGCCACCAGGTCGGGATGGCGCAGCGCGCGTTCGCCGATGCAGAAGAACGTGGCGCGGGCGCCGTGCGCGTCGAGCAGGTCCAGCACGGCCGGCGTGACCTCGGGATTGGGGCCGTCGTCGAAGGTCAGCGCGATGCTGTGGCCCGCGCTGGGCGGCAGCCGCAGCAGGTTCGGTCCCAGCAGCGTGCTGCGCGGCCACAGGCCGGCGCCGGCCAGCAGCAGATTGGCGGCGACCACCGAGCCGGCGGCCCAGGGCAGCGTGGCAGGCTGGGCCAGCACCGCGGCCACGGCGCCCAGGTGAACGGCGGCCGCGCCGCCGATCAGCGCCGACGGTCGCCAGCTGCGGACCGTGCCCGGCGCGGCGGTGGATTGCGTCCCGGGATAGGAATTGCGCATGCGCGTCATGGTCTTGCCTCCTGATCGTGACCGGCCTGGGTCGGACGGGGCGAAGCGCCCAGCATGGCCGCCGGTGCGAACACCGCCGAGAACAGCAGCGCCAGCACCGCGCCCGGACCGACCGTCTGGCCGAAGGCCTGCAACAGCGGCAGATGTGATAAGCCTAGCAGACCGAAGGCGGCCACCGTGGTGAGGTTGGCCAGCAGCAGCGACACCAGCGTGCGCGGCGCGATCGCCGCGGGCTCGCTCGATTCGGGTTCGTTCGCACCGGATTCGGTCGCTGCCGGTTCGCTGGCTCCGCGCTCGCCCGCCTCCGACGTCCTTGCCGCGCCATTGAAGAACAGCGCGTAGTTCGATCCCACCGCGACCAGCAGCAGCATGCCGACCAGATGCAGCAGCGACAGCGTCTTGCCGGCCAGCGCCAGCGCCGCGATCACCACCAGCGCCGCCGCCGCCAGCGGCAGCAGCGTGGCCACCACGCGGCGCGGCGAACGCAGCGCCACCAGCAGCAGGATCGCGATGGCGGCGGCCCCGCCCAGCGACAGCCGCAGCGCCTCGCGCAGATAGCCGGCATAGAGCCGGTCCGACTCGCCCTTGAGGTCGACAAACAGCGCATCGGCCACGCCGGCCTTGGCGATCGCGGCGCGCAGGACCGCTGTGGAGACCAATGTGGGGTCTTGTGCGGCCGCCGGTCCCCGGCTCGCCGCCACCGGGGCCTGGGCCGGCGCGCGCAGCGGCAGCGTCGCAGTCCAGCGGCCGTTGTGCTCGGTGAGCAGCGCATCGACCGCCAGCGCCATGGATGTGCCGCGCAGGTCGGCCCGCGTCAGCGGTTTCATTGCGCGAACGCGCGCGACCTCGTCGAGAAAGGGCACGAACAGCGTCGGCTTGACCGGCAGCCCGGCGACGGCCGCCTGCAGCCGCCCGGCCAGTTCGTCTCGCGCCGGCAGCGCGGCCAGCCGCGCCAGCTGGGTCGTCTCGCTCGGCAGGAAGCGGGCGGGGCTGTCGAAGCCGCCGATGACGCCTTGCGCGACCAGCGGCGCGAGCTGCGCGCCGACGCGCTCGGCGCCTTGCAGCGCGCCCTGTTCGGTCGCCGCGGAAACGGTGACCACATAGCGCACGTCCGGCGCACCGAGGTCGGCCCGCAGGCTGGCATCGAGCGCCTGCGTGTCCGCCGGCACCGGGCTCAGCGACGTCAGTTCCTGGCTCCACAACGGCGTGCGCTGCACGGCGACGATCCACACGAGCGCCAGCGCGGCGGCCAGCACCAGGGCCAGCGCGGGCCAGCGCAGCCGCGGCGCATGCGCCGCGACACGGGCCAGCCGGTTGCCGAGCGGACGCAGATCGCGCATGCGCCAGCGCGCGGGGATCAGCTGCGGCAGCACGAAACGGGTCACCAGCGCGGCGGTGGCCAGGCCCGCGATCGAGAACAGGCCGAGCTGCGCCAGCCCCGGAAAACCGGACAGCAGCAGCGAGGCGAAGCCGCAGATCGAGGTCAGCACGCCCAGCCGCACGGTGGGCCAGAACGCGCGCGTCCAGCGTTCGCGCGCGGCCGTCGCGGCGGCGGCATCGGCTTCGGCTCCAGCTTGCCCATCGCCATCCGGGTCCTGCGCCCGGTCCTGCGTGGTCTGCGCGAACAGATAGATCGCATAGTCGACCGACTCGCCGATCAGCGTGGTGCCGAATCCCAGCGTCAGGCCGTGGACCATGCCGAAGCCCAGGCTGACCGCCGCGGTGCCGGCCAGCACGCCGGACAGCACCGGCACCAGGCCAAGCGCCAGCGCCGTGGGCGAGCGATGGACGAACCACAGCAGCGCGACGATTACCGCGATGCCGATCGCCGACAGGCGTTCGACTTCGGCGCGGATGGTGTCGCGCGTCTGCACGCCGATCGCGCCGGGGCCGGACATCACCAGGCGGTATTCCCCGGCCTTGGCGCCTGACTCGGATACCGCGGCGGCGAAGGCGGAGCGGATCGCCGCCATCGCCTGCGCCTGCGCGTCCAGGTCCGAACCCGGCGCGGCGGTCTGCGCCAGCAGCACCGCGCGCTTGCCATCGCGCGAGGCCCAGACGCCGTCGCGCATCGCCGCACCATGGCTCGGGTCGAGATCGGCCAGCAGCGTCGCCACCTCGCCGGTGGGGTCGCGCGGCAGCAGCGGCTTGATCATCAGCCCCGCCGACGAGCCCAGCAGATCGATGGTGTCGCCGATCGCCGCGCGCAGGCCGGCTTCGGTGAAGCGCTCGGGCGTGACGGCTGGACTGAGCAGATAGCGGTGTGCGAACAGATAGCGCTGGTCACGCTCACGGTTGACCGGCTCGCCGTTGGCGATCGCGGCAAACGACGGGTTGCCGCGCAGCTTGCCGGCCAACGCCTTCGACAGCGCCGCGCGCCGGGCGCCATCCTGCGCGCCGCCGCCTTCGATCCCGATCAGCAGCAGCCGCGACACCAGACCATCGCGCAACTGGTCGACCAGCAACTGCTGCTCGGCAGTCGGCGCGCGCGGCAGGAAGGCGGACAGGTCGGCGCTGAAGGTTGTGCGCGCGACGATCGCCGCGCAGGCCAGCAGGACGGCCAGCCAGAGCGCGACCGCGATCCGCGCGGGAAACGTGCGGGCAAGCAAGCGATTGCCGGCCTGACTCATTGGCCGCCGGTCGGGACGATGGTCATCACCGAGCGGTCGCCGTCGGCCTGGCGGATCTCGACGCGTTCGAGCCGCTCGCCGGCACCGTCGATGCGGATCGCCGCGATGGCCGCGGCCATGCGGCTGTCGGAGGGCGTCAGCGTCAACGTCCACCGTTTGGCGGTGCCCTCCAGCGCGAGCCGGTAGTACTGCTCCAGCGCTTGCCGGTTGCCGGCCAGCGTGCCGCGCAGGCTCTCGATAAAGGCCGCCAGCTCGGGGTGGTTGCCCAGCGGAATGGTGGTCTTGCGGCCGGCACGCTCGACCGTCAGCATGTCGCCCTGCACCAGCAGCGTCTCCGGCTTGGGCGTCAGCGTGCGCTTTTCGAGGCGGTCCGGCGCGACGAAGCGCAGCTCGCCGCTCGATTCCAGCGGCCGCTCCAGCATCGCCATGTACTTCTTCTCGACGAAGCGGGCCCGGCCGGATGGTTGGCCGGCCAGCGTCGCCATCAGACGGTCGACGCTCCACGCGGCATCGGCGCGGGCAGGGGCGGTCGCCGTGGATGCGATGGATGTCGCGGGTGCAGCGGGTGCAGCGGCGGCGCCGGCCGGCGGCAACAGGCAGGCAAGGGCGAGGCAGCACACCGCGCCCAGACGAACGGCAAGACCGAGGGGGAGCAAGCGAAGGCGTTCGACGTTCCAGGTCATCGACATCATGCGTTTGCAGGCGTGCGCGCCGGCGCCTGCCAGAAATCGTAGAAGTTGAACCAGTTGTACGGCGCCGCCCGGCAATGCCGCTCGAGCAGTTCGACATAGCGGCGCAGCGCGGCCTCGATCGCTGCCTCGCGCTCGGCGGCCGGCGTCGCCGAGAAGTCGGCGATCGTGTCGAAATGAATGTCGTAGCGGTTGCCGCCGCGATACAGGCCGGTCATGAACAGCACCGGCCGGCGCAGCATTGCCGCCATCCGCAGCGGCCCGGTGGCGAAGGGCGCCGGTGCGCCGAGAAATTCGCAGTGGCGCATCGGGTCGGTGGCCAGCCGGGTCAGCGTGCGGTCGGCCAGCAGGCCGAGCAGGTAGCCGCGCTCCAGATAGTCGCGCGCCTGCAGCATCGCGTCGAGCCGGCCCAGCGCGATCACGTCCTGCCGCACCGCAGGATTGATCGCCGCCAGCACCTCGTTGAGGCGGCTGGCGTTGTCCTGGTACATCATCACCGCCAGCCGCAGCGCAGGATAACGCTGGCCGACCGCGCGCACCGCCTCGAAGCTGCCCAGGTGCGCGCCGAACAGAAAGGCGCCGTCGCCGCGCGCGATGGCCTGCCGGATGATCGGCTCGCCGTGCACGCGGATATCGAACAGATCCAGGCGGCCGTTCAGCAGATAGACGCGGTCATGGATGGTCGAGGCAAAGGCCAGGCCCTGGCGCATCACGTCTGCCACGCCGGCCGGGCGCCCCAGCGCACGCGACAAATACAGGCGCGAGGTGCGGCGTGCGCCCGGCGAGATCAGCAGATAGATTCCCACCACCGGCCACAGCAGCGCGCGGCTGGCGCGCCGGCCCAGACGCAGCGACAGCCAGCGCATCGCGCGCAGCAGGCGCAGATGGCTGCGCTCGGGCTGGCTGCTCCAGTCGTCGGCGGGCGCCGCGTGGCTCTTGTGCGGTGCCGTCATACCGCCGTGTCGGTCGGTGCGGCCGGGCCCGGCAGCGTCAGCATGCCGCTGGCGACGGTGCGGCCCGGGGCTTCGAGCTCGAAACGGACCGTCTGGGCCGCCGTGTCGTCGGCGTTGTGACCGGTGATGCCGTCGCCCACGCAGGCATAGCGGACCGCGACCGGTTCGTTGGGCACGACCGTCGCCAGGAATTTCACCGAGGCGAGACGCGAAGGCTGCGGCGCCCGCCCGAGCGCGGCGGCGATGCGCAGCACCGCGTGGTCGAGCAGCACCACGCCGGGCACGATCGGCCGGCCGGGAAAGTGTCCCGGCAGCGCCGGATGGCCGGACGCGATGGTGAAGACGCCGGCGCTGTTCATGCCGGTCCCAGCACGGTGGTGGGCGCGCGATCGCCATGGCGGGCGCCGTGGCCGCCCTGCAGCCGCGCCACCAGCGGCTCGAGCAGATCGCGCGGCAGCTTCCCGGTGGCGTTGCGCGGCAGGCCGTCGACGAAGAACACGCGCCGCGGCAGGAAGGCCGGATCGATGCGCGCCCGCAGCGCGTGCACGATATCGGCCGCGTTCAATCCCGGCGCCACTACCAGCGCGGTCAGGCGCGCTTCCTTGCCGAGTCCGCCGGCAGGCTCGCCGCGCGGCATATGGAAGACGCCGTCGAGCACGCCCGGAATCGCGTTCAGATGGTGGTTCAGATAGGCCAGAGAGGTCCGCTTGCCGGCGATCTTGATCAGGTCGGCCTTGCGGCCGTGCAGCAGGAAGCGGTGGGCGTCGAGCGGTTCGATCTCGTCGTTCAGCGCCACCGGCTGAGGCAAATGGGCGCCGCCGGCCAGCCAGGCCGGGCCGTCGTCGGCATCGTCGCCAACGGCCGTGGCTTCGGCACGTTGAGAGCGGTCGAGCCGCAGCGTCACGCCGGGCAGCAATTGCCAGGCGGCGTCGTGGGCGGTGCGGCGCGTGGCGATATGACCGGTCTCGGTGCTGCCGTAGATTTCCAGCAGCGGCGCGCCGGTTCGCGCTTCGATGTCGCGTGCGAGCCGGGGCGCCAGCGGCGCGGTCGCCGACAACAGCCTTGCCACCGCCGGCAACTCGACCGGCGACAGCTGCAGCGTGCGCAGATGCACCGGCGAGGCCACCAGCACACGCGGCGCCGGCACTGCGGCCAGCGCGGCGGCGACGTCGTAGGGATAGAAGGGGTGGGCCGCGCTCAGCGCCACGCCGCCGTGCAGGGCCAGCATCACGGTGCATTCGAGCCCGTACATGTGCTGGGCCGGCACGGTGCCGACCAGCGTTGCGCCGGCGAGCGCGTCGATGCCGAGCCGGGCCGCCGCCGCGCGGGCATTGCGCACCATCTCGCCCCAGGTCTTGCGATGGGGCATCGGCAGGCCGGTCGAGCCCGAGGTGAACAGATAGGCGAGCGTGCGGTCGGCCGGAATCCGGGGGATCGCGATCGCCTGCGCGTGTCCGGCAGTGTCGTTGGCGATGCCTTCATGCGAACCTTCGTCCGCACCTGCGTCCGCACCTTCATCCACACCCGGCAGCGTCACCCGCATGCCCGGCATCCCCGCTTCGCAAGCGCAGCCGGGACCATCGTGCAGGCAGAAGGTGTCCGGCGCGAAGGTGGCCAGTTCGCGGACCATTGCCGGTGTGTGCGCCGGCGGCAGCAGGCTGATCTTGTCGGCCAGCAGGCTGGCGCACAGGCCGACGGTAAAGAGGTAACGGTCCGCGCACATGTTGAACACGTGGCGGCCGGCCGGCAGCCGGGACGCCAGATGGCGGACGTCGGCCAAAAAACGCGCCAGGGTGACCGGAGCGCCGTCCCGATAGGCGACGATCTGGTCGCCGCGGGTATGCGCGATCAGCGGCAGCGTCCCCGCGGACGGGTGCACCCGGGCGCCGCCGGCAGGGCGGGCGGCAAAACGGGGTGGGCGCGATCGGCGCGAAATGCGGGACACTGGCATGGCGGCGCGGTCGGTGCTTCGGTACGGCATCGGCGGAGGGCAGGCAGTGCACTTCCGCGGCCGCAGCGAAGCGATCCGGTCATCGATCTTTGGGGACTATGGCTGGAAGACCCGAAGTGTGGGGCTTCCGTTTCTCGCCGTGGCGGCGAGGTTGTTACCAAATTTCACCCGTGTGGAGTGAACCCGGTGGGCTTGGTAGCATTGCGCCCGAAGGCGGTGCCGCAGTATACCCCACGGCTTTGCGCGGCCCCGGCTCCGGCCGGGGCTGCCACCGCGACGACATAACTTACATTTAGCGACAATGACCGATCTCGAAATCGAACTGGCCCGGATGATTCTCGGCGAACTGGACATTACCGAGCTGACGCTGGACCAGGTCACGGCCGATACGCCGCTGTATGGCGAAGGCTTCGGCCTCGATTCGATCGATGTGCTGGAAATTGCACTCCTGATCTCCAAAAAGTACGGATTCGAACTGCGCTCGGACAATCCGGACAACAAGACCATCTTCGCCACACTGGGCAGCCTGGCCGCCTACACCGCCGCCCACCGTACCCGCTGATGCCCCGGACGTCCCGGTCGCCCCGGTCGGCGCCCGCGCCCGCGCGCAAGCTGGCCCTGGTCACCGGCGGCAGCGGCGCGCTCGGCCAGGCCATCTGCGAGACGCTGGCCGCCGGCGGCTGCCGCGTCTGGGTCCATGCCAACCGCAGGCTGGACGAAGCGCAGCAGGTGGCCGCGCGCATCCGCGCCGCCGGCAGCGAGGCCGAGGCGATCGCCTTCGATGTGACCGACCCCGACGCCACCGAACACGCGCTGCAGCGCATCCTCGCCGACGGCCCGGTGCAGGTGCTGGTCAACAACGCCGGCATCCACGACGACGCACCGATGGTCGGCATGACGCGCGAGCAATGGCGCCGCGTGATCGACGTCTCGCTGCATGGCTTCTTCAACGTGACCCAGCCCCTCTTGATGCCGATGATGCGAACCCGCTGGGGACGCATCGTCAATATCGCATCGGTGGCAGGCCTGATCGGCAATCGCGGTCAGGTGAACTATGCTGCAGCCAAGGCGGGCGTGATTGCGGCCACGCGTTCGCTGGCGATCGAGATGGCGTCGCGCGGCGTCACGGTCAATGCAGTGGCGCCGGGCATCGTCGCATCGCCGATGGCGCAGTCGGCCTTTCCGCCCGAGCGGGTCCGCGAGCTGGTGCCGATGGGGCGGGCCGGCCAGCCGGAAGAGGTCGCGGCAATGGTCGCCTATCTGGTATCCGAGGCGGCCGGCTATGTCACCGGGCAGGTGCTGTCGATCAACGGCGGCATGGCGACCGGCTAGCGTGACGGCGGGGCGGCCTGCTGGCATGTCGCCATCGGATACCGACAAAGGGATGAACAAAGGAACCAACGGGACATCACAAACGTCGAGGAGAAGGTAGCAGTGCGCAGACAGGGGCCGGCGCTCGCGCAGCGCGCCAGGCCGGCCACGGACAACACATTGATGGAGCACGGCCGCATGACCGAACGTTCGACCACGCATCTGGTGATCATCCCGAGCTACAACCCCGGCCCCAAGGTGCGCGAGGTCGTGCGCGAGGCGCGAGCCCAATGGAACCCGGTCTGGGTCGTCGTCGACGGCAGTACCGACGGCAGCACCGAATGGCTGCAGCAGCAGGCCGAGGCCGATCCCGGCCTGCGCGTGCTGGTGCTGCCGAAGAACCGCGGCAAGGGCGCCGCGGTGCTGCACGGGCTGGAGCAGGCCGCCGCCGAGGGCTACACGCACGCGCTGACGATGGATTCCGATGGCCAGCATCCGGCCGCGATGATCGGCAAGATGCTGGAGCTGTCGCGCCGCAATCCGGACGCGATGGTGCTGGGCAAGCCGGTGTTCGACGAGAGCGCGCCGCGCGCACGGGTCTATGGACGGCGCCTGAGCAATGTCTTCGCCGACCTCGAGACGCTGTGGGCCGGCATCGGGGACTCGCTGTACGGCTTCCGCGTCTATCCGATCGCGCCGCTGTGCGCGGTGATGCGCGGCAACCGCTGGATGCGGCGCATGGACTTCGATCCCGAGGTCGCGATCCGGCTGTGCTGGCGCGGCGTGCGGCCGATCAACATCGATACCCCGGTGCGCTATTTCCGCGAGGACGAGGGCGGCGTGTCGCACTTCCACTATGTGCGCGACAACATCCTGCTGACCTCGATGCATATCCGGCTGGTGATCGGCTTCCTGCTGCGGCTGCCGATGCTGGCGCTGCGCCGGCTGGGCGAGCGCAGCAGCGCGGGGACGAAACCGGCGGCCTGAACCACCCGATTCACCCGTGGTTTGCTCCCTCTCCCGCCCCGCGGGAGAGGGGCCGGGGAAGAGGGAAAACAGCGCCCGCAGGCCACCGCGCATACCGTCGCATGTCAAGTCCTGACATAGGTTGACAGTTCTTGGCCCTATTGAGCCAAGGTAAGCAACGCCCGATGGACCTCATCGGG
>NZ_JABTYE010000029.1 GCF_013314895.1 Cupriavidus gilardii | reverse complement strand
TGCCAACCCCGCCGCCGTTCGGCTGCGAGGGGGCGAATATTAAGGGAGCGTGACAGCCAATGCAAGCGCTTTTTTGCAGACCCCGCGAACCGGCTCACAGCGGCGCATCGGTCACTTGCTTGCCAATCAGGCTCCGCCGTCTCCGTGGCGCTTAGAATCGCTGGATGCCCGACCTGCCCAGCCATCAAGACCAGCCCACTTATCTAGCCGAGCGCCTGCCCGCGGACGCGCCGCGCCAGCTCGACGCCGCCACGCTGGCATCCGCGCTGGCCAGGCCCATCGTCTTCGTCGACCTCGAGACCACCGGCACGGACGCGCAGCGCGACCGCATCACCGAGATCGGCGTGGTCGAAGTCGGCCCGGACGGCGTGACCGAGTGGGACACGCTGCTGGACCCCGGTTGCGCGATACCGCCGTTCATCCAGCGCATGACCGGCATCACCGAACAGATGGTGCGCGGGCAGCCGACCTTCGAGACGTTGGCAGAAAGCCTGGCGGAGCGGCTCCAAGGCAAGCTGTTCGTCGCCCACAACGCCCGCTTCGACTACGGCTTTCTCAAGCAGTCGTTCAGCCGCGCCGGCATTACGTTCCGGGCGGACGTGCTCTGCACCGTGCGGCTGTCACGCGCGCTGTTCCCCTCGGTGGAGCGCCACGGACTCGATGCCTTGATCGCGCGCTTCGGCCTGCAGCCGAAAGGCCGGCACCGCGCACTCGCCGACGCTGAACTGCTGTGGCAGTTCTGGCAGCAGGTGCACGGACTCTATTCGGTGGAACTGGTCGAGTCGGCGATCGCCTCGCTGGTCAAGCGCGCGAGTCTGCCGGCGGGCCTCGAGGAGACCGCACTCGACGATGTCCCGCAGGCGCCCGGCGTCTATCTGTTCCATGGCGACAACGGCGCGCCGCTCTATGTCGGCAAGAGCGTCAACCTGCGACAGCGAATCGGCGCGCATTTCTCCGGCGACTATCGCTATGCGAAGGACCTGCGGCTGTCGCGCGCGGTGCGGCGGGTGGAATGGCGCGAGACCGGCGGCGAGATCGGCGCGCTATTGCAGGAGGCGCTGCTGGTCAAGCAGCTGGAGCCGGTGCACAACACGCTGCTGCGGCGCAAGGGGCCGCTGTTCGCGTGGGAACTGCCGGACGGCCTGATGGCACCGCGCTTGCGTTCGGACCGCGATACCGATTTCAGCCGGCATCGCGCGCTGTTCGCCGTCGCCGCGAGCCGCGCCGGCGCGTACGCCCGCCTGCGCGAGCTTGCCGAGCAGCACGGCCTCTGTCAGGCGACGCTGACGCTGGAACAACGCGGCCGGATCGGAACCCCGTGTTTTGCGCGGCAGCTTCATCGATGCGCCGGCGCCTGCGTTGGCGTCGAGCCGCTGCGCGCCCATCGGGAGCGGCTGGCCGACGCGCTGCGTCCGCTGGCGATCGCGCCGTGGCCGTTTGCCGGCCCGATCGCCTGGCGCGAACAGGACCATGCGCGCGCCCAATGGCATGTCATCGAAAACTGGTGCTATCTCGGTTCGGTTGCCTCGCTGGCAGAGGCGGCGACGCTGCTGGGCGAGCCGGCCCGCTTCGATCTGGACAGCTATCAGATCCTGGCGCCGCATCGCGAGCGGCTGCTTGCCGAGGCCGTCGTGCTGCCTCGTCCGTCCACCTTCGAGCTGCGCCCGTGCGAGCCGGTCTTTGCCGCGCGACGGGACAGCGCGGCCGTACCGGCACGAGCCAGACGTGTCCCTGCCGCGCAGACACCGCTGCCCCTATTCGAGTTGTGAACGCCGGCCGTTCCATCACACCGGCCGCGATCGTCTGTACGCCAGCGCACACTCCCGTCTTGGCAATGCGTGGCCGGTCGCATAGCCTGCCTCGTAACGGAACATCCGCAGCGGAGCCGCCATGCCTTCGATTCGTGCCTCATCCCGGGCCCACGCAACGGCCCCGCGCCCGCGATGGCGTCTTGCCTGGCTGGCCACAACGGCAATTGCCGCCGCATCGTTGTTCGGATGCGCCGGCCCGCCGACCGGCGCGATGCAGTCGATCATCGACTCGTGGCGTGCGACCTCGATCGATCGAGCCAGGACGCAATGGGGCCCGCCGACCGCCGTGCAGCCGCTTGCCAATGGCACCGCCTACGTATGGACCGACGAATTTCCGCGCGCGCAAGCGCCCGGCAGCGGACCGCGCGAAGCCCGGGCGCCGACCGACCCCGCGCCCGCCACGATAGGCCGCTGCCAGCGCCGCTTGATTGCCGGCGCCGATGGCATCGTCCTGGGCGGCGACTGGAGCGGCGACAGCTGTTGCCTGACCACCGCCTTCGGCCGTTGCGCGGCGCTGCTCAATCGCCAGCCGAAACGTTGAGCCTCGAAGGATCCGGCCCCGAACGTTGACCCGCACCGGATCGCATCACGCTGCACCAAAGCCGCGATCCGATTCAAACCCCGGCGCCCACAGTTGGCGCACCGGGCCTGATCCAGGCCGCCTCGTACGCCGATCTCGCGTGGCATGCCTCTTGCGAGATCCCCTACCGAGTAGAAGCGGTTAGCGCCGACGCATCGCCATCGCAGGCCGATGCCCCCGGCGCGGGACATTGCTCTCACGACCACCGGTCGTCACCGGCAGCGCCATGCGCGCGCCGCGTGTTGAACCCGGCCGCCACGGCCGCGAACGAGAGAGAGCGCACACGATGTCCCGTCCCTGCCATGCCTTCCCGTCCCATCGCCGAGCCGTGCCGCGCCCGCCCTGAGCGCCGGTGCCGCCCACGTTCGCCCCTTTCCTTTGACGACGACACCACCGACCCCATGAACACGTCGCACCCCGCTCCCGCACTGACGGCCGAGGACGCATCGGCCATCGCCCTTCACCGTTCACGCCGACGCCTGCTGGCCAGCGCACTGGCAGCCGTCGCGCTGACCATCGCGCCGCTGGCTGCTCTCGCCGCCGACAAGGTCACCTTCCTGACGTCCTGGTATGCGCAGGCCGAGCACGGCGGCTTCTATCAGGCGGTGGCCGAGGGCATCTACAAGAAGCATGGCCTCGACGTGACCATCCGCATGGGCGGACCGCAGGTCAACGGCATGCAGATCCTGACCAGCGGCCAGGCCGACTTCCTGATGGGCTACGACCTGCAGGTGCTCAAGAGCGTCGAGCACGGCGTGCCGGTAACCACGGTCGGCGCCTCCTTCCAGAGCGATCTGCAAGGGATGATGACGCACGACGACGTCAATGGTCTCGCCGATCTGAAGACCCGTACCGTGCTGGTCTCCACCTCCGGGCGCACCACCTGGTGGCCGTGGCTGAAGGCAAAGTACCAGCTCGACGAAGCGCAGTCGCGCGTCTACACCTTCAACCTGCAGCCGTTCTTCGCCGACCGCAACACCGCACAGCAGGCCTACGCCTCGTCGGAGGTGTTCGCCGCCGAAAAGGCCGGCGTCAAAACGCGCTTCTTCCTGTTCGCCAACGATGGCTATCCGCCCTACGGCACCACCATCGTGACGATGCAGAAGACCGTCAAGGACAAGCCCGATCTGGTCGCGCGCTTCGTTCGTGCGTCGATGGAGGGCTGGAGGAGCTATCTCGCCGATCCTGCCCCGGCCAACGCGCTGATCAAGCGGGACAACCCCAACATGAAGGACGACCAGCTGGCCTGGGGCCTGGCCAGGCTGAAGGAATACCGGCTGGTCGACGGCGGCGACGCGGCCCGCCACGGCATCGGCGTGATGACCGACGCCCGCTGGCAGAAGACGCGCGACTTCATGGTCGGCGCCGGCTTGCTGAAGGCCGAGACCGACTGGAAGCAGGCCTACACCACGCAGTTCGTCAGGGATCTGAAGGTCATGCCCTGAGCCGCGCACGCACGCCATCGAACGCCTTCGCCACCACCGATCAACCCGAACCCCGGCGCCATCCGCGTCGTTCGCATTCCGAGGAATCACCATGCTGGTCACCCGACAACCCGTGCTGCGCCGCTTCTGGTACGCGCTGATGCCGGTCTCGATGCTCGACGACGGCCCCAGGCCCTTCACGCTGCTCGGCGAGAACCTGGTGCTGTGGAAACGCCCCGACGGTTCCGTGGCCGCGTTGCAGGACCGCTGCTGCCACCGCACCGCGAAGCTGTCCAAGGGCTGGGTCAACGAGCGCGGCGACATCGTCTGCGGCTATCACGGCTGGGAGTACGACTGCTCCGGCGCCTGCGTGCGGATTCCGCAGGCGCCGGACAGCCGGGTGCCGGCGGGCGCGCGCGTGCCGGCCTATCGCGCCGAGCAGAAATACGGCTACGTGTGGGTCGCGCTGGACGAACCGCTGCAGCCGATTCCCGACTTCCCCGAAGAGGGCGACCCGGCCTATCGCCGCATCCTGCAGTACTACGAGCAATGGAATACGAGTCCGCTGCGCGTGATGGAAAACGCGTTCGACAACTCGCACTTCAGCTTCGTCCATCGCGCCAACTTCGGTCTCGCCGACCAACCGAGGCCCGAGAAATACGAGCTGAAGCAGCGCGAATGGGGTTTCGAGGCCGAGACGCTGGTACCGATCCGCAATATCGAAGCAGGCCATCGCGTGACGGGCACCACGGAGCCGATCACCTACCGGCATATGTTCAACCGCTGGGACATGCCGTTCACGCGCCGCTTCGGCTGCATCTATCCGGCCAGCGGACGCCATCACATCATCTACAACTGCGCGACGCCGATCGACGACAGGACCGTGATGCTGTCGCAGTGGCTCTATCGCAACGACCGCGAGGAAGACTGCTCGACCGAGGAGTTGATCGCCTGGGACGCGCCCATCGTCGCCGAGGATCGCGAGATTCTGGAGGCGACCGACTACGACGCCTGCATCGATACGCGCCGCCGCGTCGAGTTCCATATGGAGTCGGACAAGCCGGGGCTGCTGATGCGCAGGATGCTGCTGGATCTGCTGGAGCAGCACGGCGAGACGGAAGTGTTCCGCGTGCCCGTCGTCAGCGGCTGAACGCCTCGGCACGCAGCCACGCCCTACCGCAGACCACCGGAGACCTCCATGTCCGCCCTGTTTCGCGTTCGTCCCGGCACCCCATCGTCCGAACACGCCGGCATCGCCATGCCGATCGGTTCCGCAACGGCAGGACCCATCGACGCCCGCGCCGTCGACGCGCCGATCCTGTTCGCCAACCAGGTCGAGAAGACCTACCCCAACGGCACCGTGGCGCTCGAGCGCATCAGGCTGTCGATCCGGCCCGGCGAATTCGTCTCGCTGCTGGGTCCGTCCGGCTGCGGCAAGAGCACGCTGCTGAAGCTGTTTGCCGGGCTGGAAGCACCGTCGGCCGGTCATCTGCGCTGGTGGGGCGAAGGCGCGCTGCCGGGCGCGAAGCCCGCTGCCGCGGCGGACGCCGGCGCGCGCCGCACGCTGGCGATGGTGTTCCAGGAGGCGACGCTGATGCCGTGGGCGAAGGTCGCCGACAACGTGCGGCTCCCGCTCGATCTCGCGCGCATGCCGCGCGAGCAGGCCGACGAGCGCGCACGGCGCGCGCTTGCTCTCGTCGGCCTTTCCCAGTTCGGCCAGGTCTATCCGCGCGAGCTGTCGGGCGGCATGCAGATGCGCGTGTCCATCGCGCGGGCGCTGGCAACCGAGCCGGATCTTTTGCTGATGGACGAGCCTTTCGGCGCGCTCGACGAATTCACCCGCAACCGGCTCGACGCCGACCTGCGGGCGCTATGGGCAGAGCGCGGCCTGACCGTGGTGTTCGTCACGCACAGCATCTACGAGGCGGTCTATCTGTCGAGCCGCGTGGTGGTGATGGCGGCGCGGCCGGGCCGCGTGATCGCCGACGTGGCGATCGACGGTCCCACGGTACGCGACGAGGCCTACCGGGTTTCCCCGGCATTCATCCAGCACTGCGCGCGGCTGTCGGCGCTGCTGACGCAGGCCAATACCGGCGTCGCACCGGCCGATCGCGCGTAACCGAATCCAGGCGCATCGAAGGAGTCCAATCATGTCATCCCCCCTGCTGTCCCGTCCCGCCGTACAGCGCATTGCCGCGCCGCTGGCCGTGGGCGCGCTCATGCTGCTGGCCTGGCAGGCCGTCTGCGTCTGGCTCGACGTGCCGCCGTATCTGGTGCCGACGCCGACGGCAATCGCCCGCACGCTGGTCGAGGACTGGTCGCTGCTGTCGGGCTCGCTGTGGGTGACGCTGCGCATCACGATGCTGGCGTTTGCGCTCGCCGTCGTGCTGGGCACCGCAGCGGCCTTCGTGTTCGTGCAGAGCCGGCTGCTCGAAGCCAGCCTGTTTCCCTACGCGATCCTGCTGCAGGTCACGCCGGTGGTTGCTATCGCGCCGCTGATCATCATCTGGGTCAAGGAACCCATGCTGGCGCTGGTGATCTGCGCCACCATGGTCGCGATCTTCCCGATCATCTCGAACACCGTGCTTGGCCTGCGCAGCGTCAATCCCGGCCTGCTGAACCTGTTCCGCATCAACCGCGCCACTCGCTGGGACACGCTGCGCCGACTGCGCGTACCGAGCGCGCTGCCATATTTCTTCGGCGGGCTGCGCATCAGCTGCGGCCTGGCGCTGATCGGCGCGGTGGTGGCCGAGTTCGTCGCCGGCACCGGCGGTACCGGCGCGGGGCTCGCCTATCAGATCCTGCAGGCCGGCTTCGCGCTGAATATCCCGCGCCTGTTCGCCGCGCTGGTGCTGATCACGGTGACCGGCGTGCTGCTGTTCGGCGCGATGGTGATGCTGTCGCGGCTGGCGCTGTCGCATTGGCATGAAAGCGAGCTGGCATGACATCGAACTTCTCTCCCCTCGACGCCGCCAGCCGCGCCCCTTCGCTGCTGATCCGCAACGCCGCTGCGATCCTGACCGGCCTCGCCGGCGACGCGGCGCGCCATCCCGGTCCGGACATCCGGCTGCGTGGCGGCCTGATCGAAGCGATCGGCACGCTGTCGCAGGAGCCTGACGACACCGTGATCGACGCCACCGATTGCGTGGTCTATCCGGCCTGGGTCAATACGCATCACCATCTGTTCCAGTCGCTGCTCAAGGGCGATCCGGCCGGGCTGAACCTGACGCTGACCCCCTGGCT
Source organism: Cupriavidus gilardii (assembly GCF_013314895.1). GTDB lineage: Bacteria > Pseudomonadota > Gammaproteobacteria > Burkholderiales > Burkholderiaceae > Cupriavidus > Cupriavidus gilardii_C. The sequence continues at coordinate 51,393 of NZ_JABTYE010000029.1, read as the reverse complement.
CGGCGCCACGCCGTATCGCTTTCGCGCGGCCTTCGACGAAGCGACCTTCCGCCTGGCGGCGCGCATCGGCCTGGTCGAACTGCTGCGCAGCGGCTGCGGCACGGTCGCCGACCACAACTATCTGTACTACCCCGGCATGCCGTTCGACAGCTCGGCGATCCTGTTCGAGGAAGCGCAGGCGCTGGGCCTGCGCTTCGTGCTGTGCCGCGGCGGCGCGACGCGGACACGCCAGCTCGAAAGCGAACTGCCGCAGGCGCTGCGGCCCGAAGCGCTGGACGGCTTCCTCGCCGATTGCGAACGCCTGACCGCGCGCTACCACGATGGCGCCGGCACGGCGATGCGGCGCGTGGTGATGGCGCCGACCACGCCGCTGTACTCGATGTCGCCCGACGAGCTGCGCACCTGTGCACGCACCGCACGCCGGCTCGGCATCCGGCTGCACAGCCATCTGTCCGAAACGGCCGAATACCAGAATGCCGCGCGCGCGATGCACGGCACCACCCCGGTCGCCTTCTGCGCCGAGGTCGAATGGCTGGGCCCCGACGTCTGGTTCGCCCATCTGGTCAAGCTCGATCGCGATGAGATCCGCATGCTCGGTGCAACGAAGACCGGCATCGCGCATTGCCCGCAAAGCAATGGCCGGCTCGGCAGCGGCATCGCCGATCTGCCGGCGCTGGAGGCGGCCGGCGTGCCGGTCTCGCTCGGCGTCGATGGTGCGGCATCGAACGAGGCCGCGGACATGATCAGCGAGGCCCATGCCGCCTGGCTGCTGCAGCGGGCCCGGCGCGGCCACGCCGCGCGCCCGGTGTTCGAGGGCGGACGCTTCGAAGGCGGGGCGGATGCCGCCAGCGTCGAGGACGTGGTGCGCTGGGGCACGGCGGGCGGTGCCGCCGTGTTGGGTCTCGACGCAGTGGGCGCGCTGCGGCCCGGCATGGCCGCCGATCTGGCGATCTACCGGCTCGACGATCCGCGCTGCTTCGGCCTGCACGATCCGGCCATCGCGCCGGTCGCCAGCGGCGGCCGGCCGGCGCTGCGCGCGCTGATCGTGGCCGGCCGCGTGGTCGCCGAACACGACGCGATTCCGGGCGTGGATCTCGCCGAACTGGGCGCGCAGGCGCGCGCGGCGGTGCGCCGCCTGAAACAACGGGGCGAGGCCCCAGGGGCATGAGGGCACAGGTAGATGAGAGAGAACCGAGGGGGCTTGCTGTCGGACTCGATGGTCTCGTCGGTGTGCAGACGATCTCCGCCATGGTCCGCCATGGCTCGCTCGCGCCGAGCGCGCCATGGAAAGACGGACTGCGATCCGCCGATAACTCCCCACCCGCCGATAGCCCGCCAATAAGCCGCCAATAAGCCGCCAATAACGCGCCAATAGCCGTTGCCAAATCCCACTCACATTCATAAAATGCGAATCGTTCTCATTTCCCAGCATTCCCCGGACCAGGCCCTGCGCCATGGCCGGAGCCCCCATGTCCGCCGCCGAGCCCCTGCCGTCGCAGCCGATCGATGCCCTGTACAGCGACCATCATTCGTGGCTGTTCGGCTGGTTGCGCAAGAAGCTGTCCTGCCCGCATGACGCGGCCGACGTGGCGCACGACACCTTCGTGCGGATCCTGGCCTCGCGCGATGCGCTGGCCGTCGTGCGCGAGCCGCGCGCGTATCTGACCACCACCGCGAAGCGGCTGATCGTCGATCGCGCGCGGCGGCACAAGCTGGAGCAGGCCTATCTGGCCGAGCTGGAACAGGCCGCGGCCTCGCTGGACGGGTTTCCGTCGCCGGAGCAGACCGTGGCCGCGCTGCAGGCGCTGGCGCAGATCAGCGCCGCCCTCGACGGCCTGCCGCCGAAGCCGCGCGAGGCCTTCCTGATGCACTACCTCGACGGGCAGACGCATGCCAGCATCGCCGCGCATCTGGGCGTGTCGACGCGAATGATCCATAAATATCTGGTGCAGGCGCTGGCGCATTGCGCGTTGGCGGAGGACGGCGTGGATGCGGTCGAGCCCGATCACGGCGTCACGGCTGCAGCGTCGTGCGCGCAATGAGCGCGTACACGACCGACAGCGATCCGGTCGCGCAGGCCGCCGACTGGATTGCACGCCTGACCGCCGACGATCCCGACGAGCGCGCCACCGCGCAGATCGAATTCGCACGCTGGAAGGCCGCCGACCCGCGGCACGCACGCGCCGCCGCTCGCGTGGAATCCCTGCTCGAGCGCCTGCAAGACCTGCGTCAGCATGCCGGTGGCGATGTCCGCCCTGCACGCGCGGCGTTGCGCGCCGCCTTCGAGGATGGACGACATGACCGGCGGCATGACCCACGGGATGACGGGCGGCATGCCGGACCGCGTGACAGCGTACGGGATGGCATGCGGGGCGGCAAACCGACGCGCCGCCGCCGCACCACAAGGCATCTCGGCGCCCTGGCCGCCGCGCTCGTAACAGCCGCCGTCCTCGCACTGTCGCTGCATGCCTGGCCGCCGGCGTATCTGCTGGCCGATCTGCGTACCGGCACCGGCCAATGGCAAACCCACACGCTGCCCGACGGCACTCGCCTCACCCTGAACAGCGGCAGCGCGGTGGATCTGCGCTACGACGAACGGCACCGCCTGATCGAGTTGATCCGCGGCGAGGTGCTGATCGATGTCGCGCGCGATCCGGCGCGGCCCTTCGTCGTCCGCACCGCGCAGGCCGACATCGAGGCGCTCGGCACGCGTTTCAGCGTCGGCCGCGACGACGGCCGGACCGTGCTGACGATGCTGGAGTCGAAGGTCCGGGCCCGCGCCACCGGCGCGCACAGCGAGCCGCGCCAGGCGGTGGTGTCCGCCGGCGAACGCGTCGCGGTGACCGCGGCCGGGCTTGGGCCCATCGAGCGGGTGCATGCGGACAGCATCGAGCAGGCCTGGCAACGCCGCCAGCTGATCGCGCACGGGCAGCCGCTGCCCGAGCTGCTGGACGCGCTGAATCGGCATCGTCCGGGCTGGATCGGCTACGACCGCAAGCAGATCGCGGACGTGCGGGTGTTCGCGGTGCTGCCGCTGGACGACACCGAGCAGGCGCTGCAATTGCTGGCCAATGCGCTGCCGGCGGTGCGGGTGCGGCAGTTGACGCCGTATCTTGTGTGGGTGGACGCGGCGGCAGGGGAGTAGATCGGGGGTCCCCTGGTGTTCTCCCTCTCCCCTGCAAAGGGTGAGAGGGTTGGGCGGGTGGTGTCCAGCGGCGATGGCATGGCAAACGCCGTCGCCCTCTCACCCGCCCCTCTCCCGCGGGAGAGGGAAGAAAAACCAGCGCTACCAACCATGGCCCGGTTCCGATCCGCCTGCCTCATCCGTCAAACACAACAACAACAAAAGCACGGAAACCGCGAAATCATGAGCCACACCCATTCCGGGCCCGTACGGCCTCGCCTGAACTCGCGCGCGCTTGCCGTCCGGCTGGCGATGCCACTGGCCGTCGGCACCGCGCTGGCGAGCGCGATGGCGCTGCCCGCGCGCGCCCACGCGCAAACGCAAACGCAAACGCAAACGCAAACGCAAACGCAAACGCAGACGCAGACGCAAACCCAGACCCAGTACGACATCCCCGCCGGCCCGCTGGCCGAGGCGCTGACGCGCTTTGCTCAGCAGGCCGGCGTCGCCATCACGGTCGACGCCGACAAGCTGCGCGGCTTGCGCACGCAGGGCCTGCGCGGCCGCTATGGCATCGACGAGGGCTTTGGCGTGCTGCTGCGCGGCAGCGGCTACGCGATCGGCAGGACCCCGGCCGGCTATCTGCTCGTGCCGGCCGCCACGCCGGCGCCGCAGGCCAACGCGGCACCGGCCGATGCCGCGATGCTCCCCGCCGTGACGGTCACCGGCAACCAGGAAACCGCGCTGAGTCCCGGCATTGGCTTCGTCGCCAAACGCAGCGCCGCCGGCACCAAGACCGACACGCCGCTCGCCGAGACGCCCCAGTCGATCTCGGTGGTCACGCGCCAGCAGCTCGAAGACCAGAAGCCGCGCAGCGTGTCCGAGGCGCTGAACTACACGCCCGGCGCCTTCACCGCGCTGGTCGGCGCGACCAACCGCTACGACTACGTCGCGCTGCGCGGCTTCATCGACAGCAGCGTCGACAACTCGCTGCTCGACGGCCTGAAGGTGCTGGGCGATCCCGGCAGCTACAGCTCGATGCAGGTCGATCCGTATTTCCTGGAGCGCATCGACGTGATTCGCGGCCCTGCCTCGGTGCTGTACGGGCGCGCCTCGCCCGGCGGCGTGGTCGCGCTGACCAGCAAGCGGCCGCAGTTCGAGCGCGCCGGCGAGGCCCAGGTCACCGCAGGCAACCGCAACCGCTACGAGGTGGGCTTCGACCTGACCGGCCCGATCGACGACAACGGCGTCGCCGCCTATCGGATCACCGCGATCGGCCGCTCGATGGACACGCAGTACCGCCATGTCGAGGAAGAGCGCTTCGCCATCGCGCCGTCGCTGCTGCTCAACATCAGCCCGGACACGCGCCTGCTGCTGCAGGCCTATCTGCAGCGCGACCCGCATGGCGGCTATCACGGCGCGATTCCGTCGGACGCCACCATCACCGCCGCGCACAACGGCCGCCGCATCCTGCGCAGCTTCTTCGACGGCGAGCCGGGGCACAACGAATTCACGCGCACGCAGCGCATGGTCGGCTACCAGTTCGAACATGCGTTCAACGACCGCTGGCAGTTCCGGCAGAACTTCCGCTATCTGTCGTCCGACGTCACGCTGCAGCAGGTCTATGGCTATGGCTGGGCCGGCCCCAACACGCTGACGCGCTACTACTCGGGTGCCGACGAAAGCCTGGACGCCTTTATCGTCGACAACCAGCTGCAGGGGCAATTCGATACCGGCCCGCTCAAGCACACGCTGCTGTTCGGGGTCGACTACCAGCATCGCCACGTCGACGGGTGGTGGGAATCGGGCAGCGCCGCGCCGATCGACGCGTTCGATCCGGTCTACGGCAACGCCGGGCTGTCCGGCCTGTTCCGCGCCAATATCGACCGCAAGCTCGAGCAGACCGGCCTCTATCTGCAGGACCAGATCGCCTGGGATCGCTGGCGCCTGGTGCTGGGCGGCCGCCAGGACATGGCCAAGGTATCGAACCTTGGCTTCGGCGCCGCCTCGCGTTCGGAATGGGACGGCTCGAAGTTCACCAAGCGCGCAGGCCTGGTCTATCTGTTCGACAACGGCATCGCGCCGTATGCCGGCTATAGCGAGGGCTTCAACCCGAGCGGCAGCACCGCCCGCGACGGCAGCCTGCTGCCGCCGACGGAGAGCCGGCAGGTCGAGATCGGCGTGCGATACCAGCCGCCGCGCAGCAGCACGCTGCTGTCGGCCTCGCTGTACGACCTGACGCAGGACAAGGTCGCCGCGCGCGTGCTGTCGACCCCGTACTACCAGCCCGCCGGCAAGGTCCGTTCGCGCGGGCTCGAGCTGGAGGCGCGCTCGCGCGTGACCGACAAGCTGTCGCTGCTGGCCAGCTACACCTACACGCATATGCGCTACGTCGAGTCGCCCGAGGGCGTGGTCGGCAACACGCCGTACCAGGCGCCGCAGCATATGGCCTCGGTATGGGCCGATTATCTGGTGTTCCCCGGCCTCACCGTGGGCGCCGGCGTGCGCTATGTCGGCACCAGCTGGGCCGACAACGAGAACTCGCTGAAGGTGCCGTCGACCACGCTGGTCGACCTGATGATGCGGCTGGACCTGAGCCGCATCAGCCCGTCGCTGAAGGGCACGGGATTGCGTGTCGCCGCCACCAATCTGTTCGACAAGACCTATGTGTCTTCGTGCGCCGGGCTGCTGAACTGCTACTACGGCGAAGCGCGCAACGTGATGGCGACGCTCACCTATCAGTGGTGATCGGCCGCCGGCGCAGGCCATTCTCCGGTCTGCGCCAGCACCGGCGACACGCTGACGAGCCGGCCGCGCAGCGGCAGCACGCCGGGGCGCCGGACCACCCGCTCGACCCGCATCCGCACCAGCCGCTCGGCGCCGGCATAGGCCTGCACCTCCGGACCTTCCCAGACGATCTCGGCGCGCACTGCCACATGCAGCAGCGTGCCGCTCTCCCAATCGACGAACAGCAGGCCGGCGCGGGGATTGGCGACGAGGTTGCCGATGGTATTGAAATAGGCGTTGCCGTTGAAGTCAGGCATCGTCAGCGTCCCGTCGCCATCCACGCGCACGAAGCCGGGCTTGCCGCCGCGATGGGACACATCGGCGCCGCCGCTGTGCGGCGCGTCCGGATCGCTGTGATGGGTGGCGATGAACAGCGTGTCGGCGCGCCGCACGAACGCGATTGCCTCGTCGTCGAGCCGGTCCAGCAGCTGGGGCGCGGCGACACCCCCATCCGCTGACGGCGAGTGCACCGGCAGCAGTTCGCGCTGCTGGATGTAGCGCGGGCAGTTGCCGAAGCTCTGCCGCACCCGCACGGTAAAGCCGCCCGCGTCGCGCTGCGTGATCACGCCATTGAGGCGGTTGCGCCGGCGCGTCGGCAATTCGATGCCCAGCAGGCCAAGCTCCGCGCCGTCGCGCAGCGCGCCATCGAGCGGATCGCCGGGCAGCGGCAGCGCATCCAGGCGCAGCTGGAGCGGATCCAGCGCGTGGGCAAAGCCCGGCTCGCCGGCCAGCATGGTCGCCCAGACGCCGCCATCGCCGGTACGCGCGCCGGCCAGCATGAACGGCAGCTGCGCGAAGAACAGCCGATGCTGCTCCAGCATTTCGCCGCGTACGATGCGGCGTCCCACTCCTTCCATCTGCTCGCGCTTGCCGGCGCGCTGCTGCGCCAGCCGTTCGCCGCTGTGGAAAGGAGAGCCCTCGTGGGGCCAGGTCGGCAGTTCCATGATCGCGCTCCGCAAGGGCAGGTTTGGCTCAGGCGGCCTGGGCCACGGGCATCGGCACGAAGCGCGGCAGCGCTTCGACGCGGGCCAGCCAGGCGCGGATCGCGGGATACGGGGCCAGGCTGATGCCGCCCTCTTCGGCTCGAGCGATATAGGCGTAGGCAGCGACATCCGCCAGCGTGGCCTGCTGGCCCACCAGGAAGGCCGAGGCGGCCAGCAGCGGCTCCATCGCCGCGAACAGCCGTTCGGCCTGCCGGCGGGCATCGTCGAGCGGCACGTCCATGCCGAACACGCCCGCGAGCCGTGCCCGGGCCGGGCCGAAGGCGATTTCGCCGGCGGCGACCGACAGCCAGCGCTGCACCGCGGCGGCCTTGACCGGATCGCGCGGCAGCCACCGCCCGTCTTCGTCATAGCGCAGCGCCAGATACACCAGGATGGCGTTGGAGTCGGCGATCACGGTGCCGTTGTCGTCGAGCACCGGAATCTGCCCGAACGGGTTCAGGCGCAGAAAAGGCTCGCGCTTGTGCTCGCCGCCGCGGACATTGACCAGTTCGCAGCGGTAAGGCAGATCGAGCAGCGACAGCATCAGTTCGACACGATGGCAATGGCCCGACATCGGCACGTGATACAGCACCAGCGGGGTGGCGGGACGGGAAGATGCAGCGGACATGGTCGGCTCCGGTTCATTGCAGGAGGGGTTGCGAATGCCCGCATTGTGGTCCGCGACAGGTCCGCAATAAAGATCGCCGAAGGTATTTGACTACTCCAATAAATGGAGTAATGTCGCGCGATGGACAAACTTCGCGCGATGCAAACCTTCGTCCGGATCGTCGACAAGGGCAGCCTGACCGCCGCCGCGGCATCGCTCGGCACCTCGCTGCCGGCGGTGGTACGCACGTTGGCCACGCTGGAGGCCCATCTGCAGGTGCGTTTGCTGAACCGCACCACGCGCCGGCTGGCGCTGACGGAAGACGGCCGCAGCTACCTGGACAGCTGCCGCCGCATCCTCGCCACGATCGACGAGGTCGAGGCCGGGTTGACGACGCGCCAGGTGGAGCTCGCCGGCCACCTGACCGTGACCGCGCCGATGCTGTTCGGCCAGATGTATGTGGCGCCCGCGGTCACGCGCTTCGTGCAGCGCTATCCTGCGGTGCATTGCTCGCTGAACTTCGCCGATCGCGTGGTCGACCTGCTCGAGGAAGGCGTCGATGTCGGCGTGCGGATCGGGCCCTTGCGCGATTCGACGCTGATCGCGCAGCCGGTTGGCCGGATCCGCCGCGTGGTGGTCGCCACACCGGCCTTCCTGCGCAAGCACGGCGTGCCGCGCCATCCGGAGGACCTGACGCAGCAGCCCTGCCTGCGCTTCAGCAATGGCAACCCGCACTGGTGGACCTTCCAGGACGACGGCCGCGTGTTCCAGGTGCCGGTCACCGGCAATCTGGAATTCAACCAGACCGCCCCGGCGGTCGCGGCCTGCGCGGCCGGCGCCGGCTTCGGGCACTTTCTGTCCTATCAGGTCGCGCCACTGGTCGCCGAGAAAAAGCTGCGCATCGTGCTGGAGGACTACGAGCTGGCACCGTGGCCGCTGTCGGTGCTCTATCCGCATGCGCGGATGCTGCCGGCGCGGACGCGCGCGCTGATCGACTGGCTCAAGGCCGACCTGGCGCCGCGCTTTCCGTAGGCGCTCCGCCGCTGCTCAAGGGGTGGTGGTGATCGATCGTCAGTCGATCGCTACTCCAGCACCAATCCGGTCCGCCGGATCAGCTCGCCCCATTTGCGCACCTCGCCGTCGATGAACTGGCCGAAGGCCGCGCTGTCCATCGGCTCGGGCTGCAGGCCGAGCCCGTGCAGCTTCGCGCGAACGGCGGGGTCGGCAAACACCGCGCCGGCATCGCGATTGAGCTGACGCACGATTGCGTCCGGCGTGCCCGCCGGCGCCACCAGGCCGAACCAGCCGTAGCCGACCACGCCGGCGTGGCCTTGCTCGGCGAAGGTCGGCGCCTCCGGATACACCGCGCTGCGCTGCTCCGACGCGACCGCCAGCACGCGCAGCTTGCCGGCCTTGATGAACGGCAGCGCCGAGGTGATCGCAGTCAGCGTCGCATCGACGCGCCCCGCCAGCAGCTCGGTATAGGCGGTCGCGTCGCCCTTGTAATGCACGGTCAGCGCCTTGAAGCCGGCCTGCGCGGCGAACAGCTCGCCGGTCAGATGCGGGCCGGAGCCGATGCCGGGCGACGCCAGGGTGATGCCGTCCTTCTTCTCGCGCGCGAGCTTGACGAAGTCCGCCAGCGTGCGCGCCGGTGACGATGCATTGACGATCAGGAAGATGGGCCCGACCACGCGCGGGCCAATCGGCTTGAAGTCCCTGGCGACGTCGTAGCGCTGCTTCAGCCCCGCCGCGGTATTGATCGCGAACGGCGCGGCCGCCCACAGCAGCGTGTAGCCGTCGGGCGCGGCATGCGCGACCAGCTCGTTGGCGACGCGCGTGCCGGCGCCGGGCCGGTTCTCGACCACGAACTGCTGGCCATACTTGTGGCTCAGCGCGTCGGCCAGCACACGCGCCGAGGTGTCGTTGGAACCGCCGGCGCCATAGGGCGAGATCAGCTTGACGGGACGCGAAGGATAGCTGTCGGCATGGGCCAGCGGGCCGACCGCCAGGCCGACGGCGGCCAGCACCCACATCAGCCAGTGCCTGGCGAGCCGGCCGCCGCGAAAGAAGGTGGAGCGCATCATGGCGGCCTCCTCAGGGAATCCGCCGCACGGGCGGAATGACATACTGGCCCGCCATGAAGGCGGGGCTCGGATGATAGAGCCGCAGGATCAGATAGAACGGTCCGGCCGGCGCCGGCAGCCAGTTGTCGATCGAAGCGGGACGCGCATGCGAGATCGCGATCGCCAGGCTGCCGTCGGCCTCGTAGCGCAGCCCCGGCGTGCGGTCGCCGATCGCATAGCGGCCGATGGCGTTGGCGGTGAAGAAGCGGTCCTCGCCGTACAGCGACACCGACCAGAACGCCTGCGCCGGCGGCAGATGGCCGGCCGGGAAGCGCAGCTCGTAGGTGCCGGCGCCGGTCAGCGGCTGACCGTCGGCATCGAAATCGGCCATCGCATAGACGGCCTCGTCGGCGCGCAGCGCACCGAGCCCCTTCATCGCGGTGGTGGCGCGCAGCAGCCAGTCGTCGCCGTACAGCCCCAGCTTCAGGCTGTACCCCCAGCTCTTGCGTCCCTGGCTGCGCGTATGCGCCTCGATCAGCTGCATGCCCTGGCGATACGCGCTGACAAGCCCGTCCTGCACCGCCGGGCGCAGCGCGGCGATCTCGACGTCGTCCTCGAGCCGGACACCGAGGCGCCGCAGCAGCGTCAGCAGTCCCCGTCCCTCGGCCGACGGCGGAAATTCGCGCAGCGCCTGGAACAGGTTGTGAAAGAAGTCGAGCGCGGCATCGCCGGTGTCGCGCCACAGCCGCACGCATTGCGGCTGCCGGCCGATCGCCGGCGCATCGAGCCGGAAACCCCGCTCGAACGCATGCGCGGCCGGCAGGTCCCGCTCGCCCTGCACCAGCACGCGGCCGAGCAGCCAGACCAGCGAGGTCGGGCAGGCCACGGCGTGGGCAGCGCTGGCCCGCTGGCCCGGGCCGAGGAGTTGCACCGCCGCGCCGTCCGCGGGCACGTTGCGCGGCCCGAGGTTCGCGAAGTTGTTGGTATGCGCGTCGAGCAGCTCGACCACGTAGTAGCGATCCGGCTCGGTCAGCGGTGGCACGTGCAGCGTCACCGGACCATCGGTCAGATCGACCCAGCCGCAGAAGTACAGCAGGTCGTTGGCCGGCGTGACGATGTCGCGGTCCTCGTGCGTCCATTGGCGCGTGCTCGCCGACAGCACATTGACCGGCGCCCGGCCGTAGCCGGTGGCAGCCTCGACCGAGGTCTGCAGGCGGCAGGTGCGCAGCGTTTCGATCAGCGGGTAGCCGTAGATCACCAGCGGCAGCGCCGCGGCGGCGGCCAGGGCCTGCTGGGGATTGTCGTAGACGGGGGCGGAGAAGACGGGGCTGGCGGGATGGTTCATTGCGGGTGCTCGCTCGGGTTTCAAGGCGCGTCCTGCCGCAGCGTGATGACGGCATCGGCCGCCACCGGGCCCTCGGCCGTGACGATGAAGGGATTGATCTCCAGCGTGTCGAGCCGCGGCCCGATCGCGGCAGCGGCCTGCGATACGCGCACCAGCACCTCGGCCACCTGTTCCAGCGGCACGGCGGGATTGCCGCGATGGCCGGCGAACAGCGCCTCGGCCCGGCTGTCGCGCAGCATCGCCAGCGCACGCGGCATCGACAGCGGCGCCAGGCCGAATGCCATCTGCCGGAACACCTCGACCGCGGTGCCGCCGATGCCGGCCAGCGCGACGAGTCCGAACACGGGATCGCGCCGGAGGCCGACCATCAGCTCGCCCCAACCCCGCAGCATGCACGCGACCACCACGCCCTCGAACGGCACCGGCGCGCCGCCATGGTCAGCCGCATGACGGCCGACCGCATTGCGCACGCGCGCAAACGCCGCGCGCACCGCGTCGGCATCGTGCAGGTTCAGCGCCACGCCGCCGACATCGCTCTTGTGCAGGATCTCGCGCGAGCACAGCTTGACCGCGACCGGATAGCCGAGCCGTTCGGCCAGGCGCACCGCCTCGTCGGCATCGCGCGCCAGGCCGTGCGGGGCCACCGGTACGCCGGCTTCGGCCAGCAGTTGCATCGCCTCGTGTTCGGACAGCGCGTTGGCCTCGGCTGCGATTCGAGGCAATGTCGGCAAGCGCTCCGGCAAAGGTGCGTCGCCTCCAATGCGGCTCGCGCGCTGCGCCGCCGCCCTGGCCAGCACCGCCACCGCTTCGATCGCATGCGCCGGCTCGCGGAACACCAGGCAACCGTGCTGTTCCAGCCAGGCGCGGCGATCGTCGGCGACCAGCCCGCACAGCAGCAGCGGCGCGCTGTCGGCGGTTTCGTGCAGCGCCGCCACGGTGCGCTGCAGCTCGGGCCACAGCGCGGGCGCATTGGCGCCGGCGGCGAGAAAGGTCACCACGCTGCCGTATTGCCCGCATGCGGCGACGTCGCGCAGCGCATCCAGCAACACGCGCGGCTGCGCCACGATCTGGCCGGTGACGTCGATCGGATTGGCAGTGCTGGCAAATGGAATTGCGCGGCGCAGCGCCTCGGCGGGGGCGGCCGGCATCGGCGGCATCGGCAAACCCAGCTGTTCGGCACGATCGGCCATCATGATGCCGACGCCGCCGGACACGGTGACGATCGCCACCGGCGCCACCGCATCGGCGGCCAGGCCGCTGCCGCTGTGCCAACGTGACGGCCGGCGGCCGCGCGACAGCACATAGCCCAGCCGGAAGAACGCTTCCAGCGATTCGGCGCGATGCACGCCGTATTCGTCGAACACCGCCTGGTAGACCGCGTCCTCGCCCGCCAGGCTGGCGGTATGCGATTGCGCCGAACGTGCGCCGGCCTCGGTGACGCCGACCTTGGCCACCACCACCGGCTTGCCGGCCGCGCGCGCGGCGGCCAGCGCGCGGCGCAAACGATCGCCATCGCGGCAGCCTTCCATATAGGTCAGGATCACGCGCGTGTCGTCGTCGTGCGCCAGCCATTCGATCACGTCGGCGACCTGCAGCCCGGCCTCGTTCCCGGTGGTGACCCAGTGGCTCAGGCCCAGACCGGCCTCGCGTGCCAGCGCAAAGGCATAGGCGCCGAAGGCCCCGCTCTGGCTGACGAGTCCCACATCGCCCAGCGGCGGCAGGCCGCTCAACGGAATCGGCGAGAAGGTCGCGAACATGCGCTCGCGCAGATTCATCGCGCCCAGGCAATTGGGCCCCAGCAGCGTGATGCCGTGATGCCGCGCCTGGTCGGCCAGCGCCTGCTGCATCCGGGTGCCCGCCTCGCCGACCTCGGCGAAGCCGGACGTAAAGAACACCGCCGCGCGCGTGCCATTGGCCGCCAGCTGGGCCATCACGTCGGCGCTGGCCAGTGCCGGCACGGCGACGATCGCGAGGTCGACCGGCTCCCCGAGCGCATCCATCGACGGTGTGGCGGGCAGGCCCTGGATCTCGGCTGCCGCCGTGTTGACCGGATGCACGCGGCCGCGATACCCGAGCTCGCGCAGCAGGCGAATCGGCATGCCGCCGACCTTCTCCGGTTGAGACGAGGCGCCGATCACGGCGATCGAGCGGGGGCGCAGCAAGGCGGACAGGTCAGGGGTCGGGTCTGGCATCGATGTCTCCGTTGTTGTCGTCAGTCGATGGCGCGTCGGAGCGGCATCGTGGTGTCTCGTTGTCGGGCCCTGCGCTGCGGCGCGGCGCGATTGGCGGACCTATCGCCCGACGCCCGCCGCCTGCTCGATGCTGCGAACCATCTCGGCCAGCATCGGCGCCACGCGCTTTTCCAGCATGCCGCGGCGAAGCTTGCTGCCGGCGATCGCGCAGTTGAACAGCAGCGGCCGGTTCAGATAGACGATGCGCGAGTAGATGCCGACGCCATGCACGCCGATGCCGGCTTCGCCCTCGTTGATCGCGTACCCGCGCTTGGGATAGTGGGCGACGTTGTGGCAGATGCGGTCGTAGCTGGCGGCGTATTCGTCGGAACGCTCGCGCCGCGCGGCGTCCATCAGCTTCTGGAACTCGACCTTCGACAGCGTGCACAGGAAGGCGCGGCCCATGCCCGTGGTCAGCACCGACCGCACCGCGCCGACGCCGGGTCGCGCCGGCGTGCCCTCGTTGTGCGTGCAGGTGAGCAGATACGTCACGTCGAGCCGGTGCGCCACGCCCATCGACACCGCGCCTTCGATGCGGTCGGCCAGCGCCTGCATCAGCGGCCGCGCGGTATGCCGCATCGGCAGACCGGTCAGGTAGGGGTAGCCGAGCGCGAGCACTTGCGCGCTGACGAAATACTTGTCGAGCTTCGGGTCCCAGTCCAGATAGCCGAGCTCGTACAAGGTCTTGCAGATGCGCGACACGGTCGCCCGCGGCAGTTGCAGCCGGCGCGACAGCTCGCCGTTGCCCATCGGCTGCGGCTCGTCGATGAAGCAGCGCAGCAAGGCAAAGCCCTTGGCCAGCAGTCCGCCGAACGACGGATCGTCGCGGCGGCGCTCGGCGATGAATTGTTCGACCGGCGTGTTCATGTTGTCTCCTGAAATCCAGTGTGGGCGGTCGCGGCGACGACCGTCAAATGATGGAACGGATTTCCAGATATTGGAAATAAGGAGGCGGTCGTTGACGCTGCCCGAAGGGATCCCTAACGTGAGCGGACACGGCATCGAACGGATCGCCGAGCCAATCGGCGTTGCGCCGGTCCGAGGCCGTATCGCTGTCCGTCACCCATTCCGCGTCACAAATGCGCGTCACCCACTCCGGAAGCCGCCATGACCCCTGCCTCCCCGTTCCCGCAGCCAGGCACCGCGCGCAGCGCCTTCCCCGCGCTCGAGGCCCGATCGCTGCTGCATGCGCCCAAGCGCCAGCGCGCCCGCGATACCGAGCAATCGTTGCTGGCGGCAGGCCGCGCGCTGCTGGCAACGCGGGATTTCGAAGCGATGTCGGTCGCGCAGATCGTCGCGGCCTGCGAACTGTCGGTTGGCGCCTTCTACGGGCGCTTCCGCGACAAGGCGGCCTTTTTCGAAGCGCTGCAGACAGAGGCGGTGCGCGAGGCGGAGCAAGCGCTGCAGCGCCATCTCGCACCGCATCGCTGCGCGGCGGTGCCGACCTCGGTGCTGCTGGACAAGGCGATGCGCCTGCTGGTGCGCGGATGCCGCGCCCAGCGCGGTCTGCTGCGCGCCGCGCTGCAGCAGGCGGCCGCAAGACCGCAGGTCTGGCAGCCGCATCGGGACTGTGCAACGGCCTTCGCGGACCGGATGGTGGCGCTGCTGGTGCCGCGGCTCCACGATGGCACGCGGGCCGAGCCGAAGGTGCGCTTCGCCATGCAGGCGGCGTTCGGCATGCTGGTCAATGCGCTGTGGCACGACCCGTCTCCGTTGCGGCTGGACGACGACGAACTGCCTGTGCAGATGGCGCGCCTGATCGAGGGCTACCTGACGTCCGGGTGAGTATCGCGACAAGCGATCGCCATCGCCATCGCCATCGCCATCGCCATCGCCATCGCCATCGCCATCGCCATCGCTATCGCTATCGCTATCGCCATCGCAATCACCATCCTCACCACCACGATCAGGAGACCAGCGATGAATTCACCTAGCCTGGCGGCCGCGCGCAAGGCCACGCTGCGCGCCGCGGCCCTCGCGATGCTGACGCTGGCGGCCCTGCCGCTGCATGCCGAAGCCCCTTACCCCAACAAGCCGATCCGCGTCATCGTGCCCTATCCGGCCGGCGGTTCGACGGACACGCTGGCCCGCACGCTGGGCGACACGCTGAGCCAGCGGCTGGGCCAGCCGGTGGTGGTCGAGAACAAGGGCGGCGCGGGCGGCATCATCGGCACGGATCATGTTGCCAAGTCCGCGCCCGACGGCTACACGCTGCTGATGACGGTGCCGGGGCCGATCACGGCCAATCTGGCCTTGTACAAGAAGCTGCCCTACGATCCGCGAACCGATCTGCAGCCGGTCTCCGATATCGCGACAATGCGTACCGTGCTGGTGGTCAACAGCACGGTGCCGGTCAGGACCGTGGACGAACTGCTCGCCTATGCCAAGGCCCATCCCGGCGCCTTGCGGATGGGATCGTGGGGACCGGGCACCCAGCCGCATACGATCCAGTCGTATCTGGCCAGGACAAAAGGGCTGGACATCCTGCATGTGCCCTATCGCGGCGAAGGGCCGATGGTGTCCGATCTGCTATCGGGCCAGGTCAATATGACGGTGGGCTCGGTGACCGCGCTGAAGCAGCATATCGCCGCCGGCAAGCTGCGCCCGCTGGCGGTGATCGGCACGCGTCGGGCGGTCGGTCTGCCGGATGTGCCGACCTTCGCCGAGGCCGGCTATCGCGATGCTGCCTACGAGATCGTCGGGCCGACCACGCTGCTGGCCCCGGCGAAGACGCCGCCGGCCATCGTCGAACGGCTCGCGCGCGAGGTCAGCGCGCTGGTCCGCAGCGGCCCGCTGGCACGCCGGATCGACGAGATGGGCGCCGAGCCGGTCGGCAATCTGCCGGCCGATGCGGGCCGCGCGTATCGGGCCTATCTGCCTGTGGTGCTCAAATTGACCGAAGACACCGGCGTCAGGCTCGACTGAGGCTGAGGCTGCGAGCGGGATTCGGTTGAAGATAGATGCTCCAGCAAGCGCTCCGGGGGCTGAAAGCTCCATCGGCACTGTCCACCGCTCAACGCGCCGAACATCGCGAGATATCGCTTCGCCAGGTCGGCCACGGCGCTGACGCACGCATCGGGTACTGCGCCGGTCAGTTGCCGGCACTGGTGCCTGGCGATGGCCTGCATCCAGACGTTGATGGACAGCTTCGCATTGGGGTCGCGCGGATCGCTCCAGTAGTCCGGTGCATGGCGCAGCAGTACCTGGGCGACCGCGGCATGGGTATCCGCTACGTTGTGGTTCAGCCTCATGGCCTCGGACAGTGCCTGAACGATGCGGATCATCAGGTTGCGCCGTTGCGCCTGCGTCGGCAGGGAAGACAGCGTCCACAACAGGTTGCCGTCGGGCTGATCCAGCGGTTTGAGCAAGGCGGTGCGTGCGCTGCTGCAGAACACATCGTCGGCCAGCACCAGCTCGGCGCCGTCCAGCATGGCATCGCGCAGCGTCGCACCGGCCAGCGCCGCGACGTCGAGGCTCTGCCCGCGAAGATCGGCACCGTCGAGCCTGGCGTTCTGCAGCCGGGCCCCCGCAAGCTGCGCACGCTGCAGTTTGGCTCCGTCGAGCCTGGCGCCGCGCAGATCGGCAAAGCGAAGGTCGGCCCCCTGCAGATCCGCCTCGCTGAGCACGGCCTCGCGCGCCCGGCACCTGAGCAGCACCGCGTCGCGAAGATTGGCTCCCTTCAGATCCAGCGAGCCCAGATCGCTGTCGCGCAGATTGCGTCCTTGCAGATCCGCGCCCTGGCCGAACAACGTGGCCGCGACGTCGGGGCACAGGCGGCGCAGGTCGATGCCGGCCGGGATGACGGGCCGCCGGGGCGGCGACACCGGGCTTGTCCCTTCGGATGCGCGATCGCCTCTCGCTGCTGGCGGCGTGCCGTATCGCAGCAGCTCGGCGCGCCGCTGGAGACCGGCCTCGCGGCTGATGGCTGACGTGCCGCCTTGCTCCACGGGCGGCGGCAGCCAACCCTTCAGATAGAGGGGCAGCACACGCGGCCGTGCGCCGTCGCCGCTGCCTTGGGTCTCCACGCGTATCGCGCAGCGCTTGACGAAGCGGCGTACCCTCGCTTCCCACAGCACTTCGTCGCCGCCCAGGCACAGATGCCGCATCAACCGCGCGAAACGCTGGCGGTGGGTCATCTGCCAGAACGGCGCGGTCCTGATCTTCCAGCCGGACTCCGAGCGGCACAGTCGGAACCGATGCCCCTGCACTTCGATGACCTCGCCGCGAGCCAGCGCCGCCCGCACCCCCGCGCCGCAATGCGACGATTCGAGCGCCGCGCTGAAGGCGGTGCAATCGCGAAAAACCAGCCTGTGATACGTCCGCATCGTCTCGACCTCTCCCTTTTCACGCAATGGAAACGCCCTCCTCCGGGCGGCCCGCCACGGTAACCGCGTATGGCGGCGCCATTTGCGTAACGTGTTGCCGCCTTTTGAAATTTGAGCCTCGGGAGGCGCGCAGGCAAGACAATGCAGCGCGGCCATGACCGGTATGCAGCGTGTCACCCTTGCTGGCCGGCACTCGGGGCGCGCCCTACAATCGAGCGCGACGACCCACCGTCGGCTGGAAGGCCAGACCTGCGGGCCGGCTTTCTCCCAACCATCCGTACCTCTCTATGGCAACGCTATTTCTCGTGCGCCACGGCCAGGCCTCCTTCGGCGCGGCCAATTACGACTGCCTGTCGGCGCAGGGCCGGCAGCAATCGCGCTGGCTCGGCGAGTATTTCGTCGAGCGCGGCGTGCGCTTTCGCCGTGTCATCGCCGGCTCGCTGGTGCGCCAGCAGGACACCGCCAGCGAGATCCTGGCCGCCATGGGGGAAGCCGGTGCCGGGCTGACCATCGAAACGCACCCGGGCTTCAACGAGTACGACGGCGAGGCGCTGTATTGCGCCCACACCGGGGGCGCCGACCATCGCGCGCATCAGAACGGCGATTACGCGGACTACTGGCGCACGTTCCGCGCGGCCTTCGCCGCCTGGACCGCCGGCACGCTGACCGGCATGCCCGAGAGCTGGGAGGAATTCGGCAAGCGCATCGCGGCCGGGCTGGCGCACGGCGCCGAGGGCGCGACACGCGAGGATGCGATCCTGGTGGTCAGCTCGGGCGGTGCGATCGGCCGGGCGGTGGCCGACATGCTGAACGCGCCGGCGCAGACCGCGATCGAACTGAACCTGCAGTTCCGCAATACCGCCTTCTGCGAAATCATCTGCGGGCGCAATACGCAGCGTCTGCTCAGCTTCAACAACGTGCCGCATCTGGAACGCGCGGACCGGCGCGGCGCGATCACCTTCGCCTGAGCGCGGCATTCCTCGGCAAACTCGGAGCCCCCATGAACCCATCCCAGTTCGAAACGCTGCGCTACGCCGTCGCCGACGGCATCGCCACCATCACGCTGCATCGGCCGGAACAGATGAATACGTTCAATGCGCAGATGATGCAGGAGCTGATCGCGGCCTTCGATGCCACCGACGCCGATGACGCGGTACGGGCCGTGGTGGTCACCGGCGCCGGACGCGCGTTCTGCGCCGGCGCCGATCTGTCCTCGGGCGGCTCGACCTTCGATTTCGAGAAGCGCTATGGGGCGCCGGCCGACGCGCCGCATCGCGACGGCGGCGGACGTGTCGCGCTGCGGATCTTCCGCAGCCTGAAGCCGGTGATCGGTGCGATCAACGGTGCCGCGGTAGGCATCGGCGTGACGATGCAGCTGCCGATGGATATCCGGCTGGCCTCGACCGGGGCCAAGTTCGGCTTCGTGTTCTCGCGCCGCGGCATCACGCCGGAAGCCGCGTCATCCTGGTTCCTGTCGCGCGTGGTCGGCATCTCGACCGCGCTCGAATGGTGCTATACCGGGCGCGTGTTCCCGGCCCAGGAGGCGCTGGACCGCGGACTGGTGCGGTCACTGCATGCGCCCGATGAACTGCTGCCGGCGGCCTATGCGCTGGCCAGAGAAATCGCCGACAACGCCGCGCCGGTGTCGGTTGCGATCTCGCGGCAGATGATCTGGCGGATGGCCGGCGCCGCGCATCCGATGGAGGCGCACAAGCTGGACAGCCGCGCGATCCAGTCGCGCGGTCGTTCGCCCGATGCGAAGGAAGGCGTCGAGGCCTTCCTGCAAAAGCGGCCGGCCGCGTTCCCGCAGACCGTGTCGCGCGACATGCCCGACTTCTTCGACTGGCAGGCAGAGCCGCCCTTCGTTTGAGGGCTGACTGGCGGCCTTACTGCCGGCGCGCGTTGACGACACCGTCGGCGACGTTGGCCGGCGCCTCGGCGTAGTGCTTGAACTCCATCGTGTAGGTCGCGCGGCCCTGGGTCAGCGAACGCAGCGAGGTCGAGTAGCCGAACATCTCCGCCAGCGGCACCTCGGCGCGCACCAGCTTGCCGCCGCCGCCGGCGATCTCGTCCATGCCGTGCACGATGCCGCGCCGCGACGACAGATCGCCCATCACGTTGCCGGTGAACTCCTCCGGCGTCTCGACCTCGACCGCCATCATCGGCTCGAGCAGCACCGGACGGGCGCGCCGCATGCCGTCCTTGAAGGCCATCGAGCCGGCCATCCGGTAGGCGTTCTCGTTGGAATCGACCTCGTGGTACGAGCCGAACACCAGCGTGACCTTGACGTCCACCACCGGGAAGCCGGCCAGCACGCCGGCGTTCAGCGTCTCCTGAATGCCCTTGTCGACGGCCGGAATGAACTCGCGCGGGATCACGCCGCCCTTGATCGCATCGACGAACTCGTAGCCCTTGCCCTGGGGTTGCGGCTCGAGGTCGATCACCACATGGCCATACTGCCCGCGGCCGCCCGATTGCTTGACGAACTTGCCCTCGACGCCCTTGATCGCCTGGCGGATGGTTTCGCGATACGCGACCTGCGGCTTGCCGACGGTCGCCTCGACGCCGAACTCGCGCTTCATCCGGTCGACCAGGATTTCGAGATGCAGCTCGCCCATGCCGGAGATGATGGTCTGGCCCGACTCCTCGTCGGTCCGGACGCGGAACGACGGGTCTTCCTGCGCCAGGCGGTTCAGCGCGACGCCCATCTTCTCCTGGTCGGCCTTGGTCCTGGGCTCGACCGCCTGAGAGATCACCGGATCGGGGAAGGTCATCCGCTCGAGGATGATCACGTTGGCCGGGTCGCACAGCGTGTCGCCAGTGGTCGCCTCTTTCAGGCCCACCGCCGCGGCGATATCGCCGGCCCGCACTTCCTTGATCTCGTTGCGGGTGTTGGCATGCATCTGCAGGATCCGGCCCAGGCGCTCGCGCTTGCCCTTGACCGGGTTGTAGACGGTGTCGCCCGAGTTCACCACGCCGGAGTACACGCGGAAGAAGATCAGCTGGCCGACGAACGGGTCCGTCATGATCTTGAAGGCCAGCGCGGAGAACGGCTCGTCGTCGCTCGGATGGCGCTCGGCGTCGCGGTCGTCCTCGGTATGGCCGCGAATCGCCGGCACGTCGGCGGGCGACGGCAGATAGTCGACCACCGCGTCGAGCATCGCCTGCACGCCCTTGTTCTTGAACGCGCTGCCGCACAGCATCGGCACGATCTCGTTGGCGATGGTGCGCTGGCGCAGGCCGGCCTTGATCTCGTCCTCGCTGAGCGCCTCGCCGCCGAGGTATTTCTCCAGCAGCGACTCGTTGGCCTCAGCCGCGGCCTCGACCATCCGCTCGCGCCACAGCTGCGCGGTGTCGACCAGCTCGGCCGGAATCTCGCGGTATTCGAAACGCACGCCCTGGCTGGCCTCGTCCCAGACGATGGCCTGCATGCGCACCAGGTCGACCACGCCCTGGAAGTGGTCCTCGGCGCCGATCGGAATCTGCACCGGCACGGCCACGCCCTTCAGACGCTCGGCGATCTGCTCGCGCACGCGGAAGAAGTCCGCGCCGACGCGGTCCATCTTGTTGACGAAGGCCAGCCGCGGCACGCCGTACTTGTTGGCCTGGCGCCAGACCGTCTCCGATTGCGGCTGCACGCCGCCGACCGCGTCGTAGACCATCACAGCGCCGTCGAGCACGCGCATAGAACGCTCGACCTCGATGGTGAAGTCGACGTGCCCGGGGGTATCGATGATGTTGATCCGGTGCTCGGGATACTTGCCGGCCATGCCCTTCCAGAACACGGTGGTGGCGGCCGACGTGATGGTGATGCCGCGCTCCTGCTCCTGCTCCATCCAGTCCATGGTGGCGGCGCCTTCGTGCACCTCGCCCAGCTTGTGGCTGACGCCCGTGTAGAACAGGATGCGTTCGGTCGTGGTCGTCTTGCCGGCGTCGATATGCGCACTGATGCCGATGTTGCGATAGCGCTCGATGGGAGTTTTGCGGGCCACGACAATCTCCTGAGTTAGGGGCCTGAGTAGAACCTGACGAAAAGGGGTCGGAGAAAAGAGGGGAATTAGAGTAGCACTATCGGCCAAGTTGCGTGCGGCGCCGCTTTTGGTGCGTTGATGGGCGCCGATGGGGCGCCGATAGTGCGCCGACGGTGCCGCCATGGCGACCGGGGGGCCCCCTCCCTGTGGCGTCAGACGGAGACGGGTCGTGGCCGGCCTGGGCATCGGTTACAGTGCGCCCATGGCGGCCCCAGCCCCGGGGCCGATGACCGCTTTCGACGAGGCTCCCGCGACGATGAAATGGCGATGTCATCTGCTATGGCTGGCGCTGATCTGGCTATGCGCGATCGGCGCGATGCCGGTCGCGGGCGCGGCGGCGCCCTTGGGCAAGCCTGCCGGCGGCACTTCTACCGCCGCGTCCGCGCCGGCGTCGGAGGCCGCGGCCAGCGCGCCGCTGGCGCAATCGCTGGACCAGGTCATCGAAACGCTGCAGAACGACCAGCAGCGCGCCGCGCTGGTCGGTCAGCTGCGGGCCGTCCGCGACGGCCTCGGTGCGTCAGCCGTGGCCGTCGCGCCAGCGTCGGAGGCCGAGGCCGGCGGACTGGTCGGGGCGCTGGCCGAGGCGGTCGAGCAGGTCGACGACCGGCTCGGCAAGGACCAGGGACCGTGGCGCTATTGGAGCTGGCGTCTGCGCTTTGCCGGCGAGGAATGGCAACAGGCGCTGACCGATCGCGGCCGCGGCAGCGCATTGCGATCGGCACAGCTGTTCGCCGCGGTGCTGATCGGCTGGGCCGTCGGCGGCTGGCTGCTGCACGAAGTCGCCCGGCGCGTGCGCGGACGGCTGATGCGGCCCGTCGATCGTGTCCGGCTGCCCACCGTGCCCTCCTGGACCGACGTCGGCATCTTCATGCTGCGCCGGGTCGGCCCGTGGGCGGTCGCCTTCGGCGTAGCGATCTGGATCGTGCGCAGCCTGTCGCTGCATCTGGTGCCGGCCGGGGTCGCAGCGCTGACGATGGCCTATGCGCTGATCGCCGGCGCGGTGTTGTCGGCGGTATCGCAGACGCTGTTTGCGGTCTTCAATACCGCCCACCGGCGGCACGCCGTCCACGACCTGCATCAGCACTCGCGCCCGGTGCTGTTCGCGATCGGCTCGCTGGCAGCGCTGGGCGACGCCGCGACCAATGCCCGCGTGGTCGCCGCGCTCGGCATCAACCTGTCCGCCGTAACGGCCAATCTGTCGAACATTGCCGCAGCGCTGTTGATGGCCTGGTTCTGCCTGCGTTTTCGCCGGCAGATCGGCCATCTGATCGCCAACCGGCCGCTGGCGTTCCGCCAGGCCCATCCGGCCATCACCGATGTGCTGCGGCTGGCGGGCGGCACCTGGCATCTGCCGGTGATGGCGGTGGTGTTCGCCTCGGTGGTCGGTACGCTGCTGGCGGCCGGCCACGCCGACGACTATCTTGGCCGCACCATCCTGACGGTCGCGCTGCTGGTCGCCGCGCTGGCGCTGACGGTGGTGACCGGGCGCTCGCCGCAGGCCCACCAGCGCGACCATCCGCAGCGCTGGCAGCGGCGCTCGGCCTATCTGGCGCGCTTCGCCCGCTTCGCGGTCACGCTGCTGCGCCTGGTGATCTGGCTGGGCTTTTTTGAACTGGCCAGCCGCGTCTGGGGCAATTCGCTGCTGCATCTGATGCATTCGACGGCGCTGGGCCGCCGCTTCGCCGACGCGGTATTCGGCGCGCTGGCCGCGGTGCTGCTGTCGTGGCTGTTCTGGCTGGTGATCGATACCGCCATCACGCAGGCGCTGGCGCCGGGGCATGGGCGCGGGCAGCCGCCCAGCATGCGGGCCCGCACCATCCTGCCGCTGCTGCGCAACGCGGTCTTCGTCGCCCTGCTGGTGATGGCGCTGATCGCGGTGCTGGCCAACCTCGGCGTCAACGTGACGCCGCTGATCGCCGGCGCCGGCGTGGTGGGCCTGGCCATCGGCTTCGGCGCGCAGACGCTGGTGCAGGACCTGATCACCGGGTTGTTCATCGTGCTCGAGGACTCGATCGCGATCGGCGACGTGGTCGAACTGCCCGACCACAGCGGCACCGTCGAAGGCATGACGATCCGCACCATCAAGCTGCGCGACGGCAAGGGCGCGCTGCATGTGCTGCCGTACAGCCAGATCAAGGCGATCAAGAACCTGTCGCGCGGCCATGCGTTCGCGGTGTTCAATATCGGCCTGCGCTACGACAGCGACCTGGACCGCGCGCTGGCGCTGATCCGCGAGGCCGGCGACGAGATCGCGCAGGACATCCGTTTCACGCATCGGCTGCTGTCGGGGCTGGACATCCTGGGGCTGGACCGCTTCGATCCTTCGGGCCCTGTGGTGCTGGCCCAGTTCAAGACGCTGCCGCTGGCTCAATTCGAGATCACGCGGGCGTTCAACGCAACGCTGAAGCAGAAGTTCGACGCGGCGGGCATCCGCATGGCCTCGCCATATATGACGCTGCAGCTCGATGGCGGCGGCGCGGCGCAGGTCAAGCCGCTGATCGAGGGGAGCGCCGGGACGGCGTAAGTGCCCGCGTCGGGCGCCTGCCCCAGACGAAACGAGCGGGGATTTCAGCGCTGAAATCTCCGCTCCTGCCTTACCTCGCTTCGGTCGTCCGGCCGCTATCGCGCCGTTGCCGTCGGCTCACGCGGCCTTGCGGTGATGGTGCTTGCGCTCCGGCCGGCATTCGTACTTGATCTCGTGCCGGCCGTCCTCGTAGACCACCTCGAGCCGCACGGTGAAGCCCCATAGCCGCGTGACATGGCGGATCACCTCTTCGAAGTTCTGCGCCAGCGGCCGGCGATCGCTCTGCAGATGGCGCAGCGTCAGCGAGCGGTCGCCGCCGACATCGACGTTGGTCACCTGGATATTCGGCTCGATATTGGACAGATCGTACTGGCTGGCCAGCAGTTGGCGGATGCGGCGATAGCCTTCGTCGTCGTGGATCGCGGTCACGCGCAGCTTGCTTTCGCGGTCGTCGTCGAGCACCGAGAACAGCTTGAGCTCGCGAATCACGCGCGGCGACAGGAACTGCAGCAGGAAGCTCTCGTCCTTGAAGTTGCGCATGGCGAAGTCCAGCGTCTTGCGCCAGTCGGTGCCGGCGATCTCCGGCGCCCACCGATAATCCTCCTCGTCGGGGCGCTCGCACATGCGGCGCAGGTCCTGGAACATCAGGAAGCCCAGCGTGTAAGGATTGAGCCCGCTGTAATAAGGGCTATGGTACGGCGGCTGGTAGATAACGTTGGTATGCGCTTGCAGCAGCTCCATCATGAAGGCGTCGTTGACCAGCCCCTGCTCGTACAGTTCATGCAGGATGGTGTAGTGCCAGAACGTGGCCCAGCCCTCGTTCATCACCTTGGTCTGCCGCTGCGGGTAGAAGTACTGCGCGATCTTGCGCACGATGCGGACGATCTCGCGCTGCCACGGCTGCAGCTTGGGGGCGTTCTTCTCGATGAAGTACAGCAGGTTCTCCTGCGGCTCAGGCGGGAAGGTCGCCTCGGTCTCGGGCGGTTCGTCTTCGGTCACCAGCGCATGCGAGCGGTGCTTCGGCAACGTGCGCCACAGATCGTTGACCTGCATCTGCAGATAGTTCTCGCGCTCGGCCTGGCGCGCCTGCTCCTCGGTGATCGACAGCTTCTTCGGCCGCTTGTAGCGGTCCACCCCGTAGTTCTGCAGCGCATGGCAGGAGTCGAGCAGCAGTTCGACCTCCTGTTCGCCATAGCGCTGCTCGCATTCGGCGATGTAGTTCTTGGCGAACAGCAGATAGTCGACGATGGCGTCTGCGTTGGTCCAGGTGCGGAACAGGTAATTGCCCTTGAAGAACGAGTTGTGTCCGTAGCAGGCGTGCGCGATCGTCAGCGCCTGCATCGGCATCGTGTTCTCCTCCATCAGATAGGCGATGCAGGGATTGGAGTTGATCACGATCTCGTAGGCCAGGCCCATATGGCCGCGCTGGTAGCTGCGCTCGGACGCCAGGAAGTGCTTGCCGTAGGACCAGTGGCTGTAGCCGACCGGCAGACCGGCGGACGCATAGGCGTCGAGCATCTGCTCGGCGGTAATGATCTCGATCTGGTTGGGATAGGTATCGAGGCCGAAATCCGCCGCGATGCGTGCGATCTCACGGTCGTACCGCTGGATCAGTTCGAAGGTCCACTCCGAACCGGTAGAGAGGTATGCCATTTCCCACCCCCATGTCGGCGGATCGCCATCGCGTCTCCGCCGGTTAGCCAAGGCCTGTCTTTCGATGCGGCATCTTGCGCGGCTTCACCGCAGCAAGGTCCAGGTCCGCGCAGCGGCGCAGCGATGCGTCAGCGCCCTGCGCTCGGCCAGGCTGCCTTCTTCTGAAACAGGTCGTGCAGCACCGGATAAATCTCGTCCGCGCCGATGATCCGCTGCATCGCGAAGTTCTCGTGCGCGCTCTTGACCGTCATGTACTCTTCCCACAGATTCTGCGGCTCTTCCGACGCGACCTCGACATAGGCGTAGTACTGCACCAGCGGCAGGATCGAATCGCGCAGCAGCCGGCCGCAGAGTTCCGAGTCGCCGGCCCAGTTGTCGCCGTCCGATGCCTGCGCGCAGTAGATGTTCCACTGGCTGGCCGGATAGCGATTGTGGATCACGTCGACCATCAGCTTCAGCGCGCTGGAGACCACCGTGCCGCCCGATTCGCGCGAGTGGAAGAAATCTTCCTCGTCGACTTCCTTGGCGACCGTATGGTGGCGAATGAACACGACGTCGATGCGTTCGTAGTTCCGCTTCAGGAACAGATACAGCAGCATGAAGAAACGCTTGGCCAGGTCCTTGCGGCTTTCGTCCATCGAACCGGACACGTCCATCAGGCAGAACATCACCGCCTGCGCCTGAGGGCGCTTCTTCAGCACGCGGTTGTTGTAGCGCAGATCCAGCTTCTCGATGAAGGGCACGCGGTCGATGCAGGCGCGCAGATGGCGCATCTCCTTCATCATCTCCTGCGCGCGCGCCGTGTAGGGGCCTTCCTGTTCCAGGACCTCGCTGTACTCCTGCTCCAGCGCATGCAGGCGCCGCTGATACGGCCCGGACAGCGCGATGCGCCGGCCAAGCGAACTGCGCATGGTGCGCAGCACCGACAGATTCGAGGGCGTGCCGTCGATCGAGAAGCCCGCGCGCACCTTGCGGACCTCCGCGATCTTGGCCAGATGGCGCTTGGCCATGTCCGGCAGCGCCATGTCCTCGAAAAAGAAATTGAGGAAATCCTCGCGCGAGAGCGTGAAGACGAAATCGTCCTCGCCCTCGCCCGAGTCGCTCGCCCGGGAGCCGGTTCCGCCTGCCCCCTGCTGCTGGCGGTCGAAACTGTCTCCGCGGACGAACTTCTTGTTGCCGGGGTGGATCCACTCGCGCTTGCCACCCTGGCCATGGTGGAATATCGGCTCGGAGATGTCCTTGACCGGAATGGACACCTGCCCGCTCTGTTCGATGTCCATGATCTTCCGGCCGGACACCGCCTTCGCTACGGCTTGCCGAATCTGCTCGCGGTAACGCTTGATGAAACGTTGCTTGTTGACCGCGCTCTTGTTGCCGCCATTCTCCCGCCGATCGATGACCGTGGCCATATTGGTTGCCCTCGTTCAGAGGCCCCGTGCAGGCGCCGTTACGATGATTTTCGAACGCGCAAGTACCACTCCACCAGCAGCCGGACCTGCTTGGGCGTATAGCCCTTCTCGACCATGCGGTTGACGAAGTTCTCGTGTTTCTCCTGATCCTCGCGCGAGGACTTGGCATTGAAGGAAATGACCGGCAACAGGTCCTCGGTCGTCGAGAACATCCGCTTTTCGATCACCATGCGCAGCTTCTCGTAGCTGGTCCAGTTCGGGTTCTTGCCGCCGTTGTTGGCCCGCGCACGCAGCACGAAGTTGACGATCTCGTTGCGGAAGTCCTTCGGGTTCGAGATACCCGCAGGCTTTTCCACCTTTTCCAGCTCGTCGTTCAACGCGTTGCGGTCGAGGATCTCGCCGGTATTCGGATCGCGGTACTCCTGGTCCTGGATCCACAGGTCGGCGAACACCACGTAGCGGTCGAAGATGTTCTGACCATATTCGGAATACGACTCCAGGTACGCGGTCTGGATCTCCTTGCCGATGAACTCGACGAAGGGCGTCGTCAGGTATTCCTTGATGTACGACAGCAGCTTCGCTTCCTGCTCCGGCGGGAACTGTTCGCGCTCGATCTGTTGTTCGAGCACGTACAGCAGGTGCACCGGATTGGCCGCGACCTCGGTGTTGTCGAAGTTGAAGACCTTGGACAGCACCTTGAACGCGAAGCGCGTCGACAGCCCGCTCATGCCCTCGTCGATGCCGGCGTAGTCGCGGTACTCCTGGTACGACTTGGCCTTCGGGTCGACGTCCTTCAGGCTTTCGCCGTCGTAGACCCGCATCTTCGAGAAGATGTTCGAGTTCTCGGGTTCCTTGATCCGCGTCAGCACCGCGAACTGCGCCATCATCTTCAGCGTGTTCGGCGCGCATGGCGCAGCCGACAGCGAGCTGCTGCGCAGCAGCTTGTCGTAGATCTTGACCTCGTCCGACACGCGCAGGCAGTACGGCACCTTGACGATGTAGATCCGGTCGAGGAAGGCCTCGTTGTTCTTGTCGGCCTTGAACGATTGCCATTCCGCCTCGTTCGAGTGGGCCAGGATCACGCCGTCGAACGGAATGGCGCCGAAGCCTTCGGTCCCCTTGTAGTTGCCTTCCTGCGTCGCGGTCAGCAGCGGGTGCAGGACCTTGATCGGGGCCTTGAACATCTCGACGAACTCGAGCAGGCCGCGGTTGGCCAGGCACAGCCCGCCGGAGTACGAGTACGCGTCCGGGTCGTCCTGCGGATAGTCCTCGAGCTTGCGGATATCGACCTTGCCGACCAGCGAGGAGATGTCCTGGTTGTTCTCGTCGCCCGGCTCGGTCTTCGCGATCGCGATCTGCGAC
This sequence comes from Cupriavidus gilardii, assembly GCF_013314895.1. Taxonomy (GTDB): domain Bacteria; phylum Pseudomonadota; class Gammaproteobacteria; order Burkholderiales; family Burkholderiaceae; genus Cupriavidus; species Cupriavidus gilardii_C. The sequence goes on along the minus strand of NZ_JABTYE010000029.1, from coordinate 22,949 downwards.
AGCACCGAGGGCCGCAGCTTGACCACGCGGAAGCGCGTGATGTCGCCGTTGAACTCGTGCAGGCGCTTGACCGCCCATGGCGAGGCGATCGTGTTCAGATAGCGGACCGGGATGCCGTAGTCCTCCTCCAGAATCTTGCCGTCCTCCTCGGGCGAGAACAGTCCGAGCGGCGATTCATGGATCGGCGAGCCCTTGAGCGCATAGATGGGGATCTGCTCCATCAGCGACTTGAGCTTCTCGGCGAGCGAGGACTTGCCGCCGCCGGGAGGCCCGAGCAGATAGAGGATCTGCTTGCGTTCCTCGAGACCCTGCGCGGCATGCTTGAAGAACGAGACGATCTGTTCGATCGTGTCCTCCATGCCGTAGAACTCGCGGAAGGCCGGATAGATCTTGATGACCTTGTTGAAGAACAGGCGCGACAGTCGCGGGTCGTGGTGCGTGTCTACCAGCTCTGGCTGCCCGATCGCGGCGAGCATGCGCTCGGCCGCGGTCGCATAGGCAGTAGGGTCCTTCTTACAGATCTCCAGATACTCCTGGATGCTGTATTCCTCTTCCTTGCGAGCTTCGAAGCGCGTGGCGTAGTGGCCGAAAATGTCCATACCTCACTCCCGTCAGAGTCTCGTCCGAGGCGAACGCAGTCCGTCTGCAGGTAGGTACCCTGCCTCATTCCACGTATCAGCCTTTGAATACCGCCACCCCGGCTTGGCGGAAGACTGACCATGTTGCGAAGTCTTTACTTCATCATAGTCAAATAACGCCCAGTGGGGAGAGCTTGTTGACGCGCATTGCGCACTCGCAACGGCGCTGTCCTGCTCGTGAAAACTGCGTCCTGGCTGCGTGCGACTGAGCGGCACGCTGACCGGTTCGCACTGGGCGGTGCGACCATGTTCCCGGACACACCTTACACCTTTCCCTTTGGTGCTGCACTGCCCTGTTTGTAACGATTGCTTCCGACGAGCATCGTCGACATACCGGGACTGCAAAACCTTGGAACGGGTGGGGTCGTACGTTGGCACATCCTGCATCGCTGCTGCTGCGAAGGCCTCGCGCGCAACGTTCGACGACACGCTGCTGTCGTGTTCGCCGTGCGCGAGACCGGGATCGAAGTGGGGATCGAAGCGAGATGAAAACGGAGCGCCGCGACATCGCGCGTCGCGCTGCAAAAAAGCAGGGTTAACCCATCGGCCCGGGCCTTGGCCTGCTGTCGGCCCGGGTGTGGCGAAGCATCGTTCGCCGGTTGACTCCATGCACCGTCCAGGCAATCGCGTCTCCCCTTCTGGAATCGTGGCGCGCACCGTGCGGGTGCGTGCCCATTGGAATGCCGAAACCGCTACAGGTTCCACCGCATCGAGCGTATCGATCGTGTCCAACGCGGCGCTGCGTCCCTGTCGCGGTTGCCCGCGCGGCGGCAATCGTCGGCCACCGTTGTCGGTACACCAGCAAGTTGCGGGCCACATCCGGCGACTGGGCCGATGCGGTCGGCAGCCGCCCGCGCTGGCAGCAACGATGAGGGGAAACCGCAATGCGCGACGGCGTACGCGTCGACGAAAATCGATCGAATGAACCGGTAGAAGCGGGACGAAAAAAGTCGAGGAGAAAGTCGAGAAGAAGATCGAGGAGAGAGTCGAAGAGAGACGCGGGGGAAGGAACGGGAGGAAGGCAAGCGAGACAGCGATACATGCGCCGTCGAAGGGCCGCGACCACGCGCTGCCCGGTCGAAGCGCCGGACGTCAGCACCCGGCACGTCGTGCTGCCAGCGCGCTGCCGGCAGCGGGGAGTATCCGATGGTCCGATCGTCCGATCGTCAGATCGGGTCCCAGTTGATGACGTCGGGCGAGCGCTCGAGCGGATAGAAGCTGTTGCGCATCGCCGGGATCGCGATCTCGGCGATCGTCTCCGGCGTCCATCCTTCGCTGGCATGCACCGATCGCACCGGCCGCGGCTGGCTCATCAGCATGATCTCGTTGGCGCGCACCGCGAAGATCTGCGCGTTGACTTCGCGCGCCGCATCGCTGGCGAGGAACACCGCCATCGGCGCGACCTTGCCCGCCTCCATCTTCTGCAGCTTGGCCACGCGCGCCTGCTCCTCGGGCGTCTCCGACGGGATCGAGCTGGTCATCCGGCTCCAGGCGAACGGCGCGATGCAGTTCGAGCGCACGTTGAAGCGCGCCATGTCCAGCGCGATCGATTTGGACAGCGCCGCAATGCCGAGCTTGGCGGCGGCGTAGTTGGCCTGGCCGAAATTGCCGATCAGACCCGAGGTCGACGTCATATGGACATAGGCCCCGCTCTGCTGGTCCTTGAAGTAGGGGGCGGCCGCGCGGCTGACGAAGAAGGTGCCGTGCAGATGCACGTCGATCACGGCGCGCCATTCCTCCTCGTTCATCTTGAAGAACATGCGGTCGCGCAGATTGCCCGCGTTGTTGATCACGGCGTCGATGCGGCCGAACCGGTCGAGCGCGCACTGGACGATCGCGTTGGCGCCCTGCCAGGTCGACACGCTGTCGGTGTTGGCCACCGCCTCGCCGCCCGCCGCCTGAATCTCGTCGACTACGCGCTGCGCCGGCCCGGGATCGCCGCCCTCGCCGCTCAGCGACACGCCGATATCGTTGACCACCACGCGCGCACCCGCGGCGCCCAGCGCCAGCGCGATGCCGCGGCCGATACCGCCTCCCGCGCCGGTCACTACCGCGACCTTGCCAGCCATCGTGCCTGCCGTCTTGCCTGCGGCCGATCCTTCCACCTTCGCCGTCATCATCGGTCTCCTGTCCCACCTTCGAGGTTCTATTGAAGCGGCATATACGATAAATTGCCGGCAGCGAAAGTGGAATTCGCCAATCCCAAAAGACGCCTTCCGCCTGCCGAAACCCTCCGTTCTATCCCGCCAAACCCATCATGACGCGATGCATTACGATCTGACCGACCTGCGCCTGTTTCTGAACGTAGGGGAAACCCATAACCTGACGCGCGCGGCCGAACGCAGCTTCCTGTCGCTGCCGGCGGCGAGCACCCGCATCAAGCAGCTGGAGGAAGCGTTCCAGACCCAGCTGCTGATCCGCCAGGTCAAGGGGGTGCGCCTGACGCCGGCCGGCGACGCGCTGCTGCGGCACGCGCGCGAGGTGTTTCGCGAGCTCGAATGCCTGCATGCCGATCTGCGCCCCTACGCCAAGGGCGTCAAGGGCAAGGTCCGGCTGCTCGCCAACACCACCGCCACCAATTCCTTTCTCGCCAGCGCGCTGTCGCGCTTCCTGTCGGAGAACCCGGACGTCGACATCGAGCTGGAGGAACACCTGTCGCAGGAGATCGTCTCGGCCATCGGCGCGGGGGCGGCGGACCTGGGCATCGTCGCCGGCGAGGTCGCCACCGAGGACCTGGACGTGATGCAGCTGTGCAGCGACGAGCTGATCGTGATCGCGCCGGTCAACCACCCGCTGCCGCAGTTCAAGCGGCTGCATTTCGCCGATCTGCTCGATACCTGCCGCTTCGTCGGCCTGAACCAGTTCAGCGCGATCCAGTCGTTTCTGGACCGCATCGCCAGCGGCATGGGCAAGCGCATCAGCCTGCGCATCCAGGTCGGCAGCTTCGACGCGGTCTGCCGCATGGTCGAGGCCGGCGCCGGCATCGCGATCGTGCCCAACAGCTGCGCGCGCCGCTACGCCAGCCGCAAGGTGCTGCGCTTCATCACGCTCGAGGACGACTGGGCCAAGCGCGAGCTGCGCCTGGTGCGCCGGCCCGGCCGCGAGCTGCCGCAGTTCGCCGAGACCCTGGTGCACTACCTGATCGACGCGGCGCGCGAGCCGGTCTGAGCCGCCGCACGCCCCTTCCCCGGCGGCCGCGGCACGGTCCGGCCGAGGTAAGGCGCGCCCTAAGCCGCTCTTTGGCAAATGCGAATGTCGGTGCGCGGCGGGCTCGGGAATAATGGCCGCATTCCCGTGATTCCCCTGCGAAGGGCACCCCGATGACCATCGATCAAGCGCGCGATGCGCATTACCCCGAAATCCGCGAGGCCGTGCGCGACCTGTGCGCCGGCTTCGATTCCGCCTACTGGCAGCGCGTCGAGGAGCAGAACGCCTTTCCCGAGCAGTTCGTCCAGGCGTTGACGCAGGCCGGCTGGCTGTCGGCGCTGATCCCGGAAAGCTATGGCGGCTCGGGCCTGCCGCTGACGGCCGCCTCCGTGATCATGGAGGAGATCAACCGCAGCGGCGGCAATTCCGGCGCCTGCCATGGGCAGATGTACGTGATGGGCTGCCTGCTGCGGCACGGCTCCGAGGCGCAAAAACAGCGCTGGCTGCCGGGGATCGCCGCCGGCGAGCTGCGCATGCAGTCGATGGCGGTGACCGAGCCAACCACCGGCACCGACACCACCAAGCTCAAGACCACCGCGGTGCGCCAGGGCGACCGCTATGTCGTCAACGGCCAGAAGGTCTGGATCTCGCGCGTGCAGCATTCGGACCTGATGCTGCTGCTGGCGCGCACCACGCCGCTGGACCAGGTCAAGCGCAAGTCGGAAGGCCTGTCGGTGTTCGTGGTCGACCTGCGCGAGGCGATCGGTAACGGCCTGACGGTCCAGCCGATCCGCAACATGGTCAATCACGAGACCAACGAACTGTTCTTCGACAACCTGGAAATCCCGGCCGAAAACCTGATCGGCGAGGAAGGCAAGGGCCTGAAGTACATCCTCGACGGGCTGAACGCCGAGCGGATCCTGATCGCCGCCGAATGTATCGGCGACGGCTACTGGTTCGTCGAGCGCGCCAGCGGCTACGCGCGCGAACGCGTGGTGTTCGACCGGCCGATCGGCCAGAACCAGGGCATCCAGTTCCCGATCGCCCGCTCCTACGTCAATGTCGAGGCCGCCAGCCTGATGCGCTACAAGGCCGCCGAACTGTTCGACGCGGGCCAGCCCTGCGGCAAGGAGGCCAACATGGCCAAGCTGCTGGCCGCCGATGCTTCGTGGGAAGCGGCCAACGTCTGCCTGCAGACCCATGGCGGGTTCGGCTTCGCCGCGGAATACGACATCGAGCGCAAGTTCCGCGAGACGCGTCTGTACCAGGTGGCACCGATCTCGACCAATCTGATCCTGTCGTATGTGGCCGAGCACGTGCTGGGGCTGCCGCGCTCGTTCTAGCCGGTCGTGCCGACCCTGTCTGCCTCCACCGCCTCCACTACCTCCACCGCCTCCACCGTTCTCGGCGCCCAGCCGTTGCGCAACGAGCCGATCCACACCCAGCCGATCCACGCCAAGCCGATGCCCAGCTCCTCAAGCTCCTATCCCACCCGCGAACTCTGCGAGTTCCTTGCCGGCTTCACGCTGTCCGACGTGCCGCCGCCGGTCGTCGAGCGCACCAAGGATCTGTTCCTCGACTGGATCGCCTCGGCGATCGCCGGCAAGGACGCCCCGGCGATCCGCCGGCTGCAGGAATTCGCCGTGGCGATGGGCCCGCAGCAGGGCCCGGCCGAGGTGCTGGTCGACCGTCGCCGCACCTCGCCGTGGTTTGCCGCGCTGGTCAATGCCGCCGCCTCGCATGTGGTCGAGCAGGACGACGTGCACAACGGCTCGGTGCTGCATCCGGCCGCGGTGGTGTTTCCCGCCGTGCTGGCCGCGGCCCAGGCCGAGGGCAACAGCGGCGCACAGCTGCTGACCGCGGCGATCGCCGGCTACGAGGCCGGCGTCCGCATCGGCGAATTCATGGGCCGCTCGCACTATCGCGTGTTCCATACCACCGGCACGGTCGGCACGCTGGCGGCCGCGGCCGCGGTGGCCAAGCTGTACGGGCTCGATGCCGAGGGCATCAACCAGGCGCTCGGCTCGGCCGGCACGCAAGCGGCCGGGCTGTGGGAATTCCTGCGCGATGCCGCCGATTCCAAGCAGCTGCATACCGCCAAGGCCGCCGCGGACGGGCTGATGTCGGCCCATCTGGCGCGGGCCGGCTTCACCGGCGCCCGCCGCATTCTCGAAGGCGCGCAAGGGATGGCGGCCGGCATGTCGAGCGACGCCGATCCGGCGCGGCTGACCGATGGCCTCGGCACGCGCTGGGCCACCGCCGAGACCTCGTTCAAGTTCTTCGCCTCGTGCCGGCACACCCACCCGGCTGCCGACGCGCTGAAGGCGCTGATGCAGCGCGAGGGCCTGGCCGCCGAGCAGATCGCCAGCGTGACCGCGCACGTGCACCAGGGCGCGATCGACGTACTGGGGCCCGTGGTCGATCCGGTGACGATCCATCAAGCGAAGTTCTCGATGGGCACGGTGCTCGGGCTGGTCGCCTGGCATGGCCACGCCGGCCTGGGCGAATTCGAGCAGCACGCGCTGCGCGATGCGCGCGTGGCGGCCTTTCGCGGCAAGGTCGCGATGGCGCTGGACCCGGAGATCAACGCCGCCTATCCGCGCCAGTGGATCGGCCGCGTGACCGTGACGACCACCGATAGCCGCTCGCTGGAGGCGCGCGTCGACGTGCCCAAGGGCGATCCGGACAATACGCTGAGCCGGCCGGAGCTCGAAGCCAAGGCACTGCAGCTGGCGGCCTTCCGCCAGGGCGCCAGCGAAACGGAGATGCGCGCGATCATCGCGCGGGTCTGGTCGCTGGACCACATGGACAGCGTGGCCGACTGGTTGCCGGCCGCCGCCTGAGCTCCTACGCTCGCATGGACGGCGCTCTCGACTGCCAGCCTCGCCGTTCCCCACAACACAAGAGACAAGAGGACATCCCAACCGTGGCCCAACAACCTACTGCCAATCCGGCCGATACCAGCCTGGAAGCGCTGCGCCAATGGATCGGCCGCAGCGAAAGCCGCACCGAAACGCTGGCGCCGGAGCCCGTGCTCGGGCTCGCCGCCACGCTCGACCTGGACGGCGACGCGATTGCGCGCGGCCCGCTGCCGCCGCTGTGGCACTGGCTCTATTTCCTGCCGCGCGCGCCGCAGCGCAAGCTTGGCCGCGACGGCCACGCGGTGCTGGGCGGCTTCCTGCCGCCGGTACCGCTGCCGCGCCGGATGTGGGCCGGCAGCGAGCTGGAGTTTCAGCGTCCGCTGCGGGTCGGCGACACCGTGACGCGCACTTCGACCATCGAGGACGTGCAGCAGAAAACCGGGCGCAGCGGCGAGCTGTGGTTCGTCTCGGTCCGCCACGTGCTGACCGTCGGCGGCGAGACCGCGCTGAGCGAGCGCCACGACATCGTCTATCGCGAAATGCCGCAGCCGGGTCAGGCCCAGCCGCCGCGCCCGCGGCTGCCCCACCAACCGCAATGGCAGCGCCAGCTGCATGCCGATCCGGTGATGTTGTTCCGCTTCTCGGCGCTGACCTTCAACGGCCACCGGATCCACTACGACCACGACTACGTGCGCGATGTCGAAGGCTATCCCGGCCTGGTCGTCCACGGTCCGCTGCAGGCGGTGCTGATGGTGGACCTGCTGGTGCGCGAGCTGCCGCGCGCGAACGTCAGGCGCTTCGGCTTTCGCGGCATGGCGCCGCTGTTCGACCACGACCTCGTCACGGTCGGCGGCCGCCGCGATGCGCAGCAGCCCGGGCGCGTGCTGCTGTGGACCGGCGACGATGCGGGCGGGCAGGCGATGGAAGGATGGGCGGTGGTGGAGGAGTAAAACGGTCAACCGCGCGCTCCTCCGGGCGCTCAACCGCGCATTCGTCGCTCGGGAAGTCGACGTCCCCGCGAAAGCGGGGACGCAGCGGCTTTCGAAGACGCTGGGTTCCCGCCTGCGCAGGAACGATACATCGGTTCTCTCCCTCTTCGACGGCGCGCTCACTCCACCTCGATCTTCGCCGTCTTCACCACCCCGCCCCACAGCTTCAGCTCGCGCTCGATCCGCTCCGCCAGCGGCTTCGGTCCGGTGATGTTCAGGTCGTAGCCGCCCTGCGTCATCCGCTGGCGGAAGGCTGGATCGTCGCCCACGGTCCGCTGCGCCTTGACCAGCGTGTCGACCACCTCTGCCGGCAGTTTGGGCGGCCCGATCAGCGCGTACCAGCCGGTCACCGCATAGTCCTTCAGCCCGGACTCGACCATCGTCGGGACATTGGGCAGCGCGGCATTGCGCTCCTTCGACGTCACCGCCAACGGCCGCACCTTGCCGCCCTGGATATGGCCGATCGCGGTGCCGGTGATGTCGAACATGAAGGCGATCTTGCCGCTGATCACGTCGGTCATCGCCGGCGAATTGCCCTTGTACGGCACGTGCAGCATCTTGACACCGCTCATCTGCGCCAGCAGCTCGGCCGACAGATGGTTGGACGCACCAACGCCGGCCGAGCCGAACGCCACCCCCTGCGGGTGCTTGCGGGCGTACTCGACCAGTTCGCCCACATTGCGGGCCGGGAAGTCCTTGTTGATCAGCAGCACGTTGGTGTAGTCGGTGATCAGCCCGATGTAGCTGAAGTCCCGGGTCGGATCGAAGTTGACCGCCTTCTGGATCAGCGGCGTCATCGTCATGGTCGGACTGGCGACGAAGTACAGCGTATAGCCGTCCGGCGGGGCCTTGGCGGTCAGCTCGGCGGCGATCGCGCCGCTGGCGCCGGCCCGGTTGTCGACGACTACCGGTTGTTTCAGCACCCGTCCGAGGTAATCGGCATAGACCCGCGCCGCGGTATCGACCGGGCCGCCTGGCGTATAGCCAACGATCAGCTTGATCGGCCGCGACGGATACGGCTCTGCGGCCGTGGCGCCTGCGCTCGCAGCCAGCGAGGCCACGCAGGCCAGTGGAACCAGCGCGCCAAGCACGGTCGCCAGCATGCCGGCCGGCCGCCATCGTGTTTGCTTCGTTGCCATGCGTCTCCTCCTGTGATCAACGGTCTGGCGCGGCCGGCGCACATTTTCTGTTTTGCGCACGCTTTGTCCGTATACATATAGAGGGACGCGCGGGCGACGGAAGCCCGGCGCTCCTGCCTACGCCATCACCGCAGTGTGTGGGCGCGCCGGAACGCTCGCCATTTGGATTTGGCTAAGGCGGCCTTTCGCCTGGCCGTGGGTGCGCCGCGGCAAATCGGCGGCCTTCGTACCGGCTACACCACGCCGCTCAATAGCAGCGCACCCCATCGTCGTCGGGCCATGCCGGCGCCGCTGTCGGAGCCGGCAACAGAAGACGCCGCTTTGCTTCCAGTTCGCGTGTGAGCGCTTCGACGCCGTGGATCGCCGCCCGATGCCCTTCCCGGCGCGGCCAATGGTTGCCGACGCGCACGATCACCGGCGCGCGCCCGTCGCGCGGCATCGGATAGACCTTCAGCTGAGCCCTGCCCGCGATCTCGCCGCGACATGGCAGCATCGACGGACGAAACAGCCGGATCAGCAGGCCCAGCAGCGCACCGCGCCAGTCGCCGGCCGCGAGCCTGTCGCGCACGCCAGGGCCGGGTAACGGCACCGCCTCGTGCATGCGCCGCGCGTCGCCCACGCGCACCGGCCGCATCCGGCAGCGCAGCAGTACGCGCTGCGGGTCGCCGCCATGCGGACGCGCGGTCCGGCGCCAGGGCTCGATCCGGAAGGCCAGGGACGCGCTGACCTCCGTTGCGGGTGCGGCCGCACTATCCTGTCCTCCCGGCCCGCCGCTGTCGGCCGCGATTTCGGCGCGGTCGGCCCCCGCGGCGTTCTCTCGAATGGAGGCCGCCTGCCAGCGAGAGAACTTGTGCAGGTGGATGTTGCCGGCGGCGTCCGCGGCAATCGTCAGGCTGCGCTGCACCGGTGGGGCGCCGGCCTTCACCGAGCGCTCGTCGCGGCAAACCAGCGCCTCGTCGGCGATCGCGGCGGCGCACTCCATCAGCGCGGCGCGCCTGGCAGCATCGCGGTTTCGTGGGCCATCGTCCACAGCGCCATGTAGGCCAAACAGGGCGCCAAGGCAATCGCTCAGCCGCATCAGTACCTTGATGCCCATCTCGGTCTCCAGCGCGGCATGTGCTGCCATGGGATCGGGGGCGCGGTCGCAGCGGCGTTGGCCGAAGCGGTACTCGCGTGCAAGGTCGGCGAAGATCGACCGCAAGCGCCGGCCGGAATCGGCCGCCAATCGCACTTCGATGCTGCCCGCGCCGAGGAACAGCATGGTCGCGGTGCGCGCCACCTGCGCGGCGTTGCGCGGCCGCAGCGGCGGCTGCCCCGAGCGGGATCGTGGATCGTGAATACGCGGCGCTGCGGGAAGAAGCGAAGGGGTCGCGCGGGCGGTAAGCGTCATGGTGCGGACAGACTCGAAGGGCAAGGCAAGGGCGCGTGGACGACCCACCGCCGGGAAACACCACCTTGCCGGTCTGCGGATCGCCACCACAGTCTCTAGACGAATGGCGCAGCGCGCGAGTTGACGGTAGCGGCCGGTTTCGCGAGGCTTTGGCCCGTTTGGTGTCGCCAAACAAAAAATGCGGACGAACGCGTTAAGACGTTCGTCCGCATTGCCTTGCGTGTCCGCTTTCCTGCTTGCCGCCTGCCGCGGCATGCCGTCGCAGCACCGGTTCGATGCCGGCCCCGTTACAGCGCCGCCGCAGTCCCCAGGATTGCGGTCGACTGGCTCGACAAGGTGCCGCCGTTGCCATGCACCAGCGCAATCTCCGCACCGGCGACCTGGCGCTGGCCGCATTCGCCGCGCAACTGCCGCACCGCCTCGATGGTGATGAACATGCCGTACATGCCCGGGTGCACGCACGACAGCCCGCCACCGTTGGTATTGACCGGCAGCCGGCCGCCGGGGGCGATGGCGCCGCCGCTGACGAACGGCCCGCCCTCCCCCTTGGCACAGAAGCCGAGGTCTTCGAGGAACAGCAGCGTGTTGATGGTGAACGCGTCGTACAGTTCGAGCACGTCGACATCGGCCGGCCTGACGCCCGCCATTGCGAAGGCGCGCTCGCCCGATTCCTTCGCCGCGCTGACGGTCAGGTCCGGCATGCTGGAGATCTGCCGGTGCCAGGTCGCGGTGGCGTTGCCGAGCACATAGACCGGCGGCTTGGCGAGATCCTTCGCGCGTTCGGCGCGCACCATCACATAGGCGCCGGCGCCGTCGGTGACGAGGCAACAGTCGCGCACCGACAGCGGGTCCGACACCATGCGCGCGTTCAGCACGTCGTCGATGCTCAGCGGATCGCGCATCAGCGCATCGGGATTCATCTGCGCCCACTGGCGCGCGGCCACCGCGACCTCGGCCAGATGCTCGCGCGTGGTGCCGTACTGGTGCATATGCCGCGCCGCCGCCAGGGCGTACGAGGTGATCGGCTGCATCGGCTGGTAAGGGTTCTCGTACGGCTGCGGATCCAGCACCGAGCGCACCTTGGCGATGCCGGCGCGGCCGACCGTCGAGGTGCGCTGATTGCTGCCGTAGCAGACCAGCACCGCATCGCACAGGCCGGCCTCCAGCGCCAGCATGGCGGGCAGCATATGGGCGACGAAGCTGGAGCCGCCGATCATCGTACTGTCGACGAACTTCGGATGGATGCCGAGATATTCGGCCACTGGCATCACCCACATGGTGGCGCCGACGCTGGCGGTGGCAATGCCGTCGATCTCGCGCATCGACATGCCGGCATCCTTGACCGCGGCCTTGGCCGCTTCCACCAGGATTTCCATTTCGGTCTTGCCGTAGGCCTCGCCCAGTCCGGCCTGTCCCACGCCCACGATGGCGACGCCACCGCGCAACGATTGTGCTGGCATCGCGTCAGCCCTCCATCGGATCGAACACCACCATGGCCGGGACGCCATCGCCCGCCGCGGGCGCCACGCGCGCCTTGACGCGCATGCCGATGCGTACCGCCTGCGGCGCCACGCCTTCCACCCGGCTCATCATGCGCACGCCTTCGTCCAGATCGATCAGCGCCACGTTGTAGTCGCCGCCGGCTTCCGGCTTGCGGCGCACGACGCTGGTCGAATAGACGGTGCCGGTGCCCTTCGGCTCGGTCCAGTCCAGCGCCTCGCCGCCGCAGTGCGGGCAGATATTGCGCGGATAGAACACGTGACGGTCGCAGTCGCGACAGTGCTGAATGCGAAAGCGCCCTTCGTTCAACAGGGCGGCGTAGACCCGGTCGGGCCCCTGATCGGGCTCCGCCGCGCTCGTTGGTGTTGTCATGCTGTCTCCTGGCTCGATGCCTTCCGCGGGCAGCTTGCCGCAGTCATTGGCGCTTGTGCAATTCGCTTGTCCGGAAGGCTGGATTATTTCGTCGCGAAGGGGGGCGCCCTTACCCTCTCCCCGGCCCTCTCCCGCAAGCGGGAGAGGGAGAACACCGTCGGCCGTTCGTCAGCGCGGCGGTTTGCTCCCCTCTCCCGCTTGCGGGAGAGGGGCCGGGGGAGAGGGCAAGCCCCGCGCCACCGCTACAGTCAAATCACCAGCTCGATCAAAAACGGTCCCTTGCGCTTGTTCGCCATCGCAAACAGATCGGCAAAGCTTTCCATATCGACCGCACGCGCACCCTCGACGCCCATGCCGGCGGCGAGCTTGACCCAGTCGAGATCGGGATTGCCGATATCGAGCATGTCGAGCGCAGTCTTGCCCGGGTTCGCGCCGACGCCGGCCAGTTCGCCCAGCAGGATCGCGTACTTGCGATTGGCCAGCACCACCACCGTGACATCGAGCTGCTCGCGCGCCATCGTCCACAGCGACTGCACGGTGTACATGCCGGAGCCATCGGCCTGCAGCGCGACCACGCGCCGATCGGGCACCGCCACCGCGGCACCGACCGCCAGCGGCAGCCCCGCGCCGATCGCGCCGCCGGTCAGCTGCAGCCAGTCGTGCGGGGCGGCATGCACCGTGCCGGGATAGAACGCGCGGCCGAAGCTGACGCTTTCCTCGACCACCACCGCCTGCTCGGGCAGCAGCGCACTCAGCGTCTGTGCGACGGCTTCCGAGGTCACCGCGCCCTTGGCAATGCCGGCCGGGGTGGCGGCCGGGGTGGCGCCATCGGGCACCGGCACCGCCGGCGCGCCGAGTGCGTCCGCCAGGCGGGCGAGCGCATCGGCCAGGTCCTGCTCAGGGCGCGCGAGCACATGGATTTGCGCGTCCTCGGGATAGGGGCGCGGCGACTTGCCCGGGTAGGCAAAGAACGTCACCGGCGGCGGCGCGCCGACCAGGATCACCTGTTGGATGCCGGCCAGCTTCCCGCGCGCCACGTCGCCCGAATAGGGCACGCGCTCCACCGCAAGACGGCCGCGCCCGCGCGACACGCGCGCGTTGGACATCGGCGTGATCAGGCGCGCGTCGGTGGCGGCAGCAATGCGATGCGCATCGGCCAGCGGCGCCTCGCGCAGCGCCGTGCCGGCCAGCACCAGCAGCGTCGGCCGGCCCGAGCGCAGCCAGCGCGCGGCCTGCTCGATCGCGTCGGGCGAAACCTTGGGCGCGGCCAGCGGCGGCATCGGCGCGGCCACCTGGCCGCCCTCGTCCCAGCAGACATCGGACGGCAGGATCAGGCTGGCCACGCCACCGGGCGCGGCGCAGGCCGCCTGCACCGCGGCGGCGGCATCGGCGCCGACCTGATCGGCGCGCTGCGCAGTACGGGTCCACACCGAGACGGGACGCGCCCAGCCCTCGGTGTCCGCGGTCAGCGGCGCATCGAGCGGACGGTGGTAGGTCGCCTGGTCGCCGATGATATTGACGATCGGCGTCTGCGCGCGCCGCGCGTTGTGCAGATTGGCCAGGCCGTTGGCCAGGCCCGGTCCGCAATGCAGCAGCGTCGCCGCCGGTTTGTCCGCCATGCGGGCATAGCCGTCGGCCGCGCCCGTCACCACGCCTTCGAACAAACCCAGCACGCAGCGCATGCCGGGAATGCGGTCGAGCGCCGCGACGAAATGCATTTCGCTGGTGCCCGGGTTGGCGAAGCAGGTATCGACGCCGCAGGCGAGCAGGGTCTTGACCAGGCTTTCGGCGCCGTTGAGCGTCTGCCCGGGTTGCTGGGATCGGTTCGTGTCCATATTGCGCGCTTCCTTGTTCTCAGGTCGGTCGATTCGAAATCAGGTGGGGATCGGGTGTTGCATGCGTTCGGCCTCAGCCCGCCACGCCGCCCGGATCGAGCAGGTCGAAGTCGAGGCAAACGTATTCGGTCGGAAATTCGATGCGGGCGTAATAGACGATCACGCCGTCGGCGCAGGCATGGCGCCGCAGTTCGGCCACCGGCGCGCCGACGGGCAGTGCGAGAGCCGCGGCCGATTCCGCGCCGGCGGCGATGATCGACAGGCGCTGGCGCGCACTCGATACCCGCAGCCCGGGAAAGCGGTCCAGCACCGGCATCGAGGCGCCCTGCCGGAACGCGCGCGGATTGCGCGCGAACAGCGTTTCCTCGATATAGACCTCGCCCAGCGCAAAGGGACGGCCGTCGAGCCGGTGCAGGCGGCGCAGGAAATGGTAGGCGGGCGCGCGCTCGGCTTCGCATGGCATGCCGAGTTCGTCCGGCAACGGCACGCTGCCCGACGACTCGACCAGCGCCTCGGTGCCGAGCTGTTCGCCGACCTCGACCGCCTGGCCCCATGTGACCGGCAGCGACACCGGCCGGCGCCGCTTGCCACCGCCCTTGACGAAGGTGCCGCGCCCGCGCGAGCGCGCGACCAGTCCTTCGTCGTCCAGCACCGTCAGCGCGTGATGCATCGTCATGCGCGCGACCCCGTACTGGCGGCACAGATCCTCCAGCGACGGGATACGTTCGCCCGGACGCCAGACGCCGCTCTCGATGCGGCGGCGAAAGATGGTCGCCAGTTGCAGATAGACCGGTTCGCGGCTGCGCGACAGCAGTTCGGTCGAGGACAGGGAATCAGGCATCGAAGGCGGCAGACGAAGGGGCCGGTGTGCGGCGCCAGGCCGCGGATGGACGCGAGACAAACGAACGCCGGGCGCCCCCCGAAAGGGGGCTCGGCGAACTGCCACTGTAATAAGGTCTAGTTACCTATACCACTAGGGTTTACCGCGGGTTGGTGCGCCATCCCGCAGTCAGCGACGGGCCCCAATGGCAAGTTCTGCTTACGTGCGCCGGCCCGCGTCTACCCGCAAAGGTTGGGTGACGTCCGTGCGGGGTCTGCGGCCAGAATGCGGCATGCCCCCTCTCCCCCGGGGCAAGCGCGGCTGCCGCTCGCAGCCACCCATCCAGGAGTTATTTCCATGCTGATGCGAGACGTGATCCCCCACATCCTGAACCGCGGCACCAACCCGCTCGCGCAGGATCGGGTCGAGACCCCTCCCCGCAAGACGTTCCACCACACGATCGACATCTATCTGAAGGACTCCAACGCCTTCATGAACACCTACTTCGCGCGTTATTTCGAGTGGCAGGGCATCTGCCGCGAGCGCTGGTTCCACGAATGCATCCACGGCAATCTGCTGGCCGCGGGCGGCGTCTTCGTGACCAAGCGCGCGCACCAGGAATATGTCGAGGAAACCTTCCCGTTCCAGCGTGTGGACTGCTACCTGAACACGTTCCAGGTCAAGCAGTGCTCGGCGTATCTGCTGTTCCGCTTTTGCGTCGACGAGCGGCCGGTCTCGCTGGGCTACCAGCAGATCGTGTTCGCCGACAAGGAAAAGCGAATCGCACGGTTCCCGAAGGAGATCGTCGAGCGGGTCAAGGAGTATGAGGTGACCGCGCCGGTGCTGGCCAACTAGCCGGGCCGGCCACTCGGCCGACCCCCGTGGCACGGCCGCCGTCTCAGGCGGCCGTGCCCTGGCCGAGCGGCTGGATCGACTGGATGGGCTGAATCGGCTCGCGCGTTTCCAGCGTGCCGATGGTGGCGGCGGGACTCGCCGGCTCCGGCGGGTCCGCCAGCACCGCGGCCGGCAGATGCAGCGTGAAGACGGTATGGCGGCCGGGTGCCGATTCGCATTCGATGCGGCCGGCGAAGGCCTCCATCACGCGCCGGCAGAACGCCAGGCCCATGCCGGCGCCGCTGCCGTGCGGCTTGGTGGAGAAGAAGGGATCGAAAATGCGCGGCAGCACATCCGGCGGGATGCCGGGGCCGGTATCGCGCACGCGCAACTGATAGAAACCGCCCGACTCGCGCGCCGAGATCTCGATCCGGCCGCCGGCCTCGCCCTGCTGCGCGCGCATCGCCTGCAGCGCATTCTTCAGCAGATTGAACAGGACATAGACCAGCAGCGTATCGGAACCGCGGAAACGCCAGCCTGCCGGTATCTGCTGCACCGACACGCGCTCGCGTTCGCCGGCGCGGAACGGATAGCGCTCCAGCGCGGAGTCGACGCATTGCGCCACGCCATGCGGCACGAAGCTGCCGCGGTCGAGCCGCTCCAGCGTGATCGAGGCCAGCGCCATCTCGATCACGGCCTGCGTGCCGTCGACCTCGCTGCGGATCGCGCCCAGCAGCATCGGCAGCCGCTCGAGCTGGCCCGGACGCAACCGGTCCTCGATCAGGCCGTGCTCCACCGCGCGGCGATAGCCGTCCAGCACCGTGGGCCAGGCTACGGCCAGTTCCTGCGTCTGCATGCGGATCGTCGCCAGCGGCGTGCGCACCTCGTGGGCCACGGTGGCGGCCAGCGAGTACGGATGCATCAGGTCGTAGCGCACGATCGACAGCGCGATGATGCCCAGGCTCACGGCGATGAAGACCACGCCGGGCGGATAGAAGTCCTGCCCGTAGTTGACCGCATAGTCGATCGCCGCCAGCGAATACAGGCCCAGGCTCCACAGGCACAGCGTCAGCCGCTTGCGCTTCTCGCCGACCGCGGTGCGGCGCGCATCGAGCAGCAGCCAGCCGCTGCGCAGCGCCAGCAGCACGGTCTGCACGACATGCAGCGGATGCAGGCTGCCCGCGCGCGGGTAGTTGCCGAAGCTGTAGAGGTAGTAGTCGGAAACCAGCCGATCGGAAGTCAGCAGCACCACCGCCAGCAGCAGCGACACGCCGTACGACACCAGCAGCCACGGCCGCTCGCCGCGGCGCTCGGTGACCTCGGTGATGAAGTGATAGAAGGTGGTCGGCAGGAAGACGATGAACAGATAGCCGACCCTGGCCAGCAGCAGCGCCACGTCGGGATGCGTCGTCTGGAACAGGAAGGCCCAGGTGCCCTGCCACGCGAACGTGGTCGCGCACATCAGAAAGAACGTGATGGTCAGACGCGTGACGCCCTTCGTCACCAGCACATAGAGGCCGTAACCGAGAAAGATCGACGAGACGAAGGCGGGCAGGATGGCGTACATGGCGGGACCGTTTGAGCTGCCAGACCGGCGGAAAGCGGACATGGTATGCCCTAACGCTCCGCCGCCGTACTGATTTCGGTTGCACTCTGCGGTAACCGGGGTTGAATACGCCATCCCCGATCGGGGGTAGCACGCCGGTAGGGTTGCAGGCCCTGACGTCGGCAATACCGCCCGCAATACTGCCTGCAATTCTGCCGCAACACCCCGGCAATACTGCCCGCAATACCCCCTGCAAAACCGGGGCCGAGCGTATCCGCAGCGGCCGTTGACTGCATAATGCGCGCTCCACTTGCTACGCCACCGCGCCGACGGCAACGGCGGTTGGCGACGCTGCGCCCCGGCCGATATGTCCGCTCCCCGCCTGCGCCGCCGTCACCGACGACCGTGCCTTCGCGCACTCCAGACGCATGCCCTCCTCTCCGATCGCCGGCTCGCGGGCCGGCTGGCTGACCCTCTTCCTGCTCGCCTTTCCGCCGCTGAGCTGGGCCGGCAACGCCATCGTCGGCCATCTGGCCGCCGGCGCCGTGCCGCCCATCACGCTGAACTTCCTGCGCTGGCTGCTGGCCGGCCTGCTGCTGACGCCGCTGGCCTGGAACGGCGTGCGCCAGCATGCGGCCGCGCTGCGGCGCCATGCAGGTCTGATCCTGGCGCTGGGCGTGCTGTCGATCGCCAGCTATAACGCGCTGCAATATCTGGCGCTGACGACGTCGACGCCGATCAACGTGACGCTGATCGGCGCCTCGATGCCGCTGTTCCTGCTGGCGGTCGGCGTGACCTTCTTTCGCGAACCGGCCACGCGCAGCCATATCAGCGGCGCGCTGCTTTGCCTGGTCGGCGTGACCTTCGTGCTGGTGCGCGGCGAACTCGGCCGGCTCGCCCAGCTCGACTTCGTGCCCGGCGATCTGTTCATGCTGGCGGCCACGCTGGCCTGGAGCGGCTATACGTGGCTGCTGCGCAAGCAGCGGCCGGCGCTGCCGCTGATCGTGCTGCTGTACGCGCAGATCGTCGCCGGCGTGATCGTCAGCGTGCCGTTCGTCGCCTGGGAACTGGGCATCGCGGGCCAGACCATCGTCTGGAGTGGCAAGACGGTCGGCATCCTGGCCTACGTCGCCACGGTGCCGTCGCTGCTGGCGTATTTCGCCTGGGATCGCGCGGTGGCGCGTGCCGGCGCGCAGCTGCCGGTGTTCTTCGTCACGCTGACGCCGGCCTTCGCCGCGATCCTCTCCACGCTGCTGCTGGGCGAGTGGCCGAACTGGTATCACGGCGTCGGACTGGCTGCGATCGTGGCCGGCATCTGGGTCTCGCAGCGCCGCTGATCGGTGCCTGGCATCGCGCCGTCTGCATCATGACCACGGCGACGGACACCAAGATGGTGGCATCCGCGCGACAGATTGCGCGACCCAATCGCGAAATCGCGCCGAAAACCCCTTGAAAATAGGCACCCTTCGCCCATTTTGCTATTCTGTGCGCGGCGCTGCCCGGCGGTTTCCGACGGTCCCGCGCTCCAACATTGAACCTGTTCACGACATCGATATGGCCACCAAAGCTAAACCGACCGCGAAGACTGCAGCAACCAAGACCGCCGCCAAGGCGCCCGCCAAGAAGGCCGCCGCTCCGGTGAAGGCCGCAAAGAAGGCGGCGCCGGCAGCAGCGCCGACGCCCAAGCCGCTGAAGGACACCTTCAACAAGTCCAGCCTGGTGTCGCACCTGGTCGCGCAGACCGAGCTCGATCCGAAGACGGTCAAGACCGTGCTGGCCCAGCTGGAAAGCACCATGATCGGCGCGCTGAACAAGAAGGGCGCAGGCGAATTCACGCTGCCCGGCCTGCTGAAGATCACCGCCGTGCAGGTGCCCGCCACGAAGAAGCGTTTCGGCAAGAACCCGTTCACCGGCGAAGAGCAGTGGTTCGCTGCCAAGCCGGCGTCGGTCAAGGTCAAGGTCCGCGCGCTGAAGAAGCTGAAGGACGCGGCGCTGTAAGAGGCTGCCCTTGCAGTTGCCCCGGCGCGTATCCCGCGCCGGCATGCAAAAACCCTCGCCTCACTGAGACGAGGGTTTTTTATTGGCGGCGTTCCATTGGCGGCTTTCTATCGGCCATCGGCCGCAAGCTGCCAGCCGATGACACCGCGCACCGTCTTAGCGCGTCCAATACCCCGGCCGGCGCACCACATGCCCGTGCGAGTCCCGGACCCAGCGCTCGGGCACATAGCGGTGTCCCGGGCGGGACACGTAGTGGCCGTGGCCATAGTGCGGACGGGCATGGTGGCGATAGCGATCATGACGATAGTGATGTCGCGCATGCGGATGGGCCGGACGATAGTGCTCGTGCCGTTCGTATCCATGCCGATGATCGTGGCGGTCCGAATGTGCCTGGGCGGGCGAGACCAGCCCGAACATCGCGCCGGCGGCAAGGGTTCCGAGTGCGATCAGCCATTGGCGAGTCATGTTTTTCTCCTGATGCGCGGCCGGGCTTGGCGGCGCGTTGAACATGGCTCGACTGTAGCGATGCGTCGCGGTCTCGAACGGATGCAGTTGTAAGGCCGTCTCACAAGCATCGCGCGCCCGGTATCGGTGCCGACGTGGTGCCTGCCATCACGGATGCCCTTGCCGGCGCGAGGCTGGCGGCCTTCATGCCGGCCTTTCCACCCTGCTGCCGGCCGGACGGCCGTGCTTGCCGCGTAATGCGGCGTTACAGCCGAAATACCTGATTGCGTTCTATCGCGCCGCCGCGGCCTCGCGTTCGCGCGCTTCGCGCATCGCCAACGCCTTCTTCTGCAGCGCATGCCCGCGCATCAGCGTCTCGACCGTAGCGCCATCGCGCGCCAGCAAGGCGGTGACGAAGCGCTGGTGATCTTCCACCCCGTGAGCCCATTCGTCCCGGTCCTGATTCGAGCGGAAGCGCAGGTTCTGCACGCGCAGATTGAGGCGGCGATGGGTGTCGGCCAGCGTCGGGTTATGGGCCGCCGCGCTGATCGCCAGATGGGTGCCCATGCTGGCCTCGTAGTAGGCGTGCAGATCGCGCGCGGCATAGGCGTCGAGCATCGCGCGATGCAGGCGCCCGATCTGCGCGAGCTCCTCGTCGCTGGCCTTCTCCGCGGCGAGCCGTCCGGTCAGCCCTTCCAGCACGGCCAGCACATCGAACAGGTCGGCCACGTCCTTCTCCGACATTGCGATCACCTGCGCGCCGCGCTTGGGCAGCAGCATCACCAGGCCGTCGGCGGCCAGGATGCGATAGGCCTCGCGCAGCGGCGTGCGCGAGACGCGCAGCCGCTCGCACAGATCGCGCTCGTTGAGCCAGACGCCGGGCACCAGCGTGCCGTCGATGATCAATTGCCGCAGCCGCTCGGCGACCACGGCGGCCAGCGTCGGGTGGGCGATCGCGAGGGGGTCGTCACCCTGCGCCGACAGGCCGGCTGCCGCCGCGGCGGTGCCGGTGCGGCGACCGCGTTCGCCGCCGCTGCGTGCCGGTGGCAGGGCCGGCGCCAGCGTAGCCGGCGCGTCTTCCGGCGCAATTTCCGGCAGGTCTTCCGGGTAAACCATGGGCGATGCGTCCTTTGTGATGGCATTGATTTGGGATATGGTATACCAAATCAATGCCAAGGCAAGACGGCCGGTCTGCGGCCCGCAGCCGAGTCCACCAACCCGCCAGGAGCGCCTTCCATGACCGCGATGTCCGCCTCCGCTTCCCCCGCTTCCCCCGCTTCTCTCGCTTCCCAGCAAGACAGCGCCGACGACAGCCCCGTGCTGACGATCCGCGACGGCGCCATCGCCACCGTGGTGCTCAATCGCCCCGCCAAGCTCAACGCGATGACGCTGTCGATGTGGCAGGAACTGGGCGAGTCCTTCCGCACCCTCTCCGCCGACGACAGCGTGCGCTGCGTGATCGTGCGCGGCGCCGGCGAGCGGGCCTTCTCGCCCGGCAACGATATCGGCGAGTTCGCGCAGGCGCGCTCGAACAAGGCGCAGGCCACCGCCTACGGCAAGGTGATGCACGCCACCGCGCAGGCGCTGCAGGACTGCCGGCATCCCGTGGTCGCGCAGATCCATGGCATCTGCGTCGGCGGTGGACTCGAGATCGCGGCGATGGCGGATATCCGCATCTGCGGCCAGGGCAGCCGTTTCGGCGCGCCGATCAAGAATCTCGGGCTGGTGATGGCCCATGCGGAAATGGCCCCGCTGATCCGGCTGATCGGCGAATCGCGGACGCTGGAGCTGCTGTTCGAAGGCAGGATCGTCGGCGCCGACGAGGCGCATGGCATGGGGTTGGTGTCGCGCGTGGTGCCCGACGATCAGGTCGCCGCCGAAGCGGCCGCGACCGCGCAGCGCATCGCCAGCGGCGCGCCGTTGGTGGCGCGCTGGCACAAGAAGTTCGCGCGCCAGCTGGCGGCCGGCACGCCGCTGGGCGAGCGCGAGCGCGACGAAGCCTTCGACTGCTTCGACACCGAGGACTTCCGCACCGGCTACCGCGCCTTCCTCGCCAAGCAGACCCCCGAGTTCCACGGCCGCTGAGCGGCATTCATTTCGAAGGACGGTGATGGCATCTTCCATGCACTCCGATCGCTCTCCCCAGGCCGGCGCGCTGTCCGGCATGCGCGTGCTCGAACTGGCGCAGATCATGGCCGGTCCGACCTGCGGCATGATGCTGGCCGATCTCGGCGCCGACGTAATCAAGATCGAGAAGACCGACGGCGGCGACGATGCGCGCGGCTATCAGGATCCGCGCATCAACGGCGTGTCGGCGCCCTTCCTGATTCTGAACCGCAACAAGCGCGCAATCGCGCTGGATCTGAAGACGCCCGAAGGCAGAGAGGTGCTGTTGCGGATGGTGCGCGATGCCGACGTGCTGATCGAGAACTTCCGCAAGGGCACGATGGAGAAGCTGGGGCTCGGCTACGACGTGCTGTCGGAAATCAATCCCGGCCTGATCTATTGCGCGATCTCGGGCTATGGCCGCACCGGCCCGGCCGCCGACAAGGGCGGCTTCGATCTGATCGCGCAGGGCTATACCGGGCTGATGAGCATCACCGGCGAGGAAGGCGGTCCGCCGCTGCGCACCGGCAACTCGATCGCCGACATCAACGCCGGCATCCTGGCCGCGGTTGGCATCCTGGCCGCCTATCAGCACAAGCAGAAGACCGGGCGCGGCCAGATCGTCGAGACCTCGCTGATCGAGGCCGGGCTGCAGCAGCTGTACTGGCATGCGGCCATCCATTTCGCTACCGGCGAATCGCCGGGCCCGAGCGGCTCGGCGCACGTGTTGGCCACACCGTACCAGGCGTTTCCGACGCAGGACGGGCACATCATCGTCGGCGGCGCCAACGAGAAGAACTGGGAACGGATCGCGCAGGTGCTGGGCAAACCAGAGTGGCTGAGCGATCCGCGCTATCGGCGGAACTCGGACCGCATGCGCCATCGCGACACGCTGCTGCCGGCCATCGCGGAAATCCTGCGCACGAAGCCGTCGGCCGAGTGGCTGGCGGTTTTCGACGAGGCCGGGGTGCCCGCCGGGCCGGTGCATTCGATCGGCGAGGCGCTGTCGCACCCGCAGACGCTGGCGCGCGAGATGGTGGTCGAGCAGCAGCATCCCGAGGCCGGGCCGGTCAAGAGCATCGGCCTGCCGATCAAGCTGTCGGAGACGCCGGCGCGGTACGTGCGACCGTCGCCGCGGCTGGGCGAGGACACGCGGGCGTTGCTGGCCGAGTGCGGGTATGGGGAGGCGGAGATTGCCCGGATGCTGCGGGCCGGTGTGGTTCGGGACGTTACTGGGGCGGAGGGTTAGCGAGCGCCGCTTGCCCTCTCCCCCGCTCCTCCCCCGCCCCTCTCCCGCTTGCGGGAGAGGGGCGGGGGAGGAGCGGGGGAG
>NZ_JABTYE010000028.1 GCF_013314895.1 Cupriavidus gilardii | reverse complement strand
ACGCAGTTCTCGCCGCCTTCCTCGTAATTGAGCACGAACTGCAGCGCAACGCGCGCGCCGCCCGGCCATTGGGCGTGAGGCGGCTGGCTGCCGTAGCCGATCAGGTCGCGGGGATACGGTTGGCCGGCACCGGCGCCGGCGCCGGACCGCTGGCGGGAAGGAGAGATCGGATTGGACATGATCTGGGGTGAGCGGAAATCGATGGGAGCGGCGAGGGAACAGCGGCGCCTCAGTTGATCGCGAACGGTGCCAGCATGCCGGCGTACGGCTTCGGCAACGGTTTGGCCCAGTCGCCGCGCTTGCTGGTGCGCAGGCGGATCGCGACCAGCGACTCGACCATCTTGACCGCCGACACCACGCCGTCGATGACCGGTGCGCCGATCGCGTCGGCGATCTCCTCGCACAGATCGGTCATGCCGGCGCAGCCGAGCACGATGCAGTCGCTGCGGTCCTGCGCCAGCGCCTGCCGGCACGATTCGGTGATGATCCGGCGCGCATCGGAGCCAGGCCGCTCCAGCTCCAGCACCGGCAGATCGCAGGCGTGCACGTTGCGGCAGAAGCGCTCCATGCCGTAGCGCTCCGCCAGATGCCACGCGATATTGCAGGTGCGCGCCAGCGTGGTGACGACGCTGAAGCTGGTGCCGATCAGGCTCGCCATGTGCATCGCGGCCTCCGCGATGCCGATCACCGGTCCACGCGCCATCTCGCGCGCCGCGTACAGCCCCGGATCGCCGAAGCAGGCGATCACGTAGCCGTCGACGCCGTCGGCCTCGCCCAGGCGTATCTCCTCGAGGATGCCCGGCACCGACAGCGCTTCGTCATAGTGGCTCTCGATGGAAGCCGGACCCATGCGCGGGCTGACCGCGACGATGCGCGTGTCGGGCGAGGCCACGGTGCGGGCGCACTGGCCGATCTTGTCGGTCATGCTTTGCGTCGTATTGGGATTGATGATCTTGAGCTTCATGGCAACGGTCGGGGTCGGGTGACACAGTGACTCGGAAAGACGATCGGCAGGATGGCTGCCGCCGATCCGGGCGCGGCCGCCATGGCGGCTCCCCGGACCGGCGGCGCGGTCAGGCGGTGGCGAAGAAATGCGGCATCATGCGGCGCGCCAGCACGCGGTACAGCACCAGCGCGATGCCCATGCCGATGAACCAGCTGTAGTTGGCCAGCCCCTGCCAGGCCGGTACCACCACGCACAGGATCGGAATGATCGCGGCCGGAATCATCGTGGCGATCGCTACCGGGTTGTAGCCGCCGGTGTACCAGTAGCGGCCCTGCGCACGCATCGTGTACAGGTCGTCGACATCGATCTTCTGCCGGCGCACCAGGTAGTAGTCGGAGATCAGGATGCCGAACAGCGGCCCGATGAAGGCGCCGAGCACGTCCAGCGTGTAGTGGATGACCTGCGGGTTGTTGTACAGATTCCAGGGCGTGATGAAGATCGAGCCGACCGCGGCGATCATGCCGCCGGTGCGCCAGCTGATGTGCTTGGGCGAGACGTTGGAGAAGTCGAACGCCGGCGATACGAAGTTGGCGACGATGTTGATGCCGATGGTGGCGATCATGAAGGTCAGCGCGCCCAGCACCATGGCGAACGTGCTGTCGATATGGCTGACGGTCTCGACCGGGTCGGTGATCAGCTTGCCGAACACCGGCAGCGTGGCCGAGGTGGTGATGACGGTCAGCAGCGAGAAGCCGAGGAAGTTGACGGGCAGCCCCCAGAAGTTGCCTTTGCGGACCGCGCCGAAATTCTTCGCGTAGCGCGAGAAGTCGCCGAAGTTCAGCATCGGGCCCGAGAAGTACGACACCACCAGCGCGATCGCGGTCAGCATCACGGGCACCGCTTCCCAGCCGCTGTACTTGACGAAGCTCAGCGTGAAGCTGATGTTGTTCCAGCCGGCCTTGTTCACCAGCCAGATCGCCAGCAGGATCATCACCACATAGACCGCCGGGCCGGCCCAGTCGATGAACTTGCGGATGGTCTCCATGCCGGTCCAGAACACCAGCGCCTGCAGCACCCACAGCGTCATGAACGCGGCCCAGCCCAGCGTCGACAGCCCGGCGAAGCCGTGCAGCTTGACGTCGGCGTAAGGCGCCAGCGAGGGAAAGAAATGCAGCGCCAGGATCAGGAAGGCCGACGAGGCCAGATAGGTCTGGATGCCGTACCACGCCACCGCGATCAGACCGCGGATCACGGCCGGGATATTGGCGCCCAGCACGCCGAACGAGGCGCGGCAGATCACCGGATACGGCGTGCCGGTGACCTGGCTGGGCTTGGCGACCAGGTTGCAGAAGAACTGCACGATCACAATGCCGACCAGCAGCGCCACCAGCACCTGCCAGCTCGACAGACCCAGCGCGAACAGGCTGCCGGCGGTGATGTAGCCGCCGACGCTGTGCACGTCTGACATCCAGAAGGCGAAGATGTTGTAGGTGCTCCAGGTCTGCTTCTTCAGCGGCGCGAGATCTTCGTTGGTCAGCCGTTCGTCGTACGAGGGCTTGATCAGCGCGTTGCCGTGGTGGACTGACGCGCTGTCCTGCAGCTCGGCGGCAGGCGCGGTGGTGTGCATCATGCTTGTCTCCTCAAGGCGATGCCATGCGGTGGTTGGCGCGCGGGCGCGCCGGGCGGGCGGTATGGACCGAAGGATTCGGGTCCGCTCTCAGGATGTTGTTTTGTGGACAGAATTGTCTACAAAATCGTTTGTAGTTGTGTACGGATTTGTAGATCACGGTCGGGTGATTGTCAACATCACGGCGGCCGGATACGGGCAAACCCCGAGGAGGGGAGGTGCGTGGCGGCGGAGCGGGGGCAATAGAAAAGGGCCGGGTCCCTTGCGGAACCCGGCCCTTCCGGCCGCCGTCCCCGTGCATGCGGGGAGCCAGCGGCTTGTTACGGCTTGTGGCGGCTCATGCCTTCCGGTTCGCCGTCGGCAGCGTCAGGCGAAGGCCTGCAGCGCGCCTTTCATCTTCTTCATCGCGGCGGACTCGATCTGGCGGATGCGCTCGGCCGAGACGCCGAACTCGTCGGCCAGTTCGTGCAGCGTGGCGCCGCCCGAGCCGTCGTCGTTGACCTGCAGCCAGCGCGCCTCGATGATGCGGCGGCTGCGCGGATCGAGCTTGGTCAGCGCCTGTTCCAGGCCCTCGACCTGCATCCGGTCCTGGCGCTTGGCCTCGAGCACGCGGGTCGGCTCGTTATGGTTGTCGGCCAGGTAGGCGATCGGAGCGAACTCCTCCTCGCCATCGTCGACCTGGCCTTCCAGCGCCAGATCGCCGCCGGACAGCCGGGTTTCCATCTCCATCACTTCCTCGGGCTTGACGTTCAGCTCGCGGGCGACCGCGTCGATCTCGTCCGGGGTGAAGGTATGGGCGCCTTGCTTGTGGCTGCGCAGGTTGAAGAACAGCTTGCGCTGGGCCTTGGTCGTCGCGACCTTGACCATGCGCCAGTTGCGCAGCACGTACTCGTGGATCTCCGCCTTGATCCAGTGGATCGCGTATGACACCAGGCGCACGCCCTGGTCCGGATCGAAGCGCTTGACGGCCTTCATCAGGCCGATATTGCCTTCCTGGATCAGGTCCGCGTGCGGCAGGCCGTAGCCCAGATACTGGCGCGCGATCGACACCACCAGGCGCAGGTGCGACAGCACCAGCCGGCGGGCGGCTTCGACGGAATCGTGGTCGCGCAACTCGCGCGCCAGCCGCTGCTCCTCCTCGGCGGTGAGCATCGGAATACGGTGGACAGCCTGGATATAGCTGTCGAGATTGCCCAGCCCGGCGGGCAGGGTCAGGGCCATGCTGTTGGCGCGCTGCGGCACCATCGGCAGGGTGTTGTTCATGGTGATCGAATCGGCAGACAGGACTGCGTTCACTCAGGGCTCCTTTCGCATCCGGCGGGTGGCATGCCCGCGTGCAGAAAGCGTCATCGGCGGCTATACCGGCGCTTCCCGCACTGCAATGCAACGCATATTAGCACTCCAGCCGGGTGAGTGCTAATTGGAGTCCGGGCGGCCATGATAGTTCCAGGGTATCGGAGGAAACAGTTCATAGCTCACAGGTTGCCTGAAAGTCGCCCGGAAAGCCGGATGCGCAACATCGGTCCAATCGGACGGCAATGGGGTTAGAGACTCGGCGTCGGTCGGGGTTCAGCTGCAGGGACCATGCCATGCCGCCGCAAGGGGCTACACTTGCCAGCATTGCGTCGATCTGCCCACGCCCTTGGAGTGTCAGCCATGTCCGCCATTGAACATTTGTTGAAACCGCATGTAAGAGATATCGGCGACTTCTCTGTGCGGCGCGTACTGCCCTCTGCCGCCGCCCAGACCGTCGGCCCGTTCATCTTCTTCGACCATATGGGTCCGGTCCAGCTGCCGGCCGGCAAGGGCATGGATGTGCGTCCTCATCCGCATATTGGCCTTGCCACCGTTACCTATCTGTTCGAGGGCGAAATCGTCCATCGCGACAGTGTGGGCAGCGAACAGACCATCCGGCCGGGCGATGTCAACTGGATGACCGCGGGCAGCGGCATCGTGCATTCGGAGCGCTCGCCGCAGGCCGCGCGGGACGCCGGCCCGCGGCTGCACGGTATCCAGACCTGGGTCGCGCTGCCGCGCGAGCATGAGACCGTGGCCCCGTCGTTCTTCCACCATCCGGCGGCGACGCTGCCGCAGCTGGTCCACGGCGGCGCCCGCATCACCGTGATCGCCGGCGACGCCTTCGGGGCCCGCTCGCCGGTGCAGGTGTTCAGCCGCACGCTCTATGCGGCGCTGGAACTCGACGCCGGCGCCAGCCTGGCGATTCCGCCGGAGCACGAGCAGCGTGGCCTGTACCTGGTCGATGGCGCGGCCGCGATCGACGGCATCGCGCTGCCGGCCGAGCATCTCGCGGTGCTGACGCCCGGCGTCGAGGCGACCGTCACGGCGCTGGAGCCAACGCGGCTGATGCTGCTGGGCGGCGAGCCGGTCGACGGCCGGCGGCATATCTTCTGGAATTTCGTCGCCAGCAGCCGCGAGGCGATCGAGGAAGCGGCGCGGCGCTGGGAGAACGACGAGTTTCCGCATGTGCCGGGCGAGACGGAGCGGATTCCGCTGCCGCCACGGCGGGTTTGACGAGGAAGTCGCCGGTAGGCTCCTCTCTCCCGTGCGGGAAAGGGGGCGGGAAAGGGAAATGTTTCGCTACAGCGGACTGACCCAGCTGACCCGCGCGCTTTCCCGCAGGCAGGCCTGGATCGTCTCGATCTGCGTCGCCAGCGGCGCCGGCACCGGCACGGCGCCGGACAGCACCTGGCGGATCCACGCCGCGGTCAGCGCCACGTCGGTGCCCGGCGGCAGCGCCGGCACGTCGGCGACGGAGCCCGACATCGGATCCACCAGCGTGCGCTGATGGCCGTCATGAAGCCAGTCGATGCGGCTGCCGCGGCGGGCGTCGGCCACCACCTCGCCCTCGGTGCCGCGCGCCAGCAGCACGTTGGCCGGCTCGTGCGAGAAGTAGTCGGTCAACGTTTCGCGGTATTCCGGGTGGGTGTAGCTGTACAGCCGCAGCGCCTCGGCCGGCGTATGCGCGCCGACCGGCTGCAGCATCTTGACGATGGTGTGCGAGGAATTGCGCAGTCCGATCACGGTGCGCTTGTCGAGCAGCGTCGACAGGGCCGGCGACAGCACGTCGATCGGCAGCACCGCCAGCGGACCGGGATCGGTATCGCCGCCGCGGCCAGGCAGCGCCAGCCGGCGTGCGGCCTCGTCCACCGTCGCGCACGGCGGGATCCCCAACGCCTCGAACAGCATGATGCTGGTCACGCGCTGATTGAACTGCCGGGTCCCATGCACCAGCACCGGGATGCCCTCGCGCGCGAGCAGCAGCGCCAGCAGCGGCACCAGATTGGGCTGCTTGCGCGCGCCGTTGTAGCTCGGAATGACCACCACCTGGCGCTCCGGCGCGGGCAGCGGCCGGCAGTGCGCATGCGCGGCCTCCAGCATGCCGGCGAGTTCGTGCGGGGCCTCGCCCTTGATCCGGTACGCCATCAGCACGGCGCCCAACTCGAGGTCCGAAACGCGTCCGGCCAGCATCGCGTCGAACAGCAGGCGCGCATCGTCGCGCGGCAGCGCGCGTGCGCCGGCGACGCCGCGGCCGATTTCCTTGATATAGGGCGCCGCGGAAAAGCGCGGCGTGGTGTCGTGGCGATCAGAAGACATGGCGGTGCGGGCAGGGCGGATTTGGACCGATGATAGCGCGATACGCCGCGCCGCCCCGCGGCAACTCCAGCGCCCTCATGCCGCCTGCTGCAGCGCCGGATGGCACTGCTTGCGATACAGGAAATCGAGCACCGCCGTGCGGCAGGCGAGGTAATCGGCGTCGTTCGCCAGCGCCATGCGCTCGCGCGGGCGCGGCAACGGGACGGCCAGGACCTCGCCGATGGTCGCGGCCGGACCGTTGGTCATCATCACGATGCGATCGGCCAGCAGCACCGCCTCGTCAACGTCGTGCGTCACCATCACGACTGTGCTGCGCGTGGCGGCCACGATCTTGAGCAGCTCGTCCTGCAGATGGGCGCGCGTCAGCGCATCGAGCGCGCCGAACGGCTCGTCCATCAGCAGCATCTTCGGCTCCATCGCCAGCGCACGGGCAATGCCGACGCGCTGCTTCATGCCGCCCGACATCTCGTGCGGGTACTTGTGCTCGGCATGCGCGAGGCCCACCAGCGCCAGGGCCTCGCGCGTGCGCGCCTTCAGCTGCGTTTTGCTTTCGCTGGCCGCAAACACGCGCTCCACGCCGAGATAGACGTTGTCGAAGCACGACAGCCACGGCAGCAGCGAATGGTTCTGGAACACCACCGCGCGGTCCGGTCCCGGACCGGCAATCTCGCGGCCGGCGCAGATCAGCGTGCCGGTGGTCGGTGTGGTCAGGCCCGCCAGCAGATTCAGCAGCGTCGACTTGCCGCAGCCCGAATGGCCGATCAGCGCGATGAATTCGCCGGCGGCGATGGCGAGGTCGATATCGCGCAGCGCGACGAAGGGCCCCTTGCGGGTCTGGAAGGTCTGGCCGACCTGTTCGATGCTGACGAATTTGTCCATATGTCCTCCGGGGACCGAGGCGGGGACCGAGGCGTTCGCCGCGGTAGTTCGTTGGTGCGAGCCGTTGCGGTGGCTTCGTTGCCGCCGATCAGCTGCCGTACTGAAAGCGCCGCGCCAGCGCCAGCAGCGCGTGCTCGAGCAGCAGGCCCACCACGCCGATCACCACGATCGCGATCACGATGTGCTCGACCTTCAGGTTGTTCCACTCGTCCCATAGCCAGAAGCCGATGCCGGTGCCGCCGGTCAGCATCTCGGCCGCGACGATCACCAGCCACGCGGTGCCGATCGAGAGCCGCACGCCGGTCAGCATGTAGGGCAGCACCGCGGGGAACAGCACGCGCGTGAAGACCTTCCATTCCGACAGGTCGAGCACGCGCGCCACGTTCAGATAGTCCTGCGGCACGCGGCTGACGCCGACTGCGGTATTGATCACCATCGGCCAGATCGAGCAGATGAAGATTGCCCAGATTGCCGCCGGATTGGCCGCCTTGAACAGCAGCAGGCCGATCGGCAGCCAGGCCAGCGGCGACACCGGCCGCAACAGGCTGATCACGGGTGCCGCCATGCCGTTCAGAAAGGCGAAGCGGCCCAGCGCGAAGCCGGCCGGAATGCCGATCAGCGCGGCGAGGCCGAAGCCGGTGCCGACCCGCGCGAGCGAGGCCAGCACGTTCCAGCCGATGCCCTGGTCGTTGGGGCCGTTGCGATAGAACGGGTCGGCGAACAGCGGCAGCGCCGCCTGCCAGGTCGCGCCCGGCGTGGGCAGCGCCGGAATCCAGCTGGCGATGCCATGCCAGGCCAGCACGAACAGCGCCAGGCCGAGCAGCGGCGGCATCAGCCTGGCTGTGGCGGCGGAAAACGCTGCCCGACGCGCTGCCCGACGCGCGGCCCGGCGGGCCTTGCCCGTAGCGTCACGATCGGCCGGCATGGCGCCGGCATCCTGCGTCGACTGCACGATGACGTTCATTGCGGACTCCTGGTTGTGCCGCTTTGGCTGCGGCCGGTGGCATCCGATGCGGCGCGCTGCCGCCGGTACCGCGCCCGAGCGCCGAGCGACTTCAGACCTTGATCTTGAAACCGTCGGCGTACACCTTCGGGTCCTTGGTCGCATCCCACACCACGCCGTCCATCAGCTTCGCGGTGCGAAATTCGCTGGCGGGCAGCGGCACCTGCGCGGCCGCGGCGGCCTGCCTGTAGACGTCGATCCGATTGACCTTGCGTGCCACCGCCAGATAGTCCGGGTGTTCCTTCAGCAGTCCCCAGCGCTTGTGCTGGGTCAGGAACCACATGCCGTCGGACAGGAACGGGTAGTTGGCATGGCCGTCCTGATAGAACTTCATCGCATTGGGGTCGTCCCACGTCTTGCCCAGCCCGTTGGAATAGCGGCCCAGCATGCGGTCGAGAATGATGTCCATATCGGTGTTGACGTAGGACTTCGCGGCGATGGTCTCGGCCGTCTTGCGCCGGTTCGATGCCGACGCATCGATGAAGCGCGAGGCCTCGAGCACCGCCGCCACCATCGCGCGCGCCGTGTTCGGATACTTCTGCACGAACTCGGCGGTGGTGCCCAGCGTCTTCTCCGGGTGGTCGCGCCAGATGCCCTGCGTGGTCTCGGCGGTAAAGCCGATGCGATCGGCGATCGCGCGCGCGTTCCACGGCTCGCCGACGCAGAAGCCATCCATATTGCCCACGCGCATATTGGCCACCATCTGCGGCGGCGGCACCGTGATCGCGCGCGCCTCCTGCATCGGATGGATGCCATTGGCCGCCAGCCAGTAGTACAGCCACATCGCATGCGTGCCGGTGGGGAAGGTCTGGGCGAAGGTGTACTCGCGTTTTTCGCGCGTCATGTAGGCGCGCAGGCTGGCGCCGTCCTTGACGCCCTTCTCGGCGAGCTTGGACGACAGCGAGATCGCCTGACCGTTGTGGTTCAGGTTCATCAGCACCGCCATGTCCTTCTTCGGGCCGCCGATGCCCAGCTGCACGCCATAGACGAGCCCGTACAGCACGTGCGCGGCATCGAGCTCGCCGTTGACCAGCTTGTCGCGCACGCCGGCCCAGGAGGCCTCCTTGGTCGGCGTGATCTTGATGCCGTACTTCTTGTCCAGCCCCAGCGTGGCCGCCATCACGACTGACGCGCAGTCGGTCAGCGGGATGAAGCCGATCCGCACTTCCGCTTTCTCGGGCGCATCCGAGCCCGCGGCCCACGCCCCGGCGCGCACCATCGGATCGACCAGCGTCATCACGCTGGCGCCGGCAATGGTCGCCAGCGCGCGGCGACGGCCCTGGCTGGCGGGCGCCGCTTCGGCGCCGCCGTCGATGGCATGGGCAGCGACCGCCGGGCGCTTGGGCTTGGCGGGACTGAGGCGAGAGGGCATGCAAGGCTCCAAAGAAAAAGCGTCCCGCTCCACCGCGCCGCAGGGCACGGAGGATCAGGACGCCGTTGTCCGGGAATGCCGCGGGTCGTCGTCGACCGGCTGCATCGTGTGGTGCCGGCCGCCGTTGACCGGTACGGCCGACATCTCGCAATCCCTGTGCCATGCAGCATCACGCGCCGTGGCACGACGATGGCGCGCGCATGCCGCGCTACGGTGCCGAAACCCGCGCGAAAGCAGGGCGTGCGCCGTAATGGTGGTGCGCTTGCCGTGCAGCGCACGGACGCGCCGGCCTCGGGGTTGTGCATTGCACCGGCTGCGTGCGCGCCGGTGCGTTCGCGAAGGGGCGTCGGTGAAGCGGCGTCGGTGAGGGCGTCGGTGAAGGGGCCGTGTGCGGGACGGAGGGAAGCGTCAGCTCATCACGTCGATCACGCGCTGCGCGGCATCGACCAGCTTGATACCGCGCTCCATCGCCATGGTGCGCAGGCGCTTGTACGCCTCGTCTTCGCTGATGCCGCGCGTCTGCATCAGCAGGCCCTTGGCGCGTTCGACCAGCTTGCGCTCGGCCAGCTTCAGCTTCGTGGCATCGAGCTCCGCGCGCAGGGCCTGGTCGAGCTGAAAGCGCGCGTAGGCGACGTCGAGCACGGTCTTGACCCGTTCGGCGCGCAGCCCGTCGACGATATAGGCGGTGATGCCGGCGGTCAGCGCGGCCTTGATGCGCTCGGCATCGTCGTTGTCGGTGAACAGCACGATCGGACGCGGCGCGTGCTGCGTCGACACGCACACGTGCTCGACCGTATCGCGCGCCGCCGACTCCGACGCGATGATGATCAGGTCCGGCTGCCGTGCGGCGATGACATCGGGCAGCGCCAGGTCGGCATCGACCGTCTCCACCTCGCTGAAGCCGGCGGCCGCCAGCCCGGCCCGGATGGTGTCGACGTTCAGCGGATCGGCGTCGAGCGGATCGCGCACCAGCAGAATGCGCAACGGGCGCCCGCCGGAAGCAGGGGCGGACGGCGTGTCGGCCGATGGTGCGGAACGCGCGGGCGGAGGAGGGGACGGGCGGCGATTCATGGTTCGGTCAGGGGGTGGCCGACTGTCTGGGGCCGCTTTCCGCGGCCGCTGTCTGGCAAGGAATTCACGCAAGAATCACGCCCGCTTTTGGGCCGCGGCTTGCCCCGGTATGGGGCGGCGGGTGTATGCTGATGCCCTGCCGCGGGGGCCGGCAACCCGTCCGGGCCCACGCGCGGAAGGCACCATGCGCGTTCGCCGACGCAGCGCAGGTCCGTGCGGCGCCCTTCCGTTTCCATTCCAAATCCATCCAGTGGAGAGATGCATGACCGAGGAGTTCGTATTCCAACCCCCCGCGCGCACCGGCGTGCCGGTGCGCGGCAGCAGCGCGCGTTTCCCGGTGCGACGGGTCTACTGCGTCGGGCGCAACTATGCCGCCCACGCACGCGAGATGGGATCGGATCCGGACCGCGAACCGCCGTTCTTCTTCTGCAAGCCGAGCGATGCGGTCAGCCCGATCGCCGACGGCGCGGAGGGCACGTTCCCGTATCCGCCGGGCTCGAACAACGTCCACTACGAGGTCGAGCTGGTGGTCGCGATCGGCAAGGGCGGGCGCGACATCCCGGTCGAGCAGGCGGCCTCGCATGTGTTCGGCTATGCGGTGGGCCTGGACATGACGCGCCGCGACCTGCAGAACGAATCGAAGAAGACCGGCCGTCCCTGGGAGACCGGCAAGGCCTTCGACCATTCGGCGCCAATCGGCCCGATCGTGCCGGTGCAGGCCATCGGCCATCCGGAACGCGGCGCGGTGACGCTGGCAGTCAATGGCCAGGAGAAGCAGCGCGGCGATCTGTCGGACCTGATCTGGTCGGTGCCGGAGATGGTGTCCTATCTGTCGAAGGTGTTCGAGCTGCAGCCGGGCGATCTGATCTATAGCGGCACGCCCGAGGGCGTCGGCCCGGTGGTCAAGGGCGATCGCATGCAGTGCGCGATCGAAGGCGTGGGGGAACTGGTGGTCAAGGTGGTCTGAAGCGATGCTCAAGCTCTACAGCTATTTCCGTAGTTCGGCGGCCTTTCGCGTGCGTATCGCGCTGGCGCTCAAGGGCCTGCCGTTCGAATACGTGCCGGTGCATCTTCTGAAGGATGGCGGCCAGCAACTGAGCGAGCAGTACCGCGCGCTGAACGCCAATGCGCTGGTGCCGACGCTGCTGGACGAGGACCACGCGCTGTCGCAGTCGATGGCGATCGTCGAGTATCTGGACGAGACCCATCCCGAGCCGGCGCTGCTGCCTGGGACCGCGCTGGACCGCGCCTATGTGCGTGCGGTGGCGCAGTCGATCGCCTGCGAGATCCATCCGCTGAACAATCTGCGCGTGCTCAAGTACCTGAAGCACACGCTCGGCGTCAGCGAGGAAGCCAAGGACGCCTGGTACCGCCACTGGATCGAGCTCGGCTTTGCGGGCCTCGAAGCCACGCTGACGCGCGAGGGCAAGGCCGGGCGCTTCTGCTTCGGCGATACGCCGACGCTGGCCGATATCTGCCTGGTGCCGCAGGTGTTCAACGCGCAGCGCTTCCAGGTCGATATGGAACCCTATCCGACCATCGTGCGGATCTTCGACGCCTGCATGGAAATGCCGGCGTTCCAGCAGGCCGCACCGAAGGCGCAGCCCGACGCCGAGTAGCCCACGCCACCAGGCGCAGGGCCGTCAAAAAAAAAGCGGGCGCCGCTGTTTTCAGCGGCGCCCGTTTTTTTCTGTTGCTCTCGCGGTCGTTGCCGATGTGCGTTCAGTCGCCCAGCAGCGCCTGCGCGAACTCGTCGGCCTTGAACGGCTGCAGGTCCTCGACCTTCTCGCCGACGCCGATGAAGTAGACCGGTACCGGGCGCTGACGCGCGATCGCGGCGAGGATGCCGCCCTTCGCGGTGCCGTCGAGCTTGGTCACGATCAGGCCCGTCAGCTCCAGCGCATCGTCGAAGGCCTTGACCTGCGCCAGCGCGTTCTGCCCGGTGTTGGCGTCGATGACCAGCAGCACCTCGTGGGGCGCGGTGGGCATCGCCTTGCCGATCACGCGCTTGACCTTGCGCAGCTCTTCCATCAGATGCAGCTGCGTCGGCAGGCGGCCCGCGGTGTCTGCCATCACGATGTCGACGCGGCGCGCTCGCGCGGCATTGACCGCGTCGAAGATCACCGCGGCCGGATCGCCGCTCTCCTGCGCCACCACGGTGACGTTGTTGCGCTCGCCCCAGATCGTCAGTTGCTCGCGCGCGGCCGCGCGGAAGGTATCGCCCGCGGCCAGCAGCACCGACTGGCCGTAGTGCTGGAAGTGCTTGCACAGCTTGCCGATGCTGGTGGTCTTGCCCGCGCCGTTGACGCCCGCGATCATCATCACCATCGGCTGCTCGCGGCCGAGCTCCATGGTTTTTTCGAGCGGACGCAGCAGTTCGGTCAGCAGCTCGCGCAGCGCCACGCGCACGCCCTCGGCGGTGTCGATGCGCTCGCTCCTGACGCGGCGGCGCAGTTCGCCCAGCAGGTATTCGGTGGCCTCGACGCCGGCATCGGCCATCAGCAGCGCGGTCTCCAGTTCCTCGAACAACGCCTCGTCGACCTTGACGCCGACGAACAGCGTGCTGATGCCGCGGCTGGTCTTCGACAGGCCGGTGCGCAGCCGCTGCATCCAGCCGCGCTTGGCCTCCTCGCTCGGCGGCGGGACCGGGACCAGCACCATCTCGTCGTCGTCCGCCGTGGCGACGGGCGCAGGCGGGGATGGCGGTGCAGGCTGGGGCGGTACTGCGGGAACCGGTTCGGCAGCGATGCCGCGCGCCGGTTCGGGTATCGCTTGTGGTTCGGGTTGTGGCTCGGAGGGTAGCTGCGGCTCGCGCAGTGGCTCGGCTTGCGTCGACACCGGCGGCGCCGCTTCCGCCGCGGGCTGCGACGATCGCGTGAACCAGGACAGCGGAGACAGTCGGGACGGTGCGGGCCTGGCTTCAGCCGCCGGTGCGGCCGGTGCGGCCGGTGCCGGCGGTGCAATCGGCGCGGTGGGCGCCGCCGTTTCCGGCTGCGGCGGAGCGGCAGTTACCGACGGCGCTTCGGCGGCCGGTGCCTGCGCCGCCGGGGCCGATGGTGCCTCGGTCTGCGCCTCGGCGGGCGCGCCGGCCGGCTCGGCCTTGCGCTTCTTCCAGAAACTAAACATTGGGAAAGGGGTCCATACCCCGGTAGAATCAATCGCCAAAATTCTAGCAGACGGGGTCGCATGAACCATCGCGCAGGGTCGACCGCGGCGTCGACGTGGCAGGGCGCAACGCCCGCCCATCAGCATGTCACCAAAGGCGCCGACCGGCGCCGGCATTCTCCCTCGCCATCATGGCGGCCGCATCGTCTGGCCGGATTGACCGCGCTTGCGCTGGTTGCAGCGAGCGCCTGGCTGCCGCTGGCGCATGCGCAAGGCGTCGCGGTCGACGCGCCGCCGGCCCCGGGCGCGGCGGTACAGGCGGCGGTTGCCGACAGCGGCACCACCGAATTCAAGCTGGCCAACGGCATGCGCGTGATCGTCAAGGAAGACCACCGCGCGCCAACCGTCGCCCATCAGGTCTGGTATCGCGTCGGCGGCATCGACGAGGTCAGCGGGACCACCGGCGTTGCCCATATGCTCGAACACATGATGTTCAAGGGCACGCCGAAGGTCGGACCGGGCGAGTTCTCCAGGCAGATCGCCGCGCTCGGCGGCCGCGAGAACGCGATGACCAATCGCGACTTCACGATGTATTTCCAGCAGATCGGCAAGCAGCATCTGCAGCGGATGATGGAGCTGGAAGCGGACCGGATGGCCAATCTGATCATCCGCCCCGAGGAGTTCGAGCGCGAGATGAAGGTCGTGATGGAAGAGCGCCGGCTGCGCACCGACGACTCGCCGCGCGGCACCGTCTACGAACAGCTGCTGGCCACCGTCTATACCAGCGCCGGCTACCGCCATCCGGTGATCGGCTGGATGAACGACCTGGTCAATATGCGCGTCGACGATGTCAGCCGCTGGTATCGCGAGTGGTACGTACCCAATAACGCGATCCTGGTGGTGGCCGGCGACGTCAAGCCCGCCGAGGTGCGCGCGATGGCCGAGCGCACCTACGGCAGGCTCAAGCCGCGTCCGCTGCCGGTGCGCAAGCCGCAGATCGAGCCGCCGCAGAAGGGCGTCAAGCGGATCTGGGTCAAGGCGCCCGCCGAGAATCCCTATCTGGTGATGGCCTACAAGGTGCCGCGCCTGCGCGATGTCGAAAAGGACGTCGATCCGTATGCGCTCGAGGTGCTGGCCGCCGTGCTCAACGGCTACGACAATGCGCGGCTGACGCGCGATCTGGTGCGTACGCAGCGGCTGGCCGACGACGTCAATGTCGGCTACGACGGCATCAATCGCGGCGAGTCGCTGTTCGTGCTCGACGGCACGCCCGCCAACGGCCATACCACCGAGGAGATCGAGCGCGCCTTGCGGCAGCAGATCGAGCGCATCGCACGCGAAGGCGTGTCGGACGAAGAGCTGCGCCGCGTCAAGGCGCAGGTCGTGGCCGGCCAGATCTACAAGCGCGATTCGGTGTTCGGGCAGGGGATGGAGATCGGCGTGGCAGAGATCGCCGGCATCTCGTGGCAGCAGCTCGATCGCATCCTCGAACGGGTCAAGCAGGTCACGCCAGAGCAGGTCAAGGAGGTAGCGGGCAAATACTTCAGCGATGACAACCTGACCGTGGCGACGCTGCTGCCGCAGCCGATCGATCCCAACCAGCCCAAGTCTCAGGCCCCGTCCGGCCTGCGCCACTGAGGACCGCCGATGTTCGCCATGGATTCGCTCCCGTTTTCCCGTCCCTCGGCCCGGCTGCGCAAAGCGCTGGTCGCCGCCGCCGGCCTGCTGGCCGGTCTGGGCGCCGCCACCGCGCAGGCCGCCATCCCCATCGAACACTGGACCGCGTCGACCGGTGCCCGCGTCTATTTCGTCCGCAGCCCGTCGATTCCGATGCTCGACATCAACGTCGACTTCGACGCCGGCAGCCGCTATGACCCGGCGGGCAAGGCCGGACTGGCGGCGCTGACCGCGGCGCTGCTCGACAAGGGCACCGGCGCCGTCGATGGCCAGCCGGCGCGCGACGAGGCGCAGATCGCCGATGCCTTCGCCGATACCGGCGCCAGCTTCGGCGGCGCGGCAGGCGGCGACCGCGGCGGCATCGGCCTGCGCACGCTGACCTCCAACCCGGAGCTGACGCAGTCGGTGACGCTGGCCGCGCAGCTGGTCAAGGCGCCGACCTTCCCCGAGGCCGTGGTGGCGCGCGAGAAGGAGCGCATGATCGCGGCGATCCGCGAGGGCGATACGCGCCCGGGCGTGATTGCCGACAAGCTGCTGTCGAAGGCCATCTACCCTAACCATCCGTATGGCATGTCGGCGACCGCGGAGTCGGTCGCGTCGGTCACGCGCGCCGATCTGGAACGCTTCTGGCGCGACAACTACGCGGCCTCGCGTGCGGTGGTCACGCTGATCGGCGCGATCGACCGCCGCCAGGCCGAGCAGATCGCCGAACTGCTGACGCGCGGCCTGCCCAACGGCGCCGCGCCGCCGGCGATGCCGCCGGTCAAGATGGACATCGGCGCCAGCGTACAACGCGTTCCGCACCCGGCGCAGCAGGCCACCGTGGTGCTGGGGCAGCCCGCCATCGCCCGCGGCGATCCCGACTATTTCGCGCTGCTGGTCGGCAACTATGTGCTCGGCGGCGGCGGCTTCAGCTCGCGGCTGACCGAGGAGGTGCGCGAGAAGCGCGGCCTGACCTACGGCGTCGACAGCTATTTCGCCCCGTCCAAGCAGCCCGGCCCGTTCGGCATCGGCCTGCAGACCAGCAAGGCGCAGACCGACGAGGCGCTCGCGCTGGTGCGGCAGGTGCTCAAGCGCTTCGTCGAGGACGGGCCGACCGAGGCCGAGCTGAAGGCGGCCAAGGACAATCTGATCAACGGCTTCCCGCTGCGGATCGACAGCAACCGCAAGCTGCTGACCAACGTCGCCAATATCGGGTGGTACGGCCTGCCGCTGGACTATCTCGATACCTGGACCGCGCAGATCGCCAAGGTCGACCGTCAGCACGTCCGGCAGGCCTTCCAGCGCCATGTCCGCCCCGACGCGATGGCGACCGTGATCGTTGGCGGGCCCACCGGCGGCGCGCCGACCGCGGCGGCCCGCTGAGCCCGCGGGCGACTCCCGCTGGCGTTGGTTTGACGCCGGCCGGGGCGCGGCGCAAGGTGCGCTGGCGCGCATAGCGGTCCGGTGATGCCGGCGCGGTAGCGGCAGCGCAGACCGCGCCAGGCTCTACAATCACGGAATGAGTCCGCGTTCCCCCTCTCCGCAGCCCGCCGCCGCCGGGCGCAGCCAGACCGCGCCCCGTGGGCGCGTCCCCTCGTTCTCCTCCCGCCAGGCCCCCGCGCAGGTGCGCATCATCGGGGGCAGATGGAAGCGCACGCCGCTGCCCGTGCTCGATGCCGAAGGCCTGCGGCCCACGCCGGACCGCGTCCGCGAGACGCTGTTCAACTGGCTGGGCCAGGACCTGAGCGGCCAGCGCTGCCTGGATCTGTTCGCCGGCTCCGGCGCGCTGGGCTTCGAGGCCGCCTCGCGCGGCGCCGCCCATGTCACGATGGTCGAGGCCAATCCGCGCGTGGTACGGCAGTTGCGCGAGAACCAGGACCGGCTCGGCGCCGAGCAGATCCAGGTCATTCAAGGTGATGCCTTCGCCATCGCGGCGCAGATGCCGGCCGCCAGCTTCGACGTGGTCTTTCTCGACCCCCCGTTTGCCGAGGACTGGATCGGCCCGGCGCTGGTCCATGCCGAGCGGCTGACTCACGCGGCGGGCCTGGTCTATGTCGAATCGGAAAGTCCCTTGCATGGCGCCGATGCGCCGGTGCCCGCCTCGCTCGAAATCGTGCGCCACGCGCGTGCCGGCGCCGTCCATTTCCACCTGCTGCGCCATCGCGGCGCGGCCGACTGAATCCCGGCGCTGGCGCTTCGCGCGCCAGTGCGCGATGATCGCCCAAGGCGCTCCCGCCGGCTCGGCGCGGCGGCTTTCAAGCCGTGCATTTAGGGGTACACTACGCCGCTGTCGCCAACGCTCGCCTGGCGGCATCGGCGCAAGCCGGCTGCAAAGCCGGTGCCGGTGCGGCTTGCCGATTCACGGCAGCGGGCAGAACAAGGAGGAAGCATGGTCGTCGCGGTCTATCCCGGCACGTTCGATCCATTGACCCGGGGACACGAGGATCTGGTGCGCAGGGCGTCCAATATCTTCGATGAGCTGGTGGTCGGAGTCGCCCATAGCCCCAACAAGCGCCCCTTCTTTTCGCTGGAGGAGCGCATCGGCATCGCCAAGGAAGTGCTGGGCCACTATCCGAATGTGCGCGTTGACGGCTTCTCGGGCCTGCTGAAGGATTTCGTGCGCAAGAACAATGCGCGCGTGATCGTGCGCGGCCTGCGCGCCGTGTCGGACTTCGAGTACGAGTTCCAGATGGCCGGCATGAACCGCTATCTGCTGCCGGACGTCGAAACGATGTTCCTGACCCCGTCCGACCAATACCAGTTCATCTCGGGCACTTTCGTGCGCGAGATCGCGGTGCTGGGCGGCGACGTCAGCAAGTTCGTGTTCCCTTCGGTCGAGCGCTGGCTCAAGGAAAAGATCGGCAAGGGCGGCTGAGCGCTCGGTCTCGATCGCGAGCGCCCCGGCCCAAGGCCGGCCTCGGCGTGCCGGCCCGAAAACGCCTAGAATACGGGCTTCGGAAACCGTCAGGACGCGGCCAGTCGGGCGCGGGCGGGCTCCGGCGGCCGATCGCGCGGCGATGGCCGGACAGCAGAAGGAAACACCATGGCGCTGATGATCACCGACGATTGCATCAACTGCGACGTTTGTGAGCCCGAGTGCCCGAACGAAGCAATTTCGATGGGGCCGGAAATCTACGAGATCGACCCCAACAAATGCACCGAGTGCGTCGGCCATTTTGACGAGCCGCAATGCCAGCAGGTGTGCCCCGTCGCTTGCATCCCACGCGACCCGAACCGGGTCGAGACGCCTGAGGTGCTGATGCAGCGCTACCGGCTGCTGACTGCCGCGAAGCACGCTGCCTGAGGCGGCGCGGCGCCCGGACGGCGCCGCAGCCGCTCCCTGACAAGGCGTACAAGGAAACCCCGCTATCGGCGATAGCGGGGTTTTTTTGCGTCGCTCGCAATACTTTTCCGTTGCCTACCCCGCACAAATCCACATCCACCACCCAAGTTGCAACCAAAAGCTGTCGAACCGCAAAGTTTTGTTAAGCGGCAACACCGGCGACCATGCGACCGTGCACGGCATTCCTACAGCTCGGGAGAGCGCCATGCCGCAAGTCTGTACCGAGGGTTATCCACGCCCGGCGTTTCCGGGTATCAGCGCCTATGAAATGGCATCGTTCGGTCGGTCCGAGGGCCGACTTGGCGTGGACGGTTCCACCATCGCCTTGCGCGACAATCCGCATGGGGTCATGGCCGCTCTGGCCAAGGTCTTTTCGCGGACCGACGGCTCGCGGCGCAC
This sequence comes from Cupriavidus gilardii, assembly GCF_013314895.1. Taxonomy (GTDB): domain Bacteria; phylum Pseudomonadota; class Gammaproteobacteria; order Burkholderiales; family Burkholderiaceae; genus Cupriavidus; species Cupriavidus gilardii_C. The sequence goes on along the minus strand of NZ_JABTYE010000028.1, from coordinate 48,922 downwards.
GCCGGAAGCCGAAAACAAACATATCGCGGCTTTGCCGAAGGTAGCCACCGACCGGATCTTCGTTTACCTAGCGGACCCCTTCGAACGCGCAACGCTTGCCATGACGTGCCGGCTTCTTCATAAGCAGCTCAAGCCTTACTGGCCAGAGTTTCAGTTGTTTCGGGACTTGATTGCCAGCAAGAAGAGCCTGGATTTCCGGTCGCAGTCGTCATGCATGAAGGATGTATCGCTCTTGCTCAATTTCTTCACCGGGTACCGATGGAACCGCTGGCGTGCAAGGACGATATTCGAGGAGACGCTCAAGCGGCTCGGCAAAATGTACCCTCGTATCCCGGAACGAATATTTCACGAGGCATGGCCGTTGTTCCACAAACTGACGGACAGTACCAAGCTAGAGGTTCTGCACAGCGTATTCCAACATGCCATGGCCCGTTCTCCATATTGGGCCATCACGTTGCTAAATGAGTTCGCGCGTCGCGGGGCTTGTGCAGGAGTGGGGGCGGACTTCCACGACGCGCTGCTTCGCTACGCAACGCCGCTTTTGCTTGACGCGGACACCGCGAAGGAAGCCGAGCCGCTGCTGGGTGCCATCGCACAGGCACAGAGGCTAGGTGGCGACGATTCGAGGCGACGGGATGAGGCGAGATGGAAACAGATCCTGGAGTTGATTCCACCATCGACGCCCATCAAATCCGCTGCTGTACTTGGATTGGCCAATACTGCTGTCGTTATTCAACGACGCTGGGAAAAGCACGGCAAAGATCCGAAGTATGGCTTCCCGGCTGTAGAAATCATGCGGAATCGATTTAGTGGATTTCCCTCGTCCGCGGCGATAAGCGAATCCACAATCCCTATATATTCTACGGAGGAAAGGGAGATAGATAACCGGCGCCTATTGCGATACATGACTACTCCGCGATATGCGGTGGATCGGGCCCGCAGGGATCGCCGGCACCAGAAAATCGTTGCCACCATGTATGCGCGTACCGTTGTTCCGTACTTCGAAACCGCCGGTGGTGGTGGCTCTTGACAATAAAAAAGGCATTCCAACGGCGTTGTAGCTTAACAAATGCCGGATAGTAGTCCGGGTCCGACAGAATGCTCGTCGTATCAAGCAGACCTAGGAGGAGACGATCCATGGGAAGCGTGCGCGGCCATGTTACCTATGTGAGCTGGCTTGCCGACCGGCATGGAGTTTTGCCGGGAGAGCGGCGGTTGGCCTTTGCCAATGCAGGTTTGTATTACGGCTGGAGCAGCATTGCTCTGTATAGAGTTGGCGCGTTCATAGACTCCATCACAGCCTTCTTCCGCGCTAATCCATCGTCGGCGCTTCTTACCACCCGATTCACCGCGGAGGGCACCAGGCATACCGTTTCCCAGGTCGGAATCGCGCTGGGCAGCGTGGCATCGTTCGCCGAAATGATCATAACGTCCGTGGTTTTCGCGCAGCACGCTAACCGGCGTCAGTGCACTGGTCGGCAAATCGACGATAACGGGGAGGGGCATGAGGCATTTGCAAACTACGTCCGGTGCCGGAAATCAGACGTCCAAAAAACAAAGCTGAAAGGTGCAGTTGCGAGCGAAGGTCTCGAGCCGGATACCGAGGTGCACGATGCATGTTCTGCCGACCGCGGCATTTCCATCGCGCAGTCTTCAACGGGCGGGCGGGTGAAAGAAAAGCCGACACTGGAATTGGCGGTTAGCTACCTGGAATATGAAACCGCGCAGATAGATCATCGCAAGGCCGGCAATACCCTGAAGCATTCCTCTGTCATGTTCGCCCGTGACGGCATCCTGCAAGGCGGTGGCGTCGGCTGCAATCTGGCGTTGCTTTGGGACAGCTTTAAGGTCAGCGAGCTATTGCACCTTGCCGCAGTGCCGATTAACGCTACGGCGACTGCCATCTGCGGTTTTGCCTTCAGTCTCGGTTGCGGCGCGCTCCATATCGTCGCGGGCGCCTTGCGGTGGCATGACGGGCTGAAGAAGCTGGCTGCGGCGAGCGGCGCCTTGGAAGCCATCAATACCGCCAAAGAACGACTCAAGGACGCAAAGAATAGCCAGCAAGCCGAGCTCGCAAATGCCGGCCGGCTTGCAGAGTCTTTGCTCAGGCATGCCGAGCACAACGAAATTCGTGGCAGGGACGACGCCAAGAGCCAGATTCGCGTCGGTAAATGGCGGATATCCTATGGCGCCGCGGCGATGACGGTCGGCGCGGTTTCTCTCGCCCTGTTCCTTGTCGTGGGTGGGGTCTCGACCGGCGGTATTCTGTTCGGCATTGTCGGCGGCCTGGCATTGGCCGGTTGGACGCTGTATGCCGGAATTCGGAATCGCAATTCTGCGAAATCCATCCAGGCGGCGATCGACAAGGGAAACAATCAGGCCGCTGCGTCGGGAGAGGGCGGGCCGAAGGACAACAAGTTGCCTCCGCTTGACGACGTCATCGATCAAGCGGTCCGAATGCTGGACAGGACCGGCGGGACTGATGCCAGCGCGCGACGGCTGATCAAGCACACCTTGAAACAGATCGGATTGACCCGGGAAGATCTTTGGCCACTGCGTTTTTGCTCGTTCGATGCGGATGTCAAGGACCCCATCGTCGAGGAGTTGAAGATCAAAATCCGCAATCTCGTAGATGGCGATGGTATTCGGTGCGCCGTAGAAAACGGATTGCAACGTCGTCCTCAAGCGAAGCCTGCCGCAGAAGAAGCCGAACCGGTCGCAATAGCCGTTTGAACCGCTCTATGGCCGGTGCTGGACCGCCACAGTTATTGGAGCAGCGTCACCATCCAGCCGTCATTTAGCCGAATGCAACTGCATCATCGCCCGCTCCGCCTCTCCCTTGGCCAGCAGGGACAAAGGCGCCACGCTGCGGTCGATCGCTTCGTCGATCGCCTGCTGCTCCTCGCGGCGCGGCGGCTTGAGCACGAAGTTGACGACGTCTTCCCGATCGGCGGCGCCGCCGGCGTTGCGCGGATGACCGACGCCGATGCGCAGGCGCCAGTAATCCGGCGTCGATAGATGCGCCGAAATGTCCTTCAAACCGTTGTGCCCGCCGGAGCCACCGCCGCGCTTGAGCTTGACCGCGCCGGCCGGCAGATCCATCTCGTCGTGCGCGACCAGAATCTCGTCCGGCAGGATCTTGTAGAAGCGGGCCAGCGAAACCACTGCCAGGCCCGAGCGGTTCATGAAGGTCGACGGCTTCAGCAGCCAGATATCCTGATCCCAAAGGCGCGCGCGCGCCGCCAGCCCATGGAAGCGGCCTTCCACGCGCGGCGCGGCGCCGGCCATGCGGGCCAGCTGGTCGATCAGCCAGAAGCCGGCATTATGCCGGGTGGCTTCGTATTCCGCCCCGGGATTACCGAGGCCGACGATGAGCTTGATCATGGTGCAAACGGGTTCGGGGGCGGGCACGCACGCAGCCATTCCGGCGCGCCGCAGCAGGCAAGCATACGCGAAAAAAAACCGCCGGACGAACCGGCGGTCTTTGTGGCAGCGCCTGTCGATACGACAGTGCCGCCCGGTCAGCCGAGGGCTGGTGCCGATCAGGCAGCCGGCGTTTCGCCTTCGCCTTCGCTGGCCGCTTCCGACACGCCGCCGGCCGGCAGCGCAACGGTCGCCACGGCGGGGTTGTCGTCGCCGTGCGTGATGGGGGTCACGCCCTTCGGCAGCTTCAGGTCCGACAGGTGAACGGTCTGGCCCAGTTCGACCGCGCCCATGTCCACTTCGATGAATTCCGGCAGGTCGCCCGGCAGGCACGACACTTCCAGTTCATTCAGGATGTGGTTGATGATGCCGTGGCCCAGCTTCACGCCAGGAGCGGTTTCCTGGTTCATGAAGTGCAGCGGCACCTTGACGTGGATCTTCTCGGTGGCCGACACGCGCTGGAAGTCGACATGCAGCACCAGCGGCTTGAACGGGTGCATCTGGAAGGCGCGCAGCAGGGCCTTCTCGCTCGTGCCGCCCACTTCCAGGTCGAGGATCGACGAGTGGAAGGCTTCCTTCTTCAGCGCGTGGAACAGCGCGTTGTGATCGAGCTCGATCATCTTCGGTTCGGCGGCGCCGCCGTAGATGATGCCGGGGGTCTTGCCGGCGTTGCGCAGGCGGCGGCTCGCACCCGTACCCTGTACGCTACGCTCGAAAGCGATGACTTTCATTGTGGACTCCAAAAAGTAAGAGGGCTGCCCGCGACCAGACAGCCCGATGAATCGGCGCCAGGTACGGTGACCGGGCGCCTCTGCATCGCATCGCCGCTTGCGGACAAGCCGGCGGACGCGATAAAGCCTTGAATTCTAACAGGAAGCTCAGGAATCGGCGAACAGCGACATGATCGAGTCGCCCTTGACGATCCGGGTGAACGTCTCGGCCAGCAGCGAGGCGGTCGACAGCTGGCGGATCTTGCCGGTCTGGCGCGCATCGTCGCGCAGCGGAATGGTGTCGCAGACCACCACTTCGTCCAGCGCCGACTCGGCGATGCGGGCGGCCGCGCCGCCGGACAGGACCGGGTGGGTACAGTAGGCGAACACCTTTTGTGCGCCGCGTTCCTTGAGCACCTGGGCGGCCTTGCACAGCGTGCCGCCGGTGTCGATCATGTCGTCCATGATCACGCAGTTGCGGCCGTCGACCTCACCGATGATGTTCATCACCTCGGCCACATTGGCCTTGGGACGGCGCTTGTCGATGATGGCCAGGTCGCAGTTCAGCTGCTTGGCCAGCGCACGGGCACGCACCACGCCGCCGACGTCCGGGGAGACCACCAGCAGATCGCCGTAGTTCTTTTCGCGCAGATCGCCCAGCAGCACCGGGGAGGCGTAGATGTTGTCGACCGGGATATCGAAGAAGCCCTGGATCTGGTCGGCGTGCAGGTCCATCGTCAGTACGCGCTCGACGCCGGCCACTTCCAGCATGTTGGCAACCACCTTGGCCGAGATCGCGACGCGCGCCGAGCGCGGGCGGCGGTCCTGGCGGGCATAGCCGAAGTAGGGCATGGCGGCGGTGATGCTGCGTGCCGAGGCGCGCTTGAGCGCGTCGACCATCACCATCAGTTCCATCAGGTTGTCGTTGGTCGGCTGGCAGGTGGACTGCAGCACGATCACGTGCTTGCCGCGGACATTTTCCTGGATCTCGACCTGGACTTCGCCATCGGAGAATCGTCCCACCAGCGCCTTGCCCAACGGAATGCCGAGGTGCTGCACGACAGCCTCCGCGAGTTTGGGGTTGGCGTTGCCGGTGAATACCATCAAGCCGTCGCTACTCATGAGGGGCACCTGTCTTGCTGCTGGGGGATGGTCGCCGGCGCTGCCGGCGACGGATTCTGCAGATCTGCGAGGAATGTAATGGCAGGGGAGGAAGGATTCGAACCCTCGAATGCCGGAATCAAAATCCGGTGCCTTAACCGACTTGGCGACTCCCCTACACAACCGGGACCGTTCTTCGTTGCACCGACAGCGCACAACGCCGAACGAAAACTTGCTATGCGAATGCTGCGAGCGGATGGCGCGACAAGCTTCTCACGCATCTGCCGTCCCATTCGGGAGGCAACCGGTCGAGTACCTGTTGCGCAGTTTGCGCGTCAGTATAGCGCGCGAACACACAGGCACCGGAACCGGTCATCCTTGCCTCGGGACTGAACTGTTTCAGCCAGGCAAGGGCTCGGGCAACTTCGCCGAACTTCGCTGTTGCTATCGCTTCCAGATCGTTGCGACCGAAACCGAATTTGTTTGTGCAAGCAGCGAAGTCCGCAATTATGGAGATAGGCGTATTCCTTGTCAAGCGTTCGTCGGAAAAAATCGCAGCGGTCGGCACATGCTGACGTGGATGAATGACGACGAACCAGCTGTCGGGCAGATCCACCGCGGCCAGCTCCTCGCCGATGCCTTGCGCGAAGGCGTTCTGCCCGAACACGAAGAAGGGCACGTCGGCACCCAGGCTCAGGCCGATCCGCATCAATTGCTGGCGCGACAGGTCCAGCCCCCACAGGCGGTTCAGCGCCAGCAGCGTGGTAGCGGCGTCGGACGAGCCGCCGCCGATGCCGCCGCCCATCGGCAGCACCTTGTCCAGCGCGATCTCGACGCCGTAGCGGGTACCCGTGGCGGCCTGCAGGGCCCTGGCCGCGCGCACCACCAGATCGCTGTCGTCCGGCACGCCGGGCACGTCGGTCACGCGCAGCACCGCGCCGTCGTCGCGGCGCGCGAAATGCAGCGTGTCGCTCCAGTCGATCAGCTGGAACACGGTCTGCAGCGTGTGATAGCCATCGGCGCGCCGGCCGGTCACATGCAGGAACAGGTTCAGCTTGGCCGGAGCGGGGCAGTCGCGCAGGTGCGCGGGAGGCAGGGAGGCGGACATCGGGCCGTGACAGGTCGGAGGTCGGATGAAGTCGATCAGGTCGAACGGGATCGGAGGAATCGGACGGCGATTCGAGCGATCGATGTCCAGCGCTCAATGCAATCAATGCGAAGCGGGGGCGTCGATCACCAGCTTGACCGACATCGGACCGCCGGCGCCGTCGCGGGCCAGGTCGATCCGGCGCGGCAGCGTTTCGGCGCCGTCCGGCGCGGCCTGCCAGGCTGCGTAGCGCACGGTCCAGCCGTTCTGCGACAGCGTCTCGAGCCGGCCCTGCGCGTCGCGCGTGGCGCTGGCGGGGGCGCCCGGTGCCGGGCGCGCGCGCAGCCAGTCACGCATGCCTGCCACCGGCAACGCAAAGCCCAGGCTCTGTTCGAGCAGCGCATCGACTTCGGGCGCGTTGCGCGGCGGCTCGTTGGGCAGATCGAGCGTCGCGCCCGACGGCGTCGCGGTGACCACCGCCAGCGTCTGGCCGAGCGGCGAGATCAGGTCCAGCCGCACGTTGTTGCCCTGCTCGCGCCAATGGAAGCTGCCTTGCACGCCTTCGTCGCGTCCATAGCGGACGTAGTTGGCGGCAAAGCGCCCCGTCAGCTCGCTGGCGCGCGCACCGGCGGCGGCATCGAACTGGCGCGACGGCGTGACGCTGGCACAGGCGGCGAGCCAAAGCGGCGCGGACAGGCAAAGCAGGGTCAGGGTACGGCGGGATCGGTTCATGCGGTAAACGAAGATCGATGCCGGGTCACGGCGCGCGCGGCGGCGCGGACCGTGCCGGCCAGGGATGTCGATGGAGGCGATGAACGACGATGGACGTCGGCAGATTGCACGGTACGCGCGGCAAGCCCCGGGGCGCTACTGCGCCAATTGCACGTTGTAGCGCCGCAGCGTTTCGACCAGCGTCTCGTTGTTCGGGTCCAGCTTGACGCCTTCCTGCCAGGTCTTGCGAGCCTCGTCGCGCTCGCCCAGCTGCCACAGCACCTCGCCCAGATGCGCGGCGATCTCGGCTTCGGGCGCCTTCGCATAGGCGTCGCGCAGCAGCTTGGCGGCAGGCTGCAGCTGCCCCAGCCGGAATTTGACCCAGCCCAGGCTATCCATGATGTACGGATCGTCGGGGCCGAGCTCCGTAGCCTTCTCCAGCAGCTTCAGCGCTTCCTGCAGGCGGATGTTGCGATCGGCCAGCGAATAGCCCAGCGCGTTGTAGCCCTGCTTCTGATCCGGCTGCATCGCGATGAACTGGCGCAGCCGGCGTTCCATGCTGTCGTAGCGCTTCTCGCGCTCGTCCAGCATCGCCAGCTCGTACAGCCATTCGGCATTGTTGGGCTCGGCCTTGACGCGCTCGTCGAGCACCTTGCGCGCGCGGTCGTAGGCCTTGACTTCCATCAGCATGCCGACCTCGGCCTGGCGCACCGCCATCATGCGCTGCGCGCGCTGATCGGGATCGGCAATGTCCTCGGCGTCGGCCAGCATGTCGCCGAAGATCCCCTGCGCATCGTCGAGCCGGCCCATGCGGCCGAGCATTTGCGCGCGCTTGACCGAGGCCGCCGCGACCATGCGCTGATCTTCGATCCGGTCGAGCCACTGCACCGCGCCCGCGTAGTCCTTGCGCTCCTCGGCGATCTGCGCGAGGTATTGGTAGGCGATGTCGGGGTTGGAGCTCGGCGCCTTTTCGGCCAGCTGCAGATATTCCTGCAGATAGCGCTCGGCCTCGTCATAGCGGCGCGCCTGCAGTCCGGTCAGGCCCAGCGCCAGCGGCACGCGCGGATCGTTGGGCGCGACCTTGCGCAGCGCCTCGAACTCGCGCCGCGCCGCGTCCATCTCGTTGCGCTGCAGATAGATTCGCGCCAGCGTGATGCGGCCGTTCACCGAGGCGGGCGCCTTGTCGAGGAAGCGCTTGAGGCCGTCCATGGCCTGCTCGGGCGCGTTGTCGGCGCGCAGTTCGGCCGCCATCAGCGCTGCGGCTTCGTAGTCGGGACGCAGGCGCTGGGCTTCGTCGAGTTCGGCCAGCGCACCGGGCACGTCGCCCGCCGTTTCCTTGGCCCGCGCCAGCGCCAGCCGCGTTTCGGCCGACTGCATGTCGTTGGCGACCAGCCGCTGCAGCAGCGCGGCCGCGCCGGCCGGATCGCTGGTGCGCGACAGTTGCTGTTGCAATTGCAGGATCGCCTCGGGCCGATGGCTCGGCGGCACGCCGTTCAACTGCAGCGACAGCAGCGGTTCGGCTTCCTCCCAGCGCGCATTGAGCACCAGCAGAGTCGACAGCACCTGCCGCGCGGCGGGCGAGGTGGGCGCCAGATCGGTCCACAGGCGAGCGCCGTCCAGCGCCTGCTGCGGTACGCGCGCATTGAAGGCGATTTCGGTGGCGCGCTGTGCGAAGCGGGGATCGCGGGTCGAGCGGGCCAATTCCACATAGGTGCGGTAGGCCGGGCCGGTCAGCCCGCGCTGCATCGAAATCTCGGCGGCCAGCACGCGGTACATGATGTCGGCCGTCAGCGGCAGCTCCGGCAGCGGCATCTTGGGCGGCAGCGGCGTCGCCGGCGTCGGTTCGAGTTCGCCGTCGGTGCCCAGTATGAACATCGGCCGGTCGGTTTCGGCCCCGTCGGACTGCGACTGCGCCTGCACGCGCGGGGTATCGGCCTGGGCCGACTTGGCATCGCGCGCACTGGCGCAGCCGGTCAGCGCGCTGGCGCCCACCAGGGCCGCGGCCAGCAACGGCAGCAGGCGCCGGCGTGGCGCCGCACGGCGCGCGGTCTGCGCGGGCGGCTCGTCAGGCGGTACGTGGGAAAGGAGCAGAGCGGGAATGCGGTCCAGGCGGTCCGGCATGGATGGGACTCCGGCACGCGTCGTGCCATATGACAAGTTAGGGCCATTGTAACGTGCCGCTACAATGCCCGGCTGCGGCGCACCATGACGGACATGGCGTCTGCCGCTTGGAGTCGTGCGCAAAGGAGAGGTTCGATGCCGGAATTGCCCGAGGTCGAGGTGACCCGACGGGGACTGCTGCCGCATCTGGAGGGCAGCCGCATCGCCGGGGTGGCCGTGCGCCATCGCGGCCTGCGCTGGCCGGTGCCCGAGGAACTCGAGGCGTGCCTGCCGGGGCGCGTCATCCGGCGGATCGAGCGGCGCGGCAAGTATCTGTTGCTGGAATGCGTGCACGAGGCGGACCGTGCGGGCGGCGGCCAGGTCGAGACCGACGCGGGTAACGAGGCCGGCTGGCTGCTGATTCACCTCGGCATGACCGGCACGCTGCGCGTATGGCACGAGCCGCCCGCGCCGGGCACGCACGACCATGTCGATCTGCTGCTGCACGATACGGCCGGTCGTCCGCTGACGCTGCGTTTCCGCGATCCGCGCCGTTTCGGTGCGGTGTTGTGGACCACGCTGCCCGAAGCGCTGTTGCCTACCCATCCGCTGCTGCGCAATCTCGGTATCGAGCCGTTCGACCCAGCCTTCGACGGCGATTGGCTGTACCGCCATACGCGCGGGCGCAGCGCGGCGATCAAGACGGTGCTGCTGTCGGGCGATATCGTGGTCGGCGTGGGCAACATCTATTGCTCCGAGAGCCTGTTTCGCGCGGGAATCCGGCCGACCACCGCCGCCGGCCGGCTGTCGCGGCCCCGGTGCGACAGGCTTGCCGCCGCGGTGCGCGAGACGCTGGCGCTGGCGATCGAGCGCGGTGGCAGCACGCTGCGCGATTTCGTCGGCAGCGATGGCGCCAGCGGCTATTTCCAGCTCGACTGCCTGGTCTACGATCGCGCCGGCCGGCCCTGCCGGCACTGCGCCACGCCGATCCGGCAGATCGTGCAGGGCCAGCGCTCGACTTTCTATTGCCCGCAATGCCAGCGCTGAGCGACACGACGCGCCGCCTGTGATTCAGAAACACCCACGCCCCTCGCTATCGATGCCTCGCCGTTCCACCACACGTTCCGCCACCGATCCCGCTGCCGCGGTGCTGCCTGATCCCGCCGCCGCAGTGCCGCCCGATTTCGGCGCCCGCGTGGTGCAATGGCAGCGCCAGCACGGGCGCCACGATCTGCCCTGGCAGAACACCCGCGATCCCTATCGGATCTGGCTGTCGGAGATCATGCTGCAGCAGACCCAGGTCAGCGCGGTGATCGACTACTACCAGCGCTTTCTGGCGCGGCTGCCCACCGTGCAGGCGCTGGCCGAGGCGCCCGCCGACGAGGTGATGGCCCTGTGGGCCGGGCTGGGCTACTACTCGCGCGCACGCAATCTGCATCGCTGCGCCAAGCTGGTGGTCGAGCAGTACGGCGGCCATTTCCCCTGCGATCCGGCCCTGCTGGCCGAGTTGCCCGGCATCGGGCGCTCGACCGCAGCGGCGATCGCCGCGTTCAGCGCGGGCGTGCGGGCGCCGATTCTCGACGGCAACGTCAAGCGGGTATTCGCACGCTGCTTCGGCGTGCACGGCCATCCCGGCGAGAAGGCAATCGAAAACCGGATGTGGGCGATGGCCGAGGCCGCGTTGCCGGCTCCGGGTCCGCGCCAGTCCGACGACATGGTCGCCTACACGCAGGGCCTGATGGATCTCGGTGCAACGGTCTGCACGCGCGGCAAGCCAGCCTGCCTTGACGACGCCGCGCGTTGTCCGTTGTCGGACCTGTGCGTGGCCCGGCGCGAAGGGCTGACCGCGGCCCTGCCGACGCCGAAGACGCGCGCGCCGGTGCCGGAGCGCAGCACCGTGATGGTGGTATTGCGGCATGGCCGCGAGGTACTGCTGCGGCTGCGCGCGGACAGCGGCATCTGGGGCGGATTGTGGAGCCTGCCCGAACTGCCCGTGCCGGCGCTGCCGTTCGATGCCGAACAGGCCGAGGACGATGCGCTCGCGTTCGGCCGCACCTTCGGCACCCCGGCTCGCGCCGCAATGGTCGCCGAGATGACGCATGTCTTCACCCATTTCCGGCTGCTGATCCGGGCGGTGCGGGTCGACATGGCGGCATTGGCGCTGCGCGATGCCGGCGCTGCCAGCGGTTCCGGCGACGAGGCCGCAGCGGCGCAGCAGTGGCGCTGGCTGTCGCTGGACCGGCTCGACGAGCTCGGCATGCCGGCCCCCGTGCGCAAGCTGCTTGCCGGCGAGGTGCGGCCGCAATTGTTCTGAGTTTTCTGAAGGCGCGGGCGCCAGCCCGACAGCATCGCTACAGCATATGGTGCTGGCGCATGAAGCGATGAACGATCTCGATCCGCATGCCGGCATCGGGCAGCGCCATCAGCATCTGCTTGGCCTTCATCGGCACCGGCAGCAGTTCGCACAGCCGGTTCGCGACCCAGCTCGGATCGTCCCACTGCATCGGCTCGGCAAACGGCAGCTTGTGCGGCGGCGCGTGCAGCGAGGCGACGATCCGGCGCAGTGCGGCCACGCATTCGCCCAGCAGTTCGAGCTTGCAGTCGATCACGTCGTCGGGCAGCAGTTCGGCGCGGGCGACCAGCAGTCCGTCGTCGCGCACATGGTGCTCGAGCACGCGAAAGCGCTGCCGGCCGCGCGTCTCGATCAGCAGCACGCCGAGCTGCTCCATATTGCAGTCGACGATCTCGGCCAGACAGCCGATCGGTTCGGGCACGGTCACGGTGCCCTGCTGCGCTACCTCGGTGCCGCTGGCGATCAGGCAAACGCCGAAGGACGCGTTGTCGCGCAGGCAATTGCGGACCATGTCGACATAGCGGGGTTCGAAAACGCGCAGCGGCAGCCGGCCGCCGGGAAACAGCACGGTATGGAGGGGAAACAGCGGCAGGGTGTCGACTTCGACGTGGAGCGGTGCCGCGCGACTGGGCGCTGGGGAACTGGACGACATGCGATCCCGGGAAGACTTTCGCTGACAGGGGCGGAGGCACGCGCGTTGCGCCGCCGCCGGGATCCACCGCCTGCAGGCCGGCCCGGTTCAGCTTACCGGCACCAGCTCGCGGTGTCTGACCAGCACATTACCATGCGCGCGGAAGTAGTTGGCAAGCCTTTCCGCGATATAGACCGAGCGGTGCTGCCCGCCGGTGCAACCGATCGCCACCGTCAGATAGCTGCGATTGTCGGCGACGAAGCTCGGCAGCCATTTCTCGACATAGGCGCGAATATCCTCGGCCATCGCCAGCACCATCGGCTGACTCTGCAGGAAATCGATGACCGGCGCATCGCGCCCCGTCAGCGGCCGGAGCTGCAGATCGTAGTAGGGATTCGGCAGCGACCGCACGTCGAACACCATGTCGGCGTCGCTGGGCACGCCGTGCTTGAAGCCGAACGAAGTGAACAGCAGCGTCAGCTGCAGATTGTCGTCGCGGATGAAGTCCTTGATCCACGCGCGCAGCGTATTGGTGCGCACATTGCTGGTATCGATCCGGTGCGCGGATTCGGCCAGCGGACTCAATAGCTCGCGCTCCATCTCGATCGCTTCGACCAGCGGGGTCTCGTTCAGCGCCGAGGCGCCGCCCGCTTCCCCGGCCGCCAGCCGCACCGACAGCGGATGACGCCGCCGCGTTTCGGAATAGCGTTGCACCAGCGAATCGGTATTGGCGGTCAGAAAGACGACGCGAACCTCGTGCTCGGCCGACAGGCTGCGCAGCGTCTCGGGAAGCCGCGCCAGCGATTCGCGGCTGCGGATATCGGTCGCGATACCCAGGTGCGTGTAGCCCTCGGCCGCGAGGTAGCGGGCGAGTTCGGGGATGAACTGCGCGGGCAGGTTGTCGACGCAGTAGTAGCCTGCGTCTTCAAGCACGTTCAATGCAACCGATTTGCCGGAGCCGGAAATGCCGGTGATGAGGACGATGCGCATAACCCTTGAAGGATAGCATCGCGTGATGATTGCGTCATGACGGTCCGATGAAACGGGAGCCGGGCATGCGCCAACGAGCCGCAGAAGACGCGGAAAGCGTGCGAAAGCCGCGCAAGCCCCGGGAATCGGGGCCGGCGGCAAACAAAAAAGGGGAATCGCTTGTGCTCGCGATTCGCCTTTTGTTCGCTCCGGGACAGTCCCGAATCAGCTTGCCGTCATGCGGACAGGCATTCCTTCATGAACGCCTTGCGTTCGTCGCCCTTCTTGCCGCTGGCCTGCGCATTGCACGCCTTCATCTTCTGCTGTTGGGAGTTGCCGGCGGCGGCGGGCTTGGCCGACAGGCATTCCTTCATGAAGGCCTTGCGCTCCTCGCCGGTCTTGCCGGACGCCTGCGCGTTGCACGTCTTCATCTTGCTCTGCTGGCTGTTTTCCGAGGCGGTCTGGGCAAAGGCGCCGGTGGCGACCAGAGGGCACAGCAGCACGCAGGTTGCGATCAGTGACTTCATGCTGGATTCTCCTGACTGAGGATCGGGTCGCCAAGCGCAGGATGCGCAACGGCGCAGGCTGGGCGTGATGCCCATTACAGCACAAAACGCTGAAAACCCCAATCAGGTTGACGCTTTCGGCGTGCCCGGAACGCCGATGCGTCCAGAAGCGAATGGCCCGCTGCTCAGAGCAGCCGGCCCTGGCCGCGCGTCGCCGCGTCGGCCTGCATCGCGGCGCGCTGGCGATCCATGAAATCCCGCAGCGTGTCGATGCCGCGCAGGCGCAGGATGGTGTTGCGCACCGCGGCCTCGACCAGCACTGCAAGGTTGCGGCCGGCCGCAACCTGGATCTTCACCATATGGATGGGCAGACCCAGCACGTCGAGATATTGCGAATCGAGCGGCAGGCGCTCGAATTCGCCGTCGTTGCGGCGAACGAGCTGAACCACGAGCTTGAGTTTCATTTTTCGGCGCACCGCGGTCTCGCCGAAGATCGTCTTGATATCGAGCAGGCCCAGGCCGCGCACTTCGAGCAGGTTCTGCAGCAGCGGCGGGCAGCGGCCCTCGACGAAATCGGGGCCAAGACGCACGAAATCGACCGCATCGTCGGCTACCAGGCCGTGTCCGCGCGAAATCAGTTCCAGACCCAGTTCGCTCTTGCCCAGGCCCGATTCGCCCATGATCAGCACGCCCATGCCGAGGATGTCGAGAAACACGCCGTGCATGGTCACGCGCGGCGCGGAAATGCGCGACAGGTACAGGCGCAGATGGTCGATCACCGCCGCTGAGGAAACCGGCGTGGTGAACAGCGGCGTGGAGGAGCGGGTGCAGCGCAGTTCCAGATCCGGCGGCGGCTCCATGCCGTCGGCGATGACGAGGAACGGCGGCTCCAGCAGGATCAGTTCGCCCATCTGGCGCTTGCGCGTTTCGTCGTCGAGCCGCTGGTAGTAGGTGATCTCCGGCTTGCCGAGCACCTGGATCCGGTTCGGGTGGATCAGGTTCAAGTGACCGACCAGGTCGGCCGCCGAGGTCGCCTCCCGTGCGAAGTCCAGATCGAAGGCGCGATCGGCGCCCTCCAGCCCGGCCACCCAGGACAGTTTGAGGTCGGCTGCGTTGTCGTCGAAGATCGACTGGGAGGTGACGCCGGTGAGTTCCATGCGGGGATGAGGCGGGGCGCTAGGGCGGTGGTAAATGCGATCGGTGCGGCGGTCGGCCGCTTACGCCGAGAGGGTCAAGGATGCCATTGCACCAGCAGCTGGTGAACCGCATCGGGCGTCGGCAAAGCGGCGAGGCCTTCACGCATATCGCGATCGGACAATAGCTGAGCGATTTCCGACAGGATTTCGAGATGCTGCTGCGTCGCCTGTTCCGGCACCAGCAGGAAGATCAGCAGCGAAACAGGCTTGCCGTCGGGCGATTCGAACGGGATCGGCTCGGCAAGCCGCATGAAGGCGGCCAGCGGATGCTTCAGCCCCTTGATGCGGCCATGCGGGATCGCCACGCCGGCGCCGAGGCCGGTCGAGCCGAGCGATTCCCTGGCAAAAAGATTGTCGGTCACCGTGGCGCGCGCCACGCCATGGTTGTTTTCGAACAGCAACCCGGCCTGTTCGAACACGCGTTTCTTGCTGGTGACGCTGACGTCGAGCGAGATATTGCCGGGCGGCAGCAGTTTGGCCAAACGGTTCATTTGAAAATGCGCGGAATCCTGAAGCTGGCACCGCCATGCGGTTCTCGCCGGCCGGTGGCCGGCCTGCCGTTGCAAGGCGATGCCTTCGTTGCCGCCGCTTCCCGACTATCAGCGTGCGGCACATTATAGTGCAGGGGGGCTCCCTGCCGTCCGATGCCGATCGCCCCGAGCGGCATTGCGCAATGGAACGGGGCGGGCATTCTCTAGATGTATTGCACAGCATACACCGGGAAGCCCGCCAGACGGAACCCCATTCCGGTTTCATCCTATTGGTTGCAGCGGCTGTGCAGCGATACGGCCACTGCCGCCTCCGCGCGCACGGCGCAAAAAAGCCGTGCTCCAGGCACGGCTTCTTTCCTCGCTTCAAGGCCGGCCGGTGTTCGGGCCGCGCCGAATCGTCTCAAGCTACTGCTGGGCCTGATTGGCCACGAGGCTGCTGTGATACTTCAGCGATTCGCGGTCGTGGCTCTGGACCTTGTCCTTGTATCGGATCACTTGCCGGTCCAGCTTGTCGACCAGCATGTCGATGGCCGCATAGAGATCTTCGTGGTGTGCCTCGACAAAGATATCCTTGCCCTTCAGATGCACATTGATTTCCGCGCGTTGCCGGCGATCCTTTTCCTTTTGGTTGTCCACCGATAGCAGCACGCTGACGTCAATAACCTGATCGAAATGCCTGAGGATTCGCTCCAGTTTCGTTTCCACGTACTCACGCAGGGAAGGCGTGATGTCCAGGTGGTGTCCACTGATCTTGAAGTTCATAGCGCTTCTCCTTCTGAAAGAGTCGCACCAGGCAGGCGATGCGACTCGGCTACAAAGACTTGCGAAGGTTCACGGCCGGGATCTTCAAGGCTTCACGATATTTGGCGACGGTACGTCGCGCCACGACGAAGCCTTGTTCCCCCAGCAGTTCGGCAATCCGGCTGTCGGACAACGGGTTTCTGGGGTCTTCGGCTCCTATCAGCTGCTTGATTAGCGCACGGATTGCGGTGGAAGAGGCGGCACCGCCGGTCTCGGTCGATACATGGCTGCCGAAGAAATATTTCAGCTCGAATGTCCCCATCGGGGTGGCCATGTACTTATTGGTCGTCACACGAGAAATGGTCGACTCGTGTAGACCCAGTGTATCGGCTATCTCCCTCAAAACCAAGGGGCGCATCGCAATTTCACCGTGCGTGAAGAAATTCTTCTGCCGCTCCACGATGGCTTGTGCGACGCGCAAAATGGTGTCGAAACGCTGCTGGATATTTTTGATGAGCCAGCGCGCCTCCTGCAGTTTCTGCTGCAATCCTGCCGCGCCGGTATCGCCTTTCGCACCGCGCAAGATTTGCGCATACATATCGTTGATGCGTAGCCGCGGCATCACATCGGGATTGAGCTGAGCGATCCAGTTATGGCCGCTCTTGCGCACGAATACGTCGGGCACGACGAAGTCCGCTTCGGGCCGGCTGTAGGCATGGCCGGGGTAGGGTGCGAGCGAGCGGATCAGCTCGTGCGCGGCCTTCAACTGCATGTCGTCGACCTGCAGCGCCTTCTTCAGGCGCGTGTAGTCGCGCGCGGCGAGCAGTTCGAGGTGATGGCGAACGATCGTCATCGCCAGATCCCGCTGCGGATGTTCGATGCGACGCAATTGCAGCGACAGGCATTCGGCGGCATTGCGCGCACCGACTCCCGGCGGATCAAAGCTTTGCAGCAGCGTCAGCATCGCATGCACTTCGTCGAGTTCGAATTCGAGCTCGTCGGGCAATTCGGCGAGGATTTCCTCGAGCGAGGCGCTCAGGTAGCCGTCGTCGTCCAGCGATTCGATCAGGAAAATCGCCAGGCCCTTGTCGCGCGTCGAGATTTTCAGCGGCGCCAATTGCTCCATCAGATATTCGCGCAGCGTCGGCTCGGCATCGCGCAATTGCAGCGGCGTTTTCTCGTCCTCGTCGCTTTGCGGACGGCGGGCGAAATCGTCGAGGCTCCAGTCGCCGCCATAATCGTCGCCCGCGCCGTCGGCATAGCCGTCGTCCGCAGGGGCCGCGCCATCGGCGCGAGCGTCGGCAGGGGGGGTGGATTCGGCGTTGGGACTCGCCGGCGTGGTCTGTACATTGATCGAGCCGTCGGCGGCGACCCGCAAAGGGCTTTCGATCCAGTCGTTTTCGCGTTCGAGCAGGGGATTCTCGGTCAGCGCCTGCTCGACTTCCTGTTGCAGTTCCAGCGTGGAGAGCTGCAACAGCCGGATCGACTGCTGCAGCTGTGGCGTCAAGGCCAGATGCTGGGAGAGGCGTAGCTGTAGCGACGGTTTCATGCGGCCTATTTTATGCGCAACTTCGGCCGCGATGGAACGGAATTTGCTATCGGAAGTTTCGATTGCGTGGTCAGAAGCGATTGCCTGATGGATCACCAGCCGCAAGCCAGCTGCCCATCGGCGCATCGCGCACGGACAGGCGCGATCAACCGCACTCGGCCCGAGCGCGGCTGCAGTTCAACCGCCGTTACATGCGGAAGTTTTCGCCCAGATAGACGCGCCGCACCGACTCGTTGGCGATGATGTCCTTGGGCTCGCCCGCCGCCAGCACCGCGCCTTCGCTGATGATGTAGGCGTGGTCGCAGATGCCCAGCGTCTCGCGCACGTTGTGGTCGGTGATCAGCACGCCGATATTGCGTGCCTTGAGGAAACTGACGATGCGCTGGATCTCGCCGACCGCGATCGGGTCGACGCCGGCAAACGGTTCGTCGAGCAGAATGAAGCGAGGCGCGGAGGCCAGCGCCCGTGCGATCTCGACGCGTCGGCGCTCGCCACCGGACAGCGACAGCGCGGGGTTGTTGCGCAGGTGCGCGATCTGCAGGTCGTCGAGCAGGCTGTCGAGGCGGCGCTCGATCTCGGCTGCGGACAGCGCCTTGCCGTTGTCGCGCTGCAGTTCCAGCACCGCGCGGATGTTCTGCTCGACATTGAGCTTGCGGAACACCGACGCTTCCTGCGGCAGATACGACAGCCCCATGCGCGCGCGCTCGTGGATCGGCAGGCCGCTGATGTGCTGGCCATCGAGCACGATGTCGCCTTCGTCGAGCGCCACCAGCCCCACGATCATGTAGAACGAGGTGGTCTTGCCCGCGCCGTTGGGCCCGAGCAGGCCGACGACTTCGCCGCTCTTGACGTCCAGCGACACGTCCTTGACGACGGTGCGCGAGCCGTAGCGCTTCTTCAGATGCCGCACCACCAGATTGCTGGTGACGGGCATCG
Organism: Cupriavidus gilardii; assembly: GCF_013314895.1. GTDB lineage: Bacteria > Pseudomonadota > Gammaproteobacteria > Burkholderiales > Burkholderiaceae > Cupriavidus > Cupriavidus gilardii_C. The sequence continues at coordinate 30,418 of NZ_JABTYE010000028.1, read as the reverse complement.
TGCCGGCGCCAGCGCCGGCTGCGGTGTTGGCGTTGGCGTTGGCGGCAGGAGCGGTTGCGGTGGCGGTGTCGGCAACGGACATGTGGGCAATCCTTTGATGCTGCGTGATGCGAAGCGTACGGAGCGTACTGAGCGTACTTGGCGTCCGGGGCGGGAAGCGAGTCAGGGTTTGGCCGTCGGCGAGCCCTTCAGGTCCACGCCGGCACCGCTGCCGCCGGTCCCCTGGCTCTGGCGCGGCGACAGCACGGCGCGCACGCGGCCGGACGGGTTCGCCGGCGCGGCGTTGCCGCTGCCGCCCGCCGCGGTGTAGAACTCGTTGCGGCTGTCGTAGGTCAGCACCGCGCCGCGGATCTCGTCGACCACCTTGGCGCCCGCCAGGCGCGCCATGCGCGCATTGCCGATCAGCTTGGCCACTTCCTGCTTGCCGTCATATTCGATGCGGTCGCCCCAGCCGTCGATGTACTCGTCCACGTTGTCGCGCTTCTGCCGGATATAGGCCTGCTTGCCGCCCTTGGAGGTGGCCACCGCGTACTGGTAGCCCTCGGGATCGGTGCGCACCTCGGCGGCATCGGACTTCAGCACCATGGTCCCCTTGGTCAGCACCACGTTGCCGGTCAGCGTATAGATCTGCTTGACGTCGTCGTAGCTGGCGTTGTCGGCCTCGAGCACCAGCGGCTTGTCGCGGTCGGCGCGTTCGGCGAGCGCCGGCAGGGCGAGCGTCATGCCGGCGGCGAAGGCGAGCAGCACGGCGGTGGCGCGGCGGCGGGTCCAGGTCGTCAGGGTCAGGGTCATGTTGGCCACGATGGCGTTGATTGGCGTTGTCCGGGAATCGTCCAGAAGGGGCAAGGGGCCCGGACTGGCGCAAGGATCGTTTGGGTGTTGCGAATGTTGCGCGGCTGGCGCGCCGGCAGGCGTCATGGTTTCGCGCCGCCGCCGCGCGGCGCCATCACGATGGTGCCGCGCACATTGCCGAGCAGGTTGACCTCGCGCGTGACATTGTTGAAGACCAGGCCGTTGGCCGTCATCACCGAGGGGCCGCGGGTCAGCTTGACCGGCTTGTCCGTCTTGACGATGTCGTCGTTGATCAGGATCTGGAAGTAGCTCGAGGTCGCGCTCATCTGCGGGTCCTGCGACGGATCGGCGCCTTGCACGCGCACGATATGGGCGTTGCCGTACAGGTCGATCACGCTGGCATCGGCATTCATCTTGCCCACATCGGCGGTACCGGTCACCGGCGGCCGCTCGGGCTCGTATGCGCGCATCGCGGGCCGCGTGACCTCGTAGGTCTGGTCGTCCTCGTAATGGATCATCCGCTCGCCGGTAAAGCGCATCTTGGTGCTGCCGTCCTCGGCCAGTTCGGTCGCGGTGAAGCGCTCCATCCAGTAGTCGGGCACATGGCGCTTCTGGCGTTCGGTATCGCTGACCGGACGCGGCGTATTGATCTGCACCAGCCAGAAGGTACTGCCGGCGACGAGCGCCATCAGCAGCAGCGGCATCAGCCGCAACGCGAGCCGGGACAGGGAGGGAAACAGATCGCGCATGGCGTGCGTCAGATGACCTTGGCCCGGGTCAGGTCATGGATATGCAGCGCGCCGACCAGGCGCTGGTCGGCGTCGACCACCAGCAGCTGATTGATGCGGTTCGCTTCCATGATCTGCACCGCCTCGACCGCGAGCTGGTCCGGCCCGACGGTGAAGGGATTGACATGCATGACCTCGCCGATCGGCACGGTCTTCCAGTCGCGCGGCGTTTCCAGCAGCCGGCGCAGGTCGCCGTCGGTGAAGACGCCGATCGCGCGCCCGTCGGCATCGACGATTGCGGTCATGGCCATGCCCTTGCGGGTGATTTCCATCAGGGCCTGGGCCAGCGGCGTGCTCTCGCGCACCTCGGGCACCGCGTTGCCGGTGCGCATCACGTCCCGCACATGGGTCAGCAGCTTGCGGCCCAGCGCACCGCCGGGGTGCGAGCGGGCGAAGTCCTCTTCGCCGAAGCCGCGCGCATCGAGCACCGCCACCGCCAGCGCATCGCCCAGCGCCAGCGCCGCCGTGGTGCTGGCGGTCGGGGCAAGGTTCAGCGGGCAGGCTTCCTTCTCGACGCGGGCGTCCAGATGCACGTCGGCCAGTTGCGCCAGGTTCGATTCGGCATTGCCGGTGACCGAGATCAGCTTGGCGCCGATGCGCTTGACGATCGGGACGATCGACAGCAGTTCGGAGGTCTCGCCGGAATTGGAGAAGGCGATCAGCACGTCGTCGCGCGTGACCATGCCGAGGTCGCCATGGGAGGCCTCGGCAGGGTGGACGAAGAAGGCGGGCGTCCCGGTCGAGGCCAGCGTGGCCGCGACCTTGCGGCCGATATGGCCGGACTTGCCGATGCCCGAGACCACCACGCGGCCCGAGCACTGCAGTACCAGCCGCACCGCCTGCGCGAAGTCCGGCGTCAGCCGCGACGACAACGCGGCGACCGCATCGGCTTCGATCTGCAGGGTATGGCGTGCGAGCTCGAGTGCTCTTTCCGCATTGAAATTGGCTATCATGGCGACGAAGTATACCAATGAATGCGATGACGCCCGGGCCGGTCGCGGCGCGTCGGGCACGGCGTCCGCGTTCGCGTCCGGGTTCCGTCTCCGCCGGCTTGCCGCCGCCGGAGACATGCCGCTGTGCCGGGCAGGTTCCGTTCCTGGTCCACCGCTTGCTTTACTGCCCGCGCAACTTGCAACCGCCGCCTCGCTACCTGGACCAGGCTCGCACCACCGTTCGCCCCATCGCTCGCCCGATCGCCCGCACCACCACCGGCCCGCCCGAATGCATTCTCCGCTGGACTTGACCCTTGTGCTGCTGGCCGCCGCCGTGCTCGGCGTGGTCGCCTTCCGCATGTTGCAGCTGCCGCCGATGCTCGGCTATCTCGCCGTCGGCATCCTGATCGGGCCCCATGCGCTGGCGCTGGCCAGCGATTCGGGCCAGACCAAGTACCTTGCCGAGTTCGGCGTGGTCTTTTTGATGTTCTCGATCGGGTTGGAGTTCAATCTGGCGAAGCTGCGCTCGATGCGCCGGCTGGTACTCGGTCTCGGCGGCAGCCAGGTGGTGCTGACCATGCTGGCGGTGGCGCCGGTCGGCTGGCTGTTCAGCGCGGTCTTCGACCTGTCGTGGCAGGCGTCGATCGCGCTGGGCGGCGCGCTCGCGATGTCGTCGACCGCAATCGTCTCCAAGATGCTGTCCGAGCGGCTGGAGCTCGAGACCGAGCACGGCCGCAACATCTTCAGCGTGCTGCTGTTCCAGGATCTGGCGGTCGTGCCGCTGCTGATCGTGATCCCCGCGCTGTCGCGCGACCCCGGCGAACTGCCGATGGCGCTTGCGCTGGCGATCGTCAAGATCGTCGTGGCGCTGACGCTGATCCTCGTGCTCGGCAAGCGCGTCGTCAGCCGCTGGTTCCATGTGGTGGCCGCGCGCCGCTCGCAGGAACTGTTCATGCTGAACCTGCTGCTGGTCACGCTCGGCATGGCGGCGCTGACCGAGCGGCTCGGGCTGTCGATGGCACTGGGCGCCTTTATGGCCGGCATGCTGATCGCGGAAACGCCGTACCGGCATCAGGTCGAGGAAGACATCAAGCCGTTTCGTGACGTGCTGCTCGGCCTGTTCTTCGTCACCATCGGCATGCTGCTCAATATCCGCGTGGTGATGGAGAACCTGTGGCTGGTGCTGACGCTGCTGATCGTGCCGGTGCTGTTCAAGTTCCTGTTGATCGCGGGACTGGCGCGGCTGTTCGGCTCGCGGCCCGGCGTGGCGATCCGCACCGGCCTGGGGCTGGCGCAGGCCGGCGAGTTCGGCTTCGTGCTGCTGAACCAGATCGACGGCCTGGGCCTGGTCGATCCGGTGCTGACGCAGGTGATCCTTGCCTCGATGCTGCTGTCGATGCTGGTGGCGCCCTTCCTGATCCAGTACAGCGACGCGATCGCGCTGCGCTTTGCCGCCAACGAATGGCTGTTGCAGTCGCTGAACATGACCCGCATCGCCGCGCAGAGCATCCAGACCGAGAAGCACGCGATCATCTGCGGCTTCGGCCGCAGCGGCCAGAATCTGGCGCGCATGCTCGAGCGCGAGGGCATCGGCTATGTCGCGCTGGACCTGGACCCGGACCGCGTGCGGGAGGCGGCCGCGGCCGGCGATACGGTGGTCTACGGCGACGCCGGCCGGCGCGAGGCGCTGATCGCCGCCGGCATCCATCGCGCCGCGGCGGTAATCATCACCTATGCCAACACGCCGTCCGCGCTGAAGGTCCTGCATCATGTGCACGAACTCGAGCCCGCCTTGCCGGTGATCGTGCGCACGGTCGACGATTCGGAGCTCGACGTGCTGCAACGCGCCGGCGCCACCGAGGTCGTGCCCGAGATCATCGAAGGCAGCCTGATGCTGGCCTCGCACGCGCTGGTGCTGCTGGGCGTGCCGATGCGGCGCGTGGTGCGCGGCGTGCAGCAGGCGCGCGATGCGCGCTACAGCCTGCTGCGCGGCTATTTCCACGGGCGCGACGACGAAGAGGACATGATCGAGCGGGAGTCCGTGCGGCTGCATTCGTTCTCGCTGGGACCGGACGCCACCGCGGTCGGGCGCCGTCTGGGCACGCTGGGCCTCGAGCATATCGGCGTCGAGGTCACCGCCGTGCGGCGGCGCGGCATCCGCGCCTTCGACCCGCAGCCCGACACGGTGCTCGAGCCCGGCGACATCCTGGTGCTGCGCGGCACGCCCGAGGCGCTGGAGGCGGCCGAGCAGCGGATCACCGAGCGCTGAGGGCCAGACAGTTATCCTTGAGGCCTGGCCTCAGAGCCATTCCGGCATTGAGCCGTTCCGACATTCAGCCGTCTTGAGCGTTGTCCACCATGTCCAATCGCACCATCCAGTCCCCGCCCCTGGGCGACGTCACCACCTATCTGCGCGACCGCATCCGCACCGTGCCGGACTGGCCGCAGCCCGGCGTGATGTTCCGCGACATCACGCCGCTGCTGCAGGACCCGAAGACGCTGCGCGTGCTGATCGACGTGTTCGTGCACCGCTATATGGATGCCGGTCTCGACGTGGTCGCCGGCATCGATGCGCGCGGCTTCATCCTGGGCGCGATCGTCGCCTACGAGCTGAACCTGGGCTTCGTGCCGATCCGCAAGAAGGGCAAGCTGCCGTTCCAGACCGTGGCCGAGGAATACGAACTCGAATACGGCAGCGCGACCGTGGAGATCCACGCCGATGCCTGCAAGCCGGGCGACCGCGTGCTGCTGATCGACGATCTGATCGCCACCGGCGGCACCATGATGGCCGGACGCCGGCTGCTGGAGCGGCTCGGCGCGACCGTGGTCGAAGGCGCGGCGATCGTCGATCTGCCCGAGCTCGGCGGTTCGCGCCATCTGCTTGGCAGCGGCCTGCCGTTGTTCACCGTGTGCCGCTTCGAGGGCCATTGAGCGGCGAGCGAGGACAATCCCGCCGCTGCCGCTCCGCGTGCGCGCAAATCGCGCGAATGCCCTTGCCCCAAGCGTTGCAAACCGCACCAACGCCGGACACCCGCGTTGCCCTCGTCCGCAGCCCGGGCGCATAATGGCCGTTCATTCACAACAAGGGCCGGGCGGCCCCTGCCTCTGACCGCCGCACCGGCCGCAATGGGTGCCACACCATGGGCGTTCTGCTTCATCTGCTCTCCGGGGTCGCGCTGCTGGTCTGGGGCACGAATATCGTCAAGGTCGGCATTCTGCGCGTCTACGGCGCGAATCTGCGCCACGTGCTCTCGGCCAGCGTTGCCAATCGCTTTACCGCTTTCGCCGCCGGTCTTGGCGTGACCGGCCTGGTGCAGAGCAGCAACGCAACCGCCGTCATCGTCAGTTCCTTCGTCAGTCAGGGCCTGATCGCGGTCGCCCCCGCGCTGGCCATCATGCTCGGCGCCAATGTCGGCACCGCGCTGATGGTGCAGGTGTTCTCGCTGGATCTGTCGTGGCTGTCGCCGCTGCTGATCTTCGTCGGCGTGATCGCGCATCTGAGCTGGAAGGGCAGCAAGCCGGGCCACGTCGGGCGCGTGCTGATCGGCCTCGGGCTGATCACGCTGGCGCTGGAGCTGATCTCCAATGCGACCCGTCCCGTGGTCGAGGCCGCCGGCGTCAAGGTGCTGTTCGCCAGCCTGACCGGCGATACCGCGCTCGACATGCTGGTCGGCGCCTTCCTGACCGTGCTGTCCTATTCGAGCCTGGCGGTGGTGCTGTTCTGCGGCGCGCTGGCCTCGGCCGGCGTGGTGTCGCTGCAGGTCGCGCTTGCTTTGGTGCTGGGCGCCAACCTGGGCTCCGGCATCTCGGCGTTCCTGACCACCTCGGGCAACAACCAGCCCGGCAAGCGCGTGACGCTTGGCAATCTGCTGTCGCGGCTGCTCGGCTGCGTGGTGGCGCTGCCGCTGCTGGACGAATCGCAGTCCCTGCTGCGCGCGATCGATGCCGACCCGCAGCGGCTGATCGTCAATTTCCACCTGCTGTTCAACGTGGTGCTGGCGATCGCGCTGATCGGGCTGACCGCGCCGCTGGCGCGGCTGTGCGAAACGATCTTGCCGGGCCGGAACACCGGCGAAAGCCAGGTCACCCCGCGCCATCTCGATCCGGCCGCGCTGTCCACGCCGACGCTGGCGCTGGCGAACGCCGCGCGCGAGGTGCTGCGCATCGGCGACCGCGTCGAGCAGATGCTCGACAACATGCTGCGCGTGCTGCGGACCAACGATGCCAAGCTGGCGGCGGCGACCTGCCGCATCGACGACGAGATCGACGATCTCTATACCGCGATCAAGCTGTATCTGACGCGCATCAGCGTCGAGGCGCTCGACGAGCGCGATGGCCGCCGCTGGACCGAGATCATCTCGCTGAACATCAATCTGGAGCATGCGGCCGACATCATCGAGCGGATCCTGATCGATGCGCGCGACAAGAAGATCGCGCACAACCTGGTGTTTTCCGAGGCGGGCATGCAGGAGATCACCGAGATGCACGCACGGTTGATCAGCAATCTGCGGCTCGGGCTGTCGGTGTTCCTGAACGGGGATCTGAAGAGCGCGCGGCAGCTGATGATGGAGAAGGCGACCTTCCGCGAGCTCGAGCGCAAGTATTCGCATACCCACCTGCGCCGCGTGGCGACGCAGACGATCGAGAGCATCGATACCAGCTCGCTGCACCTGGACGTGATCAGCGACCTCAAGCGCCTGAACTCGCTGTTCTGCGCGACCGCGTACCCGGTGCTGGAAGAAGCCGGCGCGCTGGACCGCAGCCGGATGCGCGACGAGGACGGCCGCGACGCCGAGCAGGCGCGGCCGCTCGCGGGCGCAGGTGCCGGCGCAGGTGCCGCTGCCGGTGTCGGCAATGGCGCGCCCACCCAGCCGCTCGCGCCGCGCGTGCGGCCAGAGTAATCGGGGTAGCGCCCAGCGGGGGCAGGACGCCCCCGCGTCTCAGCGACGCTTGACCCGCCGCGCCGGCTCTTCGACCGGGCGTTTGAGCAGCGGCGCCAGATACTTGCCGGTGAAGCTCGCCTTGCTGGCCGCGATGTCCTCCGGCGTGCCGCGCGCGATGATCTGCCCGCCGCCGGCGCCGCCCTCGGGGCCGAGGTCCAGCACCCAGTCCGCGGTCTTGATCACATCGAGGTTGTGTTCGATGATCACTACGGTATTGCCCTGGTCGCGCAGCTTGTGGATGACCTTCAGCAGCAGCGCGATATCGTGGAAGTGCAGGCCGGTGGTCGGCTCGTCGAGGATGTACAGCGTGCGGCCGGTATCGCGCTTGGACAGCTCCAGCGACAGCTTGACCCGCTGCGCCTCGCCGCCCGACAGCGTGGTCGCCGCCTGGCCCAGCCGGATATAGCCCAGCCCCACATCGAGCAGCGTCTGCAGCTTGCGCCGCACCACCGGCACCGCGCTGAAGAACTCGTACGCCTGCTCGACCGTCAGCTTCAGCACCTCCGAGATGTTCTTGCCCTTGTACAGCACCTCCAGCGTCTCGCGGTTGTAGCGCTTGCCGTGGCAGACATCGCAGGGCACGTACACGTCCGGCAGGAAGTGCATCTCGACCTTGAGCACGCCGTCGCCCTGGCAGGCCTCGCAGCGTCCGCCCTTGACGTTGAACGAGAAGCGGCCCGGATCGTAGCCGCGCTCCTTGGCCGACGGCACGCCGGCGAACAGTTCGCGGATCGGCGTGAACAGGCCCGTATAGGTGGCCGGATTCGAGCGCGGCGTGCGGCCGATCGGGCTCTGGTCGACGTTGATGACCTTGTCGAAGTGCTCCAGCCCGTCGATGCGGTCATGCGGCGCCGGCTCCGGCGTCGAGCCGTACAGATGGCGCGCCACCGCGGGATACAGCGTGTCGTTGATCAGAGTCGACTTGCCCGAGCCGGACACGCCGGTCACGCAGGTCAGCAGGCCGACCGGAATCTCGGCATTGACGTGCTTCAGGTTATTGCCGCTGGCGTTCAGGATGCGCAGCATCCGTTCCGGGTCCGGCGTGGCGCGCGTGTCCGGCACCGCGATGCTGAGCTCGCCCGACAGGTACTGCCCCGTCAGCGAGGCCGGCGACGCCTCGATCTGCGGCGGCGTGCCCTCGGCAACGATCTGGCCGCCGTGCACGCCCGCGCCGGGCCCGATATCGACCACATAGTCGCTGGCGCGGATCATGTCCTCGTCGTGCTCGACCACCAGCACCGAATTGCCGATATCGCGCAGATGCTTGAGCGTGCCGATCAGCCGGTCGTTGTCGCGCTGGTGCAGGCCGATCGACGGCTCGTCGAGCACGTACATCACGCCGGTCAGCCCCGAGCCGATCTGCGAGGCCAGCCGGATGCGCTGCGCCTCGCCGCCCGACAGCGTGTCCGCGCTGCGCTCCAGCGACAGATAGTCGAGCCCGACGTTGTTCAGGAAGTTCAGCCGCGCCGAGATCTCGCGCACGATCTTGTCGGCGATCTCGCGCTTGGCGCCCTGCAACTGCAGCGTCAGGAACCAGGTCAGCGCGTCGCGCAGCGGCCAGCCGCTGATCTCGAAGATCGCGCGTGCCTGTTCGCCATCGCCGACCTTCACGTGGCGCGCCTCGGTGCGCAGCCGCGTGCCGTGGCAGGCCGGGCAGGGCTGGTTGTTCTGGTACTTGGCCAGCTCCTCGCGCACCGCGACGGAGTCGGTTTCGCGATAGCGGCGCTCCAGATTGGGGATGATCCCCTCGAACACATGCGAGCGCGTGGTGGTGCGGCCGCGTTCGTTCATGTAGGTGAACGGGATCTCGGTCTCGCCCGAGCCGTGCAGCACCACCTGCTGCACGTCGGCCGGCAGGTCTTCGAAGGCGGTGTCCAGATCGAAGTCGTAGAACGCCGCCAGGCTCTGCAGCATCTGGAAGTAGAACTGGTTGCGGCGGTCCCAGCCCTTGATCGCGCCGGAGGCCAGCGACAGGTTGGGAAAGGCCACCACGCGCTTCGGATCGAAGAAGGTGATCTGGCCCAGGCCGTCGCAGCTGGGGCAGGCGCCCATCGGGTTGTTGAACGAGAACAGCCGCGGCTCGAGTTCGGGCAGCGAGTACGAGCAGATCGGGCAGGCGAACTTCGAGCTGAACAGATGCTCGGCGCCGCTGTCCAGCTCGAGCGCGATGGCGCGTCCGTCGGCCAGGCGCAGCGCGGTCTCGAACGATTCCGCCAGCCGCTGCTTGATGTCCGCTCGCACCTTGACGCGGTCCACCACCACTTCGATGCTGTGCTTCTCGGTCTTCTTCAGCTTGGGCAGCGCGTCGACCTCGTAGACCTTGGCCTGCGCCTCGTGCGCGGCGCCGCCGCCGGACCGGATGCGAAAGCGCACGAAGCCCTGCGCCTGCATCGTTTCGAACAGGTCGGTGTGCTCGCCCTTGCGGTCGGCCACCACCGGCGCAAGGATCATCAGCTTGGTGTCCTCCGGCAGGGCCAGCACCGCGTCGACCATCTGCGACACGCTCTGGGCCTGCAGCGGCAGGTCGTGGTTGGGGCAATACGGCGTGCCGGCGCGTGCGTACAGCAGGCGCAGGTAGTCGTGGATCTCGGTGACGGTGCCGACCGTCGAGCGCGGGTTGTGGCTGGTGGCCTTCTGCTCGATCGAGATCGCCGGCGACAGGCCTTCGATCAGATCGACATCGGGCTTCTCCATCAGCTGCAGGAACTGGCGCGCGTAGGCCGACAGCGACTCGACATAGCGGCGCTGGCCCTCGGCATAGAGCGTGTCGAAGGCGAGCGAGGACTTGCCCGAGCCCGACAGGCCGGTGATCACGATCAGCTTGTTGCGCGGCAGATCGAGATTGATGTTCTTCAAATTGTGGGTGCGGGCCCCACGGATTCTGATTTCTTCCATATACCGTTTGTCTTCGCCAGGCGGGGCCGCCAGTCGGGGTCGACAGGCCGGTCTCACGGAGCGCCCGCACCAAGGCTGGCCGCGGGCGTACGCTCAAAGCAGGAAGCAGGCCGGGGCCCGGGCGGGTGACACGGGTGGGGCGCAGAGGGCGTCCGGCGGCCGCTTTGCCGCCGTTTCCGTTGCCACTTGCCGCCGTTTCCGTTGCCACTTGCCGCCACGTCCGTGCCGCTGGTCGTTGGACTCGCCAGCCTGGCCATTTCCTGCCGATCCGGCGTCGGGCGCCGGGAGCAAACCTGCTAATATACCGAACTTCGGTTTCCGGGGTTGCCCCGCCTGTGCCCTTGCTGGCGAGGGGGCGCGGCTCCGGCGCCCGGCACGGTGGCCACGGTGGCGGTTTGGATGGCGCCCCGGCATGGCCGCGCACCGCGGCGCGGGGCCCGGCGCACGGCCGGCCACCCGTCTCACCCGAGTCCCCACGAGCGCAATGCCGTCGACCCAGTCTTCTTCCCCAGCCGCGGCCGATGGTGCCGAACGAGCAGCCGGCACGGTTTCCGCACGGATGACCCGTCTCGAATTGCGCGCCAGCGTGTCGCTGGCCAGCATCTTCGCGCTGCGCATGCTGGGCCTGTTCCTGATCCTGCCGGTCTTCGCCGAATACGCCCGTACGCTGCCCGACGGCCACGACGCCCAGCGCATCGGCCTGGCGATGGGCATCTACGGCCTGATGCAGGCCTTTCTCCATATTCCGCTCGGCTGGCTGTCCGACCGCGTCGGCCGCAAGCCGGTGATGATCGGCGGCCTGCTGGTGTTCGTCGCCGGCGGGCTGGTGGCGGCGTTCTCCGACACGCTGACCGGCATCATCGCCGGCCGCGCGCTGCAGGGCACCGGCGCGATCTCGGCGGCGATCACCGCCTGCATCGCCGACCTGACCAGCGAGCGGCATCGCACCAAGGCGATGGCGATGGTCGGCGGCAGCATCGGGCTGACCTTCGCGCTGTCGCTGGTGATTGCCTCGCCGCTGCTGCGCACCATCGGCATGCCGGGCATCTTCACGCTGATGTCGGTGCTCGGCCTGCTGGCCATCGCGGTGACGCTGTTCCTGGTGCCGACCCCGCCGCCGCCCCACCCGGACCAGCTGCCGCTGCACAAGGTGTTGCCGAGGGTATTGCTGAACCCGGATCTGGCGCGCATGAACGTCGGCGTGCTGGCGCTGCATGCGTCCCAGGTCGCCATGTTCATGGTGGTGCCGGGCATGCTGGCCGATGCCGGCATGCCGGTCGATTCGCACTGGAAGGTCTATCTGCCGGTCGTGCTGGTGTCGTTTCTGCTGATGCTGGCGCCGATGATGGCGGCCGAGCGCTATGGCCGGATTCGCCCGGTGCTGCTGGGCGCGGTCGCGCTGATGACGGCGGTCCAGCTGCTGTTCGCCGCGGTGCATGGGCTGTGGCCGCTGGTCGGGGTCCTGCTGCTGTTTTTTGTGGCGTTCAACGTGCTGGAGGCGATGCAGCCCTCGCTGGTGTCGCGCTATGCGGCCTCGTCGCGCGGCGCCGCGCTCGGCGTCTACAACACCACGCAGGCAATCGGGTTGTTTCTGGGCGGCGCGGTCGGCGGCTGGCTGCTGCAGCATGCCGGCCGCAGCGCGGTCTTCCATGGCTGCGCGGCCGTGCTGGTGCTCTGGCTTATAATCGCCTGGGGCATGAAGCCGCCGCCCGCGAGGGTCCGCCACGGCGGCCCGGACAGCGAGCCGCAGCCGGCGCACTGAGGCGGCGGCCAAGCGAAGCACGACGTATCCAGGGCGGTCCACGGCGGCGGCCGCATCACGCGGAAACGCTTTGCGGCGCCGGCCCGCACTACCATCGGCGCGCCGGGCGCAAATCAGCGGCCGTAAAGCAGTCCAATCAGTCAATAGAGTCAAATCAGTCAGCACATTGCCGCGCCGCCCACCGGGGCGCGGTTATCGGAGAACACCTCATGGCATCCGTCAACAAAGTCATCCTCGTCGGCAACCTCGGCGCGGACCCCGAAACGCGCTATATGCCCAGTGGCGATGCCGTGACCAATATTCGGCTGGCCACCACCGACCGCTACAAGGACAAGCAGAGCGGCGACATGAAGGAGCTCACCGAATGGCACCGCGTGGCCTTCTTCGGCAAGCTTGCCGAGATCGCCGGCCAGTACCTGCGCAAGGGCTCGCAGGTCTATATCGAAGGCCGCATCCGCACCCGCAAGTGGCAGGACCAGTCCGGCCAGGACAAGTACAGCACCGAGATCGTCGCCGAGCAGATGCAGATGCTGGGCTCGCGCCAGGGTGGCGGTGGCGGCGAGGAAGGCGGCGGCTACGCGCGCGAATCGTCGGGCGGCGGTTATGGCGGCGGCGGTGGCGGCCGTGGCGGTGCGCAGGGCGGTGGCGGCGGTGGCCAGAGCGGCGGCGCGCGCCGGCCCCAGCAGTCGCCGTCGAACGGCTTCGAGGATATGGACGACGATATTCCGTTCTGAGTCCAGCCTGACCGCTTCACCGGCAGTCGATCGAGCCCGCTTCATGCGGGCTCTTTTCATTTGGACAGCCGGTGTTGCCCGCGGGTTTGCGCATCTTCGCCTATCCAAAGAACATCCCCGCAGATATCGATATCCCCTTTCCTTCGTTCCGCTTCAGGATCGCCGTCCCTATCCTCTTGGCTTGTTGATCCAGCCAAGAGGACCTGCCAATGAATGCCCCGTTGGACTTCGATGCGCGCCACGCTTTGCAGGCCGTGCTGGAGTCGCTACCCGAACTCGCGCAGAAGATCGGTTCCGATGCCGCCGCGCGCGAAGCGCGGCGCCTGCTGCCCTACGAGGGCTTTGCGCTGTTTCGTCAGTCCGGTCTGGGCCTGCTGCGAATCCCGGTGGAGCACGGCGGGCTGGGCGGCTCGCTGGTCGATCTGTTCGAGGTGATCGCGACCATCGCGGCGCACGAGTCCAATGTCGCGCATGCCTTGCGGATCCATTTCGATCAGACCGAATCGCTGCGGCTTTCGCCGCGCTCGGCGTTCAACGACCTGCAGGTGCAGCGCATCATCGGCGGCGCGATCTTCGGTGGGGCATCCACCGAGGTCGGCACCGCGCGGCCTGGAGAGATCACCACTGCGCTGCGGCGCGACGGCGACCATTACCGGCTGTCGGGCCGCAAGTACTACTCCACCGGCACCGCGTTCGCCGACTATGCGCGGATCAACGTCAAGGATGCCGACGGCGGAGACGCGTCGATCATCATCCCGACCGATCGCCCCGGCTTCAGCGTGGTGGATGACTGGGATGGCATGGGCCAGCGCATGACGGCCAGCGGCAGCCTGGTGTTTGAGGACGTACAGGTGTTTGCCGACGAGGTGACCCGACGCGGCAACAGCACGCTGGTGGGCCGCCATTGCGGCGCGCTGCGCCAGCTGCATCTGGTCGCGGTGGCGGCCGGCATCGTGCGCAACGCGTGGGCCGATGCGCGGCGCTATGTGCAGCAGCACGGCCGACCCGTGCTGCACAGTCCGGCGCCGTCCGCGCGCGAGGACCATTTCATCCAGCAGGTGATCGGCGATCTGGCCGCGCACAGCCATGCGATGGACGCGCTGGTCCGCGAGAACGCGCGCGTGCTCGACCGTTCCGCCGATGCGCTGCAGAGCGGCAAGGACGATGCCGAGGCGCTGGTGCTGCAGGGCGCGCTGGCGACCGCGCAGACGCAGCTGGTGGTCAGCAAGCTGGCGCTGCACGTCGGCGAGCGGATGTTCGAGGCCGGCGGGGCGTCGTTCACCGCGAGGCGCTACAACTTCGACCGCCACTGGCGCAATCTGCGCACCATCTTCAGCCACAACCCGCTGCTGCACAAGGCGCGCGTCGTGGGGGCCTACCACCTGAACGGCGAGACCACCCACCTGACCGAAGGCCGGGTGTTCTGAACCATGTTCCGCGCCATGAGCAATGGGAAATCAGCGATGACATCGACCACACCGCCGCGCCAGCTGCACCTGAACATCAACGCGTTGCATTCGGGCTTCGTACCCTCGGCATGGCGCCTGCCTGACAGCGATCCGCGCGCCTTCTTCGACGTGCAGCATTACGTCCGCGTGGCGCGTATCGCCGAGGCCGCGAAGTTCGATGCGATCTTCCTCGCCGACAACGCCGCGATCGCCGACCAGATTCATTTTCGCCCCATTACTGCGCTGGAGCCGACGTTGCTGCTGGCCTGCGTCGCCGCAGCGACCACGCATATCGGGCTGGTGGCCACCGTATCGACCAGCTACAACGAGCCCTACAACGTCGCGCGGCGTTTTGCGACGCTTGACCATGTCAGCGGCGGCCGCGCCGGATGGAACGTGGTGACCACCGCCGATGCGGGCTCGGCGCGCAATTTCGGCCGGGCCGCGCCGCCGGATCACGGTCAGCGCTACGCGCGCGCCGATGAGTTCACGGCGCTGGTCAAGGCGCTCTGGGACAGCTGGGAAGACGATGCCTTCATCGGCGACAAGCTTGGCGGGCGCTTCGTCGATACCGCGAAGCTGCAGCCGGTTGCCCATCATGGCGCGTTCTTCGACGTGCACGGTCCGCTGAACCTGCCGCGGCCGCCGCAAGGCCATCCCGTACTGTTCCAGGCCGGCGGTTCCGACGATGGCCGCGAACTGGCGGCGCGCCATGCCGAGGCCGTGTTTTCGGCCGCGCAGTCGTTCGACGAGGCGCTGGCCTACAAGCGCGCAATCAATGCGCGCGCCGAAGCGCTGGGGCGGGGCGCAGACGCTGTCAAGGTGCTGCCGGGTCTGACGACGATCATCGGCGCCACCGAGGCGCAGGCACGGCAGCGGCGCGATGCGCTGGTCGATCTGATTCCGTGGGACTACAGCCTGAACCGCCTTGCCGGCACGCTCGGCATCGACGTCGAACGGCTCCAGCTTGATGCGCCCTTGCCCGACGACCTGACCTTGCCGGCCAACGGCAACCACACGTTCTTCCGCGCGACGCTGGCAGCCGCGCGGCGACAGAACCTGACGGTGCGCGAGCTGATCCGCGAGCTGGCGGGCGGCGGCGGGCATCGCGTGATCGTCGGCACACCAGAACAGATCGCCGACGACATCGAGCACTGGTTCCGCCATGGCGCCGCCGATGGCTTCAACCTGATGCCCGATGCCTTGCCCGATGGCCTGCAGGACTTCGTCGACGGCGTGGTGCCGATCCTGCAGCGGCGCGGCATCTTCCGTACCGAATACGGGGGCTCGACGCTGCGCGACCATCTGCGGCTGGCGCGTCCGGCCGGCAGGGCACCGGCGCGCGCCGCTGCATGATCGCTGCCAGATTGCTGCCTGATTGCTGCCTGGTCGACCCTTTGCACCGGCTCGCGCGAATCTCCTTTCGGGCCTTCGTGCAGGCCGCTCATTCCTCGACTGTGGACCTTCACTTGTTCTCCGACAAACCATGACACGACGCTCCCTGCTTGCCGCCCTCGCTTCCCTTGTCATCGCGCTGACCGCGCTTGCCCCGCTGGCGCCGCGCAGCGCCCACGCGCAGTCCGGCGATCGTCCGCTCAAGGTCGGCGTGCGCGGCGGCGTCGACGAGGAGATCTGGGAAGTGGTGACGCGCGTGGCCGCGAAGCAGGGGCTGAAGGTGCAAACCATCGTCATCACCGGGACCGCCAGCCCCAACGAGGCGCTGAACAACGGCGATCTCGACGCCAATGCCTTCCAGCACATTCCCTTCCTGCGCGACCAGATCCGGCAGCGGGGCTACCAGATCGTGGATGTCGGCAATACGCTGATCTCGCCGATCGCGTTCTACTCGCGCAAGGTCAAGTCGCTCGAGGCCCTGCCGACCGGCGCGCGC
Source organism: Cupriavidus gilardii (assembly GCF_013314895.1). Lineage (GTDB taxonomy): Bacteria > Pseudomonadota > Gammaproteobacteria > Burkholderiales > Burkholderiaceae > Cupriavidus > Cupriavidus gilardii_C. The sequence goes on along the minus strand of NZ_JABTYE010000028.1, from coordinate 14,233 downwards.
ATCGGCATTCCCAACGATCCGAGCAACCAGACCCGCGCGCTGGTGATCCTGCGCGACCACGGGCTGATCCAGCTCAAGCCCGGCTTCGATCCCTATACCGGCACGGCGTCGCTGGCGGACATCACCGCCAATCCGAGAAAGCTCGAGTTCGTCGAAAGCGCCTCGGTGGTGCTGCCGCGCGCGCTGCCCGACGTCGACGCGGCGGCGATCGTCAATACCTTCGCGTATCAAGCCGGCCTGATCGCCACGCGCGACGGCATCGCCGTCGAGAAGAAGGAGCGCAATCCGTATGTGAACGTGATCGCGGTGCGCGAGAAGGATCGGCATGCGCCGTGGGTGCCGCGGCTGATCAAGGCCTACCAGTCCGACGAGGTGCGCCAGTTCATCCAGACCCGATACCAGGGATCGGTGATTCCTGCCTTCTGACGACCCGAGGGAGCTGCCATGCATGCCGATCTGCCATTGCGACGAGCCGAACCTCATATCGTGTTCGACTCGATCGGCAAGACCTACACCGGCTCCGCCACGCCGGCGCTGGACGATATCTCGTTCGCGATCGGCCGCGGCGAGCGCTTTGGCATCATCGGCCGCAGCGGCGCCGGCAAGTCGACGCTGTTGCGCACCATCAATATGCTGGAGCGCCCCGACGTCGGCCGCCTTCGCGTCGACGGCCGCGATATCGGCGAGCTCGACGAGAACGGGCTGGTGGCGCTGCGCCGCCGGATCGGCATGATCTTCCAGCATTTCAATCTGCTGTCGGCCAAGACCGTGTTCGACAACGTCGCGCTGCCGTTGCGCGTGGCCGGTGTGCCGCGCCATGACATCGCCGTGCGCGTGATGGAACTGCTGGAGCTGGTCGGACTCGCCGACAAGGCGCGCGCCTATCCGGCGATGCTCTCCGGCGGACAGAAGCAGCGCGTCGGCATCGCGCGCGCGCTGGTGCATCGGCCCGAGATCCTGCTGTGCGACGAAGCGACCTCGGCGCTGGACCCGGAGTCCACCGAGCAGATCCTGGCGCTGCTGCGCGATATCAACGAACGCTTCGCACTGACCGTGGTGCTGATCACGCATGACATGGCGGTGATTCGCGAGGCGTGCGAGCGCGTGCTGGTGCTCGATCGGGGCCGCATCGTCGAACAGGGCCCGGTCTGGCAGGTCTTTGCCGAGCCGCGCGCCGAAGCCACCGTTGCACTGCTGCGGCCGCTGCGGCGGCACATGCCGTCACCCGAGGCCGCCAACCGTGCGGCATCGAAACCGATACCGCAAACCGCAGAGGAGATCGCGTTCGATGCTGCTGCCCATGACTGACAAATACCTGAAGGCGCTTGGCGAGACGCTGCTGATGACCACCAGCGCCTGCGCGGTGGTGTTCGTCGCCGGCATGGCGCTGGCGATCGTGCTGACCGTCACCGCGCCCGGCGGCCTGGCGCCGCGGGCGCGGCTGCATCGCGTGCTGTCGGTGCTGGTCAATGTGTTTCGCTCGATTCCCTTCATCATCCTGCTGGTGGCGATGCTGCCGGTCACCCGCATGATCGTCGGCACCACGATGGGCACCTGGGCCGCGGTGGTGCCGCTCAGCGCCCACCTGATTCCGTTCTTTGCGCGCATCTCGCAGGTCGCGCTCAACGAGATCGACCGCGGCCTGGTCGAGGCGGCCAGGGCAATGGGATGCCGCCGCTGGCATATCGTTCGCCATGTGCTGCTGCCCGAGGCGATGCCTGCGATCATCGGCGGCGCCACGGTGACCGTGATCGCGATGATCGGCTCCTCCGCGATGGCGGGGGCGGTCGGCGCCGGCGGCCTCGGCGATCTGGCGATCCGCTATGGCTACGAGCGCTACGAAACCGCCGTGATGTTCCATGTGATCGGGATCCTGATCGCCCTGGTCACGCTGGTGCAGTTCGCCGGCGAACGGCTGGCGCGGCGGTTCGATCATCGGCGATAGGCGGAACGGCGGCGAGGCTCCCATCGCCGGGCCGAAGCGGCCGCAGGTTCCCACACCGTCATGACGCCGGCCTTGGCCGGGCCGGCATGGCCTGCGCCGCAGTCCTTGTCATCCTGACTCCTATTGACGCGGGAACCCGCCCCGGCCCTACACTGTGGCGTATCCGGTTCCCGCGGCCGTCCTGTTGGCCGTGCCGTGCCCCTTGCCCAACACGACGACGCTCACATGGAATGGCTGACTGACCCCACGATATGGATTGGCCTGGCGACGCTGATCGTGCTCGAGATCGTGCTCGGCATCGACAACCTGGTGTTCATCGCGATCCTGGCCGACAAGCTGCCGCCGGACCAGCGCGACAGGGCACGCATCATCGGCCTGTCGCTGGCGCTGTTCATGCGGCTGGGGCTGCTGTCGGTGATGTCGTGGCTGGTCACGCTGACGCGGCCCCTGTTCGCGCTCGGGCCGCTCGAGTTCTCGGGGCGGGACCTGATCCTGCTCGGCGGGGGCATCTTCCTGCTGGTCAAGGCCACGCTGGAGCTGCACGAGCGGATCGAAGGCAAGCCCGAGCATGAGGTCGAGAAGCCCGCCTATGCGGGCTTCTGGCTGGTGGTGACGCAGATCGTCATTCTGGACGCGGTGTTTTCGCTGGACTCGGTGATTACCGCGGTCGGCATGGTGGACCATCTGAGCGTGATGATGGTAGCGGTGGTGGTCGCCATTGCGGTGATGCTGTTCGCCTCCAAGCCGCTGACGCGCTTCGTCAACGCGCACCCTACCGTGGTGGTGCTGTGCCTCAGTTTCCTGCTGATGATCGGTCTGAGCCTGGTCGCCGATGGGTTGGGCTTCCATATTCCGAAGGGCTATCTGTACGCGGCGATCGGCTTCTCGGTGGCCATCGAGGCGCTGAACCAGCTGGCCCGCCGCAATCTGCTGCGCTACGAGGCGCGCCGGCCGATGCGGCAGCGCACCGCCGATGCGGTGCTGCGTTTGCTTGGGGCGCGACGCGCGGCCGAAGGCGAGGCCGGCGAGCCGGTCAGGCCCGACACCGCCGCGCCGGCCACTTTCGCACCGGAGGAGCGCACCATGGTCAGCGGCGTGCTGTCGCTGGCCGAGCGCTCCGTCCGCTCCATCATGACGCCGCGCTCCGAACTGTCGTGGATCGATATCGAGCAGGACGCCGACACGCTGCGCCGCCAGATCCTGGCGACGCCGCACAGCTTCTTTCCGGTCTGCCGCGGGCAGCTGGACGATATCCTTGGCGTGGCGCGCGGCAAGGACCTGATCGGCACCTTGGCCGAGCAGGGCCGCATCGATGAAGCGAGCCTGCGGCCGCCGATCGTGGTGCCGGAGTCGATCCGCATCCTGCCGCTGATGGAGACGCTGCGCGCCTCGCGCGGCCAGCTGGTGCTGGTGACCGACGAATACGGCGCGGTGCTGGGCGTGGTCACGCCGGTCGATGTGCTGGAGGCGATCGCGGGCGAATTCCCCGACGAGGACGAACATCCGACCATCGCCGTGGCGGGGGAAGGGCGCTGGCTGATCGACGGCAGCGCCGATCTGCATGCGGTTGCCCATGTGCTGGAGCTTGGCGAACCGTGGACGCAATCGCAGGGGCGCTATGCCTCGCTGGGCGGGCTGCTGCTGGACCGCTTCGGCATCGTGCCGCCCGCGGGCAGTGCGATCGATCTCGACGGCTATCGCTTCACGGTGGTCGAGGCCACCGAGCGGCGCATCGATCGTATCGAAGTGGTGCGCCTGGGCGCCGAATCGGTGCAGGCGGCCGTCGATGCCGAGCAGCGGGAGCGCTGATCGAAATCGGCGGTGCGGGCGCTGCTACGCCCACCCGTACGCCCGCCCGTACGTTCAGTCCTATTGGCTCTGGCCCTCAGACGCCGAACGATTGCAGCCGCGAGCGGGCTGGCCGGCTGGCGTCGCGCGATCGTACCGGGCGCAGTTCTCCTTGCCACGGTGCGGCCAGCACATCGAGCAGATGATCGCCGACGACGGTCTTGTCGTGCAGCGCGTCGCGCAGCGCCTGGCCGATGGCCATCCGGCACAGCGCTTCGCCGTCGCGCGTCAGCGCGCGCAGGTCCGCCGCCGCATCGGCGCGGATCGAGAACGAGCGTCGGCCAACGCCGACGAAGCTGGTGAAGCGCACGCAATCGCATTCGCCGGAACCGGCGAAATTGACGCTGACATGGTAGGCGAGGCTCGATCCGGCCCATGGCAACGTACAGAGGTAACTGACGGCTTCGCTCATGGCGGGCTCGCTTTGGCGTTTCAGGCCGTGGGCAGCGTTTCGGTCGGGACCAGGCCGTCGATGATGGCGCGGCCGTAGTCGACGGCGGCGCGTCGGGCGGTGCCGACGTTCTCGCACGAGCCGCTGGTCAGGCGGTACAGGCGGGATTGCTCGTTGCCCGGCGGCTGGCCTTCGATGCAGATCATCACCGAAACATCGAAAGCAAGCTCAGGCTTGGTGCGCGGCCATGTCTGCACCGGTGTGCGCCGGTAGACCAGGGGATAGAGCTCATAGCCCTTGTAGCTGGCGGTCGGAAGGGAGTCCATGCATCGCTCCTGTTGAACAACGTGGACGCCGGCTTGCTGCAATCAGCAAAAAAGCCACCGGCAATAAAAAACCCCGCAAGCGCGGGGTTTTCGTGGCAAGCGTCAGATCGGTTCGATCTTCGTGGCGGCCGGGCCCTTCTGGCCGGCGCCGCGCACGTAGCGCACCTTCTGTCCTTCCTGCAGCGACTTGAAGCCGTTGCCTTGAATTTCCGAGAAATGCGCGAACAGGTCGTCGCCGCCGGCGTCCGGCGTAATGAAGCCGAAGCCCTTGGAATCGTTAAACCACTTTACGGTACCAGTATCCATGTGTATCTCCTGGATTGTTCCCATCGGACGAATGTCCCGAGGGGCATGACGATCAAGAAGAAACATGGAGAAGAAGTGGCGGAGCCGGGGGCGGCCAACTCGGTAATCGACGTGCTTGCTTGAAGATCCTGCGGTTCCCGTTATACAGGTCATGCGCCGGGCTGTCAAAACAATGCGGCAAATCCATTGACGGATACCGGCTGCCGCATCTTTATACCTTCTTTACGGCACCCCTCGACCTTTCTACCCCGTTTTTAGCCGTCCGTCCCTAATCTGCAGGCCAGTATCACTCTCGGTATTAGCCATGGACGGGATATTCCTGATCGTACTGGCCGGCTTCGCCGGTCTCTGCGCCGCGCTGCTGCGGCTATGCGTCGTGCTGGCGCCGCGCGCTGCAGCCCATACGGGGCCTCACGGTCCGGCGAACGACACGCTGCCTGCGGGCAGCGCGACCCCGGGCAGGGGGCAACGATGAACTGGACCGATCTGCTGGCTGCGGCGATGGCTGCAGGCATTTTCCTCTATCTGCTGATCGCGCTGCTGCGCCCGGAGAAATTCTGATGACCACGCAGTTCATGGGCCTGCTGGCCCTGTTTCTCGCCATCCTGATGGCGCTGGCGCCGGTGGTCGGACGCTATCTGCGCCGCGCCGTCGAGGACGGCCAATACGCATTGACCGCATGGGGACGGCCCGTCGAACGCCTGCTCTATCGCGCCGCGGGCCTGCGCGCCGATACCGAGATGGGCTGGCAGCGGTATGCCATTGCCGTGCTCGCGTTCAACGTGCTGGGCGTGGCGGTCGTCTATGGCCTGCAGCGGCTGCAGGGCGTGCTCCCGCTCAATCCCCAGGGCTTCGGCCCGGTGTCGCCCGACTCCGCGTTCAACACGGCGATCAGCTTTGTCGCCAACACCAACTGGCAGGGCTATGCCGGCGAATCGACAATGGCCTATCTGACGCAGATGCTGGGCCTGACCGTGCAGAACTTCGTGTCGGCGGCGACCGGCATCGCGGTGGTGTTTGCGCTGATCCGCGGCTTTGCGCGGCAGAGCGCGGCGACCATCGGCAACTTCTGGGTCGACATGACCCGGACCACGCTCTATGTGCTGATGCCGATCGCCACGGTCATCGCGCTGGCCCTGGCCAGCCAGGGCGTGATCCAGAACTTCGACGCCTACAAGCCGGTGTCGATGGCGTCCGCGGTCGAATACACGGTGCCGCGGACCGATGCCGCAGGGCAGCCGGTACTGGACACCGAGGGCCGGCCTGTTGCCGAGCGGGTCCGCACGGACCAGCAGACGCTGGCCATGGGCCCGGTCGCGTCGCAGGAAGCGATCAAGATGCTGGGCACCAACGGCGGCGGCTTCTTCAACGCCAACTCGGCGCATCCGTTCGAGAACCCGACCGCACTGGCGAACCTGATCGAGATGCTGGCGATTTTCCTGATCCCCGCCGCGCTGTGCTTCACCTTTGGCGAGATGGTCGGCGACCGCCGCCAGGGCATCGCCGTGCTGGCATCGATGGCCGTGATTTTCGTCGCGATGGCGTGCGTGGCGGCGCTGGCCGAGCAGCAGGTCAACCCCGCGCTGTCGGGATTGCCGGTGGACAGCCTCGCCTCGGCCTGGCAGGACGGCGGCAATATGGAAGGCAAGGAAACGCGCTTCGGCCTGGCGGCATCGGCGCTGTTCGCCACGGTCACCACCGCGGCGTCGTGCGGGGCCGTCAATGCGATGCACGATTCGTTCACCGCGATTGGCGGACTGGTGCCGATGCTGCTGATGCAGCTTGGCGAGGTCGTGTTCGGCGGCGTCGGCTCGGGCCTGTACGGCATGCTGGTGTATGCGGTGCTGGCCGTGTTCATCGCTGGCCTGATGATCGGCCGCACGCCCGAATATCTCGGCAAGAAGATCGAGGCCTACGAGATGAAGATGGCCGCGGTCGTGATCCTGGTCACGCCGTTGCTGGTGTTGCTGGGCACCGCGGTGGCGGTGATGGCCGATGCCGGCCGCGCCGGCGTGCTGAACCCCGGCACGCACGGGTTCTCGGAGATCCTGTACGCGCTGTCCTCGGCCGCCAACAACAACGGCAGTGCGTTCGCCGGGCTGTCCGCGAACACGCCGTTCTACAACACGCTGCTCGCGGTGGCGATGTGGTTCGGCCGCTTCTGGATCATCATCCCCGTCCTTGCGATGGCCGGCACTCTCGCGGCAAAGAAGCGCGTGCCCGCGGGCGCCGGCACCATGCCCACGCACGGGCCGCTGTTCGTCGTGCTGCTGGTCGGCACGGTGTTGCTGGTCGGGGCCCTGACCTATGTGCCGTCGCTCGCCCTCGGGCCGGTTGCCGAGCAACTGCAGGGCGCCGTCGTTCGATGAGCCGTCCGATCCCGTCATGACAATGGACGCCGTGCCGATGCTGTTCGCGCTGGCGTCCCCCCATTTTCTCTAGCGCACTGCGGAGATCCCATGCAACAAGAATCGAAGGCCAACGTGGCCAGGATTGGCAGTCCCGCGGCCGGCGCGCCGCAGGCCGAACGCCGTTCGGCCCTTCCCGAGCGCGCCCCGGCGCGCGGCATGCTGGCGCCGCAGCTGCTGAAGCCGGCGCTGATCGCGGCATTGCTGAAGCTGTCGCCGCGCCAGCAGCTGCGCAACCCGGTGATGTTCGTCGTCTATGCCGGCAGCATCCTGACCACGGTGCTGTTCCTGCGCGCCGCCTTTGCGCCAGCGTCCTCTGGCAGCGAAAGCCCCGGCTTCATCCTCGCCGTGTCGGTCTGGCTCTGGTTCACGGTGCTGTTCGCCAACTTTGCCGAGGCGCTGGCCGAAGGGCGCAGCAAGCAGCAGGCGGCGGCGCTGCGCGGCCTGCGCACGACGGTGACCGCCCGTGTACTGAAGGACGGCCGGCGCGGCAGCGCGACGGAGTCGCGCGCGGCCACGGCGCTGCGCCGCGGCGATGTGGTGCTGGTCGAGGCCGGCGAGATGATTCCCGGCGATGGGGAGGTGATCGATGGGGTCGCGTCGGTCGACGAAAGCGCGATCACCGGCGAATCGGCGCCGGTGATCCGCGAATCGGGCGGCGACTTCTCGTCGGTGACCGGCGGCACGCGCGTGCTGTCCGACTGGATCGTGGTGCGCATCACCGCGAATCCGGGGGAAAGCTTCATCGATCGGATGATCACGATGGTCGAAGGCGCGAAGCGCCAGAAGACGCCCAACGAGCTGGCGCTGACCATCCTGCTGGTGGGCCTGACCATCGTGCTGCTGCTCGCCACGGCGACGCTGCAGCCGTTCTCCGTCTACAGCGCGCTGGTGGCCAAGGCCGGCGTGCCGGTGACCGTCACCGTGCTGGTGGCGCTGCTAGTCTGCCTGATCCCGACCACGATCGGCGGCCTGCTGTCCGCGATCGGCGTGGCCGGCATGAGCCGGATGATGGCGGCGAACGTGATTGCCACTTCCGGACGCGCGGTGGAAGCGGCGGGCGACGTCGACGTGCTGCTGCTCGACAAGACCGGCACCATCACGCATGGCAATCGCCAGGCCTCGCGCTTCATCGCCGCACCGGGCGTGGCCCCGGCCCGGCTGGCGGAGGCAGCGTGGCTGTCGTCGCTGGCCGACGACACGCCGGAAGGGCGCAGCATCGTCGCGCTGGCCCGCCAGCAGGCGCAGTGGCGCACGTCGGACGTGGCGCAGCGCAATGCCAGCTTCGTGCCCTTCACCGCGCAGACGCGGATGAGCGGCGTGGACCTGCACGAGAACGGCGTGCCGCGCCACGTCCGCAAGGGCGCCGCCGATGCCGTGCGCCGCTACGTGACCGAGCGCGCCGGCAAGTTTCCCGACGCGGTGGCGCAGGCGGTGGAGGAGGTCGCGCGCGCCGGCAGCACGCCGCTGGTCGTGGCGGACGAGCACGGCAGCGAGCACGGTGGCGATATTCGCGTGCTCGGCGTGATCGAGCTGAAGGACGTCGTCAAGACCGGCATCCGCGAGCGTTTCGGCGAGCTGCGCAAGATGGGCATCAAGACCGTGATGATCACCGGCGACAACCGCCTGACCGCGGCCTCGATTGCCGCCGAGGCCGGCGTCGACGACTACCTGGCCGAGGCCACACCCGAGGCCAAGCTGAAGCTGATCCGCCAGTACCAGGCCGAAGGCAGGCTGGTGGCGATGACCGGCGACGGCACCAACGACGCGCCGGCGCTGGCCCAGGCCGACGTCGCGGTGGCGATGAACAGCGGCACGCAGGCCGCCAAGGAGGCCGGCAACATGGTCGACCTCGACAGCAATCCGACCAAGCTGATCGAGATCGTCGAGATCGGCAAGCAGATGCTGATGACGCGCGGCTCGCTGACCACCTTCAGCGTGGCCAACGACATCGCCAAGTACTTCGCCATCATTCCGGCCGCCTTCGCCTCGACCTACCCGCAGCTGGCATTGCTGAACGTGATGGGGCTGTCCACGCCGGCGTCGGCAATCCTGTCCGCGGTGATCTTCAACGCGCTGATCATCGTCGTGCTGATTCCGCTGGCGCTGAAGGGCGTGGCTTACCGGCCGCTGGGTGCCGCGGCGCTGCTGCGCCGGAACCTGCTGGTCTACGGCCTCGGCGGCATCCTGGTGCCGTTCGCCGGCATCAAGCTGATCGACATGCTGCTGACGCTGCTGGGCTGGGTCTGATTGCAGGGGCGCGGCGTCACCGAGCCACCGAGCCACCGAGTCACCGGACCATCGGATCACCGAACCACACAAGGACATCGACCATCATGAACACCAACGCATCGCCGCAGGCCGCGTTCGTCCCCGCACCGCAACCGGGCCTGCTGCGCCCGCTGCTGACCGTCTTCGTCGCGCTGTCGGTGCTGACCGGCCTGCTGTATCCGGCCGTCGTCACCGGCCTCGCCCAGGGCCTGTTTCCCCATCAGGCGGCCGGCTCGCTGATCGTCAAGGATGGCAGGACCATCGGTTCGGCGCTGATCGGGCAGCCGTTCTCCGAACCGCGCTATTTCTGGGGCCGGCTGTCCGCCACGGCGCCGATGCCCTACAACGCGGCGGCCTCGGGCGGCTCGAATTTCGGCCCGAGCAATCCGGCGCTGGCCGACGCGGCGCGCGCGCGCATCGAGGCGCTGCGCACCGCCGACCCGGGCAACACGGCGCCGGTGCCGGTGGACCTCGTCACCGCCTCGGGCAGCGGCCTGGATCCGCATATCAGCCCGGCTGCGGCCGAGTATCAGGCGGCGCGCGTCGCCCGCGCGCGGGGCCTGCCGCTGGAGCAGGTACGCCAGCTGATCGCCGCCCATACCAATCGGCCCGCCCTGGCGGTGCTGGGCGATGCCGGCGTCAACGTGCTGGGGCTGAACCTGGCGCTCGATGCGCTCGGCCCGAATGCGGTCGACCGCAATGCGCCAGGCCCGAAGTAGTGCGGCACGGGCCGTGGCAGAATGGCCTTCCCCTTGTCCTTGCCTTGGCCCAGCCCGGTTGAATTGCCGATGACCGCAGCCGAATTGCGCGATGCCGGTGCGCGCGCCGATCCCGACGCCCTGCTGCAGATCGTCCAGCAGGAGGGCGAGCGGGCCGCGCGCGGCAAGCTGCGCCTATATTTCGGCGCGTCGGCCGGCGTGGGCAAGACCTTCGCGATGCTGACCGCGGCAAGGGCAGCCATCGCGCAAGGCACCGATGTGGCGATCGGCGTGGTGGAGACCCATGGCCGCGCCGAGACCGAGGCGCTGCTGGCCGGGCTGGAGCGGCTGCCGATGCGCGACGTGCCCTACCGCGGCCGCGTGCTGCAGGAATTCGATCTCGACGGCGCGCTGGCGCGCCATCCCGCGCTGATCCTGGTCGACGAGCTGGCGCATTCGAATGCGCCAGGCAGCCGCCATCCCAAGCGGTGGCAGGACATCCAGGAGCTGCGTGCCGCCGGCATCGACGTCTGGACGACCGTCAACGTCCAGCACCTGGACAGCCTGAACGAAGCGGTCGGCGGCATCACTGGAATACGCGTCTGGGAGACCGTGCCCGACGCCGTGTTCGACGGCGCCGACGAGGTCGTGCTGGTGGACCTGCCGGCCGACGAATTGCTGCGCCGGCTGAAGGAAGGCAGGGTCTACCTGCCCGAGCAGGCGCGCCATGCCGCGCGCCATTTTTTCCGCAAGGGCAATCTGATCGCGCTGCGCGAGCTGGCGCTGCGCCGCACCGCCGAGCGCGTCGATCATGATGTTCGCGCGTGGCGGCAGTCCGAACCGGTGCAGCCGGTATGGCGCACGCGCGAGGCGGTGCTTGCCTGCATCGGCAGCGGCGACGATGCCGCGCAGGTCGTCAAGAGCGCGCGCCGGCTGGCGGGGCAACTCGATTGCGACTGGCATGTGGTGACGGTCGCCACGCCGCGGCTGGCGCCGCCATCGGAACGGGCCCGGGTCCGGCTCGAGGAGGCGATGCGGATGGCAGAGCAATTGGGCGCGCGCACCGAGACGCTCGCCGGCGCAGACATGGTGCAGGCGGTGGCCGGCTATGCGCGGCGCCACAATCTGACCAAGGTGCTGATCGGGCGCGCGCCGGGCGAATGGCGCCGTGGCGGCGCCTCGCTGGCCGAGCGCGCGCGTTCGCTGCTGGCCCTGGGGCTGTCGCCGCTGATCGGTGCGCCGGCGGCATGGTTCGGTCGGCGCAGCTTCGCCGACGCGCTCGCCATCGGCTGCCCCGAGATCGACATCATCCGCGTGGCCGCCGATACCACGCGCGCCGACCTGCGGCCGCGCCACGATGCCGCAGACCAGGTGGCCGAGGCCGGCACCGATGGCGCCGGGCGGCGCGACTATCTGTGGGCCGTGCTCTGGTGCGCCGGCGCCTCGGCGCTGTCGGCGCTGGCCACGCCGTGGTTCGACGTGGTCAATATCGCGATGCTGTTTCTCGCCGCGGTGATGGGCGTCGCGCTGCGGCATGGCCGCGGGCCGGCGGCATTGGCGTCGGTGCTGTCGGTCGCCGCGTTCGACTTCTTCTTCGTGCCGCCGCGGCTGTCGTTCGCCGTCACCGACGTGCAGTACCTGCTGACCTTTGTGGTGCTGCTGTCGGTCGGCCTGGTGATCGGCCAGCTGACCGCGGGGCTGCGCGAGCAGGCGCAGCTCGCGGTGCGGCGCGAGACCGATGCGCGCACGCTGTACGAGCTCGCGCGCGAGTTGTCGTCGGCGCTGACGCTGGACCAGATCGTACCGATCGGCAGCCGCTTCCTGCGGGCGGCCTTCGACGCCAATTCCGCGTTCTTCCTGACGTCGCCCGACGGCAAGCTGCTGCCGCCGGTGACGGACCCCGGGCAGCAGGACACCGCCGCGCGCACCGATTCGATCGACCGCGTGCTGGCGCAATGGGTGTTCGACCATGGCCAGCCCGCCGGCACGGGCACGCACACGCTGCCCGGCAGCACCGTGCTCTATCTGCCGCTGAAGGCGCCGATGCGCACGCGCGGCGTGCTGGCGGTGGAGCCCACCGCATGGCGCGCGTTCGCGCAGCCGGCGCTGCGGCGTCAGGTGGACGCGTTCTGCACGCTGATCGCGATCGCCATCGAGCGGCTGCACTATGTCGAGGTCGCGCAGCAGGCCCTGCTGTCGATGGAGTCGGAGCGGCTGCGCAGTTCGCTGCTGGCCGCCGTATCGCACGACCTGCGCACGCCGCTGACGAGCCTGATCGGCATGGCCGAGACGCTGCGGCGAACCGAGCCGCCGCTGGCGCCACCGGTCGCCGATACCGCCGCCGCGATGCTGGAGCAGGCGCAGCGGATGCGGACCATGGTGGTCAACCTGCTCGACATGGCGAGGCTGCAAAGCCACGACGTGCGGATGAACCGCGCGTGGCAGTCGGTCGAGGAGCTGGTCGGATCGAGCCTGGCAGCGATGCGCGAGGCGCTGTCGCGGCATCACATCGTGGTGGCCGACCTGTCTGGCGTGCCGCTGGTCGAATGCGATGCCGTGCTGATCGAGCGCGTGCTGTGCAATCTGCTGGAGAACGCGGGCAAGTACGCGCCGGCCGGAACCACGATCCGCCTGTCCGCCGAGGCCCGCGACAACGAGATCCGCATCATTGTGGAGGACGAGGGCCCGGGCGTGCCGGCCGGCAAGGAGCGGCAGATCTTCGAAAAGTTCACGCGCGGACAGCGCGAGTCGGCCACGACGGGCGTCGGTCTGGGGCTCGCTGTCTGCGAGGCGATCACGCACGCGCATGGTGGACACATCTGGGTCGAACCGGCGCTGTCCACGGAGCGGCAAGCCTTGCATGGGCCCGGAGCACGCTTCGTGGTCGCGTTGCCTCGCGGCAATCCGCCGGCCGTGGAGGCCGAGCCCGAGGCGCAGCGCCCCTGAGCCGGGGCACCCGATCGATCGGAAGGAAAATCACCCGTCATGCCATTCGAATTCTCTCCAACGGTGCTGCTGGTCGAAGACGAGCCGCATATCCGGCGTTTCGTGCGGACGACGCTCGAGGCCGAGGGCTGCACCGTACATGAGGCCGAGACGCTGAAGCGGGGGCTGATCGACGCCGGCACGCGGCAGCCCGATCTGGTGATCCTCGATCTCGGCCTGCCCGACGGCGATGGCGTCCAGCTGATCCGCGAGATGCGGAGCTGGACCCAGGTGCCGATCCTGGTGCTGTCCGCGCGCAGCGACGAAGCCGACAAGATCGTTGCGCTCGACGGCGGCGCCGACGACTATCTGACCAAGCCGTTCGGCGTGGGCGAGATGGTGGCGCGCGTGCGCGTGCTGCTGCGCCGGCATGCCCGGGCCAATCCGCAGGGCAGCCACCTGGTCGCCTTCGGCGACGTGCAGGTGGACCTGGCCAATCGCGTGATCACGCGCGCGGGGCAGCCGGTGCATCTGACGCCGATCGAGTATCGCCTGCTGTCGGTGCTGATCGCCCACCGCGGCAAGGTGATGACGCATCGCGAACTGCTGCGCGAGGTATGGGGGCCGTCGCAGTCGGAGAGCAGCCAGTACCTGCGCGTCTACATGGGCCATCTGCGCCACAAGCTCGAGCGCGATCCCGCGCAGCCCGTTCATCTGCTGACCGAGACCGGCATCGGCTATCGCTTCGCTGGGTGAGCGCGTGCGATCTGCGGCGGCGTGCCTTTACGCCGTTCGCATGCGCGGACCGAGGCTTTTGACACCGTTTTTACGCGTGCCCCTCTATCGTGGCGAGGGTCCCCAGCGGGACCGTTCACTTTGATCTCTTCTCGTACTTCGTCACGATTGCCATGACCCTATCGCACCATGCCGCCGCGGCGCTGCTGGCCGTACCCGCCTTCGCGCTGATTCTTCCGATGCCCGCCGCCGCACAGACCACCGCTGCGCAAACCGCCGAACACACGCTGACGGCCAATCTGTCGCTGGCCTCCGAATACCGCTACCGCGGCATCATGCAGACCAATCGCCGGCCGGCGATCCAGGGCGGTTTCGACTAC
>NZ_JABTYE010000027.1 GCF_013314895.1 Cupriavidus gilardii | reverse complement strand
GCCGATGGCCAGGCCGCTGACGTCCAGGATCACATTGCCATTGTCGGTCTTGTAGATGCCGCCTTCCCTGGTCATGCGCAGACGCGGCTGGCCGCCGAGTGCCGCCAGCTTGCGCGCGACCGCGGCGCGCGCCATCGGGATCACCTCGACCGGCAGCGGGAACTGGCCCATCACGCCGACCAGCTTGCTGGCATCGGCGATGCAGACGAAGGTGTGCGCCACCGAGGCAACGATCTTCTCGCGCGTCAGCGCGCCGCCGCCGCCCTTGATCATCGCGCCGCTGGCATCGATCTCGTCGGCGCCGTCGACATAGACCGGAATCTCGTCGACCTCGTTCAGGTCCAGCACCTTGAAGCCGTGCTGCTGCAGGCGGCGCGTCGAGGCTTCGGAGCTCGACACCGCGCCGGCGAAGCGGTCCTTGAAGCCCGCCACCGCATCGATGAACAGGTTGGCGGTCGAACCGGTGCCGACACCGAGCACCGCGCCTTCGGGGACTTCCTTCTCGACATAGTCCGCGGCGGCCTGCGCCACCTGCGCCTTCAGTTCATCCTGGGTCATTGCTTGCTGCCTTCGGCCCGACCGTCGCCAGGGGCGGAGAGCCGGAAAAGTCGGTTGCGGAAACCGCGTAGTGTAACGGATTGCGCCCGGCCGGCGAGGCGTCTCACAATGGGCCGGTACAATGGCCCGGATGGCGGTGTTGCAGGCATGCCGTCCCATCCCGATTCCTTTCCCGTCCGACGCAATCCATCATGAACCAGCTAGCGCAACTGAAGCAGTTCACCACCGTGGTGGCCGATACCGGCGACTTCCAGGCGATGAAGCAGTACACGCCGCAGGACGCCACCACCAATCCGTCGCTGATCCTGAAGGCCGTGCAGAAGCCGGAATACCGGCCGCTGCTGGAGAAGGCCGTGCGCGATCATCACGACGCCGGCGTCGATGCCGTGATGGACGCGCTGCTGATCGCCTTCGGCGGCGAGATCCTGAAGATCGTGCCGGGCCGGGTGTCGACCGAGGTCGACGCGCGGCTGTCGTTCGATACCGCGGCGACCGTGGAGAAGGCGCGCCACCTGATCGCGCTGTACGAACGCGCCGGCGTGCCGCGCGAGCGCGTGCTGATCAAGATCGCCTCGACCTGGGAAGGCATCCGCGCCGCCGAGGTGCTGCAGCGCGAAGGCATCCGCTGCAACATGACGCTGCTGTTCTCGCTGGTGCAGGCGGTGGCCTGCGCCGAGGCTGGCGCGCAACTGATCTCCCCGTTCGTCGGCCGCATCCTGGACTGGTACCGCAAGCAGGCCGGCGACAAGTGGAATCCGGACGCCAACAGCGGCGATGCGGACCCCGGCGTGCATTCGGTGCGGCAGATCTACGACTACTACAAACGTTTCGGCTACAAGACCGAGGTGATGGGCGCGAGCTTTCGCAATACCGACCAGATCCTGTCGCTGGCCGGCTGCGATCTGCTGACCATCAGCCCGGAGCTGCTGGAGCAGCTGGCCGCCAGCAACGCGCCGGTCGAGCGCAAGCTGTCGGTCGACGACGCCCAGGCCGGGCATATCCCCCGCGTGCATTGCGAGGAGCCGGCCTTCCGCTGGCAGCTGAACGAGGATGCGATGGCGACCGAGAAGCTGGCCGAAGGCATCCGCGCCTTCGCGGCCGATGCGGTCAAGCTGGAACGGCTGATCGCGGAGACGTTCTCCTGAGCCCGGGCCGGGGCGGCGCTCTGCAGCGCCGCTCCCGCCTGTCCGGCCTTGCCCCCGGGCTGTCTCAGGCTGGCGTCACGCGCCCGTGCCGTCCCACAGCATCGGCAGGCATTGCCCTGCCGGCGCCGACAGCACCAGGTCGGCGGTATCGTCGAGCGCCGACGGCTGCGGATTGACGACGATCACGCCGGCGCCGTGGTCCTTCGCCACGCCCGGCAAACCCGCGGCGGGATACACCATCCCCGAGGTGCCCACCACCAGGCACAGATCGCAGGTCTGCGCCGCATGTTCGGCGCGATAGCGCGCCACACGCGGCAGATCCTCGCCGAACCACACCACGCCCGGCCGCATCAGCGCGCCGCAATGGATACAGCGCGGCGGGCTGCGCCCGTCGTCCGGCGCGGCCTCGCAGCGGCCGCAGCCGTCGAGCCATTTGTTGGCGAACAGATTGCCGTGCAGCTCGATCACGTCGGTGCTGCCGGCGCGCTGGTGCAGCCCGTCGACGTTCTGCGTGACCAGCGTGACTTTCTTCTGCGCGGCCAGCGCGACGATCGCATGGTGAGCGGGATTGGGCTGCGCCGCGGCAACCAGCGTGCGCCGATGCTGGTACCAGTCCCAGACCAGGCCGGGCTGGCGGCGGTAGGCCGCCTCGGTGGCCAGTTCCTCGGGATCGAAGCGTGCCCACAGGCCGGTCAGCGCATCGCGGAAGGTCGGCACGCCGGACTCGGCCGAGATGCCCGCGCCGGTCAGCACCAGGATGTCGGTGGCGGCGGCGATGCGTCGCCGCGCCTCGGCCAGGTCGGCGGCATCGATCAGCATCGCGCCCCCTTCATCGGACCGTCCGCTCAACGCGCCACCGTGCGGCGCTGGCGCACCGCTTCATAGAGGCAGACGCCACTGGCCACCGACACGTTCAGGCTTTCGACGCCGCCGGCCATCGGGATCGACACCAGCTCGTCGCAGGTCTCGCGCGTCAGGCGCCGCATGCCCTCGCCTTCGGCGCCCATCACCAGCGCGGTCGGGCCCTTGAGCTCGATGTCGTAGACGGTGCGCTCGGCGCCGTCGGCGGTACCGACCACCCAGATGCCGCGCTCCTGCAGTTCGCGCAGCGTGCGCGCCAGATTGGTCACGGTGATATAGGGCACGGTCTCGGCGGCGCCGCTGGCGACCTTGGCCACCGTCGCGTTCAGACCGACGCTGCGGTCCTTCGGCGCGATCACCGCATGCGCACCGGCGCCGTCGGCCACGCGCAGACAGGCGCCGAGATTGTGCGGATCGGTGACGCCGTCGAGCACCAGCAGCAGCGGCGTGCCTTCGATGCCGTCGAGCAGTTCGTCGAGATTGAGCGCCAGCGACACGTCCTCGGCGCGGGCGACCACGCCTTGATGGCGGTCGGTGCCGGCCATGCCGCGCAGACGCTCGGCATCGACCGGATGGAGACGCACGCCGAGTCCCTCGGCGAGGCGGATGAAGTCCTGCATGCGGCGATCGCGCCGGGCGGACTCGATATAGACATCGGAGACGCCGGCCGCGTCCTGGCGCAGGCGCGCGGTGACGGCGTGAAAGCCGATCAGAAGTTTTTGTTTGGCCATGGGCGGGATTGTACCCGCCCATGGCCACGCCCCCGGCGTGCCTTACCGCGTCCGCGTGGACTTCTTCGACGCCGTCTTGCGGGCCGTCTTGCCCGTGGCCTTGCCGGCGCGCTTGGCCGTCGACTTCGCCGCGGTCTTGCCGCTCGCGCTGCGGCCCACGCCGGCCGGCTTGGGCTTGGCCGCGCGCTTGCCGGGCTTGCCGGCACCGCCGCCACCGCCGGTCCCGCCGGTTCCGCCGCCACCACCCTCAGGCCGGGTCTTGACCGGCGTGATCACCGCCTCGAACACCGGCTGTTCCTCGAACACGCGATCGAGCGTTTCGTCGAACGACTCCTCGGGCTTGGACGTGCCGCCCAGCAGCGCCGCCAGTTGGCGGCCCTTCTTGCGTGCCGGCAAGGCATGGGCGGCCGGCACGTGCGGCGCCGGCTCCGTGGTCGGACGCGCGCGCAGGCTCTTGGCCGACGGCTCCTGCACCAGGCGGAAATCGATCTTGCGGGCGTCGAGGTCGACGCGCGAGACCTGCACGCGCACGCGGTCGGTCAACCGGTAGCGGATGCCGGTACGCTGCCCGCGCAGCTCGTTGCGCGCCTCGTCGTATTCGAAGTAGTCGCTGCCCAGTTCGGTCACATGGACCAGCCCTTCGACATACAGCTCGTCGAGCTGGACGAAGATGCCGAACGAGGTCACCGCGCTGACCGTGCCGGCGAACTCGTTGCCGAGCTTGTCGCGCATGAAGTAGCACTTGAGCCAGGCCTCGACGTCGCGCGAGGCCTCGTCGGCACGCCGCTCGTTGGCCGAGCAGTGCAGCCCGAGCTCGTCCCACACCGCCTCGTTGCGACGCGCGCGGCCAGCCATCTTTTCGGCCCGAGCGGCCTCATCCTTGGCCTGCATGCGGCGCGCCTTCGGCGAGATCGCGGTATTGAGCGCAGTGCCCGGGGGGAACACCGGCTGATACTTGGTATGCGCCAGCACCGCCTTGATGGCCCGGTGCACCAGCAGGTCCGGATAGCGCCGGATCGGGCTGGTGAAGTGCGCGTAGGCCTCATAGGACAGGCCGAAGTGGCCGATATTGTCCGGGCTGTAGACCGCCTGCTGCATCGAGCGCAGCAGCATCGTCTGCAGCAGCGCAGCGTCGGGACGCGCCTTGATCTTGTCCATGACCTCGGCATAGTCCGAGGCCTGCGGCTTGTCGCCGCCGCCCAGCGACAGGCCCGAGGTCTTCAGGAACTCGCGCAGCGCCTTGAGTTTTTCCTCGCTGGGTCCGGCATGGACGCGGTACAGCGTCGGGTGCTTGAAGCGCTCGAGGAAATCGGCCGCACAGACGTTGGCGGTCAGCATGCATTCCTCGATCAGCCGGTGCGCGTCGTTGCGCGTGCGCGGCAGGATCTGCTCGATCTTGCCCTGCGCATTGCAGACGATATAGGTCTCGGTGGTGTCGAAGTCGATCGCCCCGCGCTCGCGGCGCGCCTTCAGCAGGACCTGGTACAGCTCGTACAGGTTCTGCAGATGCGGCACCAGCTCGGCGCGCTTGTGTGCCTCCGGGCCCTTGGTATTCGACAGCACAGACCAGACCTCGTTGTAGGTCAGGCGCGCGGCCGAATGCATCACGGCGGGATAGAACTGGTAGGCCTTCAGCTCGCCCTTGGCGGTGATCACCGCGTCGCAGACCATGCACAGGCGGTCGACCAGCGGGTTCAGCGAACACAGCCCGTTCGACAGCTTCTCCGGCAGCATCGGAATCACGCGGCGCGGGAAGTAGACCGAGGTGGCGCGGTCGAGCGCATCGGCGTCCAGCGGCGTGCCGGGACGCACGTAGTGCGACACGTCGGCGATCGCGACGATCAGGCGCCAGCCCTTGGCGCGGCCGATCTTGACCGGCTCGCAGTAGACCGCATCGTCGAAGTCGCGCGCATCCTCGCCGTCGATCGTGACCAGCGGCACGTCGCGCAGATCGATGCGGTGCTCCAGGTCGGCCTCGCGCACTTCATCGGGCAGCGCCTCGGCCTCCTTGGCGGCGGCCGGCGAGAACGCATGCGGCACGCCGTACTTGCGCACCGCGATCTCGATCTCCATGCCGGGGTCGTCGATCTCGCCCAGCACCTCGACCACGCGGCCGACCGGCTGCACATAGCGGTCCGGATACTCGACGATCTCGACGCTGACGACCTGGCCGACCTTTGCCTTGCCCTGCGCGCGCGGCGGGATCAGGATGTCCTGGCTGATGCGCTTGTCCTCGGGCGCCACCACCAGCACGCCGCCCTCGCTGAGCAGGCGGCCGATCACGAAACGATTGGCCCGCTCGACGATCTCGACGATCTGCCCCTCGGGGCGGCCGCGACGGTCGTAGCCGATCACACGCACCTGGGCGCGATCGTTGTGCATCGCCTTCTGCAGCTCGCGCTCGGGCAGGAAGATATCGTCCTCGCCGTCGTCGCGGATCAGGAAGCCGAAGCCGTCGCGGTGGCCCTGCACGCGGCCGACCACGAAATTGGGCTGATGGGCAAGTTCGTAGCGGCCCTTGCGGTTCAGTTCGATCTGGCCGTCGCGTTCCATCGCGGCCAGCCGTTTCTGGAAGCCGTCATGCTCCTTGCGCGTGACGGCGAGGGCCTTGGCGATATCGCCGGCCGACAGTGGCGAACCGGAAGTACGGAGCACGCCGAGGATTTCTTCCCGACTCGGGATCGGATAGTTGTTCTGATTCAATTTCTTCTAAAGAGGATTTGACAAATCGATTGTCGTCGCTATAATGAGCGCTTCGGTTGTTTCGACACCTGCCCAGGTGGCGGAATTGGTAGACGCACTAGGTTCAGGTCCTAGCGGTGGCAACACTGTGGAGGTTCGAGTCCTCTCCTGGGCACCAGATCAAAAAACCCGCATCGCTTTCCGGCGCTGCGGGTTTTTTCTTTCCCGCCTGCATCTGCATTTCCATCCGGATCGCTTGCGCGTTCTGCTTTGATCGGGCCATTGGCGCTCCAGTTCGGCGCCGTGTGCGCCGGTTGCCCCGGATCCCCGGGATCGCGTCCCGAAAAATTCCGACCATGTGCCGACCTTGCGCGGCCGACGACCATCTTTCACTGCTTGCGGCGCGCTTGCAACCGCTCGACCACCCGGTCGAACCGATCGCGACTGCACCGCCCCTTGCGCCGGGCGCGGCCGTCATCGCCGCGCCTCGACATCAAGGCGCAGTGTATCAGCTTCAGTGGCGCTTCCGGCATTCTGTTGACAATGGCCACGACTGGCGTCGACATCGCGGCGACATCTCGACGACATGGCGATGGCAAGGCAGCGGCACGGACCGCATGCCGATGACCGCCCCCCTTCACCGCTCCAGTTTCCCGTCGCAGTTGACAGCCCGCCTATATGTAACTACGATGGTTTCACTTAAACGATTTCCGCCATGTCGACCAGCAGCCGATTCGCCGTTGCCGTTCATATCCTGACCCTGCTGGCCAGCGCCGACGAGCCGCTGCCGTCCTCGCTGATCGCCGGCAGCGTCGGCACCAATCCCGCGCTGATCCGCCGGCTGATCGGCGTGCTGGCGCAGGCCGGGCTGGTGTCGACCGCGATGGGGGCCGCCGGGGGCGCCTCGCTGGCACGGCCGGCCAACACCATTACGCTGCGCGACGTATTCCGCGCGGTGGAGGCGGACAGCGTGATCGGGCTGCATGCCGGCGCGCCGAATCCGGCGTGCATGGTCGGGCGCGAGATCACCGGCGCCCTGACCCGCATCACCGACCGGGCGCAGGCCGCCATGGAGGAAAACCTGGCGCAGACGACGATCGCCGGCATGCTGGCCGACGTCGAACGATCGGCGCGCGCGCGGCGGCGCTGATTTTTTTATCCGCATATGTAACCGATCTGGTTTCATATGCATTCCTTTTTGCTTCGTACTGAAGCCAACCTGTGAGGGAGTTCCACCATGCAAATCGCCATCCTGGGTGCCACCGGACGCGTCGGCAGCCGCATCGCCGACGAAGCGCTGCGCCGCGGCCATACCGTCACCGCGATCGCACGCCATGCCGGCGCGCTGACGGACCGTCCCGGCCTGACACGGCTGGACGCCGATATCACCGATGCGGCCAACATCGCGAAGCTGGCGCCGGCGCTGGCCGGCCATGACGCGCTGGTCAGCGCGGTGCGTTTCGCCGAGGCCGGCCCGGAGCCGCTGCTGACGCTGGCGCGCCAGTCCGGCGTGCATCGCGTCGCTGTGGTCGGCGGCGCGGGCAGCCTCTATGTCGCGCCCGGCGTGCAGCTGGTCGACACGTCCGGTTTTCCGCAGGCATACAAGGCCGAAGCCCTCGCCGGCCGCGATTTCCTGAACGCGCTGCAGACCGAACAGGAGCTGGACTGGATCTTCCTGTCGCCGTCCGCCCTGCTCGAACCTGGCGAGCGCACCGGCACCTATCGGGTCGGCAAGGACGAGCTGCTGGCCGATGCCAACGGCAAGAGCTGGATCTCGATGGAGGACTTCGCCGTCGCGCTGGTCGACGAGCTGGAACGGCACGCGCATTCGCGCGAGCGGTTTACGGTGGGGTATTGAGGGGGATGGAGGACAGCGGTAGGTTGTCCTCCCCCGGAGCACTCTCCGCGAACGAGAGAGGGGTGGTTCAGCGGGCCATTCAGCCCTGACCGCCCTCGCCTTCGGCCCGCTTGCCGCGCTTGAGCCAGGCGGCCAGGTTATGCGGACGCAGCGTGTCGTATTCCTCGAACGGCTGATGGATCCACGGATTGGTCGGCAGGAAGCTGACGTGATAGTCGGGCTTGACCTTCGAGCAGGCCTTGTACCACAGCACCGCCGAACGCACCTCGGTCACCGCGGGATAGCGCTCCTGCAGATGGCGGCCCACGCGCTCCAGCGTCACGCCCGAATCGACCAGATCGTCGACCAGCAGAATGCGGCCGCTCAGCTCGCCGCGCGTCATCGTGATGTACTGCGCGATATCGAGATCGCCCTGCACCGTGCCCGCCGCCTCGCGGTAGCTGCTGGTCGCCAGGATCGCCAGCGGCACGTCGAAGATGCGCGACATCTGATCGCCGACGCGCAGGCCGCCGCGCGCCAGGCACAGGATCTTGTCGAAACGCCATCCCGACTCGTGCACGTTCAGTGCGAGGCGGGCAATCAGCCGGTGGTATTCGTCCCACGAGATCCACAGGTTCTCGTCATCGTTCTGGGGCAGGGTCATCGCTTGCTCTTCGTCGCTGCTTTGTAATGGAGTCGTCCCGCGTGGAAAACGCACGCCGGGGATACAGCAAGGCCCGCTTGCGCGGGCCGGATTGCATTCGGTCGCCGCGGTCTGGCCGCGGCTGACGTCGGATCAGATCAGATACGGATGGCGCAGCAGAATGGTTTCGTCGCGGTCCGGACCGGTCGAGATCATGTCGATCGGAATGCCGACCACTTCCTCGATGCGCTTCAGATACCGGCGCGCGGCCTCGGGCAGCGCGTCCCAGCTCTTGATGCCGAACGTCGACTCGTTCCAGCCGGGGAAGTCTTCGTAGATCGGCTCGCAGCGCGCCACGGCGTCGGAACCGCGCGGCAGCATGTCGATCTGCTTGCCGTCCAGCGTATAGCCAACGCACAGGCGGATCGTCTCGAGACCGTCGAGCACGTCCAGCTTGGTCATGCACAGGCCCGACACGCCGTTGATCTGCACCGAGCGCTTCAGCGCCGCGGCATCGAGCCAGCCGGTGCGGCGCGGGCGGCCGGTCACCGAGCCGAATTCCTTGCCGACATTGGCCAGGCGTACGCCGACCGGATCCTGGCGGCGCGGATTGTCGTTGTCGTACAGCTCGCTGGGGAACGGGCCCGCACCGACGCGGGTGCAATAGGCCTTGGTGATGCCCAGGATGTAGTGCAGACGGCCCGGACCCACGCCCGCGCCCGCAGTCGCGGCGCCCGCCACGCAGTTGCTCGAGGTCACGAACGGATAGGTGCCGTGGTCGACGTCGAGCAGCGTGCCCTGTGCGCCTTCGAACATCAGGTTGTGGCCGGCGGCGTTGACCGCGTACAGCTCGGCCGACACGTCGGCGACCATCGGTGCCAGACGCGGCGCGTAGCTCAGGGCCTCGTCCAGCGTCTGCTGGAAGTCCACCGCCTCGGCACCCAGGTACTGGGTCAGCATGAAGTTGTGGAGGTCGAGGTTCTCGCGCAGGCGCTCGGCGAATTGCTGCGGATCGAACAGGTCCTGCACGCGCAGCGCGCGGCGGGCCACCTTGTCCTCATAGGCCGGGCCGATGCCGCGGCCGGTGGTGCCGATCTTGCCGGCGCCGCGGCGCAGCTCGCGCGCCTTGTCGATCGCGACGTGGTACGGCAGGATCAGCGTGGCCGCTTCGGAAATGCGCAGGCGGTTCTGCACCTGCAGGCCGGCTCCTTCCAGTTCCTCGATCTCGCGGAACAGCGCCTCGGGCGACAGCACCACGCCGTTGCCGATATAGCAGACGGTGCCTTCGCGCATGATCCCCGACGGGATCAGCCGCAGAATGGTTTTCTTGCCGCCGATGATCAGGGTGTGGCCGGCATTGTGGCCACCCTGGAACCGCACCACGCCCTTTGCATGATCGGTAAGCCAATCGACGATTTTTCCTTTGCCTTCGTCACCCCACTGGGTGCCGATCACGACGACGTTGCGTCCCTGGCTTACTGCTGAAGCGGACATGTTGAACTGGTCAGAAGGTTAAAAACGTATTCTACTCTTGTTGCGGGCCGATCCCCGATTTTGACGGGAGAAACGCTCAGTCCGCTTGTGCGGCCAGACCGATCGCTCAGCGCGGCACCACCACCCAGCGGCTGCCCTCGCGCACCAGCTGGCGGTCGCAATTGAATTCGTCGAGTTCGTGCGTGTGGCCCGGCAACGACTGGATCACGATCTCGCCGCCCTCGCGCAGCGCCGCGATCGCGGTGCGCAGCGCGGGATCCGGATCCCACGGCGCGAAGATCGCCAGCGCGCGGACCTCGACCGGCGACAGCGCCGCCACCTCCCGCAGGTCCAGCGAAAAACCGGTGGCCGGCCGGGCGCGTCCGAAGGCCTCGCCGACCTTGTCGTAGCGGCCGCCGCGGGCGACGTGGTTCGGCAGGCCCGCCACGTACGCGGCGAACATGACTCCACTGTGATAGTGGTAACCGCGCAGATCGGCAAGGTCGATATTGACCGTGGCGCCGCGCACCTCGGCGGCGAGGAAAGCCAGCTCGTCCAGCGCGCGAGCGATCGCCGGGCTGGATGGCAGCACCGCGCGGGCCCGCTCGATCACCTCGGGGCCGCCGTACAGCGTCGGCAGCGCCAGCAGCGCGTCGCGCTCGACCTCGGGGAAGCCGGCCGTCAGTTCGCGCAGCGCCGGCACATCCTTGTTCTCCAGCGCATCGAACAGGGCCTGCTCGTTGCTGCGCGCCGGCGGCAGGCCGTCGAGCAGCGCCGCGACGATGCCGGCATGGCACAGATCCAGCCGCACTTCGCCCAGCCCCGCCGACTGCAGGGCGGCCAGCATCAGGTTCTGGATCTCGACGTCGGCCTCGAGGCCGGCATGGCCGTAGATTTCGGCGCCGACCTGGATCGGTTCGCGCGTGGCATGAAAGCCCGCCGGGCGTGCGTGCAGCACGTTGCCGGCGTAGCACAGCCGGGTCACGCCCGGGCGGTTCAGCAGGTGCGCGTCAATGCGGGCGACCTGCGGCGTGATATCGGCGCGCAGGCCCATCGTGCGGCCCGACAGCTGGTCGACCAGCTTGAAGGTGCGCAGGTCCAGGTCGTGGCCGGTGCCGGTCAGCAGCGACTCGATGTATTCCAGCAGCGGCGGCATCACCAGCTCGTAGCCGTAGGTGCGGAACAGATCGAGCATGCGGCGGCGCAGCTCCTCGATCTTGCGGGCCTCCGACGGCAGGACGTCGGCAATGTTCTCGGGCAGGAGCCAGTGGTTCGACATGGAGCTTCTCTGATTCGTGTGGGTCGCGGGCCGGGCGCAGGCGGCTCGCGCGAATGGGGTCTTCGGTAGTTGCGCGGCCGCGCTGGCGGCCGCCCTGCCGGGCGAACAAAACCCCGGCAAGCCGGGGTTCGGGCACAGCGGAATTATCGCGCGATCGCACAAGGCACTAGGCACCAGGCCTAGGCACTATCGGACGATCGCACTGCGACGGCCGGCGTGCTGGCTAGCGCCGCGGTGCGGTCTGCGCGCCGCCCGACGAGCGCATGTAGCGGAAGAACTCGGAATCCGGCTCGAGCACCAGCACGTCGCGCTTGTCGCGGAAGGTGTTGCGATAGGCTTCCATGCTGCGCCAGAACTGTGCGAACTGCGGATCGCGACCGAACGCGTCGGCGTAGATCTGCGAGGCGCGGGCATCGCCCTCGCCCTTGATCTTCTGCGCCTCGCGATAGGCCTCGGCCAGCACCACCTCGCGCTGGCGGTCGGCATCGGCGCGGATCTTCTCGCCCTCGGCCGCGCCGGTCGAACGCAGCTCGTTGGCCACGCGCTTGCGCTCGGCTTCCATCCGGCGGTAGACCGATTCGCTGATCGCCGGCAACAGATCGACGCGCTTGAGGCGCACGTCGAGTATCTCGACGCCGACCGACTGGCCGTACTCGGTCATGCTGTTGCGAATGTTCTGCATGACCTTGTCGCGCTCGCCTGCGACGACCTCGGCCACGGTGCGGCGGCCGAACTCCTCGCGCGCCGCGGCATCGATCCGCTGCGTCATGCGGTCCTGGGCGCCGCGCAGATTGCCGCCGAAGGCGACGAAGAACTTGCGCGGATCGGTGATTCGCCATTTGACGAACCAGTCCACCATCATGCTTTTCTTCTCGGCGGTCAGAAAGCGCTCGCCGGCGGCCACGTCGATGGTCTGCAGGCGGCGGTCCATAAAGACCACGTTCTGCAGCGGCGGCGGCAGCTTGAAATGCAGGCCGGGGTCGCGCACCACCTGCTTGATCTCGCCGAAGGCAAACACCACGGCGTACTGGCGCTGGTCGACCACAAAAACCATCGAGGAGGCAATCGCCAGCACGATGAAGAGGCCGATGGCATAGGAAATCAGTCGGTTCATCTGTTTACTCTCCTCAACGGGAATCGCGATCGCGATTGCGCAGCGCTTCGCGCGAACGCGTGTCGGCGCTGGCATCGGGCGCCGGCGTCGGCGTGGCCGGCGGCGGCACCGCGCCCGCCATCCCGCGGGGGTCGCCCTGCGACTGCGACATCAGCTTGTCGAGCGGCAGGTAGAGGAGATTGTTGCCCTGTTTCGTATCGACCAGCACCTTGCTGGTGTTGGCGTAGATCTGCTGCATCGTTTCCAGATAGATGCGGTCGCGCGTGACCTGCGGCGCCTTGGCGTACTCGGTCTGCACCTGGCGGAAGCGCGACGCATCGCCTTCAGCCTGCGCGATCACGCGGGCCTTGTAGGCCTGCGCCTCCTCGGCCAGGCGCGCGGCGGTACCCTGGGCCCGCGGAATCACGTCGTTGGCGTAGGCCTGGCCTTCGCTGATGGCGCGTTCGCGGTCCTGGCTGGCCTTGTTGACGTCGTCGAAGGCCGCCTGCACCTGCTCGGGCGGCTGCACGCTCTGCACGTTGACCGAGATCACGCGAATGCCGGTCTTGTAGGCCGACAGGATCGCCTGGATCGACTTGGCCAGGCCCTGCGCGATCTGCTCGCGGTTTTCGTACAGCACCGAATCCATCTTGTTGCGGCCGACGATCTCGCGCACCGAGGTCTCGGCGGCCTGCGTCACCAGTTCCTCGTCGCCGCCGCGATCGGTGCGGTTGAAGAACAGGAATTCGGTCGCGTCCTGGATGTCGTACTGCACCGTGAAGCGGACGTCGATGATGTTCTCGTCCTGCGTCAGCATCGACGAGTCCTTCAGATTGCTGTCCTTGATCGAGGTCGAACGGCCCACTTCGACCGAACGCACCGCCGACAGGTTGACGATCTCGGCCGACTGGATCGGCCAGGGCATGCGCCAGTTGATACCGGGCCCGGTGGTGTACTTGAACTTGCCGAACTGCAGCACCACCGCGGTCTGGCCTTCCTGCACCATGAAGAAGCCGCTGGCCAGCCAGATCGCGATGACCGCGACCGCGATCACGCCGGCGCCGATGCCCGATCCCTTGCCCGGGGTGCGGGTGCCACCGCCGAAGTTCTGGTTGTTGTTGCCCCCGCCGTTGTCCTTGCGGCCAAGCAGGCTGTTCAGACGGCGATTGAAATCGCGCCACAGCTCGTCCAGGTCCGGCGGACCGTCCTGCGGGCGCTGGTTCTGACGGCCGTTGTCGCGGCCGCCGTCGCGCCCATCCTTGTCCTCGTCGTCCTTGTCGCCACGGCCCCAACGGGGATCGTTCAGCGACAGGATCGCGCGCAGACGCTGCCAGCTGCTCGGCCGACGGGCGCCTCGGGCAAGGCTTGTATCAGAGGTCCGGGAGAACTGGGGCATGTAGGGCACGGTTCCGGGAAAGTTGTAACGAGGGGATTCTAGCAGCCATCGACGCCACTTTTGCTCATTTGATGCCGGAGGCGGCGCATAGCGCCGCCCGCATCAGTTGGCGTCGCGATCGGGAAGGCGGCGAGGGGCCGGCGGTTGGGGGTCGGAATCCGGGTCCAGATCCCGGCCCGAAGACGCGTCCGGAGACGAGTCCGAAGGGGGATCCAGCTCCGCGCCGATGACGCGATCCGAGCGGGAACGGGCGTCGGATCCGACATCGTGTCCGGAGTCCTGGGCATCGGCATCGGCATCGGCATCGGCGCCGCGATCGGCAAACTCGACGCCGTCCGCGCCATCGCCCTCCCACGGCCGCCGCTCCTGCAGGTCCTGCAATCGCGGATCGGCAGCTTCGGGGGCGGCGGGCCGCTCGGCCAGCCAGCGTGCGGCCTCGACGATCGCATCGCGCAGTTCGTCCAGCCCGATGCCGTCGCGCGCGCTGATGAACACGCGCACCGGCACGCCGTCCTCGTTGCGCTCGACGCGCGGACCGTGCTCCAGCAGCTCGGGTGCGGCGTCGATCTTGTTCATCACGACGATCTGCGGAATGTCCGCCGCATCGATCTCGGCGAGCACGCGATTGACCTGTTCGATCTGCTCATGGCGCACCGGACTGGCGGCATCGACTACATGCAGCAACAGATCGGCATGCACGGTCTCTTCGAGCGTGGCGCGGAAGGCCGCCACCAGCTGGGTCGGCAGGTCACGGATGAAGCCGACCGTATCGGACAGCACCACATTGCCCAGCCCGTCCAGATAGAGCCGGCGCGAGGTCGTATCGAGCGTCGCAAACAGCTGGTTGGCCGCATAGGCGCGCGCCTTGGTCAGCGCGTTGAACAGCGTCGACTTGCCCGCGTTGGTATAGCCGACCAGCGAAATGCTCAGCGTCTCGTTGCGGGCGCGAGCACGGCGCTGCGTGCTGTGCTGACGCTGCAGCCGCGACAGATCCGACTTGAGCCGTTTGGCCCGGTCATCCAGCATGCGGCGGTCCAGTTCGAGCTGGCGCTCGCCGGGGCCGCCGCGCATGCCGATACCGCCCTTCTGCCGCTCCAGGTGGCTCCAGGCGCGGACCAGCCGCGACGCGCGGTATTGCACCTGGGCAAGTTCCACCTGCACCTTGCCCACATGACTCTGTGCGCGCTGGCCGAAGATATCGAGAATCAGGCCGGTGCGGTCGATCACGTGCCGGTTCAGAAAGCGTTCGAGATTGCGCTGCTGCGCAGGACTGAGCGCATGGTTGAACACCACCACATCGGCATCGAGCGCGTCGGCCGCTTCCTTCAGTTCCTCGGCCTTGCCCGAGCCGATGAACAGCGCCGGGTCCGGACGCGAACGTTTGCCGGTCAGGGTATGCACGGGCGTCGAGCCGGCGGTGGACGTCAGCAACGCCAGTTCGCTCAGGCTCTCTTCGAAATCGTGCTTGCCGAAATCGACGCCAACGAGAATGGCGCGGGTAGGTTCGGAGGGGGCAGTGGCTCTAGGTTGCAAGCTCGGGGCGCACAGCGGCGCGGAAAAAATCGGGGATCAGAAACAGGGAGGCGCGCTCGGCGACTGGTGGCAAAAAACGCGGCGAAAAGCGCGGCAAGAAACGCCGCCAGAAACGCAGCCAACGACGCGGCAAAAAGCGCAACGATACAAAGAACGATGCCGCGCCAGCACCGGAAGGCGCTGGCGCGGCGTCGGAGCGTGATTGCCGCGCGTCGGCGCGGCGTGAATGGCGAGCGGCGTCGAAATCAGCCTTCCGCGGAGTCGTCGACGCGGAAATTGACCGCGCGCGCGGGAACGACAGTGGAGATCGCATGCTTGTAGACCATCTGCGTCACCGTGTTACGCAGCAGGACAACATATTGGTCGAAGGATTCGATATTACCTTGCAGCTTGATGCCATTGACGAGGTAGATGGAAACCGGCACGTGCTCCTTGCGCAGCGCGTTCAGGAACGGGTCTTGTAGCAATTGCCCTTTGTTGCTCATGGCACACTCCAAATTTATAGATTTAGTGATCAATGATGGGGATCGATATCCCCGGTTTCAAGTCGGACGACGCAAGATCGCGTCAAAAAAAGTCAAAACGGTACCAGGCCGGCATCAACCAGCGGGGGCTCCCGCTAGTGTGAATTTAGCCGCAGTTCCAAACGAACGCAAACGAAACTTCGGCGCCACAGACGGGGCTGCGGCGCCCCCATCAGGCCGCCTTTTCCGACTCAATCCTTCGATTGCGCGTACGGATTTTTGTTCGTACGAAATTCGATTCGAAGCGGTGTGCCCTTCAGATTGAACGCCGCGCGAAAACGCCCTTCCAGAAAGCGCCGATAGGTTTCCGGCACCGCGTTCAGCGAGTTGCCATGCACGACGATGATCGGAGGATTGGAACCACCCTGGTGCGCGTAGCGCATCTTGGGGCGGGTCGCACCGACGCGGCGCGGCTGCTGGAATTCCACGGCGTCATGCAGCACGCGCGTGAGCTTCGGCGTCGGCATCTTGATCATCGCCGCGGCATAGGCCTCGTCCACCGAGCGCAGCAGCGGGCCGATGCCGGTCCGTTCGCGCGCCGAAATGAAGTGGAAGTTGGCGAAATCGAGGAACTGCAGCTTGCGCTGCAGATCGTGCTTGATCCGGTCCCGGCTATGCCCGTCCAGACCATCCCATTTATTGACGCCGACCACCAGCGCCCGCCCCGATTCGACGATGAAGCCGGCAATATGGGCGTCCTGCTCCGACACGTCCTGCTGCGCGTCGAGCAGCAGCACCACCACGTTGGCATCGGCGATCGACTGCAGCGTCTTGACCACCGAGAACTTCTCGATCGCCTCGAACACCTTGCCACGCTTGCGCAGGCCCGCGGTGTCGATCAGCGTATACGGCTTGCCGCCCCGCTCGAACTCGACATAGATCGCATCGCGTGTGGTGCCCGGCATGTCGAACGCGATCACGCGCTCCTCGCCGATCAGCGTATTGACCAGCGTGGACTTGCCCACATTCGGACGACCGACGATCGCGATCTTGGTGCCGCGCGTGTTCTGGTCCTCCGGTTCGGCCAGCTCCGGGCGTTGCTGGACAGCGGCATCCAGCGCTTCCTCGATCAGCTCGCGCACGCCGTCGCCATGCGTGGCCGAGATCGCATAGGGGTCGCCCATGCCGAGCTCATAGAAGTCGGCCGCGACCGCCGTGTACTTCATGCCCTCGGCCTTGTTGACCGCCAGCATCACGCGACGGCCGGTCTTGCGCAGATAGTCGGCGATCACCAGGTCTTGCGGCGCCAGGCCCAGACGGCCGTCGACGATGAAGATGACGACGTCGGCCTCGACCACGGCCTGGCGCGTCTGCTTGGCCATCTCGGCGACGATGCCTTCCTTGGCCACCGGTTCGAAGCCGCCGGTATCGATGACGATATACGGCCGGTCGGCACCGCGCCCCTCGCCATAGTGACGGTCGCGGGTCAGGCCCGGCAGGTCGGCGACAAGCGCGTCGCGCGAGCGGGTCAGGCGGTTGAATAACGTCGACTTGCCCACATTGGGGCGGCCGACGAGTGCGATCACTGGTTTCATGCAAATCGTGGAGGGCCACGCCGCGCGCGGTGCGCCCGGCATGCCTCCGAAGAATCAGGTTGGTCCGACAGCCTGGCGCAACGCGCCGGGCCGGCAATCCTGTCGGGTGAAATCATTGCGCGGGCCTTGGCCCGCATGACGCATGCGGCCGACACCGTCATCGCGACGGGTCGGCCATGCAGTCGGATCCGGCGATCCCGCGCACCGACAGGTGAGCGCGCGCTCGCCGGTGGGACGCCCGCCGTGGCGGCCGCCCCTGTTTTTGTCAGGGCTTCAGTCCGGAATATAGCCGTAGACGTCGCCCCCTCGGGTCTGCACCACCAGGGTCTGGCCGGCCACCACCGGCGCGGCGGTGATCGGGCTGCTGCCGGCCCGCACGCGCGCGACGAACTTGCCGTCCTCGCGCGACAGGAAGTGCAGGTAGCCTTCGAAGTCGCCGATCACCACCGAGCGGCCCAGCGCCAGCGGCATGCCCAGCGGCCGGTTGCGCAACTGCTCGTTGCGCCAGCGCTCGTTGCCGTTCTGGCGATCGAAGGCATACACCACCGAATGCTCGTTGGCGGCGAACAGCGAGACGTCGTCCTGGGCCGGGCCGCCCGGCGACGAAAAGTCCTTGCCCCACTGCGGTTGGCCATTGGCCAGTTCCAGGCAGGCGATGCGACCCTGGAAAGTGGTCGCGCAAACCTGGCGGCCGTTGATCATCGGCAGGCCCGTCACGTCGTTGAGCCGCTCGATCTCGGACACGCCCTTCGGATACGAGATCGTGCTCTCCCAGCGCAGCACGCCGTTGGACGGCGCCAGCACGCCCAGCTTGCCGCCGGGGAAGCCCATCACGATGCCGTCGCCGGCGAACACCATGCCCATGGCGGCGCGCAGGTTCAGCGGCGTCTGCGCACGCTGATAGATCCAGCGGCGCTCGCCGGTCTGCGCATCGAGGCCGAGCACGCGGGTATCGGTCGTGCGCACGACCACCAGGTCATGGCCAACCAGCGGCGAGGACAGGATCTCGCCATTGATCTGTTTCTTCCACAGTTGCTTGCCGCTGGCGTCGAAGGCGAACACCACGCCCTTCTCGCCCGCCACCGCCGTCACGTTGCCGTCGCTGCCGGGGCCGGTCGTCAGGTCGACATCGGTGTCGACCTTCCACAGCGTGCGGCCGGAGGTGCCGTCGAGCGCCATCACGTCGCCGCCGTGCGACGACACATAGACCTTGTCGCCGACCGCGACGGGCTGCAGCGAATACGGGCCGCTCTTGCCGACGCTGGCGCGCCAGGCTTCCTTGACCGTCAGCGTCTGCGTGACCGGCTGCAGCTGGGCCGGCGGATTCTTGTCGGCCTTGCCGAACAGCGAGCAGCCAGCCAGGGCGGTGGCACAGGCAACGACGAGCGCCTGGGTCAAGCGAACAGGGCGAGAGATCCGGGCAGCGCCGTTAGGCATCGACATCATCTGGTTGCGTTCCTGAAAAAAGGTGGGAAGCGAAGTAGGTAGCGAAGTGGGCAGCGATTCAGCCAATTCCGATCGCCAAGCGATGCGGAGCCGCCATCGATGCACCGGCAAGGCCGAGCATCGATGGCGGTGGCTCCGCTTACGCCGTACCCAGGGCGTCCAGCTTGAACTGGATGATCTGGCGCATGCCGGCTTCGTCGACGCCGAGCTTGTCGAGCGCCTGACGGTAGGCCGCGCGCGCCTCGTCGCGCTTGTCCTGCGCCGCCAGCAGATCGCCGCGGCGGTCCGCATACAGCGCGACAAACGGGCCCGGCGGCTCGGTCTTGAGCAGCGCCAGGCCCTGGTCGTAGGCCTTTTCGTCGAGCAGCACGCCGGCCAGCCGGACTCGCGCAAGGTGCTGATACTCACCGTCGCCGTGATCGACCGCCCATTGCAGCTGGCTCTTGGCGCCGGCCAGATCGCCTGCCTCGTACAACACCTTGGCGGCGACCAGCGCCGTCATCTGGCCGTAAGCGGTCTTGCCGTACTTGTCCTCGAGGTCGCCGGCGGCGCGCTTGATGCGCTCGACATCGCGCGCCTCGGCGGCCTTCAGCACCTGCTCGTACAGCACCGCGGCTTCGCCGGCCTGCTTGCGCTGCCACCAGTTCCAGCCATTCCAGGCCGCAAAGGCCAGCAGGCAGGCGATCAGCAGCCAGGTCAGGAAGTTGCCGTACTGGCGCCACCATGCCTTGATGTTTTCAAGCTGTTCCTGCTCTTCCAGATCGTAAGCCATCTAGTCGTTTCAACCGCGTTGGTTTGTCGTCAGGCAAGCGCGCGCAGCAAGCGCCGCGCCTGCGTCATTGAAGGTCTTCGCCGGTCTCGCCGCCCATGCCGGCGACCATCGATTCGACCAGATAGTCGACCAGGTCCTCGGCGGGCACCGTGGCCTGCTGGCCGTTGTTGTCGGTCTGCCCGTCCGCGGCGCGCAAGGCCTTGACCTGCACCACGCCGGCGGCGAGCTCATCCTCGCCAATGATAACGGCATGGGAAGCCCCGCTCGCATCGGCGCGCTTCATCTGCGACTTGAAGCTGCCGCTCCTGCCGTCCGCGGTGGCATGCACGACCACGTCGAAACCGGCATCGCGCAGCCGTTCCGCTGCGATCATCGCCTGCTGCACGGCGGCCTCGCCCTGGTGGACGACATAGACGTCGCAGGCATCGGCCTGACGCGCCAGCCCTTCCTCGCGCATCAGTTCGATGATCCGCTCGATGCCCATGGCCCAGCCGCAGGCCGGTGCCGACTTGCCGCCCATTTGCGCGATCAGCGGATCGTAGCGGCCGCCGCCGGCAATGGTGCCCTGCGCGCCCAGCTTGTCGGTGATCCACTCGAACACGGTCAGGTTGTAGTAATCCAGCCCGCGCACCAGACGCGGATTGATCGTGAACGGAATATTGTTGGCCTTCAGCAAGCGCTGCACGCCCTCGAAGTGGGCCAGCGAGGCCTCGCCGAGAAAGTCGATCAGCTTCGGCGCGTTCGCCGCCATTTCCTGCAGCGCTGGATTCTTGGTGTCCAGCACGCGCAGCGGATTGGTGTACAGGCGGCGCTTGCCGTCCTCGTCGAGGATGTCCTGGAAACCTTCCAGATACTTGATCAGTTCCTGCCGATGGGCCGCACGCTCGTCGGCCTGGCCCAGCGAATTGATCTCCAGGCGCACGCCGACCAGGCCCAGGTCGTCCCACAGGCGCTGGCACATCAGGATGATCTCGGCGTCGACATCGGGGCCGGCGAAACCGAGCGCCTCGGCGCCGAGCTGATGGAACTGCCGATAGCGGCCGCGCTGCGGACGCTCGTGGCGGAACATCGGGCCGGTGTACCACAGGCGCTTGGGGCCGTCGTACAGCAGGTTGTGCTCGATGGTCGCGCGCACCACTGCCGCCGTGCCCTCGGGGCGCAGCGTCAGTTGCTCGCCGTTCAGCGAATCGGTGAAGGAATACATTTCCTTCTCGACGATGTCGGTGACCTCGCCGATGCCGCGCACGAACAGCTGGGTCGGCTCGACGATCGGCGTGCGGATCTGCTGGTAGCCATAGGCACGCAGCATCGCGCGGGCCGCCTGCTCGAACTGCTCCCACAGCGGGGCGTCGGCGGGCAGCATGTCGTTCATGCCCTTGACGCCCTGCAGCGCGCGGGCCTTGCCTGGGTTCTGGGCGCCGCCGTTGGCCGGCGCCGGATTCTCGGATGCGTTCATGGTTGTCATTCTGTTGCTCGGTCGCGGCTGCGTTGCTTGCGCTATCCCGGGGAGCGCCTCAATTGGGCGCGCCGGCGCTGGCCGCGGCCTTCCCCTTGCCGTAGTGCGTGCGCACGTATTCGTCGACCATGGCCTGGAATTCCTCGGCGATCCGCTCGCCGCGCAGCGTCTTCACCTTGACGCCGTCGACGAACACCGGCGCTGCCGGCGATTCGCCGGAGCCCGGCAGCGAGATGCCGATATTGGCATGCTTGCTCTCGCCCGGGCCGTTGACGATGCAGCCCATCACGGCCACATCCATTTCCTCGACGCCGGGATATTCGGTCTTCCATACCGGCATCTGGGCGCGCAGATACGACTGGATGCTGGCGGCCAGTTCCTGGAACACCGTGCTGGTGGTGCGGCCGCAGCCCGGGCACGCGATCACCATCGGCGTGAAATTGCGCAGTCCCATGGTCTGCAGGATCTCCTGCGCGACATGGACTTCCTTGTCGCGCGACGCGCCCGGCTCCGGCGTCAGCGAGATGCGGATCGTGTCGCCGATGCCTTCCTGCAGCAGCACCGACAGCGCGGCCGTCGAGGCGACGATCCCCTTGCTCCCCATGCCTGCCTCGGTCAGCCCGAGATGCAGCGCATAGTCGCAGCGGCGCGCCAGTTCGCGGTAGACCGCGATCAGCTCCTGCACCTGCGATACCTTGCATGACAGGATGATCTGCTCGCCCGGCAGGCCGATTTCCTCGGCGCGCTGCGCGGACTCGATCGCCGACGTGATCAGCGCCTCGATCATCACGCTCTGCGCGGGCCACGGTTCGGCGCGCCGGCCGTTCTCGTCCATGATGCGCGCCAGCAGATCCTGATCGAGGCTGCCCCAGTTGACGCCGATGCGCACCGGCTTGCCGTGGCGGCAGGCCATCTCGATCATCTGCGCGAACTGCGTGTCGCGCTTGGCGCCCTGGCCGACATTGCCGGGGTTGATGCGGTACTTCGACAGCGCCTGCGCGCAGGCCGGATGGTCCTGCAGCAGCTTGTGGCCGTTGTAGTGAAAGTCGCCGACCAGCGGCACGTCGACGCCCATCCGGTCGAGCTGATCGCGGATCGCCGGCACCGCGGCAGCCGCCTCCGGCGTATTGACGGTCACGCGGACGATCTCGGAGCCGGCGCGCGCCAGTTCCTTGATCTGGATCGCAGTGCCGACCGCATCGACGGTGTCGGTATTCGTCATCGACTGCACGCGCACCGGCGCATCGCCGCCGATGGTCACCACGTTGTCGCCCCAGACCACGCGCGCCTGCCGAGTGCGGCGACGCGGCAGCGATCCGGGCAGTACGGGCAGACAGGCCTGTGCGTTCATGGTGTTACCTCGTTGCATTGGCGTGCGGTTGACGAACGGGAACGATCGGGAACTAGCGGAAAAATCAGGGCAGCGTCAGACGCGCCACGTTGTTTCGGTTGGCCGCCTGCAGATCGACCGGCTCGCCGTTGCGGGTCATCGCGGCGACGCCCTTGACGTTGCCGATCACGACCTTGTACGGCGCCGTGCCGCCGCCGACGACTTCGTCGCCGGCCTTGGCGGTACCGCCCAGCACGACCTTGCCGCTGGCGTCGCGGACCTCATACCAGGTCGGGGCGCTGAAGCGCAGCTGCAGTTCGCCGGCGGCCGATGCTGCCGTCGCAGCGGGCCCTGCTGCTGCCGGCCCGGCCGTGACAGCGGACTCGTTCGCCGCAGCGGACGGACCCGTCACTGGGGCCAGCGGCGTCGCCAGCGTGGCGGACGCATTGGCGGTGCCGGTGGCGGCACCGGCCGCGGCGCCTTCCGTGCCGGTC
Organism: Cupriavidus gilardii; assembly: GCF_013314895.1. Taxonomy (GTDB): domain Bacteria; phylum Pseudomonadota; class Gammaproteobacteria; order Burkholderiales; family Burkholderiaceae; genus Cupriavidus; species Cupriavidus gilardii_C. The sequence goes on along the minus strand of NZ_JABTYE010000027.1, from coordinate 45,227 downwards.
ATGGCGCCCGGTGCCTCGCTGGCGGCGCCGCCCATCACATGCGGCAGCACCGCGGTGACGGTGCCCGACTCCGCCTCGGGGGCCGCTTCCGTGCCCGACTGCGTGAACTGCTGCTCGCGCGCATCGAGCCATTGCTTGACATGATCGACGCCGAACAGGGCGCCGGCGCAGACCACGGCCGCGACCAGCGCGAGCCAGACCCAGCGTCCGCCGGAACCTGACGTGCCACTGCTGCGAAAGCGCCGGCGATCGTCAAAGCTCGCGTTCAGGCTGCCCTGGCGGCGAATCGCGACCTCGGGTGCCGGGGGCGCGGCCTGGGCATGAAAGCGCGCCAGCAAGGAATCGATGTCGACCTGCAGCAGGCGCGCGTAGGCACGCATCAGACCCTTGGCGAACGTCAGATCGGGCAAGGCGCCGACATTGCCGGACTCGATCGCATCGACCTTCTGCGCCGGCACCTTCAGCCGCGCACCGACGTCGTGTATCGACAGTCCCTGGGCCGCGCGTGCCTTCGCCAGGCTCGCGCCGATCTCCTGCGCGACCGCGTTGGCGCTGCCGCTCGCATTGGTCGAGACGGCCTGGCCCTCGGCGCGCTCGTGCTCATTCATCCCGTGCTCCTTGTTGGTATGCGCTCGACTCCCGTGAGTCCGGGAAGCGCTTATGTAATTGCGCCAGCAATGCCTGTTGTGCGGCCGCGTCTCCCTCGCGGTGCGCAATGCGGGCGCCCAGCCACAGCGAGGCCGGACTGGCGAAGCGTCCTGCGTTGACTTGCGCCACCTCGGCGCGAGCCCGCGGCAGATCGCCCTGCTTCCAATACAGCAGACCGAGCTGGGTCTGCGCGGCGGCGCGCGTCGCCGCGTCGGCCGTTTCGGCGCTCGCCGTCGGGCCCGGCTGCGCGAGTGCGCTGGTCAGGCTGCGGTGTGCCGCCTCCAGATCGCCCTGGCGCAACTGGCAGGCACCCAGGCTCGTCAGCATCCTGGCTGCGCCGCCGGTCGAAGGCGCCGCCACCGCGCGTTGCAGCTGAGTCAGCGCCTCGGCATAGCGTCCCTGCTCGCACAGCAGCCAGCCATAGTTGTTCAGCAGATCGCCGTCGTCCTGGCGGCGCGACAGCGCGGCCCGAAAGCTCTGCTCGGCCTCGGCGGGCCGCCGCAGCGCCATCTGCGCCAGCGCCTGCACGTGATAGGCGTCGGTCAGGGCGGGATCGAGCGCAATCGCCTGCCGGGCCTCATCGAGCGCGATCGCGCTCTGCCCGGCCTGCAGGTAGCCGGAGGCCAGCTGCAGCCGCAGCGCCGCACGCTGATGCGCATCGGCCGGTGCGGGGCTGGCGTCCCTCGACTGCGGCGCCTGTTGTCCCGGCGTGCCTCGGGTGGCGGGCGTGCCGGTCGACTGGCACGCAGTCAGCAGTGCCAGCCCGGCCAGAACCACGGCGGGCAGACCGGCAGGCAGACGCCTCATGCAGATCGCGCCTCCCCGCCCGGCGCCGCCACCACCGGCGGAATCTTGCCGAAGCGGCCGCGCTCGGCAAGCCGGGTGCGATCCTGCACGCGACCCTCGGCGGCGAGCTGGCCGCAGGCGGCGTCGATATCGTCGCCACGGGTCTTGCGGATCGTCGTCACGATGCCGGCGTCCATCAGCACCTGGGCGAAACGCCGGATCTGCTCGTTGTTCGAGCGCTTGAGCCCCGACTCGGGGAAGGGATTGAACGGGATCAGGTTGAACTTGCATGGCACGTCGGCCACCAGCTTCAACAATTCCCGCGCATGCTCGACCCCGTCGTTGACGCCGTCCAGCATGCAGTATTCGAAGGTGATGAAGTCGCGCGGGGCGAACTCCAGATAGCGGCGGCAGGCCGCCATCAGTTCGGCCAGCGGGTACTTGCGGTTCAGCGGCACCAGCCCGTCGCGCAGCGCATCGTTGGACGCATGCAGCGACACCGCCAGCGCGACCGGCAGGTCCTTCGCCAGGCGGTCCATCATCGGCACCACGCCGGAGGTGGACAGCGTGACACGGCGGCGCGACAGCCCGTAGGCGTTGTCGTCAAGCATCAAGCGCATCGCCGGCACGACCTGGTCGTAGTTCAGCAGCGGCTCGCCCATGCCCATCATCACCACGTTCGAGATCACGCGATCGTCCTTCGGACCACGCCCCAGCTGGGTGCGCATCGCAAATTCGGCCATCCACAGCTGGCCAATGATCTCGCCGGTGGTCAGATTGCGCGAGAAGCCCTGCTTGCCGGTGGAACAGAAGCGGCAATTGACCGCGCAGCCGGCCTGCGAGGAAACGCACAGCGTGCCGCGCGTTTCCTCGGGGATGTACACCGTTTCGACCGCATTGCCGTTGCCCACGTCCAGCAGCCACTTGCGCGTGCCGTCCGCCGACAGATGGTCGGTGATCACGGACGGCGCGCGGATTTCGGCGCGCGTGGCCAGCTTCTGGCGCAGCGATTTGGCCAGGTCCGACATCTGGTCGAACTGGCTGGCGCCGAACTGGTGGATCCAGCGCTGCAGCTGCCGCGCGCGAAACGGCTTCTCGCCGAGCTCGCCGCAATAGGTGGCGAGCCCGTCCGCATCCAGATCGAGCAGGTTGACGAGAGCGTTCATGACGGCAGCGGGGGCTTCGGGTAGCAGTCTAGTGTCCGGGTTCAGGCCAGACAATCAGCGCGAGTAAACGTTCATGCCGGGGAAGAAGAACGCCACTTCCGCGGCCGCGGTCTCGGGAGCGTCCGAGCCGTGCACGGCGTTGGCGTCGATGCTGTCGGCGAAATCGGCGCGGATGGTGCCCTTCTCGGCCTTCTTCGGGTCGGTGGCGCCCATCAGCTCACGGTTCTTGGCGATCGCGTTCTCGCCTTCCAGCACCTGGATCATCACCGGGCCGGAGATCATGAAGTCGACCAGATCCTTGAAGAACGGACGCTCCTTGTGCACTGCATAGAACTGCTCGGCTTCGCCGCGCGACAGGTGTGCCATCTTGGCAGCCACGATCTTCAGGCCAGCGCCTTCGAAACGGGCGTAGATCTGACCGATGACGTTCTTGGCCACGGCATCCGGCTTGATAATCGACAGAGTGCGTTCGATCGCCATAAAAACTCCGAAAAATGAAGGGGTTACCAGATTGGGAAACGCAAGATTCTAGCACGAGACCCCGATCGTTTCGAGAACTGGCGCCGGGAAACGAAAGGAACGGCATTCCGTAGATTATCGCGGCGCACCATCGCTCCGATATGGGACAAAGGGACGGGAACACCGGTCCATCCTGCCGATCCAAGGCATCGTAAGCGCCTCATCTGTTCCTCGACGGTTTCGCGATTTTTTAGTGCCGAGTACAGCACTCAGCACTTGCAATCGTGCAAGGACGATGCCACATTGGCGAGGTGTCCGCCGGCGCTTCCGGCACCGCCCTTCAAATAGGAGTCATCATGAACGACAAGCTGAACACCTATGGTTTCGGCAATGCCGGCGCGACGGCGGGAGCCGTCAGCGTCCGCAATCGGGTCCTGCGCAATACCTACTGGCTGCTGGCGCTGTCGATGGTGCCGACCGTGCTCGGCGCCTGGATCGGCGTAGCCACCGGCTTCAGCTTCATGGCCGCGAGCCCGGGCCTGTCGCTGATCCTGTTCCTCGCGATCGCCTTCGGCTTCTTCTTCGCGATCGAAAAGACCAAGAACAGCGCCATGGGCGTCGTGCTGCTGCTGGCCTTCACATTCTTCATGGGCCTGATGCTGTCGCGGCTGATCGGCGCGGTATTGCAGTTCTCCAACGGCCCGGCGCTGATCATGTATGCGTTCGGCGGCACCGCCACGATCTTCGCCGCGATGGCCACCATCGCCACGGTCAGCAAGCGCGATTTCTCGAACCTGGGCAAATTCCTGTTCGTGGGCGTGATCCTGCTGATCCTTGCCTCGGTGGCCAACATCTGGCTGCAGCTGCCCTCGCTGATGATCACCGTTTCGGTGATCGCGATCGGCATCTTCTCGGCCTACATGCTGTACGACGTGCAGCGTGTGGTGAACGGCGGCGAGACCAACTACATCACCGCGACGCTGGCGATCTACCTGGACGTCTACAACGTGTTCGCCAACCTGCTGGCGCTGCTGGGCATCTTCGGCGGCAACCGCGAATAAGCGATCGCTTCACCACGATGGCGAAGGGCCGGCAATGCCGGCCCTTTTTTATTGCCTGGCGGGCGACTCGCACGTCGCCGGCCCCTGCCCGTCAACCCCGCTCGAACACCGCGATCGACTCGACGTGCGAGGTGTGCGGGAACATGTTGACCACGCCCGCGCCGCGCAGCCGGTAGCCGGCCTCGTGCACCAGCAGGCCGGCATCGCGCGCCAGCGTGGCCGGATTGCACGACACATAGACGATGCGCCCCGGCAGCACGTCGCTGCCGGCCTGCGCCAGCTCGGCCAGCGCCTTGCTGACCGCCAGCGCGCCTTCGCGCGGCGGATCGACCAGCCAGCGGTCGAAGCGGCCGAGCGCCGCGATATCGTCGGCGCTCACCTCGAACAGATTGCGGCAGGCAAAGCCAACCTTGTGGGCCAGGCCGTTGTACTGTGCATTGGCCAGCGCCCGCGCCGTCAGCGCCTCGCTGCCCTCGATGCCCATCACCTCGCGCCCTTGCGTCGCCAGCGGCAGCGTGAAGTTGCCGATGCCGCAGAACAGGTCCAGCAACCGGTCGCCCGGCTGCGCGTCGAGCAGGCGCAGCGCGCGCTTGATCAGCACGCGATTGATCTGATGGTTGACCTGGGTGAAGTCGGTCGGCTTGAACGGCATGCGGATGCCGAATTCCGGCAGCGTGTAGGCCAGTTCCCGATCGAGCGGATAGAACGGCACCACCGTGTCCGGGCCTTTGGGCTGCAGCCAGAACTGCACGTCGTGGCGGTCGGCGAAGGCGCGCAGCAGATCGCGGTCGGCATCGTTGAGCGGCTCGAGGATCCGCAGGACCAGCGCGGTCACATCCTGCCCGACCGCGAGCTCGATCTGCGGCATCCGGTCGCGAATCGACAGTCCGGCCACCAGCTCGCGCAGCGGCACCAGCAGCGCGGACACGTGCGGCGGCAGCACCTCGCAAGTGGTCATGTCGGCCACATAGCTGCTCTTGCGCTCGTGGAAGCCCACCAGCACCCCGCCCTTCTTCGCCACGTGACGCACCGTGAGGCGGGCGCGGTAGCGATAGCCCCAGTCGGGCCCGGCAATCGGCCGGAATACCATCTCGGGCCGCACCTTGGCGAGATGCCACAGATTGTCTTCCAGCACGCGCTGCTTGATCGCCAGCTGGGCCCGCGCGTCCAGGTGCTGCATCGAACAGCCGCCGCAGACGCCAAAATTCGCGCATCCCGGCTGCACCCGCATCACCGACGGCTCACGGACCTCGACCAGATGCGCCTGTTCGAAGCTCGGCTTGCGGCGATAGCTTTGGTAGGCCACCGTCTCGCCCGGCAGCGCGCCCTCGACAAACACGACCTTGCCAGGCGTCCCGTCCTCGTTCACCAAACGTCCGACACCGCGCGCCTCCATGTCGAGGCTGTCGATCTTCACGGTCGGGTGGGCCTGGGCCTCGGCGCCGGCGGCAGGTGCGGCGGCGGCGCCCCGCTTGCGAGCGGGAGCGGGCGAGGCGACCGGCTGCTGCACCGGCTCGGGGGTGGATTGCGGGGAAGACACGGCTTGAGACACCAGCGGGACCTGACGTATTGTTTTGCGAAAGCGCGATTGTAGACCAGTCGCCGCGACCCGAACGGACACGACGGCGGTGCGGTCCGCGCGCAGCGAACCGTGCCGGGAGAGGCAAGCGATGGAACTGATCAACTGGAATATCCAGTGGGGGCGAGGCTGCGATGGCGAGGTCGACCTCGCCCGCACCGTGTCGACGCTGCGGGCGCTGGCCGACTTCGACGTGCTGTGCCTGCAGGAGGTGACACGCGGCTTCGGCGAGATGCCGGGCAATCCGGGCGCGGACCAGGTCGCCGAGCTGGCCGCGCTGCTGCCCGGCTACCACCTGCTGTACGCGCCTGGCGTCGACCGCTTCGCGGCGGATGGCACGCCGCGCCAGTTCGGCAATCTGATTGCAACCCGCCTGCCGGTGTGCGAGGTGTTTCGCCATGCGTTGCCCTGGCCCTCCGATCCTGCCGTCGCCTCGATGCCGCGCGTCGCGCTGGAAGCCACGGTCGTCGTCGGCACCGGGCGGCTGCGCGTCATCTGCACGCATCTGGAGTACTACTCGGCCCTGCAGCGCAATGCGCAGGCCGAAGCGCTACGCGCCTGGCATGTCGAGGCGTGCCAGCATGCGGCGCGGCCAGGTCCGGCGGAGCGGCGCTTCGGTCCGTTCACGCCCGAGGCACGCCCGGCCAGCGCCATCCTCTGCGGCGACTTCAACAGCAAGCCCGACGACACGGCCTACCGGCGCCTGACCGCGCCGTTCGACGACGGCACGCCGGCGTGGCGCGATGCCTGGCTGCATCTGCATCCCGGACAGCCGCACGCTCCGACCTGCGCGCTTTACGACAAGGCGCAATGGAACGAACCGCCCTTCGCCTGCGATTTCATGCTGGTGACCGAGGATCTGCTGGGACAGCTGGTTCGCTGCGAGGTCGACGGCAGCACGCAGGCGTCGGACCATCAGCCAGTGCACCTGTCGCTGCGGGACTTCGAATAAGGAAGGTACAACGGGGAGTCAAGCGGAGGCGAAACGAAGCAAGAGACGAAAGGCGAGAAGCGAGAAGCGAGAAGCGAGAAGCGAGAAGCGAGAAGCGAGAGACCGGCGACGCCGGACCGTTCAGTCGATCTCTTCGTCGTCGGCCACGCGGCTCGACGGCTGCAGCTGGAAGGCCCGCAGATATTCCATCCATTGCGGTCCGGGCAGTTCCGCCAGCGATTCCTGCACCAGTTCGACCTCGGCATCGAACTCGCGCGGCGTCAGGCCGCCGCGCATCATCTGGAAGCGGCAGTACATCAGATAGGTATTGACGACGTCGGTCTCGCAGTAGGCACGGATCGCACCGATCTGCCCCTGCTGGAACGCTTCCCACACCTTGCTGCCGTCCATCCCCATCTTGCCTGGAAATCCGCACAGCCTGGCGAGATCGTCGAGCGGCGCGCTGGCACGCGGCTGGTACATCGCCAGCAAATCCATCAGGTCCAGATGCCGCATGTGGTAGCGGCTGATGTAGTTGTTCCACTTGAAGTCGCGGCTGTCGTCGTCGCGGCCCTCGCCCATTTCCCAGTAGCGGGGCGCGGTAACGCCGTGGACCAGCCCGCGATAGTGCAGCACCGGCAGATCGAAGCCGCCGCCGTTCCATGACACCAGTTGCGGACTGTAGCGTGCGATCAGTTCGTAGAAGCGCTGGATCAGCGTCGCTTCGCCATCGTCTTCGCTGCCGAGCGAACCGACATGGAACAACGCCGTGCCGTCGCGCTGGGTTCGACGCAGCACGCAGGAGATCGCCACCACGCGTTGCAAATGCAGCGGGAGAAAATCGCTGCCGGTCTTTTCGCGGCGCGCCGCGAAGGCCAGCTCCGCGACCTCGGCATCGCTGAGGGTCGGCGGATGATCGTGCAGACGGCGCAGGCCGGCGACATCGGGAACCGTCTCGATGTCGAATACCAGCACAGGCGTCATAGAACCGCGTCCTTGCGCACTCCTTGCGAAGCGAAATGCCGCTTGAGCTTGACCAGCGCCTCCTGCTGGATCTGGCGCACGCGCTCGCGCGTCAGGCCCATCTCCTCGGCCAGTTCTTCCAGGGTCGCCGGCTCGATATGGTTCAGGCCGAAACGGCGCTCGACCACATAGCGGTGCTTCTCGGACAGCCGCGCCAGCCACAGCTTCATCAGGTTCTCGAGCTCGCGGTGCGCGACCTCCTGATCCGGCGCGGCATTGTGCTCGTCCGACAGGAAGTCGAGCAGGCTCGATCCCGGATCGAGATCGAACGGCGTATCGAGCGAAGTCGTGTGTTCGTTCAGTGCGAGGACGTCCTGCACTTCGTCGGGGGTCTTGCCGAGCAGGTGCGCGATGTCCTCGAGGCTGGCATCGCGCCCATCGGTGCCGCCCTTCTCCAGATGGCGCTTGGCGCGCAGCACCTGATTGAGTTCGCGGATCACGTGCACCGGCAAGCGGACCGTGCGCGCCTGATTCATGATCGCGCGCTCGATGCTCTGGCGGATCCACCAGGTGGCATAGGTCGAGAAACGGAAGCCGCGCGACGGATCGAATTTCTCGATGGCATGCATCAGGCCGAGGTTGCCCTCTTCGATCAGATCGAGCAGCGGCACGCCGCGATTCAGATAGCCCTTGGCGATGCTGACCACCAGGCGCAGGTTGCGCTCGATCATGACCTGACGCGCGGAGAAATCGCCGTCCTTGGCCAGCGTCGAGAAATGGAGTTCTTCGGGAGCCGACAGCAGCGGCTTGATGCTGATGCGATTCAGATAGTGCTGAACGGTATCGGCGGCGAGTTCGGTATGCAGGGCGCTGCGGAATTCGTCCTGCTCGGTCGCGACCGCGGCTTCGGTCGCGCCCTCTTCCTCGTCGGTCTCGCGCTCGGACTCGTCGTCGTCGCGCGCGACCGCATCGCCGTCGTCGGCCATCAGATCGGCCTCGCGCAAACCCACGGAGCCAGCGCCGGGCGCGATCGGTTCGTCGGTCAGGGGAATCAGCTCGGCCGCCAGATCGTGATCGTAGCCATCGGCCTGGCCGTCACGATGTGCCACACCAGAACGTGCTTCCGGTTGCTTGGCACGACGGGTGCGGCTGGCGGTTCCGGAGGAGACTGTTTTCTGGCGTGGCATGAACCCTCACTGTGGCGGCAAGTACCGCATCGGATCGACCGGTTTCCCGTTCCTGCGAACCTCGAAATGCAGCTTCACGCGATCGGCATCGGTATTGCCCATCTCTGCAATCTTCTGACCCCGGCGGACCGTTGCCTGCTCTGTCACGACGACCTTGTCGTTGTGACCGTAGGCAGTAAGAAAAGTCTCGTTGTGTTTGATGATGACAAGATTCCCGTAGCCGCGCAAGGGGCCTACGTGAATCACCCGACCGTCATCCGCGGCGAGCACCGCATCGCCGCGCTGACCGCTGATATCGATGCCCTTGTTGCCCTTTTCGTCGAAGCGTCCGAGCAGCGCACCGCGCGCGGGCCAGGCCAGCTGGACCTCGCCGTTGGCCGCCGCTGCGGGGCTCGTGCCGGCAGCGGCCGGAGCGGAAGCACCGGCGGGCGCGGCGCCGTTTGCGCCCGGCGTGGTGGCCGGCGGCAACGCAGCCTGATCGAGCGGCTGGCCTTGCACCGCGGCGGGCGCGACCGGCATGGTCGCAACGCCGGTCGCGGCATTGACGTCCGCGCCCGGCGGCACGATGCGCAGCAGTTGGCCGACCTCGATCTGATTGGCGTTGACGATATTGTTCCAGGCCGCGACATCGCGATACGACTGGCCGTTCTCGAGGGCGATGCGATACAGCGTATCGCCACGCTTGACCCGATAGTAGCCGGGCGGCGCGGGCTCGATCGGCGCTGCCGCGGTACCCATGCCGCCGGCGGTGCGGTCGATCACGGGCGCGGGCATCGGCGAGGAAGCGCAGGCGGCCAGCAGTGCAGCCAGCAGCGAGGCGGTGGCGAGCTGGCCCGCGCGGATAAGACGTTGCGAAGTCACGGTGTTGTGCATAGTTCGACTCAGGTGGTGCCCGATTTTAATGGCACAAAGAAAACGGCTTCAAGCGCGGTGCGGTGATAACGATGCCGGCCCCGGCGCTCGATCAGCAGCAGTTGCTGCGCCGCGGCCTGGCCCTGCTTGTGCCCGTCCGCGGCCGCCACCGCGACCGGCGCGATCAGCCTGCCGCCGATCTCGAGCTGTTCCAGCAGCGCCTCCGGCACTTCCATGCCGGCCGCGGCCAGGATGATCGCGGAGAACGGCGCGGCCTGCGGCAGTCCGAGCATGCCGTCGCCATAGTGCAGGCGCAGATTGGGCAGCCGCAGCGCGCGCAGATTGGCCTTGGCCTGTTCGTGCAGCGGCCGGATCCGCTCGATCGAGAACACGTCGCGCGCGACCAGGCTCAGCACCGCGGCCTGATAGCCGCAGCCGGTGCCGATCTCCAGCACGCGCTCGAGCGGCTGCGCCGGCGCCAGGCCATGGCGCAGCAGTTCGATCATGCGGGCCACCACCGACGGCTTGGAGATGGTCTGCTGATGGCCGATCGGCAGCGCCGCGTCCTCGTAGGCCTGCGAGGCAAGTCCCGGCTCGAGGAACAAATGGCGCGGCACGGTGGCGATCGCCTGCAGCACGCGCTCGTCGCGAATGCCGCCGCTGCGCAGGCGCGCGGCCAGCGCGGCGCGCGCGCGGTCCGACGCCATGCCGCCGCCGCCGACGCTGGCCGCGATGGTGCGGGCCTGCACCGCGCTGCCCGGCGGCGCGGGTGCGGGCACCGGTGCGGCGGCCGGCGGCACACGGCGCACAGGTGTCGGCGCGGGAGCCGGCGTGGCCGCACGCTTGCCGACGATCGCGGGCAGGCCGGCGGTTCGCGCGGGCGCGGGCTTGCGCTCGACCACGGAGTCGAGCGTCAGCGGAAACTTCGGACGGCGCGGGCTCGAACTCATGACCTCATCGCCTCCATGGGCCCGGCCGCCGGCACGCGGCTCGGCTCATTCGAGCCATTGCCGCAGCGTATCGAGCTGGGCGCGGTTGGTCAGATCCAGTTGCAGCGGGGTCAGCGAAACGAAGCCCTCCGCGGTCGCGTGGAAGTCGGTGCCTTCGCTGGCATCGAGCGCATCGCCGGCCGGTCCGATCCAGTAATTGGTCTCGCCGCGCGGATTGACCTGGGAGATCACCGGCTGCGAAGGATGGCGCTTGCCCAGCCGCGTGGCGCGCAGCCCGCGGATATGTTCGAACGGCAGGTTGGGGATATTGACGTTGAGCAGGAACGGTTCGCGCGGCGGCGTCGCGATGGCGCGCTCGACGATGCCGCGCGCGATGCGGGCGGCGGCGTCCAGATGTTCCCAGCCCTTGTCGACCTGCGAGAAGGCGATCGACGGAATGCCGAGCAGAAAGCCCTCGATCGCGGCGGCGACGGTGCCGGAGTACAGCACGTCCTCGCCCATGTTCTGGCCCTGGTTGATGCCCGATACCACCAGGTCCGGCTTTTCGTCCAGCAGGCCGGTCAGCGCGATATGGACGCAGTCGGTCGGCGTGCCATTGACGAAGCGAAATCCCTTTTGCACCCCTTCGCGCGCCTCGAACACGGTCAGCGGCCGCTGCAGCGTCAGCGAATTCGATGCACCGCTATGATTCTGCTCGGGGGCAATCACGGTGATACGGCCCAGCGGCGCCAGCGCGGCATGCAGCATGGCAAGTCCCGGCGCGAGGTAACCGTCGTCGTTGGCGAGAAGGATGTGCATGGCCGCGATTGTACCCGAGGCAAATGCGATGGCGTCGTGACAAGGTGCCCGAGAATGGCCCGCCGCGCCCCTCGCAGCGCCCCGGGCCGCCGCCGCCATCCTGCCTTCCGCCAAACTGAACGATCGTACTATTTCTGCGCTACACTAGCCCGGACCCGCGTGGCCGCGCGGTCCACATCGAGGCATCAAGACATTCAATGGAGACACGATGAAAGCCGTACTGTGCAAAGCCTGGGGCCCGCCCGATTCGCTGGTGCTCGAAACCCTGCCCGACCTGGTCGCTGGTCCCGGTGAAGTGGTGATCGACGTCAAGGCCGCCGGCGTCAATTTCCCCGACGTGCTGATCATCCAGAACAAGTACCAGGCCAAGCCGCAATTGCCCTTCTCGCCCGGCTCCGAACTGGCCGGCATCGTCAACGCGGTCGGCGAAGGCGTCAGCCACGTCAAACCCGGCGACAAGGTGATCGCGTATCTGGGCAACGGCGCCTTCGCGACGCAGGCCAAGGCGCCCGCCGCCGCAGTCGTGCCGATGCCGCCGGGCATCGATTTCGAGACCGCCGCGGCGTTCACGCTGACCTATGGCACGTCGCACCACGCGGTGGTCGATCGGGGCGAGCTGAAGGCCGGCGAGACCATGCTGGTGCTGGGCGCGGCAGGCGGCGTGGGCCTGGCCGCGATCGAGATCGGCAAGGCGATCGGCGCGCGCGTGATCGCGGCCGCCTCGACCGACGAGAAGCTGGCCGTCTGCAAGGAGCATGGCGCCGACGCGCTGATCAACTACAGCACCGAGGACCTGCGCGAGCGCATCAAGGCGCTGACCGACGGCAAGGGTCCGGACGTCATCTATGACCCGGTGGGCGGCATCTATGCGGAACCCGCATTCCGCTCGATCGGCTGGCGCGGCCGCTATCTGGTGGTGGGCTTTGCCAACGGCGAGATTCCGAAGATGCCGCTGAACCTGGCGCTGCTCAAGGGCGCGTCGCTGGTCGGCGTGTTCTGGGGCGAATTCACGCGCCGCGAGCCGCGCGCCAACCAGGCCAACATGGTGCAGATGCTCGGCTGGATGAAGGAAGGCAAGATCCGCCCGCACATCTCGGCGCGCTATCCGCTGGAACAGGCGGCGCAGGCGCTGAAGGACATGGAAGCGCGCAAGGTCACCGGCAAGATCGTGATCGTGCCCTGAAGCTGCTCCAAATCGCCGGGACACCCCTCTCCCGCCGGTACACCACCCGCGGGAGAGGAGAGAAAACATTAGACCACCGCCCTACAGCTTCTCCGTCTCGCCGCTCTTCGGCTGCCACTTCATCAGCCGGCGTTCCACCACCCCCACCATCCAGTCCAGCACCAGCGCAAACGCGGTCAGCACCACGATGCCCGCGAACACGGTATTGATGTCGAAGGTGCCTTCGGCCTGCAGGATCAGATAGCCGACGCCGCGCGCCGAGCCCAGATACTCGCCGACCACCGCGCCGACGAAGGCGAGGCCCACCGAGGTATGCAGCGACGAGAACACCCAGCTGGTCGCGCTGGGCAGATAGACATGGCGCAGCAGCTGCTGCTGGTTGGCGCCCAGCATGCGCGCGTTGGCCAGCACCACGGGGCTGACTTCCTTGACGCCCTGGTAGACATTGAAGAACACGATGAAGAACACCAGCGTCACCGCCAGCGCGACCTTGGACCAGATCCCCAGGCCGAACCACACCGCGAAGATGGGCGCGAGAATCACGCGCGGCATCGAGTTCATCGCCTTGATATACGGATCGAGGATCGCCGAGGTGACCGGGCTCAGCGCCAGCCACAGCCCCACGCCGAGGCCCGCGATGGTGCCGATGCCGAAAGCCAGCACCGTCTCCAGCAGCGTCACGCCCAGATGCAGGTAGATATCGCGCTCGACGAAGAACCAGCTCCAGACGCGCTGCGCCACCAGCCACGGCTCGCCGAAGAAGAACGCCACCTGCTGCGAGCGCGTGGCCAGATGCCAGACGCCGAGAATGATCACGAGGACGAGCAGCTGCCAGACGCGCAGCATGACTTTGGAATCGGTACGAAATGCCATGGATCGTTATTGGTTCTGATTCGTTGGACCGTGGGCTGATGGGCTGGTCGGCAGCGTCGCCCCCTCAGGCGACCTTGCGCTGCTGCGCATAGCCCTTGAGCACTTCCTCGCGCAGCACGTCCCAGATCGCCGCGTGCAGTTCGACGAAGCGCGGATGGTTGCGGATCTCCGCCACGTCGCGCGGACGCGGCAGATCGATGTCGAATTCGCCGATCGGATGCGTGGCCGGACCGGCCGACAGCACCACCACGCGATCGCTCATCGCGATGGCCTCGTCCAGATCGTGCGTGATGAACAGCACCGCCTTGCGCCTGGCGGCCCACAGCTCCAGCACCTCGTTTTCCATCAGCTGGCGGGTCTGCACATCGAGCGCGGAGAATGGCTCGTCCATCAGGATGATGTCCGGGTCCAGGATCAGCGTCTGCGCCAGCGCGACACGCTTGCGCATGCCGCCCGACAGTTGGTGCGGATAGCGGTCGCCGAAGCCGCCCAGGCCCACGCGGCGCAGCCATTCCTCGCCGTCCGCGACCGCCTGCGCACGCGGCACGCCGCGAAACTCGAGGCCGGCGATCACGTTGTCGAGCGCGCTGCGCCAGGGCATCAGCGCCTCGGTCTGGAACATGTAGCCGGCACGCGCATTGATGCCCGCCAGCGGCTCGCCGAACACGCGCACCTGGCCGGACGATGGCGCCAGCAGGCCCGCGCCGACATTGAGCAGCGTCGACTTGCCGCAGCCGGTGGGTCCGACCACCGAAACGAATTCGCCTGGCGCGATCGCCAGCGAGACGTCCTTGACGGCGGTATAGCGCTGATTGCGATCTTCGCGGGAAATGAAGGTACAGGTGACGTTGTCGAGGGAAAGGGCCGGAGTACTCATGCGTTTCGCTATGCGTGCGCCGCGCATCGGTGCGGACCGAAGGCGGCGGGAGTTCGATGACGCAGCGATGGGGCGTCCATCGCGTGTCAGTGGCGCCTCGGCGATGCGGTGCGCGGCCTTTGTCTGATACAAAGCCGCGGCCCCGAAAGCAAAGGCCCGCTGCACGCAGCGGGCCCGGCTTCCCGCAGCTGCCGATGCGCGCCGCGGTATGGCTTACTTGTACTTCGCGTTGGCCTTCTGCACGAAGCTGTTGGTGAAGGTCTGGTCCAGCTTGATCGCCTTGCCCTTGAGGGCCGGATCGAACTGCTGCAGCGTCGCCAGTGCGGTGCGCGGACCGTCGGCCGGCATCATGCCGTCCGGCGAGATCGCTTCCTTGACCTTGTCCCACGCCGACAGATACAGCGCGCGGTCGCCCAGCAGATAGCTCTCCGGCACTGTCTTGACGATGTCCGACGGGCCCGCCTTCTGCAGCCACTTCAGCGCGCGCACCATCGCATTGGTCAGCGCCTGCGTGGTGTTCGGGTTTTGCTCGATGAACGAGGCCGAGGCATAGAGGCAGCCCGACGGCATATTGCCGCCGAACACCGCTTGCGTGTCCTTCAGCGTGCGGGTATCGGCAACGACGCGCACCTCGTTCTTCTGCGTCAGCATCGAGATCACCGGGTCCAGGTTTGCCATCGCGTCGATCTGGCCCGAGCGCATCGCCGCAACGGCGCCATTGCTGGCGCCCACGCCGATGAACGACACGTCCGACGGCTTGAGCCCGGCCTTGGCCAGCACGAAGTTCGCCATCATGTTGGTCGACGAACCGGGCGCGGTGACGCCGATCTTCTTGCCCTTCAGGTCGGCGACCGACTTGAAGTCCGGCATGGTCTTGTTGGACGTTACCAGCACGATCTGCGGCGCGCGGCCCTGCAGCACGAACTCGCGGTAGTTCTGGCCTTTGGCCTGCAGATTGATGGTGTGCTCGTAGGCGCCGGAGACCACGTCCGCGCTGCCGCCGACCACGGCCTGCAGCGCCTTGGCGCCGCCGGCGAAGTCGACGATCTCGACGTCGAGCCCTTCGTCCTTGAAGTAGCCCTGGCGCTCGGCGATCGTCAGCGGCAGATAGTAGAACAGGTTCTTGCCGCCGACGGCGATCGTGACCTTGGCCTTCTCGGGCTTGCCCTGCGCCTGCGCAAAGCCGCCGAAGGTGAACCAGCCGGCCAGGAACAGCACCAGCGCGATCAGCACCTGTTTCCAGAATTTGCGGTTGTACATCTGTGTCTCCTGCCTATTGTGTTCTCGCGCGTGTTCTCGCGCGTGTTCTCGCGCGTGTTCTCGCGCGGTGTGCTCGCGCGGTGTTGCCACGCGGTGTTGCCACGCGGTGTTCCCGCGCGGCGGACGCCGCGCGAGCGACCCGCCGGGTGGCATGCAGCGCCGCCGCGCGGCTTCGTGCGATGCTATCCGAGCGGCGCGGGTCGCCCCAATCGGGAACACTACCTAGCGGGAACGCTGCCCCAGGCTTATTCCGCCTGGATATTGGCCGACTGGATGACCTTGCCCCAGCGCGTCAGTTCGGCACGCTGGTACTGGCCCAGCTGCGACGGGTTCATGTACTTCGCTTCAGCGCCCAGATCCTCGGCCTTCTTGCGGAAGGTGTCGGTTTTCATGATCTTGTCGATCTCTCCGGTCAGCTTGTCGATCACGGGCTTGGGCGTGCCGGCCGGGGCATACATCGCGAACCACGACGACACGTCGAGATCAGCGTAACCGGCCTCGGGCGCGGACGGCACGTCCTTCAGGCTGGGCAGGCGGTTCTTGCTGGTCACCACCAGCGGGCGCAGCTTGCCGGCCTGGATATGCGGAATCAGCGGCGGCGGCGTGGTGATGGTCAGATCGACCGAGCCGCCCAGCAGATCGGTCATCGCCGGACCGGTGCCCTTGTACGGCACGTGCGTGATGTGGATGCCGGCCATCAGGTTCAGCAGCTCGGTCGACACATGCTGCAGCGAGCCGTTGCCCGACGAGGCGTAGTTCAGCTTGTTCGGATTGGCCTTGGCGTAGGCGACGAGCTCGGACAGCGATTTGACCGGCAGGCTCGGGCGCACCACCAGCACCTGCGGCGCCGACAGCAGATTGGCCACCGGCGCGAAGTCCTTGACCGGATCCCACGACAGGCCCTTCACCAGCAGCGGCGTGATCACGTGAAAGCCCGAGTACTGCACCAGCAGCGTGTAGCCGTCCGGCTTGGCGCGGGCCACCAGTTGCGCGGCGATGCCGCCATTGCCGCCAGGACGGTTCTCGACCACCACCGGCTGGCCGAGCGCCTTGGCCAGCGGCTCGGAGATCATGCGCGCGGCCAGGTCGGTGGTGCCGCCAGGCGCCGCCGACACGATCAGCGTGACCGGGCGATTCGGATAGGCGCCGTCCTGCGCGTGCGCACCGGCGCTCAGACAGGCCGCGGCCGCGCAAACGGCGGCGGCAAGCAGACGGCGGCGGCCGGGCATGGCCGCATCGACGGAAAGGAACGGTTGGGACGAACGGATCGACATGCTGTCTCCTCCAGGAATCGATGTTGTTTTTGGGGTTGGGGTTGCGGACCTTCGTCCGCGTGCTTGCTGATGGCTGTTGTTCTTCGGTGCTTCGGTGCTTCGGTGCTTCGGTAATTTCGGTGCCGGCTCGGCGGCCCTCATTGCCCGGCGAAATGCTCGGCCATCCAGGCCGGCGGCTGATGCGTACGCAGCCGTGGACCGGCGCGCAGCAGCTGGCTGCAGACCTCGCGCTCGACCACGGTGGGCAGCTCGCCGATGATGCCGAGCAGGCGCTGCAGGTCGACGCCGGTGTCCACGCCCATCGACGCGAACATATGCACGAGCTCCTCGGTGGCGACGTTTCCGCTGGCACCAGGCGCATAGGGACAGCCGCCCAGCCCGCCGGCCGCCGCGTCAAAGCGCGATACGCCGGTTTCCCACGCGGCGAGCGCATTGGCCAGCCCCATGCCGCGCGTGTTGTGCAGATGGATGGTCAGGCCGGTCGCCGGCAGTTCCCGCTGGAAGGTCTCGCACACCGCGCGCACCTGGTTCGGATAGGCCATGCCGGTGGTGTCGCACAGCGTGATGCCATCCGCGCCGGCCTGCGCAAAGCTGCGCGCCAGCGCCATCACCGCGTCGATCGCGACCTCGCCCTCGAACGGGCAGCCGAACACCGTCGACAACGAGATATTGACCGGCACGCCGGCCGCGCGCGCCACCTCGATCATCGCCAGCAGCTGCGCCTGCGATTGCGCGCGCGTCATGCGCAGATTGGCGCGGTTGTGCGTCTCGCTGGCCGACATCACCAGATTGACTTCATCGGGCCGGCACGACAGCGCGCGCTCGAGTCCGCGCAGATTCGGCACCAGCACCGTGTAGCGCACGCCCTCGGCACGGCGCATGCGGTGCATCACCGCTTCTGCGTCGGCCAGCGCGGGAATCGCCTTGGCAGACGTGAACGAAGTCGCCTCGATGCGGGCAAAGCCGCAGTCCGACAGCGCCTCCAGCAGCGCCACCTTGGCATCGGTCGGCACGACCACCGGTTCGATCTGCAGGCCGTCGCGCGGCCCAACCTCGTTGATCTCGATGCGGGCCGGGCCGCGCAGCGGGAAAGGCGTCGATGCGCCGATCGTGGAAGCGTTCATGCCACCACCCCGCGTGCGCGCAGGTCGGCGATGGTCGCGGCATCGAAGCCGGCCTGCGCCAGCACCGCGTCGGTATGCTCGCCCAGCGTCGGCGCGCGATCGTGGATCGCGCCGGGGCTGCCCGACAACTTCGGCACGATGCCCGGCACCTCGACGGTCAGGCCGCTGGCCGCGGTGACCTGCTCGATCACGCCGCGGGCGCGATAGTGCGGATCCTCGGCGATGTCCTTGACCGTATAGATGCGGCCGGACGGCACCTGGGCCTCGCGCAGCACGGCCAGCGCGCTGTCGATGTCCTGCGTGCGCGTCCACGCGGCGATCGCGGCGTCGAGTTCTTCCACCCGGGCCACGCGGCCGTCGTTGCGCGCCAGCGCCGGATCGTCGGCAAGATCGGCGCGGCCGATCGCCTGCATCAGCCGCTTGAAGATGGCATCGCCGTTGGCGGCGACCAGCACGTATTCGCCGCTGGCGCACGGATAGGCGTTGGACGGCGCAATGCCGGGCAGCGCGCCGCCGGCCGGCTGTCGCACCGCGCCGAAGGCCGAATACTCGGGCAGCAGGCTCTCGCTCAGATTGAACAGCGCCTCGTACAGCGCGACGTCGATGACCTGGCCGGTGCCGCCGCGCGCATCGCGCTCGTACAGCGCCAGCAGCACGCCCAGCGCGCCATGCAGGCCGGCGATGGTGTCGCCCAGCGACAGCCCGGCGCGCACCGGCGGCCGGCCCGGTTCGCCGGTCAGATGGCGCAGCCCGCTCATCGCCTCGGCGACCGCGGCAAAGCCGGGCTCGTCGCGCTTCGGGCCGGTCTGGCCGTAGCCGGACACGCGCAGCATGATCAGCTTCGGATTGGCGGCGTGCAGCACGTCCCAGCCCAGGCCCCACTTCTCCATCGTGCCCGGACGGAAGTTCTCGATCAGCACATCGGCCTCGGCGGCCAGCTTGCGCACCAGCGCCTGCCCGTCGGGGCTGCGCAGGTCGATGCAGATCGATTCCTTGTTGCGCGACTGCGCCTCCCACCAGACCGAGGTGTCCTGATACAGCATGCGCCATTTGCGCAGCGGATCGCCCTGCCCGGGCGGTTCGACCTTGATCACGTGGGCGCCGAAATCGGCGAGCGTCTTGGCGGCGAAGGGACCGGCGATCAGCTGCCCGAGTTCGAGCACGCGGATGCCATCCAGAATCTGTCGCGGCATGCGGAATGTCTCCGGGGATCGGTGTGTGTGTGTCTGGCGATCGCCGGGAGGGTTGGGGCCTGGCCCTGCGATCGAATTTGGCCGCAGTGTGCCGCAGCCCCGGCGGGGGCGGAAGGCGTCAATCGGTGAAGCGGGCCTTCACCGAACGCGAAAGGCTGCTGCCCTCTCCCCTACCCCTCTCCCGCAAGCGGGAGAGGGGAAAACCGTGAGGCCAGCGGGCTCCCTCTCCCGCTTGCCGGAGACGGGAAAACCATCGAGTGCCAGCAGCAGGCTCCCTCTCCCGCTTGCGGGAGAGGGTGGGGAGAGGGCAATCCCCAACGCAGGAAATCAGAACGGCGCGCGGTCGCCGCAGAGATGGGTGATCAAGAGCCGTGCCGACACCGTCAGCGCGGCCGGATCGCGCATGCCGATCAGCAGCGAGCGCTGCGCCCACGCGTCCTGCAGCTTGACCAGCGACAGGCCCATCGACTTGACGTGCGGCTCCGCGGCAATGCGCGGCAGCACGCCGACGCCCAGGCCCGCCATCACCATGCGGCACATCGCATCGAAGCTGCGCACCTGGATGCGCAGCCGGAACGGCCGCTCGAGCCGGCTGCTCTCCTCGAGCAGGCGCGCGGCCAGCGAGGTCACCTGCGGCAGGCTGACGAAATCGTATTCGAGGGTATCGGCATAGCGTACCGGACCGCGCTGCGACAGCGGGTGGCCCGGCGGGGTCACCAGCACCAGTTCGTCCTGGCGGTATTCGACGGTAACGAGGCCGGCGCTTGGCGTGCGGTCGGCGAAGATGCCGACGTCGGCGCGGTTCTCGACCAGCGCCGCGACGATATCGCCGCTGTTCTGCTCCTCGAGCTCGATGCGAATGGTCGGATGCAGCCGCATGAAGCCGGCCAGATCGTCGGGCAGAAATTGCGTGATCGCAGAGGTGTTGGCGCAGACGCGCACCTGTCCGCGCACACCGGACGCATAGTCGGACATCACGCCCGCCATGCGCTCGACGTCCTGCAGCACGGTCAACGCATGATGGAAGCACGCCTGCCCTGCCTCGGTCAGCTGCACCCCGGCCGCATGGCGGAAGAACAGCGGCGCGCCGACCGCGGCCTCGAGGTCGGAAATTCGTTTGCTGGCCGCGGCAACGGCCAGATGCGACTGACGCGCGCCGGCCGAAATACTGCCCTGCCGCGCGACGGCGACGAACAGTCCCAGCGTGACCAGATCGAAGCGGGCCAGGTTCATCGGGCGATCAGACCATGCGAGCCGATGCGAAGCAATGCGGCACCGCGGCTCACAGCGTGCGGCGGTCCATCACCGCGCGCGCGATGGTGCCGGCATCGACGTATTCGAGCTCGCCGCCGACCGGCACGCCGCGCGCCAGCCGCGAGACCTTGAGCCCGCGGGCCTTCAGCATCTCGCCGATGTAGTGCGCGGTGGCCTCGCCCTCGCTGGTGAAGTTGGTGGCGACGATCACCTCGGCCACCGGGCCGCCCAGCGCGGGATCGGTGGCGCGCGCCAGCAGCCGGTCCAGATGGATCTCGCGCGGGCCGACGCCGTCCAGCGGCGACAACCGGCCCATCAGCACGAAATACTGGCCGCGATAGGTCAGCGTCTGCTCGATCATCACCTGGTCGGCGGGCGTCTCGACCACGCACAGCAGCGAGGCATCGCGACGCGGATCCAGGCAGGTCTCGCAGACCTCGGCCTCGGTGAAGGTATTGCAGCGCGCGCAGTGACGCACGCCGTCGGCCGCACCGCGCAGCGCGTCGCCGAGCCGGCGCGCGCCCTCGCGGTCATGCTGCAGCAGGTGATAGGCGATCCGCTGCGCCGACTTCGGGCCGACGCCGGGCAGCACCTTCAGTGCCTCGACCAGCGCCTGCAGCGAGGTGGGAGTGGATGCCTTCATTGGATGTGCGAGATCGGCAAGTCCGCGCTCAGAACGGCAGCTTGAAGCCCGGCGGCAGCGGCAGGCCCGAGGTCATCGAGCCCATTTTCTCCTGCGTGGTGGCTTCGGCCTTGCGCACCGCATCGTTGAAGGCGGCCGCGACCAGGTCTTCCAGCAGCTCCTTGTCCTCGCCCTCGGCGAGCAGGCTCGGATCGATGGTCACGCGCTTGACGTCGTTCTTGCAGGTCATCACCACCTTGACCAGGCCGGCGCCAGACTGGCCCTCGACCTCGATCAGGGCGAGCTGCTCCTGCATCTTCTTCATGTTTTCCTGCATCTGCTGGGCTTGCTTCATCAGCCCGGCGAGTTGGCCCTTCATCATGATGCTTCTCCTGATATCGATGGATTCGGTGGGTTCGTGGGTCGGGGCGCGCTGCGCGGCTTCGATAGGGGCGTATGGATGGACAGCGCGCCGGTGTCAGAGCGCGCGCGGCTGGATCGAGCCCGGCACGATCTGGCCGCCAAATTCGCGCAACAGGCCCTGCACGAAGGGATCGTTCTCGATCGCCGCCTCGGCCGCGCGCTGACGCTCGGCGCGCGCCTGCGCATCGGCGGCCGCGGCGGTCTCGCTGACCGCGCCGACCTCGCAGTGCACGCGCACCGCTTCGCCGAAATGGTCCGACAGCGCCTGCGCCAGACGCTCGACCGCATTGCCTTCGGCGATGGCCGCGACCGGCGCGCGCAGCACGAAGGTACGGCCCTGCACGCGCGCCAGTTCGCTCTGGTAGGCCAGTTGCTGGGCCAGGCCCTTCAGCGGCAGGCTGGCGGCCAGCGCCGGCCAGTCGCCGTTGAAGATCGCCGGCGTACCGTCGTCCGGCGGCAGCGGCGCGGCAACCGGCGGCGATGTCTTGTTCGGGCTCGCCGCGAAGGCTTCGTCCGCGGCGGCAGTGGCCGGCACCGGCATGGCGGCGCGCGGCGGTTCGGGGCGGCGCAGCGGCGCGGCACGCTGCGGCTCGGGTTCGCTGTCGTACGGGCCGATCAGCGGCAGATCGGGCGGCAGCTCTTCCCACGGCGGCACGTCGCTGCCGCCGGCCAGTTCCCATGGCGCGGGTTCGGCGGCCGGTGCGGCAGACGTTGCGGCGGACGTTGCGGCGGACATTGTGGTCTGCGTCGGCGCCGAAGCCGGAGTTGACGGACGCGGCGGCTCGGGCCGGCGTTGCGGTGCGGCCGGGCGCAGCGATTGCGTCGGTGCGGCAGGTACGGTCGGCACGGGTGCCGGCGCGGGAGCGGCGGCAACGGGCCGCGCCGAACCGCCGCCCTTCCCGGCCGAAGCCTGACGGGCGGCCTGCAGCGCGGCGCGGGCCGGCGACAGCGGCTTGCCGTCGGCGGCAGGCCTGGCGGCCAGGGCCGGCGAAGCGGCTGGCGCCGAAGGTGCCGCGGACGGTGCCGCGGAAGGTGCCGCCGACGGTGCCGGCGCGGGGGCCGATGCGGGCGACGCTGCGCTGCCGCCCATCGGGCTGGGCGCGGCCGGGCGCGGGCCCGCTGTCGTGGCGGGGGCGGCCGGCGCGGCTGCCAGGCTCGTCGCAGGCGTTGCAGCGCTGTTGGCGGCGGCGTTTGAAGCGGCCCGTCCCGGCGCTGTCGCCGGGCTCGGCGTCGACACCGGGCTCGGCGTCGACACCGGCGAAGCGAAGGCAACCGTTGCCGCCGGCGCGGAAGCCGCCGCGGCGCCGGCCACACTGGCCGCCGCGGGAGCCGGCGCCCGGCGCGCACCGGCCGTCGCGGGCCCTGCAGGCGTCGGCGCCGACGGCATGGCCGACGGCCGGAACGCCAGCATCCGCAGCAGCGTCATCGTGAAGCCCGCGTACTCGTCCGGGGCGAGCGCCAGCTCGCTGCGGCCGAGATTGGCGATCTGATAGAACAGCTGGACTTCCTGCGGGTCGAAGGCGTCGGCCAGGCGGCGCACTTCGCCGGCCTCGGGCCATTCCTCCTGCACCGATGCGGGCACGGCCTGCGCCAGCGCGATCTTGTGCAGCAGCGAACCAAGGTCCTGCAGCGCGCCGGCGAACGACAGGCTGCGGTCGGCCATGCTGTCGGCCACCGCCAGCATCGCGGCGCCGTCTTCGGCGGCCAGCGCATCGAGCAGCTGCACGAGATAGCTCTGGTCGATCGCGCCCAGCATGCCGCGCACCGAAGCCTCGGACACCTCGCCCGCGCTGTAGGCGATCGCCTGGTCTGTCAGCGACAGCGCGTCGCGCATCGAGCCGTGCGCGGCTTGCGCGAGCAGCCGCAGCGCATTGCCGTCGTGCGCGATGCCCTCCTCGGCCAGGATGCGGTCGAGGTGGTTGACGATATGGCCGGGCGGCATCTGCTTCAGATTGAACTGCAGGCAGCGCGACAGCACCGTGACGGGGATCTTCTGCGGATCGGTGGTGGCGAGAATGAACTTGACGTGCCCGGGCGGCTCTTCCAGCGTCTTCAACATCGCGTTGAAGGCGTGGTTGGTCAGCATATGCACTTCGTCGATCATGTAGACCTTGAAGCGTCCGACCGTCGGCGCGTAGACCGCCTTGTCGAGCAGCTGGGCCATCTCGTCGACGCCGCGGTTCGACGCCGCATCCATCTCGATGTAGTCGACGAAGCGGCCCGCATCGATCTCGGTGCAGGCCTTGCAGACGCCGCAGGGCTGCGCGGTGATGCCGCCGTTGCCGTCAGGCCCGGTGCAATTCAGGGCCTTGGCCAGGATGCGCGACAGCGTGGTCTTGCCGACGCCGCGCGTACCGGTAAACAGATAGGCATGATGCAGCCTCTGCTGTTCCAGCGCATGCGTGAGCGCGCGCACCACGTGCTCCTGGCCGACCAGCGTGGTGAAATCCCTGGGGCGCCATTTGCGCGCTAGAACTTGGTAACTCATGGCGGCGATTGTAGCAAATGGCGACCCGCCGGCCGGCGGCCTGTCGCGGGGCTCGGCAAGGCGAGCGGGCGCGCGGTCAGCCGGGCATTGAGCCGGGCATTGAGCCGGGCATTGAGCCGGGCATTCAGGCGGGCCTTCAGCGGGCGATCAGCCACACTCGCCGACGTAGCCGCAATTGGCACACTTGGCGCAGCCGTCGACCTTGTGCAGCGCATGCGCACCGCAATCCGGGCATGGCTTGCCGGTGCCGACTCCCGGCGCGCCGACCGGCAGGCCGGCGCCGGGCGCCGAGGGTCCCCGCGCCGGCGCGGCGTCCATTGCGAGGCCGGCCTCGCGCTGCGCCAGCCGCTCGGCCAGCACGGCGACCGGGACCTGCTGCCCGTCGGCATCGAGAAAGCCGCGCTTGATCAGGATGCGCTGCAGCGCGTAGCCGAGCGCCGCGACCTCGGAGTCGTGAAAGCGCGGCACCTCGGTGCCGTCCTGCCGCGTCAGCGTGCCGTAGCGCACCGTGCCCTTGTCCCACACCACGTTGCGCATATCGGCCAGCGCCTTGGCGATCGAGCCGCCCGAGCGCGCCACCATCGACAGCAGCCGCATCGTCGAGGTAATCCATTGCTGGCCCTCGCTGCGCTGGCCGGCCGGCATGAAGAATTCGACCGGGCGCTCGATGGTCACCGGCTGACCGTCGACCACGCCGCTGACGCGCATGAAATTGACCGTCAGATAGACGGTCTTGTGGCCCTCGTAGGTCAGGTACTCCACCTTGGACGTGACGCCCTCGAGGTCGCCCACCGGCCGGCTGGCGAACGGCTTGCGCAGCGGATCGTCGTCATTGGCCGCCGCCGCTGCTGCCCCTGCGCCGGCCGTGCCCTGCCCCGCCTCCGCGACCGACAGCACCGCACCCAGCACGCGATTGGGGCGATAGGTGGCCAGCCCCTTCAGCCCCGCCTTCCACGCCTCCAGATACAGATTGCGGAAGGCCTCGTACGGATAGTCCTCCGGCACGTTGACGGTCTTGCTGATGCTGGTGTCGATATAGGGCTGCACGGCCTGCAGCATCTTCATATGGTCGAGCGCGGACATCTGCAGCGCGGTGACGAAGCTGTCCGGCAGCTGCTCGACATCGCCGCCCAGATGGCGGTACAGGCGCCAGGCATGATCGGCGACCTCGTAGACCTTGTAGCTGTCGTCGCCCATCCGCTTGCGCCGCTGGTAGGTCCACGAGAAGGCCGGTTCGATGCCGTTCGAGGCGTTGTCGGCGAACGCCAGCGTGATGGTGCCGGTCGGCGCAATCGAGAGCAGATGCGAATTGCGGATGCCATGCGCGCGGATCGCTGCCCGCACCGGCTCGGGCAGCCGGCGCGCGAAGCCGCTTTGCAGATAGGCGTCGGCATCGAACAGCGGGAAGGCGCCCTTTTCGCGCGCCAGCGCCGTCGAGGCCAGATACGCGGCATCGCGCAGCGTCTGCGCGATACGCGATGCCAGCGCGCGGCCCGCTTCGCTGTCGTAGCGCACGCCCAGCATCACCAGCGCGCTGCCCAGGCCGAGAAAACCGAGGCCGACGCGGCGCTTGGCCATCGCCTCGGCCTGCTGTTCGGGCAGGGGCCAGTAGGTGACGTCGAGCACGTTGTCCAGCATCCGCACCGCCACCGCGATCAGCGCGCGGAAGCCGTCGAAATCGAAGGATGCCGCCTCGCTGAACGGCCCGCGCACGAAGCGCGTCAGATCGATCGACCCGAGGTCGCAGCAGCCGTAGGCCGGCAGCGGCTGCTCGGCGCACGGGTTGGTGGCCTCGATGCGCTCGCAGTAGTACAGGTTGTTGTCGTCGTTGATGTGCGACAGGAACAGGATGCCCGGCTCGGCGTGATCGTAGGTCGCCTGCATGACCTGGTCCCACAGCTGGCGCGCCGGCACGCGCCGGTACACCCACATGCCGTCGTCGCGGCGCCAGGCGCCGGCGGCGATGGTCTCGGGCGCGGGCTCGGCGACGTGGACCAGGTCGATCTCGGCATCGGCCTCGACCGCCTGCATGAAGGCATCGTCGACGCCGATCGACAGGTTGAAGTTGGTCAGCTCGCCGCGATCCTTGGCATGGATGAAGGCCTCGATATCGGGATGATCGGCGCGCAGCACGCCCATCTGCGCGCCGCGCCGCGCGCCGGCCGATTCGACGGTGGCGCACGAGGCGTCGAACACCTTCATGAACGAGACCGGACCAGACGCCCGCGAATGCGTGCCGCGCACCAGTGCGCCTGAAGGACGGATGGCCGAGAAGTCGTAGCCGACCCCGCCGCCCCGGCGCATGGTCTCCGCGGCCTGCGCCACCGCGGCATAGATGCCGGGCTTGCCGTCCACCGTCTCGGACACGGCATCGCCGACCGGCTGCACGAAGCAGTTGATCAGCGTAGCCTCGATGCGCGTGCCGGCCGCCGAATGGATGCGCCCTGCCGGCACGAAGCCGCCTTCGAGCGCGGCGAGGAATCGATGCGTCCAGCGTTCGCGCTGGTCCGCGGGCTCGGCCTCGGCAAGTGCGCGCGCCACGCGGGCACGCACATCGGCCGCGGTGCGTTCCTCGCCCTTGGCGTACTTCTCGCGCAGCACCTCGACCGAAATTTCCTGCGGCGGCAGCACGGCCTGCATCATCTGTTCGTTGGCATTCATCGGTCAGATCATCAGGTTTTGGCGCGGGACTCGCGCTCTGGGTTACAATGCCGGTCGGACGGGCCTCCTCGCATGGCGGCGCGGTCAACCTGGTCAGGTCGGGAACGAAGCAGCCACAGCCGTTTTCCGCCAGTGCCGAGGGTCAGGCTCGTCCCCCTTCCTTTTCTCCCCCTGCTTTCCCCCCCGCTTTTTCCCCTGCTTGCTGTTCGCTTCCGGCGTGCCGCATCGGCCGAAGGATCCTGTTCGCCTTCGTTCCGGCCGGCCTGCGTTGGCGGCCTGGTCAGCGCCCTTGTCCTCTCCCCAGCCCCCCGCGCGACATCGGCATGGATAGCGCCGACGGTGCTGGATACCGGCTCCCCTCTCCCGCTTGCGGAAGAGGGGTCCGGGCAGACGGCGACGGCGCTCGACAAACCCGCACCGTTCGCATCTTATTCCCGTTCGCCGCCCGGCGCCGAGCCCTCAGAACAGCGACGCCTGGCGCGGCTGCGCGGGCGCCGACAGTTGCGCCAGCGCGATCCATTCGCCGTCGGCCGTCGCGATGCCCGACTCGATGCGCCGGCCCGGGAACATCGGCCGCAGCGCGGCCTCGTAGCGCCGCAGCTGGGCCGCGTAGGCGGCGTGTTCCTGCGGCAGCAGGCGCAGCTTGTAATCGACCACCACCACACGATCGGCATATTCGACCAGCCGGTCGATCCGCAGCAGGCGCCCCTGCGCGTCGTACAGCTCGACCTCGTTGCGGGCGCTGTGCGCGCCCTCGGCCAGCAGCAGCGGCCGCAGCGCCGGCGCGTTCAGCATCGTGCGGACCGCCTGCACGGCGGCCTCGGCCTGCGCGCGCCATTCGGTGCGCGCCTGCGGGCTGCCCGCGCCGGCCAGCGGAAACCATCGCATCACGGCATCGGCATCCGGCACGCCGTCGTAGGCACCGGGATAGCGCGTGATCCGCTCCAGCAGCGCATGCACCAGTTCGCCATGACGGGCGGCGGCGGCATCGAAGACGATCTCGTCGTGTCCGCCGTCGTGCTCGCCATCCTGTTCGCCATCCATGTCCTCCACGCGCGGGGAATCGACCGGCTCGACGGATAGCGCATCGCGATAACGCACGCGGAAGTCGGTAAAACGGATCGTCCCTTCCACGCCGCCGGACGCAACACCACGCACGCCGACGTCACCGGCCGGCAACGCCGGCACCGGCTCGCCGACATTCGCCGCCTGCAATCGCACATACCAGCTGCCGGCGATCTCGCTGCCCGCCTCCTTGCCGCCGTCACTGCCGCCCTTGCCGTTGCGCTGGATGCCGCTGACGATCAGGCCCTGCCGTGCGCGCGTCATCGCGACATAGAGCAGGTTCCAGTTCTCGCGTTCGGCCAGCGCGGCCTGCTCGTCAAAGCGCGCCGCGCGCGCCAGCCCGCGCTCCGACCGCTTGCCGTACGCGGAGAAATGCACCGGTGCCGGGGCCGACGGCGGCCAGTCGATCAGGATGCCGGCGCGATCGGCGGCCGGCTCGCTGTGATTGGCGTCAAGCAGCACCACGAACGGCGCCTCCAGCCCCTTGGCCGCGTGCACGGTCAGGATGCGCACCGCGTCCAGCGTCCCATTGCTGTCCTCCGCGCCCTCGGGCTCGTCGGCCTCGGCTTCGGACGGGTCGCCCATGCCCCCTTCGTCGGGGCTCTCGTCCTCATCGCCGCGACGGATCGCCTGGAGCTCGTCGATGAACTTCGGCAGGCTGGGATAGCGCCCGCCATCGAGATCCAGCGACAGCTTCAGGAACGCGTCGAGATTGGCCAGCACCTGCTCGCGAATTTCCGCGGGCGCGGCCTGCGCATAGCGGCGGCGCACCTCGCCGGTGTGATAGATGTGGTCGATCAGGTCGTGCACCGGCCGATGCGGCGCGATCTCGAGCCAGCCACGCAGCCGCGCCAGTCCTTCGCGCAAGGCGGGCGAAGCGTGCTCCGGGCACTCGCCAGCCGACAGCGTCGGCCACCAGCGACGGCTGCCTGCCAGCTGCGCGATGGCGATCAGATCGTCGTCGCATGCGCCGACCAGCGGGCTCTTGAGCACGTGCGCCAGGTCCAGGTCCGACTCGGGCGTCATCAGGAACGCCAGCAGCGCCGACAGGTCCAGCGCCTCCAGCGTGGCCAGCAGACCGCCGCGGCGCGGGCTCAGGCACGGAATGCCGGCCTCGCGGAACGCGCGTTCGTAGTCGGCCAGATAGGTCTTGCGCCGAACCAGCAGCGTGATGTCGCGCCAGCAGGCCGGGCGCTGGCCATCGCCCTCGTCGACCGCCACGGTGGCGCGCAGATGGCGCAGCCAGGCGGCGACGCGGCGGCCTTCCTCGAAGCGCGGCGAATCGCCCAGGGCCGTGCGCGGCTGGGTCAGCGTGTCGCGGGATTCGGGGGCGATGCTGGATTCGCCATTGGCGTGATTGCCATTGCCGTTGCCCTCCTCGCGATTGCCGCCATCGCCGCCATTGCCGCCGTTGCCGCCGTTGCTGTCGCCGTTGCTGTCGCTGTCGCCATTGCCATTTGCCGGCACCAGCGGCAGCAGCCATACCGGCCCACCCTGCTGCGCCAGCGCGGTGGTCTGCGTTTCGTACAGCGGATAGCGCCCTTCCGCCCGCGCCTGGTCGAACACCGCGTTGACCCAGCGCAGCACGCTGCCGCTGTTGCGGCGGGTACGGTTGGTGCGCAGCACCGTGGCGCCGAACTCCTGCTGCAGCATCTGCCGCGCCACGTCGAACAGCCGCGCGTCGGCACGGCGGAAGCGATAGATCGACTGCTTGGGATCGCCGACCAGGAAGACCGTCGGCCGCTCCGCGAGATCCTGATAGCCGGCGAGCCAGCCCTGCAGGATGCGCCATTGCAGCGGGTTGGTGTCCTGGAATTCGTCGAGCAGCAAATGGCGATAGCGCGCGTCCAGCCGGACCTGCAGATAAGTCGCGGTCTGCTCGTCGCGCATCAGCCGCGCGGCCAGCCATTCGAGATCGGCGAAGTCCATCGCCCGCTGCTGGCCCTTGTGCTCCTGATAGCGCGACAGCAGTGCGTCGCCCAGCAGATAGAGATCGCGATTGAGCGCGTGCACCGCGGCCTCGCAGCGGCGCGCGGCCACCCGTCGCAAGGTGTCGCACAGGCTCGCGTGCCGGGCCAGCAGCGCGTCGGCTTCTGCCTCGCCGCCCGCAGCCTTGACCAGCGCCGCGGTACGCCGCAGCGCGCGAGGCTCGCCCTTGCCGGTGAAGAAGGCCTCCCAGCAGCAGCCGAACGCGTCCTGCGCCGGCTGTCCGGTGTGTGCGCCGGCCTCGGTCCAGGCCCGCATCGCCGCCAGCGCCGCGCCGATGCGGTCGGCATGGCCCTGCTCGGTCTTGCCGCCCTGCGACAGGCTCGCCGCCAGCGCCTCGCATTCGGCGCGCAGTGCCGTGTCGCCCATGGCCTGCGCCAGCACGTCGATGCGGGCGTCCTCGCCCAGATCGGCCGCGAGCCGCTCGGCGGGATCGTCGTCGGGCGCGTCCTCGCGCATCGCCCACCATTCGCTGCGCGCATGGAACATCGCGTCGAGCAGCGCGCGCGCCGAGAACTCGCCGATCGCATCGACCAGTCGCTCGTAGGCTTCGCGGTACGGCGCCGCTTCGGGCGCCGACAGGCCGCGCCAGAACGGCGCCCATGCCTCGCGCTTCATGCGCAGCGCATCCTCGCGCAGCGCCGCGCCCGGCACGATCCCCGACGCCAGCGGCGCGCCGCGCAGCAAGGTGCCGAACCAGCCGTGGAAGGTGTCGATGGCGATGCGGCCGGGGCTCGCCAGCACGCGCGCATGCAGCGTGCGGGCGCGCGGCAGCGCGGCGCGCGCAGCGTCGGGCGACAGTCCACGCTGTTCCAGCGCGGCGAGCACCTGCGCCTCGGTGCCGCTGGCCAATTGCGCCAGCACGTCGAGCAGGCGCTCGCGCATTTCCTCGGCGGCCTTGCGGGTGAAGGTGATGGCAAGAATCTGGCTCGGCTCCGCGCCGGCCAGCAGCAGGCGCAGCAGCCGCGCCACCAGCAGCCAGGTCTTGCCGCTGCCGGCGCAGGCCTCGACCACGACCGAGCGCGCGGGGTCGCACGCGGCGCGCGTGAATTCGGCTTCGCTGACGTCCTGGCCGTCGCGCAGATAGGCGTGCACGGTCATGCCAGCGGTCCTCCTGTCCTGTCGTCGGTTTGATCGTTCGCTTGCTCGTTCGCTTGCTCGTCCGCTAGTTCGTTCGCTTGCTCGTCCGGCTGCTCTCTCATCGCGCGATCTTCTGGTGATTCCGATGGCGGCGTTGACGCGCGCTCATGCGTGTATTTGGGCGCCGCGGCCACCGAGTGGGGCAGCGCGGTCGATTGCCAATACCCCTTGCGGCACAAGCCGCGCGCATTGCACCAGGTGCAGGCCGCGGCATCGCCGAAGGCCGGCAGCGGCGCGCCTTCGCGCAGCCGCAGCGCGTCGTGCGTCAGCTGTTCGTGCAGCCACGCCACCGCCTCGTCGAAGTCCGGCAGCGAGACCTCGCGGCGGCTGGCCGGCGATGCACTGCGCGGCTCGTTGCGGCCGTCCTCGAGCGCAATCCAGCTGCCCGCGCGCGCGTCGGCACGCAACAGGCCGTAGAACGGCAACTGGCAATCCTCCTGCGCATCGCGCGCCTTGCGCTTGAGCCGCGCCGCGCTTTGCGTCTTGTAGTCGAGCACGGCATGGCGGCCGTCGCGATGACGGTCGAGCCGGTCGATGCGGCCATGCAGGCGAATCGGCTGACCGTCGCGCATCGGCAGATCGGCGCCGGCATCGAGCTCGCCGGCGTGCCAGTACCAGCCTTCGCGCTCGCGCGCGGCCTGCCAGGCGACGTACGAGGGCAGCACCGCGAGCCAGCGGCGGTAGTAACCGATCGCATTGCCGTCCTCTGCCATCACGCCGTCGAAGACTTCGCGCGAGACCGCCTGCAGATGCGCGATGCGCGCCGCATCGTCGCGCACGTCCTGCGCCTGCACGTCGCGGTGATAGCGCAGCAGGATCTGGTGCAGCAACTCGCCGATATCGCGCTTCTCGAGGTCGTCGCTGACCGCTTCCAGTCCCGCCAGGCCCAGCATGCGGCCGGCGAAGAACTGGTAGGGGCAGCGGCGCAGCATGTTGTACGACTGCGCGGTCCAGCGCGCCGGCGCCAGTTCCGGCGCGCTGGGCGCCGGCATGCCGCCCACTTCTGCGCTGGCCTCGTACAACGCGGGCGCAACGCTCGCGCCGATCGGCGCGCCGGCCGCTTCGCAATGCACCGCCAGCCGCTCCAGCCAGCCCGACACATGCTTCGGCTCGCCGCGGCCGCCGAAACGCTGCCAGGTCATCACCACGTCGTCGTTGTACAGCAACACCTCGGCCAGATCGCGCGCCTGTTGCGCGAAGCGGGCCTCGCGATCCTCGAGGCCGAGCTCGCGCCGCATCTGATTGGAGAAGAACATCAGTTCGGCGGCGGTGGACGGCAACTGCGCGTCGTCGCAGCCGACGATCACCACGCCGTCGAAGCGGCGCATGCGCGCGCCATTCAGCGGCAGGATCGTGATGCGCGCGGCGGACGGCTCGCTCGGCTCCTTGTAGGCCACCGCTTCGAGCAGCGCGGCCAGCATCGCGCGGAATTCGGCCAGCGTCAGCGTGGCGGTGGCGCCGGCCTCGTCGTCGGGCAGCTCGTCGAGCCGCGCCAGCGCGTCGAGCAGTTGCGCGCCGGCATCGTCCGCGGTGAGCGCGGAGCGCATGTCGAGCGCGTCGAGCGTGGCCTGCAGGCGCTGCAGCCAGAAACCGACCGGGCGCGCATCGTTGCCGCGCGGCCAGGCCTGCGCCTCGCCGGCGAGCTGGCGCAGCAGCGCGGCAGTGGCGGCCTGGGCTGCGGCCAACGCCGCCGCTTCCTCGTCGTCGTGCGGGCCGTTATCGGCGGCCCACTCGGTCTGCAGCGTCGCCGGGAAGCGCTGCTGCAGCCGGCGCCATCCGCCCGTGATGCCGTGGCGGCGCACCTGGCGCTCGAGCAGCGCGATCGCGGCGCCCCGCTGCGCCAGCCGAGGCAGGCAGAACGGGCTCTTGAGCAGATCGAGCAGCGCCGCCGTATCGCCGTCGCCGACCACCAGATCGAACCAGCGCATCAGCGCGGCCGCGGCCCGCGTGGTCGACAGCTTCCAGCCGGTCTCGTCGCGCACCGGCGCACCGGCGCGCGCCAGCAACGCGCGCGCGCGGCGCGCCACCACGCGATCATGCGCGACCAGCGCCAGTTGCTTGCGGCCCTCGTTGAGCCAGCGCACCAGCTGGTCCGCCGCGGCGGCGGCCTCGTCCTCGAAGCGCGCGCTGCCGATCAGCCGCACGCGCGGGCGGTCGGCGGGCAGCCGCGGCGCCATCAGCGACGGCACCGCGGTCGTAGCGGCAGGCAGACGGCATTCGGGCCAGAGCGTCAGCAAGGTGCGATACCAGCTGCCATGTTCGCCATCCGGGTGGTCGGCACCATCCGGGTCAAGACCGCTCGCCGCTCGGCCGGCGGCGCGGCCCTCTTCATCGGCTCCGTCGTGCTCGGCCTCGCCCGCGGCCGCCTCGCCGCTCCAGTCGTAGCCGATCTCCAGCACCGGCACCATCTCCGCGGCGGCGCGCAGGAAGGCGGCCTCGATCGGCGTCGGCGGGGTCGGACCCAGCCACACCACCGGCCCGGTCAGCTGCTGGGCCAGCGCCTGCAGCGCACGTCGCCGCGCCGGCAGCGGATCGTCGGGCCCGGACAGCGCCTGCCAGAACGCCAACACGATGCGCGCCTCCTCGCCGAGGAATCGTTCGGACAGATGCGCATAGGTGCGCTGCAGCGCTTCCTGCAGCAGGCTGGCGCGGTCGTCGGCCAGCACCGCGTCGTCGTCGCGGATGGCGGCATCCTCGAGCCATCGCGCCGACAGCTCGTCGCAAACGGTCAGCACGGTCTGCGCCAGCCCCCAGGCCGCCGGTTCGGTCTGCGCGCCGAACGCCCGCCGCAGCCAGTCCTGGCCGCGGATCGCCTGCTGCACCGCGAGCAGCCGCGCGGCGTGGCTGCGTACCTTGTCGCCATGCAGCATCGCCGGCGGGAAATCGAGCAGCCAATGGCCGAGTGTCAGGATGCGCGGCAGCAGGCGCGGCGCACCGGACGCGCGCGCGGCGCGATCCAGCGCCTGGCGCACGCCCGGGATCTGTGCCGCGGTCGGCACCACCAGATGGGCGGCAGACGCGCTGTGGCCGTGCTGCTCGCAGCGGTCGAGGAAATACCAGGCCGCGGCCGCGGCATGATCAAGAAAGTCGCGGCCGGGTCGAAAACGCAGCGTCGTCATGGAGCGGGACTGAATGGCAGGGGCGAGGCTGGCGGAGGAGACGGAATTCGTACGGACATGGAAAAGCGCCCGGTGCGAGCCATGCGAGAGGCGCGGTGCATCGGCGCCGCGCGTTCATGTGCCGGCGTCGGGCGAGCGCAGCCGGACTTTGGATGGAGCGATCGCCTTCAGCGGTGGCCTTCAGCGGTCGCCTTCAATACGGGCGCGGATCTCGCGCGCGGTTTCCAGCAGCCCTTCGTAGCCGGAGCGCGCATGCTCGGGCAGGTCCGGGTCGCCGACCAGCGTACCGAGCGTCTCGATGATGCTGTAGACGAGGCCCTTGGCCGCGCCCACCGCGATGCTGTTCTCGTCGACGGCGCTGCTCAGATGGGCCAGCGCGTCGCCAAGGTGCTCCGCGCCGGCGGGATCGGCGCGCGTTTGCGTGTCGGCCTCGGGCAAGGGCTCGGGATCGCGCGTCGGATCGCGCATCGGATCATGTTCGGGCGTCATGGTCGTGGCCTGATCGATTTGGGAGGGGCTGCGCCGGGACTTGTCCGGCACGCGTTCATTCTACGCGCGACGTGCCGGCGCACGGTAACCGCGGACGACTGCGGGCGACCGCTCGGCCACTGCGGTCGCCAGCGTGCATCGGGAAAACCCGATGCAACAAAATGCGAGATTGACAAAATCTTTGACGCCGATTGAAAGGCATCATTGGCCTCGCGGCGCCGAGCGCGGCAAAATGGCGCCATCCCTGGTACGAGGCCGATGCCGCCGGCGCCGGGACCGCACGGTTCGCAGGCTGCACGGGCGAAGGCGGGGACGGTTGAATTCGAGTCCGCCGCCGCCATCTTCCGTATTGCAAACCCGGGCGGCCAACCCCGGCGCAGCATGGCCGGCCCCGACGAGCCGCGAGAAAGTCGTGTAATGTAGCGGTTCGGCATAATCCAGCCTTTTGAAATCCCCGAGCGAAACCTGAGGTTTTCCGCCATGAGCGAACAAATCAAGTATGTGAGCGACGCCTCCTTCGACGCCGACGTCCTCCAGTCCGACAAGCCCGTCCTGCTCGACTTCTGGGCCGAATGGTGCGGCCCCTGCAAGATGATCGCGCCGATCCTGGACGAAGTCGCCAAGGACTACAGCGACAAGCTGCAAGTGGCCAAGATCAACGTCGACGAGAACCAGCAGGTGCCGGCCAAATTCGGCATCCGCGGCATCCCCACGCTGATCCTGTTCAAGAATGGCCAGGTCGCCGCGCAGAAGGTCGGCGCGCTGTCCAAGTCGCAGCTGACCGCCTTCCTCGACGGCAACCTGTAATTGCCCCGCGCGGGGCGCGCAACGCGCGCCGCGACAGGCATCGCCGCCCTCCCGGGCGGCCACGATCCGGCTGGCGCCCCGGGCTCTGGTGCGCCAGTCGGATTGTGCTAAGATGCCCCCTACAACTTCCCCGAGCGTTCGCTCATTTCTTTCCCCTTCCTTTGCTTCCGCCCGTCCGGGCCCCATCTGTACCCCTCGTCTATGCACCTGACAGAACTCAAATCGCTTCACGTGTCTGCCCTTCTCGAAATGGCCGCGACCCTCGAGATCGACAACGCACAACGGATGCGCAAACAGGAACTGATGTTTGCGATCCTGAAGAAGCGCGCCAAGATGGGCGAAACCATCTACGGAGACGGCACGCTGGAAGTGTTGCCCGACGGCTTCGGCTTTCTGCGCTCGCCCGAAACGTCGTATCTGGCCAGCACGGACGATATCTATATTTCCCCCTCGCAAATCCGCCGCTTCAATCTGCATACCGGCGATTCGATCGAGGGCGAGGTGCGGACGCCCAAGGACGGCGAGCGCTATTTCGCGCTGGTCAAGGTCGACAAGGTCAACGGGCAGCCGCCCGAAGCGGTCAAGAACCGCATCATGTTCGAGAACCTGACGCCGCTGCATCCGAACCGGCCGTTGACGCTCGAACGCGATATCAAGGCCGAGGAAAACATCACCGGCCGCATCATCGACATGATCGCGCCGATCGGCCGCGGCCAGCGCGCGCTGCTGGTGGCCTCGCCGAAGTCGGGCAAGACCGTGATGCTGCAGCATGTCGCCCACGCGATCGCCAACAACCATCCCGAAGCCGACCTGTTCGTGCTGCTGATCGACGAGCGTCCCGAGGAAGTGACCGAGATGCAGCGCTCGGTGCGCGGCGAGGTGGTGGCGTCGACCTTCGACGAACCGGCGATCCGCCACGTGCAGGTCGCCGAGATGGTGATCGAGAAGGCCAAGCGCCTGGTCGAACTGAAGCGCGACGTGGTGATCCTGCTGGACTCGATCACGCGTCTGGCGCGCGCCTACAACACGGTGGTGCCGGCCTCGGGCAAGGTGCTGACCGGCGGTGTCGACGCCAACGCGCTGCAGCGTCCGAAGCGTTTCTTCGGTGCCGCGCGCAATCTCGAGGAAGGCGGTTCGCTGACGATCATCGCCACCGCGCTGATCGAAACCGGCAGCCGCATGGACGACGTGATCTACGAAGAGTTCAAGGGCACCGGCAACATGGAAGTGCACCTCGAACGCCGGCTGGCCGAGAAGCGCGTCTACCCGTCGATCAACCTGAACAAGTCCGGCACGCGCCGTGAGGAACTGCTGATCAAGCCCGAGATCCTGCAAAAGATCTGGGTGCTGCGCAAGTTCATCTCGGACATGGACGAAGTGCAGGCGATGGAATTCATCCTCGACAAGATGAAGGCGACCAAGAACAACGCCGAATTCTTCGACATGATGCGCCGCGGCGGCTGAAGCCGCCCGCCATCGCTCCGATTGCCTGGAGTCAAGGCGCGCCACGGCGCGCCTTTTTTCCGTCCGCGCCACGCTGCCCGAATTCACCGACTGAGCCGACTGCCGCCATGCTCGCCCGCCTCGCCCGACTGCTGCATGCCCGCTCGCGCCAGCGCAAGCTGCGCCGCTACGCGATCGACGACGCGCTGTGGCAGCAGACCGTCGCCTCGCTGCCCTTCCTGCAGCGCTATGGCGCCGAGGATCTCGCGACGCTGCGCGAGCTGGCCACGCTGTTCATCGCCGACAAGGAATATTCGACGGCGCACGAACTCGCGCTGACCGACGAGATGGTGGTCAGCGTCGCCGTTCAGGCCTGCGTGCCGATCCTGCGGCTCGGACTGGAGTGGTATCGCGGCTGGCATGGCATCGTGCTGTACCCCGGCGAATTCATCATCCGGCGAACCGTCGAGGACGAGATCGGTCTGGTGCATGGCGTGGTCGAGGAGGCCAGCGGCGAGGCCTGGGAACGCGGGCCGGTGATTCTGTCCTGGCCGGACGCCAGTCTGCCGGGCGCGGGCCTGGACGCCGCCGCGGATCAACCGGACGACACCTACAACGTGGTGATCCACGAGTTCGCCCACAAGCTGGACATGCTGGACGGCGAGGCCGACGGCGTGCCGCCCTTCTCGCGCACGCTGCATGCCGGCGTGCAGCGCAGCCAGTGGGCGCAGACGTTCGATGCCGAATACCAGCGCTTTGCCGACGCCTGCGACGCAGTGCCCGACGCCGCCTGGGACGACCCTGACCGCCTGCCAGCGCCGATGCGCGTGATCGATCCCTATGGCGCGGAAGCGCCCGGCGAATTTTTCGCGGTCGCCTCGGAGGCGTTCTTCGTCGAACCGGCCGGACTGTCGCGGCATTGGCCGGCGCTCTACGGCTTGCTGAAGGCCTTCTACCGGCAGGATCCCGCATCTATGTGACTCGAGAGGCGCAATGCCGCACTGCATCGTCACGACGCGATGCGTGTTGCACCTTGCCCAAGTCCTTGTTTCTCTGCCATAATCCGCGTTTGTCCGTCACCGGCAAGTGGTTCGCTCGCCGCCAGCCAGCGCAACAACGAATGGCCAGATAACTATGGCCAGGCACTGGCGGCCGCGGACTGGCTACCCAACCTGCAAGGAAACACCATGAAAGAAGGCATTCACCCGAATTACCGCGAAGTCGTGTTCGTCGACGTGTCGTGCGACTTCAGCTTCGTGACCCGCTCGACCATCCAGACCAAGGAAACGATTACCTGGAAGGATGGCAAGGAATATCCGCTGGCCAAGATCGAAGTGTCGTCGGAATCGCACCCGTTCTACACCGGCACCCAGAAGATCATGGACACCGCCGGCCGCGTCGAGAAGTTCCGCCAGAAGTTCGGCAGCAAGCTGGGCAAGTCCGCCGCGAAGTAATCCGGCGCTGGACCCAGAGACGGCGCCGGCAGCGCATCCCGCATGCCTTCTGCCGCCGTCCGATGCGCGCCTTCCTGCAGGAACCGGTGCACATTGTGTTAAAAGAGGCAGCCCAGGCTGCCTCTTTGCTTTTGCAACGCGTCTGGCGCAGCGCGGTCTTCTTTCTGTTGCAAACAATCCACCGCGCCCGCCAAGTCCGGTGCCAAGCCCTGCGCCAAATCCGCCGCCCAGCCCGCTGACCGATCGATGAGCCCCGTCAAAGCCTCCCGCGTCCACCTGACCGCCGCCGCCACCGGGGCCCTGCCCCGCGCCCTGCTGCTGGCGATCTGCATCATCTACGGCGCCGTCGGCCTGTTCGGCCGCGACCCGTGGAAGAACGAGGACGCCGCCGGCTTCGGCGTGATGTGGCAGCTGGCCATCGGCGGCCTGCACGACTGGCTGATGCCGAACATCGCCGGCCGGCCATACGGGCAGGATGGCCCGCTGGTGTTCTGGGTCGGCGCCACGATGATCCGGCTGGCCAGCGGCTGGCTGGGCGCGCCCGATGCCGCGCGGCTGGCCACCGCGCTGTTCTATTTCGCGACCTGCGCCTTCATCTGGTACGCGACCTATCTGCTGGGACGCCGCGCCGAGGTGCAGCCCTTCGCCTTCGCCTTCGGCGGCCAGCCCAATGCGCGGGACTACGGGCGCACGCTGGCCGATGGCGCGCTGCTGATCTTCCTGGCCTGCGTCGGCCTGGCGATGCGCGGCCACGAGACCACGCCGCAGGTCGGCCAGGTCTGTTTCGTCGCGATGAGCCTCTATGGCCTGGTGCGCAGCCTCGACATGCCGACGCAGGGCGCGCTGTGGCTGGGCGCCGGGCTGGGCGCGCTGACGCTGGCCAGCGGCCCGATCCTGCCGCTGGTGCTGTTTGCCGCAATCCTGATCGGCGCGCTGGTCTGCAAGCCGCTGCCGTTGCGGCGCGTGCTGACGATCGCGTTGCCGATCGCGCTGGCGATGGTCGCGGCATGGATGGCGGCGACCTACTTCGGCGCCGCGCATCGCGATGAGGCGGTCGCCTTCATCCGCGAATGGTCGCGCTACGACCGCCGCACCTACAGCTGGCCGAACGGGTTTGCGATCGGCTTCGTCGCGCGCAATTTCTTCCTGTTCTCGTGGCCGGTGTGGCCGATCGCGATCTGGTCCTGGCTCAGCTGGGCCGGCATGCGGCGCGGGCCCCATGTTGCGCTGCCGCTGGCGCTGCTGCTGCCGCTGTTCGTGCTGCTGCTGATGCTGCGCCAGCCCGGCGACGTGCAGTTCATCCTGCTGCTGCCGCCGATGGCGGTGCTGGCGGCGTTCGGCCTGCCGACGCTGACGCGGGCCACCATCAACGCGATCGACTGGTTCGCGCTGCTGTTCTTCACGATCTTCGGCGGCTTCGTCTGGTTCATGTGGCTGGCCAAGACCACCGGCTGGCCGCCGCGGATCGCCAACAACATCTTCAAGCAGCTGCCCGGCTATCAGCATGTGTTCTCGGTCAGCGCGGTGCTGTTCGCGATCGCCGCGACCGCGGCCTGGGTGCTGGTAGTGCGCTGGCGGCTGTCGCGGGCGCCCAAGCAGATCTGGCGCCCGGTGGTGATCTCGGCCGCCGGCACGACGCTGATGTGGGTGATGGCGATGACGCTGTGGCTGCCGTCGATCAACTACGGCAAGACCTACCGCGACGTCGCCGAGGCCGCCTCCATGGCGCTGCCTTCCACCTACGAATGTGTGCAGCCGATCCGCATGGGCGATGCGCAGCTGGCTTCGTTCGCCTTCTTCGGGCATTTCCGCTTCGGCGGCCCCGAGGATGGCTGCGACGTGCTGCTGCGGCACGATCCGGTCGATTACGGTGCGCCGTCGAGCATCTCGCGCTTCGAATGGCGGCTGATCTGGGAAGGCCGCCGCCCGTCGGACCGCGACGAACGCTTCCGCATGTACCAGCTGATCGAAAAGCCCGCGGCCCCGCCGCGCAAGAGCACGCGCCGGCTGCCGCGCCAGCCTTGATCGCCGGGCCCCGCGGCCGGGGCCTCAACCCTTCGCGCGGCACCATCGCACGGCCGCCCGGCCGGGGCCCGCGCCGCGCCTCCGAACGACCATGACCCTGACCCAGGACCTTCGCCGCATCGCCGCGCTGGCCGGCCCCGTGCTGATCGGCCAGCTGGCCGTGATCGCCTTCAGCGTGATCGACACGATCATGGCCGGCCGCGCCTCGGCCACCGATCTGGCCGCCGTGGGGCTGGGCGGGTCGATCTATGTGACCGTCTATATCAGCCTGATGGGCGTGCTGCAGGCGCTGGCGCCGATCGCCGGGCAGCTCTATGGCGCCGGCCGCCATGCGGAGATCGGCGTCGAGGTGCGGCAGGCCGCATGGCTGGGCCTGGCGCTGGCGGTGCCGGGCATGCTGCTGCTCAGTTTCCCCGGCCCGCTGCTGGCTTTCGCCAAGGCGCCGCCCGAGCTGGTCGACAAGGCCACCGCCTATCTGCATCTGCAGGCGTTCGGCCTGCCGGCGGCGCTGGGCTTCCGGATCTATTCGGCGCTGAACAATGCGCTGTCGCGTCCGATCATGGTGACGCTGCTGCAGTTGCTGGGGCTCGCGGTCAAGGTGCCGCTCAACGCGTGGTTCATCCATGGCGGACTGGGCCTGGCGCCGATGGGCGGCCCGGGCTGCGCGCTGGCGTCGACGCTGATCAGCTGGATGTGGTGTGTGTCCGGCGTGCTGATCCTGCGCCAGGGCAGCGCCTACCGGCCGCTGGCCATCTTCGCGGCGTGGAGCTGGCCGATGCGTTCGCATCTGTGGGCGCTGCTGCGGCTTGGCGTGCCGATGGGGCTGACCTATCTGATCGAAATCACCTCGTTCACGCTGATGTCGGTCTTCATCACGCGGTTGGGCACGGTCACGCTGGCGGGGCACCAGATCATCGCCAACCTCGGTGCGGTCGCCTATATGCTGCCGCTGTCGCTGGGCATCGCCACCTCGACGCTGGTCGCGCAGGCGGTCGGCGCCCGCGACCGGGCCGGCGCGCGTCGTGTCGGCTGGCGCGGGATCCGGCTGGCCGCCGCGCTGGCGCTGGCGGTCGGGGCGACGCTGTGGCTGCTGCGCGCGCCGGTGCTGCATGCCTATGCCAGCGACGCCGCGGTGGTGCAGGCGGCGCTGCCGCTCGTGACGTTTGTCGCGCTCTACCAGGCCTTCGATGCCGTGCAGGTGACCACGGCCTTCGTGCTGCGCGCCTACAAGATCGCGCTGGTGCCGACCATCATCTATGCGCTGTCGCTGTGGGGAATCGGCCTGGGCGGCGGCTATCTGCTGGGATTCGGTCTGATCGACGGGATGCCGGCGTTCACGCGGGGCGCGGCCGGTTTCTGGCTGGCCAACAGCTTGAGCCTGGCCATCGCCGGGGCGCTGCTGGTGTTCTATTTCATTCGAATCAGCGAGGAGCGCGGCTGAGGGATCGCATTCCTGGCGCGCCCTGGCCTGCGCCTGCTGGTGTCCGCGGCGGGCGCAGAACAAAACCGCGCGCAGCAAAAAGAAAAACCCGCATGGCGCTAACCATGCGGGTTCAGTTTTGGCGGAGTGGACGGGACTCGAACCCGCGACCCCCGGCGTGACAGGCCGGTATTCTAACCGACTGAACTACCACTCCTTAGTCGGCTTATCGATATTGCTGCACCGAGGTGCGGGCTTTACCGATAATCTGGACGTTTGATTACGCCCATTATCTGGCGTCCCCTAGGGGATTCGAACCCCTGTACTCACCGTGAAAGGGTGATGTCCTAGGCCTCTAGACGAAGGGGACAGAAACTTGTTTTTCAACACGTTCCGTCTTGTTTCGAGCACCGCGGCGAACCGCCTTGCCGAAACGGACAACACCGTACTGCTGATGTTATCGCTGGAATTTTGGTGGAGCTAAGCGGGATCGAACCGCTGACCTCTTGCATGCCATGCAAGCGCTCTCCCAGCTGAGCTATAGCCCCATGATTACTGCTGTCGCCGTTATTGCCACCGGCGTTTCGCCTTTCGTTTCCTGATTATCGATTCGTTTTACCGAAGCGATTATCTTGTCGTTTCCAGCGAAGCCAAGATTATATAACAGCCTTGCTTTTTTGCAAGCCCCTATTTCACTTTTTTACTGCTTCGGCTGTCGTCGATATCGCTTGTGATATTCGCTGATAACCGCTGCGGTACTGCCGTGATGCCCGCTTGGTGTTGAACCGCGCTGCAGGGAGAAAGAGATTATGCGCAAGTCGCGGCAAAAGCGCAAGCCCCCGCCGCAACTTTTTTGCGGCCTCAGCCGCCCACACCCGCCTGCAGACGGCGCAGCACCGCATCGCGGCCAATCAACTCCAGCACCGCATCGATGCTGGGCGTCTGCAGCTGGCCGACCACCAGCAGGCGCACCGGCATGGCGAGCTTCGGCATCTTCAGACCGAATTCGGCCAGCACCGCCTTGAACTCGGCCGAGATCGCCTCGCGGCGCCATTCGGTCAGCGCGGCCAGGCGCTGCGACAGCGCCCGCACGGCGGGCACGATTTCGTCGGTCAGATGTTCGACCTTCAGCGCCGGATCGGGCTGCGGCTCGCCGCGATAGAACAGCAGCGCGGTCTGCGCG
This sequence comes from Cupriavidus gilardii, assembly GCF_013314895.1. Classification (GTDB taxonomy): domain Bacteria; phylum Pseudomonadota; class Gammaproteobacteria; order Burkholderiales; family Burkholderiaceae; genus Cupriavidus; species Cupriavidus gilardii_C. Next base: position 2,484 of record NZ_JABTYE010000027.1, on the reverse strand, counting down.
ACTTCCTTCAGCGTATTGGCGCGGTCCTTGACCAGCGCCACCACGCCGACCAGATCGGCGCCCTCGACCTTGCCGCCCAGCTGCTCGATGAAGGGGCGGGTCAGCTCGGCCAGGCGTGCGTTGTCGCCGACCTTGATGTAGTGGTTGTTCAGCCAGGCCAGCTTCTCGGGGTTGTACTGCGCCGGCGACTTGCCCAGATGCTCCAGATCGAACCATTCGACGAACTGATCGCGCGAGAAAATCTCGGCGTCGCCGTGCGCCCAGCCCAGCCGCGCCAGATAGTTGAGCACCGCCTCCGGCAAATACCCTTCGTCGCGGTAGGCCGTCACCGCCATCGCGCCATGGCGCTTGCTCATCTTCTCGCCGTGCTCGTTCAGCACGGTCGGCAGGTGCGCGTAGACCGGCGGCGTGCCGCCCAGCGCGCGGATGATGTTGATCTGGCGGGGCGTGTTGTTGACGTGGTCATCGCCGCGGATCACATGCGTGATCTTCATGTCGAGGTCGTCGATCACCACGCAGAAGTTGTAGGTCGGCGTGCCGTCCGGCCGCGCGATCACCAGGTCGTCGAGCTCGTCGTTCGAGATCTCGATGCGGCCCTTGACCGCGTCGTCCCACACCACGCTGCCGCCGATCGGATTCTTGAAGCGGATCACCGGATCGACGCCGGCCGGCGGCGTCGGCAGGTCCTTGCCCGGCTCGGGACGCCAGAAGCCGTTGTAGCGCGGCTTCTCGCCGCGCGCGCGCTGCTCTTCGCGCAGCGCGTCAAGTTCCTCGGTGCTCATATAGCAGCGGTACGCCAGGCCCGCGTCCAGCATCTGCTTGACCACCTCGCGATAGCGGTCCATCCGCTGCATCTGGTAGAACGGCCCCTCGTCGATGTCCAGGCCCAGCCATTCCATGCTTTCGAGGATCACGTCGACCGCTTCCTGCGAGGAGCGCTCGACGTCGGTGTCCTCGATGCGCAGGATGAAGTCGCCCTTCATGCGGCGGGCGAAGGCCCACGGATACAGCGCGGAACGGATATTGCCCAGGTGGATGAAGCCGGTCGGGCTTGGGGCGAAGCGGGTGCGGACGCGTGTGGTCATAGACGGGAAGACAGGGGATACCGCGGAATACAGCGGAAACTCGGCAAACAAAAAGGCCCGCGCAACAAGGGGCGGGGCCGACGATTCGGAGCGGGTTATTGTAGCAAAGGCCCCTGTCACCCCCGGCAGGGTAAATCTGTCACCCCTGCCCGCTCCGCAGGCCGCGCGGCGGAATCGTTTATGCTATCGCCCGGTCTGAACCGCTGCCCCGCGGGAGCCTGCCCCGGCAGCGCATTGGACTCGCCGGCGAACCGGCGGGCACCCCGACCTCCCGCCCGACCCTTTCATTGTCCGCATGCAACGACGTACCTTCCTCAGCGCGGCCGCGGGCGCCACCGCGGCGTCCCTGCTGGCCGCCTGCAGCCTGGGCCCAAAACGCGACACTCCCGCCGAGCCCACGGCGGTCACGCCGCCGCCGCGTCCGGTGCGCATCGGCCTGGCGCTGGGCGGCGGCGCCGCGCGCGGCTTCGCTCATATCGGCGTGATCAAGACGCTGGAGGCGCATGGCATCCGCCCGGACCTGGTCACCGGCACCAGCGCGGGCGCGGTGGTGGCGGCGCTGTACGCGTCCGGCATGGACGGCTTCGAGCTGAACAAGCACGCGTTGAAGATGGACGAGGCCACCATCGCGGATTGGGCCCTGCCCTTCGGCACGCGCTTCGGCGGCTGGCTCAAGGGCGAGGCGCTGCAGAACTACGTCAACCGGCTGGTCGACAACCGGCCGATCGAGGCGATGAAGATCCCGCTGGGCATCGTCGCCACCGACCTGAAGACGGGGCGCGGCATCCTGTTCCGGCGCGGCAACACCGGGCAGGCGGTACGCGCGTCCAGCAGCGTGCCCGGCGTGTTCCAGCCGGTATCGATCCAGGGGCACGACTATGTCGACGGCGGCCTGGTCGAGCCGGTGCCGGTCGACTCGGCGCGCAGCATGGGCGCGGACTTCGTCATCGCGGTCAACATCTCGGCCGATCCGGCCAGCCAGAACAACGTCGGCCAGAGCGGCGTGCTGCTGCAGACCACGGCGATCATGGGACAGTCGATCAACCGGCTGGCGCTGGCCCGCGCCGACGTGGTGATCCGCCCTGACCTGCCCGACATGAGCGGCAGCGACTTCGGCGCGCGCAATCGCGCGATCCTGGCCGGCGAGAAGGCCGCCGTCGCTGCGCTGCCCGCGCTGCGGGAGAAGCTGGCGCAGGCGCGCCTGCAGCCGGCCGTCCCGATCGCAGGGAAGTAGACGGCGGACCGGATGGCAGACGTACAAGCGAGGGCAACGACGTCCGCAAAAACAGAAAGGACTGCCGAGGCAGTCCTTTTTGTTGCATGTGACCCGTCCTGAATACGGTTGACACTTTTCCTGCCGAGATTGGGAGAGTGCTGTGGAGAGGGAACGGAAGCGAAC
>NZ_JABTYE010000026.1 GCF_013314895.1 Cupriavidus gilardii | reverse complement strand
CCCTGGGGTGGGGGGTACGGGGCGGCGTAGGCCTCCGGTGTAGGCTTGTCGGGAAGCGAGCCCCCGTTATCGCTCGACCTGCACCGCAGCCCTATCCCGCGGCACCGTCGCCTTCACCGTGCGCGCCACCACCGCGACCGGCGCCTTGCCGCCGACCAGCCGGTTGACCTGCCTGAACTCGCAGGTCAGCGCTTCCGGCGTGACGGTGACCACCGCGTAGCCTTGCGCGTCGGTATTGGCGTATTGGAGCCACGGATTGCTGCGCAGTGCGGCCAGTTGCTGGCAAAGCGGCACGACCTGCTGGACGAAGCCGGCATCGCTCTGCAGTCCTGTCAGCACCGCATCGGTCGTCGCATCGAGCTGTCCCTCGGCCACGCCGCGCGCCGCCAGCGCGCCGCGCAGCGATACCCGCAGCGATTCGGCCACGGTGGCGGCGGTGACGGTCGACGGCGCCAGCGTGTGGTCGAGCAGATTGACGTCGATCTGCACCGGCTCGCCGCCCAGCGCCGGAACCGGTAGCGACAGCGTGCGGTAGACCAGCGTGGACAGACTCTCCGACAACGCGCCGACGGCCGATTTCAGATACGAGAAGAACGAGTCCGAACTGATGCCGGCCGTCACCAGGTCCACCATCACCGGCGTGCCGCCGCCCTCGGCGTCGTAGTCGTCGTGCACGGTGCCGGCGTAGAACGCATGGATGTCGCCGGTCAGTGCGACCACGTTGCGGATGCCGTTGTCCGCCAGATGCCGCATCAGCGCCTTGCGCTCGGCGTTGAAGCCGTCCCACTGGTCGGCGTTCAGCACGAAGCGCTGGAAGAAGGCCGCGAGCGCGGTCTTCTGCCCGGCCGGGATAAAGGCCGACTTCTCGCGATTGGCCAGCACGTCCGGCTTGATATAGCCGAAGGCGATGGCCTGAGAGGCCGCGCCGATCTGTGCGGCGACGCCGCCCGCGGCAGCGGCCTTGGCCTGCCCGAAGGCCAGCACCGCGATGCCGGCCTGCGCGGCGTTCAATCCAGCGCCGATGGCGGCCGCGGACCTGTCGCCCGCGGTGGCATCGGCCATCGCGATCGCCTGCGCCGCTGTGGCGGCGCTAGCCTGTGAGGCGCCGGCCGTGACGGCGGCTACGACGGCGGCAGCCACCGGAACATTGCCGCCGGTCGACGTCAGCGCGCCCTGGATGCTGACTGACAGCGTGCCGACCGCCTGCAGCGCGACCAGCGTCGCAATGGCGTTGCTGCCGTCGATGCCCATGCGCAGCAGCGAGACCTCGTTGCCCCACAGCTTCCAGATCGCCGGCGAGCGCGCCACGGTGTCGCGCCACCAGTTGCGCTGTTCGTTGCCGAGGATCGACGTCAGTGCCAGCGGGTCGGCCGCGCCGGCCGCGGCCATCTTGGCGGCCTCGGCGCTGGCGAGCGTGCCGGCCGGCACCATGTAGCGTGCACCGATGCTGCCCAGCGGCGCGCCCGTGGCCGGGTTGATGGCGGCTTCGGGCAGCACGTGGTCGGTCCGGTACAGCCGTTCGTCGGTCATCACCAGATGGGCCAGCTTGCCGAAACGCAGATCGCGATAAATGCGGATGGCGTGGATGCTGTCCTGCTTCTCGTCGAACACGATATCGGCCGGCATGAATTCGAACCACGCGCGGCTGGCGGCGCGCCGGCGGGCGGGCTGGTGCTGCTCGATGCCGTTGCCGGCGGCGTTGTAGGTTTCGGCGTCGCCCCAACAGTCGTCGCTGAACTCGTGGTCGTCCCAGGTGGCGACCATGGCGAAACGCTCGTGCACCGCCTGCAGGCGCGGGTCGCTGCGGTAGCGCTTGTAGAGGTAGCGGTAGTCGTTCAGCGTGGTCGCGTACTTCGCGCCGCTGCTGCCGTTCTTGAAGCTGCCATCGGGCAGCACGAGCGGGGTGTGGACGCTTTCGACCGCGCCCGTCTGGAAGTCCTCGCCGACGGTCTCGTAGATGTAGTCGCCGAGGTGGACGACGAAATCCACGTCCTCGGCCGCCAGCGCCTCGAACGTGCCCCAGTGGTTGATGCTCCAGTCCTGGCAGCTGAGGAAACCGAGGCGCAGTTGCGACAGGTCGGCATCGGCCGCGGGCGCGGTACGGAAGCGCCCGACGCGCGAACGCACTTCGCCGGCGGTGAACTGGTAGTAGTACGTCCGTCCGGCATCCAGGCCGGTGATCTTGTGGCGAACCGTGCAGTCGTAAGCGCCGGAGACCGGAATGCTGGCGTCGACAACGGCGGTGCCTGCCAGCGCCGTGGCGGTGCCCAGCGCGCCGGCGTTGTCCGCGGCCGTTACCCGCAACCGGATCGCAAAGCTGGCGTCCAGGCTCGCCGCCGCGGCATCGTCGACGTTGGCCGGCACGACGCGGGTCCACAGCAGGATGCCGTCCGGCTTCGGATCGCCCGACGCCACGCTCTGCGGGAATTTCCAGTTCGCGCCGGAGGCCGGCGGCACGGCCGGCGTACCGGTGCCGGGTTGGCCGTCCGGGTGGTCGTCGCCGCCGCATGCCGCCAGCCCACCTGCCGTGGCCACCGACACCGTGATGAAGCCGCCCAGCTTCAGAAATCGCCTTCTGTCCATGTCTTGTCGTTCTCGTTGGAGTGGCTCGGGAGCGCGTCCCGAAGGGAAACAGCCGTCAACGGCCGTGCAGGGGCCGCAACGGCCGTCACAAGCGGATTGGAGCAGGGCGTTGTGACAACGGCGTGATGTGGAGGGCGCACCGGGGCCGGCAGCACGGCGGCTGATCGGCGCGCACCGCTGCCCGTGAAGGGCTCGAATCCGGGGGATGCTGCGCCGCAAGGATTGCCGCCCGGCAAGGTACAATAGCGGTTTTCGCCGGACTGTCCCGGCTGGCGCCACCCCCGCGCCAGCGGCCCGGCCGCCGTCTTACCCTCCATCGCCCTCCGACCGCTCAGATCATGGCGCATTTCTCGTGCTTCCCCGGCGCATTGGCCCTGTCGGCCTTCCGCCAGCAACGCCTGCTCACCGCCCTGCAACAGATCGACGCCGACATCGAGTCGGTGCACGGCCAGTTCCTGCACTTTGTCGATACCGACCAGCCGCTGGACAAGGGCGACACCGACCGTATCCGCGCGCTGCTGACCTATGGCGCGCCGTTCGCCGAGCAGCCCGAGGGCGACCGCTTTGTCGTGATCCCGCGTTTCGGCACGATTTCTCCGTGGGCCAGCAAGGCCACCGATATCGCGCACAACTGCGGCCTGTCGCATGTGCACCGGATCGAGCGCGGCATCGAATTCACCGTGATCTGCAAGAAGGGTCTGCTGCGCGGTCGCAAGACGCTGGATCCGCTGACGCGCGATGCCGTCGCCGCGCTGCTGTTCGACCGCATGACCGAGACCGTGGTCGCCACGCGCGACGCCGCGGCCGGGCTGTTCGAGGAACTGCCGGCCAAGCCGCTGCGCTTCATCGACCTGGCGGGCGGCCGCGCCGCGCTGGCCGAGGCCAATGTCGCGATGGGCCTGGCGCTGTCGGAGGACGAGATCGACTATCTGGTCGACGCCTACGCCAGGCTGGGCCGCAATCCGACCGATGTCGAGCTGATGATGTTCGCGCAGGCCAACAGCGAACACTGCCGCCACAAGATCTTCAACGCCACCTGGACCATCGACGGCGAGGAACAGGACAAGTCGCTGTTCGCGATGATCCGCAACACGCACCAGCTGAACCCGCAGGGTTCGATCGTCGCGTATTCGGACAACTCGGCGGTGATGGAGGGCGATGTCGCCGAACGCTGGTTCCCGCGCGGCGACGCCCACCAGTATGGCCGCCATCAGGCGCTGACCCATACGCTGATGAAGGTCGAGACGCATAACCACCCGACCGCCATCTCGCCGTTCCCCGGCGCGTCGACCGGCGCCGGCGGCGAAATCCGCGACGAGGGTGCGACCGGCCGCGGCGCCAAGCCCAAGGCCGGCCTGACCGGCTTCACGGTGTCCAACCTGATGCTGCCCGACGCGGTCGAGCCGTGGGAAAACGCGCGCGATGCCGCCCAGCCGCTGGCCTTCCGCAATCCCGACGAGCGTCCCGCGGTGACCGGCAAGCCCGAGCGCATCGCCTCGCCGCTGCAGATCATGATCGAAGGCCCGCTCGGTGGCGCCGCCTTCAACAACGAATTCGGCCGCGCCAACCTGGGCGGCTATTTCCGCGTCTACGAGCAGAACGTCGGCGGCACCGTGCGCGGCTATCACAAGCCGATCATGATCGCCGGCGGCATCGGCAATATCGACGCCTCGCATACGCACAAGGAGCCGCTGCCGGCCGGTTCGCTGCTGATCCAGCTGGGCGGCCCTGGCATGCGCATCGGCATGGGCGGCGGCGCGGCCAGCTCGATGGCGACCGGCGCCAATACGGCCGACCTCGACTTCGATTCGGTGCAGCGCGGCAACCCGGAAATGGAGCGGCGCGCGCAGGAAGTGATCAACGCCTGCTGGCAGCTCGGCGACGAGAACCCGATTCTGTCGATCCACGACGTCGGTGCGGGCGGCCTGTCCAATGCCTTCCCCGAAGTGGTCGACGGCGCCGGCCGCGGCGCGCGCTTCGAGCTGCGCCAGATCCATCTGGAAGAGTCGGGCCTGTCGCCGGCCGAGATCTGGTGCAACGAATCGCAGGAGCGCTATGTGCTGGCGATCGCGCCGGACAGCTTTCCGCGCTTTGCCGCGATGTGCGAGCGCGAACGTGCGCCGTACGCGGTCGTCGGCGTCGCCACCGAGGAAAAGCAGCTACAGCTGGTCGATGCCAGCGTCGATCAGGCGCTGAAGGAACACTACGCGGTCGATATGCCGATGGACGTGCTGCTCGGCAAGCCGCCGCGCATGCATCGCGACGTCAAGCGAGTCGAACAGTCGCTGCCTGAGGTGGACGTGACCGGCATCTCGCTCGATCAGGCGGTGCGCGACGTGCTCCGTCACCCGACCGTCGCCAACAAGTCGTTCCTGATCACGATTGGCGACCGCAGCGTCGGCGGCATGAACGCGCGCGACCAGATGGTTGGCCCGTGGCAGGTGCCGGTGGCCGATGTCGCGGTCACCACGCTGGACTACCAGGGCAAGGCCGGCGAGGCGATGACGATGGGCGAGCGCACGCCGCTGGCCGTGATCGACGCGCCCGCATCGGGCCGCATGGCGATCGGCGAGGCGCTGACCAATCTGGCGGCCGCCCCCGTCAAGGATCTCGGCAAGGTCAAGCTGTCCGCCAACTGGATGGCCGCCTGCGGCGTCGAGGGCGAGGATGCGAAGCTCTACGACACCGTGCACGCGGTCGGCATGGAGCTGTGCCCGGCGCTGGGCATCAGCATTCCGGTCGGCAAGGATTCGCTGTCGATGCGCACCAAGTGGGACGATGCGGGCGTAGCCAAGGAAGTGGTCGCGCCGGTGTCGCTGATCATCTCGGCGTTTGCCGCGGTCGACGACGTCAATCGCACGCTGACGCCGCAGCTGCGCACCGACCTGGGCGACTCCGTGCTGATCGCGATCGACCTGGGCCGCGGCAAGAACCGCCTCGGCGGCAGCATCCTGGCGCAGGTCACGCAACAGGTCGGCGACAGCGTTCCCGATGTGGACGATGCCGCCGATCTGCGCAACTTCTTCAATGCGATCCAGCGCCTGAACCGCGAGGGCAAGCTGCTCGCCTATCACGACCGCTCGGACGGCGGTTTGCTGGCGACGCTGGCCGAGATGGCCTTCGCCGGCCATTGCGGCCTGTCGCTGAACGTCGACATGCTGACGCTCGATCCTACGCAGGAGCCCGACTACGGCGACGCCAAGAACTGGGCCCAGCAGATCGCCGAGCGCCGCAACGACCAGACGCTGCGCGCGCTGTTCTCGGAAGAGCTGGGCGCGGTGATCCAGGTCAGGCTGGAGGATCGCGACGCCGTCTTTGCCGCGCTGCGCGAGGCCGGCCTGTCGGCCTGCAGCCATGTGGTCGGCAAGCCCAATGGCAGCGACCAGATCGAGATCTATCGCGACGCCAGGAAGGTGTTCGGCGCCCCGCGCGCCGAGCTGCAGCGCGTGTGGAGCGAGGTGAGCTGGCGCATTGCGCGGCTGCGCGACAACCCGGCGTGCGCCGACAGCGAATACGAGCTGCTGCTGGACGCCGCCGACCCCGGCATCACGCCGAGCCTGACTTTCGATCCGGCCGAGGACATCGCCGCGCCGTTCATCGCCAGCGGCGCCCGGCCGCGCGTGGCGATCCTGCGCGAGCAGGGCGTCAACTCGCAGATCGAGATGGCCTACAGCATGGACCGCGCGGGCTTCGACACCTACGACGTCCATATGAGCGATCTGATCGCGGGCCGCGCGAAGCTGGACGACTTCATCGGCTTCGTCGCCTGCGGCGGCTTCAGCTACGGCGACGTGCTGGGCGCGGGCGAGGGCTGGGCCAAGACGATCCTGTTCAACGGCGCGATGGCCGAGCAGTTCGCGGCCTTCTTCAACCGCACCGACACCTTCGCGCTGGGCGTCTGCAACGGCTGCCAGATGATGAGCAACCTCGCGCCGATCATCCCGGGCGCCGGTGCCTGGCCGAAGTTCACCCGCAACCAGAGCGAGCAGTACGAAGCGCGCTTCGTCACGGTCGAGGTCCAGCCGTCGCCGTCGATCTTCTTCGCCGGCATGGAAGGCAGCCGCATCCCGATCGTCGTCGCGCACGGCGAGGGCTTTGCCGACTTCTCGCAGCAGGGCGACAAGAGCCGCGTCGACGTATCGCTGCGCTTCGTCGACAACCGCGGCGCGGTGACGCAAACCTACCCGCTGAACCCGAACGGCTCGCCGGACGGCATCACCTCGGTGACCACGGTCGACGGCCGCTTCACCGTGCTGATGCCCCACCCGGAGCGCGTGTTCCGCACCGCCACGATGAGCTGGGCCCCGGACGCCTGGAAGCAGATCCCCGACGGCGCCAGCCCGTGGATGCGCATGTTCCGCAATGCACGGAAGTGGGTGGGATAAGCCGGTTCGGTTGAGGTTGGTTGGAAGCAGAAGGCCCGCGTGATGCGGGCCTTTTTGCGTCTTCTCGCTCCATGGCCTTGCACTGATGCGGGCAGTCCATGGGCTCCGATCGCTGCTATTGGCCGATCCGCGGAAGATGGCGACATCGTTGGTCGCCTATCCTCCATTCGTTGCCAAACCCCACGAGGCCATACCCATGTTCCACATCCAGTTCATCAAGCGTGACGATCAGCCAGTCTTCGCGGTTGTCCCGATCGACGTATGGGAGCGGATCAAACATCTGGTCGAGGACCTCGATGACGTCGCGTTGTTCGATTACGCCAAGTCGCAAGATGATGGGACGCGCTTGTCCGCTGCCGACCTCGATGCCCAGACGCACCGCGAAGGACGATGACCGGAACCGATGCGATCGGGCCTGGCGACCGCTCGGCCTGAGCCAGCAACGCTGGCTGCTGGTACGCCCACGCGCTACACTACCCGCCATTCCATTTCCTGCGGGCTGATATGGCGACTCTCTCCTTCGACCGTTTGCTGCAACCTGTTTCGGGCGACGACCCTTGCGGCGAGGATCTGCTGTTCTCGGCCGAATTCGACCGCATTCAGGAGGCGCGCCGTTTCGACGATCCTTCGCTGGATCAGGGCGAGTGGGTGACCGAGTTGAAGGAGGCGGACTGGCGCCAGGTGGTCGAGCTGTCGACGCGGCTGCTGTCGGAGCGGACCAAGGATCTGCGGCTGGCGGTGTGGCTGACCGAGGCGCTGGCCAAGACGAGAGGGTTTGCGGGTTTGCGCGACGGCTATACGGTGACGGCGCAGCTGTGCGAATCGTTCTGGAGCGGGCTGCATCCGCGCGCCGACGAGGAGGACCTCGAATATCGCACCGGCAGCGTGGCGTGGTTGGCCACGCGCTCGCGCCAGCTGATCCGCGAGATTGCGCTGGTCGACGAGGCCGCCGGCGGCTACGGCTATGTCGATTGGGAGGTCGCGACCGCGCTGACCGAGGCGATCCGCCGCGATCCGGACCACGCCGACGAACTGTCCGAGGGCAAGGTCACGCAGGAAGCGTTCGAGGCCGCGCGCAAGGCGACGCCGGCCGACTTCCATGTGGCGCTGCTGCAGGACGTGGTGTCGTGCCAGCAGGCGCTGGCAAGGCTCAGCGATGTGCTCGACGCGAAGGCCGGCGAGCATGCGCCGAGCTTCCGGCAGGCGCGCGAGGCGCTGGAAGCGGTGCGGGCGCTGGTCGAGCGCTTTGTCGGCAAGCCCGCCGCACCGGCCACTGTCGCCGGCGACGCGCAGCAGGCAGCTGCGCCGGCGGCCGTCGGCCGTGTCGAAGTGCCGGCAGCGGTCGGGCAGGGCGCCGCCGCAGCCGGCGGTCCGATCCGCACGCGTCAGCAGGCCCTGGCGCAACTGCGCGAAGTCGCCGACTTCTTCCGCCGTACCGAGCCGCATAGCCCGGTCGCCTATCTGGCCGCGCGCGCGGCCAAGTGGGGCGAGATGCCGCTGCACGCCTGGCTGCGCACCGTCGTGAAGGATGAAGGCACGCTGTCGCAGATCGAGGAATTGCTTGGCGTGATGCCGGACCCGGATAGCGATTCCAGCAACTAGTGGCTGAGGGGGCGCGTTACGCCCCCACGCCGCAATCGCTTACTGGCTCGCCCTGAACTCGATGCGCCGATTGCGCGCCCGGTTCTCTTCCTTGTCGTTCGGGGCGATCGGCTGATCCGGTCCCACGCCGACAGCGGACAGCACCGACGGCTCGATCCCCTTGCCGGCCAGATAGCTCTTGACCGTCTCCGCGCGAGACTGCGACAGCGCCAGATTCAGCGCACGGCTGCCCGAGTTGTCGGTGTGCCCGACGATCTCGATCTTGCGTCCCGACAGCTTCGGCAGCACCGCCGCCATCTCGTCGAGAATCGCGCGCCCCTTCGGCGTCAGCGTGGCGCTGCCGGTCTCGAATTCGATGATCCGGTTCGCCAGCGTGCGGTCCAGCAGATCCTGGCCCGATGCCGGCACGCGCAGGCCGTTCTTGACCGTGTAGTTCTGCCCCAGCCCGCTCGACATCATGGTGGCGATCTGCTGCCGCTGGCCCTCGTCGGCGACATCGCCATACAGCGCGATCTGCGTGCCGTCGATGCTCAGCTGCCCCCGCTTGACCTGCTTGATCTGCGGCGACAGCACCTTCTGCACATTCGCGGTCCAGTTCGGCGGCGACACCACGCCGCCGACCTCGATCTGATCGACCACATTGGCCGCGCCATACAACTCCCGCAGCCGTGCGAGCACCTCGGCCTTGGTGGCCTCGTCCGGCACCGCGCCGCCGGCGACCACGCGGCCTGCCGCTGCCTCCGCGCCGGCAGGCGTCTGGGCGGAGGCGGGCGACGCCAGCAGCCAGGTCAGGGCCGTCGCCAGCGCAACCGCGCGGCAGGCCGGGAAAACCGAACGCATGATCATTCTCCGATGAAGACTTCGCGGAAGGTGTCGAGCGCCGCGCGCAGCGACAACTGCGGCTGCTCGAGATAGCTCGCCAGCTTGGCCACGCCATAGCGCGAGCCCGCATGCTGGTCCACCCACTGCGGGTCGTCGATGTCGATATTGATTTCGCCGTACGCCAGCGGCGACATGATGCCGTGCAGCGTGCGCGACGAGGCGCCGTTGAAGCCGATCACCAGGCGTTCGCTGCGGCCGGCCTGTCCGGCGCCGAGGTTGCCGGTGTTGCCGGGGTTGCCGATGCGGCCGAGGAACAGCGACAGCTCGAAGTCCCCGCGCTTCAGGAAGCTCGATACCAGGTCGAGCCAGAAGCTGGCCACCAGGCTGCGATAGACCGGGTCGGACGGCAACGGCAGCGTCAGTCCCTTGTCCAGCCGCGACGTGCCGGCGCTCATCACCGGTTCGAGCAGGATGCCCAGCGCGACCAGCGTGCGTCGCAGGCACAGCGTCTGCCCATCGGCGCGCAGCATCTGCTCCAGCCCGGCGACGGTCTGGAATTCGATGAAGTCCTTGAAGCTGGCGTCGTAGGCCTGCGCGCCCGCGCCGATCTCGACCGCGAACTGGGTCTGCGCCAGATTGCGCAGACCCTCGGCCGGATCGGCGGCGGAGACCAGCTCCTGCATCTGATGGCTGGCGCGCGTCCACAGCCGCGTCAGCGCCAGCGGGCTGCGCGCGATGAACGGCAGCGGCTGGTCGATCTCCAGCGCCGCGGCGGCGAGGAAGGGGAAACGGCGCGACGACTGGTCGTTGCTGGCCATCACCGTCCCCGCGATCGCCAGCCGGCTCTGCGAGCCGAGGAAAGCGAACTGGACCGGCTGCCAGGCGTCATAGACGGTCTTCCAGCCCGGGTCTTCTGCCAGCATCTCCATCGCCTGCGACAGCCAGCGATCGAGCGTGTCGAGCAGCTGGGTCTGGTTCGGGCTCTTGACGAAATCCCCGCGCGACGGAAGCTTGCCGAAGTACGCGAGCTGCAATTGCGCTGCCTGGCTCATTGCGCACCTCCTGCACGCACCGGTGCGCCGGACTGCGCGATGGGCGCCGACGCGGCGGCCGGCTGTGCTGCTTCGACGGCGGTGACCGGCGCCGAGGCGTCGGCAATCGCCGGCGGCAGCTTCAGGCCGCGCAGGCCCTGTCCCTGAGGCGAGTCCGCGGCCGCCGTGGTGGTCTGCGGGCTGCTGACGATGCGCAGCGCCACCGCGACCGTGGTGCCGCCCTGCGTCCACGACAGCTCGAACGCGCCATCGGGCCGGCGCTTGCGCGAGGCCGTGGCGATCAAGCGCTCCAGGCCGAAGCGGCCCGGTTCGCTGAGCACTTCGACAGTGCGGCCGTCGAAAGTCGTGGCGGTGATGCGCGCGCCCGGCGTGCCCTGCGGATTGGGCCAGACGAAGTTGGTCCACTGGGGCGGCGTATTGCGATAGCGCAGCTGCTGGCCGTCGATCTCGATCGTGTACTCGGTCGTGCCGGCTGCCGGCGACGGCAGGATCTGGAACACGGTCTGCGGGGCCGCAGCGGCGGCACCGCCTGCGCCGGCCGCCGCGCCGCCGGTCAGCGGCGCGATCCAGCGCGTGAAGTTGGTGGTGAACTCCGGCGCGAAGGTCACGCCCAGATCGCCCCAGGTACGCGCCGCGATCATGTCGCCACGGCGTACCGACAGCGGACCGATGGTCGTACCGGCGAACTTCGCGATGGCGCCGTCCGGGCCGAACACCTGGCCGATCTCGGCGGCGCTGGCCTCGATCTTGGCATCGGAGGCAAAGGGGTACTTGGTCGCCAGCGTCTGCATGAACGGCTGGTAGACCTGGGCGTTCCACACCTTGTTGATCTCCACGCTGGCAGGGCGGATCGTCACCGCATACGACTGCAGCAGCGGACGGACCAGCAGCGGACGCAGCGTCTGGCGCTGGCTGTCGGTCATGCCGGTCAGCATCTGTTCGTCGACGTACTTGAGCGCGTCGGCCAGCTCGGAGCCGTTGCCGTCGAGCGTCTGCTGCATCAGCTGCCGCGCGCCGGGGCCGGGATCGCCCTGGTTCTTGATGGTGTTGAAGCGCGTGCGGACCTTCGACAGCGCTTCCATATAGCCGCGCAGCAGCGAATTGTTGTCGTGCATCACGGCGATCTTGGCCAGGCCAGAGAACTCCTTGCCGACCGGTCCCATCGGGATGTTGCCGGCTTCGGACGAGGAGGCGAGGCTCGCGCTGTCGACATTGACGCTGACGCCCGACGGGGTGCCGCGCGAGACCCAGCGCTTGAACCAGTCGATCACGCCGGTCTTGGCCTGCTTCAGGCCGGCATTGACGATCGACGGGTTGTCCCACGAGGTCTGCTCGTAGGCGGCGTCGAACAGCTTGCGGATCGGCGAATTGACCGGATCGCCGAGCAGGTTCATTGCGGTGACGGCCTGGTCGAAGCTCTTGAACTCCTGCACGGCCACGCCTTGCATGAAGCGCTGCCACTCCTTCGCGTACTCATTCTTGTACATCGACACCAGCGTCTTCTGGATCTGCTCGGGGCTGCCTTCCAGCGTCAGGTCGTCGCGGGCGGCCACGTTCAGCACCCAGTCCTTGCTCTGCAGTTCCTTGCTGGCGGCCTCGCGGATCGCGGGCTGCACGTATTGCAGCCAGGCCTCTTTGGTGAAGGTGCCGGGCACGGCGTAGCTGCCGGCTACGACCGTCGCGCCGGCGTCGCCGACGATGCGGGCCACCGTCATCGGCGCGAAGCGGGTGGCCGCGCGCGCCTTGATCTCGGCGTAGGCGCGCTCGCGCGCCGGCATGCCGCGCACCACGCGGCGCAGGTTCTCGCGGGTCTGGTCGATCAGCGACAGATTGCTTTCGAGCAGCGGCCAGTTGTCGTCGTTGACGCGGGCCAGATAGAACGAGATGTTGCGCTCGGCCGCGCGGATCAGCTGCTCGCGCGGCATGTTGCCGCGGTTCTCCTCGAGCCAGCCGCGCCAGAAGCGCGTGACCTGGTCGGTCAGGTGCGCCACCTCGACGTGGCGCTTGTCCGCCAGCATCAGATAGGTCTTCAGCGCGTTGTAGGCGTCCTCGACGTTGGTCGGCGAGGCGTCGGCATAGCGCTTGGCGTTCGGCGATTCGGTGTTCAACGCGGCGGTCATGTCGGCGGCGGAAGGCGCCGCCGTGGCTGCCGCGACGGCCGCGCCCGGTGCGGCGGCTACCGCGCTGGCGCCGGCTGCACCACCGGCCGTGGCCGACGCCGGTACCACCGCGCCATTGGCCGCCGGCGCCCGCACGTGCTGCGCCAGCTGGTCCGGGTGCGCGTTGACCTCGGCGAGGAAGCGTTCGATCGACGTGCCGACCGGCTTGAGCATGACCTGGCGCAGGCCGTTGTAGTACTCGTCGAGCAACTTGTGCTGCAGCGTGTCGCCCTGATAGAGGCCAAGCGACAGCGCGATCGGATGGTCGGCGCGGAAGCGCTCCAGCTGCTCGATGCGGTCCTGCAGGATATCGAGCGCCTCCAGCCGCGATTGCAGGTCGATGCGGTTCTGCTGCAGCTTGACGATCTTGTCGAGGTCGGCCTGCACATTGGCGGTCAGCTGGCGGTTGCCGATAAAGGACCAGGTCCAGCCGCCCAGCAGCAGGCCCAGCGCCAGCACCAGCCCGAAGAAGGTGACGAAGCGCATCCGTGTCTTGGCCGGGCTCGAGAACTGCCGCACGGTCTTGCGGTCGGCAAACACCACCTTGGAGAACAGATCGCGCAGGAAGAAGCCGTTCTTCGAGAACACCTCGCGGCTGTGCGCGGCGCTGTCGAGCTTCAGGCCGAAGCGGCGGGCAATCCGTTCGGCCGAGGCGCTGGTGGTGCTGGCCTCCTGCACCGCGCTGGTGAAATAGAAGCCGCGGAACACGGGCTTGTACTGGAACGGGTTCTCGTCGAACAGCGTCACCAGGAAGGCGCGCAGCGCCGGCTTGATCGACGCGAACTCGAGCGGGAAGCTCAGCAGGCCCGGCGACAGCTTGCCGTTGCGGTGCTGCGCGATCTGCGCCACGCTGATTTCCTTCAGGCCGTCGTACAGCTCGTCGAAACGCTCGTCGAACATTGCGGCGGCATCGCGCTTTTCGCCCGGCTCGAAGGGCAGGGTGGCGCCCCAGACGCGGTCGCGTTCATGCTTGTCGCTGTCGCCGAAGAATTCGGTGAAGCCGGTGATCAGGTCCGCCTTGGTGAACATCACGTAGACCGGCGCGAAGACTTCGAGCCGCTCGGTCAGCTCCTGCACGCGCTGCCGCAGGTTCTTGGCCAGCTGGATGGCGAACTCGGGCCGGTTCTGCGTCAGCTCGGGAATGCTGACGGTAACCACGATGCCGTTGATCGGCGCGCGCGGACGGTAGCGCTTGAGCAGGTCCAGAAAGCCCAGCCATTCCTTGCGGTCTTCCTCGTGCACCGAATAGCGGCCGGCGGTATCGAGCAGGATGCCTTCGGTGGTGAAGAACCAGTCGCAGTTACGCGTGCCGCCAATGCCGTGGATGATCGCGTTGTTCTTGTCGGCGAACGGAAACTGCAGGCCCGAATTCAGCACCGCGGTGCTCTTGCCCGCTGCCGGATTGCCGATCACGATGTACCACGGCAGTTCGTACAGCGCCTCGTTGCCCGACAGCTGGCCGAGCTTCGAGGTCTTGATGGTCTTGACCGCATCGACCAGCCGCGTCCGCAGCGCCTCGACCTCGCCGCGCTTTTCCTGCGGCGCTTCCTGGGCCGCCGCATTGGCCTGCTGTTCCAGCAGCGCGCCGAGCTTGCCGCTGGCTTGCCGGGCGCGATAGTGACGCCATGCGAAGGCGATCAGCCACGCCACCACCAGCAGGCCTAGCACGATGCCGACCCAGGTCAGCCCGACCTCGAAGGTATCGGCCGCCAGCAGCAGGAAGAGCGTCAGCGCGACGACGCCTATCACGGACAGCGTGCGCGTGTTGGTCAGGAAACTGAGGAATCGATGCATGGTGGCCTGCGGTTTGCGAATGCGTGTGCTGGTTCTTGTGCGTTTGCTGGTGCGTTGCTTGTGCTTGCCTGGCTTGGGCTTCGGCTTGTTCTGGCTCGTTCGGGCTCGTTCCGGCTAGTTCGTGCTTGGCGAGGATGTCCGCTAGGCGGTGGCCGGCGGCACCACCGCGATCGCGCCGCGCTGCTGCGGATCGGCCGCGGTCACCGCCAGTGCCGGGCCGCCGCGCTCGGCGCACTGCTGATGGGCGAGCACGATGGCCAGCAGCGCGCCGGCATTGCCGGTGTATCCGCAAGCGGTGCCGACCGGCAGCAGGTCCGCGCTGACGTCGAGTTCGCCAAAGCGTTCGGAGAACACCCGTGCCAGTTCGACGGTGCGGACCGGATGCGGGCTGATGTCGGCGGTGACCACGACCGGTTGGGGCGCGGGAGCCGGTTCGGCGGCGGACGCTTCGGGCTCTTCGCTCCTGGCCTTCGCATTGGAGCCTTCGGCAGGTTGGGTCAGCAGGCCCAGCGTCTGCGCGATGGCCTGATCCAGCGCCGCGGTACGCGGCTGGCCCTTGTCGGGAGTCGGCGCGTCGAGCCGCGTCAGCGTGGCGCGGACGATCGATGCCGGCGGCGCGTCCTGCGCGAGCATCGCGGCCAGCGGTCCCTGCGGCGGATACAGCAGGACCCCGGCTGCCGCCTCCGAGGGCGCGACGCCGTGCTCGCATTGGGCGCTGAACAGCCGGTTGGTCGCGCGCAGCCGGTCGATCGCTTCGGCGCCGATATGCGAATCGGCGGCTATCACGCCGCGCAATTCGTGCGTCGGTTCGCGATGCAGCGCGAGGATCGCGCGATCGACCTGCACCATCGCATCGCCGTCGCCCTTGGCGGTCAACGTCTCCATCGAGATCCGTTCGATCGGCCACAGCCCGGTCAGGCGGCCGCGCACGTATTGGCCGGCAGCCGCCGCCATCGGCGCCTGCCATCGCTCCGGCAGCAGCAGCGTCAGCACCAGCCGCGGCGGCTCCTCGGCCTGCGGCGCCGCCGCAGTCTCGTCTGCGGCAGGGAAATACAGGCTGGGATATTCCTCCACGACCTGCGCCACCAGCCGTTCGGCCACATCGCTGGCCAGCGCGACGGTCCGCACGGCCTCGTCATTCCACGGCAGTTCGGTGAAGGCGTGCTCCAGTGCTTCGCGCGTGCCGTCGACATCGATGTCCTCGGCAGGCGCGGCGAAGATCGGCATGCCATCGCGCAGCACGTCGACGACGTCCGGCCGCTGCTGCTCGGCGGTGGCCGCGGCGGTGGTGGCCGTGTCGCCGCCCTTGGCGGTATGCAGGGCGGCGCCCAACACCAGCGCGCGCCAGCGGCGGCTGGGGTCGTCGTCGGATACGGCGCCGTCCGACGGGGCCACGCCGTCCTGCGCGGCGGCCGGCGTGCTGACCGCGGCCGCGACATTGCGGCGGATACCGTCCAGCGCGCGCCGAATGACCAGATAGCCCGCGATCATGCCGGCCGGCAGCAGGAACAGATGCGTGACGATATCGGTCGTGGTCGGCATCCGATGAATCGATTGCCACCACAGGATCGTCGCGGTCCAGACCAGCGCGAAGACGGCGAACAGGATCAGGCCGGAACGGAACAGGCGTGCAAGCATGGTGTCGGGGAGGGTCGGCACAGGGGAGCGCAACAGCGGAACGGTGCTCGCCTTACGCGCTGCCGGTGACTCCCTGGCTGGACAGCAGCGTCGCGCCGCATGCCGTCTTGTCGCCGTGGCGGGCCGCGGCGCGGCCGTCGATGATCACGGTCGGATCGCCGGTGACGATGGTGGTTTCGCCATGGCCGGACTTCGGGCAGGTCACGCGATCGCCGACGCAGGCAATGCCCTTGCCGTTGGTCGACGTGGTGCCCGACGCGCTGATCACGACGCCGCCGTGGTCGGTCTTGTCACCCAATACGATAAATGGCCGTGTCATTGTTGTTCTCTCGACTGAGAAGGGCGATCCCGCCACCAGCTATCGATTCGCGGCCTGCTTTCGCCGGCTGCCGTTGCGTGCGCCGTGCCCCCGCACATCGCACGCTAGCCGGGCTTCTTGCCAAGTACGCCGGGTCGGCGCAACTCGACGTGCCCAAGATCCATCATCTTCCAGCGCCCGCCCCAGGTCAGCCCCGCGGACTCGGCGATCTGCCCATACAACTCGTATCCGCGCATCGCCCACGGATCCTTCTCGCTGATCACCAGCTTGCCGTCGCGATAGAAGGCGCTGTCGGCGGCGAGGCCGAACTGATGGTAACTGTGATAGGCACCCGCCTTTGTGACATGCGTGCCCATCGCGGCGAGCCTGGCCTGGCGCTCGGGGCTGCGATAGCCCTCCAGCAGCGCCATTTCATAACCATGCTCGTCGCGCATGATCTTGTAGACCAGCAGCAGGCGCTGACGAAAATCGGCGTCGAGCAGATCCCAATTGCGGCTGGCTTCGCGAATGGTCGGGCGAATCCGTTCAACTTCCTGCGTGGTGAATACTTCCGGCGGCAATGGCGCCGGAGGAACCAGGCGTTCGCCATTCAACAAGGCGGAAATCTTCTGGTCCGGTTCGCGCAGCGCGTCATCGTACTCGAACAGCAGTTTCGGTCGCAAGGCGAGGGCCACGATCGGCGGGGTCGCGACGACGCCGGCCGCGCACAGCAGAAAGACCTTTCGGCGCGCAACGAAGGCGCGCAATGCTTCCATCGAATCGGCCGCCTGGGAAGCCGACGTTCGTAGGGTTCCGGCCGAGCGCTGGCTCGCCGCGCTCGCATTGATACTGAGCCGCTGCCATTGCGCACGAGCGGCCAGCAGCACGCGCTCACGCACGTCGGGCAGCAACAGAATGGCCGCAATGGCGACCATCAGCGCGAAATAGAAGAACAGCGAAACAAAGATCATCCGCTCAGTCCGCGTACCACGCGACGCCCAAACCGCGTATGACAGCGGCTTCAATGGTTACATTTTGTGACATTTATTTGGCTCGATTCCCGGTTCACATTCCCTGCAAAAAAATCGCCGTCTGCGAGTTGTCACGGCGGCGTTCACATATTTGCATTTTTGTTGCAGCCAGCTATAAAATCTGCGCGCTTCGTCCGCATCGGCAGCTGGCGCCATCTCGTCGAATTTCTGCTCGGGCCCTGTCTTCGAGTTATGTTGCCGATCGCTTAACTCAATTCCATCCCTGCGCTGCCCGACGCGCATTTTATTGCAATTCGAGAGCCAAAAGATGAGCCACAGCGACGACTTGAAAGGAAATGAACCGCCGTCGCTGTTCGGCTCGGGCAATGCCGACAGCCAGGGACCCGATACGCGCATTCTGGCCAGCCTCGAAGGGCGGGTCGCCAGTCACGCTCCCGTCAAGAAGAAGACACCCGACATCAAACGCCACGGCGTGTTCGCCACGCTGGCGTTGCTGCTGGTCGGCGCGGGCGCCGTGGCCTTCTGGCTGGGCAAGGGCAGCGATGCCGAGGCGCCGACGGTGGCTGCGGTTGTGCCGGCTGAAAGCCCGAATTCGGCCGCCAGCGCGGCCCAGGCGCCCGACATGCAGGCCGCTGCGGCCGGAGCAGCCGGCCCCGTCGATGCGCCGGCAAGTTCGGCCACCATTGTCGATGTCAGCCCCGAGCGCGATGCCGATGACGATGCGCTCGACAATCTCGGCAAGATGCCATCTGGCGATCTGGCCGCTGCGGGCCTGGGCGCCGCGGCACTGGCCGGCGGTACCGCGTTGGCAGCAAACGCGACGCAGGATCATGAAAAGACCGCTGCGGACCGCCGCGCCAAATCGACGACGGTAGCCACCAAAGATCTGAATAAAAAAACGCTAAACCAAGAAGTAAATAAAGCGAAGATCACTGCGTCGAATCAAGCCACTACAAAACAGCAACATTCGAATACGGCGACCAAGGTTGCTTCGCGTTCCAATTCGAACCCTACGACTGTAGGGAAGACGAAAAACGAGCGCTCGCGTATTGCCTCCAACAATACGCGCCGGGTTTCGAAAAAGGCGGGCGCGAATATGGGCAATGATCGCGACGCCGAATTGCTCGCGGCATTACTGGCACCCACGCCCGAAGAGAAAACCACGACCGCGTCGCGGACGCGCAAGAGCGGCACCGCCCAGCGTTCGCAGTAATGCCGGCCGAGGGGGCAAGGGTGCTGACAGAGGCGATGGCCGCGACTTCGACGCGGCCATCGCCGTTGTCGGGCAACTGATCGGCGTGCTTGCCGATCGCTGCGACATCCGCTGTGATATCCCCTGCGACACACGCTGCGACACCGAACCGCCATGGACCACACCACCCTGATTCAGACTCTGTTTTCCCCGGCGCGGCGGCTGTTCCAGCTCGAAGGCGAGGGGGCCATCGGCGAGCTGGCCGTCGAGGCGTGGCTCGGCCGCGAGGCACTGTCGGAGCTCGGCGAAACGCGCATCGTCGCGGTCAGCGCCAACGCGCGGCTGGCGCTGAAGTCGCTGCTCGGCGCGAAGGTCACGCTGTGGACCACGCTGGCCGATGGCGGTCGCATTCGCCGCAGCGGCCTGGTGCGCAAGGCCGAGAAGCTGGGCGCCGATGGCAGCCTCGCGCGCTATCGGCTGACCGTGGTGCCGTGGCTGTGGCTGGCCACGCAGCAGCGGCATAGCCAGGTATTCCAGAACCGCACGCTGGCCGATATCGCCGAACAGATCCTGTCGCCGTACGCGCCGCATGCGGTGTGGCGCTACACCGCGGGCGCGCAGCAGCGCATCGATGCGCTCGGTCCGCGCGAACACGTCAGCCAATATCGCGAGACCGATTACGCCTTCCTGTCGCGGCTGCTGGCCGAGGCGGGGTTGGGCTTCGCCTTCGTCGACGACGAGCAGGCACCATCGGGGCATGCGCTGACGATCTTCGCGGACAGCCCGCAATTGCCGGAGGGGCAGCTTTCAAGCGTTCGCTATCATCGCGCCCACAGCCAGGAAGAAGCCGACGCCGTGCAGCAGCTCGCTTGCCACAGCCGCGTGACGGTGCCTGGCGTCGCGGTGGTGGCCTGGGATGGCAACGGCAAGCGCACGCTGCGCGGCCATGCTCCGGCCAAGTTCGGCGGCGGCGCACAGTGCCCCGAACCCTATCTGTCGGTCAGCCAGTCCGCGGTCGGCGATGCCGCCGGCGCGCAGCGGCTGGCCGAACAATTGATGGAGAGCATCGAGGTCCGCGCGCAGCTGTTCGCCGGCCAAGGGACCGTGCGCAGCTTCGTCAGCGGCACGCGTGTGGCGGTTTCCGATTGCCCGCATCTGCCCAGGCAGGAAGACGCCGAGGCCGCCTATCCGTTGCTGCTCGAAATTGTGGAGCACTGCGGCCTGAACAACCTTGCGGCCGAAACGCGCGCCGCGCTGGGTCAGCGGCTGGGCCCACTCGACGCCGCGCTGTGCTTCGATACGCCGCCTAGCGCGCCGGAGAACGGGCCGATGACGATGGGCTTTCTCGCGCCGGGTCATACGGTGGAGCGTGATACGCCAACCGCGTCGCTGCGCCAGGCGGCCGAGCAGTACGGCTACGCCAATCTGTTCCGCGCCTGCGATGCGCGCCGCCCATGGCGCCCGCGCGTGGTTGACGGCAACGGTGCAAGGCTGTTCGCCGCGCCGACCGCGATCGGCGTGCAGACCGCCACCGTGGTTGGACCGCAAGGCGAGACGCAGCCGAGCGGCGATGCCGAACACCACGTCAGCCCGCGCGGCGAGATTCGCGTTCGCTTCCCGTGGCAGAAGGGCGAACGCGAGGACGACCGCAGCACACGCTGGGTCCGCGTGGCGCAGCGCCAGGCTGGCGCCGGCATGGGCTGGCAATGGCTGCCGCGCATCGGCCAGGAGGTGCTGGTCAAGTTCGCCGACGACGATATCGACCAGCCGATCGTAATTGGGGCGCTGTACAACGGGCAGGGCGAGGGCGGCATTGCGCCGACGCCGGGCGGCAAGCAGGCCGCTGCTACCGATGGCTCCGTCTATCAGCAAGGCAGCGACACCGCGCCCAGTGCGCAGGCCAATGTGGCCGGCGGCCATGCACCCGCGTGGCATGGCATGAGCGCCGATAAGGACGGACACCGCAATGCCGCCGCACTGAGCGGCTTCAAGAGCCGCGAGCATGGCGGCGAGGGCGCCAACCAGCTGGTGTTCGACGACAGCGACAACCAGCTGCGCACGCAGCTGGCCACGACAGTCGAGCACAGCCAACTCAATCTCGGCCACCTGATCCATCAGCAGGACAACTACCGCGGCAGCTTCCGCGGCGAAGGGTTCGAGCTGCGCACCGACGGCCACGGCGCCATCCGCGGCAAGGCCGGTGTGCTGATCAGCACCTATCGCGATGCGCAGAGCCAGCGGCCAGTACCGACCGGCGATAACGCCGCCGGCATCGCGCTGATCCGACAGGCGAAGTCGCTGACGCAGACGCTGGGCGAGGGTGCGGTCAAACACCAGACCGTTGCGCTGCTGACCGCGAAGGACGACGAGGCCCCGCTGGCCAAGCTGGAAACCGCGGCCTCCGGCATGGTCGACGGCAAGGACTACGACGCCGCGATGCAGGACGCCGCCAGCGGCAACAACCAGACGCAAGGAAAGGTGCCGCATCCGAGCGAAGCCATCGTGCAACTGGCCGGCCGTGCTGGTCTCGCCATGGTCGCGGGCCAAGAACTACAGATGGTCAACGGCAAATCGCTCGGCATGGTGTCGGGGCAGGACACCAACCTGGCGATCGGCAAGCAGGCACGGCTGCACAGCGGTCAGGCGATTGGCCTTGCCGCGGCGCTGGAGAAAGCGGGCGAGGGGGACACCGGCCTGAAGCTGGTCGCCGGCAGTGAGGACATCGACGTGCAGGCCCAGCACGATGCGATGAAGCTGCAGGCCAAGGATGAGCTGAAGGTCGTGTCGGCGAATATGCAGGTGGACTTTGCTGCCGCCAAGCGGATTCGGGTGGCGACGGCGGGCGGGGCGTCGATCACGATCGAGGGTGGGAATATTACGGTTGAGTGCCCGGGGGCGATTACTTACAAGAGTGCGCAGAGGAAGTTTGAGGGGCCGGTGAGCGGTTCCTATGCGCTTCCTCAGTTTCCCCGCTCGTCGTGCAAGAGCTGTTTGCTGGATGCGATGAGACAAGGCGCACCTGGCGTTCTGGTCTGATATGCCGCACTACGCCATTATTGACAGCGCTCAACAGCCTGATTACTACAGGCGCCTGGACCGCTATGGTGTCACGTATCGATCCCTCTTTGACGGGCATGCGGAAGCGGGCATGAAGGATATCGCACCGCTGCTGCTCGATGTTGAGACGTTGCCCGATGGTCAATGCGATCGCATTCGTGCCGATATTCGCCGTCTTGGATCAACGCGGCCGTGCATCAGCTTGCTCAAGTCTGCGCGGTCCCTGGACGACCTTGCTGCGCACTTCAGTGCATACCATGTCGTCGATCTGCCTGGCCAGGAACGAATGATTTTGCGTTGGTACGATACGCGCATACTGCCAACTTGGTGGAACGTCATGACGCTTGCTCAATGCCGTGCGTTCGGGTACGGCATAGATGAGTGGCGGTACTTCGATCGCTACGGCGCGGAATGCCGGCTTCCCTCGATCACTTCGCCGACGGATAGCGTCGGTCTGGAATTCGCACCACTACGGCTCACGCAGTCCCAGTACGACGATCTCCTGGCGGCGGCCGAAGCCGACGTTGCCATAGCGAACGTGCGTAACGTGATTCCGGATGAGTTGCGCCGCGTTCCGATGCATACGCTGTATCCGTTTGTCGACATGCAGCTTGCCGCCGCACGGGCGCATGGCCTTGACGATCTCGACGAGCAGGTTCAGTTCCTGCTGCTGGCCCTGTATACCTCGGGAAGATTCGCTCAACATCCGATTGCACAACAGCGTCTGAAAAAGCCGGCTTCCGAACATGCCCAGTCCTTCGCAGATTGGACGGCAGGCGTGCCCGATGCGGTTTGGGAGTCCGGGCGTCCGCTTTGGGAATGCGTGTCGACCGCCACATGAACGAGGAAGGAATTGAACTTTCGAGCAAGTTGTTTCTTGACGGGCGTAATCAGCGGCATCGCGCGGGCGGTCAGTCCCAAGGGCGCCGCAGGTCGTATGGTGAAATGGATTGGCGCCGCGTTCACGGTTTGGACACTGGGTGCGTGCGCCGCAGAGTTGATTGGTACCAACATTGTTGGCTACAACCACACGGATAAGGACATCGGTCACTTCACGGTGAATGGAGACGGTGGCGCATACATAGGCGCCCACGAGGGGGGCGGAAAATTCGCGTGTTGCGCAAGCGTGCCCAAGTCATGGCGGCCTGGATTGACCATCACAGTCGGTTGGACTGATGAATACGACAGGAACTACCAAGAGCGGGTCGTGGAGGTTCCAAAGTACGACAAGGTAGGCGATGTCGCGGTCCACTTTCTCAGTAGCGGCCAAATAAGGGTATTCGTAACGAATTACGCCATATGGCACCCGCAATACCCACTCAAGGGAAAAGACGCGCAACTGAAGCCAGGTGTGGACCCAGTAGGTCCTCTTGGCAAACGAAAACAATAGTTGGCTGGGATCACGATCACCGACTTGCTTGAAGGGGCGGATATGGGAAGCACTGGAGCACAACCCTTGCCAGCGGATGGGGCGCGTCGCCTTTCGCCGCAGCAGGCCGCGCAACGCGCGCGAGCCATGGCTTGCGTTCGAGACAAGCGGTCCACCGTCTGTCAGGGCAGAGTTCACGTCACCATCTTCTTCGACGGCACCGGAAACAACTGGAGGTGGAACGGTCCCTTTGTAGAGGGAAAGCGCAGGAGTTCTCAATCACAACGCGCGCGAAATAGCCACAGCAACGTAACGCGTCTGTGGGACTGCAGCCTTGACGAGCCAGATAATGGTCAGTTCAGCTTCTATATTCCCGGCGTTGGAACACCGTTCAAAGACATCGGTGACACTGGCGATGGCTTCTGGGATGGGACCTTGGGAGCGGGAACAGCGCGTAAAGGCGCCGACCGGATCAATTGGGGGATCATTCAGGTCTACAACGCAATGCACCGCTATCTGGTGGGCTCCAATTTGATTGAGCCCGAAATGGCCAGAACCGTCGTAAACAATATGAGCAGCCTCATTGCGCAGCTCGGATTTGTCGATTTTGCCCGCCGGACGATCCTACGGACCTGGGAAGAGAAGCTGGCAGACGTTGTTCGCAACCATCAGCGGAAGTTGCGCGAAGTCACAGTCTCAGTATTCGGTTTCTCACGCGGAGCGGCAGAAGCTCGCGCCTTCGTACACTGGTTGTATGAGATCGCAAAGGCCAACAACGACGGTTGCGACCACGTTCTGGCAGGTGTGCCGCTGAAATTCAACTTCCTTGGTATCTTCGACACCGTCGCCTCCGTCGGTATTTCTGCAGCTGTACGCGGGGCGGAAGGCAAGATGGGCTGGGCAGACGGTCACATGATGTCGGTTCATCCGGCAGTTCGGAAGTGCGTTCACTTTGTCGCGCTCCACGAGCAACGTGTCAATTTTCCGGTGGATCTGGCTGTTGGCGCGAATGTAAAGCAAGTTTTCTACCCTGGCATGCACTCCGATGTGGGGGGAGGATATTCGCCGTCCAGTCAGGGCAAAGGCATGAAGGCGTGGGGCTCATCTGCGTGCCTGTCTCAAGTTCCTTTGATCGACATGCACTACGAGGCGATCCAGGCGGGTGTTCCGCTACGTACGATCGAGGAGATCGCGTCCCGACCAGCCTTGGCACAGGCATTCTCGTGCGATAAGCGGCTGGTTGAAACGTATAACGGCTGGCTTGCCAACCATGGCATCCCAGGCGGTGCCCCTACCGAACAAATTCGAGCTCACACTCGTCAGTACATGCGGTGGCGTGGCTTGCGTCTGCGTACAGGGACTTCGAACCTGTTGCGGCAACGCTTCTTCCTCGAATCGGATGCCGAGGACCGAGTCGATCTAGCAAATGCGCAGGCCTTGCTCGGCAAGACCGTTGCCGAATTGCGGCGAGGAGGAGCCGCGGCGATATCCCGGCATGCAGAAGCGACGGCCCAGTCGGCCAAAGACGTATCCACGTTGTTGACGCAGGTCAATGATGAATCATCGCTGCCGGACGCCGTCGTGCGGATGTTTGACGACTACGTTCATGATTCGCTTGCGGGATTTTATATCGGTACCCATACGGAGTTGTCGCTGCCCCTTATTGAAGTAGCTGTGGCCGTCAATCCTTACAGTATGGAGCCCCCTCAGATGATTCCCGTGTCGCGAAAGGGCACGTATCTACGCTACCGTACCGCATATCAGGTCGAAGGCACGAAGGCCGCTGCGGCTTGCGTGCCTGCTCCCACTGCTCGCGAGAGCATGCCGGTCGATTGAGCCTTTCGGCGCTGCGGCCAGTCTTCCAAGGTAGAGATCGTTCGCTTTCTGAACAAAATATCGCAGTGAATTTGCAGGCGTTGGAGCAATCTGTAGTAACCCTGCGGACGCCGTACCAACCTGCATTCCAGTCCGACGAGCAAGCGATCCAATTGTGGGACGCCATTATTAACTCCATTCGGCTGCGACCCGGTGCAGCGTAAGGCGACATTAGACAGGCGCTTTGGCGGCGCAGTCGGCCCACCCGGGCGTGAGCGCATAACTGGAGCTCTCCGTCTTGGGGCCAATGTCCATCGTCATGGTCAACGCTATGAAGCGTAGTGGCTCAGCAAGTTCCCCATGGAGAACGACGCCGCAAGGATGGCAAACCCTCGCGGTTGCGGTCGCGGATGGGCGAGATCCCGGCAGTCGCCTGAACGGAGCGTGGTATGAGGGAAGTAATTGCCCGCGGCTTGATTCCTGCCGCCGCATTGGCATGCTGCGCGTTGCTATATGGCCAGGAGGTCATAGCAAGTCAGCAATGGCTCCCCGAGTGCGTAGGGCGACTGGAATTGCAATTGCCTGGGCCGGCCGAACAGGCGGCCTGGGATGCGGACGAGGTTGCCAAGGACATCCGTGGAGACCTAGGCATTGAACCCGCCACGCGCTATCCCGATGGGGAGCGTACCTTTCGTGTGAACCTCAGTCGCGGGCCGTCGCTGATTACGCATCCGCTTAGCGACGCAGCGCGCACGACGATGCGCGACGCCGTGAACGTGCGGATGAAGAAGGATGTCGCCATGTTGAAGGCTCGCGATGGCAAGGATGTCTACGGGGACCGCGTGAAGTTCGAACCATTGGACTGGACGGGGCAGACAGGCAAGGCCTGGCGTATTGGCAGCCAGTTGTCGGCATTTACTGAGGTTGGGAAGGTCGGGTTGTGGTGGAGACTCAGCAACCGTGATGGCGATGTCGCTGCCGAACAAGCGTATTTTGCGTCAGCAGTGGCCAAGGCGAGACCCCGTGACCCTAACGTGGTCCCAACGATGCCAGGTTTGTGCATGCCATATATCTTCATTCCTGACGATGGGGTCGCGCCACGCTTTGTCGAGGCCAACTATCGCCTGAAGGGGCAGCCCGATGTCATTGTCGGTTTGGAAGACAAGTCCGCCACCCCGCTGGATCTGAGGATGAATGCCAGGATGCGCGACCCAGAGGGTGTCTCGGACTTCTTCTGGACCGCCCGGTACCAGGATCGCGAAGAAGTCCGAAGCGTCTGGAAAGACCGCTACCGCAGCATCACGATAGCCGGGGTGAAGGGCGTGGAGTCATTTGTGCGTCTTCGTCGGGAGGATGGAACCATCGACCATGGCTACTTGATCGTGGCATTGGGCAGCCCGGGCACCGGGGGCAGTTCGAGTGTGATGCTTTACCTCATACAGCGCGCCGATTTCGCCAAGAAGGCTGGCGTTGCACCGTTGGACCAGTCTTCGTTCCTTGCGCTGGCACGCGAAATTGCCGCAAGCGTCAAGATCAGGAATCTGCATCACTGACGTGTTCAAGGGAAAGAAAGATATGGGGTGCGTTCAATCGGTATCGGCGCGATGGGTATCGCGGTATTGCTGGTCGCGGTCGGATGTTCCGCAACCGAAGACGAGGTGCCAGCTAGTTCCAAAGTACAACGAGAACGATACCGGTGGACTGACATTGGAGAGTCGTCTTCCATCCCGTGGAACGGAGCGCAGCATGAGGCAAGGTATTGTCCGTAGCTTGATTCCTGCTGCGGCCCTGGCATGCTCGCCGCTGGCATATGGCCAGGCCGACGTGGCGAGTAGGCAATGGCTCCCCGAATGCGTAGGGCGGCTGGAACTGCAATTGCCTGGGCCGGCCGATCAGGCGGCCTGGGATCCTGTGGAAGTCGCCAAGCGCATTCGTGGCGATCTGCGCCGCGATCCGCCGGCACGCTATCCCGACGGCGAGCGTGCCTTTCACGTGAATCTTGGTGATCGCGGGCCACTGCTGATTACGCACCCCATGAGCGATAGCCAACGCGGGGTGATACGAGCCGCTGTCGATAGTCGGATGACGAAGGATGGCGCCATGTTCAAAGCGCGCGATGGCAACGACGTGTATGGCATGCGCGCGACTTTCGACAACTTGGACTGGGCAGGACCTGGCGGCAAGGCTTGGCGTGTAGGCAGTCAACTCTCCGCGTTTACCACGGTCAGCGATTCCGGCTTGTGGTGGAAGCTAAGTACCCACGACAGCGACGCCAACGCCGACGAGGAGGAGTTCGCCTCCCTGGTGGCGGGGGCGATGCCGAGGGTTCCAAACTCTGTGCCTCCAAAGCGCGGCCTGTGCATGCCCTATGTGTTCTTGCCCGATGACGGTGTTGCGCCTCGATATGTAGCGGCCAGCTATCGCCTGAAAGGGCAGCCCGACGTGATCATCGGTCTGGAGGACAAGTCAGCCGCTCCGCCGAATGCGAAGCTGAACGCGAGGATGCAGGATCCCGAGGGTGTGTCGGACTTCTTCTGGACCCACCTGTACCAGGATCGTCGCGAGGTAACGAGCATCTGGAAGGACCGCTACCGCAGCACCACGATCGCTGGGGTGAAGGCCGTTGAGTCGTTCGTCAGCCTCCGTCGCGAGGATGGAACCGTTGATCATGGCTACTTGGTTGTAGCTCTAGGCAGTGCCCGCGCACAGGGCAGTTCCAGTGTGATGCTTCACGTCATTCAACGTTCCGATTTTGCCCGTAAGGCAGGGATTACGCCGCTCGATGAAGCATCGTTCCTTGCCCTGGCGAGGGGTATCGCTGCCCCCAGAGTTGCACGTGATGCGCGGCAGCAGCATTCGATGTCGTCAAACGATCATGGCTAGGATCATTTTGTCCACACTAATTGCCGTCTTCTCGTTGTTCGGCTGTAAAAGACATGCCGCTGAGAAAGACGAAGGCTGGGGCCTGAAGCTGTCCATTCTCAACTACACGGACATGCCGCTGGGCGTTGTCTATGTCAATGGAGTCTGGGCGGGTGGCATGGGAAGTTGGGGAGGAGGGACGAGCTTCGCTGGAAGTGCAGGCGTTCCTACCAAATGGAGGCCCGGCATGACGATGACCGTTGAGTGGCGGGATGATGCGCTCTATCAGAAAGACAAGAACGCTCTCCATAGGGCTGAGGTAGAAGTCGAGCCGTATACCGGCGACTACCTGAGTTTTCTTTGGGTTGCGTTTTTCCCGGACGGTAAGGTAAGGCTCTTTCCTTCAATGTATGGGCCAGGTCATCCAGAAGCGCCGGAACTGTTAAGGCAGTCACCTGGTGACGTCTGCGCAAAAAGCGAGGCGTGTGCAAAGAAGTATATTCGGCGTGAGGGATATCATCCCCATGGAGTAAATTGATATTGGGGACGCATGTGCTGGTACAAGAATTTGAGCCATGGCGCGCCAGGGCTGCCGCCGCTCTCCTTCTTTGTACGATGACGGCGTGCGATGGTAGGGTCGACACCGTTGCCAAGCTCGATGGCGAGCAGGGGGAGCGCATCCGACGGATGGAGAAGAGCGACGGACCGGCGCTTGGCGGCGCCAGGGTCCCCACTGGAACGTACCGTACGCCGGCGAAGATGGATGGCCTGACAATCGTCGGATACAACTACACCGACACCTATATCAGCGACTTCTGGGTCAATGGTGCAGGCGGCGGCAATATCGAAGTTTCGTCCAAGGAACACAGCTATGGCGGCGGTACTTGCTGTGCGGCAATTCCGGCCGATACCCCATTACCTCTGTCCGTTCGGATCGAATGGAAGCGCGACGGCGATGTGCCCCGCTGTCGGCAGACGGTGTTGCTCGAGGGACCGGTGCCGCCGGACGCGCGGTACTTCGAAGTGCATTTCCACCAGGACGGGAAGATCAAGGTGGCCCTGTCCGACTACCCTTCCGTGCCTCACGTACTGATCGATCGCTTCGACTACACCAAGCGCAAGGCGTCTGGCAACGTGGTCAATGACACCATGCTCGGCACATGCGGGTGAGCCCGAGCCCGCTGAAGTGCGAGATAGAAGGTGAATGAACGTGTTTCAGGGATGGCTGCGTGGGGCTGTTCCCAATCGTTGTGCCGGCTCGAAAACCAGTGAGACGACATAGTGCGCTTCGTTTCCTATATGCCTGCCGCCATGTTGGTCCTGTGCTCCGCCGCGATTGCGGACGACTTGGCCGGCTGTGGCGTCTCCATTCCGTCGAAGCGGTATGGTTTTGAGGCGCAACCGGTGCGCGCCGAAGACCTTGGTCGGTGCGCGCGCTTCTATCACTACAGTGGCTCTCCGCATCATGCGCACCGGCGGCCGTGGGTTTTCTCGATCTCGGTGCTTCGCGGGGATATCGTATCAACCATAAGAAAAGTGCCGTCCAACTTTATGTCGAAGCCAGGCGGAGGAGTCGAATTCCGAATGCCAGAACCAGCGGAGCATGCGGCCACTGGCTATTCCAGTTATCCCATATCGGTCTTGCACAGCATCGCGACGATCAAAGAGGGGGTTGGATATATGGTGGTCGAGTACGACCGATGGGTAAGCACGATCAAAACCATCTCTCCGTCCGAGGCGGTTGAAACGGAGGAAAGAGAACGATGTACCAGTGCGATAAGAAGCAATGGATCGACAACCCTGCTGATGACGGGGTGCATTCCGGCCAGTGCGGGGCGCATGGGGTTCAATGCCGTCAAGGGCCTGATCGAAAGTAGCCTGTTTCAGTGAATCCCCCGGAGCCACGGCCGCTTGTCGTCGTCAGTCGCCAACAAGTCCAGATGACCATCCGACAGTACGTCTTGATGTCCCTTCTCGTCTTTGGATGTGTGCCTGCCATCGCTGCGGCCGACTGCATCCGGATGGATCTGTTGGCCGGCGGACCAGGCATATGTGTTCCAAAGGCGCTGAAGGCGAAGCCCAACACCGCGCTGTCTTCCCGACATGCCGGTACGACGTGTGTCTCGTTCGGTCTTCCTGAAGCAGCCCAGGCTGTCGGTCTGATGTGTGTTTCTTCGAGCCAGGAATTCCTGTCGGACTTCGGCGTTATGACGGACCAGGACGGACGGCTATTTGCTGACGGCGGCCGCGGCACGCGAGGCGTCAGTGTCGCTACCGGGATGTCGCTGTATTCAATGGAAGTGATGGAAGATCTCAAGCTGGCACATACGGTATTCGGTGCCGTCATCGACTGCGATGAGGCGGGCGCGGCCGTGTACCGCGCCACGTCGAGCTGTCACGTGGCCGTCTCGTTTCTGCCGAACCGGCGCTTTCTGTACAGTTCCTTCGTGCTGCAGAACCATGTATCGGGGCAGGGAAAGGCCCGCATGCATGACATCGTCGACCTATGGAAATCAGTAAGGATTTCCGAATGACGGTGGCGCAAGTGAAGCGTGCTTTAGTCGGTGATGGGAACCGGTGGCATATCGCAGTGATGTTTCACATCGCATTGATCCTGTCCCTGGCGCTTGCCAGCACAACGCTCTTTGCCGATGGCCAGCATCGCCGCTTTTCCGGCGAGTCCGTCTCCTTCGAGTTCGACGCCACACGCTACCAGTCGATAACGGAGGCGGGGAGTGTTGAGCGAGGTGATGGCAGCACGCCTGCTCAGGCCTACAACCTGACATTGCATCGGCGTCATGCGATCGGGGAGAGTGATGCTGATGCGGGCACTGTCTGTCTTTTGCCTCTGAATACGTGCGCCAACAGGGGCGGCGGTGAGCTTCCCTATTGGCTTGACGAAGGCAGCGAATTGAGAATCTTCGGTCCTACGGAACCCGTACGACGGAGAACGCTCGGCGGGCGGTTGATACTGGAAGCATTTCCCCTTTGCGGCTGGCATGATGGTAATGATTGGATGCCATATGGCGGGCAATGTTACGTTGCGGTTCTGCCGTTGGAGAGCAAAGTTGTGAGCTTTACTTTCCTGCTGGGAAAGGCCTCTGGCTGCAAGCAGTACGAGCGCTGCTGGGCCGGCCAGTTGAGAGCGACAAGGCGAATGCTCGCGACGGTCCGATAGAGGGCGACGTGCACCTGAAGCGCTATCCAGATTGACGAACGCTATGACACAGCGACTTTCTCGTTCTTTGATGTGCCTGCCGTTCCTGTTCTGCATGTTGGCCTCCCACGCTGCCACATCCGTCGTGCAAGACGATATCGCCGCTTGCATCAAGAGGAAGAGTATGGCCCTGGCCTCGTGCAAGAGTGGGTGTGGTCTGATAGCGAAGAGTTGCTATGACGAGGTGGAGGATGGATATGTATCGAGGATTCATGACACGATAGCGGCCGCATCGGCTAACGCATGCCCGGTCGATCTGAGAGCCGTTTCGGAAAAATACGATGCCCTGAGAGGCGACATAGAAGGGGCCCTTGAACCAGGCTCGTGGCAGCAGCTCGATATGCGCCTGATTCTGCTTGGAAGCCAGCTTGAGTTGCTGCGCGCCGTGCAACGAGGGTGCGCGCACAGGTAGCGAAGAGCGCCGGGAGCCGATGGCCATCTTGCAAATTCAGTGCCCCAAGACTCAGCTGGGGCCGACGTATTCAACGTAGAACAACCACCTGCTGCCGGCAACCGGAACGCCGAATGCGCGCCCGGATGGTCTGCTCACCATCCACCGCGCGTCGTAGATGGGACGCGCGCCGCGGAGGGCTTCTTCCAGCGCGACGGTGGCGTCTTTACCAAGCCATGGCCGAACGAAGGCCCCAGGAATGGTGGCGTTGCCTCGATACGACGATTCCGCGGAAATGCGCTTCACATCAGAATCGGACAGCGTCGCCACGCCGATCACCGACACATAGTCGGTTGGGCCGATTCCGCCATCGCCCTTCTTGGATTCGGGCAACGTTACGACCTCGAATCGAACGTCGCGGGCGGGCTGTTGCAAGCGGAGATGCGTCCCGAAGGCGCTCGAATCTGCGTTGAGCCCCGGCTGCGGCTCCGAGCATGCTGTCAGTGCGAATGCCAAGGCCGAGATGGTAATTCGGAGCGCGCGGAGCCGGCGCTGCCGGCGAGACAGGGTAGGCATTCTCGTATTGTCCAAGTGCTCGCCATTCCTGGTCGGCTTGATACGGTATTGTCCGGCTATGCGCCTCTATCTTGAAGATGCGATTTGCTGAACGGGAAACGGCCTCGCGGGACCCGAGCACGCCGTCGCTAATCAGAAAGGCTATGATAGCCATACGCTCCGTCGGTATCTACCCACTCTTAGGTCTAACATGGTTAGGATTCTTTCCGCTGTTCTAATCGCCGTCTTCGTGTTGTCCGGCTGTAAAAGACATGCCAAGGAGGAAGACGAAGGCTGGGGGCTGAAGCTATCCATTCTCAACTACACGGACATGCCGTTGGGCGTTGTCTATGTCAATGGAGTCTGGGCGGGTGGCATGGGAAGTTGGGGTGGGGGGACTAGCTTCGCTGGAAGCGTAGGCGTTCCTGCCAAATGGAAACCCGGCATGACGATGACCGTTGAGTGGCAGGATGACGCGCTTTATCAGAAAGACGAGAATGCTCTACATAAGGCCGAGGTAGAGGTAGAACCGTATACCGGAGATTATCCCAGTTTTCTTTGGATCGCTTTCTTTCCGGATGGAAAAGTACGGATTTTCCCTTCAATGTATAGGCCTGGACCGCGAGCCCCGGAACCACTAAGGTTGTCGCCCGGTGAAATCTGTGCGAAAAATGAGGCGTGTGCGAGGAAATATATTTTGCGCGAAGGTTATCAACCACATGGAACAAGTTGACGTTTACAGCGCACTTGTGTTTATCAATGTCGCGCGGCGATCGAGTAAAAATAGGTCAGTACGTCGCGTTGCGAAGGTAGTTGTCTTCGCGATATCAATGTGGATGTTGTCCGCATGCGAGAGCGAAGTGGTCGGCACCAACATCGTCGGCTACAACCATACGGATAAGGATATCGGGCACTTTACAGTCGATGGGAAAGGAGGCACCTATCTCGGTGCACACGAAGGCGGAGGCGGCTTCGTATGCTGCGTGGCGGTGCCAGAATCATGGAGACCAGACCTCGCAGTGAAGATCGGTTGGACCAACGAGCATGACAAGAACTACCGGGAACGCGTAGTGCCTGTGCCGAGATACGACGAGGTCGGGCACTTCGCCGTTCACTTTCTTCGGAACGGCGAGATCAAGGTCTTCGTGACGATGTATGCCTTTTGGTCGCCGCACTATCCCTTGAAGGGCTCCGATGCGCAGCTTCGGCATGGTATCGATCCCAGTGGACCCGGAGGAAAGGAGAGATGATAATGCGGAAAAGCCGGCGCAAGACGGGCTCCGACATTCCTCTCTCCGGCGCCTGCAGTGGTACCTGCGCATCCGCGGGCATGTCCCCTTTGACAGTAACCGTGTTGTTCTCTGCTTTCCTCGGCTTTTTATCGCCCGGCCTAGGCATAGCGGGGGCCTTTGTTGACCCGAGCTTTGCGCTCCGGTCGGATGGTCGAGAAGTGGCGATACAAGACGGCAATGGCAAGACGCTTGTCTGCGAGCTTGGGTTCAAGGCTGACAGTGCTGAACCGTCGTCCGATGGTGCTGCGCTCATTGTCTCGGACACTGAGTATGTCTTGATGGAAGACTTGTCTCGGTGCGAACAAGCTCGTCCATCGAAGAAGAGCATTCCAGCGGCGGCAGGAACATTGATTGATCTAAATATCAACAAGGATATCTATCTGTCCATAGATCCCATCTCAACAACGCCGCCAAGTTTTCTTGCGACAATCGCGCGAATAGGAACCTCGCGCAATCTCGTTGGCATCCCGGGGGCCTATGTAAAGTCAATGCCGTTGGAGCAGCTCCAGAAGTACGGTTTTGCATATGATGACTCCCGTGCCAAAGGAAGGCTATCGGCAGATGGACGCTTCGCGTCTCCCAACGGTGAGATGGATTGCGGACCTAATAGCTACCCCGGGGTATGGGACATCAGTGCAAACCGCAAGGTTGTGGCGCCTGCGGACGTTCAGGAGCATGGCGCCGAAGGTATCGCCGGTTGGTGTCGCCTGCTGTTCTCGCGGAAGCCAAGGTAAGAAGTCTTGGGAGCCACGGGAGCGACAAGCGACGATCGATGCGCGCAGCTAAGGCTCGGGATAGTGGTGAAGCGGAAGGTTCCGGCCTCGGCAGAGGTGAACGGGGTTCCGAAAGAGTTGCAGTTCCACGCCCTTAGTGCGCCGGACCGATGAGAGCCGACGATGGAAGGGAGAGCTCCTTATCGGTGCAGTACTGGCTCAATTCCGGGTCCCCGTCGGGCGGGCCGTAAAAGAATGTCTTCCTGTCAAACCTGAGCCGAAAAAAGCGTGTCCGCACCCGTTCCAGCTTCTCGTCATAGCACGCGCGGCTGGCCCTGAGATCACTGAACTGCTGTGGCTTGGCACGGCGTATCGGCTTCAGATCCGTGAGCATTTCATCGGCTACCTGAAGAAAGGTCTTGTCCTTGCACTGGACGAATGCCATCAAATGAACCACCTCATGTAGCCCGTATGCCGATCGAAAGTCCTTTACGATGACGTCAGGAAGACCATCGTTGTTCAGGTCGGGGCGCGAGTGCAAATACGTTTTCCCCTGTGTGTACGAATAAAAGCAATCCACGTCGTCCTGACCGGGGAAGCACACGGAGACGGCTCCGTCATCACGAAACTTGATGTCGAAAATGCGGTCGTCAGCAGCCTTGTTGCAGAACCGCTGAATTCCTTCGCTTGAATGGAGACTTCCGGCCTCCGCCAGCGCTACCGCGGACGCCGCAGCAGCCATCACGATGATTTTCTTTAGCATCAATGTCACAGTCCTGTGGTGTCCAACACGAAGGAGTGTCGCGCTTCTGAAAGCGGTCCCAACTCGTGGTTCAGGGAATACTTGCGGATCTCCCGTCCGGCGTATGCCGGCCAGGATGCAAGATCTTTCTGGCTACTGGTGATCGCCGTCGCATCTGTCAGTAGTTGTCGGCTCAGGGCTTGCTCGTGCAGGTCAGTCCAACGATTCAGCGGTAGAGCCCAATCGATACTTGGGTTCGCCAGTATTGCCTTATGCATGGAATCACCTACTGCATTGCCGGCTACGTGTGCGGGGCGAAAGATGTGCCAACGCAGGAGGATCGCGATGGCCTTCTCCGAGGTGAAGACCGTGCCGAGGGAGCCTGCTATCCGTTGGTTTCCCGCTCTGGCCAGCACAGGAATGGCAAGGATGTCTCTTAATCGGAGCCGTACCATATCCCACATCGAGCTACGAACGCCCGGTACACATCGGCCTGCCATCACCCACCGGTAGAACCAATGCCACGTCTTGTAGTAATTCGCCTCTGGTAGCTGGCGGCTGACTTCCGGAAGTCTGCCGAGATTGTCCGGCGCCTCGGCGGGACTTGTAACGGGCGCGTGCTGGCGAATCCAGCCGGCATACTTGCGCTGGCCAGCGTTCCATAGCGCTCCCTGGTTGCTCCGTACCCACGCGGCGGAAGGATAGAGCCCGAAATTGCCGAAGGCCGTAAGGTAGTCGGACCGATGGTGATGCAGGACATAGGCGAGGAACCCGGCCAGCTCACCATTGTGGTACCCCTTGGCGGGCAGGACGCCCAATGTCCAATGACACGGCCCGATTGACACAAGAGCGTCGTCGTATGCGTTGACGGAGTCGAACGCTGCCAGGCATTCCTGCTCGGCCGTGGCTCTGACTACCCTGTACGTCGATGCCGTGGCACACTGAGGGTCCGCCTGTAGTGCCGCCAACGTTCTTCCCTCGATTAAGCGTTCAGGAGTCATTTCGCTTTCGGGCCAGCAGTGCGCTGGCACAGTGCTGACGGGACCGCCGTAGCCCTTGTAGTTGGTGTAGCTGCCAAGTGGTTGGTAATGGTCGTCCCGTTGCGTGCTGGGATAGCAGTAGTAGCGCGTGAAGTCTCGAAAGAACATTCGGGTGTGGGTCTTCCACCAGGGTCCGTTTTTTACGCCTACGTGCGTGATCTCATCGTGTCGCCAGATGTTTATCCCGTTCACAAACGGCCGGGTACGAGCCTGCGTTCGGGCGTCCACCGTCCACACCTCAATGACCACAGGGCAACGGTAGTTGTGGTGCACCCAGTGGTCCAGGGCATCCCGAGTCGTTTGGTTAACGACTCCCGATATCGGACCTGTGTATCTGCAGGTGTTGGGGACGCGGGACAGCGTCGCAACATAGAGTGACTCTGCCGGACTCGAGTCATCGCGCATTCCTAGCGATGCAACATCATGCGCGTGCTCGGCCAACGGCGTGCCGAGTTGGCTCGCGGGAAGGAGACTTCGAAGTCGTGCTGCACTGAATTGCGCGACATGCGACATCCCCGCATAGATCTGGAATTCGCGTACTGCCCACTCTGTATAACGGTCGAAGTAGCCGCTGGGTACGCCCACGACACCGAACCCGAGGGATCGAAGATCGCGCTGCAGTTGTTGCACGTACTGGGGTACAACGAGCGTCGCTCCACCCTGATCTTGAGGTGTCTCGCCGGTTGCCGGATAGGAAGGGGGGTCAAAGAGCCCGCCCCAACGCGGCGGGCGGTTGTCCCGGACCGCGCCATCGTGATCGTCGCGCTGAAGGTCGAAGTTGCCGTATCGCATGGGGCGGCCGGCGGTCAGATGTCATGCTGGGCGTTAAGCGATGTCAGCGCATCCGCATGTAGGCCGGAGGAAGAGGGCATCCTGACCGTCTCATGGAACGCCCGCAGTGCCGCCCGGGTTCTTTGGCCGCAGACTCCGTCGAGTTTGCCGTCATAGAAGCCGAGATTCTTTAGTCGGGACTGGATGCCGCGGTGATCCTTCGTATTGGCCTGAACGCGTAGATCCAATGTCCATTGCCATGGCTGGTGTTGACGGTCAAACGGATGAATTGTCAGCGTGGCGGTCTCCGTGCCTGGCACCATGGGATGCTCTATGACTCCGCTGGCCGGGACATTTCCTTCGAAGGTCTGGGTACCCAGGCACAGCACATAGGGCTTGCCGATGATGGGCTCTGCCTCGAATGGACGCGCGATGCGGACGGCAAAGTGTCCGGGCGGGATCGCAGTGGCCGAGGGATGATGAG
Source organism: Cupriavidus gilardii (assembly GCF_013314895.1). Taxonomy (GTDB): domain Bacteria; phylum Pseudomonadota; class Gammaproteobacteria; order Burkholderiales; family Burkholderiaceae; genus Cupriavidus; species Cupriavidus gilardii_C. Next base: position 35,363 of record NZ_JABTYE010000026.1, on the reverse strand, counting down.
TCGGGATTGTTGGATTGCCCTCCGCTGCGGTGAAAGTATGGTGAATCGCTTTGACTTCGACCATCCCCGGCGTCTCGAAAGTAATCGCATTCCCTTCCAATCGAATCACCGAATCCGCCGCATGCAGCACGACGGTGTTCTTCGCCAGAATCTCGACCGCCTCATTCGACGAAGTCACCACCACTTCCTTGTCCGCTAGAATCGACATCGCGCCGCCATGCGCCTGTACCGACAGTGGCCCATTGGCGGCAACGGCTTTCAAGCCATTACGCTGCACGAACAGCGACACGCCTTGCGCCGCCGCCATCGCGATGGTCTTGCCGGCGGTCAGCTGCCAGTCCGATTGCACGGTGCCGTGCAGGTGTCGGCCCGAATAGACCGCAGTGGTTTCCTGACTGGCGACCGCGATGGAAGTTGGCGTCTCCGCCACCAGCAGCGGCTCGGCAAAGCGCTCGACCGGCTTGCCGTCAGGCTGCTTGGCGTCCTGGCCGTTGACGGTGTCGGCGTAGTGCCCGTCCTGCTCGGGCTCGACCATCGTCAGCAGTGGTTCGAACAGCTCGTTGGCGGCCAGGGGCAGGGCGGTCTGCGTCTGCGCGGCGGTCGACAAGCGGTCGGCGGTCCGTTGCGCGCCCTTGAGCAGCGCGATCGCCTCGGCCATGTTCATCACCGTGCCGGTGGCGCGAGGTCGCGCGGTGGTCGACAGCAGCAGACCCTGGCCGGCGCGCACCGTCGCCCACGCGTCGCTGCGCAGTTCGGCGCCGGTGCCGCGCCATGGGCCACGCTGAGCGTCCTGCGGGCCCTGGGCGACCAGATAGCCGAGGTTCAGCTGCGTCTGCGCCGCGGAGCTGGCCAGCCGCATGCGCAGCCGGCCCTTGAAGTCGTCGACGACCCACTGGTTGTAGCCGTCGCCGCCCAGGCCGCGCGTATGCCAGCCGGACAGCATGGAAGCGAGCGGCTTGTCGTCGTTGGCCCAGGGCGGGGTGTCCTGTTCGTTGTGCAGCTGCATCGCGGCCAGCGGCCGGTCGATGTCGCCGTCGAGGAAGGTCAGCAGCAGTTCGGTGCCGACGCGCGGCAGGTGGTGGGTGCCCCAGTTGGGACCGGCCATGGCGCCGGCGACGCGCACCCAGGCGGTGACCTGGGTCAGGTCATCAGAGCCGGGATCGGTGAAGGCGGCAGCCTGGCCCGCGTTGCCCGTCTGGTCCGCCGGCGCAAAGGCCCGCAGCCACGGAAAGCGAACGCGCACGCGATGATCGCGATCGGTGTGCAGGGGCGTCTCGCCCTCGGCGATCACGATGGCGGTCTGGCCTTCGGGCGCGGTCGGCTTGGCGCGGAAATGCGGCACGATCGGGGCATCGGCGCGCACCGCTTCGAGCGTATTGCGATAGCCGCCGGCCTCGACCTCGGTGGTGCCGAGCAGCCTGGCGACATCGGCGCCGAGGTTGTTCGCCGCTTCGTGGCGCACCGACAGCGCGACGAATTCGTCGCCGTCAGCTGCGAAATGTTCGGTCAGGGCAAAGCGCTGCCCGGCGCCCAGCTGGCGGACGGTACCGGCGCCATCGAAGCGAACAAAGCCGCTTTCCTCTCCCTGCATGCGCAATTGCGCCGCACGATCGGCCGTCGCCGCATCGGGATAGCGATAAGGCCCATGCGCATCGAACGCTTCGAGGGTCGGCCATTCGCCGGGCACCGAAGCGGCATTGGCCTGCGCCGACGCGGCGGTCAGCGTCTTGTAGTCCCAGGACGACACGGTGACCGCGTTGGGGCCGATGCTGTGCCGCGTCGACCAGACCGTCATCGTGTCCGTCTCCTCGGTCATGTCGGCGCGATGGAAGCGGATGCTCGATTGGGGGCAGGGCGGGCGTTCCGCATCGTTGTCGAACACCACCAGACGATGGCGGGCCTGGCTGCCCTCGGGCTTGTCGTCTTCGCCCTGCAGGTGTTCAAAGCGGTAGGACAGGCCTTCCTCGGCCAGCAGCCGCTGCACGAAGTCGAAATCGCTCTCGCGGTACTGGGCGCAGATCGAGCGGCGGCGCAGCGGTTGGGAGACCGTGAACTGGAAGTTGGCCGCCGGATAGTCGCGGAAGACCTCTTCGACGATCTCCTGCGCGGTCTTGTCCTGGTAGACGTAGCAGTCGACGCGGCCGCGCAGGCGCTCGAGCCACGGCGCCACGGTGAGCCGGTAACGCGCCAGCCCGCCGTCGCCGCCCATTGCCGCGCAATCGACGACGAAGCCATGCCAGGCGCGATAGCGTCCATCGGCCAGCATCAGCCGCAGCGTGATCTCCTGCCGCGCCAGCTCGACCGTATCGAGATGCGCCGACGGCGACAGGCAGTCAATTTCGATGACGAAGGACTTGGATAGGGCTTCGAACGCCGTGAAGCGTTCGACTACGAGGCTGACGTCGACCAGCCCTGTTTCGAGGGCGATCAATCGGCTTCTCTGGCGCAGCAGAGCAACGATGAGATGAGGCGGAACAAAAGGGGCGGGCGTCATGATCCGTAGTCCCATGCTTACCAAAGTCCCTTGCGGCGAATTTGTCGCGGCAAGAATGGTGGCATGGTGCTACGGATGGCCCTCAGGAAACTTTACGGCGTGATACGACGTTCCGCTGAAGAGCTAATACCTACAGTCGTGGGTCGGATTGTTCGACATCCCTCTGCCGGATGACCGCTCCATCGGTCTTGGCTCTCATCGCATGGCGATGGCTGTCGAGGTATCCCCATGCCCTTGTAGCCTTGCGGTTGCCTTGGCCCAGGCAACCAGATCCGTCGGGTAGTAGGGGAAAGAGTGCAGGGTGCTATCGTCCTCGATGCCCAGTAATAGGACGGCTGCTCCTGCCTCAAATGACCAGTAAGCGAAGTAACCGGCTTGGCCTTTGGACTTGTGGTGTTGTGCCACGCGGCTCCGGCGAGATCCTTGTACCACCGTTCAAGAAACCTATGTAGGTTCTTTAGCGCAGCTTCATTATCGTCCGTCGACATCGCGTCCGCCAAGGACTCGAACGGCTTCATCGCCAGAAGGGTATTGCATACGTAGCGCTCCATGGGTGCGTACGCCAGGAACTCCTCAATGAGGAAATCCATGCCAGCGTTTGCTTTGTCTGGGCCGTCAAGAAAAGCTGCGATTCGTGGAAGCAGGTCTCGCCGGTGGAGCAGATAACACAGACCAATCAGCCCAAGGCATGGACAATAGCCGTCGAACGATCCGATATCCAGCCCCATGGCATTCGGATTTCGCTCGTATTGGCGCAGCTGCTCAGTGGCCGTCTCATGCGCAGCGACGACGGCTTCCAAGTCGGCACGTAGGGAATTGATGGGTTCGCCGGCAGTGTACTTCAGGGACAGATACTCATAGCGGATACGCGCAATGGACTGAAGGGAAAGGGTCCATCCCTCTGCCTCGGAGTCTGCTGCGCCCGAGGGCCCGCTCGCGTGCATCGAGAGGACTTTCGGTATGTCGACCACTTCCTGCAGCCAGTGCTGCTCGCTGAGGAATTCCTGCCGTCGTCGTTCGGAGAAGCTCATGTTGTTCCCACTCTATAGCCGTCGGCCTTTGCCTCCGCTTCTGTGTCACGAACGCCGGCGAGGGACCGGCAGACAGGTATCCGTGTAGTAGAAAGTTGGCCGCAGCGTCGGGGGGCTCGGTGCACCTACTGCCACACGAAATACCAGGTCGTATCGACGGCTCTTGTTTCGAAGAACGTAAGGGAACGGTCTTCCACATCACTGTCTTCGGGCATGGGGAACTCCGCCCATATGTCAAAGGGCTCGCCCCAGTACAACTGGTATGCCGGTTGCAGAGGACGTCCATGGACGCAGAACGCGACGCTAAAGTCGTTTGCCGTCCAACCATTGTTCCGGTACCCATACGCCGGTGCGAGGGCAGAGCGAGCCCGGCTTGGCGCGCCGGGTCATATCAACGGAACACTTTGGGTATGCTGCGGGCCGAGTCAAGACTGCGTATTCCTCCGCATAACGGACGGCGTCAGCGCGATCGCCCACGCGCGATCCAAATATACCCGTTCCCTGCCAATTGAGGCACGGTTCAGCCAATCTGTGCCCTTCGTTTCATTGTTGAGCAGCGTTACGCTACCGGTTCCGCACGCAAAGCTCAGCCGTTCAAACGCACGGTCCCAACGCTGACGCTGCTCATCGTCCATCCAGCCGAGCGGGTGCTCTACGAGGCCGCGATAATCGCTTGCAGGGGCCCTCAGAGCATCGATCATCGGGATGTAGTCACCCCCAGTTTCGATGAATCGGATGCAGCGCCGAATGTTTTCGGCGTGCTCCAGGTAGCGGGAGACCCAGTAGTCGAGGCGCGCAGCGCCGTGCATCCTTGGCCGGTGATGAGAGTATTGAAGAGCTGGGCGAAGCCTTCACACAGACGGACGCATAGCTCGTAATAGGCAAGGGAGGTGGTTTGGTATAGGAACCACGCATCCTGGTCGAGGTTGCGTCGTTGGTCATAGGGCTTTGCGCTCTTTGTGCTCATTGGTCAGACTTCGCTCGTTCCACTCTCGCGGTCTTGCATTAGACGCGTTCTATCGACCGTGCCTGCATGTCCCTTCGCCCAAGCCACCAAATCCTTCGGGTAGTGGCGGAACGAGTGCAGGCTGCTGTCATCCTCGATGCCGAGCAGTAGTACCGCAGCGCCTGCCTCGAACGACCAGTAGCCGTGATAGCCCGCCTGAGTTGGGGACTTGTGTGTATCGTGCCATGATGTTCCAGAAAGCGAGCGATACCAGCGTTTCAGAAACGCGGTGAGAGCCGAGAGCTTTTCATCGGCTGATTCGAGGTGGATTGCTCGAACCAGGTCGCCGTAGGGATCGTCCCAAAACCATTCGTCGACATCTTCCCGCGCAGGAAGGGCAAAAGCCAGGAGATCCTCATAGACGGCGTCTTCGCCTCGGAAGCCGTCGCACAGTGCAGCCAGCCGGCTCAGTTGGTCTGTCCGACGGAGAAGGTAGCAAAGACCGATGAGCTGCATCACGCGGCTATAGTCGTCCACCGATGTGAATATGAAGGCAGGGCGCTGCGGATCCTTATGAAACGCCCGGTCCGCTTCCGCGAATCGCTCGTAAGCGCCAAGGACACCATCGAGCTCTCTACGGAGCTGCTCAATCGGATCCCCCGCGGTGTATCGTAGGGACAGGCGCTCATATGCAGCATTGGCGATCGCGTGATAGGACAGTGCCCATCCTTCGGCCTCCGTCCGTGCTGCGCCAGAGGGCTTGCCGGCATACAGGGCAATCGACATCGGAATGTGCTCCATCTCCCGCTGAAAAGTCGCCTCGCGGAGCAGCTTCTGCCGGCGTGCTTGCTGAAATTCCATGATTGTGTGTGCCGATTTCTAGTCTGCTCGATTTCGCGCGTAGTCGGCCCAATCCTTCGGGTAGAACGGCATATCCCGATAGCGTGCATCATCGATATCGAGCACGACTGTGGTTGCCGCGGCCTCCCAGGACCAATATCCGTAGAACGATACGTCGGCCTCGCCATGCTGATCGACATAAGGTTCCGCGCGGCTGGCGTGATACCACTCGTCCAGATATTTCGCCATCAAAGCGGGCCGCTCGCCCGATGCAGCGTCGAAAATCTTGAGTAGATTACGGTATGGAAGGTGGCGAGTCGCTTGGCTTGGCGTCGAGCCACGGTCGGCGACGAAGGGTGCGACCAATCTTTCAATCAGCCCATCACGTACGCCCATGTCCTCATTGCCATAGTCGAGGAAGGCCATGACACGCGGCATGTCGCCACCGCATCCGCTGAGAATGCCGAAGCAAACCATGCGAAGGGCGACTATCCAGTATTCCTCGTCGCGCAGCGTGGCATGCGGTGTGATTTGGTTGTCAGCTTCCGGAGTGGCGTGGTACGCCTCATGGAAGTCGGCATACTCTTCAGCCCAAGCCATAGAGTGTGGCCATACCTCCGAAATGTCTTCGAGTTGACCTCCTGCGGAATACTGCAGGCTTGTCCAGTCCAATGCATTCCACAAGCGGCGACGAGTTGACGTCATCAGGCCACCCGGCTTTGCCTTGGCCACGCGCTTCGGCAAGTCGATCGTCACCGAAGCAATTCCGCCGAGCTTGTCGTCAAAACGCTTCGAGTAAGTGGGGTAGCGGAGGAGTGGTTCGCGCTTCCTTTCAAAGCGTTCCTCCGGGACCTTCCAATTGGCCCATCTCTCCCAGTTGATCTCTCGTTTGTTCATCGTTCTATGTTTGCCTTAGCCCAAGCGACCAGATCCTTCGGGTAGTAGAGGAAGGAGTGCAAGCTTGTGTCGTCCTCGATGCCAAGCAGCAGAACAGCCGCGCCTGCCTCGAAGGACCAGTAGCCATAGTAACCGGCTTGGGTTGGCGACTTATGGGCGTCATGCCATGGCGCTGCGGCGAGATCCTTGTACCAGCGCTTCAGGAATTTCTGCAACTCGCTTAGCGCTGCGGCATTATCTTCTGTTGACATTGCATCGGCTAGAGCCGCAAAGGGCTTGGTCGCCAGAAGTACGTCGCATTCATAACGGTCCAGTGGCGCGTAGGCTAGAAGTTCCTCAATCATGAAATCCATGCCGCCATTGGTCTTGTCCGGCCCGTCCAGCATTTCGGCGATGCGAGGAAGCAGATCGCGGCGATGAAGAAGATAGCAAAGGCTGATCAGTCCGACGCAAGGGTAATACCCGTCGAATGAGCCGATATCGAACCCTACTGCGTTGGGGTCGCCTTCGTATGCGCGTAGTTGCCGTGTGGCGCGTTCGTGGGCCGCAACGACGTTCTCCAGGTCCGTACGGAGCGTTTCAATTCGCTCGCCGGCGGTGTAGCGAAGCGTGAGTAGATTGAGCAGATCTTCCGCGACGACCCGGTATGAGATCAACCAACCCTCAGCCTTGGAACGACCTGAGCCGGCAGGGGCAGATTCCAGCAGTTGGATGCCTTCGGTCAACTCATGGCAGGCAGTTTGATAGCTCGCTTCATTCAAGAAACGTTGGTGTCGTTTAGCTTGAAAGTCCATATCGAATGGGCGTAAGGCTTGCCAGCTTCAGCGGTGCGACGCGTCTTGTCCGCGAGTGACGAGCGCGGGCAGGCACACAGGGTCGCCGTCCTGGAAATTCCAGGGCTATCCAATCATCGCGCATGGTTTCCCGCAGAGCGGTCTGACGGCTAATCTTTCCCGGAACATCCATATACGCACTTGCCCGCAAAATCTGCGATCGGTCGCACGGGATCGCGAAAATACTGAACGCTCCAAAGCAACTCCGGCGGCTCGCCGCTATTTGCGTCTGAGGGATAAGCCCACAGGGGCGTGCCCGATTGCCGCCATTGGACAGCCTGGTCGCAAGCTCCGCTGAATATGGGAGACGGAAGCTCGCGGTGAAGCCTATACGCTTCCGCGATAGGCTTGGCTGGACAGATCCGTCCCCGTTTTGTGAGGACGAATGTCCGTGCGCTGTCGACCTTGTCGTCGACGACGGCGTTGCCGCTGACCAAATGGAAGACATTGCCATTCGACCAGGCAGGTTTGTTGCCATGCTGCTCTCGCTTTATCGACAGGGGCGTAGACGGTTGCTTCCCGTCCATGCGAATGACGTTGCCCTTCTTGTCAAACTCGTAGAGTCCATGGCCGGAAATGAAGAGGGCTCGCACAGGCCATGCTTTTGGCGATGGCCACTGAATCCCGTGTCGGGGCGCCTTGTCGTTTCGACGCAGCGCATTGGGCGGAGGCGGCGATACGTCGACCCAGTGGCCATCCTCCCCGTCAAGAGAAAAGACTTTATCGAACGGACGTGCATGCACATAACGCCGTTGTTCAAGCAGACTGATGCCTGTGTCGCTCATCTGTACGACCACGTGCGTGCTCTGGCCTTCTTCGATCTCGGTTTGCCACGCGAGCGTGCGGGCGGAGCCCTTACCGCGCCGTGGTGACGCGGCCAGGTGGACCGTCAATGGGCCGGAGGAGGGAAGGAGTTTGATTGTCTCGCCTGGTTGGATCCGGGTGACGACCGATTGGTCCACGGAGACGTCGATCGGAGTTTTTGTTCGCCCAGGCTTGTAGAAGAGCGTGAGGCTTGACTCAGCGCTTGTTCGTGTCGGTGCTTGTGACACTGTGGAGCCTGCAGATGATGGAGCGGCCACTGTCCCGGTCGAGCAAAGAGTCAGGGCAAAAGCAAGGGCAGAAACGGCAAGGGGTTTCATGTTTACGGCTGATGGGTGCCTGCAATAGATGCGCCGCGCTTGCGGGAAACATCGCCAATGTCGCTGACCGCCCGCGTTCATTCAGCAGCGTGCCAGTGAGCAGCAGTGCTGACCTTCCTGGCGCAGACGCCGATCGTCGACCGGATCAGTCTTGCGAACGGGGTTGCCAAACAAAATACCACGTAGTATCCACTGCCTCCGTAACTGGGAAACCGGTCGCTATGGCTTCATATTCCGCAGCCATCTCTTCATCGTAGCCGATGAACGGGTTGTTCAGCTCCAGGCCCTTTATTCGATATGCCGGTTGCATGGGGCGGCCTTCAACACAGAATGCAAGACTAAAATTTGTGGCACCGTCCAACCATTGTTCAGGTACCCATACGCCTGTGCGGGGGCAGCGCGCACCAGGGCACACGCTCTGACCAAGGTCGACCGGATGCGTTGGAAAGGGGCTGGGCGCCGACATGACTCCGTATTTCTCAGCGGACTGAATCGCAGTGGCTGCGTCTCCCGCATTGCTATCATCCCGCTCAAGGTAGACTTGATCTTTACCAATGGGCCGTCGATTTAACCAATGGATCCCTTTAGTAAGGTTGTTTCGTAAGGCGGTGCTACCGATGCCACATGCGTAGCTAAGTCGTCCAAATACATGGTCCCACTGCTTGCGCTGTTCATCGCTCATCCACCCAAGTGGCTGCTCCACGAGGCCGCGATAGTCTGCTGCAGCGGCATTGAGGATGTCCACCATCGGCATGTAGTCACCGCCGTTGTTGATATATCCTATGCCACGTCGAATGTTTTCGGCATGCGTTAGGTAGCGCGAGACCCAGTAATTGAGGCGAGCTGCGCCATGAAGGCCATGGCCGGTCAGGTAGGTATTGAAGAGCTCCGCAAACTCATCGCAGAGCCTGGCACACAATTCGTAGTGCGCAATGGCCGTAATCCGATAGAGATACCACGCGTCCTGATCAAGGTTGCGTGGGATGTCGTAGGGCGTCAGCTTTGCTGCAGTCATTGAATCTCCTCAGGTAATGCATCTGGCCGCATGCGAGCGTCAGCGCTCGGCCAATCGCTTCCATCATCGAAGCGCCCCAGCCATCGGCGAGAATCACTTGCGGTGAAGCGAACGTTTGGATCTCCATCCCACTCGCCGCTGCCGACCAAATCGAGGTCGCTATTCCGAATGGGGCGAAGCAGCTCGTTCAGGCGCACTGGCAGCTCCGGAGCGCCCGCACTGACCGGGTAAAGACGTGGGGTGTCACCGAGTTCTATCCATTGCCCATTTTCAGAGTCCGAGATGTTGATTTTGGGATGCTGTAGCTGCAAACGCACCTGCTCTCGTGAACAGTGGAGTTTCTCGCGCCAACTATCCGAGAGAAAGAAGCCCCACGTTGGTGTACGTACGCCCTTGGTGAGCCCAAAACCCATGCTGAAAGGGTAGTCGATGTCTAGACCATAGAAGTGCATCGCCAAGCTTCTATCCCACACCGAAACTTCGGAACGCATTCCGAACGCAGGCGGATTGGCCATCGCGAACCCACTGTAGACCTGCTGAGGCTTCAACCGGTCGATCGCCGAAAATAGGAAACGGCGCCATGCTGCACTGTTGTCCAGCCACCACTGCCAGGAGTGGTACAGCTGAATGTGCGAGTAGCGTCTGCGGTCGGGGTCGTCGGAGTCATTCATGTAGGCCGGATTGCGCCAGAAGTAGCCACCGACGACAGGAGAGGACGCGATGTTCTCGCTGTCTGAAACGTCAAAGGAAAAATGCTTGTCGGCTTTGACGTCCTTGGCGAATTGACGCAAGTTGGGTAGACGCTTTGATCCGTATGGGTGTGGGCGTGTCGTGCCAGGGTGTGTGCACATTTCGTATTTCACCGCTGTCAGTGCCTCGAACTCTTCATGTATGTCGACGAGCAGTTGCGCGGTTTCGGTTGCCCGTGTCGAATCGTACGAAAAGTAAAAGGTTGTGAAAGGGGAAACGCCAAGCTCGCAGTCAGCACTACCCCAAGCGGTCGCTGGCCACTCTTGCAAGCTCGCGACAAACTCGGAAAGTTGTTCCGGAGTAAAAACTGCATGTGTCGTGCTCATGATCTGCGCCGTCTCTGGTCGTCCGATGCAGGGCTGTCTGCCTTTGGTGTCACGAATTCGCAAACGTAGGCCACATCACGGGGCTGATAAGCCTTGGGAATCGGGTTCAAATAGAAGTCACAATAGGTATCTATTGACTCCGTCATTGGCGATCCGGTTGGTATGGAATGCCCGTTGTCGGGGCATCTTGCCCATTTCCAAGTTCCATATTCGCCTTTGCCCACGCAACCAGATCCTTCGGGTAGTAGAGAAAGGAGTGCAGGCTTGTGTCGTCCTCGATACCAAGCAGCAAAACGGCCGCGCCTGCTTCGAAGGACCAGTAGCCGAAGTAGCCCCCAGTTCTTCCTTCACGATCGGGCTTGTGAGCATCGTGCCATCCCGTGCCAGAGAGGTCTTTGTACCAACGTTTCAAGAATGCTCGCAAGGATGCAATGCGTTCCGCTTCGGTGTCCTTGTAAAATGCTTTTATTAAGTCACCGTAGGGCTTGTCCCAGAACCATTGATCAATGTCGACGCGATCACTGAGGGAAAAGGCCAGCAGGTCCTCGTAGATGGCATCCTCGCCCTTTAATGCGTCGCAAAGCTTGGCAATCCGAGGCAATAGATCGCGCCGATGCAGTAGGTAGCTGAGGCCAATGAGCTGTAGGAGCCGACAGTAGTCATCGATGGACGAGAAAGAGAACACTGGGCGGTCGGGTTCCCGATGAAAGGCACGATCCAGTTGCGTCAGTTGCTCGTACGCCGAGACGACGTGGCAAAGATCTGCGCGCAGCGCTGAAATGTCATCCCCAGCTGTATATTTCAGAAGGCATAGATCGAAGTGGTTGGACGCAACGATCTCAGCAGACGCCAGCCACCTTTCCTGAAGATTCCTACCAACTCCGGATGGTTGTTTCGAGAAGACCCTTATGGACTCAAGAAGGCCTTCAAGCCCCATGCGATAGTTGCTTTCGCTCAAGAACTGTTGCCGGCGTCGTTCGATAAAGTTCATATTGTCACTACCGTCGCGGAGGGCGCGCAGCCGGGTCGCTGGACATGGTGATCCTCCGGGAGAGGGGCGGACGACTGTCGATTGGCTACTGGCACCGCAGACGAGCGTCGGCGCAGGGCCAGGCACCGGCGTCATCGAACCGGCTCAACCATCGTTGTGTGTCGGTCAGGGCTCGCGACGTCTCGCAAAGTCGTCTTCCGACGCCTTCCATTGAAACCAACGCTTCCAGTCAGGCTGATTGACATCCATGTATCAGCCTCATTGAACGTCCGCCTTCATTTCCGTTGCTCCGAACGAGCGCCGCGGGGAGGCGCTGACGTTAAAGTTCGCACGAAATGTGTCTTAGCGTCGAACCGTACTGCAGGGACAAAACGAGCGGCGTCGACAAGTTCTGTAGTCCCATGCTTGCCAAAGTCTCTCGCGGCGATTGTCTCGCGGCCAAGAATGACAGCATGGTGTGCTACAGATAGACTTCAACAAACTTTACGGCTTGATACGGTGTTCGCCAACATGCTGATACCTACAGCTTTGGGTCGGATTGATCGACATCCCACTGCCAGATGGCCGCGCCATAGTCAGATTGAATGTCCGGCATGATTTCCCCTGCTCCGAAGTAGCGGCGCGAGTGCATCTGGGCCGGGGTCATCCAATAGCCGGCACGTGGGCACTGCGACCCTGGTTCACATCGCATCGCGAAGGCTATGGTGCCACCACTGTCTTGTAGCCCTATGTTGCCCTTGGCCCATGCAACCAGATCTTTTGGGTAGTAAAGGAAGGAGTGCAAGCTGCTGTCGTCTTCGATTCCTAGTAATAGCACTGCGGCGCCTGCTTCGAACGACCAGTAGCCGTAGTAACCGGCCTGGCTCGAAGACTTGTGCGTGTCGTGCCATGGCGCGGCAGCCAGATCCTTGTACCATCGCTTAAGGAACTTTTGTAGTTCCTTAAGTGCCGCCACATTGTCGTCCGTCGACATCGCGTCGGCCAGTGATCCGAAAGGTTTCGTGGCCAGTAGCACATCACACTCGTAACGGTCTAATGGCGCGTAGGCAAGAAACTCTTCTATGACAAAGTCCATGCCGGCATTCGTCTTGTCCGGGCCGTCGAGCATCTCGGCAATACGTGGAAGCAAGTCACGGCGATGGAGTAGGTAGCAGAGGCTGATCAGCGCAAGGCATGGGCAGTATCCATCAAACGAACCAATATCAAAGCCGCTGGCATTGGGATCACGCTCATATTTTCTCAGGCGTTGCGTGGCACGCTCATATCGAGCCACTACATGCTCCAGCTCTTGGCGAAGCGGATCGATTGCCTCTCCAGCGGTGTACCGCAGCGTTAGCTTGTCGAAGATGTGCTGGGCGGCCATGCGGTAGGAAACCAACCAACCTTCCGCTTCGTTTCGTCCAGAGCCGGCTGGTGCAGACTCGAGCAGTTCGATGACGTCGGAAAGGTCCTTGTAAGCGGTTCGGTAGCTCTTCTCGTTCAAGAACTGCTGACGCCGCTTATCGTTAAAATTCATACGAAACGTCTTGGCGTGCAAGCGCAGTCCGACAAGTACAAGCGTTGTCGACAGGTTCTATGGTCCCATGCTTGCCGAAGGCCCGTGCGGCGAATGTGTCGCAGCAACAATTGTGGCATGGTGCTACGGGCGCGCAACAACAAGCTTTACGGTGTGATACGCTTCCGCTGATGTGCTGATACCTACAATCTCGGGTCGGATTGATCAACATCCCACTGCCAGATGGCTGTGCCATAGTCCGATGACACGTCGGGCATGATTTCTCCTGCACTGAAGTAGCGACGCGAGTTCGCTTTGGCCGGGCTTAGCCAATAGCCAGCGCGTGGACATGGTTGACTTGGCTCGCATCGCATCGCATCGCATCGCGGCGGCTGTCGATGTATTTGTGTTCTCTTGCAGCCTTACGTTTGCTTTGGCCCAGGCAACCATGTCTTTCGGGTAGTACAAGAACGAGTGCAAACTGCTGTCATCCTCGATCCCGAGAAGCAGTACGGCTGCGCCCGCTTCGAAGGACCAATAGCCGTAGTACCCCCCGGTTCTTCCTTGGCTATCGGGCTTATGAGCGTCGTGCCAACCGGTGCCCGCCAAGTCCTTGTACCAACGTTTTAAAAACCGATGCAACAAGTCAAGGCGCTGCGCTTCGTTGTCTTTGTAGAACGCCTTGATAAGGTCGCCGTACGGCTTGTCCCAGAACCACTCGTCGACATCAGGCCGACCTGTGATTGAGAAGCCGAGAAGGTCTTCGTACACAGCGTCTTGGCCACGAAAGTAATCAGACAGGTCAGCAATGCGGGGTAGCAAATCTCGACGATGCAGCAAATAGCACAGACCGATAAGCTGAAGAAGCCGTGAGTAGTCGTCTATCGATGTAAAGACGAAGGGTGAGCGATCAGGCTCCTGATAATAGTCGCGCTCCAAGGCAGCGAATTGTTCGATCGCACATATGACGGACTCGAGTTCGCCACGCAATTCGATGATGGGCTCGCCGGCGGTATAACGAAGACAAAGCAAGTTGAATCGGTCGTCCGCGACGAAGCTACGAGCCATTAACCAACGCTCTTCTTCTGTATCACCAACGCCGGCTGGGTGGCTCTCAAAAAGCTGGATGCCGTCACGCATCGCGGCGCCACTTGCCACGTAGTTCTCTTCCGTTAAAAACGGCTGTCGCCGCTTCAGGTGAAAGTCCATAGCAATATACTTATCGTTTCGGTCCACCGGTTGAGCGCATACGTCGGCTTTCGCTCAACCTATTCAAGTCATGATCCAACCATTCCTGCGTAACGGGATGCGCCGCGTGTTCCTGATGTCGGACAGCTCCATTAGCTATATGACGTAATAGAGCTTCGGAGTGTGCGACCCCATGTGGCACGGAGAAGAAGAGTACATGACGACTGTAACCGGTATATCTTATCTTTTGGGCGAGTCGCTCGCTTGGAGCGCGGGGCGGCTCTCCCCATCCTCGGAAGCGTAGCGGTACCGCTCATGCTTTCCGGCCAATACATGCTCCAGCTCTTGGCGAAGCGGATCGATTGCCTCTCCAGCGGTGTACCGCAGCGTTAGCTTGTCGAAGATGTGCTGGGCGGCCATGCGGTAGGAGACCAACCAACCTTCCGCTTCATTTCGCCCCGAGCCAGCTGGTGCAGAGTCGAGCAGTTCGATGACGTTGGAGAGGTCCTTGCAAGCGGTTTGGTAGCTTTGCTCGTTCAAGAACTGCTGTCGCCGCTTATCGTTAAAGTGCATACGTAATGTCTCGGCGTCGACGTGCACTGCCGGACAACCACACGCCTTTTTGTCCATAAGTTCCGTAGGCTCATGCCTGCCAAATGCCCTCACGGCGAATGTGTCTCGGCAAGAGTGGCGGCATGGTGCTACGGGCACTGAGCAACCTTTACGGATAGCCGGTTTGCTACGTGCTGGTCCTATAGCTTGGGATCGGATTGATCGACATCCCACTGCCAGAAGCTGGCGCCATAGGACGTATCGACCGTCGGAAGCTCTTCTCCTTCGTTGAAGTATTTGCGGGAATTTGCTTGGGCTGGCGTAAACCACCAGCCGGATTGTGGGCATTGCTCGCCCGCTGCGACCGATGTAGGACGCGGCTCGGAAGAGGAGCTTGCCCCTATGCGAGCATCCGCGCGTGGCCAATCGCTTTCCTCATCAAAGCGGCCCAGCCACCGTCTTGCGTCCTCTCGGTTGAACCGGACATTTGGGTCTCCATCCCACTCTCCCGTACCGATCAATTCCAATGCATCATTGCGGAGGGGGCGCAGCAACGTGTTCAGCGCGACATGCATTGGAGGAACGCCATCCTCCACAGGGTACAATCCCGGCTCGTCACCAAGCTCAAGCCACAGGCCTGTCTGGCAGACTGTTACCTGTATTCCGGCCGCTTCGGCAAATGCAGCGACGTGCTGGCGGCCCACGGCCAGCTTCTCTCGCCACTCGTCTGACAAAAAAAATCCCCAAGTCGGGGCTTTCAGCCCGGCAGGCAAGGACTCATCCATTCCCATGGACATGCCGAATGGGTAGTCAATGTCCAAGCCATAGAAGCGCTCTGTCAAGCTACGCTCCCACACTGAAACTTCAGACCGCGTACCAAACGCCAATGGATTTGCAATGGCAAATCCGCTGTAAACCTGTTGAGGGCGGAGCCTTTCTATTGTGTTGAGCAAAAAACGACGCCAAGCCTCTTTGTTATCTTGCCACCACTGCCATCGATAGTAGAACTGGACATAAGAATAGGCTGGAGGCCGATCGTCACCTTGAGGCCGCTTGTTCAAATAGTCGCGCTTCCGGCAGAAATAGGCAGCAACAGCCGGAGACGAGTTCGTGTTTTCCTCATCTGTGAAGCTGAACAAAAACGATTGGTCGGGCGTCATCTTGTCGATAAACGATCGAAGATCCGGGAGGCGCTTCGAGCCGTATCGGTATGGTCGCTCCGATTCAGGATGCGTCGCAATCTTGTAGGGCTTGCCAGTAAGGCGCTCGAATTCCTCATGAAGGTCCACCATGAGCAACGAAGTTTCGCGCCAACTGTGAGGCTCATAAAGGAAGTAGAAGCTTGTAAAAGGAGAAACCGCGATCTCGAACTCACCGTTGTCAAAGGCGGTAGCTGGCCACTCCTTCAGTTCGTTGGTAAAACCTGTTAGTTCATCCTGCGTGAACAGTGGGTGCGTTGTACTCATACTATCTCCGCTTCGTTCCCGACGGTCTGTTCGTCTGTGTTCGTTGGCCTGTGGAGTCGTTTCTCACCCCGGTGCAGTCTTCCGGAACTCTCAGTAGAGCGACCTTCGACTTTGTCCGCATCAGTTCGCTGTAGTCGTTCATTTGGTCGGACTTTACCCAGTCTCCCGGAAACTTGACCTCCACAGCTGCGTGCACGTTCGAAACGTCAAAGGGCTGTTGCCTGTACTCAACGATCACTAGATCGGGCGCGAGGCTCCCGCGGGGGCGCGGCCAAAAAGGGAACACTTTGCCGATACGCTTTGGTCGTGTGTTGGGTGTTCCGAGATACGGTACGCCAGCACGTGTATATGCCGGCTCTGCTTTGAGCGGGCTCTTCCACTCGAGAAGTTCGTCAATCCCCTCGAACATTAGCGATGCCGTCGTTTGCTTGAGCGCGACCTCGATCGTATTTTCTACCGCTTCACCTGGTATCTTTGATCGTACCCTGCGTGGCACCTTGATCGGCATCGCCAATGCCAGGCGGCACACCGCGCTGATAGCCGGTCGAAACGGTATCTTCCGCTCGATATACTCCCGGTAGTCTCTGCCCTCACTGCCTCGCCTTGAGATGGTGCTGTTACCGCCCGGGTCCACGTTGGCAAAGGTCGAGCTCTTTACATCAATTTCACTGCTAAGGCTCTGGATCGTGGACCGGAGCGTGTTCTGTACTTCCCTACGACGACGCGCGATCTCGGCGACGGTTTCAGCAGTCTCCTTGACCGTCATCGCTGTTTCGTACGCCTGATAGGCACGCCAAGCGCGATAGCCCCAAATGATGGCTCCTACGACAGCTGGCGCCGGCATCAGGTCGTCTCCTCAAATTCGCTCGACTGCGCAAGGTACTCGTCGCTGAACGGATGCTCTCCCGAGTATCCCGGATTGCGATCGCTGATCTCCTCGACGCCGGCCTGCCAATTCTCCGTGATCCTTTGGTCGTCTCGCATGATGGTCTTGTACGCCTTCACTACCTTGGGCCGGATCGTTTCGATCTCTGCGGTTTCGCCTTGCTCGCCAGTCTTGCCCTCTCGCAACACCTTGTCCCCATCCATGATGCGATATCGATAGCCAACGAAGGGCCTTTCGTCGGTTTTGGTCATCAAGTACCGGCCAGCGTAGTTATCGGCGGCAAGCAAGCTGGTAGGCAAGGCGGGAAGAGCTCCAGGATTGGCGGCCCCGCCACTAAACGGATGCCCAGCCCCCTTGACCTCAAACATCCCCGGCGTCTCGAAGGTAATCGCATTCCCCTCCAACCGGATCGCCGAATCCGCTCCATGCAGTACGACGGTGCTCTTCGCCAGAATCTCGACCGCCTCATTCGACGAAGTCACCACCACTTCCTTGTCCGCCAAAATCGACATCGCGCCGCCATGCGCCTGTACCGACAAGGGTCCGTTGGCGGCAACGGCCTTCAGGCCATTACGCTGCACGAACAGCGACACGCCTTGTGCCGCCGCCATCGCAATGGTCTTGCCGGCGGTCAGCTGCCAGTCCGATTGCACGGTGCCATGCAGATGCCGCCCCGAATAAACGGCGGTGGTCTCTTGGCTCGACACCGCAATGGAAGTGGGTGCCTCCGCCACCAGCAGCGGCTCGGCAAAGCGCTCGACCGGCTTGCCGTCAGGCTGCTTGGCGTCCTGGCCGTTGACGGTGTCGGCGTAGTGCCCGTCCTGCTCGGGCTCGACCATCGTCAGCAGTGGTTCGAACAGCTCGTTGGCGGCCAGCGGCAGGGCGGTCTGCGTCTGCGCGGCGGTCGACAAGCGGTCGGCGGTGCGTTGCGCGCCCTTGAGCAGCGCGATCGCCTCGGCCATGTTCATCACCGTGCCGGTGGCGCGAGGTCGCGCGGTGGTCGACAGCAGCAGACCCTGGCCGGCGCGCACCGTCGCCCACGCGTCGCTGCGCAGTTCGGCGCCGGTGCCGCGCCATGGGCCACGCTGAGCGTCCTGCGGGCCTTGGGCGACCAGATAGCCCAGGTTGAGCTGCGTCTGCGCTGCGGAGCTGGCCAACCGCATCCGCAGCCGGCCCTTGAAGTCATCGATGACCCACTGGTTATAGCCGTCACCGCCGAGGCCGCGCGTATGCCAACCGGACAGCATCGAAGCGAGCGGCTTGCCGTCATTGGCCCAGGGCGGGGTGTCCTGCTCGTTGTGCAGCTGCATCGCGGCCAGCGGCCGGTCGATGTCGCCGTCGAGGAAGGTCAGCAGCAGCTCGGTGCCGACGCGCGGCAGGTAGTGGGTGCCCCAATTGGGTCCGGCCATGGCGCCGGCGACGCGCACCCAGGCGGTAACCTGCGTCAGATCGTCGGAGCCCGGATCGGTGAAGGCCCCGGCCTGACCCGCCTGGCTCGTCTGGTCCGCCGGCGCAGGGGCCCGCAGCCAAGGAAAGCGAACACGCACACGATGATCGCGATCGGTGTGCAGGGGCGTCTCACCCTCGGCAATGACGATCGCGGTTTGGCCTTCCGGGGCGGTCGGCTTGGCACGGAAGCGCGGCACGATCGGGGCGTCCACGCGCACGGCTTCGAGCGTATTGCGGTAGCCGCCGGCCTCGATGTCGGTGGTGCCGAGCAGCTTGGCGACATCGGCGCCGAGGTTGTTGGCCGCTTCGTGGCGCACCGACAGCGCGACGAATTCGTCGCCGTCAGCTGCGAAATGTTCCGTTAGGGCAAAGCGCTGGCCGGCGCCCAGCTGACGGACGGTACCGGCGCCATCGAAGCGAACAAAGCCGCTTTCCTCGGCCTGCATGCGCAGTTGCGCCGCACGGTCGGCGGTTGCCGCATCGGGATAGCGATAAGGCCCCAGCGCATCGAACGCTTCGAGCGTCGGCCATTCGCCGGGCACCGCCGCGGCATTGGCCTGCGCCGAGGCAGCGGTCAGCGTCTTGTAGTCCCACGACGAAACGGTAACCGCATTGGGGCCGATGCTGTGCCGCGTCGACCAGACCGTCATCGTGTCCGTCTCCTCGGTCATGTCGGCGCGATGGAAGCGGATGCTCGATTGGGGGCAGGGCGGGCGTTCCGCATCGTTGTCGAACACCACCAGACGATGGCGGGCCTGGCTGCCCTCGGGTTTGTCGTCCTCGCCCTGCAGGTGTTCGAAGCGATACGACAGGCCTTCCTCGGCCAGCAGCCGCTGCACTAAGTCGAAATCGCTCTCGCGATACTGGGCGCAGATCGAACGGCGGCGCAGCGGTTGGGAGACCGTGAACTGGAAGTTGGCCGCCGGATAGTCGCGGAAGACCTCTTCGACGATCTCCTGCGCGGTCTTGTCCTGGTAGACGTAGCAGTCGACGCGGCCGCGCAGGCGCTCGAGCCACGGCGCCACGGTGAGCCGGTAACGCGCCAGCCCGCCGTCGCCGCCCATTGCCGCGCAATCGACGACGAAGCCATGCCAGGCGCGGTAGCGGCCGTCGGCCAGCATCAGCCGCAGCGTGATCTCCTGCCGCGCCAGCTCGACCGTATCGAGATGCGCCGACGGCGACAGGCAGTCGATCTCGATGGCGAAGGGCCGCGAAACCGCTTCGATCGCGGTAAAGCGCTCGACGATCAGATTCGCTTCGCGAAGCGGTGTGTCGAGCGCGATCTGCCTTGTGCCCTGGCCGAGCAGCGTGGCAAGTACGGCCGACGGCAGCGACGTGGTGGGCATCATGGCTACCTTGGCGAGGTGGTGGTTGGCGTCTGGCGTCGGGGCTTGTCAGTGCGGCGCGAGCGGATGTTCGATTGACATCCGCCTTACGGCAGCGAAATCGTCAGATGCGAAAAGCGCGGGCCGAGCTTGATCACCTGCGAGTACTCCTGCATCGCATCGTTGGTCTGCTTGTTCAGCACCGACGACAGGCCGAGGTAGCCGAGCAGCGCGATCAGCGCGAACACCGCGCCGAAGATCCACAGCGGCGTCTCGCGCTTGAGCGTATGCGCGATCTTGTCGGGCAGCGGCCAGTGCGGGGCGAACGGCGCACGCTTGCCCTTGATCGCCGCGATTTCGTCGCCGAGCCGCGCGGTCAGGTAGGACAGCTTCTCCGGACCTTCGAGGATGTATTTGCCGCGGAATCCCAGCAGCAGACACATATGGAAGACTTCCAGCGCCTGCAGGCGCGGCGCGCCTTGCGCGCGCAGTGCCTCGAGCTTGGTGAAGAAGGTTTCGCCGGCAAGCTGCTCGCCGAACAGCACCAGTTGCAGTGGGCGACGTTCCCAATCGGAGCGGATCGCGAAGTCCGATGCGAGGATGGTCTCGTCGATGGCCGCGCAGAACGCGTACTTGGCGTCGAACACATCGTCGGCCGACACGTGCAGGCGCTTGGCGCCGCGGTCGAATTCGTCGAGGAAGCCACGCACCTTGGCGAGAAAGTTCTCCGCGCTGTCAGGCGGCTGGCCATTGCGCAGCAGGAACAGCATGAAGAAGCCGTCGTACAGCAGATCGAGCAGCGTACGCGCGTGGCGCGAGGCGTCGCCCGAATCGGCGAAGGTGCTGGCCGCGCCGGCCGGAGCATCGCCAAACAGCGAGGGCATCGAAGTGGAGCTCATGAGGTCACCGCGATCAGTTCAAGTTGAAGTTCCCGGATACCGGCCGGCGTATAGATGGTGATCGTGCCCGCCTGCAGCATGCGTTCGTACAGCGGCCCGCGTGCCTCGACGGCGAAGTAGCAAGCGCCGGGCCGTACCGGAATGGCGGGCGGCACCTGCGGCGTATAGGTCAGCGGTACGCCCGGCATCGACGACAGCACCAGCTTGTCGACGTCGTCGGGCGCGCCGACCTTGAAGCGCGCCGGAATCGCATCGACCAGTTCGACGGTCGGCATATCGGCGGAGACCGACAGATAGAAGCGGGTCTTGTCGTCGATCTTGCCGGAGTCGAGCCGGCCCAGATGGAACGATGGGCGCGATTCGTCCAGCGCGATAGCGAAATAACGCGTGGAAATGACGGTATCGAGCAGCTCGCGCACCATCGTGTCGAGTTGCGCGAAAACCTTGCCCGGATTGCCATGGTCGTAGACCGGCAGGTCAGCCAGCGAGTACGACTTGGAGAAGGTCATCAGCGCGCCGGCGAGCCGCAGCAGTTCCTGGAACAGCCGTTCGGGATGGACCTCGGGATGGTGATACAGGTGCGATAACGCGGCGAACGAGGCATTGGCCGTATGCAGCAGCCAGAACGACGCGATATCGCCGGAGCGGAATTCGATGATGTTCTTGGTCGGCTCGCGATGAAAGCCGTACAACGCATTGACCTTGGCCTGCAGGGCATCGAGCAGGCGGCGCAGTCGCTGGTACAGCACGGCCGACGCGTTGATGGCCAGGCTCGGCGCGACAAAATTCTCGTCGAGTTCGAAGCCGCCGGTGGCGGTGCGGCGCACGCGGACGATCGGCAGCGAAATATATTGGTCGCGCGGCTCGGAATCGGCGATCAGCTTGACCGCCTTCTTCAGATAGGTAATGGACGCCGGCTCCGCTTCGGTAAAGAGGTCGGCGGTATCGCGCTGCTGGCCGACGAAGCGGGAAGAGGGCGAGCCATCGCTGGCCTCGCGGTAATTGCCGCCGAAATCGCGCAAGGGATAGAGCGCGAGATGGAAGGTCGATTCGGAAACGCCGGCCGGCAGATTGGCCAGCGCGATCGGTGCGGGCAATTCGTCCGATTGCGGTGCGCAATACCATTCGCCGTCGGGAAAAAACAGCGACAGTTCGCTGATGCGCAGAATGCCGCTGGCCAGCGCATCGGTATCGAAGCGGGCATGGCGCACCCCCCAGGCGTAGGGTTGAATCGCTTGGGCCGTGGCATGCAGGCGCGCCTCGTGATAGGCGTCCTGCTGCTGGAAATGCTGCGGGCGAAGGAATAGTCCTTCGCCCCAGAGGATCTTGGCGGAATCGCTCACAATTAGCCTTGTTTAGCCTTGTTGTCTTTTTTCTCCGATCGCCGCGACGGCCGGCAATCAATCGCCATCATCGGTGCGGACTCACGCCCGACAGCTGGTCGGCGACAGCAGATTCAGCGAGGAGCGCGGCACGCCGTCGGCGGGCGTCAACGGCTCGCCGGCCGTCAGCGTCATCGCGCAGGCATGCAGGCCGATCGTGATGCCGGACTTCTCTCCCTTTGCTGCATCGAAGGCAAACTTCCAGCGCTGCGGCGCCGGACTGCGGAATAAGGCGACCACCCCGATCGCACCCGCTTCGCGCGAGACTTTCTCCATCACGTCATAACGCTGTCCCGGAATCAACGTGATTTCACGAACGTTGACCAATTCCGAGCCGAGTACCTGTTTTTCCCGTGCCGGATCGACAAAGGCGTCGAAGGGCGCCTGCATAAAGGCAGTCGATTCCTTTAAGGTGTAAACCCTTACCACCAATGCGGCAGCGCGATTGTCATTGGCAGCATTCAGGTTATTGCCGGCATAAAGCCGCAATGGTACCTGTCGCGGCGGCTTTTGCGCATCCGGTACGTTGGTAGGCTTGATTCCCAACGCTTCGAGCGCTCCACCGGCCGCGCCTGCCAGCACCTGCGTACCAACGGAGCATGACGCCAGCGTGACGACGGCCAGCCCGGCCAGCGCTATCCGTGGATTTATAAAGAATTGTAAAAAAGTCATACAAATCGGATTCTTCTTATTGGCCTGTGCTATGCGGTGCGCGACCCTGATGGCTGGCTGCGGCGTTATGAATTGGTTTGCACAACGTTGCATTGCTGCGTGAAAACCAGATATCAGTTTCATTTAATTCACTGTTTGGAACCGCCCCTCGGTATGGTTGTCAGCCGCGACGCGCAGAGTGTACTATTGCGCGCCGATTGGGCCAATATTGCTTACCAATCTATTACTCCGCTTAGTTTTATCCGCTGCGGAGACGGCATTGAACAATACGTCAACAACAAAGCCACGCGACGGTCAGAGCCATGATCCCTTTTCGCTTTTCACGATCTTTTGCAATTGCCATTGGTGCCGCCGCATTGTTTTCCGGATGCGCCTCCACCGGAAGCACCTCGGGTCCGCAATCGGAAGAAGCATTCACGCAAAGCATGGCGCAAGCCGACGCGGCATTGAAGGGCGGCCAGCGTGAACAGGCGGTGAGCCTGTACGAAGAGATCGCGAAGGCGAATCCCGCGCGTCAGGAGCCGTGGTCCCAGATCGCGCAGATCCAGTACGCCGACGAAAAGTACCCGCAGGCGATTCTTGCCGCCGAAGAGGCGCTGCAGCGCGACGCCAATGATCGCAAGGCGAAAAGCATCCTGGCCGTCAGCGGCCTGCGCGTGGCGCGCCGCTCGGTGATGGAATTGCGCGACGACAGCGCGCTGGCCGGGGACGTGCGCACCGACGCGCAGGTCCTGGCCAAGATGCTGCGCGAAACGCTCGGCGAGCAGGTGCTGTTCCCCGAAGAGAAGAAGCCGCCGGTGCGCAAGCGCCCGGTCCCGCGTCCGGCGCCGCGTGCCAAGGCCGCGCCCGCCGAACAGGCGGCTCCGGCGGCTCCGGCTGCCGCGCCGGCCGCCGCCAATGCCGGTACCGGTTCCGCCGATCCGTTCGGCGCGCTGCGCTGATCTACCGCCAGGCGCCAACGTCTCGAATATCCCGACAAACACGACCGGAACAACCGGAGAATCCGCATGGCCAAGAAGGAAAGCGTGCAGAAGCGTCTGCAGAAGGTGCGTCCGCCCCGGGTGCAGCTGACCTATGACGTCGAGAAGGGCGACGCCATCGAGCAGAAGGAATTGCCCTTTGTCGTCGGCGTGGTGGCGGACCTGTCCGGCCAGTCGGAAGTCGCGTTGCCGAAGCTGCGCGACCGCAAGTTCGTCAATATCGATCGGGACAATTTCGACGACGTGATGTCGGCGGTCGAGCCGCGCGCGGCGTTCCAGGTGCCCAACAAGCTGTCGGAGGACGGCGGCAAGTTTGGCGTCGACCTGAAGTTCCGCTCGCTCGACGACTTCAGCCCGGAAGCGGTGGTCGACCAGATCGAGCCGCTGCGCAAGCTGCTCGAGGCCCGCTCGAAGCTGGCCGACCTGCGCAACAAGCTCGCCGGCAACGACAAGCTCGAAGACTTGCTTAGCGAAGTGCTGACCAATACCGAGAAGCTGCAGCAGCTCGGCCATGGCGGCAACGAACCGAAGGGTGGTCAGGATGCCTGAGACTCAAGCCGCAGTTGCCGCGCAGGCGGCGCCCGCCGCCAATGCCAGCCTGCTCGACGAGATCGTCGAGCAGAGCCGCGTCGCCAAGTCCGACGCCGAACACGCGCGCGCCAAGGACATCATCGGCGAGCTGGTCAAGGAAGTGCTGGACGGCACCGTGGTGGTGTCGGACAACCTGTCGGCGACGCTCGACGCCCGTGTGGCCGAGCTCGACCGTCTGATCTCGGCGCAGCTGAGCGCCGTGATGCACGCCCCGGAATTCCAGAAGCTGGAGAGCACCTGGCGCGGCCTGTCGTACCTGGTCAAGGAAACGCAGACCGGCACGATGATCAAGATCAAGGCGCTGAACGCGACCAAGCGCGACCTGGTGCGCGACTTCAAGACCGCGATCGATTTCGACCAGAGCGCGCTGTTCAAGAAGGTCTACGAAGAAGAATTCGGTACCTTCGGCGGTGCCCCGTTCGGCGCGCTGATCGGCGACTATGAAATCACGCGCCAGCCGGAAGACATCTACTTCATCGAACAGATGTCGCACGTCGCCTCGGCCGCACACGCGCCGTTCATTGCCTCGGCCTCGCCGGAACTGTTCGGTCTGGAGTCGTTCGCCGACCTGGGCAAGCCGCGCGACCTGGCCAAGGTGTTCGACACGGTCGAGTACGCGAAGTGGAAGTCGTTCCGCGAATCCGAGGATTCGCGCTATGTCGGCCTGACGATGCCGCGCTTCCTCGGTCGCCTGCCGTACAACCCGAAGGACGGCACCACGGTCGAGGGCTTCAACTTCGTCGAGGATGTCGACGGCACCGACCACAGCAAGTACCTGTGGTGCAACGCCGCCTGGGCCTTCGGTGCTCGCCTGACCGCGGCGTTCGAGGACTTCGGCTGGTGCGCGGCGATCCGCGGCGTCGAGGGGGGCGGCCTGGTGGAAGACCTGCCGACACACACCTTCAAGACCGACGATGGCGAGATCGCGCTCAAGTGTCCCACCGAGATCGCGATTACCGATCGCCGCGAGAAGGAGCTCAGCGATCTGGGTTTCATCCCGCTGGTCCATTGCAAGAATTCCGACTACGCGGCCTTTTTCGCTGCGCAATCGGTGCAGAAGCCGAAGAAGTACAACACCGACAGCGCGAACGCGAACGCGGTGCTGTCGGCCCAGCTGCAGTACATCTTCTCGGTCTCGCGCGTCGCGCATTACCTGAAGGCGATGATGCGCGACAAGATCGGCAGCTTCGCTTCGGCCCAGAACGTCGAAAGCTTCCTGAACCGCTGGATCTCGCAATACGTTCTGCTGGACGACAACGCCAGCCAGGAACAGAAGGCACAGTTCCCGCTGCGCGAAGCGTCGATCCAGGTCTCCGAAATTCCGGGCAAGCCCGGCGCTTACCGTTCGGTAGCCTTCCTGCGCCCGCATTTCCAACTCGACGAGCTGTCGATTTCGCTGCGTCTGGTCGCCGACCTGCCGCAGGCCGCCAACTCGTAACCGGTTGCCGTCGGCGCCGGCATTGTGCCGGCGTCCGATGGCCGAGGCAGCAGTACTTTCTAAGGCGAAACAAAGCCACTATCTCATCGAGGGTCTCATGAAGGATATCTACGTCAAGTTCGGTAATCCCGCCATCAAGGGTGAATCCCAGGACAAGGACCACAAGGACTGGATCGAAGTCCTCAGCTGGGAGCACAACATCAAGCAGCCGCGTTCGGCGACCGCTTCGACCGCGGGTGGTCACACCGCCGAGCGCTGCGAGCACGGCGAAATGATCTTTACCAAGGACATGGACGTGGTGAGCCCGCTGCTGTATCAGCACGCGTCTGGTGGCACGACCTTCGATGAGGTAACCATCGATTTCATGCGTGCCGACGGCGAAGGCAAGCGCGTCAAGTACCTGGAAATCAAGCTGAAGAACGCGATCCTGGGCGCCGTCGATGCCAAGGTTGCGGCTGAAGGGCTGCCCACCGACAAGTTCTCGCTGAAGTACGCCGCGGTGCAGTGGAAGTACACGCAACAGAAGATCGGCGGCAATCAGGGCGGCAACTCGCAGGGCGCCTGGAGCCTGACCAAGAACGACAAGACCTATTCGGTCTGATGCCGTTCCTGGTCGGCCGATGATCGGTTGATGCGGATGCCGGCATCCTGCCGATTCGGCGCGAGAGCGCGCGCGTCGCCGGGGTGCCGGCGCTTGCCATGAAAGGTTTCGAACCGAGTCTGCTCGACAAGCTGTTCGACGACGAGCCCCACGCGCCGCTGCCGACCGCGATGCGGCAGCTGACGCTCGAGGAGCTGAAGTCCACGGTGGCGCGCGACATCGAGGCGCTGCTCAATACGCGCATCGTGATCGACGAAGCGCAGTTGAGCGGCCTGCCGGAGTGCAAGCGTTCGCTGCTGACGTACGGGCTCAACGACTTCGCCGGGCTCAGTCTGGCCAGCTACTACGACCGCAATTACATCTGCCAGTCGCTGACCAAGGCCATCGAGCGCCACGAACCGCGGCTGCGCAATGTCACCGTGTCGCTGGATGTCAGCGAGCGCAACACCAATGCGTTGTGCTTCGGCATCACCGCCATGCTGCTGGTGGGGCCGGCGCGGGAGCCGGTGAGCTTCGATGCGTTGCTGCAGCCATCGACGCTGCAGTACTCGGTGACGCGCGGACGAACCTGACAGGCGGGCACGCGCATGGACTCCGACCCATGGAAGGGTCGGAGTCCATGCCACAGGCCATGTCCGAGCCGATCCCATCCGCCCCCGCCACGCACCGACCGCCGAGCAGCCATGGAAGAGCTACTGCCTTACTACGAGCGTGAACTGGCCTATCTGCGCCGGTATTCGCGCGACTTCGCCGAGCGATATCCCAAGATCGCCGGGCGGCTCGCCATGTCGGCCGACGGTTGCGACGATCCGCACGTCGAGCGGATGGTCGAGTCCTTCGCCTTCCTGACGGCGCGCATCAGCAAGAAGCTCGACGACGACTACCCGGAACTGACCGAAGCGCTGCTGGAGGTCATGTATCCGCATTACCTGCGGCCGTTTCCGTCCTGTTCGATCGCGCATTTTGATGTCCGTGGCGCGGCCGCGCAGTTGTCCTCGCCGATGACGGTGCCGCGCGGCACGATGCTGAGCACGCGGCCCGTCAACCGGGTCGAATGCCGCTTCCGCACGGCCTACGACGTGACCTTCGCCCCGGTCCGCATCGCCGAGGCCAGCTATCGCGGCGCGGCCGTTGCGCCGGCGGCCACGGTATTGCCCAAGGGCGCCACGGGCGCACTGACGATCGCGCTTGAATACCAGGGCGAGCGAGGCGGCTTCGACACGCTGGCGCTCGATACGCTGCGCGTCTATCTGGACGGCGAGCCGTCCTTCGTCGCCGCGGTCGGCGACGCGCTGTTCCTGCATACCGCGGCGGCGTATCTGGAGGGCCCGCGGCCCGGCGTCTGGCAGCGGCTGTCGGCCGTGCCGCTGCGCGAGGTGGGTTTTGCCGCCGACGAGGCGCTGATCGACACGCCGGCGCGCTCGCATCCCGCCTACCGGCTGCTCTCCGAACACTTCGCCTTCGCCGAGAAATTCAATTTCGTCGACATCGATCTGGCGGCACTGCGCCGCGCGCTGGGGCCGGCCGGTGGCAACACCCGGCGCCTGCAGCTGCATCTGGTGATGACCGACATCCGCAGCGACTCGCACACCGCACGCCTGCTGGAGGGCCTGCAGGCCGAACACCTGCGGCTGCATTGCACGCCGGTGGTCAACCTGTTTGCGCAGAAGGCCGATCCGATCCGCATCGAACACACGGCCAGCGCCTATCCGGTGGTGGCCGACGGCCGCCGCGCGCACGGCTACGACATCTATTCGATCGACCGTGTCCATCTGGTGCGCGAGACGGCCAATGGCAATGACGTGATCGAATTCCGGCCGTTCTATTCGCTGCATCACGCCGACGACCCGAACCGGGCGGGGCATTTCTGGCTGGCGCGGCGCGACGAACTGGTGGCACGCCGCAGTCCCGGCTACGAAACCGAGATCTCGATCGTCGATCTGGATTTCGATCCGGCGCAGCCGCAGACCGATACGCTGAGCATCGACGTCACCTGCACCAATCGCGACCTGCCGGCCAGCCTGTCGTTCGGCCATGCCGACGGCGATCTGACGATGGAAGGCACGTCGATCGCGCGGCAGATCACGTTCCTGCGCAAGCCGACGCCGTCGCTGCGGCTGCCCGGCGGCCGAGCGGCGCAATGGCGCCTGATCTCGCTGCTGGCGCTGAACCACCTGTCGCTGGTGCAGGACGGGCTGCCGGCGCTCAAGGAGATGCTGCGGCTGCATGACCTCGCCCGCAGCGGCATCTCGGCGCGCCAGATCGAGGGCATCGTCGGACTGGACTATCAGCCCAGCACGCAATGGCTCGCGGGCAAGCCGTTCGCGACGTTCGTCCGCGGCCTGCAGATTCGCCTGACGCTGGACGAGGAAGCGTTCGTCGGCACTGGTCTGCACCGCTTCATCCGCGTGATGGACCATTTCTTCGGTCTGTACGTCCATCTGAACAGCTTCGTGCAGCTCGTCGCCGTCTCGCGCCGCACCGGCAAGGAACTGATCCAATGCGCTCCCCGAAGCGGCGAATCGATCCTGGCGTGATACGGCGGCTGCTGCGGCAGCCGTATCGCTTCCAGTTCTTCCAGGCGGTGCGGCTGCTGCAGATCCAGTTCGCGCGTCAGGGCAGGACACAGGGCGGCCACAGTCGAGGCACCAACGGCGTAGGGAACGGTGCGGTCAACGATACGGCAAACATCAACGCCATCGCCCGTAGCGCCGACACCCCCGAGCACCAGCTCGCCACGCGCGTGCGCTTTCCCAACGCGCTGTCGCTGTCGTTTCCCGCCAGCGAGATCGTGCAGATCGAGGCGGGCGGCCTGGCCAAGGAGGCGCTCGACAGCGATGCCGGCTTCGCCGAGGCGCTGGCACAACGCCCGCTCGTCGATGTGGCCGTGACGCCGGCCTTCTTCGGCATGCTGGGCGGCCAGGGCGCGCTGCCGCTGCACTACACCGAAGTCGTGGCCGAGCGCGAGACGATGCGTCGCGACGGCGCCGCGCGCGCCTTCTTCGATATCTTCTCCAACCGCGCCGCCGCGCTGTTCTATCTGGCGTGGAAGAAGTACCGGCTGCCGTTCCAGCACGAGGTCGACCGCACGCGCCACTACCTGCCGCTGCTGCTGTCGCTGGCCGGCGTCGCCGATGCGGGCGTCCGCCGCGGCCTGCGCGAGACGCCGGGGACCATCCACGATGAGGCGGTCGCCGGCTATGCGACGGCGGTGCGCCATCGGCCGATGTCGGCGTCGTATCTGCAACAGGTTCTGTCCGATTATTTCTGCGTGCCCTTCCGCGTCGAGCAGTTCGTCGGCGGCTGGTATCGGGTGCCGCCATCGCAGTGGTCGCGCCTGGGCGGCGTCAATAACGTGCTCGGCGCCACCGCGCTGGCCGGCCAGCGCGTCTGGCAGCGTGATCTACGCGTGCGCGTGTGGATCGGGCCGCTGGCGCGCGACCAGTACCGCGCCTTCCTGCCCGGCGCGGAGGGCGCATTGGCGCTGCGCAAGATGCTGACCGTGCTGGGCGGCGCCACGCTCGAATATGAAGTCAAACCGATCCTGCGCCGGCAGGACGTGACCGGTTGCCAGCTCGGCGCGGCCGGCAGCGGCCACGTCGGCTGGGACACCTTCCTTGTTTCGCGACCCGCCACGCAGGATCGCAGCGACGCGCATTACACGCTGTCGCCCATTCATTGATAGACCGGAGCCGAGCCATCATGGCCACCCCCTTGAAGACGCTGATCGCCAAGCTCAATGCCACCAGCCGACAGGCCGCCGAACGGGCCGCCTCGCTGTGCATGGCGCGCGGCCACTATGAGGTCGACCTGGAGCATTTGTTCCTGGCGCTGCTGGAGAATCCCCGCAGCGATGTGTCGGTCGCGGCCAAGGCGAGCGGTATCGATCCTGCCGCGCTGCAAAGCGACCTCGACAGGGAGCTGGGCCGCTTCCAGACCGGCAATGGGCGCACGCCGGCGTTCTCGCCTTGGCTGCCCAAACTGTTCGAGCATGCGTGGCTGATCGCCTCGCTCGATTCGCAGACCACGCGCATCCGCTCCGGTCATCTGCTGCTGGCGCTGCTGACCGAGCCGAGCCTGGCGCCGCTGGCCGAGCGCGGCTCCAAACGTTTCGGCCAGTTCCCGGTCGAGCGTCTCAAGCATGAGCTCGGTGCACTGACCAAGGGCTCCGAAGAGGCCGAGCAGGCCGTGGCCTTCGCGGACGCAGGCGCCGCGCCGGCCGACGAGCCCTCGGGCCAGGGAGCGTTGTCGAAGACGCCGGCGCTCGACCAGTACACCGTCGACCTGACCGCCGCCGCGCGCGATGGCCGCATCGATCCGGTGATCGGCCGCGACGCCGAGATCCGGCAGATGATCGACATCCTGATGCGCCGCCGGCAGAACAACCCGATCCTGACCGGCGAGGCGGGAGTGGGCAAGACCGCGGTGGTCGAAGGGCTGGCATTGCGTATTGCCGCCGACGACGTGCCGCCGCCGCTGCGCGGCGTCGCGCTGCGCACGCTGGACATGGGCCTGCTGCAGGCCGGCGCCAGCGTCAAGGGCGAGTTCGAGAACCGGCTGCGCAACGTGATCGACGAGGTCAAGCGCAGCCCGCAGCCGATCATCCTGTTCATCGACGAGGCGCACACCATCATCGGCGCGGGCGGGCAGGCGGGCCAGAACGACGCGGCCAATCTGCTGAAGCCGGCGCTGGCGCGCGGCGAGCTGCGCACGATCGCGGCGACCACCTGGGCCGAATACAAGAAGTACTTCGAGAAGGATGCCGCGCTGGCGCGGCGCTTCCAGGTCGTCAAGGTCGAGGAACCGGACGAGGCGCTGGCCTCGGCGATGCTGCGCGGCATGGTCGGCCTGATGGAGCGGCACTTCGACGTGCGCGTGCTCGACGAGGCGATCACCGAGGCGGTGCGGCTGTCGCACCGCTATATCAGCGGCCGGCAATTGCCGGACAAGGCCGTCAGCGTGCTCGACACCGCCTGCGCCAAGGTCGCGCTGGCGCAGAGCGCCACGCCCGCCGAAATCGAGCAGGACCAGAAGGCGCTGGAGCGCCTGACGGTCGAGATCGGCGCGCTGCAACGCGAGCTGTCGACCGGCGGACAGCATCAGGCGCGGCTGGCCGAACTGCAGAAGCAGGAGCAGGCGCTGCGCGAGCGCATTTCCGCCGGTAACGAGCGGCTCGCACGCGAACGCGAGCTGGTCGAGCGGATCGTCGCGCTGCTGCGCTCGAGGGATGCAGGTACGGCAGACGCTGCTGATGCTGCTGATGCTGCTGCGACCGGCCATGACACCGCCGTCGAGGAAGCCGAGCCGGTGGCTGCCAACAGCGATATCGCTCCCGCCGCCGGACGCCGCCGCAAGGCTGCCGCGCCGGCGGCACCGGCCGACGAACTGTCGCGCCTGAAGGCTGAACTTCGCGACCTGCAGGGCGAAAAGCCGCTGGTGCCGATCCAGGTCGACGGCCAGGTCGTTTCCGAGATCGTCTCGGCCTGGACCGGCATTCCGCTGGGCCGCATGGTCAAGGACGAGCTGCACACGGTGATGAACCTGAAGCCCCTGCTCGAGGAGCGTGTGGTGGGCCAGCCGCACGCGCTCGAAGCGGTGGCGCAGCGCGTGCGTACCGCGGCGGCCAATCTGGAAGACCCGCACAAGCCGCGCGGGGTGTTCCTGTTCGTCGGCCCGTCCGGCGTCGGCAAGACCGAGACCGCGCTGGCGCTGGCCGACATCCTGTACGGCGGCGAGCGCAAGCTGATCACCATCAATATGAGCGAGTACCAGGAGGCCCACAGCGTGTCCGGGCTCAAGGGCTCGCCGCCGGGCTATGTCGGCTATGGCGAGGGCGGGGTGCTGACCGAGGCGGTGCGCCGCAACCCGTACAGCGTGGTGCTGCTCGACGAAATCGAGAAGGCGCATCCTGACGTGCTGGAGATGTTCTTCCAGGTCTTCGACAAGGGCTGGATGGAGGACGCCGAGGGCCGGACCATCGACTTCCGCAACACCATCATCATCCTGACCTCGAACGCGGGCTCGGCCTCGATCATGCAGGCGTGCCTGAACAAGTCCGCCGAGGAACTGCCGGATGCCGACGCGCTGACCGAGGCGCTGCGCCCGACGTTGTACAAGACGTTCAAGCCCGCCTTTATCGGGCGGACCAAGGTGGTGCCGTACTACCCGATCAGCGACGACACGCTGGTCGAGATCATCGAGCTGAAGCTGCGCCGCATCGGCGATCGCGTGCAGCAGAACCACCGTGCGGCGTTCGAGTGGGATGCGGCCGTGACCGAGGCTGTGCTGCAGCGCTGCACCGAGGTCGATACCGGCGCGCGCGCCGTCGACCATATCCTGAACGGCACGCTGCTGCCCGAGATCGCGCAGTCTGTGCTGGCGAAGATGGCGCAGGGCGAGGCGATCCAGAAGATCAAGGTCGGCGTCAACAAGAACGGCGGCTTCCGCTACAAGGTCAATTGACACCGTAACTCACAGTCGAGGCAGCGATGGGCGTACTGACCGATATGGCGCATGAACTGGCGGCGCAAATGCGCGCGGCCTTCCGCCAGCACGACCGGCTGCTGCGGCTCGCGACGCCGCTGGGCGAGGACGTGCTGCTTGCCGAGCGTCTGCTCGCGCGCGAACAGCTCGATGGCGGCGGTTTTCGTATCGAGCTGTCGGCGCTGTCGGACGACGCGAAGCTCGATCCGGCCGCCTTGCTCGGCCAGCCGGTGCGCATCGATCTGCTGACGCAGCTCAGCCGCGACAAGCCGCGCGCGTTGCACGGCCATGTGACGGTGTTCGAGCGCGTCGGCGCCAATGGCGGCCTGGCGCGCTACCGGCTCGTGATCGAGCCGTGGCTGGCCTTCCTGCGGCATCGGCGCGACAGCTTCCTGTTCCAGGACATGTCGGTGATCGAGGTCGTCGACAGCGTGCTCGGCGACTACCGCGGGCAGGGCAAGCTGGTGCCGGAATGGCGCTGGGCGGTGGCCGACGCCGCGATCTATCCGAAGCGCAGCGTGGTGACGCAGTACGACGAGTCCGACTTCCATTTCGTGACGCGGCTGCTGGCCGAGGAAGGGCTGTTCTACTACTTCGAGCACGAGGCTGCCGATGGCGACGCCCTCGGCCTGCATCGGATGGTGATCGCCGATCGCAACGATGTCTTCAAGGACAACGCGCAGGCCCGTATCCGCTTCGGCCGCGCCGATGCGACCGCTTCGGAGGACGTGATCACCGAATGGCAGGGCGAGCGCCAGTGGCAGACCAATGCGGTCGAGCTGGCGACCTGGGACTATCGCACCGCCTCCCTGCGCAGCGCCACGCTGAGCACGCACCACGACAATGGCGAACAGGCCACCGCGCTGACCGACACCGACTACGTCGGCCAGTACGCGTTCGAGGATGCCGAGCAGGCGCAGCGCATCGCGCGCATCGCGATGGAATCGCTCGAGGTTCGCAACAAGGCCTTCCATGGCGGCGGCACGGTCCGCACGTTGGCGCCGGCCACCACGTTCTCGCTGCTCGATCACTACGAGCACGATGGCGACGAGGACGACGGCCGCCGCTTCGTGGTGCTGTCGGTCACGCACGAGGCTCGCAACAACTTCAACGAGGGCTTCGGCCAAGCCTTGATGGCAATGACGGGCCTGGCCCCGGCCGGCGACAACGAAACGCTGCCGCTGTACCGCAACCGCTTCACCGCCGTGCGCGCCAGCGTGCCATACCGGCCGGCGCTGCGCGGCGACGACGGCCGCCTGCTGCATCCGCGTCCCACCGTGCGCGGCAGCCAGACCGCATTGGTCGTCGGCGACGGCGGACCGGTTCACACGGACCGCGATCACCGCATCAAGGTCCAGTTCCATTGGCAACGCGGCGGCCGATCGGCCAGCCGGCAATCCCACCCGGCCGGCGACGACAACGCCCGCGCCGAGTCCGCACTGGGCTGCTGGCTGCGCGTCGCCACGCCGGTGGCCGGCGACAACTGGGGCGGCGTCGCGCTGCCGCGAGTCGGCCAGGAAGTGGTGGTCGAGTTCGTCAACGGCGATATCGACCGGCCGGTGGTCGTCGGTGCAGCCTACAACGGCGCCGGCGAGCCTGACGCGCAGATCAACAAGCAACAGGCCGGCGCCGCCAACGCGACCGGCAATGCGCCCGCCTGGTTCGCCGGTGACGGCAAGAACGACAAGGCGCACGCACACAACGCCGTAATGTCCGGCATCAAGACGCAGGCGCTGTCCGCCAGCCAGACCGGCAACGGCGGCTACAACCAGCTGGTGTTCGACGACACCGAGGGCCAGAGCCGCACGCTGCTGTCGACCACGCAGGCCGCGACGTCGCTGACGCTGGGCCACCACCTGTTCCAGCGCGACAACGCCCGCGAGGCCGACCTCGGCCACGGCGCGGCGCTCGCCACCGACGCCTCCGGCAGCGTCCGCGCCGGCTCCGGCCTGCTGATCGCCGCCGAAGAAGGCAGCGTCACGCAACCGCTGCTGCAGAGCGAACAGGCGGCGACGCAGGTCGAGGACAGCCTGGAACTCGCCCGCACGCTGGCGCAGCAGGCCGCCAAGCAGAAGGCCGCGCTGCCAGGCGAGCCCGCTGCCGATGCGCTGCCGGCGCTCGAATCGCTCAAGCAAAGCGCCGAAGTGCTACGCACCGAAGCAAAGGCCGAGGACGGCGGCTCGGCGATTGCTTACAGCGAGCCGCATCTGGTGGTCTCCGGCCCGAAGGGCGTGGCGCTGTCGACGCCGGCCGATGCGGTGCTCGTCGCGGGCACCAATGCCACGCTGGTGGCCGGGGAACATTTCAATCTTGCGGCAGGCGGCAATCTGGCCGTCGCGGTGGCCGATGGTCTTAGCCTGTTTACCGAT
The DNA here is from genome assembly GCF_013314895.1 of Cupriavidus gilardii. Classification (GTDB taxonomy): domain Bacteria; phylum Pseudomonadota; class Gammaproteobacteria; order Burkholderiales; family Burkholderiaceae; genus Cupriavidus; species Cupriavidus gilardii_C. The sequence goes on along the minus strand of NZ_JABTYE010000026.1, from coordinate 322 downwards.
GGGCAGGGGGGCTCGGGCTCCGGCTCAAGCTCTGGTTCCACCGGCCAAGGTACGCAGACCGGGCAAAAGGGCGGCGACGCGAAAGGCATGGCCTTGCACGCCGCCGCCGGCAAGGTCGAAGTCGCCAGCCTGACCGGCGCCAGCCGCTACGCCGCCGAGCGCACGGTGACGATCGCCTCGACGCAGGCCAACGTCACGGTCGAGGGCAAGCAGCACGTGCTGCTGAATGCCGCCGGGGCGCAGATCCGCGTGCTGGGCGGGAAGATCGAATTGCATGCGCCCGGGAAGGTGGAGTTCAAGGGGGCGGGGCATCGGTTTGTGG
>NZ_JABTYE010000025.1 GCF_013314895.1 Cupriavidus gilardii | reverse complement strand
GCGACGCCGTGGTGGCCGGCTGGTCGATGGGCGCGATGGTCGCCTGGGAACTGCTTCGCAGACGGTCGCGGCAGTGGCTGGCGGCACGGGTCGCGATGATTGGCGCGATCGACATGACACCGCGGCTGGTGACCGGGACCGACTGGGAACATGGCTTGCACGGGCACTACGCCGCCGCCGACGCCGTCCAGATGGCGGCACGCGTGCGGCGCTACTGGCACGGCATGGTGCCGCTGGTGGCCACCGGTCTGTGGGCCGAAGGCACCGAAGCGCCGACGCGCGAAGCCGCGGTGCTGCGCGAAGGCATGATGGGGTGCGACGCCGGCGTGCTGGCCGAGCTATGGCTCGACATGTCGCGGCAGGACTATCGGCCGATGCTGCGCGCGGCCACGATGCCGCTGTTCTGCCTGTATGGGGAACGCAGCCGGCTCTACCGGCCTGCGCTGGCCGCGGCGACCGCGGCGCTGCAACCGGCGCTGCGGGTGGCGACGATTCCGGCGGCAGGCCACAGCCCGCACATGGAGCGGCCGCAGGCGTTCAACGCTGCCTTGCTGAGGATGATCGGCGGATCATCGGGGGAGGATGGGGAGATGACCGCGGAGACTTCGGCTCAGGCCAGCGCCCGATAACTCCACAGCCCGAACAGCGTCAGCAGCAGCGAACCGCCGAGGTGCAGCATGACGTGCAGCGCCGCGGCGCCGTAGTTGCCGGCCAGCAGATTGGCCGTCAGCTCGCTGGAAAAGGTGGAGAAGGTAGTCAGTCCGCCGAGGAAACCGGTGATCACCAGCAGACGCCAGGCCGGCGGCAGCGAGGCATGGGCATCGAAGAAGCCGACCGCGACGCCGATCAGGAAGCCGCCCAGCAGATTGGACGCCAGCGTGCCATAGGGCAGCGCGGGGTTCGCGGCATTCCACAGCAGCGAAAACAGCCAGCGCAGCCAGGCGCCGATCGCCGCACCGACGCCGACCGCGACAAAGCCCAGCGGGCTCAAGCCGGGGCTCCGGCCGTGCCCTCCCCCTCGCCGGCATCGCCGCTGGCATTGAGCGAACGCACGCCCCAGCGCGCCAGCGCGGCCTCGTCGGTGACACGGGCGTCGACCCAGCGCGCCCCCTCAGGCGTCGATTCCTTCTTCCAGAACGGCGCCTCGGACTTCAGATAGTCCATGATGAATTCGCAGGCGGCGAAGGCATTGCCGCGATGGGCCGAGGCCACCGCCACCAGCACGATCTGGTCCTGCGGCTGCAAGGGGCCGACGCGGTGGATGATGGTGACGCCTTCGAGCGCCCAGCGCTCGCGTGCGACCGCCTCGATCCGCTCCAGCGCCTTCTCGGTCATGCCGGGATAGTGCTCGAGCTCCATCGCCTGCACCGGGCTGCCGTCGTTGACGTCGCGGACCGTGCCGATAAAGCTGGCCACCGCGCCGATGCCGGGACGCCCCACACGCAGGGCCGCCACCTCGGCGCCCAGGTCGAAATCCTCGCGCTGTACCCTGACGCTCATCTCAGCCTCCGGTCACCGGCGGGAAGAAGGCCACTTCGCTGCCCTCGCCCACCGCGGTATCGGCGCGCGCGACCGCATGGTTCACCGCCATCCGCAACGCCCGGCCCTCGGCCAGCGCCTCCTGCCAGACGCCGCCGCGCTCGCGCAGCCACTGCCTCACCTGGCCCACGGTCGTGACCGTGTCCGGCAGTTCGACGCGCTCCTGGGCCACGCCCAGTTGCTCGCGTACGCTGGCGAAGAACCGCAATTCGATCTGCATCGCTACCCTCTTCTCTGTGCTGCCATGACCTGCGCCCGCTGCCTGGATGCGCGCCACCGGCTAGGCGAGCAGATTGGCAAACGGCAGGAACGACACGATGTCGCCGCGCCGGATCGGCTGGTTGGGCGGATTGTCGACCAGGCCGTCGCCCCAGACCGTCGAGGTCAGCACGCCCGAGCTCTGGTTGGGGAACAGGTCCAGCCCGCCGCCTTCGTTGATCTTCACGCGCAGGAACTCGTTGCGGCGATCGAACTTGGTCAGGTCGAAGTCGGCCCGCATCGGAATGCGCCGCGGCGCGACGTCGGTCACGCCCTGCATGCGCAGGATGAACGGACGCACGAACAGCAGGAAGGTCACGAAGCTCGACACCGGATTGCCGGGCAGGCCGAGGAAGGCCGCGCTGTCGGCGACGCTGGCTGTATCGGCTGTATCGGCTGTATCGGCTGTATCGGCTGTATTGGTAGCGCCGCCGGCACCGCCGCGCGACACATGGCCGAAGGCCAGCGGCTTGCCCGGCTTGATCGCGATCTGCCACAGGTCCAGCCGCCCTTCGGCCTGCACCGCCGGCTTGATATGGTCTTCCTCGCCGACCGAGACGCCGCCCGAGGTCAGGATCAGATCGTGGCCCTGCGCCGCGCGCCGCAGCGTGTCGCGCGTGGCGTCCAGCGTGTCGGGCACGATGCCGAAATCGGTGACCTCGCAGCCGAGGTTTTCCAGCAGACCGCGCAGCGTGAAGCGGTTCGAGTTGTAGATCGCACCCGGCTTCAACGGCTCGCCCGGCATCGCCAGCTCGTCGCCGGTGAAGAACACCGCCACGCGCGGGCGCCTCACCACCTCGACCTGCGCCTGGCCGACCGAGGCGGCCAGGCCCAGCGCTTGCGGCGTCAGCCGCGAACCGGCCGACAGGATCACGGCGCCGGCCATGATGTCCTCGCCGGCACGGCGGATCCACTCGCCGGGCCCGGGAGCGTGGTTGACCACGACGAAATCGCCATCGGCCTGGCACTGCTCCTGCATCACGACCGCGTCGGCGCCAGCCGGAATCAGCCCGCCGGTAAAGATGCGCGCGGCGGTACCGGGTTCGAGCGGCACGCCGACATGGCCGGCAGGAATGCGCTGGGCGACCCGCAGCCGCGCGCCGGGCATCGGCACGTCGGCGCAGCGCAGCGCGTAGCCGTCCATCGACGTGTTGTCGGCGGGCGGAACGTCGAGCGTGCTGGCGACCGGCTGGGCCAGCACGCGGCCATTGGCCTGCAGCGTATCGACGCGTTCGCTTTCGGTGATCGGCTGCGCGCCGGCCAGCAGCGCGTCGAGCGCCTGCGCCAGGGTCAGCATCGGGGGACGGTTTTCCATGCGAGGTGCGTTGTCGTCGCGGCCCGCGCAGGCGGGAACGCAGTGTCCGGACAGGCCCCGCCTGCGCGAGGCGGCGCTTGCGGCGGGACCGGCCACGGCCGCAAGCGGCGGATTCAGATGGTACTGAGCGGATTGTAATGATTCGGCGGCCGCCGCGCAGGCCGGCGCGGCGGGATGATCGCCGGATTACAGCCCGGTATGCCGGGCGATATACGCCTTGACCTGCGCGGCGTCGGCCGGCATCACCTCGAAACGCTGCGGCAGCGCCTCGATGCCCTCGAAGGCCGCCGGCCGCTCGGGCTCGCGGCCCAGCGCCTCGCGGATGGTGTCGGCGAACTTGGCCGGCAGCGCGGTTTCCAGCACCACCATCGGCGTACCGGCCGACAGGTGCTCGCGCGCGACCTTGACGCCGTCGGCGGTGTGGGTATCGATGGTGATGCCGTAGCGCGACGACAGATCGCGGATGGTCGCCACGCGGTCCTCGTGCGTGCTGCGGCCCGAGACGAAACCGAACTGGCGGATGCGCTCGTAGTCCGGCGTGCCGGACAGATCGAAGCCGCCCTTGGTGTCGACGTCGCGGAACAGCTGCGCCAGCTTGCCGGCATCCTGGCCCAGCAGATCGAAGATGAAGCGCTCGAAGTTCGACGCCTTCGAGATGTCCATGCTGGGGCTGGACGTGTGATAGGTCTCGGCCGCCTTGCGCACGCGATAGATGCCGGTGCGGAAGAATTCGTCGAGCACGTCGTTCTCGTTGGTCGCGACCACCAGCTTGTCGATCGGCAAACCCATCATCCGCGCGATATGGCCGGCGCAGACGTTGCCGAAGTTGCCGGACGGCACGCAGAACGAGACCTTCTGGCCCGGACCATCGGTGGCCAGCAGCCAGCCCTTGAAGTAGTAGACCACCTGCGCGACCACGCGCGCCCAGTTGATCGAATTGACCGTGCCGATCTTCTGGCGCGACTTGAATTCGAGATCGTTGGACACTGCCTTGACGATGTCCTGGCAGTCGTCGAACACGCCCTGCACCGCCAGGTTGAAGATGTTCGGGTCCTGCAGGCTGAACATCTGCGCGGTCTGGAACGCGCTCATCTTCCTGTGCGGGCTCAGCATGAACACGCGGATGCCGCGCTTGCCGCGCATCGCGTATTCGGCCGCGCTGCCGGTGTCGCCCGACGTCGCGCCCAGGATATTGAGCTCCTGTCCGGCACGCGCCAGCGCGTACTCGAACAGATTGCCCAGCAGCTGCATCGCCATGTCCTTGAACGCCAGCGTCGGGCCGTTGGACAGGCCGAGCAGATACAGCGGCGCGCCCGCCTCGTCGCCCAGCTTGCGCAGCGGCGTGATGTCGGCGGTGTTGTCGCCGGCGCGCGCGTTGCAATAGACGTCGGCGGTATAGGTCTTGCGCGTCAGCGCGCGCAGGTCCTCGGCCGGAATGTCGTCGCAGAACCTGGCCAGGATCTCGTAGGCCAGATCCGCGTACGACAGCTTGCGCCACGACTCGAGCTCGTCGGCGCTGATCTGCGGATATTGCTGCGGCAGATACAGGCCGCCGTCCGGCGCCAGGCCGCCCAGCAGGATCTCGGAGAAGGTTTGCGGCACGTCATGGCCGCGGGTCGACTTGTAGTTCATCGTGATGGTGGCCGCCGGGCCGTGCCCCGCCCCGGTTCGGGCGGCGGCGCGGCCATCGGCAAGGCTTCAGTTCAGTTCTTCCATGCGCAGGCGGGTGACGCCCGACAGCACCGTCGGCAGCGCCTCGATCCTGGCGATGGCGGCATTGATCTGCTTCTCGCGCGCCAGGTGCGACAGCATGATGATATCGGTCTGCGGCTCGCCCTCGCGCGACTCCTTCTGCAGCATCGCGTCGATCGAGATGCCCGAATCGGCCAGGATGCGGGTGATGTCGGCCAGCACGCCGGTCTGGTCCGACACGCGCATGCGCAGATAGTAGCTGCTGGTGACTTCCTCGATCGGCAGCACCGGTACGCTGGACAGCTCGTCCGGCTGGAACGCCAGATGCGGCACGCGATGTTCCGGATCGGCGGTATGCAGGCGCGTCACGTCGACCAGATCGGCGATCACTGCCGAGGCGGTCGGCTCGGCGCCGGCGCCCTTGCCGTAGTACAGCGTGGCACCGACCGCGTCGCCCTGCACCAGCACGGCGTTCATCGCGCCCTCGACGTTGGCGATCAGGCGCGAGGCCGGCACCAGCGTCGGATGCACGCGCAGCTCGATGCCGTCCTCGCGGCGGCGGGTCAGGCCCAGCAGCTTGATGCGGTAGCCCAGTTCCTCGGCGTACTGGATGTCGATCGCGGACAGGCGCGTGATGCCCTCGACGTGGGTCTTGTCGAACTGCACCGGCATGCCGAAGGCGATCGCGCTCATCAGCGTGATCTTGTGCGCGGCGTCGATGCCTTCGATGTCGAAGGTCGGATCGGCCTCGGCGTAGCCCAGCTGCTGGGCTTCCTTCAGCACGGTGTCGAAGTCCAGGCCCTTGTCGCGCATCTCCGACAGGATGAAGTTGGTGGTGCCGTTGATGATGCCGGCGATCCACTGGATGCGGTTGGCGCTCAGGCCCTCGCGCAGCGCCTTGATGATGGGGATGCCGCCGGCCACCGCGGCCTCGAACGCGACCATCACGCCCTTGCTGCGGGCGGCCTCGAAGATCTCGTTGCCGTGCACGGCCAGCAGCGCCTTGTTGGCGGTGACCACATGCTTGCCGTTGGCGATCGCCTGCAGCACCAGCTCGCGCGCGATGCCATAGCCGCCGATCAGTTCGACCACGATATCGATGTCGGGATGCGCCACCACCTCGCGCGCATCGGCCACCACCTCGACCTTGCCACCGGTCAGTTCGCGCGCGCGCTCGGTGTTCAGGTCCGCCACCATCGTAATCTCGATGCCACGGCCCGCACGGCGGCGAATCTCCTCCTGGTTGCGCTTGAGCACGTCGAACGTGCCGCTACCGACGGTACCGATGCCGAGCAGGCCTACTTTGATGGGGTTCATGGTCAATCAGATTCCAGTTTGCAAATTGATGAGCGCAGCGGTGCGTGGTTCCGGAGCCGGCCGCAGCCGCACTGAGCGAGTCAGTCAGGCCGCCGCGCCGTGTCGTTTTCGATAGGACTCGAGGAAGCGGCCGACACGGCCGATGGCCTCGCGCAGATCCTCTTCGTGCGGCAGGAAGACGATGCGGAAATGGTCGGGCTTGGCCCAGTTGAAGCCGCTGCCCTGCACCAGCAGCACCTTCGATTCCTGCAGCAGCTCGTAGATGAATTCCTGGTCGTCCTGGATCGGATACATCGACAGGTCGAGCCTGGGGAACAGGTACAGCGCCGCCTTCGGCTTGACGCAGGTAATGCCGGGGATCTGCGTGATCAGTTCGTAGGCCAGGTCGCGCTGGCGGCGCAGGCGCCCGCCCTCGGCCACCAGGTCGTTGATGCTCTGATAGCCGCCCAGCGCGGTCTGGATCGCCCACTGGCCCGGCACGTTGGCACACAGGCGCATCGACGACAGCATGTTCAGGCCCTCGATATAGTCGTGCGCGGGCCGCTTGTCGCCCGACACCACCATCCAGCCGGCGCGGTAGCCGCACGAGCGGTAGTTCTTCGACAGGCCGTTGAAGGTCACCGTCAGCACGTCGGTCGACAGCGCGGCGATCGACGTGTGCGTATGGCCGTCGTACAGCACCTTGTCGTAGATCTCGTCGGCGAAGATGATCAGCCCGTGCTGGCGCGCGATCGCGACGATCTCGCGCAGCAGTTCGTCCGAGTACAGCGCCCCGGTGGGGTTGTTCGGGTTGATCACGACGATGGCCTTGGTGTTCGGCGTGATCTTCGCGCGGATGTCGTCCAGGTCCGGCATCCATTCGTTGGCCTCGTCGCAGACATAGTGCACCGGCGTGCCGCCCGACAGGCTGACCGCGGCGGTCCACAGCGGGTAGTCCGGCGAGGGGACCAGCACCTCGTCGCCGTTGTTCAGCAGCGCGTTCATCGACATCACGATCAGCTCGGACGCGCCGTTGCCGACGTAGATGTCGTCCAGGCCGACGCCGTGGATGTTCTTCTGCTGGGTGTAGTGCATGATCGCCTTGCGGGCGGCGAAGATGCCCTTCGAATCCGAGTAGCCCGCCGAGTTCGGCAGGTTGCGCATCATGTCCTGCTGGATCTCCTCCGGCGCATCGAAGCCGAACACGGCCAGGTTGCCGATATTGAGCTTGATGATCTTGTGCCCTTCTTCCTCCATCTGCTTGGCCTTCTCCAGCACCGGGCCGCGGATGTCGTAGCAGACGTTGTTCAGCTTGTTGGATTTCTGGATCGGTTTCACGGCGTGGTCGGGCAGGAGTCTGGCAGAGACAAAAGGAGCAAGGAGCCGCCGGTTCGTGCGGCGGCGAACAGGGAATCTGCGTGGAACAGGGGGTCGTCCGGAGCGCGCTTCGCTGCACTGCGGGGCGATGCGAAGGCAGCGCGGCCGGCAGGAAGGCAAAGGCTATAATTTAGCGGATTATGACAGACTTCGGCAGGGATCTTGCGATGCAGCGCGGCCAGACCGCGCTCGCCACCGCCCCGGTCCGCGCCTTCCCCGCCGCCGCTTCCCTGACAAGCTCCCCGACCCGTCTCCCCGTAAGGTTCCCCCGTGAAACTCCATGCCGACCAGCCCAACGCCATGAACACCGTCACGGCGTATGGTCCGGGCTATATCGAGATCAACAAGGTGCGCTACACCAGCTCCGTGCTGGTGATGCCCGAAGGCGAGGTGCGGCCCTGGCCGGTCCGGCGCTTCGAGGACCTGGCCCCCGACCAGTTCGAGGGGCTGCTGGACCATGCCCCCGAAGTGGTGCTGCTGGGCACCGGCGACCGCCTGCGCTTTCCGCACCCACGCCTGACCGCGGCCCTGTCCCGCCGCCATATCGGCGTCGATGCGATGGACATGCCGGCGGCCTGCCGCACCTACAACATCCTGATGGCCGAAGGCCGCAAGGTGGCCGCGGTGCTGCTGCTCGAAGACGCGCCCGAGGGCGGTTGAACCGGCCGCGCCACGGTCGCCCGATGTCTGCCCGACGCCACGCTTGAACTATGCCGACGCGCCCTCATTTGCCGTGAGCACGGCCATGCCCGCCATCCCCGCCCGCCGCGCGCGGCGCCAGCATTTGCCCGATCCCGGGCGGGGAAAGACGACGGCAAGCCTATTTTCCCAGCGCCGCTTCCTCCAGGAGCCACAAGAATGACAGTCAGTCTCAACCAGGCCGTTCCCGATTTCAGCGCACCGGCCACCGGCGGCACCTTCCGCCTCGCCGACCAGCGCGGCAAGACGGTGGTGCTGTACTTCTATCCGAAGGACAACACCCCCGGCTGCACCAACGAGGCGATGGACTTCCGCGATCAGCACGAGGCCTTCGAGGCCGCCGGCGCGGTGGTGTTCGGCGTCTCGCGCGACAGCATGAAGTCGCACGAGAACTTCAAGGCCAAGCTGGAGCTGCCGTTCGAACTGATCTCCGATGCGGACGAGGCGCTGTGCCAGATGTTCGATGTCATCAAGATGAAAAAGCTCTATGGCAAGGAAGTGCGCGGCATCGAGCGCAGCACCTTCGTGATCGACGGCAAGGGCAAGCTGCGCCATGAACTGCGCGGCATCAAGGTACCTAGCCACGTCGACGAAGTGCTCGAACTGGTGCGCGCGATGTGACCTTCACCGGGCAATTGCCAAACGGAAATCGTTCGGATACATTGCCCCGTAATGAGTTCAGATTCTGATTGCCACGCTGCTTCTCCCCTCCGGCCCAGGCGCACGATGCCCAGGGCCGGTAGCAGAACTGCCGTGTCGCCCGCCCGCACAAGACAAGCCGCCTCGCCCGCTCAACGGGCCCGGCGGCTTTTTCGTCTGTGCGCGGCCCCGCCCCTTTTCCCCTCCCCCTGAAAGGAACGCCCAGCATGCCGCTGCCGACCATGCCCGCCAAGCCTGCACAACTGCTGGACCCGAGCGAGTTCGCTCCGGTTGCAAGGTTGCCGAAGTCCGCGACGCAGGCAAAGAAGCCCGTTCCGGCCCTGGAACGCGTGGCCCTGCTTGAAAGCGGACCGAGCGAAGCCGCCGCGCCCGCGGTGGAGGCCCGTGCCGCCGGCACACGCGCCCGTTCGAAAGACATGCCGAGCGCGCCGGTGTCGACCACGCCGACGTCGCCGGTGTCGCTGGTCAAGAGCACGACCGCTACCACCAGCCGCCGGCAGCGCAAGGACACCGGCCCCGCCAAGCTGTTCGTGCTCGACACCAATGTGCTGATGCACGATCCGACCTCGCTGTTCCGCTTCGAAGAGCACGACATCTATCTGCCGATGATGACGCTCGAAGAGCTGGACAACCACAAGAAGGGCATGAGCGAAGTCGCCCGCAACGCGCGCGCGGTCAGCCGCACGCTCGACGCACTGGTGGCCGGCACCGACGGCGTGCTCGACGAGGGGTTGCCGCTGGCCAAGCTGGGCAACCGCGACGCGCAGGGAACGCTGTTCTTCCAGACCCGCCTGAACGACACCAAGCTGCCCGAAGGCCTGCCCGAGGGCAAGGCCGACAACCAGATCCTGGCGGTGGTCAGCGCGCTGCGGCAGCAGCATCCCGAGCGCGACGTCGTGCTGGTGTCCAAGGACATCAACATGCGGATCAAGGCCCGGGCGCTGGGCCTGCCGGCCGAGGACTATTTCAACGACCAGGTCCTCGAGGACAAGGACCTGCTGTACTCGGGCGTGATGGTGCTGCCCAACGATTTCTGGGCCAAACACGGCAAGGGCGTCGAGAGCTGGCAGGACCCGAAGACCGGTGCGATGTTCTACCGGCTGACCGGCCCGCTGGTGCCCTCGTTCCTGGTCAACCAGTTCGTCTACCTCGAGCCGATGGACGGCAGCCTGCCGCTGTACGCGCAGGTCAAGGAGATCAACGGCAAGACCGCCCTGCTGCAGACGCTGAAGGACTACACGCACCACAAGAACAACGTCTGGAGCGTGACCGCGCGCAACCGCGAGCAGAACTTCGCGCTGAACCTGCTGATGAACCCCGACATCGACTTCGTCACGCTGCTCGGCCAGGCCGGCACCGGCAAGACGCTGCTGGCGCTGGCCGCGGGGCTCGAGCAGGTGCTGGATCAGAAGCTGTACAACGAGATCATCGTCACGCGCGCCACCGTGCCGGTCGGCGAGGACATCGGCTTCCTGCCCGGCACCGAGGAAGAGAAGATGCAGCCGTGGATGGGCGCCTTCGACGACAACCTCGAGGTGCTGCAGAAGAGCGACGACAGCGCCGGCGAATGGGGGCGCGCCGCCACGCAGGAACTGATCCGCTCGCGCATCAAGGTCAAGAGCATGAACTTCATGCGCGGCCGCACCTTCGTCAACAAGTTCGTCATCATCGACGAGGCGCAGAACCTGACGCCCAAGCAGATGAAGACACTGGTCACGCGGGCGGGCCCGGGCACCAAGATCGTGTGCCTGGGCAACATCGCGCAGATCGACACGCCGTACCTGACCGAAGGCTCGTCGGGCCTGACCTTCGTGGTGGACCGCTTCAAGGGCTGGAGTCACAGCGGCCATATTACGCTGGCCCGCGGCGAGCGTTCCCGCCTGGCCGACCACGCGGCGGACGTGCTGTGAGCGGACGGAGGCAAGCGATGCGAGTCTATCGCTGGCAGCGCGTCCATGGCGCGCTGATCCCCTGTCTGATGGCGGCGGTCGCGGCCAGCGCGCCGGACCTGCTGCGCGCGCAGGCCGTGTCGCAACCGGGAGCGGCGCCGCCTCCGGGCTCGACGGCGCCGGGCGTGACCCCGCCATCGGTCGCCACTCCGTCGCCGGCCCCTGCGCCGGTGGCCGCCCCGCCGGTCAACGAACCGGTGATCCGCACCATCGGTGCGGTCAGCTATGTCTGCGGGGGCGTCGGCGAGGATGAACAGCAGCGGCTGGCCGCGCGCCAGAAGCAGTTCAATATGGGCGTGCTGTTTACGCAGGGATCCACCGGCGAGTATCTGGCCGATGTCGAGGTCCGACTGATGCGCGAAGGCCACGAAGTGGCGCGATTTCGCACCGAAGGGCCGCGCTGCCTGATCAAGGCGCCGGAGGGCCGCTACAATGTGCACGCCACTTACAACGGCCAGCCCAAGTCCATGACCGTCGGCACCGGTACCTACGACGCGCAAATGCGCTGGTAGCGATCCGGACCCTGCGCAGGGCACCGCGCGCGTCGATGGACCGCACCGGCTGGCCCACCAGCCCATGCGATCGACAAGCACCGGCCCTGTTTCATCGACCGTTCGTGCGCGCCCCCTGCTGCTGGGCGCCCTCGCCCTGCTGCTGGCCGCCTGCGCCAGCACGCCACCCTCGCGTCATGGTGGCCATGCCCGCGCGCCGCGCGCCCCGATGGTCGAACCGAGCGCCGGCCTGGAGGAGATCTCGATCCAGGCGATGTCGCTGGTCGGCACGCCCTACCGTTACGGCGGCAACACCCCCGATTCCGGCTTCGACTGCAGCGGTCTGGTGCGCTACGTGGTGGCGCGCGCGGCCAACGTCAATCTGCCGCGCACCACCGAGGCGATGGGCACGCGGGGCACGCCGCTCGAGCGGGAGCAGGTCGCCTCGGGCGATCTGGTGTTCTTCAACACCACCGGGCGCGCGAACTCGCATGTGGGCATCTACGTCGGGCAAAACCGCTTCGTTCACGCGCCGTCGACCGGCGGCACCGTGCGGCTGGAGGACATGACCAAGCCGTACTGGGCGTCGCGCTACAACGGCGCGCGACGGGTGGCGAGCGCCGCAGTACCGGTCGCGCCCAGCACGCCGGTTCCGCGGGCCGCGCCCGCCGTGCCGGCTTCACCGCCATCGGTGCCGAACGCGCCTTCGCCCGCGCCGGCGCCGATGCCCGAAGACGACGACCCGATCGCAGCCTTCGCCAATCGCTGATCCGGCGCGGGTCGGCACAGGCGCGCAGTCGAAGCCCCAAAGGAAAAGGCCAGGCAGATGCCTGGCCTTTGCTGTTGCCCATCGCCCTGTCGGGGCCGGCGTTACAGCAGATGCCGCCCGATCCACCATGCGATCGCCGACATGAACGCCGATGCCGGAATGGTCAGCACCCACGCCCAGACGATATTTCCGGCCACGCCCCAACGCACCGCCGAGGTCTTGCGCACCGTGCCGACGCCGACGATGGCGCCGGTGATCGTATGCGTGGTCGAGACCGGCACACCCAGCGTGGAAGCGAGGAACAGCGAGATCGCCCCGCCCGTCTCGGCGCAGAAGCCGCCCACGGGCTTGAGCTTGGTGATCTTCTGCCCCATGGTCCGCACGATACGCCAGCCACCGAACAGCGTGCCCATGCCGATCGCCACATAGCAGCTGACGATGACCCAGGTCGGCGGCGCGCTGTCGCTCTGCAGAACGTGGCCGCTGGCGATCAGCAGCATCCAGATGATGCCGATGGTCTTCTGCGCGTCGTTGCCGCCGTGGCCCAGGCTATAGAGCGAGGCCGACACCAGCTGCAGCCGGCGGAACCAGCGGTCCACCCGCGACGGCGGCGTGCGGAAGAAGGTCCAGCCGACCACCAGCATCAGCAGCGAGCCGAGCAGCATGCCCATCAGCGGCGAGATCAGGATAAAGGCCACGGTCTTCAGCAGGCCGCTGGCCACCAGCGCGCCGGTGCCTGCCTTGGCCACCGCGGCGCCGACCAGGCCGCCAATCAGCGCATGCGAGGACGACGACGGGATGCCGTAATACCAGGTGATCAGGTTCCACGCGATGGCGCCGACCAGCGCGCCGAATATCACGTAGTGGTCGACGATATTGACGTCGATCGTGCCGGTGCCAACGGTGGCGGCTACCTTCAGATGAAACACGAAGATCGCGATCACGTTGCAGACGGCGGCCAGCGCCACTGCGTGATGGGGCTTGAGCACGCCGGTCGACACCACGGTCGCGATCGAGTTCGCGGCGTCGTGAAAGCCGTTCATGAAGTCGAACAGCAAGGCGAGCGTCACCAGCAGGACGATCACCCACAAGCTCATTTGTACAGTCTGCATGCGGAGTTCCGGTTGGCGCGCTCAGGCGTTTTCCAGCACGATGCCTTCGATGATGTTGGCCACGTCCTCGCACTTGTCCGTGATCGTCTCGAGCTGCTCGAAGATGGCCTTCATCTTGATCAGCCGCTTGACGTCGGTCTCGTCGCGGAACAGCTTGGAAATCGCCCCGCGCATCAACCGGTCAGCCTCGGATTCGAGCTGATCGATCTGCTGGGCCGTCTTCAGGATCGTGCTGGCGTTGCCCATGTCCTCGAGCAGGCCCACTGCGATCTTGACCAGTTCGCAGCACTGCACGCAGATCGAGGCGAGCTTGCGGGCCTCGTCGGTCAGGCTGGTGACGTCGTACAGCGTGATGGTCTCGGCCACGTCCTCCATCAGATCGAGGATGTCGTCCATGGTCGTGATCAGCTTGTGGATCTCGTCCCGGTCGAGCGGCGTGATGAATGTCTTGTGCAGCAGATCGATGGTGTCGTGCGTGATCCGGTCCGCCTTCTTCTCGGTGGCCTGCACGCGCCGCGCATGGGCTTCGGCGTTGCCGAGATCGTTGATCAGCGTTTCCAGTTCGCGCGATGCGGTGACCGCGCAGTCGGCGTGCTGGTTGAAGTATTCGAAGAACTTGCCCTCGGTGGGCATGAATCGGCCGAACATGGCTGTTCCTTGTCGCGGCGCGCGAGCGCGCCGTCTCGTTGGGAATAACTGGATTGCGGGAGAGATTGCGCAACAGCCGGCGTCGCCGCCGGCTGTCACGGAAAAGCAATATTCTACAGGGTAGTCAACGCGTGACGTACGCTTTGTGTAGCGCAACGCGGCGGCGCGCTGCCGCCGCGCCGCACCGGCTGCGTCAGGTGTCGTTGTCGAAGAACGCCGGGCCGCCGCTGAAGTTGTCGAACTTCGTAAACTGGCCCAGGAAAGTCAGCCGTACGGTGCCGATCGGACCGTTACGCTGCTTGCCGATGATGATTTCGGCGGTGCCCTTGTCCTGCGAATCGGGGTTGTAGACCTCGTCGCGATAGATGAACAGGATCACGTCGGCATCCTGCTCGATGGCGCCCGATTCGCGCAGGTCGGACATCACCGGGCGCTTGTTGGGACGCTGCTCCAGGCTGCGGTTCAGCTGCGACAGCGCGATCACCGGACAGTTGAGCTCCTTGGCCAGCCCCTTGAGCGAACGCGAGATCTCGGAGATCTCGGTGGCGCGGTTTTCGCCGCCGCCCGAGCCCGACATCAGCTGCAGATAGTCGATGATGATCAGGCCCAGCTGGCCGCATTGCCGCGCCAGCCGGCGCGAACGCGCGCGCAGCTCCATCGGGTTCAGCGCCGGCGTCTCGTCGATGAACAATTGCGCATCGTTCATCCGCTGGATCGCATGCGTCAGCCGCGGCCAATCCTCGTCGAGCAGCCGCCCGGTACGCAGACGGTGCTGATCGAGCCGGCCCACCGAGCCGAGCATACGCATCGCCAGCTGCGTGCCGGCCATTTCCATCGAGAACACCGCCACCGGCAGGCCCTGCTCGACCGCGACGTGCTCGCCGATATTCAGCGAGAACGCGGTCTTGCCCATCGACGGACGGCCTGCGACGATGATCAGGTCGCCCGGCTGCATGCCGCTGGTCATCCGGTCCAGATCGATGAAGCCCGTGGGTACGCCGGTGACATCGGTATTGGCGTCGCGGTGATACAGCTCGTCGATGCGTTCGACCACCTGCGTCAGCAGCGGCTGGATTTCCTGGAAGCCCTTCTGCCCGCGCGAGCCTTCCTCGGCGATCGCGAACACCTTCGATTCGGCCTCGTCCAGCAGCTCGCGCACCTCGCGGCCCTTCGGCGCGAAGGCCGAGGTCGCGATATCGTCGGCCACCGTGACGAGCTTGCGCAGCACCGAACGCTCGCGGACGATCTCCGCGTAGCGGCGGATATTGGCCGCGCTCGGCGTGTTCTGCGCCAGCGAATTCAGATACGCGAGACCGCCGACCTCCTCCGCCTTGCCGGCGACCTGCAGCATCTCGTAGACCGTGATCACGTCGGCCGGCTTGGTGTCCGAGATCAACCGCGCGATGCACTGGAAGATCACCCGGTGATCGTAGCGATAGAAATCCGCCTCGGACAGGAAATCGGCGATGCGGTCCCAGGCCGCGTTATCCAGCAGCAGGCCACCCAGCACCGATTGCTCGGCCTCGATGGAATGCGGAGGGACTTTGAGATTGTCGAGTTGGGGATCGGCGACGGGCGCGTTCATGGGGGGCAATTATAGCGGCCTGCCCGCGCATGGCCGAGCGATTCTCGGGCGGCGATGGGCGGCGGATGATCCGGGCAATGGTGGCGCCGTGGGCGTCGCGCGCATGGGTGCGTGCGATGCAAGGAAAAAGGCAGCAAAGAAAAAAGGCAGAAGGGGCTGTCAGCCTCTCCTGCCTTCTTGCTGGCCTGACCGAGCCGCGGCGGCGCGAACCGATGTCGCGCCAGCGCGGCCGGCAAGCTTAGACGTGCTCGCCCAGCACCGAGACGGTGATGTCGACCGCGACGTCCGTGTGCAGCGACACGCTGATCGGGTAGTCGCCGACCATCTTCAGCGGACCGTTCGGCAGACGAACCTGCGCCTTCTCGACCTTGAAGCCCTGGCCAGCCAGCGCTTCGGCGATGTCGGCGTTGGTCACCGAGCCGAACAGACGGCCGTCCACGCCCGACTTCTGCGTGATCTGAACGGTCAGACCGTTCAGCTTCTCGCCTTCGGCTTGCGCGGCGGCCAGCTTCTCGGCGGCGGCCTTTTCCAGCTCGGCGCGCTTGGCCTCGAACTCGGCGATGGCGGTCTGCGTGGCGCGGCGGGCACGCTTGGACGGGATCAGGAAGTTACGGGCGTAACCATCCTTGACGCGAACGATGTCACCCAGGTTGCCCAGGTTGACGACTTTTTCCAGCAGAATGACTTGCATCGTGTTTTCTCCTTGGCGACCAGGCGATCAGTTCTTGTGCAGGTCGGTGTACGGCAGCAGCGCCAGGAAGCGAGCGCGCTTGATTGCCGTGTCGAGCTGACGCTGATAGTGCGCCTTGGTGCCGGTCAGACGAGCCGGCGTGATCTTGCCGTTATCGCCGATGAAGTCTTTCAGCGTGTCCAGATCCTTGTAGTCGATCTGTTCGACGCCGGCCACGGTGAAGCGGCAGAAGCGCTTGCGCTTGAACAGCGGGTTCTGCTGCTGGAAGCGCTTCTTGTTCTTGTTGTCACGTTTGACGAATGCCATGGTTCAATCCTTTACGAATGCTTTACATCCAGTGATGTGAAAGACGAGAGCCTTGCTGTTGCGGTGCTTGCGGGCGAGGAAGCCTTCGCAGTCGAGCACCGTGCCGAGCGGCGTGCGCTCGAGGTGCTGGCCGACCGGACCGACGCCCATCGCGGCGATCGCGAACTCGATCTGCCGCGGCGTCTGCGCTTCGACCACCTCGCCGCCGTATTGCAGAAGGCAATTGACGACGGGGATGCCGGCCGGTGTATAGCGCAACGCGTCGCGCTCGACGAGGGTGGCGTGCAGCCTCAGCTGGTTCATCGCGCCACCGCCCCTCGCATGCCGCTCCGGTCATGCCGGAGCGAACCGCCCACAGCAGACCGCACTCAGGCGGCCTGGCCTTCGCTGGTTTGCGCCGATGCCTTGCGGGCTTCTTCGCGCTGCACTTCCTTCATCATCGGCGACGGGCCGGTCTCGGCCTTCTTGGTCTGGACGATCAGGTGGCGCAGCACGGCGTCGTTGAACTTGAACGCGTGTTCGAGCTCAGCCAGCGTGTCCTTGCCGCACTCGATGTTCAGGCAAACGTAGTGAGCCTTGGCCAGCTTCTGGATCATGTAGGCCAGTTGACGACGGCCCCAGTCTTCCACGCGATGCACCTGGCCGTTCTGCGACGTGACCAGCGTCTTGTAACGCTCGATCATGGCCGGCACTTGCTCGCTCTGGTCCGGATGGACGATGAATACGATTTCGTAATGACGCATTGACGCTCCTTTTGGGATAAGCCGCCCGGGCGCCAAGTCCGGTGCAGCAAGGGTTAAATAGCCCGCGAGTATAGCCCGGAACGGCCAGGACGGCAAGCTGCATGGGCTCGCAGCCGGATTGGCGCCGCCCGGCGCACGCCGCAGGCCTCAAATCTGCGCGAAGAACCGCTGCAATCGCACCGGATCGCCCGCCAGGCCGGGATCGGCGCCAAGCGCCACGAGCAGCGCCACCCGCGCCTTGTACGGATTCAGATCGCCGGCCGATACGAAGGCGCCCGCCGCCGGATTCGGCTGCGACGGGGCAATCACATTGCCGGCGCCTGTGCGGGTGCTGCGCACCACCGCGACACCGGCGCGTGCCGCGTCGGCGAGTGCCGCCGCCAGCGTCTCGTGAATCGAACCATTGCCCGCCGCCGCAACCACCAGACCGCGCACTCCGCTTGCCACAAGCGCATCGACGACCACGCGCCCCGGCTCCGTATAGCTGGCGACGATTTCGACCGGGGGCCAGTTCCCCGGCAGCGGCAACGCCTGCTGGGGCAGCCGCAGCGGTGCGCGGGTAAAGCGCACCAACGCGTCCTGCACCAGTCCGATCGGCCCGGTGCCGGGAGACGCGAAGGCATCGACCGCGGAGGTATGCGCCTTGACCGCGTCGCGTCCCGCGTGGATTTCCTGATTGATCACCACCAGCACGCCCTTGCCCGCCGCATCCGCATGCGCCGCCACCCGCACGGCATCGAGCAGGTTCAACGGCCCGTCGGCCGACAGCGAGGTCGCCGGCCGCATCGCAGCGGTCAGCACCACCGGCACGCTGGCCACGCCCACCAGATGCAGCAGCATCGCGGTTTCTTCGAGCGAATCGGTGCCATGCGTGATCACGATGCCGGCCACGTCGTCCTGCGTGGACCAGTGGTGAACCCGCGCCGCCAGCCGCGTCCACAGGCCGAACGACATGTCCTTGCTGTCGACCTGCGCGACCTGCTCGGCCTCGACCCGGGCCACGTCCTTCAGCGCCGGCACCGCTTCGAGCAGCGTCGACACCGGCACCGTGGCCGCCTGATAACGCGCACTGCTGGCGGCGCTGGACGCGGAACCGGCGATGGTGCCGCCGGTGGCAAGGACGATGACGCGAGGCAGAGTCATGGGTACGAGGTATTCATAGGCAGGCGCAGATTGTACCCGCCACGCCACCCCTTTCCCGTACGGTCTTGCCCTGCCTCGCCGGCCTGGGCCGTCAGTTGGCGACCGCCTCGATGATCGGCACGTAGGTACCCGTATCGATGATCCGATTCAGTCGCAAATCGGCGCCGGCCAGCAGCTCCCGATACTCCTCCTCCGTACGCTCGGAGCCACCGCCTTCGTGACAGGCGGCCATGACGACCATGTCTACCAGCTTGCTGGTATGCCAGGCGTTGCCTGCCGGAATCATCGGGTCCATCACGAGCACCTTCGCCCCCGGCGCCATCGCCTTTCTGCAGCAGCGCAGAATTTGCGTGGCACGTTCGTTGTCCCAGTCGTGCAGCACAAACTTCAGCAGATAGAAGTCCGCCCGCGGACACGATTCGAAGAAGTTGCCGGACGCCAGTTCCCAGCGGCTTTCGTCGCCCAGTTCGGCGAGGCGGTGTTTCGCCAGGACGTGCTGCTGGTCGAACAGAATGCCACGCAGGCCCGGATTCTCCTTCAGGACATGCAGCAGCAGGATGCCAAAGCCGCCGCCGATGTCCGCGACCGTCGCGTTTTCCGGGAAATCGTAGCTGCGCGCCAGGATTGAACTTTCCAGCGCCGAATACGAACACATTCCCTCGTCAAAATCCCCCGACGACACATTGGCCTTTGCCCAATATTCGAAATAGGGCATTCCATAGATATGCGCGAAAGCCGAATCGCCACGCACGCTCTCGACAATATTTCCGATCGGGCGCAACATTGGCTCGTCAGTCAGCCAAAGTACTGCCGCCCGCAGCGAGTAAGGAAAATCGGACCGCAGATATTGCGCGGGCGGCGTCAATTCATATTGGCCTTCGCCGTTCTGACGGAAAATACCGCGAGTGGTGAGCAATCGCAGCACGCGGTGCAGTCGATTTGCGTTGGCGCCTACAGCCAATGCGAGCTCGTCCGCCGTTTTCGGGCCATCCACCAGGTGGTCCGCCACGCGCAGGACTGCCGCAGCGCGCAGTGCTCCCTGATAGGCGTAACCCATCGTCTGGTCCAACAAGAACAGCGCGGCTTCTTCGTTCGGGGAGAGCGTTGCAGCGTTGTTGCGCTTGAGCATATCCATTTCGGTCCTGCCTCCTGGTAAAGGAACATCCGGGTCCATGCGATCAACCTCTGATCGGCGCGCGCACCCGATACGCGACGCTGGCTGCCTTCGATCGCGAACGCCTTCGCGGCTGAATATCGCGATCGATTTGACACCATTGAATTCGGCCATGACGTGCTGACATCAGCAAACGATCACGATGAGCCGGCAGAAATAGATGGCCGAGCCGCTCATGCTGGCGGCGCCTTGTATTTCAATAATATGAATTCACCAAAAATCTGGCGGAGAAGAATATCTGCCGATCATTAGAATCGACCGCAATTTTCCTGGCAAGTCGAAATTTTTAAATGCTGATCTCGAATTGACTAGATAAAGAATTGCCGAAGAACTGATCTCAACATCACTAATTGAATCTTCGGAGCAGCCGACTTGAGGCAGCTGGGTCAGGCGACAACGCGACATCGGCCAGCTGCGGCCGACCTGTCCGCGATGAGACGATTGATGCGTGCAGCTTGTGGTCGTCGACGGTCCGATGGCCGGGTGGACGCCGCCGGTCCATGGCGGAACCGTGGGAGGACATCGGCGGCGATGACGGGAGAAGCATTGAACGGTCGCGCCGCGGCGGTTACCCGGGATATCGCAGAGGAAGCGCAACGTGTACCGCGACGGCCTGGCGGACCGTTGCGTCGCTCAAAGTGGACGACGATGCAAATTTCTCTTGCACTTCAATCGATACTGTATAAAATCACAGCACACTGTTCAAACGTACAGTGCTGTATATGGCGGCCACCGATGCTTCGCTCGCTTTTCAGCTTGCACCACCGGCCGGGCCGCCACCGGATACAACAACACGGACAAGCCATGGCGACTCTGACACCCCGGCAGCAGCAGATCTTCGACCTGATCCGCAATACCATCCGGCAGACCGGCATTCCGCCGACCCGCGCCGAGATCGCTGCGGAATTCGGCTTCTCGTCGCCGAATTCGGCCGAAGAACATCTGCGCGCGCTCGCTCGCAAGGGCGTGATCGAGCTGACGCCCGGCGCGTCGCGCGGCATCCGACTCAAGGTTAGCCGCAGCGACTCCGAATTGCCTGACCAGTTCTCGCTGCCGATGGCCGGCGTGATGCAGCTGACGCTGCCGCTGGTCGGCCGTGTCGCTGCCGGCAGCCCGATCCTGGCGGCAGAACATATTGACCGGCAATACCAGGTCGATGCCTCGGTCTTCGACGAGCGCCCCGACTACCTGCTGCGCGTGCGCGGCATGAGCATGCGCGACGCGGGCATCTTCGATGGCGACCTGCTGGCGGTCAAACGCGCGCAGGACGCCGCCAATGGCAAGATCGTGGTGGCCCGCATCGGCGAAGACGTGACCGTCAAACGGCTCAAGCACCGCGGCGACGCGATCGAACTGATCGCCGAGAACCCGGACTTCGCCAACATCATCGTCAAGCCCGGACGCGAGGAGTTCTCGCTCGAAGGCATCGCGGTCGGACTGATCCGCCAGTCCGGCTTCTAGCCCCAACCCAGCATTCCGGCAGGCGCCGCCGCCTTGGCGCCAACCTCAGTCATGCAGCTGCACGAGCCGCAGGGCCCCGTGTTGCCGCAAGACATCCGCTGACGCCTTACCGAAGAGGACCACCATGCTGCAAGCCGACCGCTCCCTGACCCGCTACCCCGTCAAGCCGACGCCGTTCCGCCAGTCCAAAGGTGTCCGCATCTATCAGGGCGCGCAGCGCCGCACGATGGTCGGCAGCATGGCCGCGATCTGCCGAATGCTTGAACTCGATCAGCCGGGCGTGAAGCTGAACGGCTGAACGGCTGAACACGCGGGCAAGCGGCGTTCGTTTGAACGCTGCGACAACATCCACTGCGTTTCGACCTTGCGCGCCCGCCTGCAGGAGACGTCAGAGATGGCTGTCCGATTGCAAGCGACGACTCTGACCCATCGCAACAAACCTTTACAACTCGGACCGTGAATTCGTAGAGGCATGGCCTAGCCTGTTCCCATGCTTTTCGAAGGAGACGGCCATGCCTTCGTCAGACGACACCATCAAGCTGCTTCGTCCCGGTCGCCGCACCATGAACTGGCACGACGTCGCACTGATCGCAGCGGGTTGGATCGCGTTGTGTGTGGGTGTCGGGTGGACGATCACAAAGGCTGCGGCGCGTTTGGTCTGAGGACCACAAGCGCCCTCACCCGCCTGCCTGTTTGATCTCGGCACAAAGCAAAACAGCCGCTCGATGAGCGGCTGTTTGCATGGAATCTTGGGGTGGCTGATGGGACTCGAACCCACGACGACAGGAATCACAATCCTGGACTCTACCAACTGAGCTACAGCCACCGTAGCACCGCCGTCAGTACTGCTCGACGGAAACCAAGATTATACAAACTTCGTTCGGCGATGGCTAGTAGTACGCACAAAAATTTTCAGGTGCGGCCAAGCGGAGTTTCGGAAACCTCACGACCAGCGGGCTTCGAGCCGGATCGCCTCGTGGATCGCGTCAAGCGTTTCCTGCTCCGTCTGATAGGTACCCGGCAATCGTCGGCTCCTGCCGTTCAGCACATCGGTCTGCAGAGCGGCCGCGGCCGCGGCATCGGTACCCCGGTGCCAGCAGTAGCGAGCGGTCCAGGTACCGTTCTGCAACCGCTCGACGACCCAGACGACGCGGAAACCTTCGAACGCGACACCAAACAAGCCCTCATTTTCCATTCCACCCTCCGAGGCCAGATCTTCTTGTCGTTTTTGGGCTCCATCTTGCCATCACCCGGTTGGGGGGTCACCCCTTTGCAGAGGTAAACAAGGATTGTCGGCGGGGACGTTGCTCGGCGGCATCAGGCCGGCGCAGGGGGGCGGAGCGGAATGGAGAAGGGACGGCGGATGGCGGCTGGCTGCGGGGGACGACTGCGGGACGACTGCGGAAGGACTGCGGGAGGACTGCGGGAGAGCTGCAGGAGCGAAGACCCGGGCAAAAAAAAGTCCGCACATGGCGGACTCTTAAACTCTTGCGATCTCAATGCCCTGAAGGCAATTGCAATGTAACTGTCATCGACGCCAAGCACCATTCGGGTAAACGAAAGGACCGGCGGCCGACCGGGCTCCAGACAAAAAAAGCCCGCACAAGGCGGGCTCCAAAATCAGTTGAAGAAAGCCCTGTATTCGAGGGCACGGACAGTTTAAGAAAATCGGAATCGGCTTGGCTATCTAGGGGAATCCCTTTCCTGGTGCCTGCCATCGCCCGCGCTGGCGCGGAAAGTGGCTCCAAGACGGCGGCACGGGCCGTGCGCGACCAAACCGGATTCGAAATTAGAGTCTGCCCTCCAATCGGCGGCTCTTGCACGGCCACGGCGAGGATCACGCATTCCGGCGCAGCCGCCGGTCAGAGCTCACGCCGCCTGCAGCGGCCGCTCCGCATGCAGATGGCTACGCGCCTCCTCGAACAGCGCATCGACACCGTCCCGGGTGCGTATCGCGTTCATTCGACGGGCGTCGGAAAGCACGCGCCGCCACCCCCGTCCGCCCGGCACGCCGCGATACAACCCGAGCATATGCCGCGTCGCCGCGCCCATATAACCGCCCCGCTCCACCAGATCGCCGATATAGCGCTGCATCGCCAGTTCGGCGTCGAGCCGCGAAGGCGACGGCGCGGTATCGCCGTAGTAGCGGCGATCGACCTCCGCCAGCAGGAACGGCTGGTGGTAGGCCTCCCGACCGATCATCACGCCATCGACGTGGCCCAGGTGTTCGTCGATCTCGTCGTAGCGCGTGATGCCGCCATTGATCAGGATTTCGAGCTGCGGGAATTCCCGCTTCAGCTGGTAGGCCACCTCGTAGCGCAGCGGCGGAATCTCGCGGTTTTCCTTCGGGCTCAGCCCCTTGAGGATCGCGTTGCGCGCATGGACGATAAAAGTCTCGCAGCCGGCCTCGGCAATGGTGCCGACAAAATCGCGGACGAAGTCGTAGTGCTCGATGGTGTCGATGCCGATCCGGTGCTTGACGGTAACCGGCACCAACACGGCGTCGCGCATCGCCCGCACGCAGTCCGCCACCAGCTGCGGCTCCGCCATCAGGCAGGCGCCGAACGCCCCGCGCTGGACCCGCTCGGATGGGCAGCCGCAATTCAGATTGATCTCGGCGTAACCCCAACGCTCGCCAAGCCTGGCCGATGCAGCAAGATCGGCCGGCTCGCTGCCGCCCAGTTGCAGGGCCACCGGCTGCTCGGCCGGATCGAAGTCCAGGTGCCGCGCGACATCGCCATGCAGCAGCGCGCCGGTTGTCACCATCTCGGTGTACAGCCAGGTGTGGCGGCTCAGGTGGCGATGAAAGGTCCGGCAATGGCGGTCCGTCCAGTCCATCATGGGCGCCACCGAAATGCGCCGAGGATTGACCTTCTGGGGATCGGCAGGAGCCGGCGCCGCGGTTGCGGCTAGCGATTCGGACATGACTTGGGTCGGCTATCCCGTCCGTCGACGGGAACGAGGAAAACCGGAAAGTTTACCACCCGGCGCGGCATCGCACCGCCCACCGTTTTGCCGGTCGATGGCCAGCTGCGGGCCGGCCGGCCCCGCCCAGGCCCAGGCCCCCTCTGCGCGGCGGCTCAGTCGTTCAGCCGCTGCTCCCGCGGCTGCAGCTCCAGCCCCAACTTGACGAACAGGTCGAAGGCATCGGCCAGCAGGTGCTGCTGGCGCGGCAGCAGGCTCGCGTACGGCATGTCGTAGATCGACTGGTGCGCCCCGCGGTTGCCCTTGAGCCCGCGGTCGCGGGCGATGTCGGACAGCAGCGCCGCGAAGCCGGACAGGTCTTCGGCGTCGATGGCGTTGTTCAGCACGGTGGCCAGCAATTG
The DNA here is from genome assembly GCF_013314895.1 of Cupriavidus gilardii. Taxonomy (GTDB): domain Bacteria; phylum Pseudomonadota; class Gammaproteobacteria; order Burkholderiales; family Burkholderiaceae; genus Cupriavidus; species Cupriavidus gilardii_C. The sequence goes on along the minus strand of NZ_JABTYE010000025.1, from coordinate 49,387 downwards.
CGGCGAGGCCGTGGCCCAGCACCCGACCAGTTCGGCGTTGGCCGCACTGTCCGGGAAGTCGGAGGAATTGTCGCTTGCATCCATATCAGCATTGTCGGCGCCAGCTTCGCATTCTTTACCCCTACCGTAGGGGGGCAAGGCGGCGCAGGCGCCGTCACAGTCAGCTTGCGGCGTTGCGCTCCACCCAGGCCGCAAAGGTCGTCAGAAATTTGCCCAGAAAGGCACGCGTCGATTCGTTGCCGATATTGCCCTGTTCATCGAACAGCTTGTCGACGCCGCCGATATAGGCTTCCGGCATCTGGAGCACCGGCACATTGAGGAATACCAGCGACTGGCGCAGATGGTGATTGGCACCAAACCCGCCGATTGCGCCCGGCGAGGCACTGATCACAGCCCCCGGCTTGCGGTCCCAGGCGCTCTGCCCGTACGGGCGCGAACCCACATCGATGGCGTTCTTCAGCGGCGCCGGCACCGAGCGGTTGTACTCCGGCGTGACGAACAGCACCGCATCGGCGCGGCGGATCCGGTCGCGGAACGCGGTCCATGGTGCAGGCGGGTTGTCGTCCTCGTCCTGGTTGTACAGCGACAGCTGACCGATCTCGACGATCTCGAGCTTGAGCTCGGGCGGAGCCAGTTTCGCCAGCGCCAGCGCCAGCTTGCGATTGAAGGAATCCTTGCGGAGACTGCCCACCAGTACTGCGACATCGCGTGGAGTGCTCATCGTGCTTCCTTTTCTGAGAGAGACGGGAAAGGAAAGGCCGCCGAAAGACGGCCGGACCGGCCACCTCTAGCCGGCGCCCAGACCACACTCTAACCCGATGTCGCTTCGGCCGTGCGCGCCTCTGCCCATGGCGCCGAGGCGCGCAGCAGCTTACGCTTGCTGTCCGGCCTGCAATCCAGCCAGCGGATGCTCCTGCGCACGCCACGGGCTGTCGAAGAACGCGAGGACCTTGTTGCGCTCGACCTCGTCGAGCCGGGCCGGCTGCCACTTCGGCGCGTGGTCCTTGTCGATGGCCAGCGCGCGAATGCCTTCGACGCCGTCGCCGTAGCGGAACACGTCGTGCATCATGTCGAGCTCCATGCGCAGCTCGTCCTCCAGCGCCATCGTCCGTGCGCGGCGGATCTGCTCCAGCGTCACGCACAGCATCAGCGGCGAGCGTGTCCGCAAGGCGGCGGCGGTCTGCGCCGACCGCTCGTCGCCCGCATCGCTGACGATGGCGACGATCTCCGGGACCGTGGCGGCGCCGAAGGCCACGTCGATCGCATCGCGCTGGCGCGCCAGCATGCTCGCTGCCGGATCGCACGCGCCACTATGCCGGGCAGTGACCGCATCGATCGCGGCCAGCACGTCGTCGCCGCTGGCGAAGGTACCGGCGCGCAGCGACGCCGCCAGCTCGGCCAGCGCGTTGCTCGGCACGAAGGCATCGGCCAGGCCCGCGTACAGCGCGTCGGCGGCGTGAATCACGTTGCCCGTCAGGCCCAGATACTCGCCCAGGCGTCCGGGCGTGCGCGCCAGGAACCAGCCGCCGCCCACGTCGGGAAACAGGCCGATATTGGTCTCGGGCATTGCCATCTTGGTGCGCTCGGTGACGAGCCGGCGCTGCGCGCCTTGCGAGATGCCCATGCCCCCGCCCATCACCACGCCATCCATCAGCGCGATATACGGCTTCGGATAGCGGTGGATCTTGTGATTGAGCGCGTATTCCTCGACGAAGAACCGGTCCAGCATCGGATCGCCGGCCAGCGCGGCCTGATGGAAGAAACGGATGTCGCCGCCTGCGCAGAAGGCCTTGCCGCCGGCACCGGCGACCACCACGGCCACGACGCCGGGATCGGCGGCCCACTGGTCCAGCGCCTGCGTCAAGGCACGCACCATGTCGAGCGACAGGGCGTTCAGGGCCTGGGGCCGGGTCAGCGTCAGATAGCCGACACCGCCGACGACTTCGGTTGCAACAAACTCGGTCATGTCTCCTGTTCCTGTGGTGACGAAATGCAGGCCGTCACTGTACACCAGCCATGCCGGGCCGAAGTCCGTGCCGCCGGCCGGATGCCGGGGATTCAGGCGAGACGGAAGCGCGCCATCAGGCCGGTCAGCCGCTGCGCCTGGTCCTCCAGCGAAGTCGCCGCAGCGGCGGCCTCCTCGACCAGCGCCGCATTCTGCTGAGTCATGCCATCCATCTGCGTGACCGCCTGATTCACCTGTTCGATGCCCTGCGACTGCTCCATCGAGGCGGCGCTGATGCCGCCGACGATCACGCTGACGCGGCGCACCGCGCCGACGATGTCCTCCATTGCCCGGCCGGCATCGGCAACGATCTCGCTGCCGGCGCGGACGTTGCGCACCGATTCGTCGATCAGACCGCGGATCTCCTTCGACGCGGTCGCGCAACGCTGCGCCAGGTCGCGCACGTCGCCCGCCACCACGGCGAAGCCGCGGCCATGCTCGCCGGCACGTGCGGCCTCGACCGCGGCGTTCAGCGCCAGGATATTGGTCTGGAATGCGATCTTCTCGATCACGTCGATGATGTCGACGATCCTGTTGGCGCTGGCGTCGATCGCCTGCATGGTGTCGACCACGCGCGTCACCGCTTCGCCGCCCCGCTCCGCCAGACCGCTGGCGTCGCCGGCCAGCGCATCGGCTTCGCGCGCATTGTCGGCAGTCTGCCGCACGGTGCCGGTCAACTGTTCCATGCTCGACGCGGTCTGCTCGAGCGAGGCCGCCTGTTCCTCGGTGCGCTGGGACAGATCGGCATTGCCCAGCGCGATCTGCCGGCTCGCCGCGGCGATCGCATCGGCACCGGTCCGCACCTCGCCGACCATGCCGGCGAGACTCGCTTCCATGCGCGCCAGCATGTCGAGCATGCGGCTGGTCTCGTTGCGGCTGGCCTCACCCGCCACGCCGCCACCATTGTCTCCGACACGACGATCTTGCTGCCGCGGCGTATCGAGAGCCCGCGCCGCACTCAGGTCGCCGCGCGCGATCCGCTCGAAACGCGCCATCGCGCAATCGAGCGGACCGACGATCGAGCCGCGCAGCCGCCACGCAAAGACGGTGCTGAACGCCACGCCCAGCACCAACAGCACCAACAGCACCAGCGACCCCATGCGCAACTTCGCATAGCGCTGCTGCGAATCCTGATAGACGGCTTGCGCGGCGGCGGTCTGCAGCTTGTTCAACTCCGCATTGGCGGACGTGAAGGCGATATCGAGCTTTGGAATGGTATCGAGCACCAGCGCCATCACGCGGTCGCGATCGCCTGCCTTCAGCGCGGCGATCATCGGCTCGACCCCTTGCTTGTGCAGCGCCTCGCGACGCGCCGACACCAGCGCCGCAGCACGGTCTTCGTCTTCACCGCGTGGCATTGCCAGATAGGCCTTCCAGGCAGTCTCCGACGCCCGCGCGAATCCGGCCGCGGTCTCGGCACGTGCGAGCGCATCGGCCGGATCGGTGGCGAACGTCGCCTGATCCAGCAGCACGCGCACCAGCAACTGGTTGGCACGCGCCTCGGACAGATGCATCGCCGCGGCCAGCTGATGCTGGTAGATCTGTCGCGTGGCATCGTTGCTGCGCGACATGCCGAGCCATCCGAAGGCGCCGACGATCAGCAGGATCAAATTGGTAACGACAATCAGGCCCCACAATCTGGCCCCAATGGTGGTGTCTCGAAACATTCCAGCTCCCCGTTCTCGTTGTGCAATCGCGGCATGTTTTGCCGCTCCGCTATCAACGGCGCGCTGGCGCGTTCCTTGACGGCACCGGAATGAAAGTCTGTGTATCCGCAGGATCTGCGAATCGATGCGCGCTTATCCGATCAGGACGTCGGCTTTAGAATGGCCCGTGCTTACCAGGGAGCCGGCACCATGACTGTCAAACGCATCGTCGCCAACATCGCGACCCCGAACATCGACAAAGCCCAGGCCTTCTATGGCGACATGCTCGGCATGGATGTCGTGATGGATCACGGCTGGATCCGGACGTTCGCCACTGGGCAAACCGCCACGGCACAGGTCAGCTTTGCGACCGAGGGAGGCTCCGGCACACCGGTGCCTGATCTGTCGATCGAAGTGGACAACCTGGACGAGGTTCATGCCCGGGCCGTGCAGGCAGGTTTCCCGATCGAATACGGCATCGCCGTGGAGCCTTGGGGTGTGCGCCGCTTCTTCGTGCGCGATCCGTTCGGCAGGCTGGTGAACATCCTCTGCCATCTCTGACGACGGGGACCTCTCGCCGCGCTGCGCCGAACCAGACCGGCATCCCAAAACGACAAGGGCCGAGCCCCGTTACCACAGGACTCGGCCCTCGACCTTCCGGTCAGCGTATCGCTTATCGCTTCTCGCGTGTCGCTGGTCGCTTATACGCCTTCGCGGGAGGCGCGCTTGCGCTCGTGTTCCTTCAGGAAGCGCTTGCGCAGGCGGATGCTCTTCGGCGTGATCTCGACCAGTTCGTCGTCGGCGATGAATTCCACCGCGTATTCGAGCGTCATCTGGATCGGCGGCACCAGACGCACCGCTTCGTCAGTACCCGAGGCACGCACGTTGGTCAGCTGCTTGCCCTTGATCGGGTTGACGACCAGGTCGTTGTCGCGGCTATGGATGCCGATGATCATGCCTTCGTACAGCGGGTCGCCCGGCTTGACGAACATGCGGCCGCGATCCTGCAGCTTCCACAGCGCGTAGGCCACGGCCTCGCCGTCGTCCTGCGAGATCAGCACGCCGTTGTGGCGCTCGCCCAGACCGCCTTCGCGCACCGGCGCGTAGTCGTCGAAGATGTGCGAGATCAGGCCGGTACCGCGCGTCAGCGTCAGGAATTCGCCCTGGAAGCCGATCAGGCCGCGCGCCGGAATACGGTATTCGAGGCGGGTGCGGCCCTTGCCGTCCGACGCCATGTCGAGCAGTTCGCCCTTGCGGCGGCCCAGTTCTTCCATCACGGCGCCCTGGTGGCCGTCCTCGACGTCGACCGTCAGCAGCTCGTACGGCTCGTGCTTGACACCGTCGATCTCCTTGAACACCACGCGCGGACGCGACACGGCCAGCTCGTAGCCTTCGCGGCGCATGTTTTCCAGCAGGATGGTCAGGTGCAGTTCGCCGCGGCCCGACACTTCGAACACCGTGTCGTCGCCGGTCTCGGCCACGCGCAGCGCCACGTTGGACTTCAGTTCGCGGTCCAGACGTTCGCGCAGCTGGCGGCTGGTGACGAACTTGCCTTCACGGCCGGCCAGCGGCGAAGTGTTGACGCAGAAGTTCATCGTCAGCGTCGGCTCGTCGACCTTCAGCATCGGCAGCGCGTCCTGCGCTTCCGGCGCGCATACGGTGCAACCGATGCCGAGTTCTTCGATGCCGTTGATCAGCACGATATCGCCGGCCTCGGCCTCGGGCACGATCTCGCGCTCCAGGCCACGGAACTTCAGCACCTGGTTGATGCGGCCCTTGATCGGGTTGCCTTCGGGGCCGAACTTGACCACCACATCCTGCAGCGGACGGGCACGGCCGCGCGAGATGCGGCCGACGCCGATCTTGCCGACGTAGCTCGAGTAATCCAGCGAGATGATCTGCAGCTGCAGCGGACCGTCCGGGTCGTCGTTACGGACCGGCACCTTGTCGAGCACGGTCTCGAACAGCGGCTTCATGTCGCCGTCGCGCACGTCCTCGGTCAGGCCGGCGTAGCCGTTCAGGCCCGAGGCGTAGATCACCGGGAAGTCGAGCTGCTCGTCGGTCGCGCCCAGCTTGTCGAACAGGTCGAAGGTCTGGTTGATGACCCAGTCCGGACGGGCGCCCGGACGGTCGATCTTGTTGATCACGACGATCGGCTTCAGGCCCAGCGCCAGCGCCTTGCGCGTGACGAAGCGGGTCTGCGGCATCGGGCCTTCGACAGCGTCGACCAGCAGCAGCACGCCGTCGACCATCGACAGCACGCGCTCGACCTCGCCACCGAAGTCGGCGTGGCCCGGGGTGTCGACGATATTGATATGGGTGCCGTTGTACTCGACCGCACAGTTCTTCGCCAGGATCGTGATCCCGCGTTCTTTTTCCAGGTCGTTCGAGTCCATCACCCGCTCCGCAACCTGCTGGTTCTCACGGAAGGTGCCTGCCTGGCGCAGGAGTTGGTCCACCAGGGTGGTTTTGCCATGATCGACGTGGGCGATGATGGCGATATTGCGGATTGCGCGGGTCATTGCGGCTCTCGCTTGCAGCTGGGCATCAAAAATTCAACCCGCCATTCTAGCATGTTGCGACGCAAAACTGCGGGCGACCGGTCCGACTGTCTTTCGTGTTGCTGCAAGGGCTTGCAGCGCACTATTTCGGAAACCGCAATGACGAATTGACGTTCTTGCTGTTCGCTCAATCCCTGCATATATTTGCCACGACAAAGATTGCATAGGCAAATGATGAACGGCCCGCTCACCGACGACTCCTACCCCTTCGATCCCGCCTCGTATCGGATCTGCGACAGCGTCGGCTATCTGATGGCGCGCGCCAAGGGCGAGCTGTCGCGCGACGTCGAGCAGGAGGTCGGCGCGCTGGATATCACGCACGCCCAGGCCTCCTGCCTGGTGATGCTGGCCCACGACCGCGCCCGGACGGTGACGGATCTCGGCCGCGAACTGAACACCGATATGGGTTCGGTCACCCGCCTGATCAGCCGCATGGAAAAACGGGGCCTGGTCGAGCGGCGCCGCAGCGACGCCGACCGGCGCATTGTGGATTTGTGCGTCACGCCGGCCGGACGGGCGCTGGTCGACCAATTGCCCGCGATCTTCTGCCGGGTGTTGAACCGGCGCTTCCGCGGCTTCTCCGAGGCCGAAATCGCCCAGTTCCGCGACATGCTGAAACGGGTGATCGCCAACAACACCGGGTAGCGGCGCCCGCGCCGTCCCGGTCATCGATCCCGGTCATCCCGATTCGTCCTTGCGGCCCGTGCTCCCGGCACCGGACCGCGGCATCCGCATTTCGTCGTCCAACATGAACCAACAATTTTCGACTTCCCGCCGCGCTCCGGCGCGGCAACCCGTCCGCCGCCTCGGCGCCTTCGCGCTGAGCGCGCTGGCCGCCGCCGCGCTGGCCGGCTGCGCCGCCTTCGGCAATTCGCACACCACCCAGGTCATGACCGAGCCCGCGCAGATGGCGACCGCGCAGACGCTGCCCGGCGAACACGGCCAATGGCCGTCGCAGGACTGGGTCGACCAGTTCGGCGATCCGCAGCTGCGCGCGCTGGTCGACGAAGCCGTGCAGAACAGCCCCAACCTGCAGGCAGCGCTGGCACGCGTGCAGGCCTCGCGAGCGATGGCCGATGCGACCCGCAGCGCGCTGTATCCGCATATCGACTTCGACGCCTCGCTGACGCGCCAGCGTTTCTCCGAGACCGATCTGTACGAGGGCACGCCCCGTGCCGGCTCGTGGCAGAACCTGTCGCGGATGCAGGTGGGCCTGTCCTACGACCTCGACTTCTGGGGCCGGAACCGCGCAGCGCTGGAAGCCGCGCTGTCGGACGACCGCGCGGCCGAAGCCGAAAGCCAGGCCTCGCGGCTGCTGCTGACTACCGCGGTGGCGCGCAACTACGCCCGCCTGGCCGCGCTGTTCGCGCAGCGCGATGTCGCCGAACGCGCGATCGCGCAGCGTGGCGATCTGACCGAGTTGTCGCGTCAGCGCCTGTCCGCCGGGCTCGATACGCAAGTGGAAACCACGCAGGCACGCGGCACCGTCGCGTCGGCCCGCACCGATCTGCAACGCATCGAAGAAGAGATCGCGCTGGCGCGCAACCAGATCGCCGCGCTGCTCGGCAAGGGGCCGGACCGTGGGCTGGCGATTCAGCGGCCGACGCTGCTGGCACAGGCGACGCCGACACTGCCGGACAATCTGGCGATCGACCTGCTCGGTCGCCGGCCCGACCTGGTGGCGGCGCGCTGGCGCGTCGAGGCGTCGTCGAAGGACATTGACGTCGCCCGCGCGGAGTTCCTGCCCAATATCACGCTGAGCGCGTTCGCTGGCCTGGCCTCGCTCGACCCGTCCAATCTGCTGCTCGGCATCAGCCGCCAGTTCGGCTTCGGCCCCGCGGTCCGCCTGCCGATCTTCGAAGGCGGCCGGCTGCGCGCGAACCTGAAGGGCAAGCACGCGCAATACGACCTGGCGGTGGCCAACTACAAGCAGACGCTGGTCGATGCGCTGCGCGAGACCGCGGATACGGTGACCAGCATCCGCAGCGTCGATCAGCAGATCCAGACGCAGCGCGAGGCGCTGGAGCTGGCCGAGCACGCCTATGCACTGGCGACCACGCGCTACAAGGCCGGCCTCGGCACGCAGCTGACCGTGCTCAATGCCGAGAGCAACGTGCTGCAGCAGCGGCGCCTGGCCACCGATCTGCAGGCGCGCCGTCTGGATCTGCAGATGGCGCTGGTCAAGGCGCTGGGTGGCGGTTATCAGCAATCCGGCCAGCAGCCGGGCCAGCAACCGGGCCAGCAACCCGGCGAGCCGACCGATGGCCAACCGGCACAGGCCGCCAGCCCAGCCGCGGCCACGCCCGCGCCCTCCTCCGCCACTGCAGCGGCGCACGGCTGAGACCTCCGCCGACCCGCAACCCGACCTCGAAGAACAACGACAACGTCCGAATCGTTTTATCGACCGACATCATGAGCGACCAACAACAGAACGCGGCCACCCGCACGCAACCCTCCGACAACAACAACGGCAAGCGCAAGCGCCTGCTGCTCTCGCTGACCGCCGCCGTGGTGGTCGCGGGCCTGGCCTACGGCGGCTACTGGGCCCTGTATGCGCGCCATTTCGAAAGCACCGACGACGCCTACGTGGCCGGCAACGTGGTGCAGGTCACTCCGCTGGTGCCCGGCACCGTGGTGGCCATCGGCGCCGACGACACGCAGCTGGTCACCGCCGGCCAGCCGCTGATCCAGCTGGACCGCGCCGACAGCGAGGTCGCGCTGGCCCAGGCCGAAGCCCAGCTGGCGCAGGCGGTGCGCGAGGTGCGCACGCTGTACGTCAACAACGGTTCGCTGGCGGCCAACGTGGCGCTGCGCCAGGCCGATGTCGCGCGGGCCCGTGAAGATCTGAAGCGCCGCCAGGCCATCGCCGGCTCCGGCGCCGTCTCGTCCGAAGAACTCGCCCATGCGCGCACTACGCTGCAGGCCGCCGAATCGGCGCTGCAGGCCGCGCGCGAACAGCTCGCGTCGAACAAGGCGCTGACCGACCAGACCACCGTCGAGAAGCACCCGAACGTGCAGCGCGCCGCCGCCAACGTGCGTGCCGCGTACCTGAACTACGCGCGCTCGCAGCTGCCGGCGCCGGTGACAGGCTATGTCGCCAAGCGGTCGGTACAGGTCGGCCAGCGCGTGGCCGCCGGCTCCCCCCTGATGGCGGTGGTGCCGCTCGATCAGGTCTGGGTCGACGCCAACTTCAAGGAGGTCCAGATCACGCATATGCGGATCGGCCAGCCCGTCACGCTGCATGCGGACGTCTACGGCTCCGACGTCGAATATCACGGCAAGGTGGCCGGCTTCTCGGCGGGCACGGGCTCGGCCTTCTCGCTGCTGCCGGCGCAGAACGCCACCGGCAACTGGATCAAGGTGGTGCAGCGCCTGCCGGTGCGCATCGCGCTCGATCCACAGCAACTGAAGGACCATCCGCTGCGCATCGGCCTGTCGATGAACGTCACGGTCGACGTGCGCAAGACCGAAGGGGCGGCGATGACGACGACCACCGCCAGCAAGCCGCTGCAGACGGATGTCTATGACAAGGTCGGGCACGATGCCGATGCGCTGATCGCACGCATCATCGCGAACAACAGCGGCCGCCAGGGCGCCGAGCCCGCGGCTCCGGCATCGGCATCGGCGGCACGCGCCTCGACCGCCAAGTCCGCCGCCAACGCGAAAGCCGCCTCGCACGCCTGATCATGGCCGATACCCTGACCGCCCGCGAGGGCGTCGAACCCACGCCCGGATCGGCCTCTGCGGCCCCTGCGGCTCCGGCGCGCCCCGCGCACCAGCAGCCGCTGTCGGGCGGCAAGCTGATCGTCGGCACGATCGCCCTGTCGCTGGCCACGTTCATGAACGTGCTCGACTCGTCGATCGCCAACGTATCGATCCCCGCCATCTCCGGCGACCTCGGCGTGTCGCCGAACCAGGGCACCTGGGTCATCACGTCGTTCGCGGTCGCCAACGCAATCTCGGTGCCGCTGACCGGCTGGCTGACCACGCGCTTCGGCGCGGTGCGGCTGTTCGTCACGTCGATCCTGCTGTTCGTGCTGTCGTCGTGGCTGTGCGGCGTGGCGCCGAACCTGGAGGTGCTGCTGGCCGCGCGGATCCTGCAGGGCGCGGTGGCCGGGCCGATGATTCCGCTGTCGCAATCGCTGCTGCTGTCGAGCTATCCGCCGCACAAGAGCACGATGGCGCTGGCGCTATGGGGCATGACCACGCTGGTCGCGCCGATCATGGGCCCGCTGCTCGGCGGCTGGATCTCGGACAACATGACGTGGCCGTGGATCTTCTACATCAACATCCCGGTCGGCATCCTGGCCGCCTACGCGACCTGGGTCATCTATCGCGACCGCGAGACGCCGAAGCGCGTGCTGCCGATCGATACGATCGGGCTGGCGCTGCTGGTGATCTGGGTCGGGTCGATGCAGCTGATGCTCGACAAGGGCAAGGAGCTCGACTGGTTCCATTCGACCGAGATCGTCACGCTGACGGTGGTCGCGGTGGTCGGCTTCCTGTTCTTCCTGGCATGGGAGCGCTACGAGAAGCATCCGATCGTCGATATCAGCCTGTTCAACGGCCGCAACTTCAGCGCGGGCGTGGTGGCGATCTCGGTCGCCTACGGACTGTTTTTCGGCAACCTGGTGATCCTGCCGCTGTGGCTGCAGACCATCGTCGGCTATACCGCGACCGACGCCGGCATCGTGATGGCGCCGGTAGGCATCTTCGCGATCCTGCTGTCCCCGGTGATCGGCCGCAATCTGCCGAAGATGGATCCGCGCTGGGTGGCCACCGCGGCCTTCATCACCTTCGGCATCGTCAGCCTGATGCGCTCGCGGTTCACGATCGACGTGGACACCACCACGCTGATGATTCCGACGCTGATCCAGGGCGCGGCGATGGCGATGTTCTTCATCCCGCTGACGTCGATCATCCTGTCGGGGCAGCCGCCCGACAAGATTCCGGCGGCCTCGGGCCTGTCGAACTTCGTACGCATTACCTTCGGCGCGATCGGGGCCTCGGTCTCGACCACGGTGTGGGAGAACCGCTCGGCCATGCACCACGCGCATCTGGTCGAGCAGGTCAATCCGTACAACCCGATCTACAACGCCCAGGTCGAGCATCTGATGCAGCAGGGCATGAGCCATCTGCAGGCGGTCGGCGTGATCGAGCGGACCATCTCCCAGCAGGCGTCGATGCTGGGGGCCAACGATATCTTCTGGATCTCGGGGGTGATGTTCTTCGCGCTGATCGTGTTTGTCTGGCTGACCAGGCCGAAGGGTAGCGGGGGTGGGTCGGCGGATGCGATGGGGGCGCATTGAGGGCGTTGGGATCGCATTGACGGCGGCGTGGCTCGCCGGAATAGCGACCGCCGTTTGCCCTCTCCCCGCCCGTCTCCCGCATGCGGGAGACGGGCGAAAGACAGCGCTGCGCTTGTCCTGCCCATCCCCGCTGTGTTCTCCTCCCCTGCTACGTTCTCCCTCTCCCGCTTGCGGGAGAGGGTTGGGGCGAGGGAAATCCCCGTCGGTCGTCAGTCGGCAGGAGTCAGCCGCACCAACCGCTCCGGCCGCAGCGCGCCTTCGCGCCATCGGGCCACGCCGAGCAGCCGCGGCGGCTCGCCGCCATAGACGCGCGCCAGCGCGTCTTCCCGCGATCCCATGCTGTGGAATGCCTGCGCGGGCAAATCCCGCCCGGCGATGCGCTGTCCCTGCAGGAAGCGCTGCGTCGCGGAAGCATCGAGCGTTACCGGCACGCAGCGCTGCAGCAGCGCATCCACCGGTGCCAGCAAGGCCGGACGCGCGCCGTCGTCATGCTCGGCGAGCTGCTCCAGCGTGACCGCGCCGTCCAGCGTCAGATCGCCGACCGCAGTGCGTCGCAGCGCGGTCAGATGCGCGCCGCAGCCCAGCGCCTCGCCGATGTCCTCGGCCAGCGTCCGGATATAGGTCCCCTTGCTGCACGTCACGCGCATCGCGAACAGCGGCGCGTCGGGCAGTTCGCAGCTCAGCAGGCCAATCTCGTGGATCGTTACGCTGCGCGCCGCGCGCTCGACGGTCTGCCCCGCGCGCGCGTATTCGTACAGCGGCCGGCCATCCTTCTTCAGCGCCGAATGCATCGGCGGCACCTGCTCGATCGCGCCGACGAAACGCGCCAGCGCCTCGCTCAACGCCGCGGCATCGCAGCGCACCGGACGCTCGGCGATTACCTCGCCTTCCGCATCGCCGGTCGACGTGCGCTGCCCCAGCCGTACCGTCGCCTCGTAGGTCTTGTCGGCGTCGAGCAGGTCCTGTGAGAACTTGGTCGCCTCGCCGAAGCACAGCGGCAGCAGCCCGGTCGCCAGCGGATCCAGCGTGCCGGTATGGCCCGCCTTGTTGGCGCGCAGCAGCCGCTTGGCGCGGATCAGCGCATCGTTCGACGACAGCCCGAGCGGCTTGTCGAGCAGCAGCACGCCATGCACGTCGCGGCGCGGCAGCCGGGGCGGACGTGGAGCGTTGGATTCGGTCATGGGGAATGAAACGAGGGGAGCGTCGGCAGCGGTGGCGGCAGTAGTTGCCATGTCGGCATGCCACCCGGCCGCGTGGCTCGGGGAAGGCGACGGCGCAGGAAGCGCCGGCGCCGCTGACTTACTCGTCCTTGGCGCGCGTGGCGTTGGCCTGGTCGATCAACTTGGACATCTCGATCGCATGTTCGACCGAGGTATCGTGCACGAAGCGCAGCGTCGGCACGGTATGAATATGCAGCCGCTTGAACAGCAGCGAATGCAGGTAGCCGGCCTTCTCGTTGAGGATCGCCTCGGCGTCGGCCGGTTCGGCGCCCAGCACCGTGAAGTGAACCTTGGCATGCGCGTAGTCGGGCGTCAGCGCGACCGACTGCAGCGTCACCAGGCCGAGCCGCGGGTCGCGCAGTTCGCGCTGGATCATCTCGGCCAGATCCTTCTGGATCTGATCGGACAGGCGCAGGTTACGGGAGGAGATATTGCCTTTTTTGGCCATGCGATACGACTTTGCCAGCGGGGTCGCCAGCGAAGGCGATGGTTCCGACGGCGTGGATGGGCCGGCGGCGGCGGACCGGTGAAGGTCCGCCGCCGCGGCGCGCCGCCTTACAGCGTGCGCGCGACCTCGGTGATTTCATACACTTCGAGCTGGTCGCCTTCCTGAACGTCGTTGAAGTTCTTGATCGACAGACCGCACTCGAAGCCCTGCTTGACTTCCTTGACATCGTCCTTGAAGCGCTTGAGCGAATCGAGTTCGCCCGAGAACACCACGACGTTGTTGCGCAGCACGCGCACGAAGGCGCCACGCTTGACCAAACCGTCGGTGACCATACAGCCGGCCACCGCGCCGATCTTCGGCACGCGGAACACCTGGCGCACCTCGACCTGGCCGATCGTCACTTCGCGCTTCTCCGGCGCCAGCATGCCCGACATGGCCGCCTTGATCTCGTCTACCGCATCGTAAATGATGTTGTAGTAGCGGATGTCGATGCCGTTGTTCTCGGCCAGCTTGCGCGCACCGGCGTCGGCACGCACGTTGAAGCCGATGATGACCGCCTTCGATGCCGTGGCCAGGTTGACGTCGGACTCGGTGATGCCGCCCACCGCGCCGTGCACGATCTGCACGCGCACTTCGTCGGTCGACAGCTTCTGCAGCGACTGCACCAGCGCTTCCTGCGAACCCTGCACGTCGGCCTTGACGATCAACGGCAGCGTCTGCACTTCGCCTTCAGCCATCTGCTCCAGCATGGTCTCGAGCTTGGCCGCCTGCTGCTTGGCCAGCTTGACGTCGCGGAACTTGCCCTGACGGAACAGCGCGATTTCGCGCGCCTTGCGCTCGTCGGGCAGCACCAGCACTTCCTCGCCGGCAGCCGGCACTTCGGACAGGCCCTGGATCTCGACCGGAATCGACGGACCTGCTTCCTTGGTCGGCTTGCCGTTCTCGTCCAGCATCGCACGGACGCGGCCGTAGGCGCTGCCCGCCAGCACGACATCGCCCCGCTTGAGCGTGCCGCTGCTGACCAGCACCGTCGCCACCGGGCCCTTGCCCTTGTCCAGCTGCGCTTCGACGACCAGGCCCTTGGCCGGCGCGTCGACCGGTGCCTTCAGCTCCAGGATTTCGGCCTGCAGCGACACCTGTTCCAGCAGCTCTTCGACGCCTGCGCCGGTCTTGGCCGACACCGGCACGAACGGCGAATCGCCGCCGTACTCTTCCGGCAGGACCTGCTCGGCCACCAGTTCCTGCTTGACGCGGTCCGGATTGGCCTCGGGCTTGTCCATCTTGTTGATCGCCACCACGATCGGCACACCGGCCGCCTTGGCGTGGGCGATCGCCTCCTTGGTCTGCGGCATCACGCCGTCATCGGCGGCCACCACCAGGATCACGATATCGGTCGCCTTGGCACCGCGCGCACGCATCGCCGTGAAGGCCTCGTGGCCCGGCGTATCGAGGAAGGTGATCACGCCGCGATCGGTTTCCACATGGTAGGCACCGATATGCTGCGTAATGCCGCCCGCTTCGCCCGCCGCGACCTTGGTGCGGCGGATGTAGTCCAGCAGCGAGGTCTTGCCGTGGTCGACGTGACCCATCACGGTGACCACCGGCGGACGCGGCAGCTGCTCGGCGTCCGACTGCTCCTCGCCGCCTTCGATCAGCAGCGCTTCCGGATCGTCCAGCTTGGCCGCCAGCGCCTTGTGGCCCATTTCCTCGACCACGATCATCGCGGTCTCCTGGTCCAGCACCTGGTTGATGGTCACCATCTGGCCGAGCTTCATCATCTGCTTGATGACCTCGGAAGCCTTGACGGCCATCTTGTGAGCCAGGTCCGCGACCGAGATGGTCTCGGGCACATGGACCTCGCGCACCACCGGCTCCATCGGGGCCTGGAAGCCGCTGCGGTCGTCCTGCTGATGCTTGCCGCCACGGCCGCGCGGGCCACCGCGCCAGCCGCCGACACCGCCCGACGAATCGCCGCGGGTCTTCAGGCCACCGCCCTTCTTGCGCGCACCCTCGTCCTGCCAGGTCGACGAGCCCTTGACCACCTTGCCGGTCTTCTTGTCGACCGTCGTGGTAGCCACCGCGGGCTTCTTCTCGTCCTTCTTGGCCTCGACCGTGCCGGCCGGCTTGACCGGCTTGTGCAGCGTGCCGCTCTGCTCGGCCTTCTTTTCCTCGGCCTTGCGCTCGGACGGTGCCTTCAGCACGCGCGCCGGCGCATTGAGCATCTGCTGGATCGCGCGGGCCTCGGCCTCGGCGGCCTCGCGGCGCTTGCGGGCCGCGTCCTGCTCGGCGCGCACCTTGTCGGCGGCGGCCTTGGCATCGTCGGCGGCCTTCTGCGCGGCAGCACGCTCGGCCGCCAGACGCGTCTTGTCGTCTTCGGCCTTCTTGCGATCCGAATCCTCGTTGGCCTCGCTCGCGGCACGCGTCGCCGCGGCCTCTTCCTCGGCCTTCCGGGCGGCCAGCTCGGCCTGGCGGCGCTCTTCCGCCTCCAGCGCTTCCTGGCGTGCGCGGCGCTCGGCTTCCTCGCGTTCGGCCGCTTCCTGGCGGGCCTTCAGCTCGGCTTCCTGGCGCGCCAGCAATTCGGCCTGGCGGCGCTCCTCTTCGGCGCGGCGTGCCAGCTCGGCCTGGTCGACCACCGGCTCGGACACTTCCTGGCCGTCGGCCGCGCCATCGGCGGGCGTCTCGTCGCGCTTGATGAGCACGCGCTTCTTGCGGACCTCGACCTGCACCGTGCGCGTCTTCCCGGTTGCATCCGCCTGGCGGATCTCCGAGGTTTCGCGCTTGGTCAGCGTGATCTTCTTGCGCGAGCCGTCGTCTGCCTGACCGTGCGAACGCTTCAGGTAGTCCAGCAACCTGGCCTTGTCGGTCTCGGTGATCACGTCCTCAGGCTTGGACTTGCCCACCCCAGCTGCCTGCAATTGTTCCAGCAGGGCAGCTGCGCTGCGACTCAGTTCTGCGGCCAGTTGGGCAACTGTTGTGCTTGCCATTCAAACCCTTTCAATGCTCGGTTTCTACGTCGGGACAGTCTTGTGCGGAAAGCGCGCTCTATGCGAACGTGTCCCTCAGTTGAACCAGTGTTCCCGTGCTTTCATGATCAGCGCTTTGGCTTCTTCTTCGCTGACCCCGGTCATCTCGACCAGTTCGTCGACCGCCAGTTCGGCAAGGTCGTCACGCGTGTGGATATCGCCCTCGGCGAGCTTGCCGATCAGCTCCGGCGTCAGGCCGTCGAGCGAGCGCAGATCCTGCGACACCGCCTCGACCTTCTCTTCGCGAGCCAGCTCCATCGTCAGCAGCGCATCGCGGGCGCGATTGCGCAGCTCGTTGACGGTGTCCTCGTCGAAGGCCTCGATTTCCATCATCTCGCTGATCGGCACGTAGGCGACTTCCTCGAGCGAGGAGAAGCCTTCCTCGATCAGGATGTCGGCCACTTCCTGATCCACGTCCAGCTTGGACATGAACAGGCGCCGCACCACTTCGCTTTCCTCGGCCTGCTTCTGTGCCGATTCTTCCTGCGTCATGATGTTGATCTGCCAGCCGGTCAGCTCGGACGCCAGGCGCACGTTCTGTCCGCTGCGGCCGATCGCGACGGCGAGGTTTTCCTCGTCGACCACGACGTCCATGCTGTGCTTCTCTTCATCGACGACGATCGACTGCACCTGAGCCGGCGCCAGCGCGCCGATCACGAACTGCGCCGGATCTTCCGACCACAGCACGATGTCGACCGCTTCACCGCCGATCTCGTTGCGCACCGCGGTGACGCGGGTACCGCGCACGCCGACGCAGGTGCCGATCGGATCGATGCGCTTGTCGTGCGCCACCACCGCGATCTTGGCGCGCACGCCCGGGTCGCGGGCGGCCGCCTTGATCTCCAGCAGGCCTTGTTCCATCTCCGGCACTTCGTTCTCGAAGAGCTTGATCAGGAACTGCGGCGAGGTGCGCGACAGCTCGATCTGCGGGCCACGCGCGGTGCGGTCCACATTCAGGATATACGCTCGGACGCGGTCGCCGGTACGCAGATTTTCCTTCGGAATGATCTGGTCGCGTGCCAGCAACGCCTCGACGCGGCCGGACTCCACGATCAGGCCCTTCTTGTCGGCGCGCTTGACCGTGCCGGTCATGATCTTCTCGCCGCGTTCCAGGTAATCGTTCAGGATCTGCTCGCGCTCGGCGTCGCGGATCTTCTGCAGGATCACCTGCTTGGCGGCCTGCGCGCCGATGCGGCCGAATTCGACCGATTCGATCTGCTCCTCGACGAAATCGCCGAGTTCCATATTGGGGTCCTGCTCGCGGGCTTCAAACAGCAGGATCTGCTTGTCCGGCTCCTGCAGGCCCTGCTCGTCGGGCACCACCAGCCAGCGGCGGAAAGTCTCGTGCTCGCCGGATTCCCGATCGATGTGCACACGGATATCGACGTCTTCCTCGAAACGCTTCTTGGTGGCCGAAGCGAGAGCCGCTTCGAGCGCACCGAATACCACATCCTTGTCGACGTTCTTCTCGCGCGCAAGCGCATCGACGAGCAACAGAACTTCGCGGCTCATTGCTTGTTCCCTTTTCTCTGATTTCCTTTGAAGTCGATAACCGGCACCAGGCGCGCCTTGTCGACATCGGATACGGTAAATTCCAGCAGCGCCGGGCCATCCTTGCCCTCGAATTCCAGGCCGATCTTCTCGGCGCCGGGCTCGCCCGTGGGCGGCTGCAGGATGCCGACGAAGTTCTTGCGGCCGTCGATCGGCAGGCGCAGCGTCACGCGCGCCTCCTCGCCGGCAAAGCGAACATAGTCGGCCAGTTTTTTCAGCGGACGGTCCAGTCCCGGAGAGGAGACCTCGAGCCGTTCGTAATCGACGTTCTCGACGGTCAGCACGTGGGTCAGCTGGCGGCTGACCTTCTCGCAATCCTCGATGGCAATGCCGGTGTCAGGCTGATCGATATAGACGCGCAGCAACCCGCCTGGGGCGCGTTCAAGTTCGACCAGCTCATACCCCATGCCGGTCAGTGTGGTTTCGATCAAATCTGCCAGATGCACTGTCGTTCCGAAAAATGGCCATCAAACTACCGGGCAAGGCCGCGGCGAATGGCCGGCTGCCTGCCGTCATCTCCGGCGGAGCCCCACATCGCGATTTTCCGCGTGTTCGGACGATCGGACGAACCAAAAAAAAATGGGCGGAACGCCCATCATTCGCCCATCCCCTTGGAGGATGACTTTTTGAATAGACTCGCATTATACGCGCTAGGGCCACAAAAGGCAAAGCAGAGCGAAGGGGGCACGCTTTGTGCCAGCCTTCGCCCCGTCCGGCCTCGCGGCCCGGCGCGCGCTTGCCTCAGCGGCTGCCGCCGCGAGGGCGCCCGCGCCGGGGCGCGGGGGGCTTGCCAGCCTTTGGAATCACATTGCCGTTGGGCTCGCCGCCGCGTCGCTGCGGACGCCCCTGGCCCTGGCCGCCCTGCCCCTGCGCGCCGCGGGCACCCCCGCGCGCACCGCCAGCGCGGCCACCGCCGGCCGGGCCGCGCATGCCGGGCTGCGGCGGCAAGCTGACGCCGGCCGCAAACCTGCCGGTGTGCGAGGTCAGCAACGTCGGCGAGGTGATATAGCCCATCGACGTCTGCATCGGGTCCGGCTGGCCGCGATTGGCGCCGCCTCGGCCGCCTTCCTTGTTGAAGCGCGGCAGGCCGTCCATGCCGGTCGGCATCGGCTTGCCCTCGATCGCGGCCTGCTCGCGCTGCTTGCGGCCACCGACCTTGGTCGCGCCCTTGGGGGCGCCGGCCTGCTTGGCCGGGGCCTTCAGCCCGACCGCCGCCATCAGCGCACGCACCTCCTCGGGCTCGAGCTCCTGCCAGCGGCCTCGCTTGAGGCCGCGCGGCAGCAGGAACTGGCCATACCGGGTACGGATCAGCCGCGACACGGTCAGACCGACCGCCTCGAACATGCGGCGCACTTCACGGTTGCGGCCCTCGGTCAGTGCCACGTGATACCAGTGGTTGACCCCTTCGCCGCCGCCGTCGACGATGCGCAGGAAGTTGGCCTGACCATCGTCGAGCTGGATGCCATGCAGCAGGCGCTGGCGATCCGCCTCGGCCAGCTCGCCCAGCGTGCGCACCGCGTATTCGCGCTCGACGCCGTAGCGCGGATGCATGAAGCGGTTGGCGATATCGCCGGACGTGGTGAAGATCAGCAGGCCCTCGGTATTGAAGTCCAGCCGGCCCACGGCGACCCATTTGGCGGTCTTCAGGCGCGGCAGGCTGTCGAACACGGTCGGACGGCCTTCCGGATCCGACTGGCTGACGATCTCCCCCGCCGGCTTGTGATACAGCAGCACGCGCGGCGGCTTGCTGGTCACGCGGCGATGGATCAGCTTGCCGTTGACCCTGACCTGGTCGGTCGGCAGGATGCGCTGCCCGATATGCGCAGGCAGGCCATTGACGGACACCCGGCCCTGCAGAATCAACTCTTCCATTTCGCGCCGCGAACCGAGGCCGCCTTCGGCCAGCACCTTGTGCAGCTTCGGCGCATCGTCCTCGGCGGACAGTTCGCGCACCGGCTTGGCCTTGCGCGACGTGCCAGCGGCACCGCCGTCGGCGTCGTACTGGCCCGAGATCACAAAGCGGAACAGATCCTCGGCCGCGGCGCTCTTGTCGCCCTTCGCGGCCGGCCTGGCGCTGCCCTTGTCGGCCGTCGGCGCGGCGGACTTGCCGGCGCCCTTGGCGGGACGTGCGGCGTTCTTGCCGCCCTTGCGCTTGCCCGCCGGACGCGGTTGACCGTTGTTGCCGGCTTCGCCTTCGGGCCGTGCACCCTCGGCCCGGGCGCCGCCGTTCTGGCCGCCGTTCTGCCCGCCGTTCTGGCCGGCGTTCGCGCCCGCATTCTGACCGGCATTGCCGCGGCCGCGGCGTTTGCCGGCATTCTCGCGCGGCGCCTCGCCCTCGGCCGGCTTGGCGCGCCGCCCGCGTCCGCCTCGCGATCCTGGCGCGGGCGCCGCCGTGGCGCCGCTGGCGCCGCCTTCGGGCTGCGCCGCCGCGCCGGCATCGCCGGCGACGGCTTCGCTGGCGTCGCGGTCCTGCGCGGACTGGCGGCGCGAGGCCACCAGATTGCGCAGGCCGCGGCGCAGGCCCTTGCGGCGCGGCGCGGCGCCTTCGGCTGGCGTCTCCGCGTCGCGCACGTCTTGATCGATAGAGTCGGACAAAGTATTCACACTCGCTTGTTGCATCTGGTGTTAGTTCGAAACGCGCGCGCCTTGCTCGTCGGCATCGCGTGGATCCAGTTGGGGCGCATCGGCGTCGGCCTGGTCGGCGGACTCGTCGGCAGCGTCGGCGTGGTCAGCATCGGTGGCATCGCCAGCGGCCGCCGCTGCGGGCATATCCGCGGCTTCGGCGGCTTCGGCAGGTTCAGCAGCTTCCGCAGGTTCAGCGGCCTCGGCAGGTTCAGCGGATCCGGCGGCTTCGGCGGAATCGTGGGTCTGCACCGGCGCGTCGCCGGAGGCCGCGTCGGCGGTCACGCCGACCGCATTCGTTTCGTCGACAGCACCCGCATCCGCGGGCGCCACGCCGGCCCCGGGCGCCACGCCGGCCGCATCGACCGCAGGAGCAGCGACCGCAGCAGCACCGACGCCGTCGGCATGCGCGACACCTTCCGGTGCCGCCGCGAAGGCTTCCTCATCGACGCCGGCCGCGGTGGCGACCTCTTCGAAGTCGATCGCCCCCTGCTTCAGCAGCGCTTCCTGAACCTGCGCCTGTGGATCTTCCAGCGGCGGCAGTTCGTCCAGCGTACGCAGGCCGAGGTCGTCGAGGAAGGTCTTGGTGGTCGCATACAGCGCCGGCTTGCCGGGCACGTCGCGATGGCCGATCACCTCGATCCAGCCGCGATCCTCCAGCTTCTTGATCACTTCGGTGCTGACCGTGACCCCGCGGATTTCCTCGATATCGCCGCGCGTGACGGGCTGGCGATAGGCAATGATGGCCAGCGTCTCCATCACCGCACGCGAGTATTTCGGCGGTTTTTCCGGATTGAGCCGGTCCAGATATTCGCGCATCGCCGGACGGCTCTGAAAGCGCCAGCCGCTCGCCAGCGCCACCAGCTCGACCCCGCGCGGCTCCCAGTCCTTGCGCAACTCTTCCAGCAGAACGCGGATCGTGTCGGCGCCGACGTCGTCGGCGAACAAGCGGCGCAAATCGGCGACGCGCAGCGGCTCCTGCGCGCAGATCAGCGCCGTCTCGAGGACGATTTTCGCCTCTTGGGTATTCATGTTGTGGTGTGCGGCCTGTCTTTGCATCTGCGTCCGTGACACCCGGACGCGCTGGAGATTGGTCGATTCAGCAGCGCGCGTTCCGCTTCAGGGACGCCTGCCGCCATTCATCGCGCAGCGGACCGGGATGCTTGCCGCATCGGGTCCGCGCGCCTTCTCATCGGTGCATCGATTGCCGGTCCGGTCCGGCAGAAGATCGTCCGCCCGTCTCCCGATTTCGGTCGGCGGAAGGACCAGCGCGCCGCGCCGTCTCCCCTGTTGCGGCCGACACGCCCGGACAGCCGCGACTGTCCGGATTGCGAGACAACTTGGTCATGGCCTGGCGTGCAGCCTGTCGGGCCCCTCGCTGCCACGCCGCTGGCCGGTATTCTTGGCCGATGTCGACACCGGATGTTCTAGCCGGACAGTGCGGGGAGGGAGATGGGTATGGAAACCCATGAGTGCCTTGACAGACGCCTGGAACAAGCGCGACCGGGCGACCACGACACCTGCGCGAAAGCGGCCCGGTCGCCGTGGCTTCCCGCGATTGTATGGCATTCCCGCGCCGGCCTGCAACCGCGGGGTGGGACGAGGGGCGGCAGGCGCCCCTCAAAGGGTCAGGCAGAAGCCGTGCGCGGCCAGCGTTTCGGGCAGCATCGCGGCCCGCGCGAGACCGGCCGCGCCGAACAGGGCCACCGCCGCGCCAATGCCGCGGCGAACCCACGGGCGCCGCGCCAGCACGCGCAGGCCGGCCGACAGGCTCGACAGCATCAGCAGATTGGGCAGCGTGCCGAGACCGAAGGCCAGCATCACCAGCGCGCCGGACGGCGCGCTGCCGGCCAGCAGCGCCAGCGCGAGCGCGGCGTAGACCATGCCGCAGGGAACCAATCCCCACGCGAGTCCGGCCGCATAGCGGCGCAGCAGCCGTCGGTCTGCGCCCGTGTCCTGCCGCACGAGAACCCTGCCGCCCCAGCGCGCCCACGTCGCCGCCAGCCGCCGGGCTGCCGCCTCGACGCCCCGCAGCTTTCCCGCGAGCCGCGCGCCGCCGAGCGTCCATAGGCCGGCGAGCAGCAGGCTCGCACTGCCTGCTGCAAACAGCGCGCGCTGCAGCGGCAGATACTGCGCCTTCCACGCGGCCGTCCCCACCGCGCCAAGCAAGGCACCGAGCATGGCATAGGCACTCAGGCGGCCGGCATGCAGGACCAGCAGTTCACGGACCCACGCAGCGCGTCTGCGGTACAGCGGCACCGGCGCGGCCTGCCGCGCATCGCTGCCCTCGAGCACCAGCGCGATGCCGCCGCACATCGCCGCACAGTGGACACCGCCCAACAGTGCCAGCAGAAACACGCTGATCAGTACGCCGATCGCCATCTCAGGCTCCCCTGGTCAGAGGGTGCACGGTAGAATGCCCGCACGCTTTGCGCCCATCGCGATGTCGATGGCAACCCCCTTCCCTTCGCGCGGATTCCAATTGCTGAACGCCATTCCCCTGAACGACCAATCGACCCGCTGTTCCACCTGCTCGCTGGGACAGCTGTGCCTGCCGATCGGCATGTCGGCGCAGGACGTCGAAAAGATGGACGCGCTGGTGCAGGAACGCGTGCGCGTGCGCAAGGGCGAACCGCTCTATCGCCTTGGCGATCCGCTCGACGCGGTCTATGCGATCCGTTTCGGTACGCTGAAGACGCACGTGACGATGGAGGACGGCCGCGCGCAGATCACCGGCTTTCACCTGCCCGGCGAAGTGGTCGGCTTCGATGGCCTGACCGAGATGCGGCATGCATCGGACGCGACCGCGCTGGAAGACACCGAGGTCTGCGTGGTCCGCTACGACGAGATACAGACGCTGTCGGCCTCGCTGCCTTCGCTGCAGCACCAGTTCATGCGGCTGATGAGCAAGGAAATCACGCAGGATCAGATGATGCTGATCACGCTGGGCTCGATGCGCGCCGAAGAGCGGCTGGCGGGCTTTCTGATCAGCCTGTCCGAGCGCCTGGCGGCACGCGGCTATTCGGCGTCCGAGTTCGTGCTGCGGATGAGCCGCGAGGAAATCGGCAGCTATCTGGGCCTGAAGCTCGAGACCGTCAGCCGCCTGTTCTCGCGCTTCGCCGAAGCGGGCCTGATCCAGATCCGCCAGCGCCATGTGAAGCTGGTCGACATGGACGGCATCCGCCAGCTGCTGGGCAGGACGGCCTGCTGATGCCGGCACGGCGGTGGCGTCGTCCATCGCCCTACTCCAGTTCGTCGGCCGCCGACATCGGGGCCGAACTCGGCGCCAGGATCGAGGCCGGCAGCATGCACAGCGTCAGCGCGCTGGACAGCGCGCACACCGCCCACGCGACCGCGAAGCCGATCGTATAGACCGCACCGTGCGACAGTTCCAGCGGCTGCCCCAGGATCCGCAACTCGCGCGGATCGATCAGCGAGAACACCAGCACGAACGCTACCGCCGCGCCGACGAAAGCGGGCCACAGCACCCACATCAGCCAGCGCGCCTTCATGGCCGTGCCGCCGCTTGCGGATTGGCGCCGGCGTGCGTGGCCCGCGCGGCCGGCACCACCGCCGTTGCCTTCGCGGCCTGCCGGATTACCAGCCCCTGACGCACCACGCCATCGACGATGGGCCGATCCGCGTGCTGCATCGCGACCCAGATCGTCGCCGCGCAGCCCATCATCGCCATCGCGGGGCCACTGATCAGCAGCCACGGCCACGGTTCCTTCCACCACGGTTTGCATTGGGACATGTCGATGCCTCGTTGTCGATGCCTGGTTACGGTTGATCGGGAACGATAAAGCGGGTGGACTGCCGCACCTGCACCGGCTCGCTGCCGACGGCACCATGGACGACGATATCGACCACATGGGTGCCCGACGCGGCCTGCTCCAGCGGCACGCGCAGCCGCAGCGGCAGCAGCCGGTTCGAGGTTGGCGCGAGATGGCTGGCGCCGTCTTCGTACTCGACGGACAGCCCCGGCAAGTCCGGGCTCTGCGCGGCGATGGCGACGTCCATCTCGCGCTCTGTCGTGTTGATCAACTGCAGCCGGTAGACGTTTTCGATCCAGCGCCCGTCGACCTCGCGCGCCAGCGCCTGCCGATCGCGCAGGATGTCCACCTTCAGCGGCGTGCGCACCGCCATCGACCAGACGAAGCCGCCGGCCAGCGCCAGCCACAGCACCGCATACAGCACGATGCGCGGGCGAATCATCCGGCGGCGCGCAGTGGCGGCCGACAGCGCACGACGCATCGCGTTCTCGGAGGTGTAGCGGATCAGCCCGCGCGGATAGCGCATCTTGTCCATGACCTGATTGCAGGCATCGATGCACGCCCCGCAGCCGATGCATTCGTACTGCAGGCCGTCGCGGATATCGATGCCGGTCGGGCAGACCTGCACGCAGATGCTGCAGTCCACGCAATCGCCGATGCCCATCGCCCTCGGATCGGCCTTGCGCGAACGGGAGCCGCGCGGCTCGCCGCGCTGCGCGTCGTAGGTCACCACATAGGTGTCCTTGTCGATCATCACGCTCTGGAACCGCGCATAGGGGCACATGTACTTGCAGACCTGCTCGCGCATGAAGCCGGCGTTGCCCCAGGTGGCGAACGCATAGAAGCCGATCCAGAACGTTTCCCACGGCCCGGTGGACAGGTTCAGCACCGTGCTGCCCAGCGCATCGATCGGCGAGAAGTAGCCGACGAAGGTGAAGCCGGTCCACAGCGCGAGCGCGATCCACAGCAGGTGCTTGGTGGCCTTGATGCGCAGCTTGCGCGGGCTCCAGCGCTCGCCGTCGAGGCGAATGCGCGCGATGCGATCGCCCTCCACCTTGCGCTCGATCCACAGGAAGATCTCGGTGTAGACCGTTTGCGGGCAGGCATAGCCGCAGAACAGCCGCCCCGCGATCGCGGTGAACAGGAACAGCGACAGCGCCGAGATCACCAGCAGCACGGCCAGATAGATCACGTCCTGCGGCCACAGCACCAGGCCGAACAGATAGAACTTGCGCGCGCCGAGGTCGAACAGCACCGCCTGGCGGCCGTTCCACTGCAGCCACGGCGTGCCGTAGAACACCAGTTGCGTCGCCAGCAGCATCGCAATGCGCCAGCGGGCGAACGCGCCCGTCACCGCGCGCGGATAGATCTTGCGGCGGACCTCGTACAGCGAGGCCTCGGTCGGATCGATGCCGGGCGCGTTCATGACCGTCCTCGCAGATGGCGGGTCGCGAACCGATTGCGGGAAGCGGTGTCCATCACTGCCCCGCCGCCGGCATCGCGGTGCTGTCGGCAGACAGTCCCCAGACGTAGGCGGTCAGCATGC
The DNA here is from genome assembly GCF_013314895.1 of Cupriavidus gilardii. Lineage (GTDB taxonomy): Bacteria > Pseudomonadota > Gammaproteobacteria > Burkholderiales > Burkholderiaceae > Cupriavidus > Cupriavidus gilardii_C. The sequence goes on along the minus strand of NZ_JABTYE010000025.1, from coordinate 23,683 downwards.
GAATCCGCTCGGGCGTCAGGATGTCCTCGTGCGCCGGCATCCGGTTGTCGTGGCCCTGCAGGATCGCCTTGACGATCTGAGCCTCGCTGCTGCCATGCAGCCATACCTTGTCGGTCAGATTCGGCGCGCCGAGTGCCTGATTGCCCTTCCCCGTGCCGCCGTGACAGGCGACGCAAGTCGACTTGAAGACGGGCTCGCCGCGCGCCGCGCGAATCGGGTTGAAGGCGAGGCCCGACAGCGAACGCACGTATTGCGCGACATCGCCTGCCCCCTTCTCGTCGATGACAGCGGCGAACGACGGCATCACGCCATGCCGGCCCTTGGCGATGCTCTGCATGATGACGGCCGGATCGCCGCCGTGGAGCCAGTCGCGATCGGTCAGATCGGGAAAGCCGCGGCTGCCGCGCGCGTCCGAGCCATGGCACTGCGCGCAGTAGTTCAGGAACAGCCGCTGGCCGATCTCGCGCGCCTCGGGATCGGCCGCCACCTGTTCGATCTTCAGATCCATGTACTTGCCGTACACCGCCTGCTGGCCGCGCAGCGCGGCCCGCCGCTGCTCTGCCAGCTCGCCCCGGCTGGTGAAGCCGAGCATGCCGCGATACGCGCCCAGGCCGGGATACAGCAGCAGGTAGCCGAGCGCGAACACGCAGCTCAGCAGGAACATCCACATCCACCAGCGCGGCAGCGGGTTGTTCAGCTCGCGCAGATCGTCGTCCCACACGTGGCCGGTGTCGTGCGCCTGGGCGCCGGCATCGACGGCCGGAGCCACGTCGGATGCGGCCGCGCCCTTGGCGACGCGCGTCTGCGAGAACAGCAGCCAGACGCACCAGACGATGCCGCCCAGCGCGATCGCACCGATGTAATAGCCCCAGAAATCCGAAATAAAGTCGCTCATGACGTCAATGTCCCTGCTCGATGGCGTGTGCCCGCGCGGCGTCGCGCGGCACCGCCCTGCTGTCGCCAGTGCCCTCTCTGCCAGCCTCTTCTCCGACCTCGCGGACCTCGCCGCCTGCCTCGTCGGGCAATGCGAACGGCAGCCAGGCGGCTTCCCGATTGGCATGGCGGCGCCCGCCGGACCACGCCCAGCAGACGATGCCGATAAAGACGACGAGGAAGATCAGCGTGGAAAACGCGGTCAAGGTCGCCATGGTCATTGCCCCGCGGTCGGCGCCAGCGTGCGGCGATTGGTGCCAAGGCCCTGCAGATAGGCCACCAGCGCATCCTCCTCGGTCTTGCCCTTCAACGCGTCCGGCGCCGCCTCGATGTCGGCCTCGCTGTAGGGCACGCCGAGCGCGCGCAGCGTCCGCATGCGCTGGCGGATGTCGTCGGTCGGCAGCGCGGTCTTCGCCAGCCACGGATACGAAGGCATCACCGACTCCGGCACGACGTCGCGCGGATTGCGCAGGTGGATGCGTTGCCAGTCGTCCGAGTAGCGGCCGCCCACGCGGGCCAGGTCAGGACCGGTACGCTTGGAGCCCCACAGGAACGGATGGTCGTAGACCGACTCGCCGGCGGTCGAATAAGGCCCGTAGCGCTCGACCTCGGCCTGCAGCGTGCGCACCTGCTGCGAGTGGCAGCCGACGCAGCCCTCGCGGATATAGATGTCGCGGCCCATCAGCCGCAGCGGCGAGTAGGGGACGATGCCCGGATCGGGCTGCGTGGTCGAATGCTGGAAGAACAGCGGCAGGATCTGCACGAAGCCGGCGATGCTGACGACCACGATGGTGCAGACGATCAGCCAGCCGATGTTCTTCTCCAGCGTCTCGTGCGAAAAGAAGCGTCGTTGTTGGGACATGATGGAATCCGGATGGCATTCAGGCGGCGGGGGCGGTCGCGGCGCTCGCGGCGGCGGCCGCGACGGTAGTGCCCGCCGGAATCACCGCATCGAAGGCGCGGCGGCCTGCAATCGTGCGCGCCACGTTCCACGCCATCACCAGCATGCCGGCGAGGAAGCACAGGCCGCCCAGCAGACGGATCAGGTAGAACGGGGTCTTGGCCTTGACCGCTTCGACGAAGGCATAGGTCAGCGTGCCGTCGGGCTGCGTGGCGCGCCACATCAGTCCTTCCATCACGCCGGCGATCCACATCGAGGCGATATAGAGCACCACGCCGATGGTCGCGATCCAGAAGTGCCATTCGATCGCGCGCACGCTATACATCCTCTGCTGTCCAAACAGGCGCGGCACCAGGTAGTACAGCGAGCCGATCGTGATCATCGCGACCCAGCCCAGCGCGCCCGAATGCACGTGGCCGATGGTCCAGTCGGTGTAGTGCGACAGCGCGTTGACGGTCTTGATCGACATCATCGAGCCCTCGAAGGTCGCCATGCCGTAGAAGGACAGCGCCACCACCAGGAACTTCAGGATCGGATCGGTACGCAGCTTGTGCCAGGCGCCCGACATCGTCATGATCCCGTTGATCATGCCGCCCCACGACGGCGCCAGCAGGATCAGCGAGAACACCATGCCCAGCGACTGCGCCCAGTCGGGCAACGCGGTGTATTGCAGATGGTGGGGACCGGCCCACATGTAGGTGAAGTTCAGCGCCCAGAAATGGACGATCGACAGCCGGTACGAATAGATCGGCCGCTCGGCCTGCTTCGGAATGAAGTAGTACATCATGCCGAGGAAGCTGGTGGTCAGGAAGAAGCCGACCGCGTTATGGCCGTACCACCACTGCACCATCGCATCCTGCACGCCGGCGTACGCGGAATACGACTTCCACAACGACGCCGGCAGCTCGATGTTGTTGACGATATGCAGGATCGCGATCGTCAGAATGTAGGCGCCGAAGAACCAGTTGGCGACGTAGATATGGCGGGTCTTGCGCCGGATGATGGTGCCGAAGAACACGATCGCATAGGCGATCCATACCGCCGCGATCAGCAGGTCGATCGGCCATTCCAGCTCGGCGTATTCCTTCGACGTGGTGATGCCCAGCGGCAGCGTGATGGCCGCGGCCACGATCACGATCTGCCAGCCCCAGAAGGTGAAGGCCGCCAGCGGCGCGGCAAACAGGCGCGCCTGGCAGGTCCGCTGCACCACGTAGTACGAGGTGGCAAACAGCGCGCTGCCGCCGAAGGCGAAGATCACCGCATTGGTATGCAGCGGACGCAGGCGGCCGAACGACAGCCACGGCGTATCGAAATTGAGCTCAGGCCATATCAGCTGCGCGGCTAGCAGCACCCCGACTGCCATGCCGACGATCCCCCAGACCACCGTCATGATGGCGAATTGCCTCACGACGTGATAGTTGAAGGTGTCGGCATGCGCGGGCGTGGCCGTGCCGGTCAGGCCGGCGGCGGTGACATCCATTCAGACCCCCAAGATTGACGTGATAAACCGATCGATGACGTCAATGTAGAAGGGGTCGGGCGATGCGCCCTTGATCCGGATCAAGGGCGATGCAGATGCACGGCGCCCGCGGAAACTCAGTGGCGCGTTTCGCCACGAAGCGGCGGCGGCACGGCGCGTGCGTTGGCGTTGGCGTTGGCGTTGGCGTCGGGACGGTCGTTGTCGAGCAGGATCGCCTGTGCGGGCCGCTCGAGATCGTCGTATTGCCCGGCCCGCAGCGCCCACCACAATGCGCCGGCGATCAGCGCGGCCAGCGCGAGGCTCATCGGCACCAGCAGGAACAATGTCTCCATCACAGCGTTTCCATCGCTAGCGCCCCTTCGGCAGGCGCAGCAAGCGCCAGGCATTGGCGACCACCAGCAGCGACGACAGCGACATGCCGAGCCCCGCCATCCACGCCGTGAGGTGGCCGCTCGCGGCCAGCGGAATCGCGACCAGGTTGTAGGCAAAGGCCCAGCCGAGGTTCTGCCGGATCACCGCGCGTGCACGGCGGGCGATGGCCAGCGCGGCGGCGATCTCGGCGATGCCGTCGTGCGTCAGCACCGCATCGGCGCCGACCTGCGCCAGCGGCGCGCCGCTCGCCAGAGCGAGCGACACCTGCGCCTGTGCCAGCACCGGCGCATCGTTGATGCCATCGCCGACCGCCAGCACGACCGCCCCGTCGCGCTGCAGCGCGGCGACGTAGTCGCGCTTGCCCTCGGGACTGACGCGCCCCTGCGCGTCGTCGATGTCGAAATGCCGCGCCCACCAGCGGACCGTCGGCTGGCTGTCGCCCGATATCAGATGGCAACGCAGGCCGAGCGTGCGCAGACGCGCCAGCAGATCGGCGGCCTGCGCACGCTCGGTATCGGACAGCACGAACACGGCCAGCGGACCCCGCTCGTCGCCCAACCACACCGGCGAGGCGCCATCGTGCAAATGGCCACGCAAGAGTTCGAGCGCGGCGGCGGCGTCGACGGCGCGCTCGGCCGGCGCCAGCGTGTCGACGAAGTCGCGCCGGCCCACCCGGATCGGCCGGCCGTCCAGCATCGCTTCCACGCCCTGCCCCGGACGATTGCGCAAGCCGCTCAGTCGTTGCGCGACATCCATGCCGGCGATGCCCTCGCCGCCCGCGGCGGACGGCTGCGCTGCGCGGTCGGCTGCGGCCACCAGCGCCCGCGCCACCGGATGCTCGCCGCTGCGGCACAGCGCGCCGGCCAGCGTCAGGCAATCGGCCTGCGCCAGATCGCCGAGCGCGATCACGTTGGCAACGGCAAATCGCCCTTCGGTCAGCGTGCCGGTCTTGTCGAGCACGACATCGGTGACCCCGGCCAGCGTCTCGAGCGCATGGCCGCGCGTCAGCAGCATGCCGCGCCGCGACAGCGCCGCCCCGGCGGCCGCCAGCGCCGCAGGCGTCGCCAGCGACAGCGCGCAAGGGCAGCTGACCACCAGCACCGCGACGGTGACCATCAGCGCGCCCTCCGGCGCGACCAACCACCAGAGCAGGCCCACGGCTGCGGCAATGACCAGCAGCGCCGCCACGAACCACGCGGCCACGCGGTCGGCGACCACCGCAAGCCGCGGCTTGTCGGCCAGCGCGCGTTCCAGCAGTGCGACGATTTCCGCCAGACGCGTGCCGGCCCCGACCTGGCGCACTTCGATGACCAGCGGACTACTGGCGTTGTAGCAGCCGGCCAGCACCGGCTGCCCGGGTCCGCGCGGCACCGGCCGGCTCTCGCCGCTCAGCATCGATTCGTCGAGATCGCTGCGGCCTTCCAGGATCTCGCCATCGGCCGGCACGATCTCGCCGGCGCGCACGCGCACACGGTCGCCCGGCATCAGGCGCGCGACAGGCACGCGGCGGGGCGTGCCGTCGGGCAACAGCCGTTCGCAGGTGGCCGGCAACTGGCGCGCCAGCGTCTCGGCACCGCTGCGCGAGGCCTGCCGCACGCGCAATTCGAGATAGCGCGCCAGCAGCAGCAAGGCGACGAACATGGTGACCGAGTCGTAGTAGACCTCGCCGGTGCCGCGCACGGTGGCAAGCAGACTGGCGCCGAAGGCCGCGGCCAGCCCCAGCGCGACCGGCACGTCCATGCCGACATGGCCCCGGCGCAGGCTGCGCCACGCGCCCGCAAAGATCGGTGCCGCGCTGTAGACGATCACCGGCAGCGTCAGCGCGAGGCTCGCCCATTGCAGCAGCCGCAGATGCGCGGTGGCGATCGAACCTTCGTGCATGTAGACCGGCCACGCGTACATCATCACCTGCATCATGCCGAGCATGGCTACCGCCAGCCGCATCAGCAGGCCGCGCCGCGCCACGCTGTCCTGCCGGTCCGCGGCGGAAAATTCGAACGGCCACGCGGTGTAGCCGATATCGGCAAGCGCGCCCAGCAGGCCGGCGACGGTCAACGCGTTGCCGCGCCAGCGCACCAGCACGCGGCGCGTGGCCAGATTGGCGACCGCGGATTCGACCCCCGGCAGCTGCGCCAGCTTCTGCTCGATCAGCCAGGTACAGGCGGCGCAGCGGATGTTCTCGGGGGCCAGCGTGATTTCGAAGCGCTCCTCGGATCGTTCCTCGGGCCCTTGCGCCCTCGCGCCGTCCAGCCGGCGCACGAAGCGCGCGCGCAGTTCCTCGGTGTCGTAGGCCTGCCAGACCGGCTCGAGCCGCGCGCGTGCCGCGTCGTCGAGCGGCCGGCCGAAGCGGAATTCGCCGGCATAGAGATGGGCAAAGCCCGCCCGATCCAGCGCCTGCGCCAGCGCCAGGCAGCCGGCGCAGCAGAAGCGGCGCTCCACGCCGCCGACCGCCGCGCGCAGCGTCTCCGTGGCCGACGCCGGCAGAGCGCAATGGAAGCAGACGGCAGCCTCCGCTACGGTGGCGGTGGCGGTGGCGGTGGTGTGCCGCGCGGGCGCGCAAGGGTCGGCGGGAGAGGAAGGGGCGAAGGCGATCGGCATCGTATTCCTGGATGTCCGATCGATTCTAGGGACCGCGCCGGCGCGGCGAATTGATCCCGGTCAAGACGCACGCAATCGGTACGCCCTGCACCGCCATGCGGCGCGCCGCCGTCCAGGCGGCTCGGGACGCTCAGGCCAGCTCGGTGGCGCCGGTGCGCCGCGGCGCTTCCAGATATTCGCGCGATTGCATCTCGATGATGCGCGAGACCGTGCGATGGAATTCGTTGGCCATCTGGCCTTCGACATAGAGTTCGTCGGGCGGCACCTCGGCCGACATCAGCAGCTTGACCTTGTGGTCGTAGAACACGTCGACCAGCCAGGTGAAGCGGCGCGCTTCCGACGACATCCGCGGCGTCATCTTCGGCACGTCCGACAGGATCACGGTGTGGAAGCGCTCGGCGAGCTCCAGATAGTCGTTCTGCGAACGGGGGCCGCCGCACAGCGTGGCGAAGTCGAACCAGACCACGCCGTTGGCCTTGCGCAGCGCATGCAGTTCGCGCTTCTCGATATGCAGGATCGGCGATTCGTCGGCGATGCCGGCCAGCGCGGCAAAGGCATCCCGCAGCGCCGCGCTGGCCTTGGCGTCCAGCGGCGTGTAGTAGGCCTGCACCTGCTCCAGCGTGCGCTTGCGGTAATCGATGCCGGCATCGACGTTCAGCACGTCGAGCTTGCGCTCGAGCAGCGCGATCGCGGGCAGGATGCGGTCGCGATGCAGCCCGTCCGGATACAGCAGATCCGGGCGGTAGTTCGACGTCATCACGAACTGCACGCCGTTCTCGAACATCTGCTCGAGCAGGCGATGCAGGATCATCGCGTCGGCGACATCGCTGACATGGAATTCATCGAAACAGATCAGCCGGTACTTGCGGGCGATCCGTTTGGCCAGCTCGTCCAGCGGATCGGGCCGGCCGCGCAGTTCCTCGAGCTGGCGATGCACCTCGCGCATGAACTCGTGGAAATGCAGACGGGTCTTCCTGACCACCGGCACGCAGTGGTAGAAGCTGTCCATCAGAAAGGACTTGCCGCGCCCGACCCCGCCCCACAGATAGACGCCCCTGGGCACCTCCGGCCGGATCAGCAGCTTCTTCAGCGCATTGTTGCGCCGCTGCTTGTAGGCGACCCATTCGTCGTAGCACTGCTGCAGCCGCGCCACCGCGCGCAACTGCGCCTCGTCGGACCGATAGCCGCGCTGCTGCAGTTCGTGGTGGTAGTACTCGGTGACGTTCATCGGGGGAAGGAAAGTGTGCGGCAGCGCCTGGTCCAGGCGAGCGGGATGGCACCGCGATACTCCCCTCTCCCGCTTGCGGGAGAGGGGCCGGGGGAGAGAGAAAGCAGCGGCCGATCGACCGGCAGCGCTCTTGCAAGCGCACCTGCCCTCTCCCCAACCCTCTCCCGCAAGCGGGAGAGGGAGCACGGCTGCGCGTCGCAAGCCGTGCCTGCGCCTTACATATTGAGCTGACGCTTGTCCACCGCGAGCGCGGCTTCGCGCATCACCTCGGACATCGACGGGTGCGGATGGCACACGCGGCCGATATCCTCGCTGGCGGCCTTGAACTCCATCGCCACCACGGCTTCGGCGATCAGGTCCGAAGCATTGGCCGCGACCACGTGCACGCCCAGGATCTCGTCGGTCTTCGCATCGGCCAGCATCTTGACGAAGCCGTCCGAGGCGCCCATGCCCAGCGCGCGGCCGTTGGCCACGAACGGGAACTGGCCCGACTTGTACTCGCGGCCCTCGGCCTTGAGCTGCTGCTCGGTCTTGCCGACCCAGGCGATTTCCGGGTAGGTGTAGATCACCCACGGAATGCAGTTGTAGTCGATGTGCGGCTTCTGGCCGGCGATGCGCTCGGCCACGGCCACGCCTTCGTCCTCGGCCTTGTGCGCCAGCATCGGGCCGCGCACCACGTCGCCGATCGCCCACAGGCCCGGCACCGAGGTCGCGCAGTGGTCGTCGACCGGAATGAAGCCGCGCTCGTCGGTACCCAGACCGACGGCGTCCAGACCCAGGTTGTCGGTGTTCGGCACGCGGCCGACCGACACGATCAGGCGATCGACTTCCAGCGTCTGCGCGTTGCCGTCCTTGTCGGTATAGCTGACGGTGACGTTGTTGTCGCCGGTCTTCACCTCATTGACCTTGACGCCCAGGCTGAACTTCAGGCCCTGCTTGGTCAGCAGCTTCTGCGCTTCCTTGGCGACGCCTTCGTCGGCGGCGCCCAGGAACGACGGCAGCGCCTCCAGCACCGTCACGTCGGCACCGAGACGGCGCCACACCGAGCCCAGCTCCAGGCCGATCACGCCGGCGCCGATCACGCCCAGCCTCTTCGGCACTTCGGCGAACTTCAGCGCGCCTTCGTTATCGTTGACCAGCTTGTTGTCGACCGGAATGCCGGGCAGATGGCGGGCCTTGGAACCGGTGGCGATGATCACCTGCTTCGCGGTGATGGTCTCGGTGCCGGCCTTGCCGGCGATCTCGACCTGGAAGCCGTCGGCATTCTTGCCGACGAACTTGCCGAAGCCCTTGAACAGCGTGACCTTGTTCTTGCGGAACAGGAACTCGATGCCCTTGGTCATCTTGCCGACGATATCGTCCTTGCGCTTGAGCATCTTGGCGATATCGACCTTGACGTCGCCCACGGTGATGCCATGGTCGGCCAGGTGGTGCTGCACGTTCTCGACTTCTTCGGACGAGGCCAGCATCGCCTTCGACGGGATGCAGCCGACGTTCAGGCAGGTGCCGCCGAGGCGGGCTTCGCCCTTCGGATCGTCATACGGATTGCCTTCGCAGCAGGCGACGTTCAGGCCAAGCTGGCCCGCGCGGATCGCGGCGATATAGCCGCCGGGGCCCGCGCCGATCACCAGCACGTCGAATTGTTTGCTCATGGGAATTCCTCGTTGCGTCGGCGCGCCCTGCCCGACTCAGGTCGGGGCCGGCGCGCGGCATGGTATTGCGTTCGGTTGGCCGCCGGGCCTGCGCCCGGGCGGCGCGCGGTCCCCGATCGGGAGACCGCGGCGGATGCTGCGATTACAGGTCCAGCAGCAGGCGGGCCGGATCTTCCAGCGCTTCCTTCATCGCCACCAGGCCCAGCACGGCTTCGCGGCCGTCGATGATGCGGTGGTCGTAGGACATCGCCAGGTAGTTCATCGGACGGATCACGATCTGACCGTCTTCGACCACGGCGCGGTCCTTGGTCGCGTGCACGCCGAGGATCGCCGACTGCGGCGGGTTGATGATCGGGGTCGACAGCATCGAGCCGAACACACCGCCGTTCGAGATCGAGAAGGTACCGCCCGACAGCTCGTCCAGCGACAGCTTGCCGTCACGGGCCTTGGCGCCGAACTCGGCGATCTTCTTCTCGATGTCGGCCAGGCTCATCTGGTCGGCGTTGCGCAGAATCGGCACCACCAGGCCACGCGGCGAACCGACCGCGATGCCGATGTCGAAGTAGCCGTGGTAGACGATGTCGTTGCCGTCGACCGAGGCGTTGATGATCGGGTACTTCTTCAGCGCATGCACGGCCGCCTTGACGAAGAACGACATGAAGCCCAGCTTGACGCCGTGTTCCTTCTCGAAGCGGTCCTTGTACTTGTTGCGCAGGTCCATCACCGGCTTCATGTTCACTTCGTTGAAGGTGGTGAGGATGGCGTTGGTCTGTTGCGATTGCAGCAGGCGCTCGGCGATACGGGCGCGCAGGCGGCTCATCGGCACGCGCTCTTCCGGACGATCGCCCAGTGTGGCGAAGTCGACCGGGGCGGACACTTGCTGCAGGGCCGGCTTGGCGGCCGGAGCCGGCGCGGCCTTGGCCGCGGGTGCCGAACCGGCGGCGAGCACGTCGCCCTTGGTGATGCGGCCATCCTTGCCGGTGCCGGCAACCTGGCCGGCCGACAGACCCTGCTCGGCCATCAGCTTCGCGGCCGCCGGCATCGCCACGGCGCCGGCGGCGGCGGGAGCGGCGGCAGCCGGTGCGGCGGCCGGGGCGGGCGCGGCGGCAGCGGGAGCGGCGGCGCCAGCGGTGGCTTCGGTATCGATCTTGGCGATGACTTCATCGGCCGTCACGGTGTCGCCGTCGTTCTTGACGATCTGCGACAGCACGCCTGCGGAGGGTGCCGGCACTTCGAGCACGACCTTGTCGGTCTCGATTTCGATCAGGATTTCGTCCTGGGCGACGGCTTCACCGGGCTTCTTCTTCCAGTTCAGCAGGGTCGCCTCGGCGACGGATTCGGACAGTTGCGGGACCTTGACGTCAACAATGGCCATGGTGTGAGTTTCCTCGGTAAATGCGTGTATGCAGCGGTATTCGGGACGAACCGGCGCAGTCGTGACTAAGGGAGGCGACTGGCGCGGTCCGATGCGGTTCGATGCGATGCGATCGGGGATTGCGCGGGCGCACGTGCAAGCACGGCGGCGAGCGCAGCGCGGCAGGGCCCGCCAACCGGCGCGCCCTGCCCGCACTGGCGCTTACTTGCTCAGCACGAAGCCCTTGAGCTTGGAGAACGCCGCATCGAGCAGCGCCTTCTGTTGCTCGTTGTGCTTGGCGTAGTAGCCCACGGCCGGCGAAGCCGACGCCGGACGGCCGGCATAGCCCAGCTTCTGCCCTTCCGTCATGTTCTCCATGATGTAGTGCTGGACGAAGAACCAGGCGCCCTGGTTCTGCGGCTCGTCCTGGCACCACACGATCTCGGTGGCGTTCGGATACTTCTTCAGTTCGGCGGCCACCGCCTTGTGCGGGAACGGATAGAGCTGCTCGAGGCGGATGATGGCGACATCGCTGGCGCCCCGCTCCTTGCGCGTCGCGACCAGGTCGTAATAGACCTTGCCCGAGCACATGATCACGCGCTTGACCTTGCTGGCGTTCAGCTCCTCGTGTTCGCCGATCACGGTCTCGAAATGGCCCTTGGCCAGATCCGACAGCGGCGACACCGCGTCCTTGTTACGCAGCAGCGACTTCGGCGTCATGATGACCAGCGGCTTGCGGAACAGCCGGATCATCTGACGGCGCAGCAGGTGGAAGATCTGCGCCGGCGTGGTCGGCTGGCAGACCTGCATATTGTGGTCCGCGCACAGCTGCAGGAAACGCTCGATGCGCGCCGAGCTGTGTTCCGGACCCTGGCCTTCGTAGCCGTGCGGCAGCATCAGCGTCAGGCCCGAGGCGCGGCCCCACTTGACTTCGCCCGACGAGATGAACTGGTCGATCACGACCTGCGCGCCATTGACGAAGTCGCCGAACTGGGCTTCCCAGATCACCAGCGCGTTCGGCTCGGCGGTCGAGTAGCCGTATTCGAAGCCCAGCACCGCTTCCTCGGACAGCACCGAGTCGATCACGGTGAACGGGGCCTGGCCTTCGGAGACGTTCTGCAGCGGCACGTACGTACCGGCATCCCAGCGTTCGCGGTTCTGGTCATGCAGCACCGCGTGGCGGTGCGTGAAGGTGCCGCGGCCGGCGTCCTGGCCGGTGATGCGGACCGGATAGCCCGATGCCACCAGCGAGGCGAAGGCCAGGTGCTCGCCCATGCCCCAATCCAGCGGCTGATCGCCGCGGCCCATGTTGGCGCGGTCCTTGATCACCTTCTCGACCAGCGGATGCAGCTTGAACTGTTCGGGGATCGTGGTGATCCGCTCGGCCAGGCGCTTCAGTTCGGTCACCGGCACGGCGGTGTCGGCGGCGTCGGTCCACTTGCGGTTCAGGAACGGCATCCAGTCGACCGCGAACTTGTTCTTGAAGTTCGACAGCACCGGATCGACCGTGTGCTTGCCCGCGTCCATCGCGGCGCGGTAGGCCTTGACCAGCTCGTCGCCGAACTCGGCCGGCACCACGTTCTGCGTGGCCAGCTTGTCGGCGTAGACCTTGCGGGTGCCCGGATGCTGCGAGATCTTCTTGTACATCAGCGGCTGCGTGACCGCCGGGGTGTCCTGCTCGTTGTGACCTAGCTTGCGGAAGCAGATGATGTCGACCACGACATCCTTCTTGAACTCCATGCGGTAGTCCACCGCCAGCTGCATCGCGAACACGACCGCTTCGGGATCGTCGCCGTTGACGTGCAGCACCGGCGCTTCGATCATCTTGACCACGTCGGTACAGTACAGCGTCGAACGCGCGTCGCGCGGGTCCGAGGTGGTGAAGCCGATCTGGTTGTTGATCACGATGTGCATCGTGCCGCCGGTACCGTAGCCGCGGGTCTGGGCCAGGTTCAGCGTTTCCATCACGACGCCCTGGCCGGCGAAGGCCGCGTCGCCGTGCACCTGCACCGGCAGCACTTCGCGATGGCCGGCTTCGCCGCGGCGCTCCTGGCGCGCCTTGGCCGAGCCCTCGACCACCGGGTTGACGATTTCCAGGTGCGACGGGTTGAACGCGAGCGACAGGTGGACCGGGCCGCCTTCCGTCGACACATCGCTGGAGAAGCCCTTGTGGTACTTGACGTCGCCTGCCGGCAGATCGTCGACGTGCTTGCCTTCGAATTCGGCGAACAGGTCCGCGGGCATCTTGCCCAGGGTGTTGACCAGCACGTTCAGGCGGCCGCGGTGGGCCATGCCGATGACGATTTCCTGCACGCCCTGCTTGCCGGCGCGCTGGATCAGCTCGTCCATCGCGGCGATGAAGCTCTCGCCGCCTTCGAGCGAGAAGCGCTTCTGACCGACGTACTTGGTATGCAGGAAGCGCTCCAGGCCTTCGGCGGCAGTCAGGCGCTCGAGGATGTGCTTCTTCTTCTCGGCCGTGAACACCGGACGGGCGCGCGTCGATTCGAGGCGCTCCTGCCACCAGCGCTTCTGCGCCTGGTCGCTGATGTACATGAATTCGGCGCCAATGCTGCTGCAATACGTCTCGCGCAGGTTCTGCAGCAGTTCGCGCAGACTCATCGTCTCCTTGCCGAAATACGTGTTGCTGGCATTGAAGACGATGTCGAGGTCGGCCTCGGAGAAGCCGTAGAAGGCGGGATCCAGATCCGGCAGGGGCGGACGCTCCTGGCGCTTGAGCGGATCGAGGTCGGCCCAGTGCGAACCGATATTGCGGTAGGCGGCGATCAGTTGGGTCGCGGCGACGCGCTTGCGGCCCATGTCGGCATCGGCCGAGGCGACGATGGTGCGGATCGGGCCCTGCTTGGCGCGCTCGGCAAACGAGGCGACGATCGGGGCGTGGGGAATATCTCGGGAGGCGGTGCCGTTCGCGGCCGGCACGTTCTGCATCGCGTCGAAGTACGCGCGCCAGTTGTCGGGGACCGAGGCGGGATTCTGGAGGTAGGCTTCGTACAGCTCTTCCACGTACGGCGCGTTGCCGCCGAAGAGGTACGAATTGCTCTGATACTGCTGCATCATGGGGCGCTCACTATTCTTCGGGTATGCCGAAGTTAAGCGGGTTTATCAACCTTCCGCGACACGGCTTGACCGGTTAGCGGATTGCAAACAACTCTTGAAGGCCCCTAAGCAAACGGCACCACTGGGGTGCCGGCGCGCAGAAGCCCGGAAGGGCAAGTTGTGCGGGGAAGGACCTTAAGTCTTCACTGCGCGTAAGAATAGCACGTTTGCGCAAACGTCCATCGCTCTTTTCCTGTAGTGCAACACCGATCCAACGGTTTCCCGCGGTATTGCACGCCTTGCCGGTTTTCCCCGCCCATAACCCCGTGCACTTTGGGGAATGGCTGTTGCGAAATGCCGTCGATTTCTTTCAGACGGCTTTCATTCCGTCGTCTTTAACCAGCCGATATTCCCTCGCACGGCGCGATCCGGTCGACCGCGTCGGTAATCACCGCGTCGACGCCCCATTCCAGCAGCGCCGCGGCACGGTCCGGATCGTTGACGGTATAGCAGGCGACCCGATATCCGGCCTGGTGCGCAGCTTCAATCACATTTCGATCCAGCTCTCGATGGTTGGCGTCCAGCGCAACGCAGCCCAGCCGTGCCAGCCGGTCCAGCCAGTCGGCCGGCAGCGTGTCGAGCAGCAGCGCGCGCGGCAGGTCGGGCGCGACCCGGCGCGCGGCCTCGAGCGCCGCCTCCGAGAACGACGACAGCAGCGGCGGCACGGCGGCGCCGGCCCACAGCGCCAGCGCGTCGAGCGCCACCGCGGCGCCGGTGCGGGCCTCGGTGCCGGGCACCGGCTTGATCTCGATATTGACGTGCAGGCCGTTGGCGCGCGTGTAGGCCGCGATCGCCGCCAGCGTCGGAATCGGTTCGCCGGCGTACGTCGGGCTGTGCCAGCTGCCGGCGTCGAGCTGCGCCAGTTCGCCCAGCGTCAGCGCATCGGCGCGGCCGCGGCCGCTGGTGGTGCGCTCCAGCGTGGCGTCGTGCAGCAGCACCGGCTTGCCGTCGGCCGACAGCTTGACGTCGAATTCGAACATCCGATAGCCGAACGATGCGCCGTGGCGGAAGGCCGCCAGCGTGTTCTCCGGCGCCAGCTTGCCGGCGCCGCGATGGGCGATCGTGCGCGGATAGGGCCAGGGCGGCAGCGTGGCCTCGGCGGTCCTTGCATCGGCGGACTGGCGGTCGGCTGCCATCTCAGGCCTCGATCCGCTTGCCGCTGGCGTGGTCGAAGAAGTGCAGATGGTCGCTCGATGCCGTCACCGGCAGCTTCTCGCCGGCCCGCACGGGCATATGGCTGTCCAGCCGGACCACCACCTGCTGGCCGCCGAGCGTGCCGTAGGCGAACGAGTCCGCCCCCAGCGCCTCGACCACGCGCACGTCGATCTGGGCGATGGCTTCCTGAGCGGCGCAGGGTTCCAGATGTTCGGGCCGCAAACCCAGCAGCGCCCGCTGCGGCAGATGCAGGCCCATCGGCAGATGGCCGAGCGTCGCGTCGGACGGCTGGCCGTCCGGGCCCAGCACGCGCATCGGCGCGTCTGATGGCACACCGGAAGGCGCCGTGCCCTGCCCCGCTTCGTTGCGCACTACCGGAATCAGGTTCATCGGCGGCGAGCCGATAAAGCCGGCGACGAAGATGCTGGCCGGCCGCGCATAGACCTCGAGCGGCGTGCCGATCTGCTCCACGCGCCCGCCGTTGAGCACCATCATCCGGTCGGCCAGCGTCATCGCCTCGACCTGATCGTGCGTGACATACAGGCTGGTGGTGCGCAGGCGCCGATGCAGCTCCTTCAGTTCCAGCCGCATCTGCACGCGCAGCTTGGCGTCGAGGTTCGACAGCGGCTCATCGAACAGGAACACCGCCGGCTCGCGCACGATCGCGCGCCCCATCGCCACCCGCTGGCGCTGGCCGCCCGACAGCTGGCGCGGCTTGCGCTCGAGCAGCGGCGCCAGTTCGAGGATGCCGGCCGCATGGCGCACGCGCTGTTCGATCTCGGCCTTGGGCATCCCGCGGATCTTGAGACCGTACGCCATGTTGTCGTAGACGGTCATGTGCGGATAGAGCGCGTAGTTCTGGAACACCATCGCGATATCGCGCTCGGCCGGCTCCAGCTGATTGACCACGCGGCCGCCGATATGGACTTCGCCGCCGGTGATGGTCTCCAGCCCCGCGACCATCCGCAGCAGCGTCGACTTGCCGCAGCCCGACGGCCCGACGATCACGACGAACTCGCCATCGTCGACTTCCATGTCGATGCCATGCACGGCGGCGACATTGCCGGCGTAGGTCTTCTGAACGTTTCGGAGCGACAGTTTTGCCATGTGTTTCTGTTGTTCGATATCGATCGATTCGGCCGATTGGCTGCGTTGTCTTGCTCTCCTCTCCCGCATTGCGGGAGAGGAGTTGGGGAGAGGGGTTGGAGAGAGGGGGAGAAAACCGTCGTTACTTCTCGGTCTCCACCAATCCCTTCACAAACCACTTCTGCATCAGGATCACCACCACCGCCGGCGGGATCATCGCCAGCATCACGGTCGCCATCACCAGGTTCCAGTCGGTGGCGGCATCGCCCGAGCGCGAGATCATCTGCGTGACGCCGACCACTACCGGGATCATCGACTTCTGCGTGGTGATCAGCAGCGGCCACAGGTACTGGTTCCAGCCGTAGATGAACTGGATCACGAACAGCGCCGCGATGCTGGTCTTGGACAGCGGCAGCAGCACGTCGAGGAAGAAGCGCATCGGCCCCGCCCCGTCGATGCGCGCGGCCTCGGCCAGTTCGTCCGGCACCGTCAGGAAGAACTGGCGGAACAGGAAGGTCGCGGTGGCCGAGGCGATCAGCGGCACCGTCAGGCCGACATAGCTGTCGAGCATGCCCAGGTCCGACACCACCTCGTAGGTCGGCAGGATGCGCACCTCCACCGGCAGCATCAGCGTGATGAAGATCATCCAGAAGAAGGTCTTGCGCAGCGGGAACTTGAAGTACACCACCGCGAAGGCCGAGATGATCGAGATCGCGATCTTGCCCAGCGAGATGCCCAGCGCCATGATCATGCTGTTCATCAGCATGGTGGACACTGGGGCCGCCGCCACGCCGACGCCCTCGAACAGCACGGTGCGGTAGTTCTCCAGCAGATGCGGGCCCGGCATCAGCGTCATCGGCGCGTCCAGCACCTCCTCGGCGGTCAGCGTCGAGGCGACGAAGGTCACATAGACCGGGAAGGCCACGATCAGGATGCCGACGATCAGCACCACGTGGGTCAGGAAATCGAGGAAGGGACGCCGCTCTACCATGTGGGATACCTGTCTGCCGTCTGCGTTGCGGTCCTCATAGCGGTCTTCATTGCGGTCTTCGTTGCGGTCTTCGATGCAGTATTCATCGGTTGCCGCTCAATACTGGACGCGCCGCTCGACGTAGCGGAACTGCACCACCGTCAGCGCGATCACGATCGCCATCAGAATCACCGACTGCGCCGCCGAGCCGCCGATGTCCATGCCGCGGAAGCCGTCGTGATAGACCTTGTAGACCAGCGTGTTGGTCGAATTGAACGGCCCGCCATGGGTGACCGCGTCGATGATGGCGAAGGTGTCGAAGAACGCGTACACCACGTTGATCACCATCAGGAAAAAGGTGGTCGGCGACAGCAGCGGGAACACGATCGACCAGAAGCGGCGCCACGGCCCGGCGCCGTCGATCGCGGCGGCCTCGATCAGCGAGCGCGGAATGCTCTGCAGCCCGGCCAGGAAGAACAGGAAGTTGTAGCTGACCTGCTTCCACGCCGCGGCGATGATCACCAGCAGCATGGCCTGGTCGCCGTTGAGCAGGAAGTTCCAGTCCACTCCCCCCTTGCGCAGCATGTACGAGACGATGCCCAGCGTCGGGTTGAACAGGAACATCCACAGCACGCCCGCGACCGCCGGCGCCACCGCGTACGGCCAGATCAGCAGGGTCTTGTAGGCGACCGCGCCGCGCAGCGCGCGATCGGCGAAATACGCCAGCAGCAGCGCGAACGACATGCCCAGCAGCGCCACGCCAAACGCGAAGATCGCGGTCACGCGGAACGACTCGAGGTAGTTCGGGTCGTTCCACAGCGTCATAAAGTTGGCCGCGCCGACGTATTCGAGGCTGATGCCGAACGCATCCTGCTGCAGCACCGACTGGTACAGCGCCTGGCCCGCAGGCCAGAAGAAGAAGATCAGCGTGATGGCGATCTGCGGCAAGACCAGCAGATACGGCAGCCAGGGCGAACGGAAGACGACGCGTTTTTCCATGCGTGGCGAATGCAAAGGAGCGCCGTCGCGGCGCCCCGGAGGAATCGGACCTGCCGCCGCACGAGGACGGCGGCAGGTGCGCGACAGAATCGCAGGCGGCCGACCGGCGCGCGAACCGCGGCGCCGATCGCTGGTTGCCGCTTACTCCTTGGCGGTGCGCTGGAAGCGCTCGAGCAGCTCGTTGCCGCGCTTGACCGCGGTATCGAGCGCTTCCTTGGGCTCCTTCTTGCCGGCCCAGACCGCCTCGAGTTCCTCGTCGACCACGGTGCGCACCTGGACCATGTTGCCCAGCCGCACGCCACGCGACTTGTCGGTGGTCTTGACGACCATCTGCTGCACCGACACGTCGGCGCCCGGATTCTTCTCGTAGAAGCCGGACTTTTTGGTCAGCTCATAGGCCGCCGTCGTGACCGGCAGATAGCCGGTGGCCTGATGCCAGTCGGCCTGCACCTCGGGGCGCGACAGGAAGCTGAAGAACTTCGCCACGCCCTTGTATTCCTCGGGCTTGCGGCCGGCCATCACCCACAGCGAGGCGCCGCCGATGATGGTGTTCTGCGGAGCGCCCTCGACATCCGGGTAGTACGGCAGTTGCGACACGCCAAAGGCGAACTTGGCGTTCTTGCGCACGTTGGCAAGCGTCGCCGACGAGCCGGTGAACATCGCGCACTCGCCATTGAAGAACTTCGCGCCCGACTCCGCCTTGCGGCCGCCGTAGCTGAAGTAGCCCTTCTTGACCATGTCCTGCAGATTGCCGATGTGCTTGACGTGCAGCGGGCTGTTGAACACCAGACGCGTATCGGTGCCGCCGAAGCCGTTGTTCTTGGTGGCGTACAGCGTGTTGTGCCAGGCCGAGAAGCTCTCGAGGTGGACCCAGCCCTGCCAGTCGGTGGTGTAGGCGCAGTTGCCGCCCGAGGCCTTGATCTTGGCCGAGTACTGCATCACCTCGGGCCAGGTCCTGGGCGGTTTCTCGGGATCGAGGCCGGCCTTCTTGAAGGCGTCCTTGTTGTAGTAGAAGACCGTGGTCGAGCTGTTGAACGGGAACGACAGCATCTCGCCTTTGGCGGACGTGTAGTAGCCCGCCACCGCCGGGATATAGACCTTCTGGTCGAACTTCTCGCCGGCTTCCTTCATCACGGTCGAGACCGGCTTGATCGCGCCCTTGGCGCTCATCATGGTGGCGGTGCCGACCTCGAACACCTGCAGGATCGCCGGGGCGCTGCCGGCGCGGAAGGCGGCAATGCCCGCCGCCAGGGTCTCGTCGTAGTTGCCCTTGTTGACCGGCACGACCTTGTACTCGGTCTGGCTGGCATTGAACTTGTTGGCGACCTCATTGACCTTGTCGTTCAGCGCGCCCTGCATCGCATGCCACCATTGGACTTCGACGGCGGCGTGCGCGGCGCCGGTGGCGCTCAGCGCGGCCACGGCGGCGGCCGCGGCGGCCAGCTTGACGGTGATACTGCGGCGGATGGTCATCGACGGCTCTCCTCTTTATTGCGTCACCCAGTCGGAAACCGGCTGAATGTATGCATTTTTTGTGACAAGCGGATGTTACTCCGCTCACGCGCGCCGAGAAACCGAGCGTTTCTACCAATGTCCAGGCCGGCTCGCGGTCGATTCGGGCCGGTGGCAAGCAAGATGACAGCGCCGTGACTTAGCTTAGGCCACCGTGACCGCGAGGTACAATGCGCCGCCATGTCGACCCCGCAAACCCCCCCCGCCCTCCCCGCCCTGCCGGTCTTCCCCGCCTCGCTGCCCGCCGCGGCGCTGCGCCGCGTGCGCGGCGTGCTGACCGATATCGACGGCACGCTGACCACCGCGGGCCGCCTGCCGGCGCAGACCTATCTGGCGATCGAGCGCCTGCGGCACGCCGGCCTGCAGGTGATCCCCGTCACCGGCCGCTGCATCGCCTGGGCCGAGATCCTGACGCGGCTGTGGCCGGTCGACGCGATCATCGGCGAGAACGGCGCCTTCTACTCGCATCTGCGCGACGGGCGCCTGGTCACGCGCTTTATCGACGACGCGCCAACGCGCGCGCACAACCTGCGGCGCATCCACGAGCTGGGCGAAAGGATCCTGCGGGAAGTGCCCGGCTGCGCGCTGGCGTCCGACCAGCACTGGCACGCCGCCGACCTGGCCATCGATCACGCCGAGGACGTCGCGCCGCTGCCGCCCGCGGCGGTGGACCGTATCGTCGCGCTGATGCACGAGGCCGGCATGACGGCCACCGTCAGCTCGATCCATGTCAACGGCTGGTTCGGCCAGCACGACAAGCTCAGTACCAGCCGCCTGTGCGCGGCCGAACTGCTCGGCGCCGATCTGGACGCGCAGCGCGACGAATGGGTGTTCATCGGCGACTCGGCCAACGATGCGTCGATGTTCGCCCACTTCCCGCTGTCGGTCGGCGTGGCCAATGTGCGCGAGATCCTGCCGCTGCTGCCGGTGCCGCCGGCCTATGTGACCGAGGCCCCTGGCGGCGAAGGCTTTGCCGAGATGGTGGACGCGCTGCTGGCAGCGCGGGACGCCGGCTAGAGGCCCGGCCCCGGCATCAGCTCATCAGCTCATCAGCTCATCAGCTCATGATGCCGATGTGCCACGGCACGAACTCGTTGTCGCCCAGCCCCAGCAATTCACTCTTCGAACGCTGCCCCGAGGCGGTGCGCAGCATCAGCTGGAAGATCTCCTCGCCGACCTGCTCGATGGTCTTCTCGCCGTCGAGGATGGTGCCGCAGTTCAGGTCCATGTCTTCTTCCAGCCGGCGGTACATCGGCGAATTGGTGGCCAGCTTGACGCTGGGCACCGGCTTGGCGCCGAACATCGAGCCCCGCCCGGTGGTGAACGCGATCAGGTTGGCGCCGCCGGCGATCTGCCCGGTCGCCGATACCGGGTCGTAGCCGGGCGTATCCATGAAGACCAGGCCGTGCTCGGTCACCGGCTCGGCATAGCGGTAGACCGCCATCAGCGGACCGGTGCCGCCCTTCATCGACGAGCCCAGCGACTTTTCGAAGATGTTCGCCAGCCCGCCCATCTGGTTGCCCGGGCTGACCTGCCCGTTGATCTGCACGTCCCGCCCGACCGAATACTCGTCCTTCCACCAGCGGATCCGCTCGACCAGCTTCTCGCCGACCGCGCGGCTGACGGCCCGCCGCGTCAGCGTGTGCTCGACGCCATAGATCTCCGGCGTCTCCGACAGGATCGCGGTGCCGCCGTGGCGCACCAGCAGGTCCACCGCCGCGCCCAGCGCCGGATTGGCGGTGATCGACGAGAAGCCGTCCGAGCCGCCGCACTGCAGGCCCACCGTCAGGTGGCTGGCCGGTACCGGCCGGCGCTCGACGCGGTTGGCCTCGGGCAGCAGCGCCAGCACGGCCGCGATGCCGGCCTCGATGGTCTTGCGAGTGCCGCCGCTGTCCTGCATCACGAAGGTCCGCAGCAAGGGGCCGTCCTGCAGCGACTGCGTCTCGAGCAGGCCCTTGAGCTGGTTGCGCTCGCAGCCCAGCCCGACGATCAGCGCGCCGCCGAGATTGGCATGGCGCGCGTAGCCGGCCATGGTCCGCCGCAGCAGGTCCATCGGTTCGCCGGTCATCTCCATGCCGCAGCCGAGCGAATGGCTGAAGGCGACCACGCCATCGACATTGGGATAGTCGGCCAGCCGCTCGGGCGTGAACCACTGCGCGATCTTGCGCACCACGGTGGCCGAACAATTGACCGTCGACAGGATGCCGACATAGTTGCGCGTGGCGACGCGCCCATCGGGCCGCACGATGCCGTCGAACATGGCCTGACGCGAAGCGGGCACGCGCTCGACCGGCACATAGTCGCGGCCGTAGGCGTAGTCGCGCTCGTACTCCTGGAAGCTCACGTTGTGCGAATGCACGTAGCTGCCGGGCGCGATGTCGGTCGCCGCGAAGCCGATGCAGACGTTGTACTTGACGATCGGCTCGCCGGCGCGGATCGCCCGCGCGGCGATCTTGTGACCGGCCGGCACCTGGCTGCGCGTGGTCCAGGTCTGGCCCGGCACCTGCGCACCGATGCCGACATCCATGCGCGCGACCAGGACATTGTCGGCGGGATGCAGGCGGATGCAGGGGCCCAGCAGGGTCTTGTCTTGGCGAATCGTGTGGCCAGCTTCCATACGGCGCTTGTTTCCGTGTTTTGTGGACGAGAACGAGATCGGGATCGGGATCGGATGGGGGGACGGCAAGCGGCCTTATTCCGGCCGGATATTCGACGCCTTCACCACCGCCGCCCATCTGGGCACTTCGCCGGTCATGAACTTGCCGAACTGCTCGGGATTGGTGCCCAGGATATTCAGCCCCTGCTCGACGAATTTGGCGCGCAGCGCCGGCTCCTTCAGCGCCCTGGCCACCTCGTCGCTGATTCGCGCGGCGATCGGGCGCGGCGTGCTGGCGGGCAGGAACAGGCCATACCAGGTCAGCACCTCGAAGTCCTTCAGACCGGCCTCGGCGACCGTCGGCACCTGCGGCAGGCTCGGCGCGCGCGCCAGGCTCGACACCGCGATCGCCTTCAGCTTGCCGGACTGGATGAACGGCGCGGCCACCGGTACGTTGGCGAACATCACCGGCACGTTGCCGGCGATCACGTCGGTCAGCGCGGCGGACTCGCCCTTGTACGGCACGTGCGTCAGCTTGATGCCGCTCATCGTGTTGAACAGCTCGCCGGCGATATGCTGCGGGCCGCCGGGGCCGGACGACGCGTAGCTGGTCAGCTTGCCGGCGCGCACCAGATCGGCGACCTCCTTCACCGTGGTGGCGGGCACCGACGGATTGACCACCATCACCAGCGGCATCGACACCACCTGCGTGACCGGCATGAAGTCCTTCAGCGGATCGAACGGCAGCTTCGCGTACATGCTCGGCGCGATCACCATGGTCGACTGCGAGGCCAGCATCATCGAATAGCCGTCGGCCGGCGACTGCGCGACGTTCGACGCCGCGATGGTGCCGGTCGCGCCGGGCCGGTTCTCGACCACGATCGATTGCCCCATCTGCTTGGACAGCTGCGCGCCGAGCTGGCGCGCGACGATGTCGGCGCCGCCGCCGGGAGCAAAGCCGACGACCACGCGAATCGGCTTGCTGGGAAAGGCCTCGGTGGCGGCCGCCGCCGGCATGGCCGTGATCGCGGTCATCGCGAGTCCGGCCGCGCCGGCGCACAAGGCGAGGCGAAGGCCGGCAAACCGACGGCATGGCTGGGTGGCAAACATCATGGCTGTCTCCTGGGGTGTCGTTGTTGGTGTTGGGGATGCTTGTTGCGATGGTCCTGCTGGCTTGCGATTCGATCAGGCCGCGAGCCGGTCGGCGCCCGGCATCGCGAAGCCCAGCGCATCGAGCGCCTGCGCCAGCATCGCGCGCTGCGCCTCCTGCAGTTCGGTCAGCGGCGGCCGCACCGTGCGCCAGCCGCCGTCGGCGCTCTGCACCGCGATCGCCTCCTTCATCGCGGCGATCATCGGGAACTGCTGGAACGCCGCACGCGTGCGGTTCAGCGCGGCCTGCCGCGCATCGGCGTCCGGCGCCTGCCAGTTGGCATACAGGTCGACAATCGGCGCGGGATTGACATTGCCGGTGGCGGTGATGCAGCCCGCCCCACCCGCGCGCATGGTCTCCAGCAGGATGGCCTCGGTACCGGCGAACACATCGAAGCCGCGCGCGCCGAAGCGCTCGATCATCGCGCGCGTGTTGGCGAGGTCGCCCGAGCTGTCCTTGATGCCGGCCACGATGCCCGGATAGGCGGTCAACAGCCGATCGATCAGGTCCAGGCCAAGCGGCACCTGGCTGACCGCGGGGATGTGATACAGGTAGACGCGCAGCCGCCTATCGCCTTCCGCCC
>NZ_JABTYE010000024.1 GCF_013314895.1 Cupriavidus gilardii | reverse complement strand
GGTACATCGAGAACGGAAAGGGAGGCTGAATGAGATCGACGGAAATCCGGAGCGTGCCATCTTCCGGGTTTTCTGAAACAATACCAATCCGTATCTGCCCTAGGGCGCACACCGGACCGGTTCCGGAACGCCGTCCGCACGGGCTCCTGCCATCCTTCCTGACATCCATCGACGCGCCCCCGCGTCCCCACAACAACAAGACGCCGATGTCGCCTGCTCTGCTGATGGTGCCCGATTTCAGCCTGATCCTGATCGGATGGCTGCTGGTGCGCTATACCGCGTTCGATCGCGGTTTCTGGTCCGGCGTGGAACGCCTGGTGTATTTCGTCCTGTTCCCCGCGCTGCTGCTGCAGGCTACCAACAGCGCGGTATTCGATTTCTCGACCACCTCGGCGATGCTCGGACTGGCGGTGCTGACCACGGTGTTCGGCATGGCCGCGGGCTACACCGTCAAATGGGTGCTGCGGCCGGATCCGATCGATTTTGCCTCGGGCCTGCAGACCGCGTTCCGCTTCAACTCGTATATCGCGCTGGCGCTGGCCGCGCGGCTGGGCGGCAGCGAAGGGCTGGCGATGATGGCGGTGATCGTCGGCTGCGTGGTGCCGATGTGCAATGTCGCCGCGGTGTGGGCGCTGGCCCGGCACGGCGAGGCGCGGCTGTGGCGCGAGCTGGCGCGCAATCCGCTGATCCTCGCCACTGCGGGCGGCCTGGTCACCAACCTGATCGGCCTGCATCCGCCCGAGGTCCTTGGCATGACGCTGGCCCGGCTCGGTTCGGCCTCGACCGCGCTGGGCCTGATGACGGTCGGTGCCGGTCTGCAGATGCGCGGCGCGGTCGGCACGGTCGGGCCGGTCGCGTGGTGGACCGGGGTCAAGCTGCTGGCGATGCCCGCCTTTGCCTGGGTGATCGGCCGGCATCTGCCGCTGTCGCCGCTGCAGCTGCAGATCGCGGTGCTCTATGCCGCGATGCCGACCGCATCGAGCGCGTATATCCTCGCGGTGCGCATGGGAGGCAACGGGCCGATGGTGGCCGCGGCAATTTCGGTGATGACGGTGGCCGCGATCTTCACGGCGCCGCTGTGGCTGTCGCTGGTCAGCTAGGGCGCTGCTGCGGAGGTCGCTGTGGCGGCGATGGCCGCTGTGCGAGCGCCCATGCCACATGCTCGCGCACCAGCTCGGACGGATGGTCGGCGCGCGCCTGCAAGGCAGCGCCGATGCGCTGCGCCTGCGCCGGCTCGGCTGCACCGCGCAGCGCATTGCCCAGGCCCACCGCCAGATTGCGCAGCCAGCGTTCATGGCCGATGCGCCGGATCGGACTGCCTTCCAGGCGCCGATTGAATTCTTCCTCGCTCCAGCCGAACAGCTCGACCATGTCGGGCGCATCGAAGCCGTTGCGCACGTCGAAGTCGGGCAGCGTCGAGCGGTGCGCGAACTTGTTCCACGGGCAGGCCAGCTGGCAGTCGTCGCAGCCGTAGACGCGGTTGCCCATCGGCGCGCGCAACGCTTCGGGAATCGCGCCCTTGTGCTCGATGGTGAGGTAGGAGATGCAGCGGCGCGCATCGAGCCGGTACGGCCCGACGATCGCCTGGGTCGGACAGATGTCGATGCAGCGGCGGCACTGGCCGCAGTGCGCGGAGGCGGGCGGGTCCGCCGGCAGCGGCAGATCGACCAGGATCTCGCCGAGGAAGAACATCGAGCCGCCGTCGCGGTCCAGCAGCAGCGTATGCTTGCCGCGCCAGCCCAGGCCGCCCTGGCCGGCCAGCGCGACCTCCATCACCGGCGCCGAGTCGGTGAACACGCGATAGCCGAACGGCCCGATCGCGGCCTCGATGCGGCCGGCCAGCTGCTGCAGGCGCGCGCGCAGGACCTTGTGATAGTCGCGGCCCCGCGCGTACAGCGAGACGGTGGCTGCGGTGCCGCCGGCCTCGACCTGCGCCAGGCGCGCGAATTCGCGCTCGCGCCAGCCGTCGCGATCGCCGTCGTTGCCGACGTCTTCGTCATGCGTGGAGGCGGGCAGATAAGGCATGCGCGCCACGATCGCGCGCACCGTGCCGGGCACCAGTTCCGCCGGCCGCGCGCGCTTGACGCCATGGTTCGCCATATAATCCATGTCGCCATGGCAGCCCTGCGCCAGCCACGCCAGCAGTCCCGCTTCGGCATGGCTCAGGTCCACATCGGCGACGCGCACGTCGTCGAAGCCGAGCGCCGCGCCCCAGGCGCGAATCTGCGCGACCAGCGCATGCGGGTCCGCGCCGGTGGCGTGCTGCGCCGCTGGCGTCCCGCTGAGAACGGCGTCAGGCGCCTGTGCTGCTCGGTCGATCATCCCTGAATTGTACGCAATGCCCCTGCTCGAAGAACGCACCGTGATCCTGCCCGACGAAGCGGCCACCGACCGCCTCGGCGCGGCGCTGGCCGGCGCGGTGCGCGGTTTGCCGCCGCAGACCGTGCACGTCCAGCTCTCGGGCGATCTCGGCGCGGGCAAGACCACGCTGTCGCGCGCCGTGCTGCGCGCGCTGGGCCATGCCGGCAAGGTCCGCAGCCCGACCTACACGCTGTGCGAGCCGTATCAGGTCGCACGCGCCGACGGTTCGCCGCTGACCGTCTATCACTTCGATCTCTATCGCTTCGCCGATCCCGAGGAATGGCTGGACGCGGGATTTCGCGACTGTTTTGCCGAGCCGGCCTTCAATCTGGTCGAGTGGCCGGAGAAGGCCGCATCGCTGCTTGGGGAACCCGACCTGCACCTGTTGCTCCAATCGGACACCTCGCCCAGCGATGAGGCCGCCGATCGGCGAGTCGCGATTCTGCGGGCCTATACTCCAACCGGACTTCTCCTGCTGCACGCATGCTGATCAAGCGCCTCGCCACCGACCGCCCCGATGAACTGCTGCTCGCCCGCCGCAAATGGCTGGCGCAATGCCTGAAAGCCGGCGCCGGAACGGTCGTGCTGACGCTGGCGGGTCCGCAGATCGCGGCCGGCGCGGGCATCGTCGCGGTACGTGTGTGGCCGGCCGAGGACTATACGCGCGTCACCATCGAATCGGACCAGCGCCTGGCCGCGGTCCACACGATGGTGCGCAATCCCGATCGGCTGGTCGTCGATATCGACGGCCTGGACCTGTCGCCGACGCTGCGCGAGCTCGTCGCCAAGATCACCCCCAACGATCCTTATATCCAGTCGGTGCGCGTCGGCCAGAACCGGCCGCGCGTGGTTCGGCTGGTGTTCGACCTGAAGGAAGACGTCTCGCCGCAGGTCTTCACGCTGGCGCCGATCGGCCAGTATCAGAACCGCCTGGTGTTCGATCTCTATCCGGTCAATCCGCCCGATCCGCTGTGGAAGCTGGTGCGCGAGACCGAGGACAAGCAGCGCCGCTTCGCCTCGACGCCGTCGGGCGAGGGCGCCGACAGTGTGGCGGGCGCACCGTCGAGCAGCGAGGAGGATGCGATCGCCGCGCTGGTGCGCCAGTTCGAGGACCAGGCGAAGACGCCCGCCACGCCGCCGGTGCCGGCCAACCCGCCGGTCGCGGCCAGCAAGCCGAAGCCGCCCGCCGGGACCGCGCCAGGCCAGCCGCCGCAGCACAACGCGCCGCTGGCGCAGGACAAGCCCGGCAAGAGCGACCCCGCCGACGATCCCGCGCCGTCGCGCTTGAAGATGCGCCGGCTGCTGACGGTGGCGATCGACCCTGGCCACGGCGGCGAGGACCCCGGCGCGATCGGCGCCGCTGGCTCGCGCGAGAAGGACGTGGTGCTGCAGATCGCCAAGCGCCTGCGCGCCAAGATCGATGCGCAGCCCAATATGCGGGCGATGATGACGCGCGACGCGGACTTCTTCGTGCCGCTGAACGTGCGCGTGCAGAAGGCGCGCCGGGTCAAGGCGGATCTGTTCGTGTCGATCCATGCGGACGCCTTCATCAAGCCGGAGGCGCGCGGCGCGTCGGTGTTCGCGCTGTCCGAGCGGGGCGCCTCGAGCTCGGCGGCGCGCTGGCTGGCCAACAAGGAAAACGCTGCCGACCTGATCGGCGGTGCCAACATGAACAACAAGGACGCGCAGGTCGCGCGCGTGCTTCTGGATCTGTCGACCACCGCGCAGATCAACGACAGCCTGCAGGTCGGCAAGGCGGTGCTGTCGGAGATCGGCAGCCTGCACCGGCTGCACAAGGCGCATGTCGAGCAGGCCGGGTTTGCCGTGCTGAAGGCGCCCGATATCCCGTCGATCCTGATCGAGACCGCGTTCATCAGCAACCCGGAGGAAGAGCGCAAGCTCAACGACGAGGCCCACCAGGAGCAGCTGGCCAACGCGATCCTGCGCGGCATCCGCGGCTATTTCGCGCGCAACCCCCCGTTGGCGCGCAGCCCGTCGGTGTGAGCGTCCTGCGGCAAGCGAAAAAAGGCCGGCAAACGAATTTGCCGGCCTTTTTTCATCGGGCGAGGCCCGGGGCGTGGATCAGGCTGTCACGCGCGCGCGACCGCGCCTTCGATCTGCTCCCGATTGGCATAGCGCGACGCCATCACCGAGCAGACGATCAGCTGCAGCTGGTGATAGACCATCAGCGGCAGCACCAGCAGGCCCAGCGCCGGGTGACCGGCGAACAGGATCTTCGCCATCGGGATGCCGTTGGCCAGGCTCTTCTTCGAGCCGCAGAACACCGCGGTGATCTCGTCCTCGATCGAGAAGCCGAGGCGACGCGCGACGAACGTCGTGGTGGCCAGGATCGCGAACAGCAGCACCGCGGCCAGCGCCATCACGGCGGCGATGGTCTGCCAGCTGTACTGGTGCCACAGGCCCTCGGCGGTGGCATCGCAGAACGACGAATAGACGATCAGCACGATCACGCCGCGGTCGATCTTGCTGGTGATGGGCTTGTGCCGGCCCAGCCAGGCGCCGATCACCGGACGGGCCAGCTGGCCCAGCGCGAACGGCAGCAGCAGCTGCAGCGCCACGCCGGTCAGCGCCTTGCCGAGCGGCATCGAGGCGCCGCTGGCGCTGATCACCAGGCCCATCAGCAGCGGGGTCAGCGCCATGCCGATCAGCCCGGAGATCGTCGCGTTGAAGATCGCACCGGGCACGTTGCCGCGCGCCATCGAGGTCATCGCCACCGAGGACGAGACCGTCGACGGCAGCGCGCACAGGAAGAACACGCCCAGCAGCAGGTCGGCCGGCACGCGGTCGTGCAGCGCGAACATCAGCGCGGCGCCGATCAGCGGGAACACCACGTAGGTGAAGACCTGCACGAAGGTATGCAGGCGCCAGTGGCGTGCGCCGGCGACCAGCTTCTCGCGCGACAGCGCGGCGCCGTGCAGGAAGAACACCAGCGCGACGCCGAGACTGGTAACCAGCCCCAGGTGGAGCGGACCGTCGCCGGTGCCGAACTCCGGCGCGGCCAGGGCCAGCGCGATGGCGGCAAGCATGATCAGCACGAAGCCGTCGATCAGATCGTAGAGTTTCTTGAACGGGGTCAACAGGAAGGACATGACTGCGTGGACAGAAGCGCACCGGAGCGGCGCGCCGGGACGACTGGGTTAAAAGAAAAAGAAATCGACAGAAAACGGTGGAATCAGGGTTAACGCTGGTATTGGACGATAGTCCTGTCTAGAATGCAAATTCATTTGTCGTATTCATTGATATGGTCAACGCATGAATTACACGTTGCGGCAGTTGCGGGTCTTCCTGGCAGTGGCGTCGCACGGCAGTTTCAGCCGCGCGGCGGACGCGGTGGGGCTGACCCAACCTGCGGTCAGCCGCGGCGTGGCCGAGCTCGAGGAGGCGCTTGGCTTGCGCCTGCTGGACCGCACCACGCGCGAGGTGGTGCTGACCGATGCCGGGCAGGCTCTGGTGCCGGCACTGGAGCGGCTGCTGGGGCAGCTCGACGACACGCTGGAAGAGACCCGGCAGCTCGGTGAGCGCTACCGCGGCAGGGTGGTGATTGCCAGCGCGCCCACCATCTCGGCGCGGCTGATGCCGCTCTATGTCGCCGCCTGTGCGCGGCAATATCCGGAGGTGCGGCTGTCGGTGCGCGACAACGTGCAGGCCGACGGGCTCGAGCAGATTCGCGCCGGCGCGGTGGACTTCGGCGTGCTGATCGACCCGCTCGCCAGCGAAGGGCTGGAAACGGTGCCGCTGGGCACCGATCCGTTCTGCTTCGTCTGCCGCGACGACGACCCGTTGGCCAAGCGCGACACCGTGTCGTGGTCGGCGCTCGACGGCGTGCCGCTCGTGCTGCTCGATTTCGCCTCCGGCAGCCGGCCGCTGATCGACCGCGTCTTCGCGATGCACGGCGTGACGCCGCGGGTCGTGCAGGAGCTGGGCCACTCGGCCAGCGTGTTCGGCATGGTGCAGGCGGGCATCGGCGCGTCGGTGCTGCCGTCGTTCTCGCTGCCGCTGCCGGCCGATTCCAACCTGGTATGGCGCCAGCTGGTGCCGCAGGAGGAGCGGCGCATCGTGATGGTCCGCCGCGAAGACCGGTCGCTGTCGCCCGCGGCGGCGGCAGTGTGGGAGATGGTCAGGACGATGCCGATTCCGGCGGCTTGAGGTTACGGGGACCGGGAGAGGGGCGGGGGAGAGGGCAGCGGAGAGGGCAGCGGCGGTCGTCATGCCGCCGCCGCCATCGCCCCTCAATCCCCCATCGCCACGCCTTCCCGCCGCGGATCCGCGCCGCCGAACCACATCGGCTTGCCGTTCACGCGCACCCGCATGATCCCCTGCAGGCCCGAGGTCTGGTCCATCACGCGCACGTCGTGGCCGCGCGCCTTCAGCCCTTCCACCAGCCCGTCCGACACGCGACCCTTTTCGAGCTCGGTCGGGCCGTTGCGCGAGCCCACGTTCGGCAGCGAAATGGCCTCTTGCACGTTCAGCCCCCAGTCCAGCGTGCCGACCAGCGTCTTGGCCACGTAGTTGATGATGGCCGAGCCGCCGGGCGAGCCCGCCGTCATCACCAGTTCGCGGGTTTGCCGATCGAACACCAGCGTCGGCGCCATCGACGAGCGCGGCCGCTTGCCCGGCTGCACGCGGTTGGCCACCGGCTTGCCGTCCTCCTCCGCGACGAAGGAAAAGTCGGTCAGCTGATTGTTCAGCAGGAAGCCGCGCACCATCTGGCGCGAGCCGAACTGGTCCTCGATGGTGGTGGTCATCGACAGCGCATTGCCGTAGCGGTCCACCACCGAGATATGCGAGGTCGACGGAAACTCGGGCGCGCGGTCGCGCCCCATCGCCACCGTGGCGCCGGCCGGCGTGCCGGCGCTGGCCTTGCCCATGCTGCGTTCGCCGACCAGCGCGGCGCGGCTGGCCAGATAGCGCGGATCGACGAGGCTGCGCCAGTCGCCGCCGGGCAGCGGCACGAAATCGGTATCGGCGACGTATTGATTGCGATCGGCGTAGGCCAGCCGGCCCGCTTCGGAGAATAGATGCGCGCCTTCGACAGACGGCTCCAGGCCGACGGCGTTGCGCTGCGGCTGGGCGGAGCCGATCTGCCGCGCGGGCGGCAGCGCCTGCAGGATGCCCAGCATCTGCGCCACCGCGATGCCGCCCGACGACGGCGGCGGCATGCCGCAGACGGTCCAGCGGCGATAGTCGGTGCAGATCGGTTGCCGCACCTTGGGGCGGTAGTCGGCGATGTCCCTGGCGGTCAGCAGGCCGGGATTGGTCGGATGCGAGCGGACCTTGGCGGCAATATCGCGCGCCACATCGCCCCGGTAGAAGGCGTCGGCGCCGCGTGTCGCGACGCTGCGCAGCACCGCCGCCAGCTCCGGATTGCGCAGCACCGTGCCGGCCGCCTTGGGCGTGCCGTCGGCGTTGTAGAAGTAGGCGCGCGCGGTCGGATCCTTCATCAGGTCCTGGTCCTGCGCGATGATCGTCGCCAGCCGCGGGCTGATCGCAAAGCCTTGTTCGGCCAGCCGGATTGCCGGCTCGAACAGCCGCCGCCACGGCAGCTTGCCGTGCTGGCGATGCGCCAGTTCCAGCATGCGCAGCACGCCGGGCGCGCCGACGGAGCGGCCGCCGACCAGCCCTTGCCGGAACGGCACCACCTTGCCGTCGGGGCCATAGAACAGGCGGTCGGTGGCGGCGGCCGGCGCGGTTTCGCGGCCGTCGAAGGCCTGCACCTGCTTGCCGTCGAAATGCATCAGGAAGGCGCCGCCGCCGATGCCCGAGGAGTTGGGCTCGACCAGATTCAGCACCATCTGCGTGGCGATGGCCGCGTCGATGGCGGTGCCGCCCGCCTTGAGCATGTCGTAGCCGGCCTGCGTGGCGAGCGGATTGGCGGCGGCCACCATGAAGGAACTGGCGGTCCAGCCCGGCTTGTCGGTCCAGCCGGAAGCGCCTTCGGGCGCGGGGGGCAGGGCGGTGGTGCTGGCGGTGGCGCCGGTGCTCGAGGTTGTGCTGGCGGCGGGGGCCGCCTCGGCACCGGATTCCTGACCGGCCTGGCGGGCCGCGCAGCCGGACAGCAGCAGGGCGGTCAGCGCCCCGGCCAGCATGGCGGCGGAGGGCACGCGCGTGACGGCGCCTGCGGTGGAACGGAACGGCGAAACCGGCGAACGTGGCGGCATGCTGGACTCCCATGAGACGGATCAGGTACAGCGATTGTAGTCACTGCGATCAGCCACCGTGTCATGTAAAGCACAATCGGCCCGCCGCGACGGGTACCGGCGCGCCGCCGGACCGCCCCGGACCGCCGCGGGATGCCGGATGCCGCCGGACCGCCGTTCCGCACCGGCCGCCTTACTTCGGCTGCATCCGGATCGCACCGTCCAGCCGGATCACCTCGCCATTGAGCATGGTGTTGCCGATGATGGCCTGCACCAGTTGCGCGTATTCGGCCGGACGGCCGAGCCGCGGCGGGAACGGCACCATCTTGCCCAGCGCGTCCTGCACCTCCTGCGGCATGCCGAGCAGCATCGGCGTCTCGAAGATGCCCGGGGCGATCGTCATGCAGCGCACGCCGTCGCGCGACAGATCGCGGGCCACCGCCAGCGTCATGCCGACCACGCCGCCCTTCGAGGCGGCATACGCGGCCTGGCCGATCTGGCCGTCGAACGCCGCCACCGACGCGGTGTTGACGATGATGCCGCGCTCGCCGCCGTCGTCCGGCGCGTTCTGCACCATCGCCGCGGCGGCCAGCCGGATCATGTTGAAGGTGCCGATCAGATTGATGCGGATGGTCTTCTCGAAGGCATCGAGCGGATGCGGACCGTTCTTGCCGACGGTCTTGTTGGCGGTCGCGATGCCGGCGCAGTTGATCAGACCGGCCAGGCGTCCGAGCCCCACCGCGGTGTCGACCACGGCCTGGCCATCGGTTTCCGAGGTCACGTCGCAGCGGACGAAGCGGCCGCCCAGTTCTTCGGCCAGCGCCGTGCCGGCAGCCTCGTTCAGGTCGGCGATGACGACCTTGCCGCCCTGCTCGGCGAGCATGCGGGCGGTGCCCGCACCCAGGCCGGAAGCGCCGCCGGTGACGATGAATACGTTGTCTCGGATCTGCATGGATTGTCTCCTCGGGGTTGGGGGCGCCGACCGACACCGCACCGGCGCCGAAACATGACGCGCAGCATAACGTTTACGTAAACGTCAAGCATCGCGCCGTATTGTAAAGGCCCAGCCCATACGCCGATAGCCGTCACGAGAATCGTAAGCCCGGGATCATTCGGACGAGATGTTGCCGCCGCATCTGGCTAGAGTGCGCCCACGCCACACATCGGGAGTCTGCAGTGAGCGAGTTCCACACCTCATGGATTTGCAGCGGTCCGCCATCGCCAAGGCCGAATCAGGCGGCGGATGCCACCGGCCGGGGTGCTGTACCGGCCAGCATGGCGCCGCCAGATGACGCGATCCAGCGAGACTGTGCCGAGCCGGAGGGAAAGCCAGGTGCCTTGCGGCAGTTCCTGCGCGATCTGCGGCCGGGGCGGCAGAGCCTGCGCCTGAATACCACCGGCGTCTCGTTGATGTCGTCGGCGGTGCAGGAGGTGGAGCCGCTGCTCGAATCCACCGACGCCATTTCTCCGAATCTGGTCGAGGCCAGCGAGGTGCTGCCGGCCGGCGACGCCGTGCTCGGCGTGGTGGATCTGGTCGGGACGGCGGCCGGCAAGTTAGCGGCCTGGCGGCGCGTCGCGGCCTCGGAGCCGCGCTACCGGCGCGCGGTGGCTCTGCTGGCCCACTCCCGGCTGCCGGCCGAGGTCGAGCGGCGCAAGGCTGCGCTGAAGGCGACGCGTCATTGGATCCGGGCTTGCCTGGCGACGGCACGCGCGAATCCGGACCGGCCCGAGGGCGCACCGGCGCCCGCCATCGCCGCGCATCGACTGCGGCAGCACGCAACGCCGCTTCTGCACGACACGTTCCACCATGCCCTGACCGCAGGGAACGCTGGCGCCTGCGCGCTCGGCCAGGCCGCAATGGGTGTCATCGACCGCGAACTCGCCGCCATCGATCGGGAGCGCGATGCCATCATTCGGCAGCACTGCGCCGACGTGCTCGACTATCAGGGTGCCAGCCGTGACGATCGCCGCGCCACGCAGCGGCTGCGCGGCAGCGCCATCGCCTGCCTGCGCGACAGCGGCCTGCAAGGACTGCGCGTCGGCTACGAAGCCAGTCCGCTCGCGGAAAGCGCGTGGCAGGCGCCGCTCGATTTGGGCATGATTCCCGCCGAGATGCTTTCCTTCGGCTTCGGTGCGGCCATCGGTCTGGCCCATGTCGGTTGCGGTATCGGCGAACTGGCCGAGGCGAGGCATCGCATGGCGACGTTGCAACAGATCCGGCGGGCGGTTGGCGACAATCTGAGCCGGATGTCGGCCGATCCGGCACGGCGCAAGCGGCTGCAGTCGCCCGCTGCCACGAAGGCGCTGCGCTGGTTTGCCGACGGACAGCGCCGCTGGCGCCAGCGCGCCGTCGAACTCGCGCGCTGGGCGGTCGGGCGGATTGCCTACGGTGCCGGCACCGTGCTGCTGTCGAGCGCGGGTATCGCGACGATGCTGACATTGGGTACGGTGGCGCTCGTGAGCACCGCCGGGACCTTGCTGGTGGCGGGCGGCGTGGTGCTCGGCGGCGCCTGGTTCCTGTTCACGTTGATCAAGATCGCCAGGCGCTTCGGGCAGAGCCGTGCCGATTCCCGCGAGAACAAGCTGCTGGCGCGCGCGGTCCGGCGCGGCGCGGCGCGTGGGCTGTGTGCCGAAACGTTGTCGCAATGCAGCCTGGCGCAGCTCGAATCGTTGCCGCGGGAATTTCCGGCGCTGCCCGCCAATCGCTATTGGCAGGCCGCGGTGCTGACGCGGCGGCTGCTGATCGAAGATGCGGCCGACAAGATCGCCGGCAAGGCGGCGCGGCTGGAGACCTCGGCCGTGCTGCAGGCCCTGGGCATGTCGAAGCTGTCCACCACGCTGCTTAAGCATGCAGGCTTCGAGCTGGCCTATCGAACGATCTTTCTCTACCTGCACGGCGACGGCGCGCAGTCGGCCTGGAGCGAGGGGACCTTCCATCGGGTGGAGACGGCCGGCGAGCGGGGGCCCGCAGCGCATGGTGGCTAGCTGCCCCGCGCACAGGCAATGAAAAAGGCGGCCAATGGCCGCCTTTGCTTCGTTCGGGTTGCGCCGAATTCGGTGCTTTGGCTTCGGTGACTTACTTCAGCGCCTCGAACACGCGCGTGGTGATCTCGTCCACCGAACCGACGCCGCTGATCTTGCGGTACTGCGGCGGGGCGACACTGGCGCCGGGGTCGCCCTTGGCGGCCCAGTCCGAGTAGTAATCGACCAGTGGACGGGTTTGCTGCGCGTACACATCGAGACGCTTGCGCACGGTCTCTTCCTTGTCGTCGTCGCGCTGGATCAGCGGCTCGCCGGTTTCGTCGTCGACACCGGTCGTCCTGGGCGGGTTGTACTTCAGATGGTAGGTGCGGCCCGAGGCGGCGTGCACCCGGCGGCCGCTCATGCGTTCGATGATGGCGTCGAACGGCACGTCGATCTCCAGCACGTAGTCGATCGGCACGCCGGCTTCCTTCATCGCCTCGGCCTGCGGGATCGTGCGCGGAAAGCCGTCGAACAGATAGCCGTTGCGGCAATCGTCCTGCTTCAGGCGGTCCTTGACCAGGCCGATGATGATGTCGTCGGAAACCAGTCCGCCCGCGTCCATCACCTTCTTGGCCTCGACGCCCAGCGGGGTACCGGCCTTGACGGCGGCGCGCAGCATGTCGCCTGTGGAGATCTGCGGGATGCCGAACTTCTCGCAGATGAACTTGGCTTGCGTGCCTTTGCCGGCGCCGGGCGCGCCCAACAGGATCAAACGCATTTACGGGTCCTCAGAGTTTTGAATCCGGTACAGCGGGGGAATGGAAGGAGGGTAACGCCGAATCTTGACGTGTGGCTTACCGCGCGATGGCCGGGCGCGCTGGCGCTGCCATGGCGGCTGACCGGTGCGGTCCGCATGCCGCAGGGCATGGGCGCAAGCCGGACGGCTCTTTCTTCATCTCCCCACCGAGCTTGCGTCGTCGCCCGCAATGACGGCGACAGCGGCTCTTTATTGGCGAGCATTATGCCACGAGGCAGCCGGAAATCGGCCTGCCGCGGCGGTCAACGGTGTGTAAACCGGAGCGGGCGAATGCCCGGCCCCGTGTGGGATTCCGCCGGTCAGCGGTCAGCGGCCCGACTGTGCCGCGGCCTCCGACCACAGCGCGCGCACGCGTTCCAGATCGGCCGGGGTATCGACGCCGGGCGCCGGCGCGGACTCGGTGACCAGCACCGCGATGCGTTCGCCATGCCACATCGCGCGCAGCTGTTCGAGCGCTTCGGTCTGCTCCAGCGGCGCCGCGGCCAGCGTCGGGAAGCGGCGCAGGAAACCGGCACGATAGGCGTACAGGCCGATATGGCGCAGCACCGGCATCTCGGGCAGCGGCACTTGTGCGTTGGCTGCGGGCATCGACGGCACGCCGGACCAGGCATCGCGCGTCCACGGAATCGGCGCGCGCGAGAAGTACAACGCGCGGCCGGCGCTGTCGCACACCACCTTGACCACGTTCGGATTGAAGACCTCGCCGACCTCGTGCAGCGGATGCGCGGCGGTGGCGATTGCGCAGTCGGGATGCGCGGCCAGATGGCGTGCCACGGCGTCGATCAGTGCCGGCGCGATCAGCGGTTCGTCGCCTTGCACATTGACCACGATCGCATCGTCGCCCAGCGACAGCAGGGTGGCCACTTCGGCCAGCCGGTCGGTGCCGGTGGCATGGTCCGCGCGCGTCAGTACCGCTTCGATGCCATGCTCGGCGCAGGCCGCGCGTACCGTGTCGGCATCGGTGGCGACCACGGTGCGGTGCGCCGACGAGGCCAGGGCGCGTTCGGCGACCCGCACGATCATCGGCTTGCCGCCGATATCGGCGAGCGGCTTGTTGGGCAGACGCGTCGACGCGAGGCGGGCGGGGATGACGACGGTGAACTGCGCGGTGAACTGCGCGGCGAACTGCCCGGTGGAAGGGGCGGCAGAAGCGGCAAGCGACATCGAACCCGCCCTCAGGTCGGATCGACGACGCGGCCCGGCACCGATTGGCGCGCTTCGTCGGCCAGCATCACCGGAATGCCGTCGCGAATCGGATAGGCCAGCTTGTCGGCATGGCAGATCAGCTCCTGCGTGGCGCGGTCGTATTCGAGCTTGCCCTTGCAGAGCGGGCAAACCAGGATTTCAAGCAGCCGGTTGTCCATCTTGGTGTTCCTTGGTTTGGCTGGCCGCGGCGGCGGCGCCGGTGGCCGCGGTCGGCGCTGCCTGGCAGCGCGCGATGACCGTGCGGCGAATTCGATCGATCAGACCCGGATCGATCACGGGCCTGGTGGGGACGACCCAGATGCGCGGGTCAAGCGGCTCGCGAAGCCGGTCGCATTTTACGGCATCCTTCTCGGTGATCAGGATCGCCTCGGCGGCCTGCGCGGCCGGATGGTCGATGAACGGGTCCTCGGCGAAATCGTAGTGGTCGGGCAGCGGCAGCGTATCGGGTTGCAGGCCCGCGCCGCGCAGGCTCGCGAAGAAGCGTTCGGGATTGCCGATGCCGGCCGCCGCCAGCACGCGCCGTCCCGCAAAGGTCGACAGCGGACGGACCATGGTCGGGTCCGCCAGCTGCCAGGCCTGCTCCAGTTCCAGCCGCATGCCGTAGACCTCGGGCCGGTCCGGCGTCGCGCGGAAATACGGGTCGTTGATCAGCGTGGCATCGCGGCGGCGCGACAGCGGCTCGCGCAGCGGCCCGGCCGGCAGCAGCCAGCCATTCCCGCCCATGCGGCCGTCGAACATCACGATCTCGAAATCGCGCTGCAGGCGATAGTGCTGCAGGCCGTCGTCGAGCAGCAGCACGTTGATGCCCGGATGCGAGACCAGCATCGCCTGCGCGCAGGCCACCCGATCGGGAAAGACCCAGACCGGCACGTCGGTCGAGCGGGCAATGAGCAGCGGTTCGTCGCCCACGTCTTCCGCCTTCGAGGTCGCCTTGACGCGGCGCGGCCGTTCCAGCTTGACGCCATAGCCGCGCGAGACCACGCCGGGACGCAGCCCCGCCTCGCACAGCGCATCGGCCAGCGCGATCACCGCCGGCGTCTTGCCGGTGCCGCCCACCGTCACGTTGCCGACCACGACCACCGGCATCGGCAGCCGCGTCGACTTGAACCAGCCGCGCCGGTACGCCAGCCGCCGCAGGCCGCTGATCGCAGCGAACACGCCGGCGAACGGCAGCATCAGCCAGGCAAACCAGCCGCGGCGTTGCCACTGGCGGGTAACGAAGTCGGACAGCAGATGGCGGGCAGCGGGCATGGGCAGAAGGAGAGCGGTTTTCGCCAGAGTCTATCGTGTCGCGGTGGGGCGGCATGGTAGTGCGCCCCTGTCCCGCTCGCGGGACGGAGGTTTGGGGAAGGGGGCAAGCGGCACTTGCCGTGTCAGCGCTGCTTGACGCCACCCCCTCTCCCGACCCTGTCCCCTGAGGGGAGAGGGAGAACGCAATCGAACCTGACCGGCGCTGGTCGGAGGCCGGCGCCTACCGCGTCCCGCCGCTCTGCGTCGCGAACGTCAGCCGCGACAGCCCGGCAATCCGCGCGGCTTCCATCACGTTGACCACCGACTGGTGGCTGGCCTGCGCATCGGCGCTGACGACCAGTACCGGCGCCTGCGCCGCCGCGGTGCCGGCCAGCGCGCGCAGCCGCTCGGTCAGGCCGGCGACGTCGCGGACGCCGACACGCTCCTTGTCGATCGCGTATTCGCCGCTGGCCGACACCGACACCACGATTTCGCGCGGCCGTTGCTGCGAACTTTCCGCCTCGGCGGTCGGCAGCTGGATGCGCAGCTCGGTGTAGCGCGAATAGGTAGTCGTGATCATCAGAAAGATCAGGATCACCAGCAGCACGTCGATCAGCGGAATCAGATTGATCTCGGGCTCGTCGCGCCGGGGACGGGTACGGAATCGCATGGCTCGATCCGCCTCAAGCGCGCCGCTGCGGCAGGATCGCGTCGAGGAAGGTGGTAGCCCGCGATTCCAGTTCGGCCACGTAGTCGTCGACACGCCGGCGGAAATAGCGCCAGAAGATCAGCGCGGGAATCGCCACCATCAGGCCGAAGGCCGTGTTGTACAGCGCCACCGAGATGCCGTGCGCCAGTTGTTCGGGATTGGCGCCGGTGCCGCCCTGGCTGCCGAAGATCTCGATCATGCCGATCACGGTGCCGAGCAGACCCATCAGCGGCGCGACCGACGCGATCGTTCCCAGCGCGTTCAGATAGCGTTCGAGCTCATGCGCGACCGCGCGGCCCGCTTCCTCGATGACGTCCTTGGCGGCGTCCCGCGACGTGTCCGGTTGGGCGATCACGTGGCGCAGCCCGGCCGCCAGCACACGGCCCAGCGGCGAATCGCGTTCGAGCGAGTCGACCACGTCCGGCGTCGCGCGCCGTTGCCGCGCGACCGTCAGCGCCTGGTCGTACAGCTTGGCCGGCAGCACCTTGCTGCGCTTCAGGCTCAGCGAACGTTCGACGATCAAGGCCAGCGCAATGATCGAGGCCAGCAGCAACGGCCAGATCGGCCAACCGGCCGCTTCAATGATGGAAAACACAAGGACACCCCGAGTCGCCGGCGCAAGGGAGGGACTGCGAAAGGCCGGCGTAAAAAAACAGGCGCCACTCTAACGCGCGGCCCCCGGCGGGGCAAGCCGAGATGGGGGGCGCCATCCACTTTCAGACATGTCCACACCCGGCAGGGACAGTGCTGTGGATCGATTGTGGAAAGCTGGCGGACAGGCACGCCAAGTCCTTGATTGGAAAGGATGTCCGCCGGCCTGCTTAAAAATTGAGCAGAGGGGGCGGCAGGTGCGGTATGGCTGTCGGAAGCGACGCGGCGCGTGCATCCCGGCTATCGCCCATGCCGGCTTTCCACACCGCAGCGGGACAGGATTGTGGAACAAGTGTGGACAGCCGCCTGACAAGCAGGGCAACTCCTTGATTTATATGGCATTCCGGCGTCCTGCTTAAAAAATGTGCAACCCTGCCCAAACCGCTTGCCCCGTCGCGGTTCGGCAACGGAAATTCAAAAGTCGACCTCTTTCCACATCCTGCAGGGACAGTGTTGTGGAGCGCCTGTGGATAAGCCTGGGAGAAGCAGGACAAGGCGTTGATCCGTAACGGAATTCCAGCCGCTGCCTAATAAAGTGGCAACACACGCCGATTGGGGCGGTACCGTTTTTCCGCGCTGGCGGTTTTCGCTTCGGTGCGGGAGCGACGTTTCGGTCACCGCGCAGTGTGGGTTGCCGTACGGTCCGTGTTACCGCTCTGTAGTTGTCCAGAGTTCCTGTGGATAACTTTGTGAACAAGCTGGTGTGGACAAATGGTAAGTGATTGACGCGTAAGAGAAATTCTTACATTGCTTAAAAAGTGATGTCGGGGAAAGTCATTAAGAATCAATGGCTTGTGTCAAGTCCCTCGTCACACGGGCCGTTTCAGGCACCCTACAGCGAAGGGCTTGACAGAGCGGTTATGCTGTGGACATGTCCATCTGGCGCCGCTTCGGCGGCGATTTGCCATGTCTGAACCATTCTCGTTTCCGCCTTCGCCAGTCACCCGGACGGCACCTGGCGGGCGCGATGTGATCCCGGTCGGCGAATTGAACCATGCGATTGCATCGGTACTCGAACGCAACTTCCCGCTGGCCTGGGTGCGTGGAGAAATTTCCAATTTCACGCGCGCATCGAGCGGGCACTGGTATTTCTCGCTGAAGGACGCACGCGCGCAGATCCGCTGCGTGATGTTTCGCGGACGAAACCAGCACGTCGACTTTCCGGTGCGCGAAGGCGAGGCTGTGGAAGTGCGCGCGCTGGTCTCGATGTACGAGGCGCGCGGCGAGCTGCAGCTCAATGTCGAAGCGATGCGGCGCGCCGGCGTCGGCAATCTGTACGAGGCCTTTCTGCGCCTGAAGGACAAGCTCTCGCGCGACGGTCTGTTCGATCCCGCACGCAAGCGGCCGATTCCTTCCCATCCGCGCACCATCGGCGTGGTCACGTCGCTGCAGGCGGCGGCGCTGCGCGATGTGCTGACGACCCTGCGCCGCCGCGCGCCGCATATCCAGGTGCTGGTCTATCCGGTGCCCGTGCAGGGCGCGGGCGCCGCCGACAAGATTGCGGCCATGCTTGACACGGTCAGCGCGCGCGCCGAGTGCGACGTGGTCATCCTGTGCCGCGGCGGCGGCAGCATCGAGGATCTGTGGTCGTTCAACGAGGAAGTGGTGGCCCATGCGGTGGCGCGCTGCACGCTGCCGGTGGTCTGCGGCGTCGGCCACGAGACCGACTTCACCATTGCGGACTTTGTGGCCGATGTGCGGGCGCCGACGCCGACCGGCGCGGCCGAACTGGTCAGCCCGGATCGCGCGCATCTGCTGGCGCAGGCGGCGCGGGCACGGGACGCGCTGGGCCAATGCATGCGCCGCCAGCTGGAGCGGCGCGCCCAACATCTGGACTGGCTGGCGCGGCGCGTACGCAGCCCGCAGGCGCAATTGCAGGAGCGGCGCGGACAGCTCGACAATCTCGCCCGACATTTACGCGCGGCATGGCGCGACAACCTGGTGGCGCGACGCCATCGGCTGCAGCTGTGGTCGATGCGCTGGACCGCGCAGCGACCCGACACAAGCGCCGGGCAAGCGGAACTTGCGCGGCTCGTGACCCGCATGCAGGCGGCAAGCGAACGTCAGCACGAACGCGCA
Organism: Cupriavidus gilardii; assembly: GCF_013314895.1. Classification (GTDB taxonomy): domain Bacteria; phylum Pseudomonadota; class Gammaproteobacteria; order Burkholderiales; family Burkholderiaceae; genus Cupriavidus; species Cupriavidus gilardii_C. Next base: position 57,790 of record NZ_JABTYE010000024.1, on the reverse strand, counting down.
ACGCAGCGCCTGCATCGCGCCGCCGGCGCGCTCGAACTGCTGGCGCCGCAACGCACGCTCGAACGCGGTTATGCGGTGCTGCTCGACCCGCGCGGCAAGGCGCTGCGCGCGCCGTCCGAGCTTCGTGCCGGCGGCCGGGTCGAGGTCCATCTGGCCGAGGGCGTGGCCGATATCGGCATCGCCAGCGTGCAGGCCAAACTGCTCGATCTATAGGGACGTCACGGGCACCGGCATGGACCCCTCGATGGGCCGCGCATCGTCACGGCATCGCCCGCAAAACCCGGCCGTAAATCCGGCCGCACGGCCCGCGCGGCGAAGCCCACGGCCGCATACTGCCGCGCCGTGAAGGGGCATTGCCGCTCGTTTGCGCCACTATGGCAAGTCACCTACAATCGGTGTCTCCCGTCCCACAACCCACAGAGACAGAACAATGGAACATACTCTCCCCCCGCTGCCGTACCCTCATGATGCGCTGGCCCCGCATATGTCCAAGGAGACCTTGGAGTTCCATCACGACAAGCATCATCAGACGTACGTCACCAATCTGAACAATCTGATCAAGGGTACGGAATTCGAGAACGCGACCCTCGAAGAGATCGTCAAGAAGTCCTCCGGCGGCATCTTCAACAACGCCGCCCAGGTGTGGAACCACACCTTCTTCTGGAACTGCCTGAAGCCGCAAGGCGGCGGTCAACCGACCGGCGCGCTGGCCGATGCCATCAACGCCAAGTGGGGCTCGTTCGACAAGTTCAAGGAAGAGTTCACCAAGACCGCCGTGACCACCTTCGGTTCGGGCTGGGCCTGGCTGGTCAAGAAGGCCGACGGTTCGCTGGACCTGGTGTCGACCTCGAACGCCGCCACCCCGCTGACCACCGACGCCAAGCCGCTGCTGACCTGCGACGTGTGGGAGCACGCCTACTACATCGACTACCGCAACGCCCGCCCGAAGTTCGTCGAGGCGTTCTGGAACGTCGTGAACTGGGACTTCGTCAGCAAGAACTTCGCTGGCTGATCATTCCCGGCGCAAGCAGCAAAGCCCTCCATGCGAGGGCTTTGTTTTTTTGGGGTTGTCCTCCGGCAGTCGCGGAGGCCGTGTACCTGCCGAAGTGCGCGTAGCCGCCGGTGCGCCGACGCGTGCACCGCTCAATTCAGCGTTGCTCCGGCCTGCTTGACGATGCGCGCATGCTTTTCCAGCTCGCTCTGGAAGAACGGTGCCGCCTGCTCCGGCGTGCTGCCGACGATCACCAGGCCCTGTGCGGCAAGATTCTGCTGCACCGGTTTTTCATCGAGCGCGGCCTTGATCCTTGCCTGCAGGTCGGCCGCCTTGTCCTTCGCCAGGCCGGCCGGGCCGACGATCGCCAGCCAGGCGTCGAAGCTGTAGCGCGGCAGGCCGGCTTCGGCCAGCGACGGCACGTCGGGCAGCATCGGAATGCGCTTCGGCGTGGAGACCGCGATGGCCTTGAGCTTGCCGGCCTTCAGTTGCGGCAGCACGGCCGGCACCGTCAGGAAGCCCATCTGCACCTGGCCGCTGAGCAGATCGGTGGTGTAGTTGCCGGCGCCCTTGTACGGCACGTGACGGACCTCGACCTTGGCCTCGCTGGCGAACAGCTCGGCGGCCAGGTGCAGCACGGTGCCGTTGCCGGACGAGCCGTAGTTCAGTTGGTCGGGCTTGCTCTTGAGCAGCGCAACCAGTTCCTGCACGTTGTTGGCCGGCACCGAGGGATTGACGACCAGCACCAGCGGCAGCGTGCCGATCACCGTGATCGGCGTGATGTCGCGCAGCGAGTCGAACGGCATCGAGCGGTAGATCGCGGGATTGATCACGTGGTTCGACGACACCAGGCCCAGCGTCAGCCCGTCCTTGGGCGCACGCACGATCTGCTGCGTGCCGGGGATGCCGCCGGCCCCGGCGATGTTTTCGATGACGATCGGATGGCCAAGATGGCGGCCCATCGATTCGCCGAGGGCCCGCGCCACGGCGTCGGCCTGCGAGCCTGGCTGGGTCGGCACGATCAGCCGCAGCGGCTTGCCGTCGGGGGATTGCGCGTGGGCCACCGGCGCGGCCGTCAATGCAGCGGCAACCGTCAGCGCGAGGGTCGGGCGAGCGGCGTGGCGAATGGCGTGGCGAGCGGCGTGTCGAATGGCGTGGCGCAGGCGGCCGACGGTGCGAAGGAAGGGGGGCATGCTGTCTCCGTTGTCGCGAGGCGGGAACCTGTGGACGGTTCCTCTGCGCGCCAGTCTAGAGCGGCGAGCCTGCCGGCAAGAAATGCTGTTGCGACGGACGGGGTATCGCGTTCCGCGATAGCCGCCAGGTCATCCGCTCACACGGCGTCGGAGCACGCCGTTGGTCCTTCGTCCCGCAATGCCGCGATCAGCGCATCCACCGCGCGCAGCCGCGGCGATTTGCGCGGCGCATAGACGCGCAGTTCGCGCTGCCGCCATGGCTCGTCCAGCGGCACCCGCACGAAGCGCCGCGTGCCCGCATAGGCAGTCGTCGCACTGTGGGGTATCACGGCCAGGCCCAATCCCGCCTCGACCATCCGGCAAGCGGCCTCGAAGCTCGATACCGCTACGCTCTGCCGCATCGGCAGGCCCGCTTCGGCCGCGCGATCGCGCAGCTCGGTATCGAGCGCTCCGCCTTGCTGCACCACGACCAGCGGATATTGGAGGACATCGGCGTAGCGCAGCGCCGCCCGCGCCGACAGCGCATGGCTGGCCGGCAGCAGCACCATCAACGGGTCCTGCGCGAAGTGCCACGACTCCAGCCCGCGCGCGCCGTCGATCGCCACGCCGACACCGACGTCCGCATGATCGTCGAGGCAGGCGCGCAGCGTCTCGCTGGTGGAGCGTTCGTGCAGCGCGATATCGACGTGCGGATGGCCGGCCCGAAACGCATGCAGCCGTTCGGGCAGAAAGCCGACGATCGAAGAGGGGCTCGCCGACAGCCGCACGGTGCCGGCCACCTGATCGCCGAGGTCCTGGACCTCGCGGGCAAAGGCGGCGATGTCCTCGTTCAGCTTGCGGCCCAGTTCCAGTGCGCGCACGCCCGCTTCGGTCAGCGTCACGCCGGACGGCGAGCGCACCAGCAGCGCCACGCCCAGGCTGCGCTCAAGATCGGCGATCCGGCGGCTCAGCGCCGATTGCGCAATGTGTTCGGCCTCGGCGGCGCGCTTGATGGAGCCTTCCCGCGCGGCGGCGAGAAAGAGCTGGATGCTGACGGGATCGATGCGGTGCATGGGCGGTGCAGGAGCGGTGCATGGGCGGTGCATTGGGAATCGGACTTCAGCCCGGACGGTCATCGGGCGGACCCACGGCGCTCGTCCTGGCGGCGCAAGTGTCCCGCAAAACGGTGGCACGGAACAAGGGTGCCTTGCCCGCCGCCATCGTCCTCCGTGGATCGCCCGCGGGCGGGACTGCAGGTTTACCCGGATATGTCTGCCGAAGATAGCCCCGATGCCGCATCGGCGCTTGGCTGCTGCGCGGCGGCGCGCGTAGATTCGGTGATTTTCGGGACTGGAGAAGACCGCGATGGACCGTCTGCAGATCGATGGCCGCATTCTGTTTCTTGCCGATTGCCCGCAGACGATCGAACGGCAGCTGGGCGGCGAGGCGCTGACGCTGGAGCAGGCCGGCGCGCTGCGCGACGATGTCTCGACCGACGAGATCACGCCGGTACCGATCCTGACCCATTTCGACGACAAGCTCGGGCGCTATCCCTATACCGGCCTGCGGGCGGGCGGTGCCCAGCCGATCGCCGTGGATGCGATCCGGCAGGGCGGCTTTGCCGTGACCGTCGCCGGCAACCGCTACGGCAAGGGCTCGTCGCGCGAGCACAGCCCCGCGGCCGAGAAGCTCGCCGGCATCCGCTTGGTGATCGCCCGCAGTTTCGAGCGGATCTATCGGCAGAATGCCGACAACATCGGACTGCTGACCTCGACCGACTTCGGCCTGATTCCGCGCTTGCTGGCCGGCGAGGCGATTGCGCTCGACGAATTGCTGGCCGGCCGCGATGCGCTGGCCGCGCAGATCCTGCGCGAGGGCGGGCTGCTGCGCTTCGGTCAACGGCATCTGCGAGGTCTCGACAAGGATCCTGCGCCGCAGCGGCGAGCCGCGCGGCAACCCCTGGATCGTCCGCGTACGCTGTTCGAGAAGATCGTGGCCCGCCATGCGATCGCCACCGCCGTCACCCCGGCCGATCCTGCACCGGGCGACGGCATCTTCGTGCGCGCCGACTGGCGCTTCATCCACGAGTACTACACCGGCATGGCGGCCCATATGCTGCACGCCGCGCTGGGCCGCCCGCTCGCGCTGCACGAGCCGGAGCGCGTCGTCGTGTTCGAGGACCACACCTCGTATGTCGAGCAAAGCCCGGCCCATCTGCGCGGCGGCCTGGTGCAGAACGTCGTGCAGATGCGCGACGCCCAGCGGCGTTTCGTCGCGGATTACGCGCTGCGGGTCCACCGGACGCTGACCGAGGACGAGGCCCTGCGCGACGACGGCAGCAATATTGCCGGCATCTCGCACGCGATGATGGCCGAGCATTACGCGCTGCCGGGCCAGCTGGTGGTCGGCACCGACTCGCACACGCCGCACAGCGGCGCGCTTGGCTGCGTGGCGTTCGGCGTGGGAACCACCGACATGGCCAATGCCTTCGTCACCGGGGCGGTGCGCATGACCTTGCCCGCGTCATTGCGTATCGTGCTGGACGGCGCGCTGCCGGAGGGGGTGACCGCCAAGGACGTGGTGCTGCATCTGCTCGCGTTGCCCGCGATTCGCGGCGGCGCGGGCGTCGGCAAGGTGTTCGAGTTCACCGGTCCGGTGGTGTCGTCTCTGTCGACCGACGAACGCGCGACCCTGACCAATATGTGCGCCGAGCTGGGAGGCTTTACCGGCATCGTTGCACCGGACGAGGAAACGGTGCGCTTCCTGAAGGCCAGGCGCGGCGTCGATTTCACGATCGAGCCGTGGATGCGCAGCGACGACGGCGCTGACTATGCGGCGACGATCCACGTCGATTGCAGCGGCCTTGCGCCGATGGTGGCGCGGCCAGGCGATCCCGGCAACGGCCTGGCGCTGTCCGATCTGAACGAGCCGGTACGGATCGACATCGCCTACGGCGGCTCGTGTACGGCCGGCAAACGCGAGGATTTCGACCACTATCACGCGGTGCTGCGCTGGGCCGCTGATCGCGGATTGCGCGTGCCGGCCGGCGTCACGCTGTATCTCCAATTCGGGACGACGGCGGTGCGCGACTACTGCATTGCCCAGGGCTATCTCGATGCGTTCGACGCGGTCGGCGCGACGATCCTGCAGCCTTCCTGCGGCGCCTGCGCGAACTGCGGGCCGGGCTCGTCGACGGCGGCCGAGCAGGTCACGGTCAGCTCGATCAATCGCAATTTCCCCGGCCGCTCGGGGCCGGGACAGGTGTGGCTGGCAAGCCCGCCGACGGTCGCCGCCAGCGCGATTGCGGGGCGGCTGCTGTCGTTCGACGATCTGCGGGCGCAATGGGAACGCGGCGATTCACCGCGTGCCGCGGCGCCGGCTATGCCGTAAGGCGGTAGCCGGCCCGCGTGCGCGGCATCAAGCCGCGGCGCGCTCGCTGTCCGCGGCCACGCCGCCGCGATAACGCGCCATCAGCTCGGCGCGCCGCTGCGCCGCCTTGCGCATGCTCGCTTCCTTCACCGGCCCGAAGCCGCGGATATCGTCCGGAAGCGCCGCCAGTGCCAGCGCCGTGTCGATCCGCCGTGCATCCAGACCGCGCGCGAACTCGTCGACCATCGCCAGATACTCGTCCACCAGCCGCCGTTCCTCGCGGCGCTCCGCGGTGCGGCCGAAGGGGTCGAACGGCGTGCCGCGCAGCCCCTTGAGCCTGGCCAGCAGCCTGAACAGCGTCATCGTCCGCGGACCGAAGCGGCGCTTGACCGGACGGCCATTGCGCGACTCGCCGGACAGCAGCGGCGGTGCCAGCCAGAAGTTCAGCTGATAGTCGCGGCCGGGCTCGCCGTCGAACTGCGCGCGCAGCTTGTCGAGGAAGGCCGGATCGGCGTACAGCCGCGCGACCTCGTATTCGTCCTTGTAGGACATCAGCTTGGCCAGATTGCGCGCAACGGCCTCGGTCAGCGGCAGCTTGCGGTCGGCGCCGAGCGCCAGCTCCGCCTGACGTACCTTGTCGACCGCGGCCAGATAGCGCGCGGCGTAGCCGTCGTTCTGGTAGGCGCGCAGCAGCGCGGCGCGGTCCTGGATCAAGCGGTCCAGCGTCTGGGGCAGCGGGACCACGTGCGTCGATGCGGCGCTTGCGCGGCCAGGGACCTCACCGGCGCCGTCCAGACTCGCCCGTACGGTCGTCTCGCCACCATGGGCCAGCGCGCGACCCCAGGCAAACGCCAGCAGGTTCTTCTGCACGGCGACGCCATTGAGCGTGATCGCGCGCGTCAGGCTGGCCAGCGACAGCGGCACCCAGCCGCGCTGCCACGCGAAGCCCAGCAGCAGCGGATTGGCGAAGATCGCATCGCCCAGCAGCCTGACGGCCCACGCATTGGCGTCGATAAAGGCGCAGGCCTCGCCGATGCTGTCGCGCAGATCCTGCTCCGCCGACGCGCCGGGGAAGCGCCATTTCGGGTTGGCGATCAGATCCGCGGTCGGCGTGCGGGCGCTGTTGATGGCCGCGGCGGTGATATCGCGCCGGACCTTCGACAGCACCTCCGCCGACGCCGACACGATCGCATCGCAGCCGATCACCAGCCGCGCTTCGCCGGTGGCGACGCGCGTGGCGTGCAGCCCCTGCGGCGTGGCGGCGATCTGCACGTGGCTGAGCACCGCGCCGCCCTTCTGCGCGAGCCCCGCCATGTCGAGCACGGTGACGCCCTTGCCTTCGAGATGCGCGGCCATGCCGAGGATGCCGCCGATCGTCACCACGCCGGTGCCGCCGACGCCGGTCACGACGATGCCGTGGGCCCGCTCCAGCGGCGGCAGCGTCGGCGAGGGCAGGGCGTCGAGGTCGATCGCGCCTGCCTTCGTTCCTGTCTGCGTTCCCGCGGCCGATGGCTTGCGCACCTGCGCGCCCTCGGCCGTCACGAAGCTCGGACAGAAGCCGTTCAGGCAGGAGAAGTCCTTGTTGCACGACGACTGGTTGATCGCGCGCTTGGTGCCGAGCGGAGTCTCCAGCGGTTCCACCGACAGGCAGTTCGACTGCACCGAGCAGTCGCCGCAGCCCTCGCAGACCGCGTCGTTGATGAAGGCGCGCCGCGCCGGATCGGGATAGTCGCCGCGCTTGCGCCGGCGGCGCTTCTCGGTCGCGCAGGTCTGGTCGTAGATCAGTACGGTGACGCCGGGCGTCTCGCGCAGGCGCCGCTGCACGTCGTCGAGCTGGTCGCGGTGATGCACGGCGACGCCGGTCGGCAGCCCGCCGCCGCCGGCGTATTTTTCAGGTTCGTCGGTCACGACGACGATCTCGCGTGCACCCTCGGCCAGCACCTGATGCGCGATGCGCGGCACGGTCAGCACGCCGTCGACCGGCTGACCGCCGGTCATCGCCACCGCATCGTTGAACAGCACCTTGTAGGTGATATTGGCCTTGGCCGCGATCGCCGCGCGGATCGCCAGCAGTCCCGAATGGAAGTAGGTGCCATCGCCCAGATTGACGAACACGTGCTTCTCGTCGGTGAAATGCATCTGGCCGGTCCACGCCACGCCTTCGCCGCCCATCTGGCTGAAGGTGTCGGTATTGCGGTCCATCCACATCGCCATGTAGTGGCAGCCGATGCCGGCCAGCGCGCGGGAGCCCTCGGGCACGCGCGTCGACGTGTTGTGCGGGCAGCCCGAGCAGAACCAGGGCTTGCGTTCGACCGACAGCCGCGGCCTGGACGCCTCGCGCTCCTTCGCTTCGATCAGCGCCACGCGCGCGGCGATGCGCGCGCGCACGTCGCCGGGCAGGTCGGCCTTGTCCAGGCGCCGCGCGATCGCCTTGGCGATGATCGCCGGCGACAGCTCGTAGTGCGCGGGCAGCAGCCAGCTGCCGCGCGGCACCGACCATTCGCCGCCTTCGTTGTCGCGCTCGTCGAACTTGCCGAACACGCGCGGGCGGACATCGTCGCGCCAGTTGTACAGTTCTTCCTTCAGCGCGTATTCGAGGATCTGGCGCTTTTCCTCGACCACCAGGATCTCGTCGAGACCGGTGGCGAACTCGCGCGCGTCCTGCGCGTCGAGCGGCCACACGCAGCCGATTTTCATCACGCGGATGCCGATGCGCGCGCAGGTGTCGTCATCCAGCCCAAGGTCGGTCAGCGCCTGCCGGACATCGAGATAGGCCTTGCCCGCGGTCATGATGCCGAAGCGCGCCCGCGGCGAATCGACGACCACGCGGTTCAGCTTGTTGGCGCGCACATAGGCCAGCGCCGCGTACCACTTGTGGTCCAGCAGCCGTGCTTCCTGCGCCAGCGGCGGGTCGGGCCAGCGGATATTGAGTCCGCCTTCCGGCATCGCGAAGTCCTGCGGCAGCACGACCTGTACGCGGTCCGGATCGATCTCGACCGACGCGCTCGATTCGACCACGTCGGTGACGCACTTCATCGCCACCCACAGGCCCGAATAGCGGCTCATCGCCCAGCCGTGCAGCCCATAGTCGAGGTATTCCTGCACGGTGGACGGGTAGAGCACCGGAATGCCCGCGGCGATCAGCACGTGCTCGGACTGGTGCGCGACCGACGAGGACTTGGCGGCATGATCGTCGCCGGCCAGCAGCAGCACGCCGCCATGGGGCGCGGAGCCGGCGGAGTTGGCGTGCTTGAGCACATCGATCGAGCGGTCGACGCCCGGGCCTTTGCCGTACCACATCGAGAACACGCCGTCGCGCTTCGCGCCGGGGAACAGATTGACCTGCTGCGTGCCCCACACCGCCGTGGCCGCCAGATCCTCGTTCAGCCCGGGCTGGAACACCACGTCGCTGCCGGCCAGATGCGTCTTTGCCTGCCACAGCGCCTGGTCGAGCCCGCCGAGCGGCGAGCCGCGATAGCCGGAGACATAGCCGGCGGTATTGAGCCCCGCGGCACGGTCGCGCGCCTTCTGCAGCATCGGCAGGCGCACCAGCGCCTGGGTGCCGCTCAGATAGACGCGGCCTTTCTCTACGGTGTACTTGTCGTCGAGGCTGACGTTGGCCAGCGCGTCGGCCAGGGCCTGTTGCTGCGCGGGGGAAAGCGGGCTGTTCATGGGGGGTGTCTCCGGCTTGTTGCGATCGCTGGCGATCCGCGGACCTATCGTTATCGTTTGCCGGACGAGTGTAGGAAAGCGCTTCGCTATCGTAAAATCACAAAATCGGAGCGCTGATATTTGGAAATCGCATGGCTGCACGTCCCCCTTCCCGCGTAGGTTCCCCGTCCCTTTCAGCCGGTATCGCGGGCTCGCCGACCGGCGATGCCAAGACGCGCCCGGCGCCGCTGGCGCGCGACATCACGCTGCGGCAGCTGCGCTATTTCCAGGCCGCCGCCGAAACCGGCCAGTTCTCGATGGCCGCCACGCGCGAGCACGTGTCGCAGTCGGCCATCACCAATGCGGTGCTGGCGCTGGAGCAGCGGCTGGCCGTGCGGCTGTTCGACCGGCTGCCGCACGGCGTCGCGCTGACCGCCGAGGGGCACAGGCTGCTGCAGCGGGTCGCGGGCATTCTCGATTCGGTCGAGGACATGCTGCGCGAGCCGTCGCTGCAGGGCCCTGGCCAGCAAGGCACGGTGGCCTTCGCGGCCTCGTACACGGTGCTCGGCTATCTGCTGCCGGCCTTGCTGGCGCGCTTTCGTGCGCACTACCCCGACATCGTCTTCGACCTGCGCGACCTCGACCGCGTCCAGATCGAGGAGGCGGTGCTGTCAGGCGAGATCGAGCTGGGCGTGGTGCTGCTGTCGAACGTCGCGCGCCCGCAGCGCTTCGCGCACCGTACCCTGATCCGCTCGCGCCGGCAGCTGTGGGCGCCGCCGGGCCATCCGCTGATGCAGGGCGGCGCGCCCACGCTCAAGGACGTGGCGGGCTATCCGTACATCCTGCTGACCGTCGACGAAGGCGAGACCTCGACGCTGCGCTACTGGAAGAGCAAGCGGCTGTCCCCCGATATCGCGTTTCGCACCACCTCGATGGAAGCGCTGCGCGGACTGGTCGCGCACGGCTTCGGCGTCACGGTGCTGTCCGACATGGTGTTCCGTCCGTGGTCGCTCGAGGGCAAGGAAATCGAGGTGCGGCCGCTGGCCGACGTGGTGCCCGACATGGAAGTCGGGCTGATCTGGCGGCGCGACGTGCCGCTGAGCGAGCCGGCGCAGCTGCTGCGGGACTTTCTGGTCTACGCTTGTGGAGCGCCGTGATGTCGCCTCGGCCCGCGCGTTCACGGCTTTGACATACCGGTGCGCTACGCTGGCGAGCCGCCCGGCCACGGGCGAGGGCCGGCCGGCGTGTTGGCGTAGCGTGATGAAGCGTGAAGGAGCGTGAGATGACCCCGAGCGAAGAAGAACTGGTGCGCCGCATCCATCGCGAGGTGGCGGACCACTACGATGAGGAATTCGAGCTCGCGCTCGAGGACGGCGACGCGCAGGCGTTGCTGAACTCCGAGTCGCTGCCCGGCGGCGCCGTCGACCGCGAATCGCGCCGGCACTATTTCAGCGAGCTGTTCCGCCTGCAGGGCGAACTCGTCAAGCTGCAGAGCTGGGTGGTCGCCACCGGCCAGAAGATCGTGATCGTGTTCGAAGGGCGCGATGCCGCCGGCAAGGGCGGCGTGATCAAGCGCATCACGCAGCGGCTCAATCCGCGCGTCTGCCGCGTCGCGGCACTGCCCGCGCCGAACGACCGCGAACGGACCCAGTGGTATTTCCAGCGCTATGTGTCGCACCTGCCGGCGGCCGGCGAGATCGTGCTGTTCGATCGCAGCTGGTACAACCGCGCCGGCGTCGAGCGTGTGATGGGCTTCTGCACCGACGACCAGTACGAGGAGTTCTTCCGCTCGGTGCCCGAATTCGAGAAGATGCTGGTGCGCTCGGGCATCCGGCTGATCAAGTACTGGTTCTCGATCTCGGACGAGGAGCAGGAACTGCGCTTCCTGTCGCGCATCCACGATCCGCTGAAGCAGTGGAAGCTCAGCCCGATGGATCTCGAATCGCGCCGCCGCTGGGAGGCCTATACCAAGGCCAAGGAAATCATGCTGGCACGCACGCATATCCCCGAGGCGCGCTGGTGGGTCGTGCACGCGGACGACAAGAAGGTCGCGCGGCTCAATTGCATTCACCACCTGCTGACGCTGATTCCCTATCGCGAGATCGAGCAGCCCGAGATCGTGTTGCCGGAGCGCCAGCGCAGCGACGACTACGCGCGCCAGCCGGTGCCCGACGAGATGTGGGTGCCGCAGGTTTATTGAGCGCCGGTTTGGAGCGATAGCGCGCGCTGCAGCTCGGGAAAGGCCTGCGGCAGCGTCAGCACCGTGCCCGTCAGCGTGGCATCGTAGCCGGGGAGCGCATCGACCCGCTCCCGAAACCCGCCGCTGGTCAGTGCCGCCACCGCATCGGCCAGCATCGGGCTCTGCAGCCGTTCGCGTTCCATCGCGAAGAAGTAGCGTTCCTTGAGCACCGGCACGAAGTCCAGGCCGAAGCGCCGCGCCGCGGTTTCGACGCCGAAGCCGACATCGGCCATGCCGCTGCCGATATACGCGGCCACCGCCGCATGGGTGAATTCGCCGTTGCTGTAGCCGTCGATGCGCCCCGGGTCGATGCCGCGCGCCCGCAGGATCAGATCGAGCAGCAGGCGCGTTCCCGAACCGACCTGGCGGTTGACGAAGCGCACGTCCGGCCGCAGCAGGTCGTCCAGCCGCGTGATCTGCTTCGGATTGCCGCGGGCGACGAACAGGCCCTGCGTGCGCACCGCCAGATGGATCAGGCAATGCCGCTCCGGATGCAGCCAGCCGGCAAAGCGCGCGAACGTCTCCGCCTCGAACTCGCCGATCGGCACATGGAAGCCCGCGATATCGCAGTTGCCGGCGGCGAGCGCGGCCACCGCTTCCAGACTGCCGCAGTACTTCAGGTCATGGCGGACCTTGTGCTCGTCGAGAAAGTCGCGCAAGGCGGCGACAGCGAAGCCGTGGCTGGCATGCAGGCGCAGCGCGCTGACCGACGCGTCGAGCACCTTTTTCAATTCGATCTCCAGCTCCGAAGCCAGGCTCTCCAGCGTCGGCGACAACCGCGCGGCGATGCGCTTGTTGGCCCAGACCAGTTGTTGCGACAGCGGCGTCAGCACGCTGCCGCGGCCGCGGCGCTTGTCGATCAGCGGGCCGCCGAACAGCGACTGCGCGTCTTCGAGCAGGCCCCAGGCATAGCGGTACGACAGCCCGATCGCCTCGCACGATTGGCGGATGCTGCCGGTGCGTTCGATATGGGCGAGCAGGGTGACCAGCCGCGAGACATCGAGCGGCGCGGCCCCGTTGCTGTCGTCGCGCACCTGCAGGTGCGGATGGATGGCGATCCTTAGCATAGGCGAAAAATAGCATATTGCCGCTCGCGTGCACGCTGCCTATAGTCCCGGCATAGCGAAAAAACCCGGGAATTGGGCGTCGATTGGCGCGCGAGGCGGCCGAGATGGAGTCCCAACAATATGCAAAAAATAGCCTATTTGGAAGGCGAGGCATCGAAAAGCGCGGCTTCGAAGGCGTCGGAGGCCGATGCCGCCGACCGCATCGCGGCCATTCTGCGCGCTCGCCAGCACCAGCCCGGCGCCTTGCTGCCGATCCTGCACGACATCCAGGACGCGCTCGGCTTCGTCCCCCCGGATGCGGTGCCCGCCATCGCTCGCGCACTGAACCTGTCGCGCGCCGAGGTCCATGGGGTCATCAGCTTCTATCACCATTTCCGCGACCAGCCGTCGGGTCGGCACGTGCTCCAACTGTGCCGCGCCGAGGCCTGCCAGGCGGTCGGCGCGGATGCGCTGGCCGAACATGCGCAGCGCGAGCTCGGCTGCGGCTGGCACCAGACCAGCGCGGACGGCGCCATCACGCTGGAGCCGGTCTATTGCCTGGGCCAGTGCGCGGTGGGGCCGGCGCTGATGGTCGGCAACGATCTGCATGGCGGCGTGACACCGGCGCGGCTCGATGCCTTGTTGACCGCGCTGCGGCAGTGCGATGCCGGGTACGGCGATGCGCGGCAAGACCGGGCCGCGTCCATGTCCGACGACGAGGTGAGCCGATGAACACGACATCGATGTCGACCACCGTCGCGCCCGTGACGGTGTTCGTTCCGCGCGATTCCACCGCGCTGGCCATGGGCGCCGAAGCGGTGGCGCGGGCGATTGCTGGGCAGGCCGCGGCGCGCGGCGAGGCGGTGCGCATCGTGCGCAACGGCTCGCGCGGCATGTTCTGGCTCGAACCGCTGGTCGAGGTGCAGACGCCGGCCGGGCGAATCGCCTACGGGCCGGTCAGCGCTGCGGACGTGCCCGCGCTGTTCGATACCGGCTTCCTGCGCGGCGGCAACCATCCGGTGTGTCACGGCATGACCGAATCGATTCCCTTTCTTCGCCAGCAGGAGCGCCTGACCTTCGCTCGCATGGGCATCACCGATCCGCTGTCGCTCGACGACTATCTTGCGCACGGCGGCTATCGCGGCCTGACGCGCGCGCTGTCGATGGGCGGCGCCGACATCGTCCGCGAGGTCACAGACTCGGGCCTGCGCGGCCGCGGCGGCGCGGCCTTTCCGACCGGCATCAAGTGGAACACGGTGCTGAAGGCGGACAGCCCCGTCAAATACGTGGTCTGCAATGCCGACGAAGGCGACTCGGGCACGTTCTCCGATCGCATGGTGATGGAGGGCGATCCCTTGATGCTGATCGAGGGCATGACGATCGCCGGGTTGGCGGTCGGCGCCGAGCAGGGCTACGTCTACGTGCGCTCGGAATATCCGCATGCGATCGCGGTGCTGGAACGCGCCATCGCCGTAGCCACGCTGGCGGGTTGGCTCGGCGACGATATCCGCGGCAGCGGCCGCCGTTTCACGCTGGAGGTACGCAAGGGCGCGGGGGCCTATGTCTGCGGCGAGGAAACCGCGCTGCTCGAAAGCCTCGAAGGACGTCGCGGCGTGGTGCGCGCCAAACCGCCGCTGCCCGCGATCGAGGGCCTGTTCGGCCGGCCCACGATCATCAACAACGTGATCTCGCTGGCCACCGTGCCGGTGATTCTGGCCGAGGGCGCGCAGCACTATCGCGACTTCGGCATGGGCCGCTCGCGCGGCACGCTGCCGTTCCAGCTGGCCGGCAATATCGCGCGCGGCGGACTGGTCGAGAAGGCGTTCGGCGTCACGCTGCGCGAATTGCTGTTCGACTACGGCGGCGGCGCGCGCAGCGGCCGGCCGTTGCGCGCGGTGCAGGTCGGCGGCCCGCTCGGCGCCTATCTGAACGAATCGCGCTGGGACGTGCCGCTCGACTACGAAGCCTATGCCGCGTTCGGCGGCGTGGTGGGCCACGGCGGCATCGTCGCCTTCGACGACACCGTCGACATGGCCCGGCAAGCCCGCTATGCGATGGAATTCTGTGCGGTCGAGTCCTGCGGCAAATGCACGCCGTGCCGGATCGGCTCGACCCGCGGCGTCGAGGTCATCGACAAGCTGATGGCACAGCCGGACCCTGCGCAGCGCACGCAGCAGGTGCGGCTGGTGCGCGATCTGTGCGACACCATGCTGCACGGCTCGCTTTGCGCGATGGGCGGCATGACGCCGTATCCGGTGCTGTCGGCCCTCGACAGCTTCCCCGAGGACTTCGGCCTGCCGCCGCTGCCGGCGCGCGCCGCATGAAGACGACAAGCACCTCGCCCAATCACCGACCCCGCGGAGTCTGACCTTGCATCCCCACCACGATATCGATTACGGCACGCCGCGGCGCGAGGCCGAGCAAACCGTCACGCTGGAGATCGACGGCGTCGCCGTCACCGTGCCCGCGGGCACCTCGGTGATGCGCGCCGCGGTCGAGGCCGGCGTCCATGTGCCCAAGCTGTGCGCGACCGACAGCCTCGAACCGTTCGGCTCGTGCCGGCTGTGCCTGGTCGAGATCGAAGGGCGGCGCGGCTATCCGGCGTCGTGCACCACGCCGGCCGAACCTGGCATGAAGGTGCGCACGCAGACCGGCAAGCTCGCCGAGATCCGTCGCGGCGTGATGGAACTCTATATCTCCGACCATCCGCTCGATTGCCTGACCTGTCCGACCAACGGCAACTGCGAGCTGCAGGACATGGCCGGCGCGGTCGGGCTGCGCGAAGTTCGCTATGGCAACGACGGGGCCAGCCATCTGGATGCGGTCAAGGACCAGTCGAATCCGTACTTCCAGTACGACCCTTCCAAATGCATCGTCTGCAACCGCTGCGTGCGCGCCTGCGAGGAAACGCAGGGTACCTTCGCGCTGACGATCAGTGGCCGCGGCTTCGATTCCCGCGTGACCGCGGGGCAGGGCGAGTCCTTCATGGATTCGGACTGCGTGTCGTGCGGCGCCTGCGTGCAGGCCTGCCCGACCGCGACGCTGACCGAGACCTCGCTGATCCGCATGGGCCAGCCCGAGCACAGCGTGGTGACCACCTGCGCCTACTGCGGCGTCGGTTGCGCCTTCAAGGCCGAGATGAAGGGCAACGAGGTCGTGCGCATGGTGCCGTACAAGAACGGCCAGGCCAACGAGGGCCATGCCTGCGTCAAGGGCCGCTTTGCCTGGGGCTATGCCACGCACCAGGATCGCATCCTCAAGCCGATGATCCGCGCCAGCATCCAGGATCCGTGGCGCGAGGTGTCGTGGGAAGAGGCGATCGACTACGCGGCCACGCAGTTCCGCCGGATCCAGGCGGAGCACGGGCGCGACGCAGTCGGCGGCATCGTGTCGTCGCGCTGTACCAACGAGGAAGGCTATCTGGTGCAGAAGCTGGTGCGCGCGGCCTTCGGCAACAACAACGTCGATACCTGCGCGCGCGTCTGCCATTCGCCGACCGGCTATGGGCTCAAGCAGACGTTGGGCGAGTCCGCCGGCACGCAGACCTTCCGTTCGGTCGAGCGCGCTGACGTAATCCTGGTGATCGGCGCCAATCCGACCGACGGCCATCCGGTGTTCGGTTCGCGGCTGAAGAAGCGGCTGCGCGCCGGCGCGCGCCTGATCGTCATCGATCCGCGCCGCATCGATCTGGTCCAATCGCCGCACGTGCGCGCCGACTATCACCTGCAGCTGCGGCCCGGCAGCAATGTCGCGGTGCTGACTGCGATGGCGCACGTGATCGTCACCGAACGGCTGCTGAACGAGGCCTTCATCGCCGAGCGCTGCGAGGGCAAGGCCTTCGCGCAATGGCGCGAGTTTGTTGCGCGTCCGGAGAACTCGCCCGAGGCGATGGCCGAGGCCACCGGCGTGCCGGCCGAACAATTGCGGGGGGCCGCGCGGCTGTACGCGACCGGCGGCAATGCCGCGATCTACTACGGTCTGGGCGTCACCGAGCACGCGCAGGGTTCGACCGCGGTGATGGCGATCGCCAATCTGGCGATGGCGACCGGCAATATCGGCCGCGAGGGTGTCGGCGTCAATCCGCTGCGCGGGCAGAACAATGTGCAGGGGTCCTGCGATATCGGCTCGTTCCCCCACGAGCTGCCGGGCTACCGCCATGTCTCCGATTCGACCACACGCGGCCTGTTCGAGCAGGCGTGGAACGTGGAGATCAGCCCCGAGCCGGGCCTGCGCATTCCCAATATGTTCGAGGCCGCGCTCGGCGGCAGCTTCAAGGGCCTGTATTGCCAGGGCGAGGACATCGTCCAGTCCGATCCGAACACGCAGCATGTGGCCGAGGCGCTGTCGTCGATGGAATGCATCGTGGTGCAGGACATCTTCCTGAACGAGACCGCCAAGTACGCGCACGTGTTCCTGCCGGGTTCCTCGTTCCTCGAGAAGGACGGCACCTTCACCAATGCGGAGCGCCGCATCTCGCGCGTGCGCAAGGTGATGCCGCCCAAGGCCGGCTATGCCGACTGGGAGGTGACGATGCTGCTGTCGAACGCGCTCGGCTATCCGATGGACTATCGCCATCCGTCCGAGATCATGGACGAGATCGCGCGGCTGACGCCGACCTTCGCCGGCGTCAGCTACGCGAAGCTAGACGAGCTCGGCAGCATCCAGTGGCCCTGCAATGCGCAGGCGCCGGCCGGCACGCCGATCATGCATGTCGATACCTTCGTGCGCGGCAAGGGCAAGTTCATCATCACGCAGTTCGTGCCGACCGAGGAGAAGGTCAACCGCCGCTTCCCGCTGATCCTGACCACCGGCCGCATCCTGTCGCAGTACAACGTCGGCGCGCAGACGCGGCGCACCGACAATGTGCGCTGGCACGACGAGGACCGGCTCGAGATCCATCCGCACGACGCGCAGGAGCGCGGCATCGCCGACGGCGACTGGGTCGGCATCGTCAGCCGCGCGGGCGAGACGGTGCTGCGCGCGCTGGTCAGCGAGCGCATGCAGCCGGGCGTGGTCTACACGACGTTCCACTTCCCCGAGTCGGGCGCCAACGTGATCACCACCGACAACTCGGACTGGGCCACCAACTGCCCCGAGTACAAGGTCACCGCGGTGCAGGTGCTGCCGGTGGCGCAGCCTTCCGAATGGCAGCAGCGCTATCGGGACTTCCATGACGAGCAATTGCGGCTGCTGCGGGCGGCCAGTGCGGTCGCGGAAGGCGAGAAGGCGGAGGCGGGCCATGCTGGTCTGTGAGCGCGGCGTGGGCGCGCGCGACGAGGCTGGTCTGTACGAGGCCGGCGTGTGCGACGCCGGTCGGTACGAGGCTGGTCGGTATCAGCGCGACGGCGATCTGCCGATGCCCTACGCCACCGTCGAGGTCGCGCGTCGGGAAGGCGAGGGCGACGACATGACGCTCGCTTTCGACGATGTCGCCGAGGAAGTCCCCGTTGCGCTCGAGTACAACGGCATCTCTCACGCGGTGATGCTGGCCACGCCGGCCGATCTCGAGGACTTCGCGCTGGGCTTCAGCCTGACGGAGGGCATTGTCGCGAACGCGCGCGACGTGTTCGAGATCGACACGCAGGTCGGCGAGCAAGGGATCGCCGTGCAGCTGCGCATCGCCGGCGACGCGTTCGCGCGGATGAAGACACGGCGCCGCGCCATGACGGGCCGCACCGGCTGCGGACTGTGCGGCGTCGAGTCGCTGTCGCAGGTGGCGCGGATGCCGGCGCCGGTTGCGAGCGCCGCGCGCTTCGACGGCGCGAGCCTGCATGCGGGCTTTGCCGAGCTGCAGCGTCGCCAGGCGCTGCTGCGCCATACCGGCGCCACCCATGCCGCCGCCTGGCTGCGCGCCGACGGCAGCGTAGCGTTGGTGCGCGAGGACGTCGGCCGCCACAACGCGCTCGACAAGCTGATCGGCGCGCTGGCGCGCAGCGGCGAGCCAGCCGCCGACGGCGCGGCGCTGGTCACCAGCCGCGCCAGCTACGAGATGGTGGTCAAGGCCGCCAGCGCCGGCATCGGCGTGCTGGCCGCCGTCTCCGGACCCACCGCGATGGCGGTCCGGCTGGCCGAACAGGCCGGCGTCACGCTGGCCGGATTCGTGCGCCCGGGCCGCCATGTCGTCTACACCCATTCCGCGCGGCTGCTGCCGTCACGCTGCTGATCATGAACCTCGACAACCTGGTCAAGATGGCCAACCAGATCGGTACCTTCTTCGCCGCGATGCCCGATCGCGACGAGGCGCTGGCCGACATCGCCAGCCACCTGCGCCGCTTCTGGGCGCCGCCGATGCGGCGCGCCTTGCTCAAGGGCGTGGACAACGGGCAGGCGGACGCGGTCGCGCCGATTGTTCGCGCTGCGCTGGAGCGGCATCGCGGGGATTTGTAGGGAGCTGGCCCGCGCGGTGAACCGAGAATACGGTTAGCCTATCCAGCGCGAGGCTGCTACGCCGCCTTGACCTTGCGCGGCGCGACTTCGGAGCGAATGGCGTCGCCCAGCTGTTGTTCGGCGGTCTTGAGATCGTAGGCCTGCTGAAGGTTCAACCAGGTTTCTGCTTCGCGCCCAAAATAACGCGCCAAACGCAGCGCGATCTCGCTGGTCACGCCGGCATTGCCGCGCACGACAGCCTCGATTTGCGCGGTGCCGACATGCAATTCCTTCGCCAGTTCGGCGATCGATAGATCGAGCGGCACGAGATACTCCTCGCGCAGGATCTCGCCCGGATGAACTGGACGCATGCCGTTGTGGAAACGGGCCATAGCGCGCTCCTCGCCTACGTCGTGAATGGATGGGCCGCATGGTAGTGCGCCCGGACGGCTCGGAGGCAGGCGCTACTTCACCCGCTGCAAAATCTCCAAAATCACCAGCGTGAAAACCGTGGCGAGCAGCGCGGTGGCCTCGCGGCCCATGCCGGCGGCGACGCCGATGGCGGACACCATCCAGATGCTGGCCGCGGTGGTCAGGCCCTTGATGCTTTCTTCGCTGTTGAGCTTGATGATGGCACCGGCGCCGAGGAAGCCGATGCCCGAGGCGATGCCCTGCAGCACGCGGCTCATGTCGGCCAGCGGCACGCCGGCCTGCAGCGGCACCAGCACGAACATCGCCGACCCGAGCGCGACCAGCATATGGGTGCGCAGGCCGGCCGCCTTGCCGGCGGCTTCGCGTTCGTAGCCGATCATCGCGCCGAGCAGCATCGCCATGCCGAGCCGGACCACGACCCGGGTCGCTTCCTCGATATCGGGAATGTCGGCGAACTCCGTCCGCAGCGCGCTCAGCATGTCTGACCAGATGCCATCCATCGTTGCCTCCCCGAGAGTCCGCCGTTGCGGCGTGGTGAACGGGTTCGGCGCAGGCGGAACCCGGCTGCCAGCAGGCTAGCATGGCGCACCGGGCGGCGCCGTCGGGTGGGCGCTGACACCGTCTCGCGCCGCAACAAGGAAGGGCGAAGTCCTGGGGAAGTCTTAGCGCAGCCGCAGCGGCTCGAGCAGCGCGGCATCGTACTGGTGCCGGTCGATGCGGCCCAGTTCCAGCATGCGCAGCAGGATATAGGCTTGCCGCTGGCGTGCGCGGCGGGGATTGACGACGGGGTTGTTGGCCGACGGCGCCTTGGGCAGGCCGGCCAGCATTGCGGACTCGGCCAGCGTCAGCTCGCTCAACGGCTTGCCGAAATAGGTGCGCGCCGCCTGCGCGAAGCCATAGGCCCCTTCGCCGAGATAGACCTTGTTCATGTACAGCTCGAGGATCTCGTCCTTGCTGAAGGCCCCCTCGATGCGGTAGGCCAGCAGCGCCTCGTAGAGCTTGCGGGTATAGGTCTTTTCGCGCGACAGGAAGAAGTTGCGGGCGACCTGCATCGTGATGGTCGACGCGCCCTGCGACAGGTCGTCGGACAGATTGGCCAGGCCCGCGCGGATCACGCCGACGTAGTCGATGCCGTCATGCAGATAGAAGCGTTCGTCTTCGATGGCGACCACCGCCTGCGTCAGCGCGGGCGGCATCTTGTCCAGCGGCACGTAGCCGGCCGTGTGGCGGAACGCGGCGATGGCGTCGAGCGGAGGGAGTTGCCGGCTGGCGACCACCACTGCCAGCGTGCCAAGCAGCACGCAGGTAGCCAGCACGAGGACGAACAAGCCGAGAAGATGCGACCAGAGACGATTCATGGGCCGCTATTTTGCCAGTGTTGGGTGATGACATCTGCGGTGGGGGAGCGCTGGCCCTCTCCCCCAGCCCCTCTCCCGCAAGCGGGAGAGGGGAGCGCGTCGTCGCGGATTGGAGGGACGACGCGTGGAGCTTGCCCGTGGTGTTCTCCCTCTCCCGCTTGCGGGAGAGGGCCGGGGAGAGGGCAGTCTGCCGCCGACGCTCCCGTCACCGCTTCAGCAACGCCGCCAGCAGATCCGACTGCGTGACCAGCCCCAGCAGCCGCCGCTGCTCGTCGACCACCGGCATCAGGTGCCAGCCGCCGTCCGACATCGCGCCGGCCAGCTCGACGATGGGCTGGTCGGGGCGGGCGGTCGGCAGCTCGGTCAGCATCGCGTCGCGCACCAGGCCGTCCGGCCGGCGCTGGCCCTTGGCGGGGTCGCCGACGAACAGGTCCGGCAGCGCGACCAGGCCGACCAGCCGGCGCTGGCGCGGCGACACCACCGGCAGCGCCTGCAGCCGGTGCCGGGTCAGCAGCGTCCATGCCTCGCTGATGCGCTGGTCGGCGTGGACCGCCACCACGTCGCGCGACATGATGTCGCCGCAGCGCACGTCGCCGAAGCGGCGTCCGAACGCGCGCAACTCGGCGGCGACCAGGATCTCTTCAAGGTCGTCGCGATCGACGTCGAGAAATTCGCCGCGCGCCGCCAGCACTTCGTCCAGGTCCGCACGCGTGAAGCCGACGCGCTGGCCCGGCGGCGGATCGCTGGTGCCATGCCCAGGCACCGGGGGCGGCGGCCGATGCGGATAGCGGCGGCCGGTCAGATTGTTGAACGACAGCGCGATCAGCAGCATCAGCATCGAATTGAGCGCGACCGGGAACAGCACGAAGGCATAGCCGAGCTTGGCGACCGCGGGACCGCCGAACACCGCGGTGATGGCGACCGCGCCGGCCGGCGGATGCACGCAATGCAGATGGAACATCAGGCCGATCGCCACGGCCACCGCGACGGCGGCCGCCAGTCCCGGGTCCGGGATCCAGCGGGCGCAGGTCACGCCCACCAGCGCCGCCAGCAGATTGCCGCCGATCACCGACCACGGCTGCGCCAGCGGGCTCGAAGGCACGGCAAACAGCAGCACCGCGGAGGCGCCCATCGGCGCGATGAACCAAGGGTTGTGGCCGCCCAGCATATGCCGGCTGATCCACTCCGTGCAGGCCAGCGCGAATACCGCGCCGAGACAGCTCTTGAGCCGTTCGCGGCTGCTAGCCGCCACCGGCATCGGAACGAAGGCGGCCAGCCAGCCGCGCCAGCGCAAGCGGACTTCGCCGGCCAGGGCAAGGAGGGGAGAGGTTCGGGAGGACATGAAGACGCCGGCGCGTGCCGCGACGCAGCAAAAAAAGCGTCGCGCAAAAAAGCCGTCAATGTATCACGTGATGACATACCTTGCCCGCGGCGGGCGCGGTAACATAGCGCCGTTCCGACACCCTCGCGCCGCCCTGCGGCGGCGCCATGCCTCATGCTCGAACTTCAGGGCGCGATCTGGTTTCGCGCCGGCAGCCAGGACCTCGGCGGCAAGGACCGCATCGCGCTGCTCGCGGCGATCGCCGAACACGGCTCGATCACCGCGGCCGCGAAGGCGGTCGGGCTCAGCTACAAGGCCGCGTGGGACGCCGTCGACGCGATGAACAACAGCGCCGGCGAGCCGCTGGTGGTACGCGCCGCCGGCGGCAAGGGCGGTGGCGGCACCATGCTGACGCCGCGCGGCGAGGGACTGGTGCGCACCTACCGCGCGCTCGAGGCCGAGCACCGCGCTTTCGTCGCGCAGCTGTCGCGCGTCAGCGAACAGCTCGACGCCAGCGCGGCCGACGCGCTGCAACACGATATCCACCTGATTCGACGACTGATGATCAAGACCAGTGCTCGCAACCGGCTGTTCGGCACGGTGACCCAGGTCCGTACCGGCGCGGTGAACGACGAGGTCACGCTGGCGCTGGTCGGCGGGCAGCAGGTGGTGGCCACGGTCACGCACGAGAGCGTCGAGACGCTGGGCCTGGCCCCGGGCACCGAGGCGTTCGCGCTGATCAAGGCTTCATCCGTGATGATCGGCGTGCCGTCGCCCGGACTGCGGCTGTCGGCGCGCAATCAGCTGCTGGGTACGGTGACGCGCATCGTGCCGGGCGCGGTCAATGCGGAGGTCGTGCTGGCGCTCGACGGCGGTGCCACCATCGCGGCGATCGTCACGCATGGCGGGCTCGACGAGCTGAGCCTGACCGAGGGCGCGCCGGCGCTGGCGATCTTCAAGGCGTCGAGCGTGATTCTGGGGACGATGGACTGAGGCGCGCAGCTGTCCCGGGCGGTGGTTTTCTCCCCTCTCCCGCTTGCGGGAGAGGGGCGGGGGAGAGGGCAAGGGGCGCTGGCCTTGCTACTGTGGCTTGAAACCACCCCCTCTCCCCAACCCTCTCCCCCCTGAGGGGGAGAGGGAGAACACCACGGGACGTGGTCAAACGCGCGGCAAGCCGACTTGACCGCGCCTGCTATTACCCCTCCGCCCCATGGATCCGCCCGTCCCGAATCTCCATCACATGGTCGGCCAGCGCCGCGACATCGTCGGGATCGTGCGAGATGACCAGCATCGGCACCTCCAGGCTGGTCTGCAGCGCGCGCAGCTCGGCGCGCATCCGGGCCCGTAGCGCCGGGTCCAACGCGGAGAACGGTTCGTCGAGCAGCACGATATCGGGCCGGGTCGCCAGTGCGCGGGCCAGCGCCACGCGCTGCTTCTGTCCCCCGGAAATTTCTGCCGGATAGTGGGCGCGAACCTCGCGCAAGCCGAAGGCGTCGATCCAGCGTTCGGCATCGTCATGGCTTTCGCCCCGACGCGGATTGCGCCAGCCGCGCGCGAGCCCGAAGGCGACGTTCTGCGCAACGGTCAGATGGGGAAACAGCGCGTAGTCCTGGAACAGATAAGCCACGCGCCGCTGCTGTGGCCGCACGTCGACGCCCGCGGCGTCGTCGAACAGCGTGCGTTCGCCCAGCACGATGCGCCCACGGTCGGGCCGCAGCAGGCCCGCGATCGCGCGCAGCGTCAGCGTCTTGCCGGCGCCCGACGGCCCGAACAGCGCGATGCGGCGGCTGGCCGAAGAGAAGCCGATATCGAGCGTGAAATGCCGATCCGCGGTATCCAGTCGTTTGCTGACTTCGACCTGCAGCGTCATGGCCCTGTGCATGGCGACCGTCCCTTCAGCGCACCGGCTGGCGCGTGCTGGGTACCAGCCGCCCGGCGATGACAAGCAGCACCACGCAGGTGATCGAGGTCACCAGCACCAGCAGATTGGCGGTGTTGTCGTCGCCGGCCTGCACCGCTTCATAGATCGCGACCGACAGCGTCTGCGTGCGTCCCGGCAGATTGCCGGCCACCATCAGCGTCGCGCCGAACTCGCCCAGCGCACGCGCGAAAGCCAGCAGCACGCCGGCGGCGATGCCGCGCACCGCCAGCGGCAGCGTCACGCGAAAGACGATGCCGGCCTCGCTGACCCCGAGCACGCGCGCGGCATGCTCCAGCTGCGGGTCGACGCCCTCGATCGCCGCACGGGCGGACTTGAGCACCAGCGGGAAGGCGACGATGGTGGCGGCCAGCACCGCGCCCTGCCAGGTGAAGACCAGCTCGATGCCGAGCGACGACAGCCATTCGCCGAACACACCGCGACGGCCGATCAGCACCAGCAGGTAATAGCCCAGCACGGTCGGCGGCAGCACCAGCGGCAGCGTCAGCACGGCATCGACCAGATCGCGCAGCGGCGAGCGCCAGCGCGACAGCGCCACCGCGGCGGCCACACCGAGCACCGCGTTGATCGCGGTGGCCCAGCCGGCGACCTTCAGCGACAGTGCCAGCGGGACCCAGACCGATTCCATCGGCGACATCAGCGGACAGGCGAGCGCGGCATTCAGCGCGGCCGGAAGCCGTGGCGCGCGAGCAGCGCCTGGCCCTGCGCGGACAGCACGAAATCGACGAAGCGCCCCGCTTCGGCGCTATGGCGCGAGCGGGCGGTGACGGCGATCGGATAGGTGATCGCCGTGCGCGTCGGCACCTGCGCGACGACACGCACCCTGGACGGCATCACCGCCGCATCCGTGGCGAACACGAAGCCGGCATCGACCTCGCCGCGCGCGACATAGTCCAGGGCCTGGCGCACGTTCTGCGCCGGCACGCCCTTGGCGGACACGGCCTGCCAAAGGCGCGCATCTTCCAGCGCGTCGCGCGTATAGCGCCCCACCGGCACCGAGGCCGGGTTGCCGAAGGCCACGCGGCGCACGTCGTCGCGCAGCAGGTCGCGCGGCGAGGCGAGCTTCAGCGCGCTGTCGACCGGTTCGACCATTACCAGCGCATTGGCGGCGAAATCGCGGCGCGAGGCCGGCACGATCATGTGCTCGGCCTGGGCCTTGTCCATCGCCTGCTGGTCGGCCGAGGCGAACACGTCGGCCGGCGCGCCTTGCACGATCTGCTGCATCAGCACGTCGGAGGCGCCGAAATTGAGCACCAGCTTCGTTCCCGGATTCGCCTGTTCGTAGGCGGTCGCGACCGCGCGGAAGGCATTGGTCAGGCTGGCCGCCGCCGAGATCACGAGTTCAGCGGCCGCCGCGGGCCGCGCGGGCAGCATCGCCAGCATGGCGACCGCCGCCGCGGCGCAGGCGCCGGACAGATGTGAGCGCCGGCGAAAGGACGCGATGGCAAGGGCGAGGGAACGACGAGCAGGCATGGCGGGTTCCGGATTCGGTGACGGGAGGACAGGGCCATCGAAGCCGTGTCGCCGCAAGGATCGGGTGCCGCAGGGGGACACTCGAGTCACATCGAGCGCAATATACGGCGGTATATAGCGGCCCGTCAATTGACGCCGATGCACGGCAGTCGATACTCCAATCGGAGCAATCGTGCCGGTCAGGGCAACTCTGGCACCAGCAGGTCTTCGAGGAAGTAGGCCGCCAGTTCGTGCCGGCCGCGCAGGCCCGCCTTGGCGTAGATGTTGGTCGCGTGCTGGCGTACGGTCTTGGGCTTGCTGTCGCGCACGCCCGCGATCTCTTCCAGCGACAGCCCCTTGATCAGCAGATAGGCGACCTCGCGCTCGCTGGCGGTCAGGTTCCAGCGATCGAACTGGCTGCTGATCGCATGCCGCATCTGCAGCCCGGCCTGGTGCGCGGCCGCGTCGCGCTGCGCCAGCGTCCGCTCGGCCTCGCCCAGCGACGCGCGCAGCTGGCGAATCTCCTGGTCTGTGCGCAGCCGCTCGCGCGCCAGCACGAAGACGCCGGCCAGCGTGATCAGGGTGCCGATGCCGTCGATGACCACGTGCTGCAGCCCTTCGGCCTCGTTGTAGTCGAACACCAGATCGAAACAGGCGTACAGCGCGATAAAGACGAACAGGTAAAGAAAATGCCGTGGCATGGCTGGCACGAGGGCGAAGCGTGGAATGGAAAATCGAAGACCGCGGCCGACGCTCCAGTGGAACGCCGTGCCGCGGTATCGGAGCAGGGCGGGGCAAGCCCGCCCGGGGCATTACAGGATCGGCGTCAGGACCTTGCCGGTCTCGAGGAAGGCGCGCAGGTTGTCGAGCATCAGCGCCTGCATCGCGCCGCGCGTCTCCACCGTGCCGCTGGCCATATGCGGGGCCAGCACGACGTTGTCCAGCCCGATCAGCGCCGGCGGCACGCGCGGTTCGTCGCGGAACACGTCCAGCCCCGCGGCGCCGAGGCGGCCATCGCGCAGCGCCTGGACCATCGCGTCCTCGTCGATCACGCTGCCGCGCGCGACATTGACCAGCACGCCCTTCGGCCCGAGCGCCTCGATGACCTGGCGCGACACCAGCCCTTCGGTCTCCGGGCCGCCGACGCAGGTCACCACCAGGAAGTCGGCCCAGGCGGCCAGCGCCAGCAGGTCCGGCTCGTGGCGCCACGGCGCGCCCTCGCGCGGACGCCGGTTGTTGTAGGCGATCTCCATGTCGAAGCCTTGCGCGCGGCGCGCGACCTTTTCGCCGATGCGGCCCAGGCCGAGGATGCCCAGGCGCTTGCCGGACACGCGGCTGGTCAGCGGGAACGGGCCCTGGTGCCAGCGGCCGTCGCGCACGAAGCGGTCGCCGTGCGAGATGCCGCGGGCGGCATCGATCATCAGGCCGAAGGCGAGGTCGGCCACGCAATCGTTGAGCACGTCGGGCGTATTGCTGACCTGGATGCCGCGGGCGCGCGCCGCATCCAGCGCGATGCTGTCGTAGCCGACGCCGAAGCTGACGATTGCGGCCAGTTGCGGCAGCGCGTCGATCACCGCGGCGCTGCAGCCGTGCCGGGCCGAAGTCACGACCACGCGTGCCTGCGCGCCATGCTCGCGCAGCCAGGCGGGCCAATCGTCCTGCTCCCACAGCGCGGCCGCGCCGTGTTGTTGCTGCAGCGTGGCGTTCAGGTGCGGCGCGAGCGGGCCGATCTGGATCAGGTCGATGGCGGGCATGATGTCAGCTTCTTGTTAAGGGCAAGGCGGGAAAAAGACAGCAGAGTGTATCCTGCCGGACGGCTCTTGTCCGTGCCGGTGGCCTCGCCGGCGGGCCCTCAGCCGCCCCGCATGGCGCCCCTGCCGTTCACCGACATCCCGGAATTCGAACCCCATGCCCACTGTCTACCTTGCCGGCCCCGATGTCTTCCGTCCCGATGCGATGGCCCATGGCCAGGCCCTGAAGAACCTGTGCGCGCAGCATGGCTTCACCGGCCTGTTTCCGCTGGACCATCAGCTCCCGGCCGGTCTGGCAGGGGAGGCAGCCGCGCGCTGGATCTATCAGGCCAATGTCGCGCTGATCCGCCGCGCCGATCTGGTGATGGCCAATCTGGACGACTTTCGCGGGCCCGGAGAGCCGGATTCCGGCACGGCGTTCGAGGTGGGCTTTGCGGTCGCGCTGGGCAAGCCCGTCTGGGCCTATACCGGCGATCCGGGCACCATCGTCGAGCGCGCCACGGCAGGTCATGACGCCGAGGGCAGGCCGCTCGACGCGCGCGGCTTTCATGTCGAGGACTTCGGCCTGGGCAAGAACCTGATGCTGGCCTGCTCGGTGCAACTGGTGCACGGCGGGCCGCAGGAGTGCCTCGCGGCGATGGCGGCGGCGCGCGCCGGCGCCACAGGCTGAAGGTACGAGCGGATCGGCGCGCCCAGGCGCCGGCGGCCGGGCCTAAGGCTTGCGACTGACGGTAGTCGGCTCCTGGCGCAGCGATGCCACGGCTGCCGCGATCTGCCCGGCGGTGTCGTCCACCACCTGCCGCATTGCCGCCACTACGCCGCCGATGTCATGGCCGCCGCTCGCGACCGGCAACTCGGCCTGCGTGCGTCCTGCCAGCGTGCGGCCATCCGGCAGCCGCCGCACGGTCCAGTTGACCGTCGCACCGACCCGCGCGCCGGGCTGCGCATCGAGCCGCACCACGTCGGTGGTGATCCGGTACAGCGGCTGCACGTCGCTCAATCCCTGTTGATAGACGTCCACCGCGCCGAGCACGATCTGCAGGCGCTGCGACAGCGCATCGCGCCATTCGTCGGGCAGCGGCGCTGACCACCGTGCCATGTCCAGCGGCGTCACGCTGCCGTCGGCGCCGGCGACGACGATCTGCTGGCGGTTCAGCCTTTCCGGCACGCGCGCCGGTGCGACCTCGATCCACAGCGGCTGCGTGGCCGACGGCGAACCGGCGGCCGAGGCCGTGCCGGTTCTTGCGACGACGGTCGCGGGAAGTGCGGCACCGGCGGCGCCGGCCTCTCCACCCGGGGCCAGCGAGTAATAGCGCGGCTCCGACGACGAAGCGCAGGCGCCCAGCAGCAGGGTGCCGGCGCAGGCCGTGGCGAACATCGCGGCGCGCAGCCGGCGGGTCAGGATATGCGGGCCCTTCATCGTTGTGTCTCCGTCTTGCCGCGCAGCAGCGCTTCGGGATGGCGTTCGAGATAGTCGGTCAGCGTGCGCAGCGAGACCGCGGTGCGCGTCAGTTCCTGCAGCATCCGGCGCGTGTCCTGCTGCAGCGGCGCGTCGGAAGCGAGCGTGCCGTTGGCCGACTGGATGGTGCGGCGGGCGTCCTGCAGGGCCGCCAGCACCTCGGGCGCGACGTCGCCCTGCAGCTGCGCGACCAGCTTGTCGGCGCTGGCCAGTGTGGTATTCAGCTGGGCCACCGTCTTGCGCAGATCCTGGCCGATCTGGTCGAACGGCACCTTTTCGATCTTGCCGACGATGCTGCCCAGCTTGGCCTGCAGTTCGTCGAGCGCGCCAGGCATGGTCGGCAGCTCGGCGATCGCGGTGTCGGCCGGCGCCTTGACCGGCTTGGCGCCGGGGAAGAAGTCGAGCGCCACGTACAGCTGGCCGGTCAGCAGATTGCCGGTACGCAGTTGCGCGCGCAGGCCGCGCTGGATCATGCTCAGCATCAGCTGGCGGGCGCGTTCGCGGTCGGCCAGGTCGCGTTCGCGGAAGCCCATCCGCGACGGATAGAGCTCGACCACGACCGGCAGGCGGAACGACTTGGTCTCGCGCACGTAGTCGATGCCGATCGAACGCACCTGGCCGACCACCACGCCGCGGAAGTCCACCGGCGCGCCGGGCGCCAGACCCCGCACCGATTGCTCGAAGTTCAGCACCGCCAGCGTCGGCGCCAGCTCGTCCGGCTCCTTCATTGCGTCGGCCTGGTCGCCGGCCAGCAGGAACTGGGTGTTCTCCTTGGCGGCCTCGGTCACGTGCGAGTTGGGCGGTGCCTGGAACGCGACCCCGCCCAGCAGCATCGTCACCAGCGACTGCGTATTGAGCTTGAAGCCGCCCGCATCGAGCTTCAGATCGACGCCGCTGGCATGCCAGAAGCGCGTGTCGGCGGTGACCAGCTCGTCGTAGGGCTTGTTGATGAAGACCCGCAGCGTGATGTCGCGCCCGGCCGGTTCCAGCTGATAGGCCACCACCTGGCCGACCTGAACGCGCCGGTAGTAGACCGGCGAGCCGATGTCGAGCGAGCCCAGATCGGCCGCCCGCAGCACGAACTGCTTGCCTGACGAGTCGGTGGTCACCACCGGCGGCGTTTCCAGGCCGACGAATTCGCGCTGCGTTTCCTCGGACCTGCCAGCGTCCACGCCGACATAGGAGCCTGACAGCAGCGTCTCCAGCCCAGACACGCCGCTGACGGCCAGGCGCGGTCGCACCACCCAGAAGCGCGTGTCCTTGACCGCGAAGTTTTCCGCGTCCTTGCTCAGGTCGATGGTCGCCACCACATGCGAGCGGTCCGGCGCCAGCCGCACCTGTTTGACCAGGCCGATATCGACGTCCTTGTAGCGCACCGGCGTCTTGCCCGGGGCCAGGCCCTCGGCCGTGCGGAAGGTCACCTGGATCTCGGGGCCGCGCTGCGACAGCGTATGGAACAGCAGCGACAGCCCGACCACGGCGGCGACGATGGGAATCAGCCAGACCACCGACGGCAGCCAGCGCGCGCGGCGCCGGCGCGCCGGCTCCCGGGGCTGCGGCGGGTGCGGGGGCGGAGGGGCGGAAGAGAGGTTGTCCGGATCAGGCATCGATAAAGGTCCAGCGTGCGTCTTGTCGGTATTCGGTAGGGGTATTCGGTATCGGTATTCGCGGGCTCAGTGGTTCGCCTGAGCCGCTGCAGGGGCCTCACCGCCAGGCGCCTTCAGGGGCGCGTGGTCGTGCGCATCCCACAGCAGCCGCGGGTCGAACGACAGCGAGGCCAGCATCGTCAGCACCACCACCATGCCGAACGCCGCCGCGCCGGTGCCCGGGTCCACCTGCGCCAGCGCCCCGGCGCGCACCAGCGAGGCCAGCAGCGCCACCACGAAGATATCGAGCATCGACCAGCGGCCGATCAGCTCGACCAGTCCGTACAGCCTGGTCTGCTGCCGCAGCCGCCAGGTCGAGCGCAGATGCACCGACAGCAGCAGAAAGGTCAGGATCATCATTTTCAGCAGCGGCACCACAATGCTGGCGATCAGCACCACGATGGCAAGCATGCGCGAGCCCGACACCCACAGATAGATGATCCCGGACAGGATCGTGTCCTCCTGCGTGCCGAGGATCGAGCGGGTGATCATGATCGGCAGCACGTTGGCCGGAATGTACAGAATGTAGGCCGCCAGCAGGAAGGCCCAGGTGCGCGTCAGGCTGGCCGGCTTGCGATGGTGCAGCGTCGCGCCGCAGCGGCGGCACGGCTGGCCTTCCTGGTCCAGCGGACTGAGCGCGTCGCAGGCGTGGCAGGACAGCAGCCCCATCGATGTGGCGGTGGGCACCTCGGGCAGCGGCGTGCGCTCGTCGTCGTCGGCGAGCTCCTGCACCACGCCGGCGACTACCTCGCGCGAGCGGCGCAGCGCGCGCTGGCGCGCGGAGGGTTTGGGATCGCCGGCGTTCATCGCTGCGCCTCCCCCTGGCGCCGCTCGGCGTGGCGCCACAGGTCGCGCGGGTCGTAGGTCAGCATCGTCGCCAGCACGATCACCAGCGCGCCGAACGACCACAGCGCGATGCCGGGCAGCACCTGCGCCATCGTCGACAGCTTCACCAGCGTGACCAGCACGCCCATCATGAACACCTCGAGCATGCCCCACGGGCGGGTCTGGCGGATACCGCGCATGATCCGTTCGAAGCCCGGGGGGACGCTGCCGCGCGCCAGCGGCACCAGCAGATAGGCCATCATCAGCATCTCGGCCAGCGGGAACACGATGGTGGTGGCGAACACCAGCAGCGCCACCAGCGTCATGTTGTCGGCATGCAGCGCCTGGACGGCGCCCCACAGCGTGGTGCGTGTGCGCACGCCCTGCAGGTCCATCTCGACGATGGGGTAGGCGTTGGACACGATGAACAGGATCAGCGCGGTCAGCACCAGCGGCAGCAGCCGCCGATAGGCGCGCCGGCTCTCGTGGTACAGCTCGCCGCCGCAGCGCAGGCACTGCGCCCGCTCGCCGGCGGCGAGCACCAGGCGGCGGTAGACCGCGTCGCAATATTCGCAGGCTACCAGCCGGTCCAGCTCGGCGGGGTCGGTAACGGCAGGCGCCGGCGGGACCCGCTCCATCGACTTCTCAACCGGATTGCCGGACGTCATTCGGACAGATCTCCAACTACCCCGCCTTGCGGGCGGGAAACACGTCAATATATCGGAATTTGGTGGTGGGGCTTTTGGGTCACAGTTCAAAAGATCGTATGCGGCGCTGGTTTGCCGACCGCCGCTGCCCTCTCCCCGACCCCCTCCCGCAAGCGGGAGAGGGAGAACACCGTGCAGCATTGCCAACGTCGGTTCGGCTTGCTCCCCGCTGCGGATTGCGCCCCTCTCCCGCTTGCGGGAGAGGGGTTGAGGGAGAGGGCAATCACCGATCGCCATCCCGACACCTTCCCAAGGCCTCACAGCTTGTACGTCGACAGCAGGATGCTGGTCTCCGTCGCCGCAATCCCCTCGATCAGCCGGATCCGGTCCAGCGTCCGGTCGAACGCCTCCAGCGTGTCGGCCCGCAGTTCCGCGATGATGTCCCAGCGCCCGTTGGTGGTATGCAGCGTCTGCACGTTCGGCTCGCCGCGCAGCGCCTGCAGGACCTTGCCGATGCGGTTGCCTTCGACCGAAATCATCGTCAGCGCACGGATGCGGTGCGGCTCCGCCTCGGGTTTGAGCCGTACGGTATAGCCGACGATCACGCCGGCCTCCTGCAGCTTGTCGATCCGGTTCTGCACGGTCGCGCGCGAGAGCCGCAGCGCCTTGGCCAGCGCGGTGGTCGGCGTGCGCGCATTGTCGCGCAGCAGCGCCAGCAGTTGGCGGTCGATATCGTCCATGGCGGCTCGCAGGGCAGGGACAGGGATTGCGTCAGATGGCAGGCGGCTTTGCAAAACGCCAGCCCATGCCGGCATTCTGTCATGGCGACCGCGCTTTTTGCGCAGTTTGTGCGCTATCCGATAGCACCGGTGTGCACCACAATCCATTCCGACAGCAACCCTGACTCTCGGAAGGAGCGCCGGCGTGATTACCGAACCCACCCTCCTGCTTGTCGAGCCGACCCACTACGACGTGTCGTACAGCATCAATCCGTGGATGGACCCGCTGCGCTGGGCCGCCGATCCGCACGGCATGCATCGCGGCGCGCTGCGCTCGTTCACCGAGCTGCGCGAAGCCCTGGAAGGGGCCGGCTTCGCGGTCGAGATCGCCGCCGGCGAACCGGGCCTGCCGGACATGGTGTTTCCCGCCAATGCCGCGGTGGTGCTCGACGGCCGCGCGCTGCTCGCGCGCTTTCGCTATCCGCAGCGGCAGGGCGAGGAGGCTTCGTTCGCCCGCGTTTTCGCCGGGTTGCGCGAGCGCGGCCTGATCGACGAGGTGGCGACGCTCGCTGATGGCTGCTACCAGGAAGGCGCGGGCGACTGCATCTGGGACGCGGTGCGCGGACACTTCTGGGCCGGGTTCGGGCCGCGTTCCGCGCGCTGCGCGGCCGATGCGGTCGGCGCGTATTTCGGGCGCGAGGTGGTCGCACTGGAGCTGGCCACGGCGCAGAGCTATCACCTCGACGTCTGCTTCTGCCCGCTGGCCGGCGGCGAGATCCTGTACTACCCGCCGGCCTTCACCGAGGCGTCGCTGCGCGAGTTGCACGCGCGCCTGCCGGCCAGTCAGCGCATCGAGGCCAGCGCCGACGACCTGCGGCATTTCAGCGTCAATGCGGTCAATCTGCACGATCGCATCGTGATGGCGCGCACCACGCCGCGCCTGCGCGACGCGCTCGGCAAGCGCGGCTATCGCGTGCACGAGGTCGATCTCGCGCCGTTCATGCTGTCGGGCGGCGGCGCCTATTGCATGACGCTGCGCCTCGATCGCAGCAGCGGCGCGCGGCAAGGCGCCGGCGAAGTGGCCGGCGAAGTGGCTAGCGAAGTGCCCAGCGAAGCGGCGCGCGGCCCCGCCACGGTCGCCGCAGCCTGACGGCGCAAACGATGCCCAACGACAAAACGACAAGGAGACCACGATGAAGGAGACCGCGATGACTCGCTTCCTCGATGCGACCGCGGTGGCGGCCCTGGTGCGCAGCATCGGCGTGTCGACCGCGCTGCGGCAACTGGCCGAGCATGTGCGGCAGGATTTCCTGCGCTGGCATCGATTCGAGAAATGCGCGCGGCTGGCCAGCCATTCGCCGGTGGGCGTGATCGAGCTGATGCCCGTCACCGACGGCGAGCAGTACGCGTTCAAATACGTCAACGGTCATCCTCGCAATGCCGCGCACGCGATGCCGACCGTGATGGCGTTCGGCGCGCTGGCCGAGGTATCGACCGGCTTTCCGCTGTTGCTGGCGGACATGACGCTGGCCACCGCCTTGCGCACCGCGGCGACCTCGGCGGTGGCCGCCAGGGCGATGGCGCCGCGCGGTACCACCACGATGGCGCTGATCGGCAACGGCGCGCAGGCCGAATTCCAGGTGCTGGCCTTTCATGCGATGCTCGGCGTCCGCGCGATTCGCGCCTACGACTTGGACCCGGCCGCGACCGCCAGGCTGCAGCGCAACCTGGCCGGCCTGACCGATACCGGCGAGCTGTGCATCCTGCCGATGGCGTCGATCGACGAGGCGCTGGCCGGCGCGCACATCGTGTCGACGGTGACCGCCGACAAGACCCGCGCCACCATCCTGCGCGACGGGCAGATCGCGCCCGGCGTGCATATCAACGCGGTCGGCGGCGACTGCCCCGGCAAGACCGAGCTCGACCCGGCGCTGCTGCGGCGCGCCCGCGTGGCGGTCGAGTACGAGCCGCAGTCGCGGCAGGAAGGCGAGGTCCAGCAGATGCCGGCGGACTTCCCCGTCATCGAGCTGTGGCGGATTTTGAATGGCGAGGTAGCGGGCCGTACTGCGGTCGAGGACATCACGCTGTTCGACTCGGTCGGCTTTGCGCTGGAAGACTACTCGACGCTGCGCTGGCTCTACGCCGCGGCCTGCGCGCGCCATGCGGGCCGCCATGTCGAGCTGGTGGCGACGCCCGACGAACCGCGCGATCTGTATGGCTGGCTGATGCGGCAGGACGAGGTGGAAGGCGGTCGAAGGGTGGCGGCCTAAACCCAGACCGCCGGATGGCGCATCAATCGTTGCACTCGCACAAAGGCCTCGACTTCCTCGTCGGTCGGGGCCTTGAGGAACACCATGATGCCCCAGCGCTGCAGGGTCTCGGCCATGCCGCGCGCCGCCTCGTCGGGCGCCACGACGGCGAACAGCACGTGGCGCGCGGTGCAGAACGCCTGCAGCTTCTCCAGTGGCTCGAGATCGCTTTCGCGCAGGCGCTCGACCTGGCACAGCACCAGGGTCGGGTGCGAATCGCCGGCGCCCATATAGGTGATCAGCGTCGCCTTGCCGCGCGTCAGCACGGTCCTTTCGAACGGCGCCCGGTGACTCGCCATGCCGGCGCAGGATCTGGGATCGGGCTTCATCGCGGGGCTTCCTGGCAGGGAACGGGCCGGGCCAGCCGCCGTGCGGCCGCTCCGGGCATCGCACCGCGAATCGTGGCCGCGGCGCTTTGCGCTGAGTATCCCGTTGCGCTGGGCACCGCTCTGTTCGCTAGCCGACAGAGCGTGCGGACCGCACATGGCCGCTATAGCCCGTACTTCCTGACCTTGTCGAACAGCGTCGTCTTGGCGACGCCGAGCGCTTCGCTGGCCCGGCTCAGATTGCCGTCATGCCGCCGCAGCGCATCGGCAATCAGCGCGCGCTCGAACTGCTCCACCGCCTGCGCCAGCGGCAACAGCGCCGGTTCTTCGGTGCCCTGTTCCGGATTGCAGCCCAGCCCCAGCACATGCCGTTCGGCGAGGTTGCGCAGCTCGCGCACGTTGCCGGGCCACGGATAGGCGACCAGCCGCGCCAGTTCGGCCGGGGATGCCGGCCGCGCATCGCGCTCGAAGCGCAGCGCTGCCTGCGCGACGAAGTGGTCGAACAGCAGCGGCACGTCCTCGCGCCGCTCGCGCAGCGGCGGCAGTTCGAGCGTGATCACGTTGAGCCGGTAGTAGAGGTCGGCGCGGAACTGGCCGGCGTCGGACAGCGCCTTCAGGTCGGCCTTGGTCGCCGCCACCACGCGCGCGTCGACCGGCACCGGGGTGTTGGAGCCGAGCCGTTCGACCACGCGCTCCTGCAGCACGCGCAGCAGCTTGATCTGCATCGACATCGGCATGCTCTCGATCTCGTCGAGGAACAGCGTGCCGCCCTCGGCGTGTTCGATCTTGCCGATGCGGCGCTTGGCCGCGCCGGTGAAGGAGCCGGCCTCGTGCCCGAAGATCTCGCTCTCGAACAGCTGCTCGGGCAGTCCGCCGCAGTTGATCGGCACGAAGTTGCGCGCGTGCCGCGTGCTGGCGTCGTGCAGGCAGCGCGCCACCAGTTCCTTGCCGGTCCCGGTCTCGCCGTGGATCAGCACGTTGGCGCTGGTGTCGGCGAGATCCGCGATCAGACGGCGCAGCCGTTCCATCGCCGGCGACACGCCGATCAGCCGGGCCTCGAGCCGTTCGCGGCCGGCCAGCCGGTCGCGCAGCTCTTCGACTTCGAGCGCGAGCCGGCGCTGTTCCAGCGCGCGGCGCGCGACCTCGACCAGCCGCTCGGGGGCGAACGGTTTCTCCAGGAAGTCGTAGGCGCCTTGCTTCATCGCCTGCACCGCCAGGCCGACGTCGCCATGGCCGGTGATCATCACCACGGGCAGCGCGGCATCGCGGGCCTTGAGTTCGGCAAGCAGCGCCATGCCGTCGATGCCGGGCAGCCGGATGTCGCTGACCACGATGCCGGGGAAGTGCGGCGTCAGCGCCTGCAGCCCGGCTTCGGCCGTGCCGACCGCCCGCGTGGCGATGCCTTCGAGGCGCAGCGCCTGCTCGCAGCCGAGCCGGACGTCGGGGTCGTCCTCGACGATCAGCACCGACAGATCATTGAGTTTGGGCGCCATCCTGCGTCTCCTTGCCGGCCATCGGCAGCACCATCGTGAAGCAGGCGCCGCCGTCGGGGTGATTGCTGGCGACCAGCGTGCCGCCGTATTCGTCGAGGATGCCGGCCGACAGCGTCAGGCCCAGGCCGAGACCTTGTCCCGCCGGCTTGGTGGTGAAGAACGGCTCGAACAGCCGCGCGAACGCTTCCTCGGACAGGCCGGGGCCGTTGTCGCGGATGGTGCAGCGGACCATGCCTTCGGCGACCGCCGCGCGCAGTTCGAGGCGAGGCGGCGCGCTGCGCGTGCCGGGGTCCGAGGCCATCGCGTCGAGCGCATTGCCGATCAGATTGACCAGGACCTGTTCGAGCCGGTTGGGATCGCAGGCGACCGTCAGCGTGCGGTCGACATCGCGCACGATCTCGGGCCGCACGGCTTGCACGCGCGTCTCCAGCAGGAACAGCGCGTTGTCGATCGCATCGGCCAGCAGCGCGCTGCCCTTGCCGTTGCGGCCGGGCTTGCGGGCGAAGGACTTCAGCGCACCGGTGATGCGCCCCATCTTTTCGACCAGGCCGATGATGGTGCCGAGGTTGGCCTGGGCCGTGGCCAGGTCGCCGCGCGCGAGGAATTTCTGCGTATTGCCCGACAGCGTGCGCAGCGCCGCCAGCGGCTGGTTCAGCTCGTGCGCGATGCCGGTCGACATCTGTCCGACCGCGGCGAGCTTGCCTGCCTGCAGCAAGCCGTCCTGGGCCTGACGCAGTTCGCGCTCGGTGCGGATCCGTTCGGCAATTTCGGACTGCAGCAGGTGGTTGGCGCTGGTCAGGTCGGCCGTGCGTTCGGCGACCTTGCGCTCGAGTTCGCTGTTGGCGGCCTCCAGCGCGGCGCGCGCCGCGAGCCGCTCGCTGACGATGCGGCGGCGCACGTTCCAGGCGGCGCCCAGCAGCAGCACGAAGGCGGTCAGCACGCCGCACAGCGCGGCGGTGTTCAGCGCCGCCATGCGCGCTTGCGACGTATCGGTCAGCAGCGTCAACTGCCAGTCGGTGCCTGGCAGCATGGCGTTCTGCTCGAGCATCGACGGACCGCGGCGCATGCGCACCAGCGCGTCGCCGTTGTTCATCGCCCGCACGCGCGTGAATTCGAGCGGGACCAGCGGCGCGCGGTTGTACTGCAGGCTGCGGTTCAGCCGCTCGCGCTGCGCCGCGCTCAGCGGCCGGCGGGCGCGCAGCTTCCACGAGGGCTCCGAGGCGAGGATCACCACGCCGTTCTCGTCGGACAGCAGCATCTGCATGTCGGCGCTCTGCCAGCGCTGCTCCAGCGGTTCGAGCCCGACCTTGACCACCGCGACGCCGCTGGGGCGCTGGCCGTTGCCATTGCCCAGCGGGGCCGACAGGTAGTAGCCCGATTCGTCGCGCGTGGTGCCCACGCCGTAGAAGCGGCCGAGCTGGCCGTCGATTGCCGCCTGGAAATAGGGCCGGAAGCTCAGGTCTTCGCCCTGATAGCTGTCGGGGCGCTGCCAGTTGCTGGTGGCGCGTACGCGTCCCTGGCGGTCGAGCACGAACACGGCGAGCGTGCCGGCGCGCGCATTGACGGCGGCCAGATGCGCGTTGGCCGCGGCGACGCGGGCGGGATCGTCGGGGCGCGCCAGCAGCGCGCTGATTTCGTCGTCCAGCGACAGCAGGCTTGGCACGAAGTCGTAGCGGGCCAGTTCGCTCGACAGCGCCTGGCCGTAAAGCCGCAGCTGCACCTGGCCGCGCTCGGCCTGGCGCGCCAGCGCGGCGTCGAAGGTATAGCGGTAGCCCAGCCAGCCGGCCAGGCCCACCAGCCCGGCCAGCGCCAGCAGCGCGAGCAGCTGCGCGGCGGCGGCCAGGCCGCGCTGTCGGCGGGGCGGACGATGGTGCGGGGAGCGGGCCGGGCGGGAAGGTGGGGAAGACACGGCGGAGGACTGACGGTTCGGCATTGCGGTTATCTGCATGCGCTCTCTTTTATCACACCCGGTGAGCCAGCTCGGGTGCTCGGCATCGGTTCCGCTCTCCCACTTGTGGGAGAGGAAAGAAAACCCAGGACTGACGTCCGGGTGGAACAGGGTGAGACCCCCGAATGCCATCGCCAAAGAAAAGGGCCCGGCCGCCGGATTGGCGGTCGGGCCCCTGGCACGCCCCTTGAAGCAGGCAGGAGGCTACTTGCTCGCCAGGACCTGGACGGGTGCCAGGTCGGCAGCGCCGTCTTCAGCGGTGTCGTCCGCTTCTTCCGGCACCGGCGCGCCGATCGCGCCTTCGCTTTTGGCGACGACGGTCGTGGCAATGGCGTTACCGAGCACGTTGGTGACGGTACGGCCCATATCGAGAACATGGTCGATGCCCAGCACCAGCAGGATGCCGGCCTCCGGCAGGCCGAACATCGGCAGCACGGCGGCGACCACCACCAGCGAGGCGCGCGGCACGCCGGCGATGCCCTTGCTGGTGACCAGCAGCACCAGCAGCATCGTGATCTGCTGGGTCAGCGTCAGCTCGATGCCATAGACCTGCGCGACGAACAGCGCCGCGAAGGAGGTGTACATGATCGAGCCGTCGAGGTTGAACGAGTAGCCGAGCGGCAGCACGAAGTTGGTGATGCGCTCCTTGACGCCGAAGCGGGTCAGCTGGTCGATCACCTTCGGGTAGGCGGACTCGCTGCTGGCGGTGGCGAAGCCGATCATCAGCGGCGCGCGCAGCGTCTTGAGCAGGCGAAACACGTCGCGGCCGAGGAACAGATAGCCGCCGAAGATCAGCGCCGCCCACAGCAGCGCCAGCGACAGGTACAGGCTGCCGAGCAGCTTGGCGTAGACCGTCAGCACGCCCAGGCCTTCGGCGGTGATCACCGCGGCGATGGCGCCGAACACGCCGATCGGGGCGAACGCCATCACGTAATTGGTGACCTTCAGCATCACCTTGGCCAGGCCCTCGATCGCGGCCAGCAGCGGCTTGCCCGGACCGTCCTTGACGGCGCCCAGCGCGAAGCCGAAGAACAGCGAGAACACCACGATCTGCAGGATCTCGTTGTGCGCCATCGCCTCGGCGATGCTCTTCGGGAACATGTGGGTGACGAAGTCGCGCAGGTTCAGCGCGCCGGTCTTCAGATTCGAGGCGGCATCGGCCGGCGGCAGCGGCAGGTTCATGCCATGGCCGGGCGTCAGCAGATTGGCCATCACCAGGCCGAGCAGCAGCGAGGTGACTGACGCGATCACGAACCAGCCCATCGCCTTCAGGCCGATCCGGCCCACCGCCTTGCCGTCGCCCATGCTGGCGATGCCGCTGACCAGCGTGGCGAACACCAGCGGGCCGATGATCATCTTGATCATCCGCAGGAACACGTCGGTCAGGATCGACAGATGGCCGGCGATCGATTTGGCCGCGGCGGCATCCGGGGCGAGGTGGTGCGCGGCGGTGCCGGCCAGCAGGCCCAGCAGCATGGCGAACAGAATCAGGGTGGGCAGTCGGTTCAGTTTCATCGTGATTCAAACCTGAGGCGTCCGGCGCGGGCCGGACAGCTTGGTAAACGCAAGGACACGCAAGGACACGCAAGGACAAGGCTGGCAAGACGCGCAAGGCGGCGCACCGCCCCGCGCGGGCCGACGGACGCCGAAGGGCCCGTGCGGCGACGCGGGCCGGCTTCAGTGCAGGCGGGAACGCTGTCGGGAGCGCTGCAGGGGGCAAATGCGCGGCGCGGGGGCAGCCATGTCGTTTCCTCCATCGTTGTGGCGCGGCCGGGGGGCGGCGACGCTATAGATGGGGCCTAGTTCGCACGAGGCGTGCCAGCTTGTGCAGAGCCAAAGCGGCCTGCAAGCCCTTGAAGCGAAAGGAAAAAATCCGACGTGTCGGCGGCGGCGTTCGGATTTCCGAGTGGGCGTGGTGTCGGCGTGTTCGGATTCCCGAACGCCGGATAGCGCGACGCTGTCGGCGTTGCCCCCGGTCGCCATGCCGCGCTCGCGGTCTCTGTGCGTTCACGCACGATGCCTTCCCACCTTTGCGGATCAAGATCAAGGCGAGGTCCTTCCGATTCGCTTGCCCGGAAACTAAAGAAGCACGCATTCCGCGTGACTTTTGCAGTTGCACACGTCGTACATTCCCGCCATCCCGAGTTCGATAGTGCGCCGCACCATACGGTGCGTCGGTCTTGTGTCCGCAGTGTATTTGCGATGTGTCGCCATCTCGCCTGGCGGCCGTTGCGAGGAAGACCATCATGCCCCTGACCGGTTTTGCTTTTGCTTCCCTTCGTATGCCGCAGTCGGCGCCATGGCGGCAGACGCCGCCCCCGGATCCGGCGGCCGGCAAGGTTGGCGCCGGACCCGTTGTGCTGGGCGGCGCCGCGTGCCGCATCGCCGCCGGCAAGGCGACGGCGTCGAGCGGCTGGATTCGCTGCATCGAGTCGCTGCTCTATGGGGCCTGGACCGGAGCGGCCGCGCTTCTGACCGCGGCGCGGTCCGCCCAGTTGCCGTCCATTGCACACGCTGCGTCCCCCGCCGGATGGCTTGCCGCCGCCGGCTCCCGGCTGGCCGAGGCGATGCCCGTGCTGGCGACGGTGGAAATCGCCGTGACCTTCGCGAAATGGGTCCGCGTGGTGCGCAAGCGCGGCGATCTGCAGCAGCGGATCGCGGCGACCGCCGGCAGTCACGGACATTGCGAGGCGGCGCTGCGCCAGCGCCTCGCCTCTCGCATCGAGGCGGCGCTGCCTGCCGAGCGCGCGCAGCGGCGCGAGCAGCGGCAAGCCATGCGAAACAACGGCAGCCTCGATGCCTTTCTCGCGCACCGCCACGCGCGCGCCGAGTATCGCGACAGCGAGGGCAAGCGCCGGCAGGCGGGGATTGCCCTGGCGCGCGATACGGTGGTGCAGGGCGCGGTGGTGGGCGCCGGCGCGGCGCAGATCCTCTGCCGCTTCCTGCCGACGGTGGCCATGGCACTGCCAGGGGTCGGTATCGCCGGTTGCGTGACGTCGGTGGCGATGTCCCTGAGCCAGATCGTCACCGGCATCGTGCAGCGGCACGACGCACGCAAGGAAAGTGCGCTATGGCAACGCCGCAGCGAAGCGCTGCGCCGCTCGCCGCTGGCCACCGCGCTTGCCGGGCTGGAGAAGCACGGCGCGGCGGGCACCGTCTGCGCGGCAGCAGCGTTGTCGACGCGCCAGCAGGGGATCGTCGGCGGCGCCGACGACGCGAAGACGCGGCAACTGACGGCCTTCTATCGCAACGTGCTGCAGCACTGCGACGACAAGGTGAGCGCCGCCCGGCAATCGGCCAAGGAGGACGCCCGCAACGCCGAGCTGCGCATCGCCTACGGCTCCGGCACGCTTGGGGTCAACGGCGCCATGCTCGGCTTGACGGTCGCCGCGCTGACCACGGTGACGGCCGCGACGGCCGGGATGGGCCTGATGGTGGCCGGCGGCGTATTGGGCGCGTGCTGGCTGGGGTTCGCGATCTACAAGATGGTGAAGTGGTGGCGGGGCCGACGGGAGGCGCGAGCGGCCGCGCAGACCGCCCGGCAGGCGCTCGAGACCCTGACTGCGCAAGGTGCCGGGCCCGGCAAGACCGTCGCCGAGGCGTGCGCGGGTGTCGATGCCGGCAAGGCCGACACGAACAGTCATCTGATTGCGACCCGCGTGATCGAACATCTGCAGGCGCGCGGCTCCGCACAGGCGTTGGCCGAGCGGACCATGGCACGCGCGCTGATGCGCGCGCTGGGCGCCGATGCCGAGGTGATCGCGGGGATCGAGG
The DNA here is from genome assembly GCF_013314895.1 of Cupriavidus gilardii. GTDB lineage: Bacteria > Pseudomonadota > Gammaproteobacteria > Burkholderiales > Burkholderiaceae > Cupriavidus > Cupriavidus gilardii_C. The sequence goes on along the minus strand of NZ_JABTYE010000024.1, from coordinate 15,557 downwards.
CTGCGCAAACACCCAAGCAATGCCGGCTGGCCTTGAAGGTGGTGCTGCGCTACCTCGATGGCCGCTGCATCGATCCTGACCGCCAGCAACTGGGCTCGTGCGCGAGCGAGGCCGACGGCGCGTCGAACGGCACGGTGCCGGCAAAGCAGGACGCCCGCACGCCGCTGCTGGCCGGCATGGCCGACGGCGCCGGCGCCGGCTGACTTACCGACCCGGGCGCTGCGCCGCCTCGCCTTGCACGGCGGCACAGCGCGCCAGGTAATCCTCCAGCGGCATCGGGCGGCCGATCGCATAGCCCTGCGCATAGTCGACGCCGATTTCGCGCAGCACGTCGAGCGTGGCTTCGTCCTCCACCGATTCGGCCACGGTGCGGATGCCGAGCCGGTGGCCGATGTCGTTGATCGAACTGACGATTTCGCGATCGACGGCACTGGCGGCCAGATGCCGGATGAAGCTGCCGTCGATCTTCAGATAGTCGACCGGGAACTGCTTCAGATAGGCGAACGACGACAGGCCGGCGCCGAAGTCGTCCAGCGCCATGGTGCAGCCGGCCTTGCGCATGTCGGCGACCAGCCGGTTGGCCGCGGCCATGTTGTTGATCAGCGCTGTTTCGGTGATCTCCAGGCGGATGCGGCTGGCCGGCAGCACCGAGTTCGACAGCTGGGCATGCAGGAAGGGCAGCAGGAAGGGCTCGCCCAGCGAATTGGCGGACAGGTTGATCGACACCGACAACCCGGGCACCGCCAGCAGCCGTGCGCCGAAATCGCGCAGCACATGCTGGATGACCCAGCGGTCGACATGGCCCATCAGGTCGTAGCGTTCGGCCGCCGGAATGAAGGCGCCGGGCATCACCAGGCTGCCTTGCTCGTCGACCATGCGCACCAGGATCTCGATATGGGTCGCGGGCGGAGAAGACGGCAAGGTAGCAGGCGTGGACGACGGCGACGAAGGCTCCGGGGCCAGCGCGCGGATCTCCTGCGCGAACAGCCGGAAGCGGTTGGCCTCGAGCGCCGAATGGATGCCCGCCGCGACCTGCAGCTCGCGATGATGGCGGCGCGCATCGCTCTCGTCGCGGCGATAGACCGAGACGCGATTGCGGCCCGCCGCCTTGGCGGCGTAGCACGCCACGTCGGCGCGGCTCATCAGCTCGCCCAGCGGCGGCGCCTCGCTGTCGATCGCGGTGATGCCCACGCTGGCGCCCACATCGTAGACGCGGCCTTCCCAGGGGAAGCGCCGGGCGCGGATCGCGTCGATGACCTTCAGGCAGACGCGCTCGCCCTGGTCCACCGAACAATTGCGCAGCAGCAGCGCGAATTCGTCGCCGCCCAGGCGCGCAAGCAGATCGCCCGCCCGCACCTGGCTGCGAATCACGTGGCCGAGCTCGCGCAACAGCACGTCGCCGGCGGCGTGCCCGGCGGTATCGTTGACGATCTTGAAGCGGTCCAGGTCGATGAAGCACAGCGCATGGTGCTGATCGAACTCGCGCGCCGACTCGCAGGCTTCGCGCAGCCGCTGCTCGAACCAGATGCGGTTGGGCAGTCCGGTCAGCGCATCGTGCATCGCCGAATGCGCCAGCTTGCGCTGCAGCGCGCGCGCTGCGGTGATGTCCTGGAACACCAGCACCGCGCCGATCACGTCGCCGCGCGGCGTCAGCACCGGCGCGGCCGAGTCCTGCACGTCGTGGCGCTCGCCATGGCGGCCGAGCAGCACCGCGCCGTCTTCGAGGTAGACCGGCCGCAGCGTCTGCAGGCATTTGGCGACCGGGCAGGGAATCGGCTGGCCGGTGGTCTCGTCGACCACGTGAAAGACCGTGGCCAGAGGCCGCCCATCGGCCTCGGCCATGGTCCAGCCGGTCAGCTGTTCGGCGATCGGATTGATGAAGGTGATGCGCAGCGAGGCGTCGGTGCAGATCACCGCGTCGCCGATCGATCGCAGCGTGATATGCAGACGCTCCTTCTCTTCGAACAGGGCCTCGGTCAGCCGATGGTGCTCGGTGATGTCCCAGTTGGTGCCGACCATCGACAGCGCCGTGCCGTCGTCGGCGCGCGACACCGTCGCCATCGCGCGGATATGCCGCACCTCGCCATCGGGCCGCAGAATCCGGTACTCGGTATCGAAGGGCCGCGTGCCCTTGACCGCCTGGCGCATCTCGTGACGGGCGCGCGCGACGTCGTCGGGATGCACCATCGCGATCCAGCCGTCGAGGTCCGGCGCGCCGTCGTCGGCCGCGGTGCCGTGCAGCGCGTGCATGCGGTGGTCCCACGACAGCGTGCCGGCGGCGATGTCCCATTCCCAGATGCCGACGCGGCCGGCCTCGATCGCCAGCTCGGTGCGCCGCGACAGCGCCTGCAGTTGCTGCTGGGCGATCTTGTGTTCGTGGATGTCCTCGATTTGCGCGATGAAATGCAGCGGCGCCCCGTCGGCTTCGTCGCGCACCAGCGAAACCGCCAGCAGCGTCCAGATATCGCGGCCGTCCTTGCGCCGATAGCGCTTCTCCATCCGGTAGCTGTCGATCTCGCCGGCAACCAGCCGTTCGAGCTGCCGCAGATCGGCGCCCAGGTCGTCGGCATGCGTGATTTGCTGGAACGGAATGCGGCTCAGCTCGGCGGCGCTGTAGCCGAGCAGCTCGCACAGCGCGCGGTTGACCTGCTGCCAGCGGCCATCGAGGCTGACCAGCGCCATGCCGATCGCCGAATGCTGCATCGCCTGCCGGAAGCGCCGTTCGCTGCCGCGCAGCTCGCTGCGGTCGCGCCGATTCTGTTCGCTGAGGTAGGCGATGCATACCGGGAACACCAGGATCAGGCTGGTCGACAGCTTCATCGCGTGCGTCAGGAAGGCCGGCGCATCGATCAGGCCGGCCTGTGCCGCGGCCAGCCCCAGCATCACCGTGACCAGCATCGACAGCAGCGTCAGCAGCGAGGTGGCGAAGGGATTGGTGAACAGCGCGGCGACCACCAGCGGCAGCGACAGCGCGCCGAAGGGGTCGTGCGTCTGCAGCACCGACACGCCTCCCACCGCGGTGGTCAACAGCAGCAGCCCGACCACGCGCGGCAGACGCGTGCGGCGGAAGGTATCGCGCAACCGCTCGCGCGAGTAGGTGACCGACAGCGGCACCAGCATCAGCATGCCGATCGCGTCGGCGCTCCACCAGGTCGACCAGATGTGGCCCAGCGGCCCGCCATACGCGCTCGAAATCGCCACGGCGCCGACGGTGGCGCCGATCATCGGCGCGAGCGTGCAGGTCGCGCCCATCATCAGCGCGAAGCGCGCCAGCGGCACCGCGCTGGCCCGGCCGACGCCGCCGCTGATGGCCGGCGCCAGCCACGTCGCGAACACGATCTCCGCGACATTGGAAGCGGCCAGCACCAGCGCCAGCCACCAGGGATCGCCGAACATCGCATTGGCGGCAACGCCCGCTACCAGCATGCCGGCCAGCATCCAGACGCGCTCGCGCGGCGGCTGATGCAGCGTCACGCCGGCGCCGAACGCGGTGGCCAGCCAGACGATGGCGGCGTTGCCGGGATAGCGCGTCAGCGCGATGCCTGCGATCGCCAGCAGGAAGAACAGCGCCGCGGCAAGCAAGACGCGCTGCCAGCGGGGCAGGACGGGCAGGGACGGAGCTTCCGGATCGGACGTCATGGGTACGTGTGGTGGCGCATGGCGTGGTGCCGGCGGTGCGGGAACGCGGAGCGGGGCAAGGTCGGGGGCAAAGTGTGCGGCAAACAGTGCCCCCTGCCATGCGGCGCCGTGCCGGGCAGGGCAGCGAGGGGCCATGCCGGACGCGGGTCCGGCAGCATCGGGCGACTATAGCGTCAGGCCGATGTCGGTCAGGCGCCGATCAGGCGCGAAGTCGGGCCGTATTTGGGGATGGCGTTGGGCGGCGTTTTGAGGTAGGGGCGGGAGGCAGGGGGCAAAGGCAGCGAGCAAAGGCCGGAGGGCGGTATGGCGGCGATTACCTCGCAGGTCATCGCATTTCGCGCGGGCGTTGACGATGATGGAGCCATCGCAACCGCTTTCCCTGATTCCTTCCCCTTTCCTTTACCCCTACGGAGACCGACCATGCAAACCGTCCAACCGACCCGCCTGCTGCGCCATGTCCTGCTCGCCGACGCCATTGTCAGCGGCCTGATGGGCCTGCTGATGGTGTTCGACGCCGCCGTGCTGTCGAACTGGTTCGCCATTCCGGCGCCCTGGCTGCGTTACGCCGGACTGGTGCTGCTGCCCTACGCCGCCATCGTCGGCTTCCTGTCGACCCGCTCGCCGATGCCGCGCGCGGTGGTGATGGCCGTGATCGTCTGCAACGCGCTGTGGGCCGTCGACTGCATGCTGCTGCTGGGCACCGGCTGGCTGTCGCCGACCTGGCTGGGCAGCGCCTTCGTGCTGCTGCAGGCCTGGGGCGTGCTGCTGTTTGCCTGCCTGCAGTGGGTGGGCCTGCGCCGCTCGCCGACGCAGCGCAACGCGATGGCCTGAACACCGCCCGTCGGCCCCACGCAGACCGCCCGCCCATGCGGGCGGTTTTTTCGTCTGTCGTTCGTCGCAACGTCGCTTTCGGTCCCGATCTCACCCAATCTCGCCCACTCGCCCAATCTCGCCCAATCTCACCCAATCTCGCCCAATCTGACACCAGCCTGTCATCAACCTTGCACGCCGCTGACAGCGTCGATCCCGGCCATAACAAGCGCGCGACTTTGCACTATGCTTGCGTCGTTTTCGCGCGTCACGACATTCCGCCCTCTGTCGCCGCGCGCGCGGTTGGTGGTCCGATCCGGGGGCGGCACGACAAGGAACGATCCCCATGACGACGCTGGAAATCAACGGCAAGCCGATGCAGGTCGATGCCGATCCGAGCACGCCGCTGCTGTGGGCGCTGCGCGATCAGCTGCAGATGACCGGCACCAAGTTCGGCTGCGGCATTGCGGCTTGCGGCGCCTGCACGGTCCACTTGAACGGGCAGCCGATCCGCGCCTGCGTGACGCCGATCTCCGCGCTGCAGGGCGCGCGTATCACCACGATCGAGGGCGCCGGCACCGACAAGGTCGGCCGCGCGGTGCTCGATGCCTGGGTCAGGAACGATGTGTCGCAGTGCGGCTATTGCCAGAACGGACAGGTGATGAGCGCGATCGGGCTGCTGCGCAACAAGCGCAAGCCGACAGATGCCGATATCGACCAGGCGATGGCCGGCAATCTGTGCCGCTGCGGCACCTATCAGCGTATCCGCGCCGCCATCAAGGACGCCGCCCGCACGCTGGGCTGATCGAGTCCGGGGAGACACCATGCAAATGCAACGACTTGGGGCGCGGCTTGCCGCGCTATCCGGCGGCGCCGCCGATCGGGGCCATGACGGCCATGACGGCCATGATGACCATGACGGCCATGACGCGCCGCGCGCCGGGATCGACCGGCGCACGTTTCTGAAGCTGACCGGCATGGCCGGCGGCGGACTGGCGCTGGGCATCGCACCGCTGAGCGCGGCGGCGGCCGAAGAAGCCGCGGCGCCTGTGGCAAAGGGTCCGGCCGCCGCGCCGCAGGCCTTTATCGTGATCGCGCCGGACAACACCGTGACCATCGCGGTCAACCGGCTCGAGTTCGGCCAGGGGGTGCACACCGCCTTGCCGATGGCGCTGGCCGAGGAGCTCGATGTCGACTGGCGCAATGTGCGCGCAGTGCTGGCGCCGGCCGGCGATCCGTACAAGGATCCGGCGATGGGAATTCAGATGACCGGCGGCTCGACCGCGGTCAAGCATTCGTACCAGCAGTATCGGGAGCTGGGTGCCCGGGCCCGCGCGATGCTGGTGGCCGCCGCGGCGCAGCGGTGGCAGGTCGATCCGTCGGCGTGCACCACCGCGCAAGGTGTGGTCACCGCCGGCAATCGCCGCGCGACCTATGGCGAGCTGGCGCCGGCCGCGATGGAGATGCCGGTGCCGCAGCAGGTCACGCTGAAGGATCCGTCGCGCTTCACGCTGATCGGCAAGCCGACGCCGCGGCTGGACACGCGCGGCAAGCTCGACGGTTCGGTCGGCTTCGGCATCGATACGCAACTCGACAACCTGATGGTCGCCGTGGTCGCGCGGCCGCCGCGCTTCGGCGGCAAGGTGCGCCGCTTCAATGCCGACGCGGCGCGTGCGGTCAAGGGCGTGGTCGAGGTGCTGGAGGTGCCGACCGATGGCGGCGGCACCGGCGTCGCCGTGGTCGCCAATGGCTACTGGCCGGCCAGGCAGGGGCGCGATGCGCTGCAGGTCGAATGGGACGACAGCGGCTCGACGGTTTCGAGTGCGGCGCTGTACGAGGAATACGCGAAGCTGGCGCGCCAACCCGGCAAGACGCCGCGCGCCGATGCCTTCGACCTCGGCGGGGCCGCGCGCACTGTCGAGGCGGAGTACCGCTTCCCGTATCTGGCGCACGCGCCGATGGAACCGCTGAACTGCACGATGCAGGCCGAGGTGGCCGACGGCAAGCCGGCCCGCGTCAAGGTCTGGGCCGGCACGCAGTTCCAGACCGTCGACCACGGGGCGCTGGCCAGGACTTTCGGCCTGCCGCCCGAGCAGATCTCGATCGTGACGATGATGGCCGGCGGCGGCTTCGGCCGTCGTGCGGTGCCGAGCGCGGACTATCTGGTCGAGGCCGCACAGGTGATGCGCGCCTGGGTCGCCAAGGGCCATCGCGAGCCGGTCAAGGTCATCTGGAGCCGCGAGGACGATATCCGCGGCGGCTACTACCGGCCGCTGCATCTGCACCACGCCCGCATCGGCGTCGATGCGCGGGGCAAGGTGCTGGGCTGGGAGCACGCCATCGTCGGCCAGTCGCTGGTGATGGGCTCGCCGTTCGAGGCCTTCCTGGTCAAGGACGGCGTCGACCACACCATGACCGAAGGCATCGTCGACCACGACTATGGCTTCCCGCTGCGGCTGTCGGTGCATCACCCGAAGGTGCAGGTGCCGGTGCTGTGGTGGCGCTCGGTGGGCCATACGCACACCGCGTTCGTCAAGGAGACGCTGATCGACGAGCTGGCGACGGTGGCCAGGCAGGACCCGGTCGCGTACCGGCTCGCGCAGCTCGATCCGGTCAAGGGCGCGCGCCAGCGCGCGGCGCTGCAGCTGGCGGTAGAGAAGTCCGGCTACGGCAAGCGCAAGCTGCCGGCGGGCCGCGCCTGGGGTGTCGCGGTACACCAGTCGTTCGATTCTGCGGTGGCCTATGTGGTCGAGGTCTCGCTGCAGAACGGGCAGCCGCACGTGCACCGCGTGACCGCCGGCGTGCATGCCAATCGCGTGGTCAATCCGCTGTCGGCGCGCGCGCAGATCGAGGGAGGCTGCGTGTTTGGCCTGGCGATGATCCGGCCGGGGTTTGCCATCGAGATCGAGAACGGCGCGGTCAAGAACAGCAACTTCGGCGACTTCCCGCCGGTGCGCATCAACGACGCGCCGCCGGTCGAGGTGCACTTCGTGCCGTCCGAGGATCCGCCGACCGGGCTTGGCGAGCCTGGCGTACCGGTGATTGCGCCGGCGGTCGCCAACGCGGTGTTCAAGCTGACCGGCAAGCGGCAGCGGCAGCTGCCGTTCGTGATGGCGTAGGCGACGGCAGCAGCGTCGGTCGCCAGACCGCCACGTCGTCCCTGCGCATGCGGGGACGACGAATTTGTCCTGCGTGTGTCATCCCCCGAACGCGGCTTGCCAATGTGTGATGTGGCGCCTAATGTACGGACATGGACCCGAAGCAGGAAGCCACGTTGAGCTATGCCTTGCTGACCGATCCGGCGCGCGCCGACATCTGCCGCGCGCTGCTGGAGGCCGGCGACGTCTGCGTGCCGGCGGCCGACCTGGCCGCCGCCGCGGGTCTGACGCTGCGCCGGGCGGGGCGGATCTTCCAGGAGCTGCTGCAGGCCGACATCGTGGCCCTGACGGTCCAGGACAGGCAGGTCTGCTACAGCCTGAAGGCACGCCGCGAAATTCGGCAGGCACTGGGCTATATCGAGGATTCGGGCCTGTTGTCCTAGCCGCGGCCTGCTGTCCTGGCCCTTCGCACCGGCGGCCTCCCTTCTGCGGCATTCCTGCCGCTCGCCAACCCGTCACGCCGGACCCCATCGGAAAAAATTACCGCGGGCGCGCAGGATTTGCCCATCCTGGTCCGCTGTCCCCGTGCCTGTATCGGTTCGGTTGGGGACGACACCGAAGACGCTGCCAAACAGGCATGGAAGCTGCATCGACGCCGGGACGACATCCGCGACCGCAGCGAACCCATGAATGTGAACGTCCGTACCACCGCCCCCGCCGAGGCCCGACCTGGCCCGCCGCCCGACCCCTCGCAGACCGTCGAAGCGACGCGCGACACCTCGCTCTGGTGGAAGAGCGCCGTGGTCTACCAGATCTACCCGCGCTCCTTCGCCGATGCGAATGGCGACGGCGTCGGCGATCTGGCCGGCATCATCGAGCGGCTCGACCATGTGCGCGCGCTGGGCGCCGACACGATCTGGATCTCGCCGATCTATCGCTCGCCGATGGCCGATGCGGGCTACGACATCAGCGACTATTGCGATGTCGATCCGGTGTTCGGCTCGCTGGCCGATGCCGACCGGCTGATCGGCGAGGCGCATGCGCGCGGCCTGCGCGTGCTGCTCGATTTCGTGCCGAACCACACGTCGGACCAGCATCCGTGGTTCATCGAATCGCGTTCGTCGCGCGACAACCCGAAGCGCGACTGGTACATCTGGCGCGACCAGCCAAACGATTGGCGCGCGGCGCTCGGCGCCGGCAGCGCCTGGACCTGGGACGAGGCCACCGGCCAGTACTACCTGCATCTGTTCCTGCCGCAGCAGCCGGACCTGAACTGGCGCAATCCCGAGGTCGTGCAGGCCATGCACGGCGTGCTGCGCTTCTGGCTCGATCGCGGCGTCGACGGCTTTCGCATCGACGTCGCGCATTGCACCGGCAAGGACCCGACCTTCGCCGATCATCCGCGCTGCCTGGCCGGCGAACCGCTGGCCGACTTCAACGACGACCCGTACAGCCACGAGGTGCTGCGCGGCATCCGCAAGCTGGTCGACAGCTATCCGGGCGACCGTGTGCTGGTCGGCGAGGTCAATATCCGCTCGACCGCCACCGTGGTGCAGTACTACGGCGCCGGCGACGAACTCCATATGTCGTTCAATTTCCCGCCGCTCGATGCGCCGTGGGACCCGGTGGTGTTCCGCACCTGCATCCGCGAGGTCGATGCGCTGCTGCAGCCGGCGCAGGCATGGCCGACCTGGGTGCTGTCCAATCACGACAACGAGCGGCATCGCACGCGCTACGGCGGCTCCATGCGTCGGGCGCGCGCCGCCGCGGTGATGCTGCTGACGCTGCGCGGCACGCCGTTCATCTTTCAGGGCGAGGAACTGGGACTGGAGGACGTGGCCGTCGCGCCGGGCCAACGGGTCGACCCGGGCGGACGCGACGGCCCGCGCGGACCGATCCCGTGGGACTTTGCGCCCCCGCATGGCTGGCGCGGGGCGCGCACCTGGCTGCCGTTCCCGCCCGAGGCGGCCACGTTATCGGTGCAATCGCAATGGTCGCAGCCCTCGTCGATGCTGCATCTGTACCGCAACCTGATCGCCGCGCGCCGCGCCAGTTTGGCGCTGCGCCTGGGCAACAGGGAAGAACTGCCGTCGCCTCCCGAGGTGCTCGCCTATCGCCGCCGGCATGGCGCAGACGAGCGCGTGGTCTGCATCAACTTCGCCGAGCGGCCGCTGCCGCTCGATGTCGAGGGCGACTGGCGCGTCGCGATCGACAGCCTGCCGGATGGTTCGGACCGCCGGTTCGACGGCATGCTGCAGCCGGAGCAGGGCGTCTTGCTGGAGCCGTTGCGGCCGTAACCGCGGTCGAAACGAGGTCGAAACCGAGGTCGAAACCGAGGTCGGAACCGAGATGGGCGGTGCGCACGGTCCCGGCGGCTGTCGTTTCAGTTTCCGTTTCCGTTGCCGTTGTCGCTGTTCAATCGTCAGGAAGGAGAGCCCATGCGTTCGCTCTGGTACCGCAATGCGATCGTCTATCAAATCGACGTCGGCATGTTTCGCGACGGCAATAACGACGGATGGGGCGACCTGCAGGGGTTGACGGCGCATCTCGAATACCTGCGCGGGCTCGGCGTGACATGCATCTGGCTCTCGCCGTTCTACCAGTCGCCGTTTCGCGATGGCGGCTATGACATCACCGACCATCTCGCGGTCGATGCGCGCTTCGGCAATCTGGCCGACATGGTCGCGCTGCTTGAGAAAGCCGAGGAACTCGGTATCCGCGTGATGGTGGAACTGGTGGCGCACCACACGTCGGATCAGCATCGCTGGTTCCAGGAGGCGCGGCGCGACCGCAATTCGCCGTATCGGGACTACTACGTCTGGGCCGACGAACCCGAGGAGACCGACGTCAAGCCGATCTTCCCCACCGTCGAGGACAGCGTGTGGACCTGGGACGAGGAAGCGGGGCAGTACTACCGGCACGCCTTCTATTCGCACCAGCCCGATCTCAATATCGCCAATCCCGCCGTGCGCGCCGAGATCGAGGAGATCATGTCGTTCTGGCTGCGGCTGGGGGTATCGGGATTCCGCATCGATGCGGCGGGGCACATGATCGATGGGGCAAAGGAAGCGGACCCGCGCGACGACGGCTTCTGGCTGCTGAACGACCTGCGTGCGTTCGCGACGCTGCGCCGCTCCGACGCGGTGCTGCTCGGCGAGGTCGACGTTCCGGCCGAGGACTACGCGCGCTACTTCGGCAAGGGGCATCGGTTGACGCTGGTGTCGAACTTCTTCCTGAACAACTTCCTGTTCCTGGCGCTGGCGCGCGAACAGGCCGAGCCCATCGAGCGCGCGCTGCGCGAGCAGCCCGATCCGCCGGAGCGCGCGCAATACGCGGTATGGGTGCGCAACCACGACGAGCTCGATCTGGAGCGACTGAGCGAAGCCGAGCGCGAAGAGGTGATGCAGCGCTTTGCTCCCGACGAGGACATGCGCGTCTATAACCGCGGCATCCGCCGCCGGCTGCCGCCGATGCTCGATGGCGACCAGCGCCGCATCGCGCAGGTCCATGCGCTGCTGTTCTCGCTGCCCGGCACGCCGATCCTGCGCTATGGCGAGGAGATCGGCATGGGCGAGGACCTGTCGCTGAAGGAGCGCCATGCGGTACGGACCGCGATGCAGTGGTCCGACGAAATCAATGGCGGCTTCTCGCCCGCCGATCCCGACTCGCTGCCCGTGCCCGTGATCCGCGAGGGCCCGTTCGCCTACGACAAGGTCAATATCTACGACCAATCGCTGCGCGACGATTCGCTGCTGGCCAGGACCGGCAAGATGATCCGCGCGCGCGTCGGCATGCCGGAGATCGGCTATGGCCAATGCACGGTGATGGACGTGGGCTGTCCCTCGGTGCTGGCGCTGCGGCACGAGCTGGACGGGCAGGTGGTCTTCACTTTCGCCAATCTGTCGGGCAAGGACGTCGAGGTGAAGCTGGCCGACGTCGACCTCAGTGAGCTGCGCGACATGCTGGTCGATGGCCCATATCCGCCGCAGGAGCACGCGCATACCCTGAAGCTGCGCGCCTACGGCTATCGCTGGCTGCGGCAGCGGCCGGGCTTTGCGCCCTGAGACCAACGACAAGGAGAACGCGATGGAAGCGATCGGACAACGGCGCTGGGTCATTGCCGAAGGCTATCTGCCGCCGACCGACCCGGCCGCCAGCCGGCAACTGAACAGCCACGAGGCGGCCTGCCTGCTCAATACCGGCGATACCCCGGCCAATGTCACCGTGACGATCTTCTATGCCGACCGCGAGCCCGTCGGCCCGTATCGCGTCACGGTGCCGGCCCGCCGCACGCTGCATCTGCGCTTCAACGATCTGCGCGACCCCGAACCGATCCCCGAGGATACGGATTACGCCAGCGTGTTCGAGTCCGATGTGCCGATCGTCGTCCAGCACACCCGGCTCGATTCGCGCCAGGCCGCGCTGGCGCTGATGACCACGCTCGCCTATCCGGTCCCGGCCGCAGCCGGCTGAGTCCGATGGCTGCGCGCCGATGACAACCCACAAGGAGTCCGCCATGCCCTTGATCGGCTATCACGCCTCGCACGAACAGTTCTCGCCGGGCGACCTGCTGCGCTACGCGCGCGCCGCGCAGCTGGCGGGCTTTACCGCGCTCAGCAGCTCCGACCACTTCCATCCCTGGAGCGAACGGCAAGGGGAGAGCGGCCATTCGTGGTCCTGGCTCGGTGCCGCGATGGCGACCGTCGATCTGCCGGCCGGCGTGGTGGCCTGTCCGTTCGGCCGTTACCACCCGGCCGTGGTCGCGCAGGCGGCGGCGACGCTCGAGGCCATGTTTCCCGGCCGCTTCTGGATCGCGCTGGGCACCGGCGAGGCGCTGAACGAACACATCACAGGGCGGCCCTGGCCGCCCAAGCCGGAGCGCCAGACCATGCTGGCCGAATCGGTGGACGTGATGCGCGCGCTGTGGCGCGGCGAGGAGGTGACGCACCACGGCAGCATCGTGGTCGATCGCGCGCGGCTCTATACCCTGCCGCAGCGTCCGCCGCCGATCTTCGCCGCCGCGCTGACCGAGCAGACCGCGCGCTGGGCGGGGCAGTGGGCCGACGGCCTGATCACGATCTCGGCGCCGCGCGAGACCATGCGCGCGGTGATCGATGCCTTCCGCGAGGGCGGCGGCGAAGCCAAGCCGGTCCATATCCAGGCCAAGATCGCCTACGCCGACCCGACCCAGGGCGACGAGGCGGCGCGCCGCATGGCCTACGAGCAGTGGCGCACCAATGTGTTCGACAGCGAGACCGCGGCAAACCTGGCGACCCCGGCCGAGTTCGATGCCCGCGCCGGCACCGTGTCCCCGGAGGACATCGAGCGCGCGGTCCGGATCTCCTGCGACGCCGCGCAACAGGCCGCCTGGCTGGCCGAGGACCTGGCGATGGGCGCCGACGCGGTCTTCCTGCACAACGTCTGCGGCAACCAGCAGGCCTGGATCGACGCCTGCGCGCAGACGGTGCTGCCGCAGCTCCGGGGCGGGGTCTGAACCCACCGGGCGGCTCCCGGGCCGACATTCGGCTGAAAAATACCGGGCACACAATATAAGAGACAATGCCCGTCCGGCCTTGCCCGGCGCGGGGCCGCGTCGTTTTTCCTTCCTTTATGCGGGTAAACCCGCATTCAGACCTCGTCTTGAAAACCCGAGACCCCGTCCCTATAATTAGCACTCGCCGGGTGCGAGTGCTAACAGCGTGCTGTAGCCTGCATCTGTCGGCCGATTTCAAGGGCCTCCGCACTCCCGCGGTGGCCACTTTGCAAATAAATGCTCACTTGTACTAAGGAGTCCGTATGAATCTGCGTCCTTTGCACGACCGCGTGATCGTCAAGCGTCTGGACAACGAAACCAAGACCGCTTCCGGCATCGTGATTCCCGACAATGCTGCCGAGAAGCCCGATCAGGGTGAAGTGCTGGCCGTCGGCCCGGGCAAGAAGGATGACAAGGGCGCCTCGATCGCCCTCGACGTCAAGGTGGGTGACCGCGTGCTGTTCGGCAAGTACGCCGGCCAGAGCGTGAAGGTGGATGGCCAGGAACTGCTGGTCATGCGCGAAGAAGACATCATGGCGGTCATCAACAAGTGATGTCGCTGTCCGGGCGCCGCGCGTCCGGAACCCCCTGGGCGCCCGGTTCCGCCGCTGCGGCGATCGCGCCCGGGACATTTCCCGTACAGAATTCTGGAGATCTAGAACATGGCAGCTAAAGACGTAGTGTTCGGCGACAGCGCTCGCCACAAGATGGTCGAAGGCGTGAACATCCTGGCCAACGCGGTCAAGGTGACCCTGGGTCCGAAGGGCCGCAACGTGGTGCTCGAGCGCAGCTTCGGCGGCCCGACCGTGACCAAGGACGGTGTGTCGGTCGCCAAGGAAATCGAGCTGAAGGACAAGCTGCAGAACATGGGCGCCCAGATGGTCAAGGAAGTCGCTTCCAAGACCAGCGACAACGCCGGCGACGGTACCACCACCGCGACCGTGCTGGCCCAGTCGATCGTGCGCGAAGGCATGAAGTACGTTGCCGCCGGCATGAACCCGATGGATCTGAAGCGCGGCATCGACAAGGCCGTTGGCGCCGCCGTCGAAGAGCTCAAGAAGCTGAGCAAGCCGACCACCACCAGCAAGGAAATCGCCCAGGTTGGCGCGATCTCGGCCAACAGCGATGAAGTGATCGGCAAGCTGATCGCCGAAGCGATGGACAAGGTCGGCAAGGAAGGCGTGATCACCGTCGAAGACGGCAAGTCGCTGGCCGACGAGCTGGAAGTCGTCGAGGGCATGCAGTTCGACCGCGGCTACCTGTCGCCGTACTTCATCAACAACCCGGACAAGCAAGTCGTCCAGCTCGACAACCCGTTCGTGCTGCTGTTCGACAAGAAGATCTCGAACATCCGCGATCTGCTGCCGGTGCTGGAGCAAGTAGCCAAGTCGAGCCGTCCGCTGCTGATCATCGCCGAAGACGTCGAAGGCGAAGCGCTGGCGACCCTGGTGGTCAACAACATCCGTGGCATCCTGAAGACCGCCGCCGTCAAGGCACCTGGCTTCGGCGACCGCCGCAAGGCCATGCTGGAAGACATCGCCATCCTGACCGGCGGTACCGTGATCGCCGAGGAAGTCGGCCTGACGCTGGAAAAGGCCACGCTGCAAGACCTGGGTCAAGCCAAGCGTGTCGAGATCGGCAAGGAAAACACCATCATCATCGACGGTGCCGGTGACGCCGCCGCGATCGAAGGCCGTGTCAAGCAGATCCGTGCCCAGATCGAGGAAGCGACCTCGGACTACGACCGCGAGAAGCTGCAAGAGCGCGTGGCCAAGCTGGCCGGCGGTGTTGCGGTGATCAAGGTCGGCGCCGCCACCGAAGTCGAAATGAAGGAAAAGAAGGCACGCGTGGAAGACGCGCTGCACGCCACCCGCGCTGCCGTTGAAGAAGGCATCGTCCCCGGCGGCGGCGTGGCCCTGCTGCGCGCCCGCGCTGCGATCTCGAGCCTGACCGGCGAGAACCCCGACCAGAACGCCGGCATCAAGATCGTGCTGCGCGCGATGGAAGAGCCGCTGCGCCAGATCGTACTGAACGCCGGCGAGGAAGCCTCTGTCGTCGTGGCCAAGGTCATCGAAGGCAACGGCAACTTCGGCTACAACGCCGCCAGCGGCGAGTACGGCGATCTGGTCGAGATGGGCGTGCTGGATCCGACCAAGGTGACCCGCACCGCGCTGCAAAACGCCGCTTCGGTCGCGTCGCTGATGCTGACCACCGACTGCGCGATCGCCGAAACGCCGAAGGAAGACTCGGCGCCGGCAATGCCGGGCGGTATGGGCGGCATGGGCGGCATGGACGGCATGATGTAATCACGCCGGCCGTCGGCTTCGGCCGACAGCCCAGACTGCTCGCTTCAGTCGAAAACCCCACGGGTGCAAGCCCGTGGGGTTTTTTTGTTTTGGGTGACCCGTCCTGAATACGGTTGACACTTTTCCTGCCGAGATTGGGAGAGTGCTGTGGAGAGGGAACGGAAGCGAACG
>NZ_JABTYE010000023.1 GCF_013314895.1 Cupriavidus gilardii | reverse complement strand
GCTGCCGCCCCCGCCGCCCCCGCCGCCCCCGCCGCTGCCGCACCGCTCCCTGTCCGCTCGGGCGGCCGCGTGCTGGTCGACGCCCTGCGCATCCACGGCGTCGAACGCGTCTTCTGCGTGCCCGGCGAGAGCTTCCTCGACGTACTCGATGCCCTGCATGACCAGCCCGCCATCGACCTGGTGGTTTGCAAGCATGAGGGCGCGGCCGCCAATATGGCCGAGGCGGACGGCAAGCTGACCGGCCGGCCCGGCATCTGCTTCGTCACGCGTGGGCCGGGCGCGACCCACGCCAGCATCGGCGTGCATATCGCCGCACAGGACTCGACGCCGATGATCCTGTTCGTCGGCCAGATCGCGCGCGCCCACAAGAGGCGCGAAGCGTTCCAGGAGGTCGACTACGGCGCGATGTTTGGCGGCATGGCCAAATGGGTTGCCGAGATCGACGACCCCGCGCGGATCCCCGAGCTGGTGGCGCGCGCGTTCCAGATCGCGACTTCGGGACGTCCCGGCCCCGTGGTGCTGTCGCTGCCGGAGGACGTGCTGGACGGGCAGTGCCAATGCGGCGACGCGGCGCGCTACCGCCCCGTATCGGCGTCGCCGCGTCGCGGCGACGCGCAGGCCGTCGCCGAACTGCTGTCCCAGGCGGTGCGCCCGCTGGTGATCGCGGGCGGCAGCAACTGGAGCCAGGCGGCGGTGGCGGACTTCGCTGCTTTCGTCGATGCGTGGGACCTGCCGGTCGCCTGTGCCTTCCGCCGCCAGGACGTGCTGGATAACCGCGACCCGCACTACATCGGCCACTTGAGCCTGGGCGTCAGCCCCGCACTGGCGACGCGTGTGCGCGAGGCCGACCTGATCTTCGCCTTCGGCACCCGGCTCGGCGATATCGTCACCGATGGCTATACGCTGCTCGAGCCGCCGCGGCCCCGGCAGCGGCTGATCCATCTGCACGCCGACAGCGCCGAACTTGGCCGCGTCTATCAGCCCGATCTCGCCGTGCTGTCCGGCATCGACCAGGGCGCGGCGATGCTGGCCGCCATGCCCGCGCCGGTGTCGTCACGATGGTCCGACTGGACAGCAGCGGCGCGTGCGGAACACGAGGCCTTCGCCACGCCGCCGGCCCCGCATCCGCAAGCCGAAGGCGTCGACATGGGCGGCGTGATGGCGCATCTGAATCGCGTGCTGCCCGACGACGCGATCCTCAGCAACGGCGCCGGCAACTACACGATCTGGCTGCACCGGTTCTTTGCGTATCGCCGCCCGCGCACGCAGCTGGCGCCGACCTGCGGTGCGATGGGCTACGGCCTGCCGGCCGCGATTGCCGCCAAGCTGCGCGAGCCCGGGCGGACCGTGCTCTGTTTCGCCGGCGACGGCTGCTTTCTGATGTATCCGCAGGAACTGGCCACCGCGGCCGCGGCCGGCGCCAACGTGATCGTCGTGCTGGTCAACAATGGCATGTATGGCACGATCCGGATGCATCAGGAGAAGCGCTATCCGGGGCGCGTCAGCGGCACCGCCATCGCCAATCCGGACTTTGTCGCGATGGCGCAGGCTTGCGGCGCATGGGCCGAGCGGATAGACAGTACCGCCGCGTTTGCCGCCGCCTTCGAGCGCGCGCTGGCCGCCGGCCGGCCGGCGGTGCTCGAGCTGTGTACAGACCCGCGCCAGATCACGCCCGCGATGCGGCTGCCGTAGCCCGGCGCGGGCAACGATGGATCGACGACCGACGACCGATACGAGGAAACCGATGACGAACCCATCCGCTTCATCCCGCATGCGCTATCACGCCGCCGCGCTGCGCGACATGGCCGACGCCTTGCTGACCCGCGCCGGCATGCCGGACGATCGCGCCGACGATGTGGCCGACATCCTGATCGAAGGCGATCTGATGGGCCACGACACGCACGGCCTGCAATTGCTGCCGGTCTATCTGACGGAGATCGAGAGCGGCAGCATGCAGGTCGCCGAAGACTACGCCGTGATCTCGGACCGCGCGGCCGTCGCCGCCTGGGACGGCAAGCGCCTGCCCGGGCCGTGGCTGACGCTGCGCGCGCTCGATGTCGCGATGGAGAAGGCGAAGACGTACGGCACCGGCACCGTCACCATTCGCCGCAGCCACCACATCGCCGCGCTGGCGGCCTATCTCGAGCGCGCGACCTCGCAGGGCCTGATGATGCTGCTGTACTCGTCGGCCCCGGCGGCGATGATGGTCGCGCCGTTCGGCGGCACACGAGCGCTGTTCTCGCCGAGCCCGATGGCGGCCGGCATCCCGACGCCGCGCGGCCCCGCGCTGATCGACGTCTCCACGTCGATCACCACGGTGGGACTGACCACGCGCCTCTATCGCGAGGGCAAGCGCCTGCCGCACCCGTGGCTGATCGACGAGCACGGCGAGCCCAGCGACGACCCCGCCGTCCTGCAGGCGCCGCACAAGGGCTCGATCCTGCCGCTCGGCGGTCTGGACGTCGGGCACAAGGGCTACGCGCTGTCGCTGATGGTCGAGGCGCTGACCGCCGGCCTTGCCGGACACGGACGCGACGACCCGGGCCAGCGCTGGGGCAATACGGTCTTCCTGCAGATCCTCGACCCGAAGGCCTTCGCCGGCGACGACGCGTTCGAACACCAGATGGGATGGATCGCCGATGCCTGCGCGCAGAATCCCCCGCGGCCGGGCGTCGAGCAGGTCCGGCTGCCGGGCTGGGCCGCGCTGGACAGGAAGGCAAGGCAGCTGGAGGAAGGCGTCGCGCTGAACCCGGGCATCGTGCCGCAACTGGAACCGTGGCTGCAGAAGTTCGGCGTCGACATGCCGGAGCGGATGGGCTGAAGGCAGACCGCTCCGTTCACCCGTTGGCGCCTATCGCGCCTTGATCAGCAGGCTCTGCTGCGCCACGCCGATCGCGCCGGCTTCGTCGTACAGCGTCGAGGTCGTCAGCCCGATGCCGCTGGGCTGCGCCACCGTGACGGAATCCACGCCGACCCATTCGCCCTGCGGCTGCCGGTGCAGCGAGACGGTCAGGTCCGCGTTCGCGAACACGAAGCGGTCGAGCGGCAGCGCCCAGCTGATGCCGTTGCCGAAGTCGGCGGCGGCCATCGCGCGGGCACTGGGCGGCGTGGGCCAGCCGTCGATCAGCGGCACCGCGAAGCGGAACCACGCGGCGGCGGGGCCTGGCTCGGCGACGCTGCCGGCGGCCACGCGGCTTTCCATCTCCGTGTAGTGAAACGAGGTCTGCTCGGCCATGCCGGGAATGCGGATCGGTTCGCTGCACTGGTCCGGCAGCGGCAACGGGCATGCGGTGGCGGCAGGGATCAGGTCCACCGCCCGCTCGCGCATGAATACCGCGACGCCGCGCACGACGGGCTTGTCCTCATGCATCAGGCTCAAGGCCACGCGTCGCACCGAGCCGCCCGGCTGGACCTCGTGCGTGGCCTGCAGCGGTGCGATCGGTACGGGCCGCAGCAATTCCAGCGTCAGCCGCACCATCGACCATCCCGGCTCGTCGGCCATCGCGCGTTCGGCGATCGCGGCCAGCAGGCCGGCCGGCGCGCCGCCGTGCTGTGCATCCGGGCTCCACGGCCCGCGCGCCAGCGCCGACGGCAGGATGCTGTTGCCGACGTAGGCGAATACGCTCCGCCGATCCTGCTCATTCTGCGATGCCACAGGCCACCTCCCGGATCGGTAGCGTCTCGACCGCGAACTGGCGCGCCCACTCGCGGAACTTCATCACCGGCCCGTCGCCGCGCGCCAGGCTGGGGCGAGGGCGGTGCGCCTTGTGGTTCCAGATCGGCACGTCCTGGCCGACCTGCCGGATCGCCTCGTTGACCAGCTCCAGGCTCATGTCGGGTGCTTCGATTCCGGACAGCCGCGCCATCAGGCTGAAGCGCAATGCCACCTCGTTCGTTTCGCGCGGCGTGATGGCATCGACGAACAGGATCTCGGCCAGGTCGCCGATCCGGAAGCGCACGGTGGCCAGATATGGTCCGTACAGCGTGGTCTGGATGTAGCCCCGCTGCACGCCGCGCGGCGTCTTGAACTGGTGGACGATATTGACGTCGAGCACCGGGCCGCGCGGCTCGAAGCGGTCGACCACCGCGAGGCTTTCCACGCCATGCAGGTAGTGGAAATGCGTGCTGTCGACGATGTTCTCCTGGATCTCCTGCCAGACCGTTCGCACCTGCCAGGCATGGCGGTGATAGCGCGACCATTCGCCATGGCCGTATTCCGGCAGCAGCGGGAATTCGTAAGTCGGCGACCGGTCCTGCGGATGCCACCAGGCCAGGATCAGGCCATTGCGTTCGACGGTCGGCCAGCGGCGCATGCCGCGCGATTGCAACGAGGCATCCGGGCTGTACGGAATGCGCGTGCATTCGCCGCGTCCGTCATAGCGCCAGCCGTGGAAAGGGCACTGGATCTCGTTGCCGACGACGCGTCCGCCATGGCCCAGATGCGCGCCGAGGTGGCGGCAGTAGGCGTCCATCAGATGGGCCGTGCCATCGTGATCGCGCCACAGCACGAACTCCTGCCCGAAGGCCCGCACCGGGCGCACATCGCCGCGCTTGAGCGCATCGCCGTACTCGACCTGGAACCAACCGAACGCATAAGGGCGAAGCGGCAGCCTGTCCATTGCGCGTCTCCTTTCCGTCGAATTTTTCCGAGTCTACAACCAGAAACCCAACCTTGCACGAAGAAATGAAAGCATAGATACTTCTTTCATGCCCTACCGTCGAACCCCCAAAGTCGAAGCTCGCCTGGCGGAAACCCGCGAGCGCATCATCAAGGCCGCGCTCAAGCTGGTGGCGCGTGGCGGCTACGCCGCCGCGAACATTCCGGCCATCGCGGCCGAGGTCGATATTTCGGCCGGCCTGATCTACCGCTACTTCGCCACCAAGGCCGATCTGTTCAACGAGGTGTTCAAGCGCGCCGCGCAGACCGAGATCGACGCCTGCGCCGCCGCGTTCGATACCGAAGGCACCGTGCGCGAGCGCCTGGCCCGGGTGGTCGAGACCTTTGCACGGCGTGCCCTGCGCGGGCGCCAGCTGGCCTGGGCGCTGCTGGCCGAGCCCGTCGATCCGCCGATCGACGCGGCGCGGATGCAGTTTCGCGAGCCGTATCGCGCGATCTTCGCCACCTTGGTGCGGCAGGGCATCGAAGCGGGCGAGATCGCGCCGCAGCATCCGCATATCGTCGGTACCGCCATCGTCGGCGCCATTGCGGAAACGCTGGTGGGGCCGCTCAGTGCACCGCACCCGGACGAGGAGGACGCCGACCTGGTGGCCAGCCTTGTCGCCTTCTGCGTGCAATCCCTAGGACCGCAGCCCGCCGCTGCCCACCCGTCGAGGAGGAGACGGCATGAGTGACTTCCATCAAGCCTCACCCAAATCCAGCAATCGCTTTCGTACCGACCCGACGCTGCGTCTGACGCTGGAACGGCTGCTTCCCGCGGAGGTGTTTGCCGAGGCCAGCCCGTCGCTCGATCGCCTGGGCGAGCGTGCCGTCACCGAACTGCTGCCGCTGGCCGATCAGGCAGAACGCAATCCGCCGCAGCACGTGCCCTACGACCCCTGGGGCCGGCGCGTCGACGAGCTGCGCGTCGATCCGGCCTGGCTGCGGCTGGTGCAGATCGGCCACGAGGAAGGGCTGGTCGCCTTGCCGTACGAAACGCCCTACGGCGAGCATTCGCGCGTGGTGCAGGCCGGGCTGGTCAACCTGTACGACCCCGTCTGCGCGGTCGCCGACTGTCCGCTGGTGATGACCGACGGCGCCGCTCGCCTGCTGCTGCAGCACGACCCGCAACTGGCGCAGCGCTATGTGCCGAAGCTGACCGCCCGGCACGACGCGTGGACCTCGGGCCAATGGATGACCGAGAAGGAGGGCGGCTCCGACGTGGGCCGCAGTTCGACCACGGCGCGCCGGTCGAGCGACGGCACATGGTTGCTGAACGGCACCAAGTGGTTCACCTCGGCCACCACCGGACAGATGGCCCTGGCGCTGGCGCGGCCCGAGGGCGCGCAGCAGGGCAGCCGCGGCCTGTCGCTGTTCCTGGTGGAGCTGCGGCGCGCCGACGGCAGCTGGAACGGCATCGAGATCCGGCGGCTGAAGGACAAGCTGGGCACGCGGGCGCTGCCCACCGCCGAGCTGGACCTGAAAGACACCATCGCCGTGCCGGTCGGCGAGATCGGACAGGGCGTCGGCAAGATGGCGGGCCTGCTCAATATCGCGCGGCTGTGGGCCTCGTGGGGCGGTCCGGCCGGAGTCGGCCATCTGCTGGACCTTGCCCGCGACTACGCGGGCAAGCGCGAGGTCTTCGGCAAGCCGCTGGCGCAGCAGCCAATGCATCGCGCCTGGCTGGCGCGCATCGCCGCCGAATACGAGGCGATGCTCGCGCTCAATTTCCAGACCGCGGCGCTGATCGGTGCGGCCGAACACGGTGCCGACGGCACGCTGTCGCGCTTGATGGCGCCGCTGACCAAGCTCGCCTGCGCACGCCAGGCGGTCTGGGCCGGCAGCGAGCTGCTGGAGAGCTTCGGCGGCGCGGGCTATATCGAGGACACCGGTCTGCCGCGGCTGTTCCGCAATCTGCATGTGCATTGCATCTGGGAGGGCACGACCTCCGTGCTGGCGCACGACGTCCTGCGCGCGCTGCGCGGCTCCGAACATGGCGAGGCCTGGATCGAGGACGTGGTGCGGCGGCTGCGCGGGCTGTCGCTCGATGCGACGCGCGGCCTGCGGCAGCGGATCGAGAACGCGCTCGACACGCTGATTCCGATGATCAATGCCCCGGACGAAGCGCACGGCCGGCGCCTGGCATGGGGCATGGCGCGCACGTATCAGGCCGTGTTGCTGGCCGAGGCGGCGGAATGGCGCCTGCGGGTCAAGCGCGATGCCGCAGGATTGGCCGCGGCCGAACTGTTTTGCGCCGACGGACTGGTGCCGGCGACGGTGCCGGCCACCACTGGCAGCGATATCGCCGCGGCCGTCGATGCGCTGGCGATGGGGACCGCGCGGCCGAACGCATGATGCCGTCGTGCCGATTCGAATCACCGGGGAGGATGTTGCAAGGCAGCCAGTAGACCAACGCCTGGACAAAGGGCAATCGGCCGGATGAAGAACCGGCCCAAGGAGGAGACAGCATGTGGACGATCAATGAGGCGCTGGACAGCGTCAGCCGGCAGCGCAGCTCGGATATCGCCATCGTCGATGGCGCGCAGCGTATCCGCTACGACGAACTCCGACGGCGCGTCAAACACACCGCCGCGTGGCTGCAGGCGCAGGGCGTCGGCAAGGGCGACAAGGTTGCGCTGCAGGGACGCAATTCGGCCGCATGGGTGATCGCCTACTACGCGATCCTGGATATCGGCGCCGTGGCCGTACCGGTCAACCACAAGCTCGCCGCGCCGGAAACCGCCTATATCTTGCAGCACAGCGAAAGCCGGCTGTGGCTGGTCGATGCCGATCTGCATCGCCAGCTGGAAGGCGCGCCGCCGGCGTTTGCCTTGTCCGCCGCCGGCAATGAAGCGGGACTGGGTGTCATTGCGCCGGAGAGCGAGCAGCACGCTTACCGACCGGTCGACGTTGTCGACGACGATCTCGCCGAGCTGCTGTACACGTCCGGCACCACCGGCCGGCCGAAGGGCTGCATGCACTCGCATGCCAACGTGATTCTCGCCGGCACCGGCTCGAGCCTGGTCTATGGACTTGGCCCCGCCGATCGCGTGCTGCTGGCGATGCCGATCTGGCACAGCTTTCCGCTGAACAATCTGCTGGTCGGCAGCCTGTTCGTCGGCGCGACCGTGGTGCTGCTGCCGGAATACCATCCGGTGCGGTTTCTCGAGGCGGTGCAGCAGGAACGCTGCACACTGTTCTTTGGCGCGCCGATCGCGTACCTGATGGCAATGAAGATGGCACCGGACTTCGCCAGCTACGATCTGTCGAGCGTGCGCGCGTGGCTGTATGGCGGCGGCCCCATCGATGCCGGCACGGCGCGGGTGCTGGCCGAACGCTACCGCTCCGAGCGCTTCTATCAGGTCTTCGGCATGACGGAGACCGGCCCCACCGGTACCGCGCTATTGCCCGACGAGCAGGTCGTCAAGGCGGGCTCGATCGGACGGCACGCCGTCAGCGGCTGCACCATCAAGGTCAT
Source organism: Cupriavidus gilardii (assembly GCF_013314895.1). Taxonomy (GTDB): domain Bacteria; phylum Pseudomonadota; class Gammaproteobacteria; order Burkholderiales; family Burkholderiaceae; genus Cupriavidus; species Cupriavidus gilardii_C. The sequence goes on along the minus strand of NZ_JABTYE010000023.1, from coordinate 80,530 downwards.
GCGCGACGAGCAACAGGAAGCCGGTCCCGGCGAAGTCGGCGAAATCTGGATGCGCTGCCAGTCGATGATGCAGGGCTACTACCACGATCCCGCCGCCACCGCCGCGGCGTTCCACGACGGCTGGTATCGCACCGGCGACCTGGTACGGATCGACGAGGACGGCTATCTGTTCATCGTCGACCGCGCCAAGGACATGATCGTCACCGGCGGCGAGAACGTCTATTCCAAGGAGGTCGAGGACGTGCTGGCCGGCCATCCAGCGATCTCGGAAGTGGCGGTGGTCGGCATGCCACATCCGGAGTGGGGCGAGAGCGTGGCGGCGGTGGTGGTGCCGAAGGCTGACAGCAGCGTGGATGTCGAAGACATCCAGGCCTACTGTTCGGATCGGCTGGCGAAGTACAAGGTGCCGAGACAGGTGCGCGTCGTCGAGTCGATGCCGCGCACGCCCACCGGCAAGGTGATGAAGTACCAGTTGCGCGAGCGGCTGCGCGAGTCGGTTTGATGGAGCGGGTAGAGTCGGGGCGGTCCGCCGGGTTGCCGGGCATCGCGGTGGCACGGCGGGCCGTCCCTGGCTCATCTCGACGTCATCGGGGCTCGATCGGTTTATCCTTGTGCCTTCGCTGACTCAACGGATATTCGCGATGACCCGTCTCTCCCTGCTTGCTTCGCTCATTTCGCTCGTTTCGCTCGGCGCGCTGTCGTTTGCCGCGCAGGCAGCCGACCCGGCCCAGACCCTGCCGTCCGGCGTCTCGATCCAGCACCTGACCAAGGGCAATGGCGCATCGCCCAAGGCCACCGATACCGTCAAGGTGCACTACCGCGGCACGTTGACCGACGGCACCGAATTCGACAGCTCGTACAAGCGCGGACAGCCGATCTCGTTCCCGCTCAATCGCGTGATTCCGTGCTGGACCGAGGGCGTGCAGAAGATGCAGGTCGGCGGCAAGGCCAGGCTGGTTTGCCCCGGCAGCACCGCCTATGGCTCGCGCGGCGTACCGGGGACGATTCCGCCGAATGCGACGCTGAACTTCGAAGTCGAACTGCTTGGCATTGGCGGCTGAGCGTCGTGCCCGCTAGGCCGTCCCGATCGACCGCCGCGCGGCATCGCATTCCTCGCAGCCGACCTCGGGCGGATGCAGGAAGACCAGCGGATCGCGAGCCAACTGCCGCAGCACGACATCCACGATGTCCCGCGCCCGCATCAGCCGGGCGCCGGCATTGCCAACGGGGCCTTCACGCTGAAGGCCCTTTTCCTTGAGCCATCCGTCCACCAGATCGAAGCGCTGGCAGCAGTGGTCGTTTTCGAGATAGTCGATGCGAGCCGGCTTGCCGTCTTGCAGCACCGTGCAGTGATGCGGCACGCCGTAGGGCACGCCGGCCATCAGTTCGGCGAGATGAATGGTGGTGTTGGCATCGTGTCCCACCCCCAGCAGCAGCACCTGCCCATCGCGCTCGTGCACGCGGCCCACGGGGCTGGCCGCGATATGGGGCGGCAGCGGCAAGGGATCCGCGGTGATGCGATGCGCCTGCGGTCCCGCCGCGGCGAACGCGAACGGGTGGTCGCTGCGGATGACGCCGGGCCCGCGCCAGAAGGTGTCGGCGACGATGCCGAGGTCCTCGGAGGCCGGCGTGGAAACGGGATCGAACGGGGCATCGTCGTCGTCGCCCCAGGACGGCATCACCAGCGTGCCGGTGGGGCCGACTGCTTCGCGCAGCGCCTCGATCAGTCCTTGCGGGCCCCCTTGCACGGGTTTGACCGAGCGGAACGACGTGTGGACCAGCAGCACGGCGCCGGCCGGCACGCCGAGCGCGCGCAACTGCGCCACCAATTCGGCGTGTTGCCATGCGCGCGGTTCATCGGGATGCCGCATATTTCTGTCCCCATTCGGCGACCGGCCCCAGCGCCCGATTCAATTCGCGACCGGCCGGCGTCAGCGAGTATTCCACACGCGGCGGCACCTCGTGAAAGACCTCGCGGCGCACGATGCCATCCGCCTCCATCTCGCGCAATTGCTGGATCAGCATTTTCTCGGTGATGCCATCGAGCAGTCGGCGAAGCTCTCCGGTCCGCAATGGCTTGGCATGCAACTCGTACAGGATCAGCGCCTTCCATTTGCCGCCGATCACTTCGAACGCCGGGCCGATTCCGCAGTTATAGGGTTGGCTGCGTTTCATCGCATTGGCTTCCATTACTTACCAATTGGATAGTACCTGTCATTTTAGTGCGTACTTGACCGCTAAAACCGTACTTTCGCATACTGCGCCAACACTGACTCGAATGGGGTGCGCAGATGAAAACGATTGCCGTGATTGGCCTCGGCCAGATGGGAACGAAGCTCGCCAGCCTGCTGTTGCAGGCCGGAATGGAAGTGCATGTGTGGAACCGCACGCCGGACAAGGCCGCGCCGTTGGCGAGCCATGGTGCCGTCGTCGCCGATACGGCGGCGCAAGCGGTGGCCGCCGCCGAAGCCCTCGTCATCTGCGTGCACGACTACGCTGCCACGCATGCCATCCTGTCGGCGAATGGAGTCAAGGCCGCGCTGAAGGGAAAGCTGGTGTTGCAGCTGACCACCGGAAGCCCGCAGGACGCGAGGGAACTGGCGGCCGTGGCGCGCGAGGTAGGTGCCGGCTATCTGGACGGCGCCATCCAGGTTGCGCCCGAGCAGATGGGCCAGCCGGATACGACCATCCTCGTTTCGGGAAGCCGTGCCGCGCATGCCGATGCCCGCGATCTGCTGGCGACCCTGGGCGGCAATATCGTCTACCTTGGCGATGACGTTGCCGCCGCGGCCACCATGGATCTGGCGACGCTCTCGTACATCTACGGTGCGTCGATGGGCTTCTTCCAGGGTGCGGCGCTGGCACAGGCCGAGGGGCTCGACGTCGGTGTCTATGGCGGCATCGTCGAAGCGATGTCCCCCTCGTTCGGCGCATTCCTGCGTCACGAGGGCAATGTCGTCGAGAAGGGCGATTTCGCGATCTCGCAGAGCCCGTTGTCGATCTCGGTGGACGCTACCCGGCGGATCGAAGAGGCAATGCGTCGTCAGGGCTTACGCAGCGAACTGCCTGCGCTGATCGCGCAGCTGCTGCGCGACGCGGAAGGCGCGGGATATGGGAACGAGGAATTCGCGGCCGTGACCAAGATCCTGAAAGGGGCGGCGGCACCGGCACCCGTACGTTGAACGGCCCACGTCAAGAAGCTGACGGCCGCGTCCTTACCGGCCAACCGCGCGATGGATGGCCAGCGCGGCTGCGACCATGGCTTCGGACGACTCCAGCACGCGTGCCGGATCGTCGCGCTTGCGCAGGCCCGCGGCGCTGGTCGCGCGCGCCGCGCCATCCGGGCTGGCGGAGAACTTCACCACGGTCAGTTCCTTCGCCGGGTTGATGTAGATCTTCTGCCCGAAGCGCCCGCTGGCCTCGACGCTGCCGTCGCCATCGTTGCGCTGGAACCAGTAGTGGCGGTAGCCATACCCATCGCGGCCAGGCGTGGTGTTGCCGCGTGCGAAGCGCGCCTGATTGGTGGCCGGCTTCAGCGCAATGCGGACCGCCGCCGGCGAAATGCCGCCCGACCCATCGCCCGCCGCCGCGCGGCGTACGGCCTCGGCAAAGCGCGCGGCGTCGCGCAGTGTCGAATTCATGCCGCCACTGGCCATTTCCGTGGTCAGGCGGTCGACCTGGACATAGGCATCGTCCTCGGCAAGGCGCGACCAGATCATATCGGTGACCAGCTGCGACCAGCTCTTGCCGGTAATGCGGCGCAACGCCCATGCGACCGCCTCAGGCGAGCCGTTCTGGTAGTACCAGACACCGCCATCCGCGCTGTGGTCGGGCTGGCCCGTCGCGTGCACGACCTTGAGGAAGTCATAGATGGTATCGGGCGCGTCCGGCTTGCGCGGCACGATGCCGACCGCGCCGAACAGGCCCAGGTCCGGCGGCAACCCTTCGGGGTAACCGACCGGCACCTCCATGTCGAGGTTCTGCTGCACCGTCGCTTCGCCGAACGGATTGCCGGCGAGCTCCGGTACGTACTGAGCGAGCCGCGCCTGCGGATCGAGCTTGCCCCTTTCGATCAGCATGGCGGCCAGCAGCCCCGTGACCGATTTCGTCATCGAGGCCCAGATATGCGGTTGGTACGGACCGAAGCCGGCAAGGTAGCGCTCGTAGACGATCCTGCCCTGGTGCAGCACGATGAAGCCATCGGTATGGGTGTCGCGCAGATAATCCGCGACCGAAATGGTCTTGCCCCCCACCGTGAACGTGGCGCCATCCAGCTCGGTGCCCGGTTGGCCGTCCAGCGCCAGCGGTCGAGAGGCATGCCGGATGCCGGCCGTCGCCGACATTTCGCGGGCATGCCGGAAGGCCCAGCGCATATAGGGCGGCCGCAGACCGCTGCCGCGGCTGAGCTGTCGCTCCGGAGGCGGCGGGAAGCCTTGCATGACTTCGTGTTCGGCAACCGGGGAAGTCGGGCCAGCGTCCTGCGCCTGGGATGCGGCTGGCGACGCAGCGATCAGCGCGACGGCAAAGCAAGGCCAATGGCGTCGAATTGCGGTCGCGAGCCCTGGCGATCGGGTTGGCATGCTGTCTCCGTTTTTTGATGGGGCGCGTGGTGTGGCAGCGCCGCCGTGTGTGCATGGCGTGCGAGCGGTGCCATACCGCTCCGCGGCTTATCATGCGCGGGCTACAGCAGGACAACAATGATGCGCCGGGAATATGGGCATAACCCGGCGGAATGGCGTTCGGTGCCGCGCCGGCAAATGCCCGTTGGCATCGGCGGCACGCGGGAATACCATGGCCTGCGGCAGTCCGCTGTAGCGCGCCGTTCAACGCGGTCCGGGCCGCATCGTCGTCGTCGAGCTGAAGGGTGCAACGTGATCGAGCAAATCGTCATCGTCGGCTTTGGCTGTATCGGGCAGGCCGTGCTGCCGCTGCTGCAACGAGCCTGGCCACGGGCCGCGATCACCGTGGTGGATCGCTCGCTCGACGATCGCCGTCACCAGATCGTGGCGGCGCACGGTCTCGACGCGGTGCAGGCGAGCATTACCGCGGAGACCTTCCACTCCGTGCTTGCGCCGCTGTTGCGCCCCGGCGCCTTTCTGCTGAGCCTGGCGCCCTCCGTCTGCAGCCGCGATCTGATCGCGCTGGCACAGGAACACGGCGCCCTCTACATCGATGCCGGCATCGAGCCCTGGGACTACGCCGACGACACGCGCACCGCGCAGCTGAGCAATTACGCGCTGCGCGAACGGATGCTGGCGTTTGCCCGCGGCCGCGAGAGGCTGCCGACGGCGCTGGTGGCGCATGGCGCCAACCCGGGCATGGTGTCGGTGCTGGTCAAGGCGGCCTTGATGGAGCTCGCCGGCCATGCCGGGCCGGAGCCGGTCGAACCGCAGAATCGCGCAGGCTGGGCCGCGCTCGCACGCCGCCTCGATCTACGCGTCATCCAGATCAGCGAATACGATAGCCAGCAGGCCCCGGGCTTTCCGCGCGATGGCGAATTCGCCAACACCTGGTCCGCCGAGGGCTTCATCACCGAATGCCTGCAGGACGCCGAGCTCGGGTGGGGCACGCACGAACCCGCGCTGCCACCCGGCGGCTACCGTCACAGCGACGGGTGCGGTGCGGCGATCGCGATGAATCGGCCCGGACATCGGACACGCGTGCGCTCATGGTCGCCGGCGCACGGACCGTTCGACGCCTACCTGATTACACACAACGAATCGATCTCGATCGCTGCTTATCTCACCGACGATGCTGGCGATGCCTGCGGTACCGCCGGCCAGCCGCCTTATCGTCCCACCGTCTACTACGCCTATCGCCCCACCGACGCCACGCTCGCCTCGATGCAATGGCTCGACGAGCGCGCCGCGCCGCGTGTACGCGGCGCACGCGTCCTGCGCGACGAAATCGTCGGCGGCGAGGACGAACTGGGCGTGCTGCTGCTCAGCGGCCGCTACGGCGGCATCTGGTACGGCTCGCACCTGGGCATCGAGCGGGCGCGCTCGCTGGCGCCTTACAACTCGGCGACCAGCCTGCAAGTCGCCTCCAGTCTGGTGGCCGGGATGCGATGGGTGCTGGCGAACCCCCGGCGCGGCGTGGTGGAGTCCGATGCGGTGGACTACCGCTCGGTGCTGGCCGATGCCGCGCCGTGGTGGGCGCCGCTGGGCGGGCATCTGACCGATTGGAGGCCAAGGAGGGAAGCGACGTCTTTGGCGATTGGCGAATTCCTGATGGACGCGCCAGCCGCCTGATAGCATCGACCGACTGGATTTTCCATATCCCGGAACACCACGCCATTGGCGCGGCTGGAAAAAAGATCCGTCGCCAAACCATGGGCCATTGCTCGGCATTTGGCGTTAATTATCCCGTCCATTATCTGGTGTATATTTCGCCGATTCCCGAACCATCGCCAATTTCTCGGTTATTTGCATTTCGACCCATATCGAATGCGATTGCCGCGACGGCTGCGTATCGGCATGCACGGTAATACCGTTGCCCTTCGGGAGCGCACCGTCAATCAACGGAATTGGAACCGGGAAAAATGACAACTCTCTTTCGCCATGCCGCAATTCGCCCGCGGCGCCAACTGCAGCGGCCGGGCCAATGGCTGTTGCTGCTGATGTGCCTGTGCTTGCTGTCACTGCTGTCCGCATGTGGCGGCGACGATGACGACGACAAGCAGGCGCCCTCGCCAACCCCGACTCAGCAGGCGCCCGCCGGCCTCAGTTACGGCATGTCCTCGGTCGTCTACGAGCTTGGCACAGCTATCGTGCCAAATCGTCCCAGCGCGAGCGGGGGCGCGGTAGAGCGCTACAGCATCGCACCGGCATTGCCCGCGGGCCTGTCGCTCGATGCGGCAACCGGCGTCATTTCGGGGACGCCCACGACGGTAGTCCCGCCGACGGTCCATGTCGTCACGGCGGAGAACGGCGCCGGCAGCGCGACCACCCGATTGCAGATCGAAGTGCGCAAGACTGCGGTGGCCCCAAGCCAGTTGGCTTACCGGGAGGCCACGGTCGTCTATACCGTGGGCGAGCCCGTCGTCGCAAACGGACCCAGCAACGGTGGCGGACCGATCGATGCCTACACCATTACGCCGGCGCTGCCTGCGGGCCTCGCCTTCGATACGCAGACGGGCGTGATCAGCGGCACGCCAACTGCCGCGGCCCCGGAGGCCGCCTATACGATTACTGGCAGCAATGCGGCCGGCGAGACGACCGTGACATTGCGCATTGCCGTGGAAGCGGCCATCGTGGCGCCCGCCGGCCTGGCGTACAGCTTGCCGGTGGCGCTGTACGTCGCCGGCGAGGCGATCGTGCCGAACGCGCCCGTCGTCACAGGCGGTGCTGCCGCCAGCTTTACGATCGATCCAGCGCTGCCGCCCGGCCTGAGCCTGAATGCACAAAGCGGTGTGATTGCCGGCACCGCAACGACCGTCCAACCGGAAGCGATGTACACCATTACCGCCGCAAATCGCGCAGGCAGCACGACGGCGCAAGTGCGAATCGCCGTGACGGCGCGTGGCAACTGGGTGGCGGCGAGCGCGATGCCGGTGGCCCTGCATTACCTGACCGCGACGACGCTTCTCAATGGCAAGGTACTGGTGGCCAGCGGCCACGGGACATCGGGGCCCACCGGTGCCGCATTCCTTTATGACCCGGCCACGAACCTGTGGGAAACCACTGCCAGCATGGCGAATGCCCGTTATGAAGCGACGGCGACCCGCCTGAAGGACGGCAGAGTGCTCGTCGTCGGCGGGTCGAACAGTACGTCCGCAGAAATCTACGATCCCGTCACGGGTAGCTGGCATGCGGCCGCCAGCTTGTCGCAGGGGCGCTCCCGGCATACTGCCACGCTGCTGCCCGACGGCAAGGTGCTGGTGATCGGTGGCACCACGGCGGGGATTGGCGTGGCTTCGACCGTCGAACGGTATGACCCGGATACCGATACCTGGACGACGATGGCAACCGGTCTGGCCTTTCCCCGCGGCCAGCATGCGGCGACGCTGCTTCCGGGAGGGACGACGGTGCTTGTCGTGGGCGGCATTGGACCGATGGGATCTGCCACCGAAGCCGAGCTGTTTCCTGTGAACGACAGCGGCACGAGCACTCCCGTGCCGTTCCCCGGAGGGGCCGGCGTCATTGCGTTGTCGGAGTTGCTAGGCAACGGCAAGGTCCTGGTCACGGGCATGGGGAACACGGCATGGCTCTACGACCCGATCACCTCGACATGGACGTCCAGCGCCATGAATGAAAGCCGGATGGTCGCCACGATGACGCTGCTGGCCGATGGTCGTGTGTTGGTGGTTGGCGGAAGCAACGGCAGCTTGCGGCTGTCCAGCGCGGAAATCTATAACCCGGATGGCAATGTCTGGACCGTGGCGGCCTCCATGTCGGTGGGGCGGGCAGGAGGCGCGGCAGCGTTGCTCCCGGACGGTAACGTTCTGATGGTCGGAGGATCCGACAATGCCGGCAGCCTCGCCTCGGTGGAGCGGTACCGACCCTGAGCCAATGGAGGCAACCGATGATCACCGCACACGTCTTCATCGCCACAAGCCTGGACGGCTTCATCGCGCGGCCCGATGGGGACATCGGCTGGCTGCTGCAGCGCGACGATCCGAACGAGGACCACGGCTACACGGATTTCATCGCCGACAAGGATTGGATCGTGATGGGCCGCGGCAGCTATGAAAAGGTGGCGAGCTTCGACCCATGGCCTTACGACCGGCCGGTCCTGGTGCTGTCCAGGCAGTTGGCGGGTACGCCGGTGCCGGAGGCGCTGAAGGGCAAGGTCCGCTTCTCGAACCGGACGCCGAAGGAGGCGATGGACGAACTGGCGCGCGAGAACGTGCGTCGCGTTTATGTCGACGGCGGGCAGCTGGTGCAGTCGTTTCTGCGCGAGGGCCTGATCGCGGACATGGTGATCACTACGGTGCCGGTGCTGATCGGCACGGGACGGCCGTTGTTTGGAGAACTGCCGCACGACATCGACCTCGCACTGGTATCGAGCCGCAGCTTTCCTTCCGGGCTGGTGCAGTCGACTTATCGGGTGGTGTCTTCGATGGCCTGAGCGGGCCATAAAAAAACGCCCGACCGGTGTACGGTCGGGCGTCTCGCAGCTTTGGAAGAGGCCGCCTTGCTGCGGCGGCGCTCAATCCGACATCGAATCAAACATCGATATTCCGCGCCACCAGCGCATTGGACTCGATGAAGTTGCGCCGCGGCTCGACCTCGTCGCCCATCAGCGTCGTGAAGATCTGATCGGCTGCGATCGCATCCTCGATCTGTACCTTCAGCAGTCGGCGCTGCGTGACGTCCAGCGTCGTTTCGAACAGCTGCTCGGGGTTCATCTCGCCCAGGCCCTTGTAGCGCTGGCGGGAAACGCCGCGCTCGGCTTCCGACAGCAGCCACTGCATCGCGCCGTGGAAGTCGTTGACGGTCTGCTCGCGCAGCTTCTCGCCTTCGCCGCGGCGGACCTTGGTGCCGACCGGGATCAGGCCCTGGAAGGTCTTGGCCGCAAGCGCCAGCGCGGCGTAGTCGGCGCCGTGGACGAAGTCGGAATCGATGTGCGAGAGGCGCACGTTGCCGTGATGGCGGCGGGCCACCATCAGACGGTGCTTCTCGTTCTTCTCGTCGAACTGCGCGTAGACGTCGGCGGTGCCGTCGTCATTGACCGCGGCGCCGTTCAGGCGCTTGGCGTGCATCTCCGACAGCTTGGCCTTCAGCGCACGGGCCGAGACTTCGGCGGCTTCGGCGCTGTCGAGGTTCAGTTCGACGCCGTCGGCGATCGCGCGCAGCGCGTCGCTGTCGACCACGCGCGACAGGCGGCCGATCACCGCTTCGGCAAGCTGGTACTGGCGCGCCAGTTCGGTCAGCGCTTCGCCGGCGATCTCGCTGCCGTCCGGGCGCAGCAGGCTGGCCTTTTCCATCGCCAGGCGCAGCATGTATGCGTTCAGCTCGTTGTCGTCCTTGATATAGCGCTCGTCCTTGCCGTGCTTGACCTTGTACAGCGGCGGCTGCGCGATATAGACGTAGCCCCGCTCGATGATGTCGGGCATCTGCCGGTAGAAGAAGGTCAGCAGCAGCGTGCGGATGTGCGAGCCGTCGACGTCCGCATCGGTCATGATGATGATGCGGTGATAGCGCAGCTTGTCGAGGTTGTAGTCGTCCTTGCCGATGCCGGTACCGAGCGCCGTGATCAGCGTCAGCACTTCCTGGCTCGACAGCATCTTGTCGAAGCGCGCGCGCTCGACGTTCAGGATCTTGCCCTTGAGCGGCAGGATCGCCTGGAACTTGCGGTCGCGGCCCTGCTTGGCGGAGCCGCCTGCGGAGTCGCCCTCGACCAGGAACAGTTCGGACAGCGCCGGATCGCGCTCCTGGCAGTCGGCGAGCTTGCCCGGCAGACCCATGCCGTCGAACGCGCCCTTGCGGCGGGTCATTTCCCGGGCCTTGCGCGCGGCTTCACGCGCGCGAGCGGCATCGACGATCTTGCCGCAGATGATCTTGGCGTCGTTCGGCGTCTCCAGCAGGAAGTCGGACAGCGCCTTCGATACCAGTTCTTCCACCGGCAGCCGCACTTCCGACGACACCAGCTTGTCCTTGGTCTGCGAGCTGAACTTGGGCTCGGGCACCTTGACCGACAGCACGCAGGACAGGCCTTCGCGCATGTCGTCGCCGGTGGTCTCGACCTTGGCCTTCTTGGCGATCTCGTTTTCTTCGATGTACTTGTTGATGACGCGCGTCATCGCCGCGCGCAGGCCAGTCAGGTGGGTACCGCCATCGCGCTGCGGAATATTGTTGGTGAAGCAGAGCACCTGCTCGTTGAAGCCGTCGTTCCATTGCATCGCCACTTCGACGACGATGCCTTCCTTCTCGGCATTGGCGTAGAAGATGTTCGGATGCAGCACCGACTTGGCGCGATTGATGTACTCGACGAAACCCTTGACGCCGCCCGAGAACGCGAAATCCTCTTCCTTGCCGTTGCGCTGGTCGGTCAAGCGAATATGCACGCCGTTATTGAGGAACGACAGTTCGCGGATGCGCTTGGAAAGGATCTCGTAGTGGAATTCGACGTTGGTAAAGATTTCCTCGTCGGCGAGGAAATGCACTTCGGTGCCGCGCTTGTCGGTCGGGCCGAGCACCTTCATCGGCGAGACTTCGACCGGCTGGCCGTCCGGACCGGTGACGGTCTCGACGATGCGGTTCTGCACCGCGCCCTGGGCGAACTCGATGAAATGCGCCTGGCCGTCGCGGCGCACCGTCAGGCGCAGCCATTTGGACAGCGCGTTGACGCAGGACACGCCGACGCCGTGCAGGCCGCCCGAGACCTTGTAGCTGTTCTGGTTGAACTTGCCGCCGGCGTGCAGCTCGGTCATCGCAATTTCCGCGGCGCTGCGCTTGGGCTCGTGCTTGTCGTCGAACTTGATGCCGGACGGGATGCCGCGGCCGTTGTCGATGATCGAGATCGAGTTGTCGGTGTGGATCGTGACCTGGATTTCCGTGCAGTAGCCGGCCAGCGCTTCGTCGATGGAGTTGTCCAGCACCTCGAACACGAGGTGATGCAGGCCGGTGCCGTCCGAGGTGTCGCCGATATACATGCCCGGCCGCTTGCGTACCGCCTCCAGGCCTTCCAGGATCTGGATCGAGGAGGCGCCGTAGCTGTTTTCCTGTTGCGGGTTCTGCTCTTGGGTCATGTTTTCCTACTCACGGCAAATGCGGGGAGCGCGGCGCGCCGGGTTACGACGCGGCCATCGGCTCTCCGCATGGCGGTTACATAAAAACGGCAAAGGGGCGGATCGCCATGATCCTGCCCCTGCTACTGCGGGTCGGTCGCGCGGGCTGTTTGCCCGCTGCGAGAGCCGTAGCCTGCCGTTCGATGCTCCGGATTCTGCGTATCTTGCGATCCTTTACCGGAACATCAGATGCGCATCGGCATGACGACGTATTTGAAGTTGTCGTCTTCCGGCACGGTGATCAGCGCGCTCGAATTCGAGTCGCCGAGGCTGACCTGGACCTGCTCGCTCTTGAGGTTGCCCAGCACGTCGAGCAGATAGGTCACGTTGAAACCGATATCGAGCGCATCGCCCGAATAATCGAGTTCGAGCTCTTCCTGCGCCTCTTCCTGATCGGCGTTGGTCGAGCTGATTTTCAGGGTGTGCGTATCGAGAATGCAGCGCACGCCCTTGAACTTGTCGGTGGTCAGGATCGCGGTGCGTTGCAGCGCCTGCTGCAGCTTGATGCGATCGATCGCGAAGGCGTTCTTGTAGCCCTTCGGAATCACCCGCTGGAAATCGGGGAACTTGCCTTCGACCAGCTTCGAGATCAGTTCGACATTGGCGAAGGTGAACTTGATCTGGTTCGCGGCCAGCTGTACCTGCACCGGATCGTCGTTGTCCTCGAGCAGGCGTTGCAGTTCCAGGATGGTCTTGCGAGGGATGATGACTTCCTGCCGTGCGCCGGCGCCCGCCGCTTCCTGTTCGAGCTCGACCGCGCAGTAGGCCAGGCGGTGGCCGTCGGTGGCGACCGCCATCAGCTTCTTGCCGTCGACTACCAGCAGCATGCCGTTCAGGTAGTAGCGAATGTCCTGCTGAGCCATCGCGAAATGCACCATCGCCAGCAGATGCTTGAACGTCTTCTGCGGCAGCGTAACGCTCGCGTTGAATTCGGTGGCTTCGGCGACCGTCGGGAATTCCTCGGCGGCCAGGGTCTGCAGCGCGAAGCGGCTCTTGCCCGATTGCACCGTCATCCGCTTGTCCGACAGCGACAGCGCGACATCGCCGTCGGGCATTGCGCGCAGGATATCGAGCAGCTTGCGCGCGGCCACGGTGGTGGCCACGTCGTCGCTGCCGACGCCGCATTCGGCGTGCGTGGTGATCTGGATTTCGATATCGGTGGACAGGAAGGAGACGTTGGCGCCGGACTTGCGGATCAGCAGGTTGGCCAGGATCGGGAGGGTGTGGCGGCGCTCCACGATGCCGCTCACGATTTGCAGCGGACGCAGCAGATTGTCTCGCGAGGTTTTGACCAATTGCATTGAATATGTCCTTCGTCGTTTATAGTCAGCGTCCGCCGGGTGTCTTGCGCAACTCCAAAATCACTTAGGAATCAAGGAGTTAAGGTCGCATTTTACCTCGGATCGGGCGGCTCGGCAAAGCCGGACGATGTGTGGCTCGTGCGCATATTGTGCATCAAAAGCCACGATCCCCCAACAATTGCCAATCGCCCGCAAAGCCTTGTGCCGCGCGGGTTTGCGGGCTGCCGCCGGGCATTTTGGCGTCCCGCGGCAGCGCGCGGCGCGCAGACCACAGTATGCCAGCCCGCCGGACCGGTGCCGCAAAATCCCCGGCGCCGGGTTTTCAACCCTTCAGGGTCTGTTCCAGAACGTGCAGTTCGTGATTGAGCTGGGCGTCCTTGCTGCGCTCGTCGGCGATCTTGCGTACCGCGTGCAGCACGGTGGTGTGGTCGCGTCCCCCGAACAGCTCGCCGATCTCGGGAAGGCTCTTCTGCGTCAATTCCTTGGCCAGATACATGGCGATCTGCCGCGGCCGTGCAATATTGGCAGGCCGCTTTTTGGAATACATATCGGCGACCTTGATGTTGTAGAAGTCGGCGCAGGTCTTCTGAATGTTTTCTACCGAAATCTGCCGGTTTTGTACGGTCAACAGATCCTTCAGCGCTTCACGCGTGACCTCGATCGTGATGTCCTTGCCGTGGAAGTTCGAAAACGCCAGGATCTTGCGCAGCGCGCCTTCGAGCTCGCGTACGTTCGAGCGCAGATGTTTTGCGACAAAGAAGGCCACTTCCTCAGGCACAGAAACATTTTCCGCGGCGGCCTTCTTCATCAGGATCGCGACGCGCATTTCCAGTTCGGGCGGCTCGATGGCGACGGTCAGGCCCGAATCGAAGCGCGAGATCAGCCGGTCGTCGATACCTGTGATTTCCTTCGGATAGGTGTCGCTGGTGATGATGACCTGGGCGCGATTGGCGATCAGCGCCTCGAACGCATAGAAGAATTCTTCCTGCGTGCGGTTCTTGCCGGAGAAGAACTGGATGTCGTCGATCAGCAACAGGTCGAGCGAGTGGTAATAACGCTTGAACTCGTCGAAGGCCTTGCGCTGATACGCCTTGACCACGTCGGAGACGTACTGCTCGGCATGGATATAGCGGATCCGGGCGCGCGGGTTCTCCATCAGCATGAAGTTGCCGATCGCGTGGATCAGGTGGGTCTTGCCCAGGCCGACGCCGCCATACAGATAGAGCGGGTTGTAGGACTTGCCGGGATTGTTGGCGACCTGGATCGCCGCCGCGCGCGCGAGCTGGTTCGCCTTGCCGGTGACGAAATTGTCGAAGGTCAGGATCGGGTTGAGCCGCGAGCGCTCATGTACCGTGTCCGCCGGCTGCTGGCCGGGCATCGGCTGCTGCGCGACCCGATACGAGCGGGCCGCGGCTTCGGCAGGGTCCAGTTGCGGCACATCGACATCGACGACGTCGGCGCCGATCGCCTGGCCGCCGCCCGGGTAGGGGGCCGCGGACGGGTTGCCCATGCCGCCACCGATACCGCCGTGCAGGCCGCCGTGGATGCCACCATACGCGGCCGGCGCGGCAACGCCGGCACCCGGTTGCTCCGGCGCGCCATACATCAGCGCGCCCGGGCCGGGCGCCTGGCCGCCGTGCGCGGGCGGCTGCCCCATCGCCTGGCCGGCGCCGTAAGCTGGCGCCAGATGGGCGGCCGGACCCGCGCCCCCGGGGGCGGCCGGATCCTGGGCGGGACCGTACTGGCCGGCCGGATTGCCGGCGGCCTGATAGCCGTTCGCCGCCGCACGTCCCGACGCGGTAGGGTCGAGGACGAAGTGGACGCTCACCTGCGCTTCCCAGTACTCGCAAGCGAGCGCGGTGATGCGCCCCGAGAACTGGCTCTTGACCCAGTCGAGCTTGAAGCGGTTGGGCGCGGCGATGCGCAGCGACAGGGCGTCCTCGTCGAACGCCACCGGCGCGAGCGGCTTGATCCAGGTTTTGAACTGTTGAGGCGTCAGTTCGCGCTCGAGCTGCGCGGCTGCCGCCTGCCAGAAATCTTGCATCGGTTGTTGTTGGGTAGTGCCACGGCTGCCTGTCGTCACGTCAGCAGTCTTTCGAGTCCCAATAAAAAAGGGCGCCGCTGTCTCCCGAGTGCCGGCATGGCGGCTACCGCAGCCGGCCTGTCGGGTCCCCCGCCCGCCAAGCCGCCTAACCGTCATGTCCTGCACACCTCGGGTTGTGCGTGCGCCACGCAGGCCGTGTTGTGTTTGGACCGGGATTGTACCCCCCGGCCCAAGTTATCCACAAAGGATAAGTCTGTGGACAACTTGTGAAAATTCGGTGGATGACTGTGCACAACATGCAAGCCCGCAGCGCCGCAGTCGGCACTTATAGTGGCCAATCGCTTGATTTAAAAGGGGATTGTCCTTCGCATCACGCGGAAAATGCGTCGTTTAGACCACCCAAAAATGTGCATCGCACCACTGTGGACAAGAAAACCGCCCGACGGCCCATGGCGCGCACGCCCGCAGCGGCCTCCTGCCACAGCAGCCTTGACAGGCGCGCGGAAAATCCGTTAAATGGCGGGTTCTGCGATGCGGCAGGGGATCACGTATGCGCATCGCCGGGTCTGACCCGCTTCATAAGCGGCGGCGGGCCTGAGCTCGGGTCGCCCGCGCCAGCCGCGCGGTCATCCCGCCCAGCCTGCGTCGCGAGACCTGTATCGCGACACCCAAGGCCGGCGTCAGGTCAGCTTCAGGACAATCACAAGCGTCGGCAGTACCGCATCCGCGGCGGCCCCCATGCGAACCATACGCGGCAGCCACGGCCCCTACGCGGCCGGGCGCGCCCAGATCAACCAGAGAGTGCAACATGAAACGTACCTACCAACCTTCCGTTACCCGCCGCAAGCGTACCCATGGCTTCCGCGTGCGCATGAAGACCCGTGGCGGCCGCGCCGTGATCAACGCGCGTCGCGCCAAGGGCCGCAAGCGCCTGGCAGTCTAAGGGCCGGGTGACGGGACGGCGGTCCGCATCGGTGCAGCCGGCAAGCGCCGGCGCATGATGGTGGCGCCCGGCGCGGTCGTGTTCCGGCTGCCGCTCTTGCCGTTGTCCCCTCTTGCCTTGCCCTCAGGACGGCCCGGCAACGCGTGCCAGCCCAGTCTGACCAGCGTGCCGACCCATGCCTTCCCCAAAGCCGCGAGGCTGACAAAGACGGATGAGTTTTCATCCGTTTTTGCTTTGCGCCCGCGGCGCCGCAGCGCCCATTTCGTGCTTTATGTCCGCGCCAACGGCCAGCCGCAGGCTCGGCTCGGCATCGTGGTCGGCAAGAAGTTTGCGCCGCGCGCCGCCGAGCGTAATCTGGTGAAACGCATGGTGCGGGAACTGTTCCGCCAGCGGCAGGACCAATTGGTCGGCCGCGACGTGTTGCTGCGCTTGCAGGCCAAGTTCCCGCGCACCGAATTCCCCAGCCGCCGTGCGGTCCGGCTGGCCTGCCAGGCCGAACTGGCCGAGCTGATGGAAGTCGCCGCCCGGCCCCTGCCGTCCGCTCCGCCCGCTGCGCTTACCTCGCCTTCCGGCGCCTGATCGAGGGCACCGACATGAAGCCTATCCTGCTTGCCCTGCTGCGCTTCTACAAGATCGCGCTGAGTCCCTACCTGGGCTCGCAGTGCCGCTTCCTGCCGACCTGCTCGGACTACGCCCGCGAAGCCATCGTCAGTCATGGCGCCGCGCGCGGCAGCTGGCTGGCCGCCCGCCGGCTGTGCCGTTGCCATCCCTTCGCGCAAGGCGGGTATGATCCGGTGCCGCCCTCGCGCGACGCCGGCCGCCCTGCGGTCAGCGTCCGGCTGCCCAGACCCTGAATTCCCAGATACAGCGAGACATGGATATCAAACGCACCATCCTCTGGGTCATCTTCTCGATGTCCCTCGTGCTGCTCTACGACAATTGGCAGCGCGCCAACGGCCACGCCTCGATGTTCTTCCCGAGCGCCTCGCAACCCGCCGCGACCGGCACGCCGGCCAGCGCTCCGCAGGCGCGCAGCGACGTGCCGAAGGCGGTGGGCGGCGCGTCCCCGACCGGCGCTCCGGCAGCCGCGCCGCAGGCGCCTGCGCCGGCCGGCGAGAAGATCGTCATCACGACCGACGTGGTCCGTGCCGAGATCGATACCGCGGGCGGCATCCTGTCTCGTCTGGAACTGCTGCGCCACAAGGACGAGGCCGGCAATCCGGTCGTGCTGTTCCAGCGCAGCGCCGCGCATACCTATATGGCGCGCTCGGGCCTGATCAACGGCGACCTGCCGAACCACACGACGGTGTTCACCGCCGCGCCGGGTCCGCGCGACCTGGGCAATGCCGGTTCGCTCGACGTCGTGCTGACCGCGGAAAAGGACGGCGTGCGCTTCGCCAAGACCTACCGCTTCCAGAAGGGCAGCTATGTCGTCGCGACGCATTTCGACGTGACCAACAACCGCGCCCAGCCGGTGTCGCCGACGCTGTACATGGAACTGGCCCGCGACGGCAGCCATGTCGAACAGTCGCAGTTCTACAGCACGTTCACTGGCCCGGCGGTCTACACCGACGCGGACAAGTACCACAAGATCAGCTTCGAGGACATCGCCAAGGGCAAGGTCTCGCTGCCCGGCCCGTCGGATAACGGCTGGGTCGCGATGGTGCAGCACTACTTCGCCTCGGCCTGGCTGCCGCAGACCGGCAAGCAGCACACTTTCTACGTCGAGCAGATCGACCCGAACCTGTATCGCGTCGGCGTGCAACAGCCGCTGGGCGAGATCGCGCCGGGTGCGACGGTGTCGACCGACGCGCGCCTGTTCGCCGGTCCGCAGGAAGAGCACATGCTCGAGCAGATCGCGCCGGGCCTGGAGCTGGTCAAGGACTATGGCTGGCTGACCATCCTCGCCAAGCCGCTGTTCTGGCTGCTGGAGAAGCTGCACGGCATCCTGGGCAACTGGGGCTGGTCGATCATCGCGCTGACCGTGCTGATCAAGCTGGTGTTCTTCCCGCTGTCCGCGGCGAGCTACAAGTCGATGGGCAAGATGAAGGACCTGCAGCCGCGCATGACGGCGATCCGCGAGCGTTACAAGAACGACCCGCAGAAGATGAACCAGGAGATGATGGGCCTGTACCGCACCGAGAAGGTCAATCCGCTCGGCGGCTGCCTGCCGATCCTGATCCAGATCCCGGTGTTCATCGCGCTGTACTGGGTGCTGCTGTCGTCGGTCGAGATGCGCGGCGCGCCATGGCTGGGCTGGATCAAGGACCTGTCGGTGCCCGACCCGTTCTACATCCTGCCGATCGTGATGGCCGTGTCGATGTTCGTGCAGACCAAGCTGAACCCGACGCCGCCGGACCCGATCCAGGCCAAGGTGATGATGATCATGCCGCTGGTGTTCTCGGTGATGTTCTTCTTCTTCCCGGCCGGCCTGGTGCTGTACTGGGTGGTCAACAACATCCTGTCGATCGCGCAGCAATGGCAGATCAACCGGATGCTGGGCAAGGGCAAGACCCCGGCGCCTGCCAAGGGCTGAGCCCGGCTGGCACCTCGCCACATCGGAAAGCCCGACAGCCCGACGCAAAAGCGTCGGGCTTTTTCTTTGGGCGATCGCCGGACCAAAGACGACCATGCGCCGCATCGAGCCAGGCCGTTTCCTACACTGTAGCCAGGTTGGTTCACAGCGGGCCGGCGCGAGCCGCCACCCCGACATGGCGACATGGGCAATCTCACACTGAAACGCCGGATGCGCGCGCTCGACGCCTTTGGCGCGTTGGCCGCCGCCGATCTGGAGCGCATCGCCAACGCGCTGCGTGCGCTGGACCGGCGCGACCGGCCCGACGACCTGCATGCCTTGCGTGTGGCCGTCCGCCATCTGCGCGCGGTGCGCTGGGTCTTCGCGCCCGCGCTGCCGGGGGCGGTGGCGGCGCGCTGGCGCATCGTGCTGCGCGATCTGATGCGGGCCACCGGCCCGGTGCGCGACTGGGATGTCTTCATCGCCGACACCTTGCAGCCCGCGCTGTCGCGCCAGCCGGGCGACCCGGTCCTGCTCGCGCTGCTCGACAGCGCACAGTCCCGCCGCGAGGCGGCACGCGCGACGCTGCTGTCGGCTTTGCACATCCAGCGCAGCCAGACCTTGCCGGTGCTGAGCGACGATCTGGCCGCGTTGCGGCATCGCGCGGTCGACGGCATCCCGGGCAAGGCCAATGCGCCGTTGGCCCGGCTGGCGCGCCGACGCGTGCGCAAGGCACGGCGCAGCGTCCGAGCGCTGAAGGCGCGTTGGCGCGAACTCGGCTCGGAAGCCGGCAGCATGCAGGTGCCGGCCGCGGAGGTGTTGCACGCGCTGCGCGTCGCCGGCAAGCGGCTGCGCTATGCGATCGAGGCCGTCGGCCCCGTGCTGCCCGGGCGCTATACCGGTCGCGTCCATCGCAAGCTGGTTGCGCGGCAGGCACGGCTTGGCGCGCAGACGGATGCCGCCAGCGCCCGGGACTTGCTGACAGCGCTGCTGTCCGGCCAGCATGCCGAGAATCCATTCGAGCAGGCCGAGACGGCTGAAAGGGCCGAGATGGCCGAGATGGCCGAGAGGGTGGAAACGGCGCGGACGCAACCGTCGTCCCGTCCGATGACGAGCCATCCGGTGGCGCCGGCGCCGCGTTGATCTGCGACAATACCGCCCATGACCGCCCAGCCCAGCATCGACACGATCGCCGCCATCGCCACCGCGCCCGGACGGGGCGGCATCGGCGTGGTCCGCGTGTCCGGACCCGAAGCCGGCACGATCGCGCGCGCGATCTGCGGCCAGTCTCTGACGCCGCGCCGCGCCACCTATCTGCCCTTCCTCGATGGCAAGGGCGAGGTGATCGACCACGGCATCGCACTGTTCTTCCCCGGCCCGCATTCGTACACCGGCGAGGACGTGCTCGAGCTGCAAGGACACGGCGGTCCGGTGGTGATGCAGATGCTGCTGACGCGTTGCCTGCAGGCCGGCCGCGAAGTCGGTCTGCGCCTGGCCGAACCGGGCGAATTCACGCGTCGCGCCTTCCTGAACGACAAGCTGGATCTGGCTCAGGCCGAAGCCGTTGCCGACCTGATCGAGGCCAGCACCGATGCCGCCGCGCGCTCGGCGGCGCGCTCGATGGAAGGCGCGTTCTCGCAAGCGATTCACGCGCTGGTCGAACAGGTGATCCATCTGCGCATGCTGGTCGAAGCCACGCTCGATTTCCCCGAGGAAGAGATCGACTTCCTTGAGGCCTCCGATGCCCGCGGCCAGCTCGATACCATCCGTACCGCCCTGGGGGGCGTGCTGGCGCAGGCGCGGCAGGGATCGTTGTTGCGTGAAGGCCTGTCGGTAGTGCTGGCGGGCCAGCCCAACGTCGGCAAGTCCTCGCTGCTCAATGCGCTGGCCGGCGCCGAACTCGCCATCGTCACGCCGATCGCGGGGACCACGCGCGATCGCGTGCGCGAGACCATCCAGATCGAAGGGATCCCGCTGCATATCATCGACACCGCGGGCCTGCGCGAGGACGCGGTCGACGAGGTCGAGCGCATCGGCATCGAACGCACCTGGGAGGCGATCGGCCGCGCGGACATGGTGCTGCATCTGATCGACGCCACCGATTATCTGCAGCATGGCCTGTCCGAGATCGACGACGCCATCGACGACCGTCTGTCGGGCCATCTGCCGCCCGGCGCGCCGATCCTGCGCGTGGTCAACAAGATCGACCTGGCGCCCGCGGTCGGCGCCATCACGTTCGGCGGCAACCGTCCGCACGTGGTCGTGGCCAACGGCCCGAACCCGACCGAGATCTGGATCTCGGCCCGCACCGGCGCCGGCATCGACCTGCTGCGCCATGAGCTGCTGCGCGTGATCGGCTGGCAGGCCGGCAACGAGGGCGCCTTCCTCGCGCGCGAGCGTCATCTGAACGCGCTGCGCAGCGCCCAATCGCATCTGGACCTGGCCGCCGAACGCGCCGCTCAGCAGGACAAGGCGCTGGACCTGTTTGCCGAGGAATTGCGGCTGGCGCAGGAACACCTGAACAGCATTACCGGCGAGTTCACCAGCGACGATCTGCTGGGGACGATTTTTACGCGGTTCTGTATCGGGAAGTAGCGCCAGCGGACTTCAACGTTGAGGTTGAAGCTTTGCGTTCAGCCCTGCGTCGAGGCCGGCTTCGCTCCACGCGCCGCCGCGAGCAAAATCCCCGCCGCAATCAGATTCGCCGCCACCGCCGCCAGAATCGGCAACGTATAGCTGCGGCTCGCGTCGAACGCATAACCGGCCGCGCTCGGCCCGATCAGCGTGCCGAAGGCCACGCTGGTGTAGAGCACGCCGATGATGCCGCCGACATTGCGGCCGCCGAACAGGTCCATCACCACGGCGGGCAGCACCGCGACCCAGCCGCCGTAGCAGGCGCCGAACAGGAAGGCGAACAGGGCCAGCATCCAGAAGCCGGGGGCGACGGCCCAGATCACCAGCGTGAACGCCAGCGCGATCACCGTGCACAGCAGGAAGCGCTGGCGGCCCATGCGGTCGGCCAGGCTGCCGAGAAAAAAGCGCCCGGCCGTGCTGCCGATGCCGATCACGCCCAGCAGCAGCACCGCGGTGCCCTGCGCGATGCCGAGGTCCTGCGCATGCGGCACCAGATGGACGAAGGGCACGAACACACCGAACGAGGCGATCAGGCAGGCCGCGTAGAGGCTGATGAACTGGCGCGTCCGTATGGCGTCGCGCATCGACACATCGGCCGCCTGCGGCGCGGTGTGGGCATGGGCCGGCAGCGGCTCGCCGTCCGCTGCCAGGCCGCGCTCGCGCGGATCGTTCTCCAGCAATAGCGATGCGCCCACGCCCAGCACCGCGGCCAGCACGCCTAGCGTCAGATAGGCGTCGCGCCAGCCGACGCCGTCGATCAGCAGCGCAGCCAGCGGCGGCATCGCCAGCGTGCCGACGCCGATGCCGCTGACGGCGAGCCCGGATGCCAGGCCGCGCCGCTTGACGAACCAGCGCTGCACCGCCCCCACCGCGGGCACATAGGCCAAACCGACGCCCAGACCCACGCCGAGCCCATAGGCCGCATAGACCTCGACGATATTGCGCGCGACGCTTGCCAGCGCGAGCCCCGCGCCGACCAGCAGCATGCCGGCGATGCACAGGCGGCGCGCGCCCCAGCGATCGGCCAAGGGCCCGCTGACGATGCCCAGCGCGAAATACAGAAAGCCCGCCAGCGAGAACACCAGCGACACCGCGCCGCGCGACGCGCCGAACTCGCGCTGCAACGGCTCGATGAAGGCGCTGAAGGTATAGGCGCTGCCGAAGCCGACGAAGGTCACCGCGAAGGCGGCCGCCACCACCCACCAGCCGTAGAACACGCGCTGCTTGAACACCAGTGTCGTCATGTCAGTTCACCGGATGTTGGCGATGCCAATCGGTGGCGCCCTGGAGGGCGGCGCCCGCCCGCACCAGCATCGCTTCGCCCAGATGCGGGGCGACGAGTTGGAAGCCGATCGGCAGCCCTTGCTGCGACAAACCGCCTGGCAGCGTGATGGTCGGATGGCCGGTCAGGTTGAAGGGGCAAGTGTACCGTTGCAGCCCCGCGATCAGCGCGGGCTGTTCGCCGAGCGTGCGCACCGCGGCCAGCGAAAGCGGCGCATACGGATGCACCGGCGTCAGCAGCAGGTCGACGGTTCGCAGCAGCGCCACCATGCGGCCACGCAATTCGGCGCGGCGCAGCAGGATCCGTTGATAGTCCATGCCGGACAGTGCCCGCCCCGATTCGATGACCGCGGCGAGCACCGAGCCGTATTCGTCCCGGCGCGCGGGATAGGTGGCGGCATGCGCGACGGCCGCCTCCACCGCGCAGTTGGCGGCCCAATCGTCGCTCAATCGGCTGCCCGCGCGCACCGCATCGGGAACGCGGACGTCGACCAGGGTCGCGCCGAGCGCTCGCAATCCCTCGGCGGCAGCGCCGACCACGGCCCGGACTTCGGCATCGACCCCTTCGCCGTTCCAGTCCGCGTCGATGCCGATGCGGACGCCGCGCAGGTCCGTGGTGATCGCGCCGAGGTAATCGGGCACCGGCTCGTGCAGCGCCGTCGAGTCCTCCGGGTCCATGCCGGCGATGGCCTGCAGCAGCAGACCGGCATCCGCCGCGCTGCGCGCCATTGTCCCGACATGGTCCAGCGACGGCGCGAGCGCAAACACGCCATGCCGGCTGACCCTGCCCCATGTCGGCTTCAGCCCCGTCACGCCATTGGCGGCCGACGGCCAGCGGATCGAGCCGCCGGTATCCGTCGCGATGGCGCCATGACCAAGGCCGGCCCCCGTGGCCACGCCGGCGCCGCTCGACGAGATGCCGGGCCAGTATTCGGGGTGCCACGGGTTCACCGGCGCGGTCACCGACGGGTGATGGTCCGAATACGCGCCTTCGGTCAGCTGCAGCTTGCCCAGCAGCACTGCGCCCGCGTGCCTGAGCCGCCCCACCACGGTGGCGTCCCGGTCCGGGCGGAAGTCGCGATGGATCGCCATGCCCGCAGCGGTCGGCACGCCCTCGGTCCAGCACAGGTCCTTGATGCCGATCGGCACGCCGTGCAACGGGCCACGATACCGGCCGGCGGCGATGTCGGCCTCGGCGATTTCGGCCTGCGCCATCGCCGCGTCGGCCATCACGGCGGCGTAGCTGTGCAGCGCGCCGTCGAGCGCCGCGATGCGATCCAGTTGGGCCTGCACCACGGTGGTCGGCGAGACCTCGCGCCGCCGTATTCGCACGGCGAGCTCGGTAATGGAAAGGAAATGCCAGTCGGTGAACATCGTTTTCTCGCGGAACACCAAGGTTAAGTAGAATTGAATCGGCTTCGCGCCGGACCGTACCCGATGCTGCGCTGAGACAGGCCGGCACCGTCCCAAAGTTAGCGTTCGGCGTGCAATCCCGCAAACCAGATTTCGTGCGCTTTTCGCCTTAGAAAATCTAATGTCAAACCACAAGCTGCCGCCGCTCAATGCGTTGCGGGCCTTCGAGGCCGCTGCCAGGCATCTGTCGGTCAAGCACGCCGCCGAGGAGTTGTGCGTGACGGCCGGCGCGGTCAGCCAGATGGTCAAGGCGTTGGAGTCGCACCTGGGCGTCAAGCTGTTCCAGCGGGTCAACCGCGGCATCTACCTGACCGAAGCGGGACGGGCCTATCTGCCGCCGGTGCGCAACGCCTTCCGGCAGATCAAGGAGGCGACCGGACGCATTGCGGCGCCGGCCGACACGGGCCTGCTGAACGTCAGCGTCACGCCGTTCTTCGCCGCCGCGTGGCTGGTGCCGCGTCTGCAGTCGTTCCAGCAGGCGCATCCGGACATCGACCTGCACGTGATCACCACCACCGCGCTGGCCGACTTCACGCGCGACGGCGTCCATGTCGCTATCCGGCATGGCCTCGGGCAATATCCTGGATTGCACAGCGAGCGCATTCTCGCGGTGGAGATCGTGCCGGTCGCCGCGCCGGCCCTGGTCGAGCGTCTCGGCATGCCGGCGACGCCGGCCGATCTGCTGCGCTGGCCGCAGGTCCACGACACCGAACGCAAGGGCTGGCATCTGTGGTTTCAGGCGCAGGGCATCGACGAGATCGAACGCCCGCGTGGACCCTCGTTCGACGATTCGAGCCTGCTATGGAAGGCGGTGATGGCGGGGCAGGGCGCCGGCCTGCTTCCGGCGGCGATGGTGGCGCGCGAACTGGCCGACGGCTCGCTGGTCCGCCTCGCCGATGTCACGCTGCTCGATGCCTTCGCGTATTACCTGGTCTACCCCGAGGACACCCATGCGCGCGGGAAGATCGCGTCGTTTCGCGAGTGGATTCTCGCAGAGGTGCAGGGCGTCGACCCGGCGGCAGCCGGCGCACCCGGCCGCCAATGACCGGGGTTAAACCGGCCGCATTGGATGCCGCACGAAGGCACCCGGCGCAGGCCATCGCATCGCGACAGGAACCCGCATGGAAGCCCTGCAGAACATCAACCTTCCCTCCCTGCTCGACTCCCTGGTCAGCATGACCGCCGCCTTTGTCCTGGGCGGCGCGATCGGCGTCGAGCGGCAGTATCGGCAGCGCACCGCGGGCCTGCGCACCAATGTGCTGGTCGCCGTCGGTGCGGCGGTGTTCGTCGATCTCGCCAATCGCCTGCATGGCCACGATGGCGCGGTGCATGTGATTGCCTACGTCGTGTCCGGCGTCGGGTTTCTCGGCGCGGGCGTGATCATGCGCGAGGAAGGCAATGTGCGCGGGCTCAATACCGCAGCGACGCTGTGGGGCTCCGCGGGTGTCGGTGCGGCGGCCGGCGCCGATCTGATTCTCGAGGCGATGCTGGCGACGGTGTTCGTGCTGGCGGCCAACACGCTGCTGCGGCCCATTGTCGATGCCATCAACCGCAGGCCGCTCGATGTCGAATCGGTCGAGGTCACCGGTACCGTCCACGTGATCGCCGAGCGCGGCCACCAGAAGGCGGTGATGGCGCAGCTCGAAGCGGCGCTGGAGCGCGGCGGTTATCCGGTGCACGACCTCGACATTCGGCCGTTCGGGCAGGACGAGGTCGAGATGGAGGCGACGCTGGCGGGCACCTCCTTCGACGGCGATGCGCTGGACCGCCTGGTGCAGCGGCTGGCCGCGCTACCGGCCGTGCGGCAGGCCTTCTGGAGTCCGAGCACGAGCTGATTCCGTGCCTCGTTCCATGCCGGCCGCGGGGCAGCGTTTTTTGTAGGACTACGCCCACATTGCTTTCGGCGCGCGCTTGATAAGGGCCCGCCGGCCCCCTGTGTATCGTTCAGTGAAACGGTTGGCATTGACTTGTCATTCCGTCCCGAACAACTGCAGAGGTAAGCAACCATGGCTCCGGCCCTTGACAGGATGCCTGTGCAACATGCGCAGGCTCTCGCCAGGATTCTTTACGTGACCCGCGCCGCATGGCGCTTGAATGACACCGCAGAAACCGGCAAATCGGCGCACGTGCGCGCCGAAACGCGCCGCCGCCGCACGGCCCATCTGGCCCGGCTCGCCGCACGCGCCTTCGAGGCGCAGGTGATGGCGCTGCGTTGCCGCCAGGCCTTCGTCGGCTGAGGCGGATGGGGTTTGCGGCGTTCAGGCTTGCGCAAGCGCAAGTCCGCAAGGCAGTTCCGCAGCATCTTGTAGTGCTTGTTCCGTTTTGCGCGCGACGTTTATGCGCGTTTGTGTGTCTCCTTGGTTCTTGGCCAGCCCTACGGGCTGGCTTTTTTTCGCCCGCGCTGGGTACGCCTTACCTGGGAAAGGTCGACTCCAGTTGCTGCACCACCTGGAGCAGACGCGGACGGACTTCGTTGAGCAGGAATTCCGGCGACAGGTTGTATGAGGGGCCGCCGACGTTCAGCGCCATCGCCGCCATGCCGTTGCCCGGATCGAAGCCGCGCGCGATGCCGTTGACGTCCTTCTGCCAGTCGCCGAACGAGCAAGCCACGCCGAGGGCGCGATGGTCCTCCAACCCTTGCTCGATGCCCTTGCGGATGCGCGGCCATGCCACGTCGTCGAGTTCGCGTATCTGCTCGAGCAGCGCATCGCGTTCGCCGTCGGCCGCCACGGCGAGCCACGCTCGTCCGATGGCCGACGTCGAGACCGGAATGCGCGAGCCGATATCGAGCGTCAGCGAGATCGCGGCCGAACTGCGGCAATGCTCGACATAGATCATCGACAATCTGTCGCGCGCCCCAAGCGACACGGTACCGCCTGAGAAGTCGGCCAGTTCCTGCATCAGCGGCCGCGCCACCTTGCGAATATCGAGCCGCGACAGCATCGCGCTGCCCAGGCCCAGGCAGGCGGTGCCGAGCGAGTACTTGTTGCTTCCTTCGTATTGCGTCAGGTAGCCGAGCCTGGTCAGCGTCGCGGTCAGGCGCGACACGGTGGACTTGGGCAGTCGGCAGCGCTGCGCGATCTCCTGGTTGCCCAGCGCACGGTCGCTGGAACGAAAGCACGCCAGCACTTCGAGCCCGCGCGCGAGCGCCGTGATGAAATGCCGGTCTTCCTTCGGTTCAGGCCGGCTCGAGGTCGAGCTGTCGCGCATGGCGAATGGACTCCTGTTGGCTGCCGGCGGGCCCGCCGGCAGAGTAGGTTCAACCGACCCGGATGCCGGTCTGCTGCACCAGCGACTGCCACACCTTCTGGTCGCGCTTGAGCAGGGCCGCGAATTCGTCGGCACTGGTGCCGCGTGGCAGCATACCGGCCTCCGTCAGCATGCGCGAGCCATCGGGCGAGCGCACGATGCGTGCGATTTCGGTCGACAGCCGGTCGATCACCGGGCGGGCGCAGCCATGCGGCGCCAGCATGCCGATCCAGCCGATCGCCTCGAAGCCCTGATACCCCGATTCCGCGAAGGTCGGCACATCGGGCATCGACGGCACGCGGCTGGTTCCCAGCGTCGCCAGCACCTTGATGCGGCCCGCTTCCCCATAGGTGCGCGCCACCACGGTCGAGACGAAGCCTGCAGGCAACTGCTTGGCAAGCAAATCGGCGATCGCCGGTGCATCGCCCTTGTAGGCGGCGTGCACGATCTCGACCTGCGCGCGCCGCTTGAACAGCTCGCCGTACAGATGGCCGGTCGAGCCGACGCCGAGGCTGCCGTAAGCCGAGCCCGGATTCGCCTTGGCATAGGCGGCGTAGTCGCGCAGCGTCTTGACCGGCAGATCGGCATTGGCGACGAAGACTTGCGCGGCGTCGGCGACCAGCGACAGCGGATCGAAATCCGTCATCGGGTCGTAGAGCGGCTTGGGCTGGATCAGCGGGCTCTGGATCAGCGCGGTATTGGTGAACAGCAGCGTGCGGCCGTCGGCAGGCGACTTGGCCACCTGCGCGGCGCCGATCATGCCCGCCGCGCCGGGCCGGTTCTCGACGATCACGGTTTGCTTGACCGCCGCGCCGAGCCGGTCGGCGATAAAGCGCGTGATCGCATCGGTCGAGCCGCCGGGCGGGTAGGGCAGCACGATGCGGATCGGGCCGTCGATGGTGGCAGTGCCGGTCGCCTGCGCGCCGGCAAGGCGCGGCAGCGCGAGGCTGCCGGCGAGCGCGGCGGACGTCTGCAGCAATCTGCGGCGGGACGGATTCATGGTTTGTCTCCTGATGTCATGGGGCACTCGTGCGGCGCCCTTGCGATGAATGTGCGACCGAGGCCATGAAGCGGTGTCGGTCGCGCTCACTGCCTTCACTACGTCCTCATTACGCCTTCATTGCCCTTCATTGCCCTTCATTGCGCCCTTCATTGCGCCCTTCATTGCGTCCTCATTGCCCCTGCTCGGCCTCCAGCTGCGCCTGCAGTTCGACCTTGCGCACCTTGCCGGTCGCGGTCAGCGGCAGTTCGTCGACGATGCGGATCTCGGGCACCTTGTAGACCGCCATCTGTTCGCGGCACCAGGCGTGCAGCGCGTCGGCGTCCACCGTGGCGGTGTGTTCGGGCCGCAGCCGGATGAAGGCGACCGGCATCTGCCCCTTGTCGCGGTCGGGCCTGCCCACCACGGCCGAGCCCAGCACTGCGGGATGGCGCGACAGCAGCACCTCCAGCTCCGACGGGAATACGCTCATGCCGCGCACTTTCAGCATTTCCTTGCGGCGGCCGAGGAAATGCAGATACCCGTCCTCGTCGTAGGCGCCGATGTCGCCGGTGCGGAACCAGCCGTCGCGAAACACCTCGGCGTCGACGTCGGGACGGCCCCAGTAGCCCTTGAACAGCGACGGCGTGCTGACGACGATTTCGCCTTCCGCGCCGATCGGCAGCAGTGCGCCGGTATCGAAGTCGCAGATCTTGATGCGCGTGCCCGGCACCGGCAGGCCGACGAACACCGGCCGGCCGCGCAGGTCCATGTCATCGTCCTGCATGCCGGTGGTGAAGGTGTCGCTGGTGTGCGTCTCGGTCATGCCCCAGGCGCCCTCGGCCAGTACGCTGCCGGTCAGCTCGAACCAGCGCCGCCGGATGTCAGGCGTGATCTTGCGGATGAACGAGGCGGCGCGCGTATGCCGCAACGAGCGAAGGTTGTAGCGCGGCAGCTCGGGGTGGTTCATCAGCTCGACCGCATTGTCGACCACGACGAAGGTGCGGTTGACGCGATAGCGGTCGATCGCGGCCATCACCGCGACCGGGTCCCAACGCGCCAGCACGACCACGGTGGCGCCGCTGAAGATCGGATAGATCAGCCCGAGGTTCTCGCCGGCAATCCAGAACATCGGCAGGAAGTTCAGCATCACGTCGTTGGAGCCTTCGGCCATGCGCGCGGCGTCGACGCCGCCGGTCAACGCATACGAGGCGGCCGCGGTGTAGACCATGTCTCGCTGCGTGTGCATGCAGCCCTTGGGCATGCCAGTGGTGCCGCCGGTGTAGTTCAGCGCGGCCAGCGCGTCGAGGTCGACCGGGGGCAGGGCGATGGGCCCCGTCGCGCGGATCGCGGGCATCAAGTCGGTGGTGCCTTCGAGGCGCTGCGGCGGCGCCTTCAGGCCCCCGTTCGGTCCTGCAGGCAGCGGCACCGTCGGCTGCGCCGGCAGCATCTCGCCCTGGCTGGTAGTGAAGACGGTGCGAATCCGCGTCTGGTTCTTGACCGCCATCAGCATGCCGGCCAGCTGATCGAGCACGACGATCGCGGTGGCGCCGGAGTCGTTCAACTCGTAGCGCAGCTCTTCTTCCTTGAACAGCGGATTGACGGGCACGTAGACGGCACCGAGCTTCAGAATGCCGTAGAACACCACGTGGAACTGCGGGCAGTTGCCGATCATCACCGCGACGCGGTCGCCGGCGCCGATGCCGTGCGAGGCCAGCAGCGCGGCGCAGCGCTCGCTGAGGTCGTCCAGCTCGGCATAGCTGACTTCGGTGCCGTAGTAGATCAGCGCCGGATGCGTGGGGCGAAGGCGTGCCCAGGCACGCAGGTACTCCCCCAGCGCGACCTCGCCGTGCGGATACACCGGCGCGGTCGGCAGGCCGGCGGGCCAGATCCTGCGATGGCGCGCTTCGAGGTCCGCGAAGAACTGGGCCTCGGATGCTGCGTCATGCGATGCCGTTGGGTTCGATTGCTCGCGGTCCATCTGCTGTCTCCTGTTCGTTCTTGTTCGGGTCGATGGAAGGGACGGGGTGACAGGCTCGGCGATGCGCCGGCGCGGTGTCTGCTACCAGGCGTCGACGTACTGCCGCACCGGCCGATGCGGGTTCGATGCGCCGGCATCGAGCCCCGTCACCAGCCACTGCCGCGTCTCGGCCGGATCGATCACCGCATCGAGCTCCAGCGCGGCGGCGGCGTTGATCGCATGGCCGCGCTCGTACATCTGCGCCACCAGCTTTTGGTAAAGCGCATCGCGCTCGGGGCCTTCGGGCAGCGCCTCGAGCTCCTTGCGAAAGCCCAGCCGCACCGCGCCTTCCAGCCCCATGCCGCCGAACTCGCCGGTTGGCCACGACAGCGTGAAGGTGGGCGCGCGAAAGCCCCCCGCGGCCATCGCCATCGCGCCCAGGCCATAGCCCTTGCGCAGCACTACCGCGAGGAAGGGCACGCGCAGCTTGGCGCCGATCACGAACAGGCGCGACACGTGGCGCACCTGCGCGCGTGCTTCTACCTCGGGGCCGACCATGAAGCCCGGCGTGTCGATCAGCGAGACGATCGGCAAGCCATGTGCATTGCAGATCTGCATGAAGCGCGCGGCCTTGTCGGCGGCGTCGGCATCGATGGCGCCGCCCAGGTGGCGCGGGTTGTTGGCCAGGATGCCGACCGGGCGGCCGTCGATGCGGGCCAGCGCGGTATGGATGCCGGTGCCGAAGCCGCTGCGCAATTCCAGCACGCTGCCGACGTCGGCGATGCCGGCGATCGCTCCGCGCGTGTCGTAGACGCGCAGCCGGTTCTCCGGCACCACGCGCCGCAGCTCGCGCGGATCCGGCGCTTGCCAGTCTGAGACCGGCCCCTGGAACATCGACAGATAGTGCCTGGCCGCGGCCACCGCGGCGGCCTCGTCGTCGACCAGCAGATCGACCACGCCGTTGTGGTGCTGCACCGCCGCCGGCCCGATGTCCTCGGGGCGGAACACGCCCAGCCCGCCGCCTTCGATCATCGCGGGGCCGGCCATGCCGATATTGGCGTTGCGCGTGGCGACGATCAGATCGCAGCAGCCGAGCAGCGCCGCGTTGCCGGCGAAACAGCGGCCCGAGGCGATGCCGATCACCGGCACTTCGCCGCTGAGCGCGGCGAATGCCGCGAACGAGGGCTGGTAGAGGCCCGCCACGGTGGGGAAGTCGACGTCGCCGGGCCGTCCGCCTCCGCCTTCGGCAAAGATCACCGTCGGCAACCGGTTCTGCAACGCGACCTGGAGGATGCGATCGGTCTTGATGTGGTTGCGCTTGCCCTGCGTGCCGGCCAGCACGGTGGCGTCGTAGGCGAGCACCGCGCAGCGCGAGCGCTCGGCCGGAAAGAGCGCACCGTTGACGCCGCCGATGCCGGTGATCAGGCCGTCGGCCGGCGTATTGGCGATCAGGTCGGCCTCGCTGCGCCGGCTGGCCTGCGCGGCCACCGCGAGCGCGCCGTACTCGACGAAGGTGCCGGCATCGCACAGATCGGCGACGTTTTCGCGCGCGGTGCGCTGGCCGCGCGCGCGGCGCTTCGCGACCGCATCTGGCCGCGCCTCGTCGTACAGAAAGGCATGGCGATCGATCACGCGCTGCAGGTCAGCGCGGATGGCGTTCGGATCGGCCTGTTCGGCGTCGCCGCCGGTGTGCGCGCCGGCGTCGGCCGGTTCGAGCACCAGCAGCACCTGGCCTTCGGCGGCCTGTTCGCCGGCCTCGGCGCGCAGGTCGATCACGCGGCCCGGCTGTCCGGCGACGATCGCGTGTTCCATCTTCATCGCGTCCAGTACCGCGACGGTCTGGCCGGCTTGCACCAGTTGGTCGACCGCGACGCTGACCTCGACGAGCCGGCCGGCCATCGGCGCGCGCACGGCGTGCAGGCCTTCGCCGAGCTGCTCGTCGAAACTGCTGGCGCCGATCGGCGTTGCCGCGACCGCGGCGATTGCAGCGCCGCCGGCGTTGTCCTGCACCGCCTGCAGCGCGTGGCTCTGCGCTTCGAGCTGCGCGGCACGGGTCAGCAGTTCGGGCAGCACCGCCTCGACATGCCGCGTATGGATCTGCTGCGTGGCGAAGTCCTCGCGCTCGGCCAGCGCGCGCAACAGATCGAGATTGGTCGCGATGCCGCGGATGGTGAACTCGTCCAGCGCCCGCTGCAGCCGCCGCACCGCGTCGGCGAAGCGCGCGCTGCCGGAAGAGACGATCAGCTTGGCCAGCAGCGTGTCGTACTGCGGCGAGGGCGCGTAGCCGGTATAGCCATGCGTGTCGACGCGAACATCCGGGCCCGTCGGCGGATCGAAGCGTTCCAGCCGCCCTTGCGCCGGGCGGCCGAGCCCCTGCGCATCGATCGATTCGGCGTTGATGCGGACCTGGATCGCATAGCCCCGTGTTGCCGGCGGCTGTCGCGGATCGAGGCCCAGTTCGCGCAGCGTCCTGCCTTGCGCCAAGCCGAGTTGCAGCGCCACCAGATCGACGCCGGTGACCTGCTCGGTGATGGTGTGTTCGACCTGCAGGCGCGGGTTGGCTTCGATGAAGACGAAGGACTGGCGCGCGCCATCGCATGCCGCCGCGGTGCCGGGCTCGGCTTCCTCCACCAGGAATTCGAAGGTGCCCAGGCTGCGGTAGCCGGCGCGGCGTGCCAGCGTGCGGGCGGCCTCGGCGATGCGCTCGCGCAGCGCCGGGTCCAACGCCGGGCTGGGAGCGATCTCGACCAGCTTCTGAAAGCGCCGCTGCAGCGTGCAGTCGCGCTCGCCGAGCGCGATCACGTCGTGGCCATCGCCGGCGATCTGCACCTCGATATGGCGGGCGCGGGCGACAAGCCGTTCCGCATAGACGGCGTCGACCCCGAACGCCGAGCGCGCCTCCGAACGGCAGCGCGCATAGGCTTCGGCCAGCGCCTCGCGTTCGCGCACTACGCGCATGCCGCGTCCGCCGCCGCCACCGACTGCCTTCAGCACGATGCCCGCGCCTTGCTGTGCGTCGAAGAAGGCGGTCACCGCTTCCAGCGTGGCGCCGCCCTCGGTGGCCGGCATCACCGGCACGCCGCATTCGCGCGCCAGCGCCAGCGCCCGGCCCTTGTCGCCGAACAGCGCCAGCTGATCGACCGTGGGGCCGACGAAGATCAGGTCGGCCTCGGCGCAGGCGTGCGCGAAGTCGGCGCGTTCGCTGAGAAAGCCGTAGCCGGGATGGATCGCGTCGCAGCCGGTGCGGCGTGCGGCGGCAAGGACGGCGGGGATGTCGAGGTAGGCGGCGGGGCCTTCGCCGTCGAGCGCGACGGCCTCGTCGGCCAGCAGGCGGTGGCGGCTATTGGCGTCGTCGCGCGCGTAAACGGCGACGGTCGCGATGCCCAGATCGCGCGCAGCGCGTTGCACGCGCAAGGCGATCTCGCCGCGATTGGCGATCAACAGCTTCTTCACAAGTGTCCCCTCTCGATGTCGCCGCCGTGGAAACGGGGCGCATTGTTTTTTGGCATGTGATTCTGCAAAGCAGAATCTACATGGCGAGGAACGCCCGCGACAAGCGCGTACAACAAGACGTTGGCGATAATCGACCACTCACGAATTCCGCTATGCAGAATTGCGGCTCAAAATCTGGCGCCGTGGCAAATCGATGCTGCGTCGATGCCGCACCAGTTCGTCCCTACAGATGCCGCGCCTGCTGCCGTTAACCGGCAGAGACCCCGCCATGCGCGCGTTGCGATGCCGGCGGGAGCAAGACCTGCCACCGCGCCATCGAACCAACCGGACCCAGAGGGATCGCCATGACTTCCGCCCTGCCACGCCGCGGCCGCGCCGCGTTTGCCGCTTCGTCCGCCCGCGCGGGCCTGCTGATGCTGTCCGCACTGACGGCGCTGACCACGCTGACCGCGGGCTGCGCCACCTACCAGTCGGTCAGCCCGGCCGAAGCGCCACCGCCGGCCGACCCGATCGCGGCGATGGTCCGCATCGATCCCGATCTCGGGGCGCCGTTCTGCGTGATCGACAGTCCCGCCGGTCGCGCGCCGTTCGCGGCGACGCTGCTGCATTCGTTGCAGCGCCGCGGCTTCGAGGCGCGGCTGCTGCCGCCGGGATCGTCGGTGGCGGCCTGCACGTTGACGGCGACCTATGCGGCCACCTCGCAGTCGTACTGGCGCCCCTTCCTGGCGACCGCCGACATCACCGTCTATCGCCGCGGCGAACGCGTCGGCAAGGCGGTCTACGATGCGCGGCGCAGCCAGGGCGGCGTCAACCTGAGCCACCTGATCGACCCGGCGCAGAAGATCGACGAACTGGTCGACCAGCTGTTCCCGGGCCGCCTGCCGCATCCGCAGGCGCGGGATCGCAACGCCCCGCTGTCCGATCCGAATAGCGGGACGGGCGGCAGCGCCGCCGCTACGCCAGCCTGAACGCCTGCACCGCCTCGCGCAGCTGCTGGGCGCGTTGATCGAGGCTCTCGGCCGCCGCCGCGGCCTCCTCGACCAGCGCGGCGTTCTGTTGCGTGACGCCGTCCATCTCGGCCAGCGCGCCGCTGACCTGTGCGATGCCCTGCGACTGTTCGCGCGAGGCCGCGCTGATCTCGGCCATGCGCGTGGCGATGCCTTCGACCTGGCGCACGATGTCCTCCATCGCGCTGCCGGCCTGCTGTACCGCTGCGTGGCCGTCGCGCAGATCGGAGACGGTCCGCTCGATCAGCGCCTTGATCTCGCCCGCCGCGGTGGCGCTGCGCTGCGCGAGACTGCGCACCTCACCGGCCACCACCGCGAAACCGCGGCCGTGCTCGCCGGCCCGTGCGGCTTCGACCGCTGCATTCAGCGCCAGGATGTTGGTCTGGAACGCGATGCCGTCGATCATGCCGATGATGTCGACCACCTGCTGCGCGTTGCGGTGTACGCCATCCATGGTCTGCACCACCCGTTCGACCGTGCTGCCGCCGTGCCGCGCCGCGTCGGCGGCGCTTCGCACGGTGGCGTCGGCGTCCACCGCGGCATCGGCGTTCTGCCGCACCGTCGCGCTCAGCTGCTCGATGCTGGCGACCGTGCGCTCCAGGCTGCTGGCCTGGCTCGCGGTGCGGGCCGACAGATCGGCGTTGCCGCTGGCGATCTCGCCGGTGCTGGCGACGATCGCATCGGCGCTGGCGCGCACGGTGCCGACGATGCCCGACAGGCCCTGGCCGACGCCGTCGATCGCGCGCATCAGCTCGCCGATCTCGTCGCGGCGCGGGCTGTCCAGCCGTGCGGTCAGGTCGCCGGCGGCAAGACTGCGCGCCGCCGCTGCCGCATCGGCCAGCGGTGCGCTGACCATCCGGCGCAGCATCCACCAGAAACCCGCCGACACCAGCAGCGCCAGCGCGAGGCCCGCCGCGAGGAAGCGGTTGCGGTTGGCGATCAGTTCCGCGCGCAGGCTGTCGACCGGCACCGAGCCGACGATCAGCCATTGCCATTCCGGGTACGTCTCGAATGCGGTCAGGCGCAGCGCCGGAGCACTGCCGTCGAAGGCGACCCGATGCGTCAGGCTGCCCTGGCGCGCGGTCATCATCTCGCGCAGCCAGGTCTTGCCGTCTTCGTCGCGCGCGTCGAGTTGCACCGTGCCCTCCTGGCGGCGGCCAACCAGCAGCTTGCCCTGGTCGGGGCCGGGCTTGGCGTCGACCACCAGGAAATGTCCGTCGGCGCCGATCGATTTGCGGCGAATGCGGTTTTTCAGCATCGCGAGCTCGGCGCTGACATCGACGCCGACATAGAGCGCGCCGACGATCTTGCCGGCGGCATCGCGCACCGGCTCGTACTTGCTCATATACGGCTTGCCGAACAGCCACGTCAGCGCGCGGTAGGAGCGGCCCGCCTGCACTGCGGCATAGGCGCCGCCGGCGCGATCGAGCAGCGTACCGACCGCGCGCTCGCCGTTCTGTTTCTTCAGCGAGGTGGTCACGCGCACGAAATCGTCGCCGCGGCGCGCGAACACCGTGGCGATGGTGCCGCCGGTGGTCGAGAAGAAGCGGTCGGGCACCGCGAAGTTGTTGTTCAGCACGACCTCGCCGCTGGTGAACTGCGGCGTCGGCTGGCCGGCGACCTCGATGGTCTGCGCGGGGTCGACCGCATACGGGCCCGGCACCAGCGCGGCGAAGCTCAGCAGGAAGCGGTCGGCCTCCTGCAGCATGGTGTCGTCGAACTGGCCGAGCAGATCGCGCAGCGTCTCGTTCTGCGCGCTCATCGCCGCGCGCTGCTGCGCCTCGAGCTGGCGCATGCTGCTGTCCGACAGTACCCAGGCGAACAGGCCGAATACCAGCACTTGCACGGCCAGCACGATCAGCGCGAGCCGCGTGCCGATCCGCGCGGCGCCAAGGCGCCAGCGGCGCGACGGCTTGCTGGCGGAGGAGGTATCAGCAGGGGAAGGAGATAAAGCGCCGGCAAGGCCGGCAGCCGACGAAGCAAGGGGGGCGGGGGCAAGGGGGCGCACGTCCGTTTCCTGCAAAAGGGAAGTTGCCGGCACCACATGGCGCACGGCGGACGCATGATCTCCGTCACGTCGTCATGGATCGGTTTACGGCTGAGGACGTGCTGCGCTTGATGAGGGTGTTCACCGATTTCTACAGGCGGTGGTCCGCAAAGCGTGGCCTGGCCTTCCGGGCCTCGTTATCCTGCGTCTCCCTACGCAATCCGTTCTGGCACCAAAAAAATCATGGCTCGATACTCCGTCCGTTCCGCCGAATATCCGAAACCTGCAGATGACGACGTCTGTCACGAAGAACTGTTCGGCCATCTGGCCGAGGAGCAATTCACCGCAGAGGAAGCCGCAGAATATCTTGAGGTGTCGCTGGTCGCATTCCAGCGCCTTTTCCACGACGGGACGGTGATCCCCTCGAGCGGGGGCGGGCGCTGTGGATGGTTCTCCGCGGCAGGATTGAAACGATTCAAGCGGCAGCGCAAGGCTGCGGCAGGGGAGGCGAGTTAGCTGGTCGGTGGCCACAATTCAGTAACTCATAGCGCGGCAACTATTACGAAAGCTTCATAGCCCTTGAGTCGGCATGCTGGCGGTTTCGGCGCGATGCGCCCCCACGCATGATCGGCACGATGGCCAAGCACGACGACGTCTCCTACAAGTTTCTGTACACCTGTCCCGAATTCGTCAGGGACCTGCTGAAGAGCTTTGTGCCGAAGCAATGGTGGCGCAAGGTGGATTTCTCCACCCTGGAGCGCATGCCGTGCAGCTACGTGACCGATGACTTCCGCGAGCGGGCTGATGACGTGGTTTGGCGCGTGCGAACGGGACAGCAGTGGATGTACCTGTACATCCTGATCGAGTTCCAGAGTACCGTGGACACATTCATGGCCGTGCGAGTGCTCAGCTACCTGATGCTTCTGTACCAGGACCTGATCCGGCGCAAGGAATGTTTACCGGGCCGTCTGTTGCCGCCCGTGTTGCCGATCGTGCTGTACAACGGCGAAACAAAGTGGAGGGCGCCGGTGGATGTCGAAAGCCTGATCGCTCACGATGCGGACTTCCCGGTTCCGCGTTTTCGCTATCACCTGATCGACGAAAGCCAGTACTCGGAAGCACAACTGGCTCGGCGCCGCAATCTGGTGGCGGCGGTGATGCGTTTCAACCGATTGAAGAACGAGCGGAGTCTGGTCCGCGTGATTCGCGAGGTCCGTTGCTGGATCGACGGACGCAAGGAACTCAAGCGGACTTTGGCGATGTGGATGCGTGGCGTATTGTTGAGGCAGCGCAAGGGCAAGCTCACGCTGCCACGGGTTCGAGATCTGGAGGATTTGGAAATGTCACTGGCACAACGGATGGACGAGTGGGCCGCCCGACACGAAGAGAAGGGCGAGAAGAAGGGAATCACAAAGGGCCGGCGGGAAGGCGCGGCCCGGGTGCTGCAGCAACTGCTGGCACGCCGGTTTGGGCCGCTGCCACCGGGGGTCGTTGCCAAGCTGAACGCGGCGCAGGCGGCCGACATCCGGCGATGGAGCGGGCGGCTCCTGGACGCCAAATCGCTCGACGCCGTCTTCAAGACACGTTAATGGCCGCGGCGATGCTCTTGGCGGGCATCTTTGCCGCGAAGGATCAAGGCTCCAGCTGTCCCAGCCGCACCACCGTCACGCCGGGACGCAACTGGCGCAGCGACGGCATCACCAGCACGCAATCCGGATACGGCGTCACCACCGGCACATCGTCGTTCCAGCCAATCACCGTGCCGGCCTCGGCGAAGGTCTCCAGGCCGGTGTAAGGACCGGCGAAGCGGAAGTTCATGCTGGTGGCGACCACCGGCTCGGTCACGCGCACCACGCGCTGTGGCGCGGCCTGCGCCGACAGCCAGCCGGCAGGCAGGTCGCTGCGGTCGACGATGCCGGCGGTCAACAGGAAGCGCGCGGTGCTGTCGCGCGCCACCGCCACCGACGATGCCTCCCAATGCTGGCCGCACTCGATCAGCAGCGCATTCTTCGGGCTGGCCGGATCGCCGAAGCCGGCGTAGTCGCGCATGCGCCGGCCTTCCGGATGGCCTTCGTCGACGATCACATGCGCCGGAGCGCCGAGCGCCCGCGCCAGCGTCACGCCCTTGTCGAGCGGGCCCGACACGATCAGCGGCAGGCTTTTTTCGTGCATCGAATGCAGGTCCAGCAGCAGATCGACGCGGTCGATCAGCGGCCGCATCTCGCGCGCGCGCCGCAGTTCGGACGAGTCGCGCGACGCATCGTCGAGCACCGCGGCGGTCCAGACGCGGTTGAAGTCCTGGTCGACAAAGCGTGAAGCATCCGGCTTTGCCGGATCGAAGCGGTGATAGGCGTCGACGTTGGCGAACGCCAGCGTCAGTTGCCCGCGGCGCGGCCGGAGCCCCAGATCCAGCAGTTCCTTGACGACGATCGCGCCGCAGACCTCGTTGCCGTGCGTCAGCGCGTTGATCATCACGTGCGGACCCGGCACGCCGCTGTCGAAATGATGGACATAGGCGATGCCGGTATTGCCGTCGGCATACGGCCGGATATCGGGAAACGCGACTTCGACCGGATAGGCGTCGAGCGTGGTCATCGTGTTCATGGGTCCTCGTTATTGCTGGATGCCGGCCGCTTGCACGATGGTGCGGTACTTGGCGGTCTCGCGCTTGACGAAGGCGGCGAACTGCGCCGGATTGGCGGGCGCGACCTCGACGCCGGCCTCGGCCAGCTTCTTGCGGACCTCCGGCATCGCCAGCACCGCCTGCATCTCGGTGTTGAGCCGATCCACCACCGCGCGCGGCGTGGCCTTCGGCGCCATCAACCCGAACCAGACGCCCATGTCGACGCCCTTCAGCGCGGGCGTCTCCGCCAGCGCCGGCACGTCGGGCGCCACCGCGGCGCGCCGGGCCTCGGTCACGCCATAGGCCTTGACCCGTCCGCCCTGGATATGCGGCAGCGCGGAGGACAGCACCATCACCGCCAGATCGATCTGGCCGCCGAGCAGATCGGTCGCCATCGCCGATGCGCCCTTGTACGGCACGTGCGTGATGCCGACCTTGCCCTGCTGCTTGATCAGCTCGCCCGCCAGGTTCAGCGGCGTGCCGACGCCCGACGAGGCGTAGGCCAGCTTGTCCGGCTGCGCCTTGGCCAGCGCGATCAGTTCGCCGGCATTGCGGGCCGGCAGCGTCGGCTTGCCGACCAGCACCATCGGCTGTGTGCCGACGAAGGTGATCGGCGCCAAGTCCTTCTCGCCGTCGTAGCGTACCGCCGGATTGGTCAGGCGCGCGATCGACACCTCGCTGCCCGAGCCCATCAGCAGCGTGTAGCCATCGGCCTCGGCCTTGACCACCCGCGACGCGCCGATGGTGCCGCCGGCGCCGCCGAGGTTCTCGATCACGACGCTCTGGCCCAGCCGTTTGCCGAGCTCAGGGGCGACGGTACGGGCGACCAGGTCGACGCTGCCGCCGGCCGTGTAGCCGACCACCAGCGTGATCGGTTTGGCCGGCCATTCGCTGGCCCGCGCCGCGCCCGCAGGCAGCAGCGACATGGCCGAGATGGCCGAGAACAGCAAGGTGGCGGCGGTGGCAGTCCGCAGCGAGATCTTCATGGCAACGCTCCCGTGTCTATGTGTTATCGATGTGGTATGGCGCGATGTTAGGGAGCGGCGCCGCATCCGCGCATGCGGGTTTGGCAACGGCGATTGCCGGATTGGCAAGCGTGGCGGCAAGGCGGTTACCCACGGCGGCACGGCGGCACGGCGGCACGGCGGCGCGGCATCGCGTCCGCGTCCGGCGAGATCACGCCGTCGCGGCCCGCCAGAACGCTTCGGCCAGCGGACGCATCGGTGCGCGCGGACGATAGAGCCGGATCTGCAGCACCAGATCGCGATTGCCGCCGTGTTGGCCGCCCTCCGTTCCCGCGTCCCCCGCGCTACCGATATCGGCGCGCACCAGCCGGCCGGCGTGCAGATCGTCAGCGATCAGCCGGGCCGGCAGCCAGGCCAGGCCCATGCGCTGGCGGACCATCTCGTGCACCGATTCCGCGAAGTCGCAGACGGCCACCACGTCGAGGCGGCTGGCCAGCTTGCGCCGCGCGATCTCCTGATTGACCATGCGGCCCATCGTCAGCGTTTCGGCATAGGCGATCGTCGGCACCGGCGCGCTCTTGCCGTTCTTGCCGCGGCCGGGCAGGCGGAAGCACGGCCCCCCGGCGGCGTCGGCGGCGGCGACGCACACCAGCCGCTCGACTCCGACCGGATGAAACTGATAGCGGGCCTCGTCAAGCCGCACCGGCAGGTCGGGCGGGCTGTAGCACAGCAGGAAATCGGCATCGCCCTCCGTGAACATCGCCATCGCGTCGTGCATGGCGAAGGTCGATAGCCGGGTACGAAAGCCTGCGGCCACCGGATCGTGCCGCAGCGCCTGGCGCAGCCCGGCCAGCCAGACCGGCACCAGCGAGCGCGACAGCGTCTTGCCGGTGGCGATCACCACCGTGCTGGCGTCGACGCGATGGGCGGCGCGCAGCGCCAGCCGCGTTTCCTCGAGGGTATGCAGCGCCGACTGCGCCGCCTCGAGGAATTGCCGCCCCTCGGCGGTCAGCCGGACCGGAAACACGCTGCGATCGATCAGCGGCGCGCCGGCCCACACTTCCACCGCCTGCATGCGGCGGCCGAACGCCGGCGGGGTGACATTGCGCAGTTCGGCCGCGCGGGCGAGGCTGCCGGCCTCGGCCAGGCATACAAAGTCTTCGAGCCAACGGATATGCATGGGGAGGCGGACGATCGGTTCGTGTCGGGGGAGGGCTGGCGGCAGCGCATCCGCGTGCGCGGCCGCGTCATTCTAGAGCGTCCGCAGTCGTACGCACGCTCGCGGCGTGACCGCCGCCAGTCACCAGGCGAGGCGCGCACCATGCCCGGGAAGAATGCGATGGCAAGCGAAATGCTCTCACATATTTGTTCCGAGAATGACTCGGCGCAGCCTATCGCCCCTTTCGACCGACTCCTACACTGGCTGGAAGGCCCGACCTTGCTGGGAGTTCGCCATGCCGACCCTTCGCCGCCTCGTCCGCCACGCCGCCTGCATACTGGTCCTGCTTGGCGGGTGGCAGACCGCCATGGCGGCGCCGCGGCCGCCGCAGCCGGCGGAGACGCTGACGC
This sequence comes from Cupriavidus gilardii, assembly GCF_013314895.1. Lineage (GTDB taxonomy): Bacteria > Pseudomonadota > Gammaproteobacteria > Burkholderiales > Burkholderiaceae > Cupriavidus > Cupriavidus gilardii_C. Next base: position 38,876 of record NZ_JABTYE010000023.1, on the reverse strand, counting down.
GACAGGCGGTGGTCGCCTACGAGGCGGGGGCGTTCGATGCGGCGTTGCGCGACTTCGCGGAGGCGGCGCGGCAGGGCAACCGGCTGGCGCAGTTCAATTACGCGATGATGCTGCTGCGCGGCGATGGCACCGCGTCGAAGCCGCAGGAGGGACTGGTCTGGCTGAAGAAGGCGGCCGACAACGAGATGACGCATGCGCAATTCACCTGGGGCGAATTGCACGAGCGCGGCGATCTGGTGCCCAAGTCGCTGGAGGAGGCGAACCGCTGGTATCAGCGCGCCAGCCAGGGCGGACATATCCAGGCGCAGGTCGCGCTGGCGACCAATTACTTCATCGGCCGCGGGGTGCCGCGCGATTACGCCAAGGCCTTCGAGTGGTACACGCGGGCCGCGACCGCGGGCGATGGCGGCGCGCAGTACATCGTCGCCAGCTTCTACGAGCGCGGCGAGCCTGGCGTGGTCGAGCGCGATATCGAACAGGCGAAGATCTGGTACGCGCGCGCCGCGGCACGGGGCGATCCCGGCGCGCTGGCCAAGCTGCGTTCGCTGCTGGAGCAGACGGTCAGATCGCGCACGCCGACGATGTAGCGCGCGCCTTCAGGTCTGAATCAGCCGCTTCTGCCGCGAGATATTCATCAGGATGCCGATCCCCATGCCCAGCGTGACCAGCGCGGTGCCGCCGTAGCTGATCAGCGGCAGCGGCACGCCGACGATCGGCAGGATGCCGCTGACCATGCCCATGTTGACGAAGGCGTAGGTGAAGAAGATCAGCGTCACCGCGCCGGCCAGCAGCCGCGAGAAGTGCGTCGGCGCATTGGCGGCGATATACAGCCCGCGGAAGATCAGCAGCAGGTACAGCACCAGCAGCACCGCATTGCCGATCAGCCCGAACTCCTCCGAATAGACCGCGAAGATGAAGTCGGTGTGCTTCTCGGGAATGAACTCGAGGTGGGTCTGCGTGCCCTTGAGCCAACCCTTGCCCATCAGGCCGCCCGAGCCGATCGCGATGATCGACTGGATGGTGTGGAAGCCCTTGCCGAGCGGGTCGGTTGTGGGGTCGAGCAATGTGCAGACTCGGTGCTGCTGGTAGTCGTGCAGCACGGGCCAGTTGACGCCCGGCGCGCACATGTCGTGCTCGAAGAACAGCAGCGCGGAAATCAGCGTCACCAGGATCGCCAGCGCCGGCAGGATCAGCTTCCACGACAGGCCGGCGAAGTAGATCACGTACATACCGGCGGCCAGCACCAGCAGCGCCGTGCCCAGGTCGGGCTGCTTGGCGATCAGCCCCACCGGCACGGCCAGCAGCACGCCGGCAACGATGAAGTCGAACCAGCGCAGCCCGCTTTCACGCTTCTGGAAGTACCAGGCCAGCATCAGCGGCATCGCGATCTTCATCAGCTCCGACGGCTGGATCACGATGCCGACATTGAGCCAGCGGCGCGCGCCCTTGCGGATCAGCCCGAACATCGCCACCGCGATCAGCAGCGCGACGCCGAGCGTATAGAGCGGCACCGCTACGCGCATCAGCGTCTGTGTGGGCAGATAGGCGATCACCCACATCACCGCGTAGGACAGCAGGATATTGCGCAGCTGGTCCTCGACCCGGCCCGGCATGTCGACCGAGGCCGAATACAGCGCGACGATGCCGGTGGCGAACAGCAGGAAGACGATCAGCGCGAGCGGCTTGTCGAAGCCGGTCAGCGTGGTCTTGATCAGAGACAGGGCGCGTCTGCGATCCATCTGCGCCTCCTTCAATGCGTGGCGTTGGCGCCCGGCGCTGCGGCGGCCTGCCGGGCGCGGGATGCGGGGGATGGAGTCGGCGACGAAGCGGGCCCCGGCGCGCCGGGCGGCGTCTTGCGCGTGCCCGGACTACCAGGGGCCGGCGGCGCGGCCGGGGTCGACGGCGGGCCCTCGTGCGGCGGCCTGCTGTGGCCGAGCGCCTGGCGCATGCGGCCTTCGAGCGTCAGCGGCGCGGAGGCCGGCGCGATGGCCTGGGGATCGATGGCCGGCGCGGCGGCCACCGCGCTGGCACCGCCTTCGGCGTCCTGTTGCTTGCCGCCTGGCTCGCCTTCCGTGTCCTCGTTGGCCAGCGTGTTGCCCATCGCCGTCGCGCTGGCGATGCTGGCGGTATGGCCGGTGGTGAATACGCTGGGCGTCGCGACCGGCGGCAGGCCATGGGCGCGCTCGGATGCCGGCGGCGCGATCGCGGCCAGTTCGGCGGGCCATTTGCCCAGCAGGTAGTAGTCCATCACCTTGCGCGCGATCGGCGCCGCGTGCGCCGCGCCGAAGCCCGCGTTCTCGACGATCAGCGCCAGCGCGATCCTGGGCTTGTCCGCCGGGGCGAACGCGGTGTACAGCGCGTGGTCGCGCTTGTGCTCGGCCAGCGCATGGTGGTTGTACTTCTCGCCCTTGGCCAGCGAGTAGGTCTGCGCGGTACCGGTCTTGCCCGCCGATTCGTAAGCCGCGCCGGCAAACACCTTGGCCGCGGTGCCCGAATGCGTGACGCCGACCATCGCGCGCTTGATCACGTCGATATCGGACTGCTTGAACGGCAGCCGGTAGCTTTCCTTCGGCACCGTCAGGCGGCGCTGGCGCGTGACCGCGTCCTCGATCGCCTTGACCAGGTGGGGCTTCATCACCACGCCGTTGTTGACCAGGATCGAGGTCGCGTGGGCCAGCTGCAGGATCGTGAAGCTGTTGTAGCCCTGGCCGATGCCCAGCGAGATGGTCTCGCCGTCGTACCACTTCTGCTGCTCCGGCTTGCGGTAGGCGCGCCGTTTCCAGTCGGTCGACGGCAGGATGCCGCGGCTCTCGCCCTCGATATCGATGCCGGTCAGCTGGCCGAAGCCGAGCGGCTTCATGAAGTCGTGGATCGCGTTGACGCCCATGTCGCGCGCCAGCGCGTAGTAGTAGGTGTCGCACGAGGCCACGATCGAACTGACCATGTCGACCCAGCCGTGGCCGCCCGGCTTGTCGTCGCGGAACGTGTGGTTGCCGAGCGTGAAGAAGCCGGGGTCGTGCATGCCCCATTGCGCGGTGCGCTTGCCGGTCGCCAGCGCCGCCAGCGCCATGAAGGGCTTGTAGGTCGAGCCCGGCGGATAGGTGCCGCGCAGCGGCCGGTTCAGCAGCGGCTTGTCCGGCGAACTGTTCAGCTCGTTCCAGGTCGCGGTATCGATGCCCTCGACGAACAGGTTCGGGTCGAAGGTGGGCTTGGAGACGAACGCGAGGATATCGCCGGTGGCCGGCTCGATCGCCACTAGCGCGCCGCGGCGATCGCCGAACAGCGCCTCGGCCAGCTGCTGCAGCCGGATGTCGAGCGACAGGATCAGGTTGTTGCCGGGCGTGGCGGGCGCGGTCGACAGCGTGCGGATCGGCCGCCCGCCGGCGCTGACCTCGACTTCCTCGATGCCGGTCAGCCCGTGCAGTTCGGTCTCGTAGCTCTGCTCGATGCCGATCTTGCCGATGTAGTTGGTGCCCTTGTAGTTGTCGGCGTCCTTGCGTGGATCGTATTTGGCCGGATCGGCGTCGTTGGCCTCGTCCATCGCCTCGATGCGCTGCTGGTCCCGCTGCGAGATGCGGCCGATATAACCGACCACGTGCGAGGCCGATTCGCCCATCGGATATTGGCGGAACAGCCGCGCCCGCACGTCGACGCCGGGGAAGCGGAAGCGCTGTGCGGAAAAGCGCGCCACCTCCTGGTCGGTCAGCTGGCTGCGGATCGGCAGGCTCTCGAAGCTGCGCGACTCTTCCATCAGCCGGCGGAAGCGCCGGCGGTCGCGCGGCTGGATGTCGATCAGTTCCGACAGCTCGTCGATGGTGTCGTCCAGCGACTGCGTCAGCTTGGACGGCGTGATCTCCAGCGTGTAGGCGGAATAATTGCGCGCCAGCACGATGCCGTTGCGGTCCATGATGATGCCGCGGTTCGGCTCGATCGGCGCCACCGAGATGCGGTTGTCCTCGGCCTTGGCGGAGTACTGGTCGTGCTTGTACCACTGCAGCCAGAAGAAGCGCAGGAACAGCAGGCCGAACAGGATCACGGCGAACAGCGCCGCGGCCGCCACGCGAAGGCGGAAGCGGCCGAGCTCGAGTTCGACGTTGCGGATTTCGGTCATGGTGCTGCGTGGACGGGCGGTCGGGGCACGGAGAGGAACAGCGATCGGAGTGCCATGCCGTCAGATTGGCCGGGTTTCGTCGACGTCGACCGAACGGCGCTGCGGCGCGAGCAGCAGGCCGGTGGCCAGCGGCCACAGCAGCGCCTCGATGCCGGGCGCGACCAGCAGCGGCCAGCCGGGCAGCGGCGCGCCCATCAGCAGCCGGATCACGACCGGCACCGCATGGGCGATGAACAGCAGCGGCAGCACGTGCAGCGCCTGGGTATAAACGCTGAACCACAGCACACGGCGGTGGATCGTGATGGCGAAATACGCCAGCAGCGTGTAGGCCATCGCGTGCTCGCCGAGCAGGCGTGCGTCGTGCACGTCCATCAGCAGGCCCAGCACGAAGGCCACGCCCATGCCGACCTTGCGCGGCTGGTGGATGTTCCAGAACACCAGCACCAGCGCCACCATGTCGGGCACCCACAGGATGTCGCCCCACGGCAGCAGGTTGAACAGGAACGCCAGCACGAAGGTCAGCGCGATGAAGGCCGGATTGACCGGCCGCAGCAGGTATTGGGGATGGGTCACCGCTTCTGCTCCTGGCTCGACGCGGTCGAGGACGCCGTGGCGATCGTGGCCGCGGTGTCCGCTTTCGGCTTCGGCGCCTTGTCGGCTTTATCGCCTTTCTCGGCTTTCTCCGCCTTCTCCGCCTTCTCCGCGGCCTTGCCCGCCTTCTCCGTCTTGCTGGCCTTGCCCGCCGTGCTGTTGCCGTTGTCGCCGGCCGGCAGCTCGCGCGAGGGCTTCTCGGCGTCGTAGCGCACCACCAGCAGCTGGCGGTGCGAGCGCACGCCCGCGACGGGCTCGCAGTAGACGCGGGAAAACGCGGTGTCGGCCTTGCGTTCGATCTGCACGATGCGCGCGACCGGCAGGCCAGGCGGATAGACGCCGTCCAGGCCGGAGGTCACCAGCAGGTCGCCCTGCTGCAGATCGGCCGACGCCGCCATGAAGCGCAGATCCAGCATGCCGGCCTTGCCGCCGCCGAAGGCGAGACTGCGCAGGCCGTTGCGTACCACCTGCACCGGGATCGCCTGGTCCTTGTCGGTCAGCAGCGTGACTTCGGACTGGAATGGCGTCACCCGCGTGACCTGGCCGACCACGCCGCGATCGTCGATCACCGGATAGCCGGCGCGCACGTCGTGCTGGCTGCCGCGGTCGATCACGATGCGCTGGCTGTACGGATCGCGCGCGTCGTACAGCACCTCGGCCGCCGTGACGGGCGTCGCCGATTGCTCCTTCAGGTCGAGCAGCTTGCGCAGTTGCCGGTTCTCGGCCTCGAGCTGGGCCTGGCGCAGCGCGTCGTCGGCCTGGGCCACCGCGCGCCGCCGCAACTCGCGGTTCTCGCTGGCCAGCGCGGCGGACGACTGCAGATAGTCGAACGCGGTGCGCGCCATGTCGCGCGGCACCAGCACGGCGCGCTCGACCGGCATCAGCACGGTGGCGGCAATCTGCCGGACCGTGGACAGCGCATCGAAGCGGGCGTCGACGACCAGCAGCACCAGCGCCATCGTGACGAAGATGACCAGGCGCGCGAACGCGGACGTGCCCTGCTTGAATAGCGGTGGCGGCGTGTAATCCATTTAGCCGTACGCAGGCGGTGGCGGTCCGCGTCGCCGGCACGCCGCGCTCGGGCGTCCGGGGGCGGACCAGAATTGGCGGAGTCGCGCAGGCCGCCCGGTGGCGGCGGCCTGCTTGCCCAGGGTGGCGCGGCGGCGGACCTGCCCGTGGCCGGCCTCGGCCAGCGGTGCGGGCAGGGCGCGCTTCGCCACGGGAACGATCCTTTGCCGGACCGGCTTACTCGTAGGCGAAGATGCTGCCGAGCTTGTCCATGCGCTCCAGGGCCATGCCCGAGCCGCGCACCACGCAGGTCAACGGATCCTCGGCCACCAGCACCGGCAGGCCGGTCTCTTCGGCCAGCAGGCGGTCCAGGTCGCGCAGCAGCGCGCCGCCGCCGGTCAGCGTGATGCCACGCTCGGCGATGTCGGCGCCGAGTTCCGGCGGGGTCTGTTCCAGGCCGATCTTGACGGTAGAGACGATCTGGTTCAGCGGATCGGTCAGCGCTTCCAGGATCTCGTTGGACGAGACCGTGAAGGCGCGCGGGATGCCTTCGGACAGGTTGCGGCCCTTGACCTCCATCTCGCGCACTTCCGAACCCGGGAAGGCCGAGCCGATTTCCTTCTTGATCGCTTCGGCGGTCTGCTCGCCGATCAGCATGCCGTAGTTGCGGCGGATGTAATTGACGATGGCTTCGTCGAACTTGTCGCCGCCGACGCGCACCGAGCCCTTGTAGACCATGCCGCCCAGCGAGATGATGCCGACCTCCGTGGTGCCGCCGCCGATATCGACGACCATCGAGCCCGACGGCTCGGACACCGGCAGGCCGGCGCCGATCGCCGCGGCCATCGGTTCCTCGATCAGGTAGACCTGCGAGGCGCCGGCGCCCAGCGCCGACTCGCGGATCGCGCGGCGCTCGACCTGGGTCGAACCGCACGGCACGCAGATGATGATGCGCGGCGACGGACGCAGCAGCTTGCTGTCGTGCACCATCTTGATGAACTGCTTGAGCATCTGCTCGGTGACGGTGAAGTCGGCGATCACGCCGTCCTTCATCGGGCGGATCGCCTCGATGTTGCCCGGCACCTTGCCCAGCATCTGCTTGGCTTCCTTGCCGACTGCCTGAATGGTCTTCTTGGCGTTCGGGCCGCCGCCCAGGTGGATCGCGACCACCGACGGTTCGTCGAGCACGATGCCCTTGTCACGCATATAGATCAGCGTGTTGGCGGTGCCGAGGTCGATCGCGAGATCGTTGGAAAAGTAGCTGCGGAGAAATCCGAACATCAGGAGTCCTGTTTTCTGGTGGGTTCGCAGGTATGCGAAGCGGCCGGCGCCAGTCCTTGGCGCCGGCCGCGATATTCATATGTCGTCGATGGAAACGGCGCGCGTTCTCCGCGCATCCACGGTCCCGCCCTTGCCGTTGCAGTGCGCCAGGCGAACCGCAACAGTCCGGAGGAAGGGCCCCGCCGGGCCGGCGGAACACACTCCCACGGGAACCTTTGATTAGACGGCGCCAGAAAGTTCGCCAAACTTCATTTGGCGGATGGCCGGACGATGGTCCGGGCGCCACAGACCCGGCACCCACGATGGGGCAGCAGCGAGTCGGTCTAATCGGAGGATCCTGCTCCGGGCCCCGGCGGGCAGTCGGGTCCGGCGTCCTTCAGCGGCCGGACCTTGGGTCCAAGCGGCGAAGGCGCCGCCAGGGGCGGCGGCAAAACGGAATGATACCTTATAATTCCGCGTGTTTCGGCGGCAAATTGCCCTGAAAAAACCTGTAATTCAGACGATCGTCGGGCGCCGCGCGCGGCACTTCTGCCAGGCTGATGCCGGGCCGACACCGGACCCGACGCGGCGCCGTCCAAGGTCCACGGGCCTGGTCCGGTCCAGCGCTTCCCGACTCTGCCCGCACGGTCGTCGTTCTCCCGGTTCACGCCGGGCCTTCTGGAATTCCTCGCATCCACGCCATGGCACTCGAGCTTACCGACGTCAAGCGCATCGCCCATCTTGCCCGCATCGACATCAGCGATGAAGAAGCCGGCCAGACGCTCGGGCAACTGAACCAATTCTTCTCGCTGGTCGAGCAGATGCAGGCGGTCGACACCAGCGGCGTCGCGCCGCTGGCGCACCCGCTGTCGGCGGTCCGCGAGATGCAGCAGCGCCTGCGCGACGACGTCGTCACCGAGCCGAACCGGCGCGACGACTACCAGCGCCCGGCGCCGGCCACCGAGGCCGGTCTCTACCTGGTGCCGAAGGTGATCGAGTAAGGTCCCGTGCCGGGTTCGCCGACCTATCGCGACAGTTCCGTATCGGCGTGCCGATACCGATACGCCAGCGACGTCTCCTGAATTGATCCGGCCGCGAGGCGATGCCCCGCCGCCGTTCTCCGAAGCTTTTCCGACACTCCATGTCTTCTTCCGCTTCCTCCTTCCCGGTCGGCTCGACCGTGACCTCGCTGCGCCAGATCGCCGATGCGCTCGCCGCCGGCGCGGTGTCGGCCGAAGAACTGGCGCGCGACTACCTGGCTCGCATCGAGCAGGCCGGCGCGCTGAACGCCTATGTCCACGTCGACGCGGACCTGACGCTGGCCCAGGCGCGCGAGGCCGATGCGCGCCGCGCGCGCGGCGAGGCCGGTCCGCTGACCGGCGTGCCGATCGCTCACAAGGACGTGTTCGTCACGCGCGGCTGGCGCTCGACCGCCGGCTCGCGCATGCTGGCCAACTACGAGAGCCCGTTCGACGCCACCGTGGTGGAGCGGCTCGCCGCCGCCGGCATGGTGACGCTGGGCAAGACCAATATGGACGAGTTCGCGATGGGCTCGTCCAACGAGAACTCGCACTTCGGCCCGGTGCGCAACCCGTGGGACGCGTCGCGCGTGCCCGGCGGCTCGTCGGGCGGCTCGGCCGCCGCGGTGGCCGCGGGCCTGGCGCCAGCCGCGACCGGCACCGACACAGGCGGCTCGATCCGCCAGCCGGCCTCGTTCTCCGGCATCACCGGCATCAAGCCGACCTATGGCCGCGTGTCGCGCTTCGGCATGATCGCGTTCGCCTCGTCGCTGGACCAGGCCGGTCCGATGGCACGCAGCGCCGAAGACTGCGCGCTGCTGCTCAATGCGATGGCCGGTTTCGACGAGCGCGATTCGACCTCGCTGACGCCGGCGCAGGGCGGCGTGGACGAGGACTTCACGCGGCTGCTGGGCCAGCCGCGCGGCGGCGCCAGCGCGAACCAGCCGCTGGCGGGCCTGCGCATCGGCCTGCCGCGCGAGTACTTCGGCGCCGGCCTGTCGGCCGATGTCGAGGCCGCGGTGCGCGCCGCGCTGCGCGAATACGAGAAGCTGGGCGCGACGCTGGTCGAGGTGTCGCTGCCCAAGACCGAACTGTCGATCCCGGTCTATTACGTGATCGCGCCGGCCGAGGCCTCGTCGAACCTGTCGCGTTTCGATGGCGCGCGTTACGGCCACCGCGCGGCCGAGTACCGCGACCTGCTCGACATGTACAAGAAGAGCCGCGCCGAGGGCTTCGGCTGGGAGGTCAAGCGCCGCATCCTGGTCGGCACCTATGTGCTGTCGCACGGCTACTACGACGCCTACTACCTGCAGGCGCAGAAGATCCGCCGCCTGATCGCGGACGACTTCCAGCGCGCCTTCGGCGAGTGCGACGTGATCATGGGACCGGTGGCGCCGACGGTGGCGTGGAAGCTCGGCGAGAAGAGCGCCGACCCGGTGCAGATGTATCTGGCCGACGTCTTCACGCTGTCGACGAGCCTCGCCGGCCTGCCCGGCATGAGCGTGCCCTGCGGCTTCGGCGAGGGCGGCATGCCGGTCGGCCTGCAGATGATCGGCAACTACTTCGGCGAGGCGCAGCTGCTGCAGACCGCGCACGCCTTCCAGCAGGCCACCGACTGGCATCTGCGCCAGCCCTCGCAGGGATGACCATGAGCGCGCTTCTTTCGACCCGCCGTCGCCTCCGGCCTTCCGCCGGCCGACTGGCATTGACCGCCGTGCTGCTGGCCGCGCTGGCCGGCTGCATTCCGCTGCCGCGCATCGGCGGTCCGACGCCGATCGCCGATCGCGACATCGATCTGGCCGGCGACTGCCGCCGCACCGAGGAAGACGGTTTCCGCGAGGATGCGCAACTGCGCGTGTCGGACAACAACGTGCAGCAGCTGTCGTGGAAGCTGTGGGTCGGCAAGCGCGGCTCGTGCAGCTTCGACCTGGCCGAGTTCCGCCAGACCCGTCGCAAGCCGCATATCGAACTGGCCGCGCGCGACGGCAGCGCGTGCAAGCTGCTGGTCTGGCAGGACCCGCGCCGCGTCACGCTGGCGCACGCCAATTGCCAGAGCCGCTGCACGCCGGGCATCTATGAAGAGGCGTGGCCGGTGATGTTCGAACCGGGCACCGGCACCTGCGCGCGCACGCAATAAACGACACCGCGGCGCGGCCCATGCCGGCGCCGCCGCAAGGAACCAACAGGAATACCGCCATGCAATGGGAAGTGGTGATCGGCCTCGAAACGCATACGCAGCTATCGACGGCCTCGAAGATTTTTTCCGGCGCCTCCACGGCGTTCGGCGCGGCGCCCAACACGCAGGCCTGCCCGGTCGATCTGGCGCTGCCCGGCACGCTGCCGGTGCTGAACAAGGCCGCGGTCGAGCGTGCGATCCAGTTCGGCCTGGCGATCGGCGCGCACGTCGCGCCGCATAGCGTGTTCGCCCGCAAGAATTACTTCTACCCCGATCTGCCCAAGGGCTACCAGATCAGCCAGTACGAGATCCCGGTGGTGCAGGGCGGCAGCCTGACCTTCCAGGTCGAGGGCCGCAAGGGCGAGTTCTACGAGAAGACCGTGCAGCTGACGCGTGCGCACCTCGAGGAGGACGCGGGCAAGTCGCTGCACGAGGATTTCGCCGGCATGACCGGCATCGACCTGAACCGCGCCGGCACGCCGCTGCTGGAGATCGTCACCGAGCCCGACATGCGCAGCGCCGCCGAGGCCGTCGCCTATGCGCGCGCGCTGCATTCGCTGGTGGTATGGCTGGGCATCTGCGACGGCAACATGCAGGAAGGAAGCTTTCGCTGCGATGCCAACGTGTCGGTGCGGCCGGTCGGCAGCGACAAGCTCGGCACGCGCCGCGAGATCAAGAACCTGAACTCGTTCCGCTTCCTGCAGCAGGCGATCGAATACGAGGTGCGCTGGCAGATCGCCGAGATCGAGGATGGCCGCGAGATCCAGCAGGCCACCGTGCTGTTCGATCCGGACACCGGCGAAACCCGCGCGATGCGGACCAAGGAAGATGCGCACGACTACCGCTACTTCCCCGATCCGGACCTGCTGCCGCTGGAGATCGAGCCGGCGTGGGTCGAGCGCGTGCGCGCCGCAATGCCGGAGCTGCCCGCCGCGATGCAGGCGCGCTTCGTCTCGCAATACGGCCTGCCTGCCTACGATGCCAGCGTGCTGACCTCGTCGAAGGCGCTGGCCAACTGGTTCGAGCAGGTCGTCGCCGAAGCGGGCGCGGCCAATGCCAAGCCCGCGGCCAACTGGCTGATGGGCGATGTCGCTTCGCAGCTGAACCGCGAAGGCATCGAGATCGATCGCGCGCCGATTCGGCCCGCACAGCTGGCGCTGCTGCTCAAGCGCATCGCCGACGGCACGGTGTCGAACAACACCGCCAAGAGGGACGTGTTCCCGGCGATGTGGGCCGGCGAGTGCGATGGCGATGCCGACGCGATCATTGCGGCCAAGGGGCTGAAGCAGATGTCGGATACCGGCGCGCTCGAGGCCATCATCGACGAAGTGCTGGCCGCCAACGCCAAGTCGGTCGAGGAGTTCCGGGCGGGCAAGGAGAAGGCATTCAACGCGCTGGTCGGCCAGGCGATGAAGGCGACCAAGGGCAAGGCCAATCCGGCCCAGGTCAACGAGCTGCTGCGCAAGAAGCTCGGTTGATTGGCTCCATCGAGGAAGATGGTGAACCCGCGTCCTGGCGCGGGTTTTTTTTATTGCGCGGTAGGTTGGAAGTCATGTTGGTCGTTCGAGCGCCGGGCCCTCTCCCCGGCCCTCTCCCGCAAGCGGGAGAGGGAACACCGACCGCGTTTTCTTCCCCTCTCTCGCAGGTGGAAAGGGGAAAGGTCGACCCCGTTTTTCTTCCCTCTCCCGCTTGCGGGAGAGGAGCCGGGGGAGAGGGCAAGCCGTCCCGCCCGGCAGGCTTTGCTACACTCCAGCGCAAATCGTTCGATGACCCGCCAATGAATCCGCAAGACGTCGCCGCCTATCTGCAAAGTCATCCCCAGTTCTTCGAGGACCATGCCGAGCTGCTGGCCTCGGTGCAGCTGACCAGCCCGCACAGCCATCGCGCGGTGTCGCTGCAGCAGCGCCAGATGGAAATCCTGCGCGAGAAGAACAAGGGGCTCGAACTGAAGCTGGCCAATCTGATGCGCCACGGCCACGACAACGACCGCACGCAGAACCGCATGCACGCGTGGCAACTGCGTCTGCTCGGCGAGGCCGATGCGCTGGCGTTGCCGATGGCAGTCAGCCAGGGCCTGCAGCAGGTGTTCGATGTGCCGGCCGTCGCGCTGCGGCTGTGGCAGCTGGCAGAAACCCATGCGCCGCTCGATCTGCTCCGCGGCGATCAGACCGCCGCTACGGAAGCCGCGCGCCGCTTTGCCGAGGGACTGCAGACGCCGTATTGCGGTGCCAATCCATGGGCCATCGAGCCCACCGTCGCCGAAGACGGCGCCCCGCCGGCGCCGCGGGCGAGCGCGGCCGCCGCCGACTCGCTGGGCGAAGGCGGCAAGCAGGCAGTCGACTGGCTCGAGCGCGACGACATCGCCTCGCTGGCAATGGTCGCGCTGCGCGCGCCCGCCGGCGAAGACGCCGAAGCGGGTCCGACCTTCGGCCTGCTGGTGCTCGGCTCGCCCGACCCGCGGCGCTTCCACGAAGGCATGGGCACCGCCTATCTGAGCCGCATCGGCGAACTGGCCGGCGCGGCGCTGGCGCGCCTGCGCGGCTGACGCCAGGACTCGGGCAGCGGCAGATGGCCCGCTCCAGCGAACCCACCGCCGAGGCGGACGCGCCCACTCCCGTACTCGATCCGCTGCTGCGCAGCTATCTTGACTGGCTGGCCAGCAGCCGCAAGCTGGCCGAACACACGCTGGTCGGCTATCGGCGCGACCTGTCGGTATTGCAGGCACAGGCCGCCAAATTCGCCCCCGGTACCGCGCTGACCGCGCTGCGCACCGACCAGATCCGCAGCTTCGCCGCGCGCCTGCGCGGCAGCGGCCTGGCTTCCACCAGCATTGCGCGGGCGTTGTCGGCCTGGCGCGGCTTTTACCTGTGGGCCGCGCGGCACGGCCATGGCGTCGAGGCCAATCCCGTCGACGGCGTGCGCGCCCCCAAGGCCGGACGGCCGCTGCCCAAGGCGCTGTCGGTCGAACATGCGGTGGCGCTGGTCGGCCAGCCGGCCGGCAAGGGCGCCGAAGGGCTGCGCGATCAGGCCGTCTTCGAACTCGGCTATTCGAGCGGGCTGCGCGTGTCCGAACTGGTACAGCTCGATCTGCGCTACGTGGAAGAGGACGGCTATCGCTCGTCGGGCTGGATCGACCTGGCCGCCGGCGAAGTCACGGTGCTCGGCAAGGGTTCGCGCCGCCGCAGCGTGCCGGTCGGCAGCAAGGCGGTGCAGGCGCTGCGGGCGTGGCTGGCGGTGCGCGACGGCTGGGTCAAGCCTGCTGCCGGCGCCGATCATCGACACGCGCTGTTTCTGTCGCGGCGCGGCGAGCGGCTGTCGGACCGGACCGTGCGCGCCCGCATCAAGCAGCAGGCCATCCGCGCCGGCGTGCCGGCCGACGTGCATCCGCACATGCTGCGGCATTCGTTTGCCAGCCACGTGCTGCAATCCTCCGGCGATCTGCGCGCGGTGCAGGAGATGCTGGGCCACGCCAGTGTGGCGACCACGCAGATCTACACCGCGCTCGATTTCCAGCATCTGGCCAAGGTTTACGACCAGGCCCACCCGCGCGCACGGCTGTCCGAAGCGGACGCGCCTCCCGCACCGCCGGCCGCACCGCCACCAACCTCGACGCCGGACGACGACGACCCGGCCTGAAGCGCGCAGGCCCGTCCTAGGCCCACTGCGACAGGATCTGCCGGAACGCCGCGATCTCGGGCAACAGCCAGTTGCGGAAGGCCTGTACCTTGGCCGTCTCCAGCATCGCCGGCGCGCAGACGAAGTACAGCAGCCACGGACACGGGATGCTGACGTCGAACAGCCGCACCACCCGCCCGGACAGCAGATCGTTATAGGCCAGCGACGAGCGGATCAGGGCGATGCCCTGGCCTTCGGCCGCGGCCTGCAGCAGCAGCGACGAATCCTCGAACATCAGGCCCTTGCGCGGCTCGGGCCAGTCCAGCCCCGCCGCCTCGAACCAGGGCCGCCACGGATCGCCTTCGCCGCGCAGCAGCGTCAGCCCCTGCATGTCCTCGGGGCGCTGCGGCAGCTTGCCGCCCAGGAAATTCGGGCTGCAGACCGGGAAGAACACGTCGTCGAGCAGCCGTTCGACATAGAGCCCCGGATAGTCGCCGCTGCCCATGCGCAGCGCCACGTCGACCTCGTCGCGGGTGAAATCGACCAGCGTGTTCGACGACATCAGCTCGACGTCCAGCTCGGGATGCCGCTCGATGAAGCTGCCGATGCGCGGCGTCAGCCAGCGCGCCGCGAACGACGGCATGGTGCTGATGGTCAGCCGCTTGTCGCGCGTGCCGGACTGCAGCGCCCGCGTCGCCTCGGCGATCTGCAGCAGCGCGTCGCGTACGCGCTCGGCGTAGACGCGGCCGGCCGGCGTCAGGCTGACCCGCTTGCCGTTGCGGGCGAACAACGGCTGGCCCAGTTCCTCCTCCAGCGCGCGCACCTGATGGCTGACCGCCCCATGCGTGACGAACAGCTCGGTGGCGGCGCGCGAGAAGCTTTCGTGCCGGGCGGCGGCCTCGAAGGCGCGCAGTGCGGTCAGCGCCGGCAGCCGCGGCAGTTCCCGATGCCAGGCGCGCGGCAGTTCGACGGGGTTGCGCTTGAGGGTCATCTCAGGAGTGCGTTATGTGAGATAGGCTAACAAGGGAAATCAATATATATCGTTTTGGAGGTGGCCGGGCAATCACTAGAATGCAGTGCATCGGGACCGCAACAGCGAGCGCGCCAGGCCAAACCAGGCCAGACACGGTAAAGCGCGACGCCAGCCACGCGAGACTCGCGTGCCGGACGGTACCGTCACCTTAGTGAAGGAAGTCCAAAATGGAAACCCTGCTCACAACGACCGTCTTCAGCCTGAACCCGGGCGAGGTCGCGCCGCTGTCGGTGCATACCGCGCAACGGCTCTATGTGGAAGATGCCGCCGGCCTGAACCTGTGGGTCACCCGCGACGGCGACTCGGAAGATTACTGGCTGCGCTGCGGCGCCAGCCTGCAGCTGAACCGCGGCGACGAAGTGGTGCTCAGCGTCGATCCGCGCGCCGAACGCCCGGTGCGGCTGGCGCTGATCGCCGAAGCCCGCCGCCCGGCCGCCACCAACCTGCCGCATCTGGTGAACCGCATCGTGAGACGACTGGTTCGAGGCACGCAATGGTCGCCTAACCGGGACGTCGTCGCGGCGTCCTGAACCGGAAGCGGATTCCTCGAGCCGGCGCCATCTGCGGCTGGTGTACAGCCGGCCGCCGGCGCCCGCGATCTCCGGCGAAGGTCATCCCGAACGACATCCGGGCGGCGGACAACCCTGAAGGCGCCAGGGTGACAGCCGCCAGCGAAGCAGGGGGCCGGTGCGAACCGGCCCTTTTCGCTACACTCTCGGCATGCAAGCAATCGAAGTCATCGAACGGGGCCGGGAGGACTACGCGCCCTGTTTCGACGCGATGCGCGCCTACACCGCCGCGCGCACCGCCGAATCCCCCGACCAGATCTGGCTCGTCGAGCACCCTCCGGTCTATACGCTGGGGCAGGCGGGCGATCCTTCGCACCTGCTGTCTCCCGATCCCGCCATCCCGATGGTGCGGATCGATCGTGGCGGACAGATCACCTATCACGGCCCCGGACAAGTCGTCGCCTACCTGCTGCTGGACCTGCGCCGCCGCAAGCTGATGGTGCGCGAGCTGGTCCATGCGATCGAGCAGGCGGTACTGGACACGCTCGCGGCGTATAATCTGCCCGCCGAACGCAAGCCTGGCGCGCCCGGCATCTATCTGTCCGACGGTCCGCACCGCGGCGCCAAGATCGCCGCGCTGGGCCTGAAGATCCGCAACGGCTGCAGCTACCACGGCGTCAGCCTGAACGTGCGGATGGACCTGGACCCGTTCCTGCGTATCAACCCGTGCGGTTATGCCGGCCTGGAAACGGTCGACATGGCGCGCGCCGGCGCGACGGTGCGGCAGGCCGATACCGACGGCGCCGTGCGCCACGTACCGGTCGACGCCCGGCACCAACCCGAGATCGCACGACGCCTGGCGGCAGCATTGTGCGAGGTACTGGCGGCGGCGCAGCTGCGCACGGCAGCCAGCGAGCCGGCGGTGAGCGAGCAAGCGAACGAACCGGCGAACGAGCCAGCCGCCATGGCCCCCGGCCAACTGACACCCCTGACCACGGCCTAGCCGACCTATGCGCGCGGGGAGCGCGCGGAGAACACCATGAGCGACGCCCTGATCGCCACTTCGAATCCCCAAGGCGATGCCGCACAAGGCGCGGCCTACGACCCGACCCGCAAGCAGAAGTCGGCCGACAAGACCGCCCGCATTCCCATCAAGATCGTCCCCGCCGAGAAGCTGAAGAAGCCGGACTGGATCCGCGTCAAGGCCGCCACCGGCAATTCGCGCTTCTACGAGATCAAGGACATCCTGCGCGCCAACAATCTGGTGACGGTGTGCGAGGAAGCGAGCTGCCCGAACATCGGCGAATGCTTCGGCAAGGGCACCGCGACGTTCATGATCATGGGCGACAAGTGCACGCGCCGCTGCCCGTTCTGCGACGTCGGCCACGGCCGCCCGGATCCGCTCGACGTCAACGAGCCGCTGAACTTGGCGAAGACCATCGCCCAGCTGAAGCTGAACTACGTGGTGATCACCAGCGTCGACCGCGACGACCTGCGCGACGGCGGCGCCCAGCACTATGTCGATTGCATCAGCAAGACCCGCGAGCTGTCGCCGATCACCCGCATCGAGGTGCTGGTGCCCGACTTTCGCGGCCGTCTGGAGAAGGCGCTGGACATCCTGCAGGCCTGCCCGCCGGACGTGATGAACCACAACCTGGAAACGGTGCCGCGCCTGTACAAGCAGGCCCGCCCGGGCGCCGATTACACGCACTCGCTGAAGCTGCTGCAGGAGTTCAAGCGACGCAATCCGGACGTGCCGACCAAGTCGGGCCTGATGGTCGGCCTGGGCGAGACCGATGAGGAAATCCTTGAGGTCATGCGCGACATGCGCGCGCACGATATCGACATGCTGACCATCGGTCAGTACCTGGCACCGTCGAACCATCACCTGCCGGTGCTGCGCTACGTCCATCCCGACACCTTCAAGATGTTCGAGGAAGAGGCCTACAAGATGGGCTTCACCCACGCCGCGGTCGGTGCGATGGTGCGCAGCTCCTACCATGCCGACCAGCAGGCGCACCAGGCCGGCTTCGCCTGATCCCGCCCGGCGCCCGTTCGCGGCGCCGGCATCCGCCTTGCCTGACAACGCTCGCGCGGCCGCCTCTTCCGCGGCCGCCCCTTCTCTTGATGCAGGCACGAGCCGCCTGCGCGCCCCGCGCGATATCACCGATCTGCTCAATTTCCGTCTCGCGGCGCTGGTAGGCGCCAGCGGCGCGGCGGTGATTCGCCTGTGCGAGGGGCAGTACGGCGTGTCGCGCCGCGAATGGGCGCTGCTGGGGCTGCTGGCCGTGCGCGGCGCGCAGGCGCCGTCGGAGATCGCCGACCAATGCCATCTGGACCGGACCCGCGTGTCGCGCGCGATCACGCGCCTGACCGCGAAGGGTTTGATCCGCCGCCAGACGCTCGATGGCGACCGCCGCCGCGCCAGCGTCGCGCTGACGCCGGTGGGGCAGGCGCTCTATCGGCAGCTGTTCGAGGAAGTGGCGGCGATCAATCGGCGTCTGGTCGAGACGCTGTCCGATGGCGAAGTGGCGACGCTGGACACGCTGCTGACCGCGCTGACCGAGCAGGCGGTGCGCGTGAAGCGGCAGGTTGCCACGACGGTCAGCACCAATCGCTGGCGCGGCGGCGCGCGCCGCCAATGGACGGCGCCGGAGGATGAATCGCAGGCCGGATCGGAGGTCGCATCGGAGACGGAAGCCACCTCGGACAAAGAGAGTCCCGTCCGCTAGCGCAGCGCCTCGCGCGCGCCACGCCATTTCTCGTGCAGCAGCTCCTCCGGCAGCTCGCTCTCGTCCCAGAATCCCAGCAGGATGCCCTTGCGGATCGAGGCGCCGCGCATCGCGGCGATGCGCTCGTCGCTGATCGCGGTACGCTGCGACTGCCGCAGGCCCCATTGCGCCAGGGCCAGATACATGCGCTCGCATTGCGCCTGGTGGGCCGGATCGTCGCCGAGGTCGTGCAGCTCCTGCGGATCGTTGACCAGATCGAACAGCATCGGCCGGAAGCCCGGCGCATGGATGTACTTCCAGCGCTCGTCGACCACCATGAACAGCCGCGCATCGAGCGGCGCGACGCCCAGCGACACCGCAACGCCGGTGGCCGAGTAGTCGTATTCGCTGATCGCATGGCGGCGCCAGTTGGCCGGCGGCTGTCCGTGCAGCC
Organism: Cupriavidus gilardii; assembly: GCF_013314895.1. Classification (GTDB taxonomy): domain Bacteria; phylum Pseudomonadota; class Gammaproteobacteria; order Burkholderiales; family Burkholderiaceae; genus Cupriavidus; species Cupriavidus gilardii_C. Next base: position 20,389 of record NZ_JABTYE010000023.1, on the reverse strand, counting down.
AGGGCTGCAGCGCGCGGCCTTCGAGCCGATGCGGCTGCGGCGCGCCGCCACAGGCTTCGACAAAGGTCGGCACCAGATCGATCGCCTCGACCAGCGCATCGCAGACCGAGCCGCGCGTCGCGTCGGCCGCCGGCGAGGGATCGACCACGATCAGCGGCAGCCGCACCGACGGCTCGTGGAACAGGTCCTTCTCGCCCATCCAGTGGTCGCCAAGATAATCGCCATGATCGGAGGTGAACACGATCATGGTGTCGTCGAGCCGGCCCTTACTCTCCAGCAAGCGCATCAGCACGCCAATCTGGTCGTCGATCTGCGTGATCAGGCCCATATAGGCGGGAATCACCGCCTCGCGCACCTCGTCGCGCGAAAACGCGCGGCTGACGCGCGAATTCAGAAAGGCCTGGTAGATCGGATGCGGCTGCGCACGTTCCGTCTCGCTGCGCACCGGCGGCGGCACGTCGGCGGCCCCGTACATCGCGTGATAGGGCGCGGGCGCGATGCATGGCCAGTGCGGCTTGATATAGGACAGATGCAGGCACCACGGCGACTCGCCGGCCTGCTCGATGAACTGCATCGCACGCCGCGTCATGTATGGCGTTTCCGAATGCTCCTCGGCCACGCGCGCGGGCCGGGTCGAATTGCGCAGCAGCCAGCCCGACAGCAGATTGCCGTTCTCGTCCTCGCCGGCATTGGCCCAGTCGTCCCAGCCATCGTCGCCGGCGTAGCCGAGCTCGCGCAGGTAGTCGTTGTAGCGCACCGGCTTCGGGTCGTAGCGGCCGGACGGCCCGCTGCCGTGCAGGCCGTCGTCGCGCTCGTACGGATCGAAGCCGCACTCGGCCACGCGTGTGCCGATCGTCGAATCCGGATCGATGCCGAGCCGCGCCATGCCCTCGGTGTCGGCCGCCATATGGGTCTTGCCGACCAGCACCGTCTGCCGGCCCAGCGGGCGCAGATAGTCGCCCAGCGTCATCTCGCCGACCTTCAGCGGGAAGTTGTTCCAGGCGGCGCCGTGCGAATCGACATAGCGGCCGGTGTAGAAGCTCATCCGCGACGAGCCGCAGATCGTCGATTGCGCGTAGGCGCGCGAGAACCGCACCCCGCGCGCGGCCAGCGCGTCGATGTTCGGCGTGCGGATGGTCGGATGCCCGGTGCAGGACAGGTAGTCCCACCGCAGCTGGTCGCACATGATGAAGAGGATATTGCGGGCCATCGCCGTCGCTCCTTGCTGATGCGTCCGGCCGGACGTCATTGCGGGAAGGTTATTGCGGGAAGGTTATTGCTGGAAGCCGCTGCGCTGGACCACCGGCTGCCACTGCGCCTTGTAGGCCTTCAGCATGTCCGCGGTCTGCTGCTGCGTGCTGGCCACCGGCTGCATGTTGGCGGCGACGAAGCGCTGCTGCACCGCCGGGTCCGACATCACGCTGTGGATCGCCGCCGACAGCGCCTTGACCTTCTCGGGCGGCATCGACCGGGGCGCGAAGAACGCGTTCCAGCCGTCGGCGGACAGATCGATGCCGGCCTCCTTCAGCGTGGGGATGTCCTTGGCGAACGACGAGCGCGTCTTGCCGGAGACCGCCAGGATCTTCAGCTTGCCGCTCTGATGCAGCGACAGCACCGCGTCCAGCGTGTCGACGCCGACCGGCACCTGACCGCCCAGCATGTCGGTCGCCAGCGGCGCCGAGCCCTTGTAGCCGACCACGTCACCCTTGACGCCGGCCCGCTCGGCCAACATCAGCGCGAAGAAGTGGGGCAGGCTGCCGGTGGCCGGCACGCCGAAGAAGGCCTTGCCGGGATTGGCCTTGAGCCAGGCCACCAGATGCGACATCTCCCGCACCGGCACCTGCGGACCCGTGATTACGGCGAAGTCGTAGGACGAGACCTGCGACACCGGCACGAAGTCGGCGTCTGGATCGTAGCTGGTGTCCTTGAACACCAGCGGCGCGACCGTCATGACCGCCGGATTGCCCAGCATCAGCACGTTGTCGGCGGGACCGGCGTGCTTGAGCTGTTGCGCGGCCAGTCGCCCGCCGGCGCCGGCCTTGTTCTCGACCACCACGGTGACGCCGTACCTGGCCTGCAGGGCCTGCCCGACGATGCGCGCGGCGCGGTCCGAGGCGCCGCCTGGCGCGTATCCGACGACAAAGCGCAGCGGTCCGTCGATCTTCTGCGCCAGCGCGGCGGGCGCGGCGGCCGCGCCGGCTGCCAGCAGTGCAACGGCCACCGCCGCGTGGCGGGCCTTGCGGGCGAAGGTTGCGAATGTCATGGCGTCTCCGTGAGGTTCCTTTCTGCGAGGATGCGGGGAAATTTAAGCGGGACAGCGACGATTGATCTAATCAACTATCGCGTCGCCTGGCTATGGAAAACCCTAGGCGCCGGCATGACGGCACAGGTTTCGCAAAACTCACTTTCTCGATAAATTGCCGACAAGACGCCATTTCGCGTTTCGCCGCGCCTGCCCGAACGGCGCCCGCCACCTGGATTCCGGACCAAAAACCACCATGGCCAGTTGCACGATTCACCGTCTTGCCGAGCGCGCGCTGCTGTGCAGTGTGCCGCCCCCTGCGTCGCTCGACGTGCAACGCCGCTTCTGGGCGATGGCGGATCAGGCCGGCGCATGGCCGGGCGTGGTCGATGCCTATCCCGGCATGAACAGCCTGACAGTCCTGTTCGATGACGAGGCCGACCCGGCCGAGTTGGAGACCTCGCTGAAGCAGGCGTGGGAACGGGGCGAGGGCGCCGAGAGCGGCAATGCCAGCGGCCGCATCGTGGAGATCCCCGTCCGCTACGGGGGCGACGACGGCCCCGATCTGGCCGATGTGGCGGCCCATACCGGCCTGACGCCCGAGGAAGTGGTGCGGCGACACAGCGAGGGAACCTATACCGTCTACTTTCTCGGCTTCCAGCCCGGCTTCGCTTATCTCGGCGGGCTGGACCCGGCGCTCGCCACGCCGCGCCGATCCGAGCCGCGCCTGGCGGTGCCGGCCGGCGCGGTCGGCATCGGCGGCGAGCAGACCGGGGTCTATCCGGCGGCCGCGCCCGGCGGCTGGCAGCTGATCGGCCGCACCGAGCTGGCGCTGTTCGAACCCGAGCGCGATCCGCCCTCGTTGCTGGCGCCAGGCGACACCGTGCGCTTCGTCGTTCAATCCGTCGAATCGGTCGCTGCATCGATGGCCAAACCGGTACGCGCATGATCGAGATCCTTCGCCCCGGCGCGCTGGCGTCGATCCAGGACCTCGGCCGCAACGGCATGCGGCGATTCGGCGTCGGCGGGGCCGGCGCGCTCGACAGCGTCGCGCTGCGGGTCGGCAATCTGCTGCTGGGCAATGACGCCGGTGCCGCCGCGATCGAATTCACGCTGGGCCGCGCCACGGTCCGCTTTCATGCCGACCTGCGCATCGCGCTGTCCGGCGCCGAATGCCGCGCGGATCTCGACGGCGAGCTGGTCTGGTGCTGGCACGCGTTCGACGTACGCGCGGGCAGCACGCTGACCCTGCCGGCCGCGCGCGCCGGCACCCGTACCTATCTGTGCGTGGCCGGCGGCATCGATGTGCCGCTCGCGATGGGCTCGCGCAGCACCGATCTGAAGGCCGGCTTCGGCGGATACCAGGGCCGCGCCTTGCGGCGGGGCGATCGGCTGGCCGCGCTTCGGTCCGAAGCTGCCGCGGTGCCATCGCCGCCATCGCCGCCATCGCCGAGAATTGGCGTGCTGTCGCCGGCCTGGGCCTTGCCGGCGCCGCAGGCCGACGGCCGCGCGCTGTCGATCCGCATGCTGCCCGCGCTGGAGTACGATCAATTCGAGCCCGATGCCCAGCAGGCGCTGTGGGAGGCCGACTGGACCGTCACGCCCAACAGCAACCGCATGGGCTTCCGGCTCGAAGGTCCCGCGCTGGCGCGGCGCTCCGGCGCCCCGGAGCTGCTGTCCCACGGGGTGGTGCCGGGCGTCATGCAGGTACCGCCGGGCGGCCAGCCGATCGTGCTGATGGCCGATGCCCAGACCACCGGCGGCTATCCGAAGATCGGCGTCGTCATCGAGGCCGATCTGTGGCGCCTGGCGCAGGCGCCGCTCGGCGCCGCGGTGCGTTTTCACCGCGTCGGCCTCGAGGAGGCAGAGGCCGCGCGCATGCAGGTGCAGACATATCTGGGCCAGGTCGCACAGGCGGTGGCATGGCAATCCGAGGCCCGGACCGGGGCGCAGGCGCCGGCCGCGCGGCGGCGGGCGATGACGCGCCAGCTGTCACCGGCCGGCGCCACGCTGCCGTGACGCGAGAGCACCCAACGAACGCAGCGAACCAAACGAACGCAACGAACCGACCGAACCCATCCTGGAGACCCGACATGCAGATCGATCTGAATGCCGACCTCGGCGAAGGCTGCGGCAGCGACGAAGCGCTGCTGGCGCTGATCAGCTCGGCCAATATCGCCTGCGGCTGGCATGCCGGCGACGCCTCCACCATGCTGCAGACGGTGCAGTGGGCACTGGCGAAAGGCGTAGCGATCGGCGCGCATCCGAGCTATCCCGACCGCGAGAACTTCGGCCGCACCGAGATGCAGCGCGATCCGCGCCAGGTCTATGCCGACGTGCTCTACCAGATCGGCGCGCTCGCCGCGATCGTCAGGGCACAGGGCGGCCGCCTCGCCCACGTCAAGGCGCATGGCGCCCTCTACAACCAGGCCGCGCGCGACCGCGTGCAGGCGCAGGCGATCGTCGACGCGGTACGCGATTTCGACCCCCAGCTGACCTTCTTCGGCTTGGCGGGCAGCGTGATGATCGAGGTTGCGCGCGAGGCCGGGCTGACGGTCAAGGAAGAGGTCTTCGCCGATCGCGGCTACAACCCCGACGGCTCCCTGGTCCGCCGCGGCACGCCCGGCGCGCTGCTAGACGACGACCAGGCCGTGCTGGCGCAGACGCTGTCGATGGTCCGCGAGCGCAAGGTGCGCGCGATCGACGGCCAATGGATCCCGATCCAGGCCGATACCGTCTGCCTGCACGGCGACGGCCCGCACGCGCTGGCCTTCGCGCAGCGGATCCGGGACCGTTTGCGGGATGAGGGGATTGCGGTGCGGGCTTAGGCGGAGTCGCCGGTGTTCGGCGCGGCCCGCCGCCCCCCGCGCCGGCTCCTCCGTTCCCTTCGCCGCGTCAGCCCGAACTGCTCGACGCGCCAGGCGAGATAGCAGAAGGCGAGGAAGGGCCACAGCCAGCCGAGCCATTGGGCCAGGCCGTTGAAATGGACGAAGCGGCCGAGGCGCCAGCCCTGTTCCGAGACCCATGCATAAGGGTTGGGCGGCAGCACGTTGGTCAGGATCACCAGCGTCAGCAGCGCGCTCATCGCGAGGATGCCGCGCAGCGGGCGCGGCAGGCGCACCAGCAGCACCAGCGCGAGCGTGCCCGTCACCAGCGCGTAGCGGCCGCCTTCCGAAAGCCAGTTGAACGCATTGTCGGCCGGAAACTGCAGTTCGGCGGCCAGGCCCTTGAGCAGCAGCGTGGCGGCCAGCAGGCCGGCGAGGATGCGCAGCGTCGGCGCCTGCCGCCGCATCGCCACCGAGGCGAACAGGCCGGTGCCCACCCACGCGCAGCCGGTCACCAGCGATTCGAGCAATTGGTGTTGCTGCATGTCGTCGGGGCGCAGACCGATGTCTTCCTGCAGCCGCAGGAAGCCGGGAAACACCCACTGCACCAGTTGCATTGGCCACGAGTCGGGATTGGTCAGCCATTGCCGCACCAGGCCACCCATGCCGAACAGATGCTCCTGCGGAAAGATCTGCGCGAACGGCCACAGCAGGATCAGGATGATGGCGAAGCTGGCGTGCGACTCGAACCAGGCGATGCGCAGGCGCCGCAGCGTGCCGCGGTCGATCATCGCGCTGGCGAACGGCGCCATCATCGTGCCGCCGAGCAGCGCGCCCAGCGCATTGGTCATCAGGTCGATATTGGACGGGATGCGGTTGGGCAGCCAGGTCTGCAGCGCTTCCATCGCGCCGGACAGCACGAAGCCCGCGGCGAAGGCCAGCAGCGCGGCGCGCGCCCCCGTCACGCGCGGATGCAGCGACAGCACCACCAGCGCGCCGAACGGGCAATAGCCGAGCACGTTGGTCAGCAGATCGAAGTCGGTGATGTAGCGCGGCTTGGGCGCATTGAGGAAGGCCCACGGCGAGATGCCGTTGTCGGTCCAGCCGGTGAACGGGTACAGGCTGGCATAGACCATCAGCAGCGTCACGCACAGCAGGCCGAAGCGCGCCAGCGGCGAATGGCGCAGCGCAATCGCGCTCTCCAGCGGCGCCGCGGCGAGGCGCGGATCCGGCGGAGCGGAAGAGGGGGGCAGATCGGCCTGTTTCATGGTGCCGCTTTGCTGGCGTACCGGTTCAGCGTACCGGCAGCGTCGCCACCCAGTCGATGATCGCCGCGATCACGGCATCGGTGCTGCCGGCCAGTGCCCGTACACCGCCCGCACCGTCGGCGCTGGGGGCGGGCTGCTCGGCGGTGAAGGTCTTCTGGCCGATCATGCCGTTGCGCATCACGGTGGCGCGCACCTGGACCACGCCGCGGCTGCTGTCGGCGCTGTCGAACACCTGCTCGAAGTCGACGATATCGACCTTCAGCGCGGGCGCCTGCGTGTCGCCGCCCCAGCTCAGCTCGCCGCGCGCCGATACCGCTTCGCGCAGCCGTTCGTCGAACAGCCGCACCGGCGACATGATCCAGCGCTGCGTGGCATAGGGCTGCAGGCGCTCGGCCTGGGCATAGCGCAGCCGGTAGTGGATCGCGTTGCCGTCGAGCCAGGACGGGCCATCGGTGGACAGCACGCGCAGCGGCGGCAGGGTCTTGCCCGCGGCCGGCGCGGCGGCGGGTGGGCCGAGGTCGTAGGTGGTGCTGTGCGGCGTGGCGGGCAGCAGCGAGCAGCCGGCCAGCAGTGCGGCGACCAGCAGCGTGGCGACCAGCATTGCGCCGGCGCCGAAGCGGGGCATGGCGCAAAGGCGGGCAAGGCGGAGCGGGACAGCGTCGGTCATGGGCATCGGTTCACGGTGGACGGTTGGATTCACGGTGCGGTCCCCGCCGATGGCGCGCTGAAGCCGTCCTCGCCGGGACCGGGCGGGGTCGCCGAGCCGCCGAACAGCACGCTCTGCGGCCGTTCGTTGAACTGGCCGGCGGCGCGGTCCAGGCTGCGCACCGTCTGCCGCGCATCGCGCGCAAGGCCGTTGAGCTGCGGCAGGGTCTGGTCGTTCAGATTGTTGGCCGCGTGCTCGACCGAGCCCGCTGCGGCCCGCAACTGCTGACCGACGCCGTCGACGGTGCGCAGCAGCGTGCCGTCGGGACTGCCGAGCTCGCGGGTTAGCTGCTGGGTCGACTTCAGCGTCGCGTTCAGATTCGCGGTGACCTGCGGCAGTTGTCGCGCGGCCGGTTCGAGCGCACGCGCGACGCGCGCATAGTCGTCGACGCCTTCCTTGATGGAACGGATCGTCGTCATCAGCTCGCGCCGGTTCTCGCCCTGGAACATGTCGTTGAGCGAGGCCATCAGCGATTCGACCTGCGTCAGCAGCGAGTCGCCGCGCCGCTCCAGCTCCTCGAAGAAGCCCGGCCGCATCTGGATGCGGGCGACCGAGCGCGGCGAGGTCTCCAGCGGCGGCGACGGCGCGGTGCTGCCTTCCTGCGCGGCGGTATCGTCCAGCTGCACATAGGCGATGCCGGTCACGCCCTGCAGGCCCAGTGTGGCATAGGTCGTGCGCGTGATCGGCGCCTCCTTGTCGACGCTGATGCGCACGATGATCTGGCCCGGCACGGAGGCATCGAAGCGGATCGATTCGACCCGGCCCACCGTCAGGCCGCGGTATTTGACGTCGGCCTGCGGGCCGAGCCCGGTCACGGTCGAGCGCGTGACCAAGTCGTAGGGCACGCGTTCGGTGTGGTCGGTGCCGAACCAGAACAGCGCGAACAGCACCAGCACGGCCAGGCCGATGGTGAAGACGCCGGCGAGAAAGGCGTTCGACTTGTTTTCCATCACGAACCTCCAGCGTGACGGCCCATGGCCGCCACGTCCGATGCAGGGTTGGCGCCGGCGGGCAGCGCGCTGAGCGCCCGCCGGCCGCGTTCGCCGAGGAAATATTCGCGGATGAAGGGATGGTCGATCCTCACCAGCTGCGGGATCGGCAGCGCGGCCAGGACCTTGCGGTCGGCCAGCACCGCGACGCGGTCGGACAGCGCGACCAGCGTGTCCAGATCGTGCGTGACCATCACCACCGTCAGCTTCAGTTCGCGCCGCAGTTCGCGGATCAGCGCGACATAGTCGTCCGATGCCATCGGATCCAGGCCCGCGGTGGGCTCGTCCAGGAACACCAGTTCCGGCTCCAGTGCCAGCGCGCGGGCCAGCGCCACGCGCTTGATCATGCCGCCGGACAGATCGGCCGGCATCTTGTCCGCGTCGCGCGCCGACAGTCCGACCAGTTCGAGCTTGAGCAGCGACGCTTCGCAGATCAGATTGTCGGGCAGGCAGCGAAGTTCACGCAGCGGCAGCGCGATATTGTCGATCACCGACAGCGACGAGAACAGCGCGCCGCGCTGGAACTGCATGCCCCAGCGGTTGCGCATCCATTGCAGCCGCGCCGGGTCGAGGCCGGCGAGGTCTTCGCCGAACAGCCGGATGGTGCCGGCGGTGGGGCGCTCCAGGCCAACGATCTGGCGCAGCAGCACGGTCTTGCCGGTGCCCGAGCCGCCGACGATCGACAGCACCTCGTCGCGGTAGACCTCCAGGTCCAGCCCGTCGTGCACGACGGTGTCGCCGAAGCGCTTGACCAGCCCGCGCACCTCGATGATCGGCGTGCGGGCGTGCTGCCCGGTGCCGGTGCCGGTGTCCGCGGGGGTACCGATGATCGCCGTCATATGCCGACATCCTTGAACAGGATCGCGAAGACCGCATCGGCGACGATCACCACGGTGATCGCGGTGACCACCGAGGCGGTGGTCCCTTCGCCCAGGCTCTGCGTATTGGGCTTGATGCGCAGCCCGAAGTGGCACGCCGTCAGCGCGATCAGCATGCCGAACGCTACGCCCTTGCCCAGGCCCAGCCACAGGTTGGCGACCGGCACCGCATTGGGCAGCTCGCGCAGGAAGAAGACCGGGCTCAGGCCCAGCTGGACGTTCGAGGCCACCATGCCGCCGATCAGCGCCAGCAGCGCGGTCCAGGCCACCAGCAGCGGCATCGCCACGGCCAGTGCGATCGCGCGCGGCATGATCAGCCGGAAGCTGTGCGAGATGCCCATCACCCGCATCGCGTCGAGCTCCTCGGTGACCCGCATCACGCCGATCTGCGCGGTGATCGCCGAGCCCGAGCGGCCGGCCACCAGGATCGCGGCCAGCACCGGACCGAGTTCGCGGATCACCGACATGCCGAGGATATTGACGATGAAGACGCTGGCGCCATAGGTACGCAGCTGGCTCGCCAGCAGATAGGCCAGCACCACGCCGATCAGAAAGCCGACCAGCGCGGTGATGCCCAGCGCCTTGTAGCCGATGCTGTAGACATTCGCCGAGATCTCGCGCCACGGCCCGCGCCGCGGCGCCGCGGCGAAGCGCAGCAGGTCCAGCGACAGCTGGCCCAGCATCGCGATGCCGTTGCCGAGCTGCGAGAACAGCGACAGCACCGATGCGCCGAGCAGCGTGACCGGGTTGAAGCGGTCGACCATCCGTTTTTTCCAGCCGAGCCGCCGTACCGCGGCGATCCGCTCGAAGGCGCGGCGCTGGCCGTCGGTGGCCTCGAGATGGGCCGGAAAGCGCTCGCCCCAGGCCTGCCACAATAGTTGCGCGCCGATATGGTCGAGCCGGCCGATGCCGGTCAGCTGCCAGCGCGCCGCATCGGGAACGAGTCCCTGCAACTGCCGGCGCAGGTCATGGGCGCAGCGCGCCTGCGCCAGCGACAACGCGGTCCAGTCCCCCTGCAACTGCACGGCGGCGGTGCCGTCCTGTTGCGTGACAGCGATGTCCGGCTTCGTATAGCGTTCCAATGGCTGACCGATGTAAGGTGCGAAAGCCGATTTTAAGCCACGCGAGAGCAGCCGCCAAAGTCGCGCCGCTACAATGCGCATGGCCCGAGATCCCTCGGCCCCACCGGATTCCCGCCTTCTGCTGCCCGCATGACCGCCTCATCGACCGATTCGACCGATCCCACCGATTCGGCCCATTCCGCCGCGTCGTCGCCCCTGCCGCCCGTCTGGCGCATCGATCCCGTTCGCCTGCAGGCCGCGCTGGTCGACGACGCGCGGCAATGGCAGTGCGAACTCGTCGAGGAAACCGGCTCGACCAACGCCGATCTGGTCCAGGCCTGCCGCCGGGCGCCGTGGGCTGAGGGCGACATGCCGCCGGCCGGCATGCTGCGGCTCGCCTACCGCCAGACCGCCGGCCGTGGACGGCAGGGGCGGCCCTGGCAGGGCCAGGCGGGCATGACGTTCTCGGTGGCGATGCCGCTGGCGCTTCCGCCCGCGCGGTTGGCGGGACTGAGCCTTGCCGTCGGACTGGCGCTGGCCGAGGCCCTGAACGACTTCGACGCACGGCTGGGCAAGGCGGTCGACCTCAAATGGCCGAACGATCTGCAGATTGACGGCCGCAAGCTGGCGGGCATCCTGATCGAATCGGTGCCCGCGGGTCCGCAGCGTGTCTGGGCGGTGGTCGGCATCGGCCTGAACCTGGTGCGCGACGCCGCGATGGAGGCCGCGCTGGGCCGCTCGCTGGCCGGCGTCACCGAATGCATGGATGGATTCGATCCGCTGCATGGGCCGACGGATCTGCTGGCCGCGGTGCTGAATCGGCTGGCGGCGATGCGTAGCGCCTTCCTCGCGGATGGCTTCGCGCCGATGGCGCGGCGCTGGTCGGCGCGCGATGCCTATCGCGACCAGCCGGTGCGGCTGTTGCACGACGGCGCGGTGCAGGCCGAGGGCATGGCGCGCGGCGTCGACCACGAGGGCCATCTGCTGCTGGAAACCGCCAGCGGCCTGCAGCGGATCGCCTCCGGGGAAGTGTCGCTGCGGCCTGCGGACGAGGGGGTGCGATGAGTGCGAACGGCGGGGCGAAGGGCAAGGCCAACGCCAATGCCGACGGCGCCATGCTGCTGATCGATATCGGCAATACCCGCTTGAAGTGGGCCTGGTGCGAGGCCGCGTCGCGCGATGCCGCGCCCGCTGGCGTGCTGCCGGTGCCCTGGCGCGCCAGCGGCGCCTGCGGGCATGAAGCGCTGCCCGCCCTTGCCCAGGACTGGCGCGCGCTGGCCGATGCCGATGGCGGCCCGCGCGGCGTGTGGATCAGCAATGTGGCGGGCCCGATCATCGCCGCCGCGGTCGACGCCTTGCTGGCCGATGCCTTCGGCGGTCCGCCGGCGGTCCACTGGGCGCGGGCCACGGCGTCGCACGGCACGCTCGACAACGGCTATCGCGAACCGAGCCAGCTCGGCGTCGACCGCTGGGTCGGCAGCATCGGCGCGCGGCACCATCTGCCCGACGGCAATCTGCTGATCGTCACGGCCGGTACCGCGACCACGATCGACGTGGTGCTGGCACCCGACGGCCATCATGGCAGCGGCGGCACGCCGGCGCGCTCGCGTTTTGCCGGCGGCATGATCCTGCCCGGCCTGGCGCTGATGATGGGATCGTTGGCGCGCAATACCGCGCAACTGCCCGCGGTCGAGATTGGCGAAGCTCATGCCGCGACGGCGTGGGCCGACAACACCCGCGATGCGATCGCCGCCGGTTGCCTGGCGGCCCAGGTCGGGTCGATCGAACGCGCCTGGCGCATGCTGAGCGAGCGCGGTCCGGCCCGCTGCCTGCTGTCCGGCGGCGCGCGCGAGGCGCTGGCCGGCGCGCTGACGCTGCCCTTCGAGCGGCACGAGAATCTGGTGTTGCTGGGTCTGTCGGTGATGGCGGCGCAGCAGCGGGCGGACTGAGCGCAGGCTGGGCGCGGGCTCGGTGCGGGCTCGGTGTGGGACAAGCGCGGGCGCTGGCCGACAGCACGACGGCCGTGAGCCGGCTCGCGGCCTCAGCCGCTCAACTGCTCGATCGCTCAGGCACCCTGCCGGACCTTGTGCAGCAGCTTGGTGGTCGAGCGGTCGTGCAGGAAGGGGATCGCGTAGGCCTGGCCGCCCCAGCTGCGCACCAGCCGGGTTTCTTCCAGGGTATCGATCTCGTAGTCGCCGCCCTTGACGTAGATGTCCGGGCGGACCACGCGAATCAGTTCGACCGGCGTCTTCTCGCCGAACATCAGCACCAGATCGACCGATTCGAGCGCGGCCAGCAGCGCCATCCGGTCGGCCTCGCCATTGAGCGGGCGATCGTCGCCCTTGCCGAGCATCCGCACCGAGGCGTCGCTGTTGACGCCGACCACCAGGCAGGCGCCCAGCTGGCGCGCCTGCGCCAGATAGGTGGCATGGCCGCGATGCAGGATGTCGAACACGCCATTGGTAAACACCATCGGGCGCGGCAAGGCCGCCAGGCGCCGTTGCAGCGCCTGGGGATTGTCGGTCGAGGCGATCTTGGCCTCGAAGGCCGGGGAGGAGAGCGTCATCGCAAGGACGGCGCCGGCGTCAGGCTTCGGCGGGGTTGGTGCCGCCGTTGGCTTGCAGCCGCGCGTTCAGTTCCTTGCGATAGCGGTTCAGGTCCTGCACGGTCTCGAAGGTGCGCTCGAACAGCAGCGACATGTTGTGCAGGATGCGTTCGATGACCTTCTTCTCCCAGCCTTCGTCGAAGCGGATCTGCTTGTCCAGCCAGTGCTCGAGCCAGTCCGGATCGGGCAGGCGCGACTGCACGGTGTCGTTCGGGAACAGCGCCTTGTTGACGTGCAGATTGGTCGGATGCAGCGGCTTCTCGGTGCGGCGCGCCGACGCCATCAGAACGCCGATCTTGGCGAAGGCCGAGCGCGCGTTGTCGCCGAACTGGTTCAGATACTTCTTCATGTAGCGCAGATAGGCGCCGCCATGGCGAGCCTCGTCCTGCGACAGCGTGCGGTAGATATGCTTGATCACCGGTTCGGTGTGCCATTCGGCGGCACGGCGGTACCAGTGGTTCAGGCGGATCTCGCCGCAGAAATGCAGCATCAGCGTTTCGAGCGGGGGCGCCGGATCGAATTCGAAGCGCACCGCGTGCAGTTCTTCCTCGGTCGGGACCATGTCCGGGCGGAAGCGGCGCAGGTACTCCATCAGCACCAGCGAATGCTTCTGCTCCTCAAAGAACCACACGCTCATGAACGCCGAAAAGTCGGAGTCGTGGCGGTTGTCGCGCAGGAACATCTCGGTGGCCGGCAGGGCGGACCACTCGGTGATCGCGTTCATGCGGATGGTTTTCGCCTGATCGTCCGTCAGCAGGCTGGCATCGAAGGAATCCCAGGGGATGTCCTTGTCCATATGCCATCGGACCGCTTCCAGCGATTTGAACAGTTCGGGGTAGAGCATGGTAAGCCTTTGAAATTACGGGCAGATTCTACCAGATGCGAATCATTCCTATAGACCTTTTGCAGGCCGTCCGCAAGTTGCGGCGCGAACGGTTCGATGCCGCTTGCCAGGGCGGACCCGCCGCAGCCTGCCACAGCCAGCTGTCGGCATTGTGAAAACCACTGAAACCGCGTCAGGCCAGCGCCGAGGCGGGCGGCGAGCCTGCCTCGCTGGTCGCCGGCGCGCTGCTTGCGGCCGGTGTGCCGGGGATTACGCCGTACAGGAAAGCGGCCAGTTCGTCGCCCTGTGCCCCCGCGTCGCGCTCGCCAAGGGCGATCAGCGCCTGCGTGAACTCGGGCTCGAACAGCAGGTAACTAGCAAATGCCGCGCCTTTCGCTTCGGTGCCGCCCAGCGGCGCCAGCAGCGCCCGCACGGTGCGCGGCAGCCGCTTGACATGTTCGATCGCCAGCGCCTCGATCGGCTCGCTTGGCGAGATCGTCATCACCTGCACCGGCCGCCAGCCTTCCCGATCGTTGGCGACCTCCGGCATGCGCGCCAGCAGCGTGTTGATATGCTGCAGCCGCTCCACATCGGTCGACAGCCCGTCCAGGAAGATGCTGGCCAGCGCCTGGCCGCCGACCTGCGCCAGCGACGGATAGCCGCCTGCCGGCACGGTGTCGTACCAGCCGGCGCGCTGACGCGAGGCCGCGCCGATCGCCAGGATGCGGGAGGCGCCCAGATGGATGGCCGGCGACAGCGGCGACATCTGCCGCATGGTGCCGTCGCCGAACCACTCGTGGTGACCGTCCAGCTCCAGCGGGGTGGCAGGGAACAGGAAGGGGATCGACGACGAAGCCAGCAGATGGTCGACGCCGATGCGCGCCGCCACCGCGACGCGCTGGCTGCGGCGCCAGGGCTGGATGCGCCGGTGAGACTGGTAGAAGGTCACGTGCCGGCCGGTCGAATACGACAGCGCGGTGATGGCCAGCGCCTGCAGATGGCCGGCGTCGAGGCTGCCTTGCACGCGCTCGGGGTCGAACAGCTCGCTGAGCAGGCTGTCCAGCGGCTTGTTGTCGAACAGCGAGCGGGGCGCGTGCTGCAGCGCCCAACCGACCGCCAGCGCCGACAGCCAGCGGGCGCCCGAGATGCCGACCCGCAGCACGTCGGTGCGATAGACGTCCTCGGCATGGATGCTCGACCACAGCGCGGCCAGCGTTTCGGTGGCGCGATCGAAGTCGCCGGCGTCGATCGCCAGCCCGGCGCCGTTGATCGCGCCGGCCGAGGTGCCGCAGACGATCTGGAAGGGATTGCGCCCGCCCAGGCCATGGCGGGCGGCCAGGCGCGCGATGCCGCGCAGGACGCCGGCCTGGTAGGCGGCGCGCGCGCCGCCGCCCATCAGGATCACCGCGGTGGTCTTGCTCGCTGCCAAGGCGCGCTCCGGCGTCAGTGCCCGTTATTCGCCTTGCCGCGGCGTGCCGGCTTCGCGGTCTTGCCGGCCGGCCTTGCCCCGCCGTTGGAGGCGCCGTTGGAGGCGCCGTTCTTGCTGCCGCTGCTGCCGTCCTTCGCGGTGCCCGCCGTGCTGCCGGCGCTTGCCGCCTTCGCCGTCGTCCTGGTGCGGCCCCGGGCCGTCGGCCGGGCGGCAGTTTTGTCGGACTGCGCCGACGGTTCCGCTTCGTTCGCGCTCGTGGCTCCGGGCGAGCCGCTGCTCTGGGCCGCCGCACCCGCTCCCGGCTGGCCTGCGCCGAAGGCGCCCAGGTTGTTCAGCGAGGCCAGGCTCGCCGCGGCGGCGCTGCTGGCAATCTGGTTGAACTGCTTCTGCAGCATGTCCCACCACAGATTGGCCTGCGGCGGTGCCGATGCCCCTGTCCCTGTGCCTTTCGCTTGCGAGGGTCCGGCCTGCTGACCGCTCCCTGGCTTGCCGTGTTCCGGTGGGGGTTCGTGGTCCGGGATGTCGTCGTCATCCTGATCCGGCGTGGCCTCCATCTCCGCCATGTCGGCCAGATCGCTCGGATCGATGCCTTCCGCGCCGGCGGCAGGCTGTGCCGGGGGCGGTGCCGAAGGCCGCCGCGGCGGCGCCGCGCTTGGCGCGTTGGCCGCCCGGGCGACGTTTTCCATCGCGCTTTGCAGCGCCTCCGGCGACAGCGCCTCGCCGACCGTCTTCAGCGCGACCAGCGTCGCGCGCTGGACCTCGAGCCCCTGAATGGTGGTGCGCAGCAGGTTGGCGTTGAGCTGCAGCCAGCTTTCGACCGCCTTCAGGTCATGGATGCGCTTGTCGACCTCGTCCAGATCCATCGGCGGCGTCATCGCCTGCAGGCCCGGCATCAGCCCCGTCGGCATGCCCGCCGCGTTGCCCCACATCTTGCGCAGAAATTCGAAGCCGTCGTTGAAATCGGGTATCTGTCCAAACATGGTCTGTGCTCCGCGGTGGGGCCATCGTCATTGGGTTGGCGCGCTGCCAGTGCATCCCGCGCGCACTGGCTCGCGCTGGCTCGCGCTGGCTCGCGCCGGCTTGCGCCTGCTTATGCGCCGAAGCGCGGCGGCCGTTTCTCGCGCAGGCTGGCCACGCCCTCGCGGACATCGGGTCCGGCAAAGCCCATGAACTCGAGCGCCAGCGAGGTATCGAAGGCGGGCCCGGCCATGCGCAGCCAGTTGTTCAGCGCGTACTTGGTCCAGCGGATCGCGCTTTCCGAACCTTCGGCGAGCCGGTTGGCGATCTCGAAGGCCTTGGCCACCAGCTCGCTCTCGTCGACCGCCAGCGAGACCAGGCCGATGCGCTCGGCTTCCTCGCCGCTGACCGACTCGCACAGCATCAGATAGTACTTGGCCTTCGCCATGCCGCACAGCAGCGGCCAGACGATCGCGGCGTGGTCGCCGGCGGCGACGCCGAGCCGCGTATGGCCGTCGACGATGCGCGCGCTGCGCGCGGCGATCGAGATATCGGCCAGCAGCCCGGCCACCAGCCCGGCGCCGACCGCCGGGCCGTGCATCGCCGAGACCACCGGCTTGTCGCAGTTGATCACGTTGTAGACCAGGTCGCGCGCCTCGTGCCAGACGCGCGAGCGGGTGTCGAAATCGTTGGCCATGTCCTCGACCAGCGCCAGATCGCCGCCGGCCGAGAAGCCCTTGCCCTCGCCGCGGATCAGCGCGACGCGGATCTGCGGATCGGCCGACACGTCGCGCCAGATCTCGGCCAGTTCGCGGTGCATGTTGGCGTCGGCGGTAGCGAGCTTGCGGTTGGCCGATTGCTGGGCGCCCATCACGATCTCGAGGATCGGGCCGTGCTGACGCAGCGTCAGCGCCTGATAGCGGTCGTAGCGTGAGGAAGGGGCGGTGCCGGTGGCGGCTGGAGTGGCTGTCATCGCGGGTGGAGCTCCTGGCGGTGGAAGGAGGCACGGCAAGCGGCCGCGCCGGACCCGGCAGCAGGAGAGCGGGCCCGAGTCGGGCCCGCGTCAATTCCCCAACCGGGCGGTCGGAGAATTATAGGCGCAACGCCGCGCGCCGCCGATCAGGCCGGCGCGGCCACCACCTGGTCGATCGCGCCGAAGATCGAGCGGCCTTGCGCGTCGAACATCTCGATCTTGACCGCGTCGCCGTACTGCATGAACGGCGTCACCGGCGCGCCGCTCTCGATCGTCTCGAGCGTGCGCTTCTCGGCGATGCAGCAGTATCCCTTGCTGCGGTCGACGTTGGAGATCGTGCCCGAGCCGACGATGCTGCCGGCCCGCACATTGCGCGTCTTGCAGATATGGGCGATCAGCTGGCCGAAGTCGAACACCATGTCGGTGCCGCAGTCGGGCGAGCCGACCTTCTTGCTGTTCCACCAGACGTTCAGCGGCAGGTGGACCTTGCGCTCGCGCCAGGCCTCGCCGAGCTCGTCGGGCGTGACCGCGACCGGCGAGAACGCCGTGGCCGGCTTGCTCTGGAAGAAGCCGAAGCCCTTGGCCAGTTCGGCGGGGATCAGATTGCGCAGCGACACGTCGTTGGCCAGCACCAGCAGCCGGATGCCTTCGGCCGCCTGCTCGGGCGTGGCGCCCATGCGCACGTCGCCAGTGATCACCGCGACCTCGGCCTCGAAGTCGATGCCCCACGCCTCGCTGGCGCAGACGATGTCGTCGCAGGGGCCGAGCAGTTCGTCGGAGCCGCCCTGGTACATCAGCGGATCGGTCCAGAACTCCGGCGGCATCTCGGCGCCCCGTGCGCGGCGCACCAGCTCGACGTGATTGACGTAGGCCGAGCCGTCGGCCCATTGATAGGCGCGCGGCAGCGGCGCCATGCACTGGCGCGGATCGAACGCAAACGGATGGCGGGCACGGCCCGCGTTCAGCGCGTCGTACAGGTCCTGCAGCTGGGGCGCCAGGAAGTGCCAGTCGTCCAGCGCGGTCTGCAGCTTGCCGGCGATGTCGGTGGCATAGTGCGCGGTCTTCAGATCGCGCGACACGACCACGAGTTGTCCGTCGCGCGAGCCGTCCTTCAGGGTGGCCAGTTTCATCGGGATTCCTGCATCAAGAACGACGCCGGCATCGCGCCGGCGTCCGGGATGGCTGAAGCGGCGCCGGCCATGCCGGCCGCCGCGAGGGCGTCAGTCTACCGTGATGCCCTTGGCCTTGATCAGTTTGCCCCAGCGCTCCGCCTCGCTGCGCGCGTAGTGCGCGAATTCGTCGGGCGTGCTGGAGACCGGCTCGACACCGATGCCCTCGAAACGCTTCTGTACCTCGGGCTGCTTCAGCGCCTTGACCAGTTCGGCGTTCAGCCGGGTCACCACCGGCTGCGGCGTGCCGGCCGGGGCCACCACGCCCTGCCAGGCATAGGCCTCGAAGCCGGCGACGCCGCCCTCGGCCACCGTGGGGACCTGCGGCAGCGCGGCGAGCCGCTTCGGCGTCGCGCTGCCGAGCGCGCGCAGCTTGCCGCCGAGCACGTTCTGCTGGCCTGCCGCCAGATCGAGAAACATCACGTCGACCTGGCCGGCCAGCAGGTCCTGCACGGCGGGGGCCGCGCCCTTGTACGGAACGTGGGTCATCCTGACGCCGGTCTGCTCCATGAACAGTTCCATCGCCAGATGGTGCGGGCTGCCGGCGCCGGGCGAGGCGAAGTTGACCTTGCCGGGGTGCTGGCGCGCATAGTCGACGGCCTCCTTCAGCGTGCGCGCGGGGAAGTTCGGGTTGGCGACCAGGATCAGCGGAAAGCGGGCAATCATGCCGACATGGACGAAGTCCCTGGCCGGGTCGTACGGCAGCTTTTTGTACAGCGACGGGTTGGCCGCCAGCGTCGCGGTGTCGGCCGTCAGGATCGTGTAGCCGTCCGGCTTGCTGTGCGCGACGGTGTCGGCGCCGACGATCGTCGCCGCGCCCGGACGGTTGTCGATCACCACCTGCTTGCCCAGCGCGGGCGAGATTGCCTGGGCCAGCGTGCGCGCCACCACGTCGGTGCCGCCGCCGGCGGGGTAGGGCACCACCCAGCGGACCGGCTGGCTGGGCCAGGCCGGCTGGGCGGCGGCCGGACGCGGCAGGACGGCGGCCATGGCCGCCAGCGCGGCGGCACTGAGCATGGCGGCGTTCAGCAGGCGACGCAGCTTCGACGGGGAAAGGCGCGCGGTGCGCGCAGCGGCGAACGGGGCTGGCATGCGGGTCTCCGGGAGATGTTGTGGTGCGGCCGTGATTTCTGGACCGGCGCTGTCGGGTGTTTTCGGGCGCTTTCAGGCACTCTCGGCGATTTAAAGCGCGGTCAGGCACGCTTTGCGCAGTCTAGCGACGGATTAAAAACTGGTAAATCGATTTCGCTATAGTAAATTTACGGATCGAGGCGTAGCGCGACGTGCCGGAATCGAACTATATTGCCGCGCTTGCCCGCCAACCGGCGTGGCCTGTCCGCGGCCCGTCCGTGGCCGTCCGTGCCCGAGCCCGTGCCCCAATCCTGCCCGCCCTGTTTCGACGCATGACCGAAATCGACGAAGACGACGCCAAGCTGCGCACCGGCATCCAGTCCATCGAAGTGGGCTTCCAGCTGCTCAAGGCGCTGGCCGCCTCGCCGCGCGCGATGATGCTGCGCGACCTGGCCGCCGCGGCCGACATGAATCCGGCCAAGGCGCACCGCTATCTGGTCAGCTTCCAGCGGCTGGGCATGGTGGCGCAGGATCCGGTCAGCGGACGCTACGACCTGGGGCCGTTCGCGCTGCAACTGGGTTTGGCCGGGCTGAACCGGCTCGATCCGGTCAAGAAGGCGCGGCCGATCCTGTCCCAGCTGCGCGACGACATCGACCAGACCGTCGGCATCGCGGTCTGGGGCAACCACGGCCCGACCGTGGTGCATTGGGAGGAGTCGAGCCATCCGGTCACCGTCAGCCTGCGGCTGGGCGACGTGATGCCGATGCTCAATTCGGCCACCGGGCGACTGTTCGGCGCCTATCTGCCGCGCCAGCAGACGCTGCCACTGATCGAGCGCGAGCTCAACGAGCGCCGCGACGACAACCTGCCGGACCTGCCCCGCTCGCTGGCCGACTACGATGCAGTGTGCGCCGACGTGCGCGCGCACGGCGCGGCCCGCACGCTGGGCGGCGTGCTGCCCGGCATCAACGCGATCTCGTTTCCGGTGTTCGATGCCAGCGGCCACGTCGCGATGGCGCTGATCGTGCTGGGCGCCCAGACCGTATTCGATGCAGAATGGGGCGGAGCGATCGACCGCCGAGTGCGCGAGATTGCACAACGGATCTCGACGGAGCTTGGATATCTTGGCGGGACCCCGCCGACCGGAAACGCCGGTCACGCCTGATGCGAAACGTGCGCGCCGCCTGCGCTGGGCGGTCGCGCTGGCCGTCGTACTGATCGCCCATGCGCTGGTGCTGATCGGGCTGGTGCGGATGCCGGGTCCGCTGATCCCGCTGGACGCGGTCGACACGCCGGCGCTCGAGGCGATCCTGCTGCCGCCCAAGCCGGTCGCCGTGGCGCCGGCCCCGCCGCCACGTCCGCGACCGCCTCCGCCCAAACCCGCTCCCGCTC
>NZ_JABTYE010000022.1 GCF_013314895.1 Cupriavidus gilardii | reverse complement strand
CGGCGCGGCCAGCAGCACCGGCTACCAAGGCGCGGCCAGCAGCACCGGCGACTACGGCGCGGCCAGCAGCACCGGCAAGCACTCTGTCGCCATGGCGTGCGGCGTCGAAGGGAAGGCCCGGGCGTCGGCTGGTAGCGCCATCGTGCTTTGCTACCGCGACACCGAGGCGGACGGCGACGACTACGCCCGCATTCTGCATATCCGAGCAGCCATCGCGGGCCAGGACGGCATCAAGCCTGACACGTGGTACTCGCTGAATGAAGCCGGCGAGTTCGTTGAGGTGGAGTGAGTCATGACGACCGACGAAGCCGTGAAGCGCCAGGCCGCGCACGAGTGCCTGATGCGGGAGCTGGTGGATGCGCTGGAAGCGCTGGTCGCACTGCGCGGGCCTTTCCCGCCGCCGGATGAAGCAATCTCCGCCGCGTGGACGAAGGCAGACGAAGCGTTGGCCCGCGCCAAGGAGCAGCAGCAATGAGCCGCTACGCCCTTTGCATGGCCCTGCTGGTGTACGTGGTGCCGACGCTGGTCGCGGCGCTCGCTGTGCTGCTGTGGGTGGTGCTGGCATGAGCTACAGCTTTACCCGCGAGTGCGACGACGGCCCGGCGATCAGCCCGCATTACGAGCTGTCGGTGATCTACGAAGTCGAGCAAGGCCAGATCGCTGTGCGCGGCGTCTACGTCCAGTTCGCCGGCAGCCATACCGACGCCAGGCTTGGCGACCGTAACTACGACCGTGAAGCCATCAAGGCGATGTGCCGCGAACATCTGGAGGCAGTGCAATGACGCACCAATGGACCGAAGCCGGCCTAGTGCGGCTGATGGCAGCGCTGCTCAAGCGCGTGTGCCTGAGCTGCGGCGCAGAGCCGGACGAGAACGGGAATCTGCCCTGCGGGCACTGAGGAGATAAGGATGGCAAAGATCAACGATGGCGGACCGGCGTTCCCGGTCCATATCGAGAACTGCACCGATGGAAACATGGTGGCACTGGGTGTCTTGCTTCCCCCGGGCAGCACAGTCGATTTCCAGGGCATGACCCTGCGCGACTACTTCATCGCACACGCGCCGGCCGAGCCGCAACCGTGGTTCGAGCCGGTGATGTCTCCGCGCCCGGAGTTCCCGGCGTTCACCGAGCTTTCGGCCGACGACCAGCGCGACTGGAACAGCGAACTCTATGACTACGCGCCCGAAGAATGCAGCGCCGCTTTGCGCGCATACGGTGAGAAGCGGAAGGCGGCGGAAAAGGCCGCCCGGGAGTGGGACAAGGAGTGCGGAAAGCAGCGGTATATCCAATGGCCTGCCGCCTGGGCTGATGCGCAACTCGCCGCCAGGGAGGCCAAGTCGTGATCGACATCGAAGACTTCAACGCCCTGCGCGCACGGCAAGCGCGAAACCTGCGGCGCTTTCGCACCGGCGCGTGGATCGCCATCGGCGTGCTGCTGATCGCCAACGTCATCTACATCGTGAGGGCCTACCTGTGATCGGAAACTGGTTCGAGCGCTTCGCCG
The DNA here is from genome assembly GCF_013314895.1 of Cupriavidus gilardii. GTDB lineage: Bacteria > Pseudomonadota > Gammaproteobacteria > Burkholderiales > Burkholderiaceae > Cupriavidus > Cupriavidus gilardii_C. The sequence continues at coordinate 91,763 of NZ_JABTYE010000022.1, read as the reverse complement.
AGGCGCATCCGAAATCGGCGCCGTGGATCGTCATCTTCATCCTGCTGCTGGCCCACGGCATCGCGGGCTGGGCCGATCAGCCTCTCTACATGGGTGTCGCATGAACGCCCCGCTGCCAACGATCGCGGCCTGGACCGGCGTGCATCACGGCGTGCCGATCGACGAATACCACCGGCTGCCCGGCGCTTCGAAATCCGTGCTCGACAGCGTGGCGCAGTCGCCGGCGATCGCCTACGCGCGGCACATCGACCCGGCACGGCCGGCGCCGCGCGAGAAGGCCGGCCAGCTTGAGGGCCAGCTTGCGCACTGCATGGTGCTCGAGCCGGAGAGCTTCGCCGAGCGCTACATCGTGGGGCCGGACTGGAATCGGAACACGAACAAGTGGAAGGACTACGTGGCCGAGATGGCCGCGCTCCGGCCGGGCGCCGTGATCATCAAGGAAGAGCAGTACGAAACGGCGCTGCGCCAGGCCGAGTCTGTGCGCCGGCTACCGGAGGTCTGCGACGCGCTGGCCGTCGGCGCGGCCGAGGTCACCGCCCTGTGGGTGGACCCGGACACCGGCGTGCAGTGCCGCTGCCGGCCTGACTGGGTGCACGACTGCGGCGACGCCGGCGTGATCCTGCTGGACCTCAAGACCTACTCGGACGCGAGCCCGGCCGAATTCCGGCGCCAGATCGCGCGCAAGCGGTACCACGTGCAGGACGCCTTCTACACCGACGGCTATGCCGCGGCCAGCGGCCGGCCGGTGCTGGGGTTCATCTTCGTCGCGGTCGAGACGGAATACCCGTTCGCAGCCTGCGCGCTGATGCTGGACGACCCCGCCAAGGACGCCGGCCGCTCGGCATACCGCCTCGACCTTGCCTGCTACGCCGACTGCCTGCGCATCAACCAGTGGCCCGGCTACAGCGACCAGATCGAAATCATCAGCCTGCCCGCCTGGGCAACCACCAACCGCAACGAGGAATGACCGTGGCACAAACCAACCTCGCAGAACTGAAGAAGACCTCCAAGATGGTGGCCGCGCAAGCCGGCATCGGCAGCGTGAAGACCTTCTTCGAGTCGCAGAAATCGACGCTCGCAGCGGTGCTGCCCAAGCACGTCAGCCCTGACCGCATGCTCAAGATCGCGCTCGGCGCCCTGCGCACCACCCCGAAGCTGATGGAATGCACTGTCGAGTCCCTGATGGGCGCCGTCGTGCAATGTTCGCAGTTGGGCCTGGAGCCGAACACACCGCTGGGCCACGCGTATCTGATTCCGTTCGAGAAGAAGAAGCAACAGAACGGCAGGTGGGTGACCGACAAGGTCGAGACGCAGATCGTGATCGGCTACAAGGGCCTGATCGACCTCGCGCGCCGCTCCGGCCAGGTCGTCAGCATCGCGGCACACGCCGTGCGGGAAGGCGACCACTTCGAGTATGCCTACGGGCTGGACGAGAAGCTCGAGCACAAGCCGGCCATGTCGGGCCGCGGCCGGGTTGTCGCGTTCTATGCGGTGGCAAAGCTGGTCGGCGGCGGCCACGCGTTCGAGGTCATGAGTGCCGAGCAGGTGAACGAGATCCGTGACGCCAGCCAGAACTACAAGTTCGCGCGCGACAAGGAAAAGACGGTGTGGGGCCAGCACTACGAGGAAATGGGCCGCAAGACGGTCCTGCGCCGGCTGTTCAAGTATCTGCCCGTCAGCATCGAGCTCGCCAACGCGTCGGCGCTCGACGGCCTGCATGCGCGTGGCGAAAGCCAGGCGCTGGACAACGTGCTCGAAGGGGACTACATCACGCCGGCCTCCGACTATGCCGAGGGCGACGATGAGCCCCCTGCCCAGATCGACAACCAGCCTGGCGACGTGCCGATCGACTTCGACGCCAACGGCTTCGCAGAGAAGCTGCGCGCCTGCAAGGACGTCGAGACGCTGGACCTGATGGCCGACGAGCTGCGCGACCTGCCGCAAGACGTGGCCGCGCCGCTGCTCGACATCTACCACGCGCGCCGCGACGAGATCACCGGCGCATAACCCTTCTGCGGCGCGTCATGTCCCCCCGGCTGGCGCGCCCGCCTTTTTATTCCTGTGACGCCATGAGCAGAAGCCAGAAGCCCCGCAAGCCGTACCGTCCGAAGTGGAACTCGGGCGGCGTCAAGCTGCGCTCCGAACCCTGGAGGGTGGCCGCGGTGTTCAACCCGCTCGAATCCATGCTCGACGCGATCGAGCGAGACGGCGAAGTGATGGCCACCCGCGATGGAACACCGATCTTCCTCGACCCCAACGATGGCCACTACTACGAGACCGCGCCGGCGATCGAGGGAATCATCGACGCCTTCCATACGCACGCCATGCGGCAGCATCGGCCGATGCCGCTGGATCCGCTGCGGCTGCTGGCTCGGAAGCTGCGCTATGCGATGCCGCTGGAAATGGCCGACATCACAGCAGTGCGCAAGGCGATCAAGGTGCTGCGCGCCGAGTCGCTAGAAATGACGTTGCAGTACGCAAACGACCTGATCCGGACGACGCAGATTCGGATTGAACTGGATGAAAGGGAGGCGGCATGAGTGAACCGACCATTCGCGAGCGCGTCATCACCGCACTGCTCGATGGCCAGCACATCGTCGCGGCGCAATTCGCCCGCGAGATCGGCAGCAGCGCCAACAGGGTCACGCGAAACCTGCGACTGCTCGGCAACATGGTGCGCCGGGTCGAGCGATTCGAGGGACGCGGCAAACACTGCTGCGAGTACTCGGCAGCCAACGTCGAGGCCCTGCGCGCCGAGCTCGAGCGCGACGTCTATGCACGCGAGGGATGCAGCCGGCCGCGCCTGCGCTTCGACGAGCTGCTGGAGGCCTGGGGCATAGCGACGCGACCGGTTCGCATCAAGCTGCCGCGGTTCCGGCATCGGCTGCTGGACCATGACGACGAGCTGGCGGGCGCATGATTGCCTGGGTGCAATGCGTGATGGAGGTCGACAGATGACTACCAAAAACCGAATCCGAGACACGGACCTTGACGAGTTTGAAGAGCCGGAGGCCGAGTATCACGACGAAAGCAAGCCGTGCCGGCATGGGGTATCGCCGGCATGGGACTGCGATTGGTGCGCGGAAGACCAAGAAGAATGACCGAAGCAGCAGCACGCATCATCGAATTGACCCGTAAGTATTGGAATCTGGAGCACCAGCATGGAAACCGCTGAACTGATCGACCAACTCGCCGATGCCCTCAAGGAGCGCATGCAGCCGGCCGTGCCGCTGTCCATCAAGCTGTGGACCATCGAGATGATTGCCACCTACCTGAACCGCAATCCCGACGTGGTGCGCCAGCGCGTGGTCTGCCTGCCGAGCTTCCCGCCGGCGATCCGGCTGCCGGCCGGCGAGGCCGGCGTCGGCAAACCGATGTGGAAGGCGTGCGAGGTCATCGAGTGGGTCGAGTCGCACAAGGAAGCAGCGCCGCGCGGCGGCCGGCGCCGGTCCGGTCAATCCAGCTTGGCGGCCAGATCCTCCGCCGTCGGAGCGTAGTAGACGTTCTGCAGGATGCGAAGATCGCGGTGGCCGCTGATCTTCGCGAGCTCCATCACGTTGAACTTCTTGGCCAGCCGGGTCAGGCCTTCCCGCCGCGAGTCGTGGAAGGTCAGACCCTCGACCCCGGCCTTGTCCCTCGCCTTCCGGAACAGCGCGTCGAGCTGCGCGCTCGTCAGCCCGAACACCGTCCCTTCGAATTGATCTGCCAGCGGCTCGAGCTGCTGGATGATGCGTAGCGCGCGCGACGACAGCGGTACCGACCTGGCCGTGCCGTTCTTCGTCTTCGGCAGATGCACATACCGCTTGTCCCGGAAGACGTGTTCGGGCCGGATGCCGACAATCTCGCCCGCGCGCATCGCGGTCTCTATCGCAAACAGGTAGGCGGCGCCGCAGCGCGCGGTAGCCGTGGTCGGCGTCTCGTTCTGGTCGTATCCGAGGGCGTGGCAGATGCGATCGATCTCGTCCTGCGTCGGCCGGCGCGAGCGTGGCTGTTCCTCCTTGGGCCGCGAGACGCCGCTGATGGGGCTCTCATGGATCCAGCCCCATTCCCGCTTGGCCGTCATGAAGCAGGCCGAGAACAGGTTCAGGTCGCGCGCCACGGTGCTGCCGGCCACCTCCTTGAGCCGCTTGTCACGCCACGCAGCCCAGTCGGCGGCACGCACGTCGATCAGCTTCTTCTCGGCCAGCTTCGGCTCGTCCCGGATCAGCGCCTCGACCCGGTTGTGCTCCCAGCGCGCGGCGCGCGGCGACTTCTTCGGCGAGACCAGGGTGACATAGCGGCGCAGCAGGTCGGCGACTGTGTGGTCGGCGGTGACCTTGCCGGCCATGATCTTCGCTTCTTCCGCGGTCGCCCAGGCCACGGCCTCGGCCTTCGTCTTGAAGGTCTCCGACGCCCGGACGCCCTTCATCATGATCTCGGCACGCCAACTGGTGCCGCGCTTGCGATAGCTCGCCATCCCTCCCCCGTTATTGGCTTCACGCCAATGGCGTGATTCTGGCGTGACGGCGCGTTAAAACATGCTCGGAAAGGTCCGGGAACGCTCAGGCGCAAATCGCCCGCCGGGCCAGATTCTACAAGGCTTTGCCCGGAAAAGTTCGGAGAGGTTCGGGGATGCTAAAAGGAGGGGTGGTCCCGCCGACAGGAATCGAACCTGTATCTAGCGCTTAGGAGGCGCTCGTTCTATCCATTGAACTACGGCGAGCGGATAGTCGGGCATCGCTCGGGACGCCCTGGGATGCAGCCACCGCTGAACCGGTGAACCGCGCGCCCGGCCAGCGGCCGGGGCAGGGGCGGAGTATAGCAAAGTCACTTGGCGGCGAGCGTCCGGACCGCGATCCAGAATGTGCGATTTCGCGCGCGAGCCACGCCGTCAGGCCAACCAGTCACGCGAGCCACTCACGCCAACCGGTCAAGCCAACCAGTCAAGCCAACCGGTCGAGCCAACCAGTCGCCCAAAGAATCGCGCCCAAGAAAAAGCCCGCCAATGTCCTGGCGGGCTGGCTGCGGACGGGCCGGGCAGTCTGGGTCGACGCTGACGGCATCGCCACAAGCCACGGTACAGGTCCTCTTCCTCATGGTTCCGCCGATGTCGCGGCCGCCCATCCGGACCACCCGGACAGTCGGAGGAAGAAGGCGCTGGCGTGCATTGCGGAGATGCCGAGGGCGAACAGCGAGGCACTCGCTGAAGACGGCCATCGGGTGGGAGGGTGTCCGCATCCGTGCCGGCACGTGGTGTCGACACTGCGAGTATAGGGCGGGGGTTCGGGGATTCAAGAGACGTGGACTCGCCTGCAGCCGGTGACAATACCGATGTCCGCCCGGAGGCGCTTTCCGCCAATGTTTTCGCAGCGCAGCAATAATTTTCTTATTCTGCTAGAATGCGCCCCGTGAGTTCGCAATGCGAGCGTGCACCCGCCGACCAGCCCCACGGGCCAGAGGCGATGCCGCTTCCGCTCTCAAGCTCTGTCGCTCGGTTCTACGGTCGTTTGTTACCTGTTTCGACCACCCGCCGCTTGCCAGAACGCCATCTCACTTGACGCCGCCTCGTCTCCGATCCTGTTGAACAGCCTCGTCGCTGTTTGCCTGCCAGGGACCCGGCTTCCGGTCTTGCACCGGTTGCCCCCTGCCTGCCGCCGTACTGCCAGCTGAGTCTGTCGTCACGGCCTTCCGATTGGCGCCGAAGCCTTTTTAAGACTTTGCACTGCGCCCACCCTCTTGCCGATGGCAGGGGTGCCATGCATCAAGACCCTTACGACATGACCCAGCACGAATTCCGTGCGGAGCAGCCTATTGCCTCCGCCAACGATATTTCCGACATCAACGCGTCGAGCCCGCTCGACCGCCTGCAGGCGATCCTCGACCCGCAGGAAGCGCCCGCGGCAGCCGACGGCTTCGCCGCGCTCGGCCTGGACGCCGCGATCCTGCGCGCCCTCGCCGAAGCGAACTACACCGTGCCGACGCCGGTGCAGGCACAAGCGATCCCGGCCTTCCTGGCCGGCCGCGACCTGCTGGTATCGAGCCAGACCGGCTCGGGCAAGACCGCGGCCTTCATGCTGCCGGCGATCCAGCGCATTTCCGAGCGTCCGGCGCCGAATCGCCCGCGCGCCGACGAGCCCATCAAGCGGATGAAGGGCAAGCGTCCCCGCCCGGCACCGGCCCAGCCGTCGCTGCTGGTGCTGACGCCGACCCGCGAACTGGCCCTGCAGGTGACCGAGGCCGCCGCCAAGTACGGCCGCCATCTGCGCCGCATCATCTGCGCGAGCATCCTGGGCGGCATGCCCTATCCGAAGCAGCTGGCGATGCTGTCGAAGATGCCGGACATCCTGGTGGCAACGCCGGGCCGTCTGCTCGACCATATCGACGCCGGCCGCATCGATCTGTCGCAGCTCGACATGCTGGTGTTCGACGAAGCCGACCGCATGCTGGACATGGGCTTCTCCGACGACATCGACGCGATCGTCGCGGCGACGCCGGCCACTCGCCAGACGCTGATGTTCTCGGCCACGGTTGACGGCCGCATCGCGCAACTGGCCGCGCGCCAGCTGCGTGATCCGCAGCGCATCGAGATCGCGGCGGCGCGTGCCGATCAGAGCAATATCGAGCAGCGCCTGCACTTCACCGACGACATGTCGCACAAGGAGCGTCTGCTCGACCATCTGCTGCGCGACGCGTCGCTGAAGCAGGCGATCGTGTTCACCGCCACCAAGCGCGATGCCGATTCGCTGGCCGAGCGTCTGTCGGACACCGGTTTTGCCGCCGGCGCCCTGCACGGCGACATGACCCAGGGCGCGCGCAATCGCACGCTGACGGCCCTGCGCCGCGGCAATCTGCGCGTGCTGGTCGCCACCGACGTGGCAGCCCGCGGCATCGACGTGCCCGATATCACCCACGTGGTGAACTTCGATCTGCCCAAGCAGGCCGAGGACTATGTGCACCGTATCGGCCGTACCGGCCGCGCGGGCCGCTCGGGCGTGGCGATCAACCTGGTCAACCACAACGATGCCTTCCAGTGGAAGCGGATCGAGCGCTTCACCAACAATCGCATCACCGCGTCGGTGATCGAGGGCCTGGAACCGCGCCGTACGCCCAAGCCGCGCGCCGGTTTCGGCGGCAAGCCGGGCGGCGGCGGTCGACCGGGTAGCGGTGGCGGCTATCGCGGCGGCGAGCGCAAGTTCGGCGGCGGCGAATCGCGTGGCTACGGCAACGGCGGCGGCAACAGCGGCGGCTATCGCGGCGACCGCGAGCAGGCGCCGCGCAGCTTCGGCGGCGGCGAATCGCGCGGCTACGGCAACGGCGGCAACACCGCCGGCGCTGGCGGCAACGGCAATCGCCCGTTCGGCGAGCGCAGCTTCGGCGACCGTCAATACGGCGACCGCCCGTTCGGCGACCGCAAGCCTGCCGAGCGCAGCTTCGGCGACCGCGACGGCAATCGCGGCGGCTATCGTGGCGACAGCCGCGACGGCGCCCGCAGCTTCGGCGACGGCAATCGCGGCGGCTTTGGCAATCGCCATGGCGGCAACGGTGGCGGCTACGGCGGCCAGCGTCAGGGCCAAGGCCAGGGCGGCCGCTCGCGCTTCTCGCGCTAAGCCGGTATAAGCCGGTTCGGGGCCGGGCCCCGAGCCAATGAAAAGGACGTCTTCGGACGTCCTTTTTTCTTTGGCCGAGCGCCAAACAAAAACCCGCGCCAGCGTCCTCACGCTGCGCGGGTCGTCGTGCGGCGGGCCAACGTGTTGCCCACCCGTTGCGCGCTATTGCCCGGTAACGACGCGGGCGATGGTGCCGTTGCGGGTCGAGACCAGCAGGAACTCATTGCCGATGCCGACCCATTGATGCCCCTTCGGCGGGCGCTCCAGCTGGAACGAGCGCCAGTCGTCGATCACGTACTGACGGTCCCGATAGGCGGTCGGCAGGCGATCGCCCTTCTTCCATTGGCCCGGCGCATAGGCATACGGCGAAGCCGAAGGCCCGGGACCGCCGGGCATAGCCGACGGAGTGGCGCGCTCGCCGGGTTGAGCCGTCCGTCCCGATGGACCGCCCATCTGCGAGCCGCCCCGCTGCGAGCCGCCCGATTGTGCGCCGCCCGTCTGCGGCTCGCCCATGGACGAGCCGCCCCGCTGGGACCCGGGTTGGTCCCCCGCTCCTGCGCCGTACCCGCCGGCGCCGGCCGAGCCGCCGCCGGAGCTGGATTGCGCCAGGCCGACCGATGAACCGAGCACGCCTGCGGCCACCAGCAAACCCATCAACATGTGGTTCCTCTTCATCGAGATCTCCTTGTTGGTTGGGACAGCGATGGCAAGTTACACCCGGCGGCGCGAGGCGGCAACGCAGCTTTGTATCTGGATATTTCGCTTGTGCGGCGCAAGAGCCGCAGCGGTAGCGGCCGGCTCGACGTGGCAGCCGACCGCTACAGGAAGCGGTCGATCAGCTTGCGGCTGGCCTTGTCGAGCGACTGCAGGCTGCGGATCAGATAGTGGATGCCGTGGCTGTCGGAGATCAGCAGCGTGCTGCCCGCCAGCCGACGGATATCCTCCTCGCCGCGCAGCACCAGCCGCGTCCGGCCGCGATCGGTTTCCACCTCCCAGGTGCTCGGCGTGGCAAAGGTCGACACGCTGACGATGCGGCGGATCTCGGGCATGAACTCGCGCCCGGCCAGCTCTTCCTCCACGATTGCACGCGTGTCGGCCGGCAGATCCTCCAGCCGCTCGATCCAGGCCAGCTCGTGGCCATCGGCGCTGACCAGTGCGATGCCGTCGTCCGGCGCGGTGATCGGGAACGCGCGCACGGCCACCACGCCTTCATGCACGCCGCCGTCCGCAGTCGTCATCACGAGACGGCCGAAAGGATTGCGCGACAGCGTGAACGGGAACGTGACTGCAGTCGTCGATTCGCTTGCTTGCATGATCGGACTTCCTTATTGCGCGACGACGGCGCTGGCCGTGACATGGGGAGCGACGGTCGTGACCTCGACCGGATCGTCCGGATCCGTATCGACATTGCGCGCCTGCGCCTGATACAGCCTGTAGTAGGCGCCTTCGCGCGCCATCAGCTCGTCGTGCGGGCCGACTTCGACGATGCGGCCGCGGTCCATCACCACCAGACGGTCGGCCTTGCGCAGCGTCGACAGCCGGTGCGCGATCGCGATGGTGGTGCGGCCCTGCACCAGGTTGTCCAGCGCCTTCTGGATTTCCTTCTCGGTGGCGGTATCGACCGACGAGGTTGCTTCGTCGAGGATCAGGATGCGCGGATCGATCAGCAGCGCCCGCGCGATCGAGATGCGCTGGCGCTCGCCGCCCGACAGCGCCTGGCCGCGTTCGCCGACCAGCGAGTCGTAGCCGTGCGGCAGCCGCAGGATGAACTCGTGCGCATGCGCGGCGCGCGCCGCGGCGATGATCTCGGCGCGGGTCGCGTTGGGGCGCCCATAGGCGATGTTCTCGGCGATGGTGCCGAAGAACAGGAACGGCTCCTGCAGCACCAGGCCGATATGGCGGCGGTAGTCGGCCACCGCCAGCGAACGGATATCGACGCCGTCGACGCGGATCGCGCCTTCCGACACGTCATAGAAGCGGCAGATCAGATTGACCAGCGTGCTCTTGCCCGAACCGCTATGCCCCACCAGGCCGATCATCTCGCCGGGACGGATCTGCAGATCCAGGCCGCGGATCACCGCGCGGCTGCCGTAGCGAAAGCCGATATCGCGCAGTTCGATGGCGCCGCTGACCTGCGGCAGCGCCGTGGGCCGCGCCGGTTCCGGCACGCTCGATACGTGGTCGAGAATGTCGAAGATCCGCTTGGCGCCGGCGGCGGCCTTCTGCGTGACCGAGACGATCCGGCTCATCGAGTCGAGCCGCGTGTAAAAGCGGCTGATGTAGGTCAGGAAGGCAACCAGCACGCCGACCGTGATGGCGTTGCGCGAGACCTGCCAGATGCCGAAGATCCAGACCACCAGCAGGCCCACCTCGGTCAGCAGCGTCACGGTCGGCGTGAACAGCGACCACACCGCATTGACGCGATCGTTGATGGCCAGATTGTGCCGGTTGGCCTCGCGGAAGCGTTCGACCTCGCGGCGCTCCTGCGCGAAGGCCTTGACCACGCGGATGCCCGGAATGGTGTCGGCCAGCACGTTGGTGATCTCCGACCAGTTGCGGTCGATCTTCTCGAAGCCATGGCGCAGCCGGTCGCGGACCTGATGGATCATCCAGGCAATGAACGGCAGCGGCACCAGCGTGACCAGCGCAAGCCACGGGTTGATCGAGATCAGGATGACCGCGGTCATCATGATCATCAGCACGTCGGTGAAGAAGTCGAGCAGGTGCAGCGACAGGAAGACGCAGATGCGGTCGCTCTCGTTGCCGATGCGCGCCATCAGGTCGCCGGTGCGCTTGCCGCCGAAATACTCGAGCGACAGCTTCAGCAGGTGCTCATAGGTGGTCGTGCGCAGGTCCGCGCCGATCCGCTCGGACACCCGCGCCAGCAGATAGGTACGCGCCCAGCCCAGGCTCCATGCGATCAGCGCCGCGCCCAGCAGCCCGCCCAGATAGAGCCGCACGAGGTCGTAGTCGATCGGCACGCCGTTCTGGTAGGGGATCAGCACCTTGTCCATCAGTGGCATGGTCAGGTACGGCGGTACCAGCGTGGCGCCGGTGGACAGCAGCGTCAGCACGAAGCCGGCCAGCAGTTGCATCCGGTACGGCCGCGCGAAGCGCCACAGCCGCAGCAGCGCCCAGGTCGACGGCGGCGTCTCCAGTTCGCGGCTGCATTGCGGGCATTCGTCCTCGCCCGGCGGCAGCGGCGCGCGGCAGGTCGGGCAGACGCCCTCCACCTCGATCGCCTCGCGCTCGGCCCCGCCGGCGGCGAGCCGGTCGCGCTGGGCGTTGAACGTGTCGAGCAGCCGCAGCGCCGCGGGATTGTTGCCGAGCGTGTAGTGCCAGGCCGCCAGCCGGCCGCTGCGGTCCTGCAGTTCCAGCGTGCCGACCCCGGCATGATCGCCATGGTGCAACGTCAGGTCGGCGCCGATCGGCCATTGCCGCCAGCCGCCCTGCCCGTCCTGCGCGTTCTCCCGGGCCAGCAGGCGCCGGTCGGTGACAACCACCACGCCTTCTGTAAAATGCAGCCGCCGGTCGAGATCGACCTCCAGCCAGGCCAGCACCGTTTCACCGGGCACGCCCTGGCGGGGGCCGAGTTCGGCCTCCAGCGAGACGCGCCAGGGGTCAGGCAGCGTGGAGGTCGATGATACGGGGGTAGCGGCTAGGGTCATGGTCGGCACAGCAGGCGTCGTTTTGTCGGGCTGCGCGAGCATGGCGCAAGCGGTCGGCAGACGGTCGAAACGACATGTCTTGATACAAATAAAAATGGCGAGCGCTGCCGGGATGCCGATATGTCACAGGATGGATCGGCGCAAGCGCGGCGCAAGTATACATAAGCCACATCGAACCAACATCGGCGCAGCGCGTCTGTCGCGGCGCACAAACGCTTTTTCGTCGGGAAGTCAACCAGGTCTACGCTGTAACGTTACTGAAAGGTTAGACTTCCGCCCCACGGGCGCATCGCCCATGCCTCAAGCTAATTCAATGAAGAAAAAGGACATTGAGATATTCGATGTCATGTCGCTGCGCGGCCCCAATATGTGGACATATGGGCCGGTGCTGGAGGCGTGGGTCGATATCGGAGAACTGGAGGAGTACCCCTCCAACAAGATTCCGGGCTTCTACGAGCGACTCACGGCCTGGCTGCCGTCGCTGATCGAGCACCGGTGCAGCATCGGCGAACGGGGCGGCTTCCTGCAGCGGCTGAAGGAAGGCACGTGGCCCGCCCACATCATGGAGCACGTGACGCTGGAGCTGCAAAGCCTGGCCGGCCTGCCCGGCGGCTTCGGCAAGGCGCGCGAGACGCCGATCGTGGGTGTCTACAAGGTGATCGTGACGGCCTGGGACGAGCGCGTGGCCCGCGCCGCGCTGTTCCTGGCGCGCGACCTGGTGATGGCCGCGATCGAGGACCGCGCCTTCGACGTCGACGCGGCAGTGGACGAACTGCGCGACCTGATCGATCGCCACTGGCTCGGCCCGAGCACGGCCTGCATCGTCTACGCAGCCGACGACCGCCGCATTCCCGCGCTGCGCCTGTCCGACAGCAATCTGGTGCAGCTTGGCCACGGCGCGCGCCAGCGCCGCATCTGGACCGCCGAGACCGACCGCACCAGTGCCATCGCCGAAAGCATTTCGCGCGACAAGGACCTGACCAAGTCGCTGCTCGAATCGTGCGGGGTGCCGGTGCCCGAGGGCCGGCTGGTGGACAGCGCCGACGACGCCTGGGAGGCCGCCGAAGAGATCGGCGTGCCGGTGGTGGTCAAGCCCTACGACGGCAACCACGGCCGCGGCGTGTTCACCAATCTGATCAGCAAAGAGGAAGTGCAGACCGCCTATGCGGTGGCCATCGAGGAAGGCAGCGGCGTGATCGTCGAGCGCTTCGTCCCCGGCAACGAGCACCGCCTGCTGGTGGTCGGCGGCCGGCTGGTGGCGGCGGCGATGGGCGAATCGGCGAGCGTCGTCGGCGACGGCAAGTCGACCATCGACGAACTGATCGACCTGCAGATCAACTGCGACCCGCGCCGCGGCAACACCGAAGACCATCCGCTGAACAAGGTGCGGCTGGACTCGGCCGCCCGCCTCGAACTGAAGCGCCAGGGCTTTACCGCCGAGTCGGTGCCGCCCGAGGGCCGTCATGTGCTGATCCAGCGCAACGGCAACGTGGCGTTCGACGTCACGGATCGCGTGCACCCGAGCGTTGCCGCGCATGCCGCACTGGCGGCGCGCGTGGTCGGACTCGATATCGCCGGCATCGATCTGGTGGCCGAAGACATCTCGCGCCCGCTGGCCGAACAGGGCGGCGCGATCGTCGAGGTCAATGCCGGTCCCGGCCTGCTGATGCACCTGAAGCCGGCGGCGGGCAAACCGCGCCCGGTGGGCCGCGCGATCGTCGATCATCTGTTCCCGCCGGCGGCGAACGGCGACGCGCCGGCCGACGACGGCCGCATTCCCGTGGTTGGCATCACCGGCACCAACGGCAAGACCGTGGTGGCCAAGCTGGTCGCGCGCCTGCTGCAGCTATCCGGACGCCATACGGGTCTCGCCTGTAGCGATGGACTCTATCTGGATCGGCGGCTGGTGGAGGGCGGCGACTGCGCCAACTGGGAGGCCGCCACCCGCGTGCTGAAGAACCGTGCCGTCGAGGCCGCCGTGTTCGAGAACGACAGCGGCACGATGCTCTCCGAGGGCCTGGCCTATGACCGCTGCCTGGTCGGCGTGGTCACCAATATCGATACGCCGGACCACCTCGGCCACTACTACATCGAAGACGCCGACAAGATGTACAGCGTGCTGCGCACCCAGGTCGATGTCGTGCTCAAGCACGGCGCCGCGGTGCTCAATGCGCGCGACCCGCTGGTGGTCGAGATGGCCGAGCTGTGCGACGGCGACGTGATCTTCTTCGGCGGCAGCGCCGAGCTGCCGGCAATCGCGCAGCACCGTGCCGCCGGCAAGCGGGCGGTCTACGTGCGCGATGGCCGCATCGTGCTGGCCACCGGCAACAGCGAAATGCCGCTGGCCGACGTCGCGGCGATTCCGCTGACCTATGCGGGCCGCGTCGGCTTCCAGATCGAGAACGTGCTGGCGGCGGTCGCCGCGGCGTGGGCGCTGGGCATCTCGCACGAGCTGATCCGCGCCGGCGTGATGACCTTCGATGTCGGCCAGCTCGACGTGCCGGGCCGCTTCACGCTGTTCGAGCGCAACGGCGCCACCGTGATCGTCGACGACGCGCACAACGCGCCCGCGCTGGAAGCCCTGGCAAAGGCGCTGGACCGCTTCCCGTCGGAGCGGCGGCTGGCGGTGTTCGGCGCCGGCGTCGATCGCCGCGACGTCGATCTGATCGATCAGGGCAAGGCGCTTGGCGCCGCCTTCGATCGCGTGTTCCTGTGCGAAGACCGCAGCGTCGCGCGCAAGCTGCCCGACAGCGAGGCGCGCGCGCTGCTGAAGAAGGGACTGTACGAAGGCCGCCGCGTCAGCAAGATCATCGATCAAGGCAGCCGGCGCGAGGCCGTCGAGGCCGCGCTGTCGCAGCTGGTGGCAGGCGATCTGCTGGTGCTGCAGGCCGACGAGGCCGACATCGGCACCACGCTGGACCAGGTCCACCATTGGCTGGGCCAGCCGGCCCGGCGCGGTTGATCGGCTGGCATCGATAGTCAATGGTCCAAGGCTCCGAGGCTCTGAAACCCTGAAGCGCTGAAGGATTGAACGGTCGCCTGCCGCGGGCCTTGCCCCGTCCGGCCGGTGGCCGACCGATAGGAAACTGATTGATGGAAGTCTCTCGCATCCGCGCGCTGCGCGGTCCGAACCTGTGGTGCCGCCACACCGCGATCGAAGCGATCGTCGCGTGCCCGGACGAAGCCGGCACGATCGAGGACCTGCCGGGTTTCGAGGAGCGCCTGCGCGCGCGATTCCCGGACATCGGCCCGCTGCGTCCCGACGACGCGCACGGCGATGCGTCGCTGGCCCATGCGCTCGAATGCGCGACCCTGCGCCTGCAGGCGGCCGCCGGTTGCCCGGTGACCTTCAGCCGCACCTCGCCCACCGTCGAGCCCGGCACCTATCAGGTCGTGGTCCAGTACAGCGAGGAAGAGGTCGGCCGCCTCGCGCTCGATCTCGCGCAGCAGCTGTGCATCGCCGCGCGCGACGACACGCCGTTCGATCTGGATGGCGCGCTGGCCCGCCTGCGCGAACTGGACGAGGACGTGCGCCTCGGACCGAGCACCGGCTCGATCGTCCACGCCGCGATCGCACGCGGCATTCCCTATCGCCGCCTGACGCAGGGCAGCATGGTGCAGTTCGGCTGGGGCAGCCGCCAGCGGCGCATCCAGGCCGCGGAAACCGACATGACCAGCGCGGTCGCCGAGTCGATCGCGCAGGACAAGGAACTGACCAAGAGCCTGCTGCATGCGGCCGGCGTGCCGGTGCCGCAGGGCCGCTCGGTCTCCAGCGCCGAGGAAGCCTGGGAAGTCGCGCAGGAAATCGACGCGCCGGTGGTGGTCAAGCCTCGCGACGGCAATCAGGGCAAGGGGGTCGCGGTGCGCATCCGCACGCGCGAGGAAGTGATGGCCGCCTATGAGGTCGCGGCCGAGATCAGCAGCGACGTGATCGTCGAACGCTATATCCCCGGGCACGATTTCCGCCTGCTGGTGGTCGGCAATCAGCTGGTCGCCGCGGCCCGGCGCGATCCGCCGCAGGTCATCGGCGACGGCGTGCATACCGTGCGGCAGCTGGTCGACGAGGTCAATCGCGACCCGCGCCGCGGCGAGGGCCATGCGACCTCGCTGACCAAGATCCGCTTCGACGATATCGCGCTGGCCACGCTGGCCAAGCAGGGGATGACCGCCGAGTCGGTGCCGCCCAAGGGCACGCGCGTGATCCTGCGCAACAACGCGAATCTGTCGACCGGCGGCACCGCGACCGATGTCACCGACGACGTGCATCCCGAGATGGCGGCACGCGCGGTCGCCGCGGCGCAGATGGTCGGCCTCGACATTTGCGGCGTCGATGCGGTCTGCGAGACCGTGCTCAAACCCTTCGAGGAACAGGCCGGCGGCATCGTCGAGGTCAATGCCGCGCCGGGCCTGCGCATGCATCTGCAGCCGTCCTACGGCAAGGGCCGCGCGGTCGGCGAGGCGATCATCTCGACCATGTTCGCCGACGGCGACGACGGCCGCATTCCGGTGGTCGCGGTGTCGGGCACCAACGGCAAGACCACCACGGTCCGGCTGATCACGCATCTGCTGGCCGGCAGCGGCCTGCGCATGGGCATGACCGGCACCGACGGCGTCTACATCAACGGCCAGCGCATCGACACCGGCGACTGCAGCGGCCCGCGCAGCGCGCGCAACGTGCTGATGCACCCCGACGTCGACGCGGCGGTCTTCGAGACCGCGCGCGGCGGCCTGCTGCGCGAAGGGCTGGCGTTCGACCGCTGCGATGTCGCGGTGGTGACCAATGTCGGCGAAGGCGACCACCTCGGGCTGTCCTATATCAGCACGGTGGAAGACCTGGCAGTGCTCAAGAGCGTGATCGTGCAGAACGTCTCGCCGCACGGCATGGCGGTGCTCAACGCCGCCGATCCGATGGTCGCGCGCATGGCCGACGCCTGTCCTGGCGCGGTCACCTTCTTCGCCCGCGATGCCGAGCACCCGGTGCTGGCGACGCATCGCGCGCAAGGCAAGCGCGTGGTGTTCACCGACGGCGGCGACCTGGTCGCGGCCGAGGGCGATACCCAGGTACGGATCGCGCTGAAGGACATTCCGCTGACGCGTGGCGGCAGCATCGGCTTCCAGGTCGAGAACGCGATGTCGGCGACCGCGGCCGCGTGGGCGCTGGGCATCGACTGGTCGGTGATCCGCCGCGGCCTGGCGACCTTCGTCAGCGACGCCGCCAGCGCGCCGGGCCGCTTCAACCTGTTCGACTACCGCGGCGCCACGCTGATCGCCGACTACGGCCACAACCCGGACGCAATCCAGGCGCTGTGCAACGCGATCGAGACGATGCCCGCGCGCCGCCGCATGGTGGTGATCAGCGGCGCCGGCGACCGCCGCGACGAGGACATCCGCCGCCAGACGCAGATCCTTGGCGGCGTGTTCGACGACGTGGTGCTGTACCAGGACCAGTGTCAGCGTGGGCGCGAAGACGGCGAGGTGCTGGCGCTGCTGCGCGAAGGACTGGAAGGCGCGACCCGCGCCAAGGCAGTCGACGAGATCCGCGGCGAGTTCCTCGCCATCGATACCGCGCTGGGCCGGCTGCAGCCGGGCGACCTGTGCCTGATCCTGGTCGATCAGGTCGAGGAAGCGCTGGACCACATCGCCAGGCGGATCGCGGAAGCGGGCTGAGGGCGGGCGCCGGTGGTGGTGCCAGCGCTGGTTGCCCTCTCCCCAACCCTCTCCCGCAAGCGGGAGAGGGAGCAGGTCGGGGCCACCTCCAACTTTCGGGCACGGTGTTCTCCCCTCTCCCGCTTGCGGGAGAGGGGCCGGGGGAGAGGGCAAACAGCGCCCGCTCCCCTACCGCCCCTTCAATGCCGCCCCGGCAACGACAACCTGCGCTCCAGCAGCCGCTGCACGAACGACAGCAGCGTGCTCAACACCCAGTAGATCGCCGCCGCGGCCAGATAGAGCGGCAGCGGCTGGTAGGTCGCGGCGATTAGCTCCTGCGTGGTGCGCAGCAGCTCGGTGACCGTGATCACCGACACCAGCGAGGTGTCCTTGATCAGGCTGATCAGGCTGTTCGACAGGCTCGGCACCGCGATGCGCAGCGCCTGCGGACCGACCACGTAGCGCAGCGTCTGCGCCGGTGTCAGCCCGAGGCTGTAGGCCGCCAGCCATTGCCCGCGCGAAATGCCGAGGATCGCGCCGCGCATGCTTTCCGACAGATAGGCACCGACATTCAGGCTCAGCGTCAGCACGCCGGCGGGAGTGGGCTCCATCGTGATGCCGATGCCCGGCAGGCCGTAATACACCACGAAGATCTGCACCAGCAGCGGCGTGCCGCGCATCACGCTGACATAGACGCGCGCGATCGCCTTCAGCAGCCGGTTATGGCCGATTCCCATCAGCGCGACCACCAGCCCGATCACCAGCCCGAAGGCCATCGACGACAGCGCGAACTTGATGGTCAGCACCATGCCTTGCAGCAGCACGGGCAGCGAATCGATTACCAGTTGAAGGGAGGGCATGGTGGGCGGGGTTAGGAACGCAAACGGGGGCGCAAACGACCGCGCAAAGTCGGAATCATAAAGTGGCGCCCTGAAAAACAAAACGGCAGTGCGATTGCACTGCCGTCTGCCTTTGGTGTCTGTCGCCCCCGCGAACGCCAGGACGAGCGGGCCTGGCTTACTTGACCGGCTTGGTCACGTCCGCGCCAAACCACTTGTTCGACAGCTTGGTCAGCGTGCCGTCCTTGCGCAGATCGTCCAGCGCGCGGTCGATTGCCTGCGCGAACTTGGGGTTGTCCTTGCGGAACGGGATCGCTACCTCGGTATCGCCGCCCTGCACCACCGCGCCGGCGCGCAGCGGCAGATTCGACGTCTTGATCAGGTAGTTGACCATCAGCCGGTCGTTCAGCGCGGCATCGACGCGCTGCGCGGCCAGGTCGCGCAGATATTCGGGCGCGCCTGGATACGTCTTGACGTCGATGCCCGCCACCGACTTGGCCAGCTCGTTGTAGTTGCTGCCCAGGCTGACGCCCAGCCGCTTGCCCTTCAGATCCTCCAGCGACTTGAACTCGCGCTTGTCGTCCTTGCGCTGGATCAGCTGCGCGGCCGAGAAGACGTAGGGCTTCGAGAAGTCCAGCACCTGCTTGCGCTGCGGCGTCACGTTGACCTGATTGACGATCACGTCGAACTTGCCCGCCTGCAGGCCGGCGATGATGCCGCTCCATTCGGTGGTGACGAATTCCGGCTTGACGCCCAGCTTGCCGGCCACCGCACGCGCGACGTCGACATCGAAGCCTTCGAGCTGATTGTTGGCGCCGCGATAGCCGAACGGCGGATAGGTGCCCTCCAGGCCGATCTTCAGTACGCCTGCCTGCTTGACGCTGTCGAGCAGATCGGCGGCATGGGCGCCGGCCATCGCCAGGGCCAGCATCGGGGCCGCGATCAGGGGGCGAATCCAGCCAGCGGTAAACCAGGTCATCGAGTTCTCCAATCGAAGTTGATGGACGGCATGATAGTGCATGCACCTGACGGCGCTTCCGCAGCGTATCCGCGGCGTTTCGGCACCCCATGCGTACCGGCACAGAGTAAGGCAACCACTATCGAATCAAAAATAACAATTCATAATGGCTATATAACAGCCGACCCAGGCGGCGTTCCGTTCGCATTGACAGTCCGCATCGGCCTGCACCATCATCGAAGCGCCCCTCCGGCCCCAAGCCACCGGCCCCTGCCGCCATCGCCATGTTCGTCCTGATCCTGCTGTTGCTGATCCTGATCAGCGCCTTCTTCTCGATCTCCGAGATCGCCCTGACCGCCGCGCGCCGCACCAAGCTGCAGACGCTGTCGGAGCGTGGCGACCGGCGCGCGACCAAGGTGATGCTGCTCAAGGAGGAACCCGGCAACTTCTTCACCATCGTGCAGATCGGCGTCAATACGGTGGCCATCCTCGCCGGCGTACTGGGCGAAAAGCATCTATCCGACTTTGCCTTCGCGCTGCTGTCGCCCTACTTCAGCGACACGGTTGCGCAGCGCGCCGCCAATATCGGCTCCTTCCTGGTGGTCACGCTGCTGTTCATCCAGTTCGCCGACCTGATTCCGAAGCGGATCGCGATGAGCTTCCCCGAGGCCTGCGCGCTGGCGGTGATCGGGCCGATGCTGTGGCTGCTGAAGGTACTCAAACCGCTGGTCTGGCTGTTCAACGCCGCCGCCGATGCCGCGCTGCGGCTGCTGGGCCTGCCGACCAAGACGGTCGAGCAGATCACGTCGGAAGACATCGCGGCCATGGTCGATGCCGGCGCCGAGGCCGGTGTGCTGCTCAAGCACGAGATCCATCTGATCGAGAACGTGTTCGAACTGGACTCCAAGAGCGTGACGGCGATCATGACGCCGCGCGACGAGGTGGTCTACCTGGCGCTGGACGAGAGCCCCGACAGCCTGCGGCGCAAGCTGGTCAAGTATCCGCACGCGCAATATCCGGTCTGCGATCACGACCTGGACGACGTGCAAGGTTTTGTCGAGTCGCAGGACATCCTGCGCTCGATGCTGGCCGACGAAGCCGATTCCGCGATCGCCAACCTGGCGCGGCATTACGACAAGAACGTGCTGGTGATTCCCGACACGTTGACGTTGTCCGAGGCGATGACGCGCTTTCGCGAGATGCACCAGAGCTTCGCGGTGGTGATGAACGAATACGGGCTGGTGGTCGGCATCGTCACGCTCGACGATATCGTGGGCGCGCTGATGGGCGACATCCTGTACTCGTCCGAGGACGAGCAGATCGTGCGCCGCGACGAGGACTCGTGGCTGGTCGACGGCGTGACGCCGCTGGTCGACCTGAAGAAGGCGCTGGACCTCGAGGCGCTGCCCGCCGAGGACTATGTCGATACCGCGGCCGGGCTGGTCATCTACACGCTGAAGCGCATCCCGAAGAAGTCGGAATTCATCGAGACCGCCGGCTACCGCTTCGAGGTGCTCGACATCGACCACCACAAGATCGACCAGCTGCTGGTATCGCGGCTGCCGGCGAGCCGTGGCGGTGGCGGCGGCGGTACGGGCAGCACGCGCAGCACGGTCAGCTCGGCGTCGCCGCAGGCATCGCCACAGTCGGCGCCGGCGGCCGCTCCGCCGGCCGATCGGGCCGAGCCGGAATCCGCTCGGTCGCCGGGGCCGGCGGAGGCGACAGCGAAGGCACGGCCTTAGCGGCATCGCGGTAGCGCTCCACGTTGTGGGGCAGATGATAGACGGCGACCCACGCGCCCGCCGCCAGCGCCGCGGCCGCGGCGACGCCGGCCAGCGGCGCCGGGGATAGCCTGGCCGGCACGTGCAGCGTCAGATAGGCGGTCGCCAGCATCACGATCCAGGCCATGCCCAGCGCGTAACCGGCCACAACGTCCGACAGCCAGTGCATGCCCAGATAGAGCCGCGACAGGCCGATCGCCACCACCACGGTCGCCGTCACCGCCAGCACCGGGATGCGCACGCGCCAGGGCTGCCGCACGCACAGCAGAAAGGCCAGGAAGCCGTAGGTCACCATGCTGCTGGTCGCGTGTCCGCTCGGAAATGAAAACGACTCGACGCCGCCGTAGATGCTGGCCGGCCGCCCGCGTGCCAGCCCGTACTTGAGCACCATCACGCAGGCACGCGCGCCGATCAGCGCGATCGTCCAATAGACGGCGGCGGCCCACGCACGGCGCCACGCCAGCCAGCCGAACACCGCAATGCCGATCGCCACCACGATGCGGGCGCCGCCGAATTCGGTGATGGCGGTCATCGCGACGTCGAGCCAGTCCTGCCGGCCCTGCTGCAGCCACGCGAATACCGCCTGGTCGACGCGCACCAGCGGCGTTTCCGCGGCGACCGCGACCGCGAGCCAGATCAGCAGGCCGCCGCTGGCAAGCAGCACCGCAGCCGCGATCGCGACCAGCAGGATTTCGGCGACCTCGCGCTCCAGCAGTTTCAGCACCCGCGGCCAGCGATCCCCTGCGCGCGCGTGCAGCGCATCGTGCGCGACGTGCCGCAGCGAATCGAGCAGCCGCACCACGGGATGGATCAGTACCAGCGCGATGCGGACGAGGCAGAGGCCGAGCACGGCCAGCACGACGAACAGCAGCAGCGCACCGATCAGCAGGCCGGGAGTGGGCTGCTCGAAGCGCAGCCAGGCGGGCCACTCGGCGATCAGCTCGTCCATCGCGTCCTCGATCTCTTCGTCAATGCAGGCATGGGCAGGTTCCGTGTTTGCGTAGTAGATCGCGGCCACGACCGTGTCATCCGGTCGTAGTACAAGGGACCGCGTCAGTGCGCATGATAGAACGCGGCGCGGGCAGATCGCCGCCACGCCGCAACCCCGCCGCAATCGCACTGAACTCACGCTTGAAAAATTTGCAGTGGCCGCGCCGGCACGAAGCCGTTAGGCTATGCAGCGAGCGCGACGAGGAGAGAACCCCGATGCCACGCGACAATACCCCGCCCCTGCAGCATCTGCATCCGAAGCTGCGACAGGTCAGCAACGGCAGCGAGCCGGTCAACCAGCTGCGCGCGCAGTATTCGCAATGCGTGGTCACCCGCAAACCTGCGCTGCCGGAACCCGCCGAACGCCGGCTGACGGTCGAGCAGCAGGAGCGCGACCGCTTTGCCGCCGGCCTCAGCGATTACAGCTGTCTGACGGTGCATCGCGGCCGCGTAACGCGGCCCAAGCAGCAGGCCATGCCGGTGGCCGACGACGTCTTCATCAACGTGATCGTCGAGACGGAGCCGCGCGAGCCCGGCGCGCCAGACGACACCGAACATGTGCTGCGCGCCATCGACCGCATGCTGGCCGAAGCGGGCCATCGGCGCCGACCGGGCCAGCAGCCCGCGACGCCGCTGCTGCATCGGCGCAATTTCATCGCCGCCACCGTGCCGATCTCCACGCTGCGGGCGCTGGCCGCGCTCGACGGCGTGCGCTACGTGCACCGCAGCGAAACGTTGTCGCTGCGCCTGCCCCGCCCCGACCGCGGTCCGGACCCGGACGTGGCGGCCGCCGCCGCGATCGCGCCCACGCCGCGGCGCGTCGCGGTCGACGGGCAGCCGCAAAGCGGCGCCGGCGTGCTGATCGGCATCATCGATGTGGGCGGCTTCGATTTCTCGCATCCGGACTTCATCGATGCCGACGGCAATTCGCGCTTCGTCTCGATCTGGGATCAGGGTGGCGATTTCCGTCCGCCGCCCCAAGCGTTCGGCTATGGCGCGGAGCTGACGCGCGACCGGCTCAATGCGGCGCTGCAGGCCGCGCGCAAGGGCGGGCCGCCGGCCACCGAGCTGGAGCGCCAATCCCAGCAGGAGCCCGGCTCGCATGCGACCCATGTGGCCAGCATCGCGGCCGGCAATCAGGGCCTGTGTCCCGGCGCGCTGATCGCCGGCGTGCTGATCAGCGTCGAGCCGCCCGGCGACGACTATGCCGCGCGCCGCTGGACCTTCAGCGACGCCTCGCGCATCGTCCATGCGGTCGAATACCTGCTGGCGGTGGCCGAGCGCGAGGGCCTGCCGCTGTCGATCAACATCAGCCTGGGTACCAATGGCGGCTCGCACGACGGTGCCAACGGCACCTGCCGCTGGCTCGACGCGTTTCTCGCCACGCCGGGCCGCGCGATCTCGATCGCGGCCGGCAATGCCGGACAGGAGCGGCCCACCGACGAGGACCGCTTCGGCTGGATCATGGGCCGCATCCATACCAGCGGCAGGATTGCGGCCGCCGGCCTGACCGTCGAGCTCGAATGGATCGTGGTCGGCGACGGCATCGCCGATCTGTCGGAGAACGAGCTGGAAATCTGGTACGGGGCGCAGGACCGCTTCACGGTCTCGGTGCAGCCGCCCGGCTCGACCGAGTGGTACGAGGTCGCGCCGAAGCAGTACATCGAGAACCGGCGCCTGCCCGACGGCACTGTGCTGTCGGTCTACAACGAGCTCTACCACCCGTCCAACGGCGACAACTATATCGGCGTCTATCTGTCGCCGTTCCTCGATGCGCGCGCCTATACGCCGATCACGGCCGGCGTGTGGAAGGTGCGGCTGCACGGCGACGAGATTCGCGACGGGCGCTTTCACGCGTGGATCGAGCGCGACGATCCGATGGAACTGCAGCGGCGGCGCGAGCTCGCTGCCTACCGCTTTCCGTCGTTCTTCGCCGAGGCAAGCAACGTCGATTCGCATTCGATCAATTCGCTGGCCTGCGCACATTGGGTGATCGGCGTGGCGAACGCCGACGTGGCGCAGGCGCGCGTCCATATCTCCAGCAGCCAGGGGCCGACCCGCGACGGCCGCAACAAACCCGATGTCTGCGCGCCGGGCACCGGCATCGTGGCGGCCAACGGCTTCGTCGAGGGCGGCGGCTGGGTCGCGATGACAGGCACCAGCATGGCCAGTCCCTATGTCTGCGGCGTGATCGGGTTGATGCTGGCGGCCAAGCCGACGCTGACCGCGGCGCAATGCCAGGGCATCCTGCGGCGTACCGCGCGGCCGCTGCCATCGCACGACTACACCTGGCGCAACGATGCCGGCTACGGTCTGATCGACCCGGTCGCCGCGATCGCCGAGGCGCGCGCCTTCGACGAGCGCCGGGAGCGGCGCGACCCACCGGCGCGGAGGCGCGCATGAAGATCCGCCTGTTCCAGTCCTATCAGGGCGACTGCCTGCTGATCGAGGCGGCCTCGGGCCATCGGATGCTGTGCGACGGCGGCACCGGCGCCGCGATGCGCGATTTCGTCGCACCGTCGCTGGAGCGGCTCGCACGCGACGACGCCATGCTCGATCTGGTCTACGTCTCGCATATCGACGACGACCATCTGGGCGGCGTGCTGGCGATGCTCGAGGCCGCGCTCGAGTGGAAGGTCTACGACTACCACGCCGAGCGCGGCGATCCGCCGGCCAAACCCGATTCGCGCCGCGTGCCGCGAATCGGCGCGCTGTGGCACAACGCCTTCCGCGATCAGATCGGCGACAACGCGGGGCCGATCCACACGCTGCTCGCCGCCAGCGCGCGGGCGCTGCGGGCCAGCCATGTCGAGCCACTCGAAATGCTCGGGCGCGAGTACGCGCGCATTGCCAACTCCGTGCCGCAGGCGCTGCGGGTGTCGCGGCTGGTCAAACCCGATCTGCTCGATATCCCGTTGAATGCCCCGTTGGGCGAGGCCGCGGCGCTGACCGCCGCGCCCGCCGGCAAACTGATCGTCGCGCGGCCAGACGCGCCCGCGCAGTCGCTCGGTTCGCTGCGCATCCGCGTGCTCGGCCCCACCGCGGCGGAACTGAAGCGGCTGCGCGAGGGCTGGAATCACTGGCTGCGCGATCCGGCCAATCGGCTGCGCGCCCAGGCCATTCGCGACCGCTATGCCAGCGGCCTGCTGGCGATGGCCGGCGGCCGGGCCGACGATCCGTTCGACCTGCGCGAGTGGGAGGGCACGCCGTCGTACCAGGGCGTCACCACGCCGAATGTTGCATCGCTGATGCTGCTGGTCGAGGAGGACAACCGCCGCGTGCTGCTGACCGGCGACGCGCATCCCGACATGATCCTGGCCGGGCTGGAGCAGGCCGATCTGCTGCGCGACGGTGCGCTGCACGTCGATGTGCTCAAGGTCCAGCATCACGGCTCCGAGCACAATATGTCGCCGGCCTTCTGCCGAGCGGTATCGGCCGACCAATACCTGTTCTGCGGCAACGGCGCGCATACCAATCCGGAACTGACGGTGCTCGACGCCTTGCTGGCCGCGCGCGTCGGCCCGGCCGACAAGCGCGCACGCGCGCCCGAGGCCGAATCGCGGCCCTTTACGTTCTGGTTCAACACCACCGCTGCCGCGCAGACGCAGCAAAGCCATATCGCGCACATGGAGCAGGTCGAGCGCTGGGCCGACGCCGCCCTGCGCAAGCACGGTCCGCGGCTGCGCGTGCGCTTCGTCGACGGCGCCTATGCCAGCCTGACGCTGCGTTGAATCCGGCGATCCGCGCCGCTATTTGAGGGCGTGTTCGAAGGCCACCGCCGGCGCGGACAGGCGCCGGTCGAGCTGGCCCGCCAGTTCGTGCGCCGCTTCGGCAAAGCGCTCGCGCAGCTGGTCCGCCAGGCTCGGAATGCCGCGATGGCTGGCGCGCAGCATCTGGATCTCGAAGGCCATCGCCGGCTGGATCTCGTGCAGCGAGACGGCCTGCGGGTCGCTGCCCAGCGCGGTGTACTGATCGAGCAGCGCCACCCCCAGCCCGCTCTCGACCAGCTTGCGCGCCAGCGAGTAGGTCTGCACCTCCAACGTCGAACGCGGCTCCAGCGCATTGCGCGCCAGCAGCTGGCGCACCATCAGGCCGAGCGAGCTGTGGTCGTCGTAGCCGATGAAGGCGCGATCCATCAGCTTCGCCATCGGCAGCGGGGTGCGGCGCGTCGCGCCAGACAGCGGCTGGCCGCGCGGCACCGCCAGCAGCATGCGGCCTTCGGCCACCGTCTGCGCCGCGATCGCCTCGTGCGGCGGCGGCGCGAACGCAAAGCCGATATCGATCTGGTTGCGCAGCAGGCCCTGCACGATTTCGTCGGTATGGTGGGTCAGCACCTGCACCTGGGTGTCGGGATGGCGCGCGCAGAAGCGCTGCAGCGCGGGCACCAGCAGCGGGTCCGCCAGGCTCGGCGTGGCCGCGACGCGCAGCCGGCCGGCGCCCTTGTGGCGCAGGCTCTCGGAGACCCGCCGCACGCGGTCGATCTCGCCATATAGCCGCTCGACATCGCCGTACAGCGCGGTGGCCTCGGGCGTCGGCCGCAGCCGGCCCTTGGCGCGGTCGAACAGCCGGAAGCCGAGCGAGGCCTCGGCATGCTGCAGCACGCGCGTGACCACCGGCTGCGAGACATGCAGCAGCCTTGCCGCCTCGCTGACGGTGCCGGTCAGCATCACGGCGCGAAAGACCTCGATTTGTCGCAGTCGCATGGTGAATTGCAGAAATCCGGGAAGCCGGGTAGCCGGGAAGCCGGGAAACCGGGAACCATCTGAGGGTATAGCCGAAAGACATATTCTGGCACGTCTTCGCATTGGGCAGCCGGGCCGCCCTGCTCTACCCTTGCCGGATCGCAAATGGGCAGGGACGGATACGGCAATGAAGGTGGTGATCACCGGCGCCGGCGTGGTCGGCATGGCCACCGCCTGGCAACTGGCCAATGACGGTCATGAGGTCACGGTGCTGGAGCGGCGCGACGGTCCCGGGCTGGAGACCAGCTTCGCCAACGGCGGGCAGCTCAGCTACAGCTATGTCGCGCCGCTGGCCGGTCCCGGCGTGCTGGCCAAGGTGCCCGGCTGGCTGCTGCGCCGCGACGCGCCGCTGCGCTGGCGGCCGCGGCTGGACCCGGCGCAGTGGCGCTGGCTGGCCGCCTTCGTCGGCGCCTGCAATGCCTCGCGCAGCGATGCGACGACGCGCAAGCTGCTGCGGCTGGCGTTCCATTCGCGCGACCGCATGCGTGCCTTTCTCGATCGCCACGAGATCGACTTCGATTTTGCGCGGCGCGGCAAGCTGATCGTCCACCGCGACACCGCCAGCTTCGACGCGGCGCGCCGGCTGCTGGATTACCAGGCCGGGCTCGGCAGCGAACAGCATGCGCTGGACCGCGACGCCTGCGTGGCGCTCGAGCCGGCGCTGGCCGGCATCCGCGACCAGATTGTCGGCGCCATCCATACCCCGAGCGAGGAGGTGGCCGACTGCCATCGCTTTTGCGTCGGGCTGGCCGATCTGCTGCGCCAGCATCCGAACGTGTCGCTGCGCTTCGGCACCGCGGTACGCGCGATCGAACGCCAGGGCGACGCCGCCCGCGGCGTGCATACCGACGGCGGCTTCGAGGCCGCCGACGCGGTGGTGCTGGCTGGCGGCATCGGCAGCGCGACGCTGCTGCGCCCGCTCGGACTACGTGCGCCGCTGTGGCCGCTGAAGGGGTACAGCATCACCGTGCCCGTCGGCACCGGCGCGCAGGCCCCGCATATCAGCGTCACCGACTTTGCCCGCAAGATCGTCTATGCCCGCATCGGCAACACGCTGCGCGTGGCCGGCATGGCCGACCTGACGCGGCCCGATACCCGGATCGACGAACGCCGGGCGGCGACGCTGCTGGACGAAGCCCGCTCGGTATTCGGCGGCATTGCCGGCGACCGTCCCTTGTCCGACCTGCAGCCCTGGGCCGGGCTGCGGCCTGCCACACCGAGCGGTCTGCCACTGATCGGACAGTCGCGGCTGCGTAACCTGTGGCTCAACATCGGGCACGGGGGACTGGGGTTTACGCTGGCAATGGGCAGCGCGAGCCTGCTGGCAGATATGATCGCGGGGCGGCCGCCCGCGGTCGAACCCGCGGACTACAGCGCGACGCTGGCGTAGCCGATACGGTGCCAGCGGCGGACGAATAGAAAAGAAGAGCGGAACAACGAGCCGCCGCTTGCACGGCCCTTGCTAGCAGTACCACCCGATGTTGCGTTTCAACAAGAGCCGTTCCACAACCAAGGAGAGCCTGACCATGAAACTGCCTACCGCCACCCGCACTGCGCCACGACAGGCGCGCCGTTCGCTGCGTTCCGCCCTGGGCGCGCTGCTGACCGCCGCGCTCGCTTACGGTGCGTTCGGCACCATCGGCGCCGCCCATGCCCAGCAGAACGACACGCTGGCCAAGATCAAGCAGAACGGCGTGATCACCCTCGGCCATCGCGAATCGTCGATCCCGTTTTCCTATACCAATGGCCGCGAGGTCATGGGGTATTCGCACGAGATCATGATGGCGATCGTCGACAAGGTGAAGTCGCAGCTGAACATGCCGAACCTGCAGGTGCGGATGATTCCGATCACCTCGCAGAACCGCATCTCGCTGATGCAGAACGGCACCATCGATCTGGAGTGCGGCTCGACCACCAACAACCTCGAGCGCCAGAAGCAGGTCGGCTTCACCAACAGCCTGTTCGTCTACGGCATCCGCATGCTGGTGCGCAAGGACTCGGGCGTGAAGGACTTCGACGATCTGAAGGGCCGCAACGTGGTGACCACCGCCGGCACCACCGGCGAGCGCCTGCTGGTCAAGATGAACGGCGAGAAGGCGATGAACATGAACCTGACCGGCGCCAAGGATCACGGCCAGGCCTTCCTGATGCTGGAGTCCGGCCGCGCGGTCGCCTTTGTCATGGACGAGCCGCTGCTGTACGGCGAACTGACCAAGGCCAAGAATCCGGGCGAATGGACGGTGGCCGGCACGCCGCTGCAGACGGAAAACTACGCCTGCATGCTGCGCAAGGACGATCCGCAGTTCAAGGCGCTGGCCGACGGCGTGATCGCCGACCTTATGAAGTCGGGCAAGGCCGAGCAGCTGTACAAGAAATGGTTCCAGTCGCCGATCCCGCCGCGCGGCATCAACATGAACTACCCGCTGTCGGCCGAGATGAAGGAGCTGTTCGCGAACCCGAACGACAAGGCGTTCCAGTAAGCGTTTTCGGTTCCTCGCAACAGGAAGTCCGCATGGAAGTCCCGCATCGGCGCTGACGCGTCGATGCGGACTTTTCTCATTCTGCGCGCGCCGCCAGCCGAAACGTAAAGTGCGTGCATTTTTCAAAAGCTTCCAAGTCCGCCGATCGGCAAGCTACGCAGGTCTCAACACGGTATTGCCGATCATGGTTCTGACCTACGACTCTTGCTACAAGCTGCTGTTCTCGACGCCCGAACTGGTGCGCGAACTGATCACCGCGTTCACCCAGAACGACTGGCTGCGCAGCCTCGACTTCGAAACGCTCGAAAAAATACCCCCGCAATACGTTGGCGACAACCTGCGCCAACGCGCCAATGACGTCGTCTGGCGAGTCCGCGCCGATGGCGATCGGCTTTACCTTTATATGCCGATCGAATTTCAGAGCACCGTCGACCCCTATATGGCGGTCCGCGTCATGGAATATATGGGACTGCTCTATCAGGACCTTGGCCGCCGCAAGAACGTGCTGGCGGATCGCAAGCTGCCGACCGTGCTGCCGCTGGTGATGTACACGGGAAAAGCACCGTGGACCGCGCCTACCGATATGGCCTCGATGGTCATTGCCGCTCCCCGGTTGGCAGCAAGGTTCCAGCCGCAACTGGCCTACCTGCTGATCGATACGAGCCAGTATCGGGACAGCGATCTGCGGGCGCTGAACAATCGCGTGGCCATGGTGATCCTGATCGAGCGCGGGGATCTGGATCGTTTGCCGGAACTGGTCGATCAACTGAACGAGATGATCGCTGGCGACATCGAACTGCACCGGATTTTCTCGATCTGGATGCGTCAACTACTCCATCGTCGGAGCAACGGGATCCTGTTGCTGCCGGAGGTGGTCAACCTGAAGGAGGTCAATATGAGCCTGGTATTGTCGTTGGACAAAATGAAGCAGGACAGCAAGGTCGAAGGTGAAGCGTACGTTCTGCAGAAGGTGCTGAGTCAGCGTTTCGGCCAGCTGTCGCCGGACATCGCGTCGCGGATCGCGGCAGCCAAGGCCTCGCAAATTGAAGCCTGGATAGATCGGCTTGGTGCGGCCGAATGCCTCGACGACGTCTTCAGTGACCGCACTGAAGGACTGGTCGCCGCCTGATGGCCCGATCGATCGATTGAGGCAGCCCGCCGCTTCAGACGACGAAAGCACCGCCCAAAACAAAAACCCCCGAAAGCAAGGCCTTCGGGGGTTTTGCACTAACTACTGGCGGAGAGGGTGGGATTCGAACCCACGGTACCGTTGCCGGTACGCCTGATTTCGAGTCAGGTACATTCGACCACTCTGCCACCTCTCCTGAACTGGTCGCGTTGCGGCGAAACCGAGATTATAGAGAAGTCAAAAACGGACTGCAAGAGGGTTGGCGCCCTTTTTGGCATGACTTCCTGCTCCCGGCTTCGCCGGCTTCAGGCCTCCGGCTCCAGGCGCGTCAGGCCGCCCAGATACGGCTGCAGCGCGGTCGGCACGGTGACCGAACCGTCGGCGTTCTGGTAGTTCTCGAGGATCGCCACCAGCGTGCGGCCCACCGCCAGGCCGGAACCGTTCAGCGTGTGCACGAGCTCGGGCTTGCCCTGGCCGGCACGGTAGCGTGCCTGCATGCGGCGCGCCTGGAAATCACCCATGTTCGAGCAGGAGCTGATTTCGCGATAGGTGTTCTGCGCGGGGATCCACACTTCCAGGTCGTACGTCTTGGTGCTGCCGAAGCCCATGTCGCCGGTGCACAGCACGATGGTGCGGAACGGCAGGTCCAGCTTCTTCAGGATCGCCTCGGCATGGCCGGTCAGCTGCTCGAGCGCGTCGAACGATTCTTCCGGGCGCACGATGTGGACCAGCTCGACCTTGTCGAACTGATGCTGGCGGATCATGCCGCGCGTGTCCTTGCCGTACGAGCCCGCCTCCGAGCGGAAGCACGGCGTATGGGCGACGAAGCGCAGCGGCAGCTCGTCGGCCGACGCAATGGCGTCGCGCATCAGATTGGTCAGCGGGACCTCGGCGGTCGGAATCAGGTAGTAGTTCTCGATCCGCTCGCCGCCGTCCGCGCCCTCGCCGCCCACCTGACGCGGCACCTTGAACAGGTCGTCCTCGAACTTGGGCAGCTGGCCGGTGCCGCGCATCGACGCCGCATTGACGATGTACGGCACGTACATCTCGGTGTAGCCGTGCTCGAGCGTATGGGTATCGATCATCAGCTGCACCAGCGCGCGATGCATGCGCGCGATGCCGCCGCGCAGTACCGCGAAGCGCGAGCCGGTGATCTTGGCCGCGCTCTCGAAATCGAGGCCGAGCCGCTCGCCGACGTCGACGTGGTCGCGCACCGGGAAATCGAAGCTGCGCGGCGTGCCGACGCGGCGCACTTCGACGTTGTCGTTTTCGTCCTTGCCGACCGGCACGCTGTCGTGCGGCAGATTCGGCAGCGACAGCATCAGCTGCTGCAGCTGGGCCTGGATGTCGTCGAGCCGCGCCGCCGATTCCTTCAGCGTGTCGCCGATGCCGCCGACCTCGGCCATCAGCGCCGACGCATCCTCGCCCTTGCCCTTGGCCATGCCGATCTGCTTGGACAGCGTATTGCGGCGGGCCTGCAGTTCCTCGGTGCGGGTCTGCAGTTGCTTGCGCTCGCTTTCGAGGGCCTGGAAGGCAGCCAGGTCGAGTTGGAATCCGCGCGTGGCGAGGCGTTGCGCCACGGCGTCGAGGTCTTTGCGGAGCAGCTGGATGTCGAGCATATTGCGGTGGAATCTGGGACAGGCGTCGGAAAATGCGGCAGCGCGCGCGGCGGCTCAGGTACAGCGCCGACGCGCGGGCGAATCGCACATTTTACTGCACCGCCGCAGCGCCGGACCGCCGCCGCCCGCTCCAGGGCCCTGCCCCTGCTCCCGGGCCTCATCGGGCGCGCCCGCGGCGCGCCCGGCTTCGCGTCAGAAGCGGTACTGCACCGTGACCCAGAACATCGGGTCCTGCTGACGCGTATCGGCCTGCGCATCGCCGCCGGTGCCGCGCCACGCGACCGTGCCATCCACGTACACCTGACGATACGCATAGCGCACGCCCAGGCCCCCGCCCGACAGCGTACGGCGGTTCTGGGCGGCTTGCCACGGATTGCGGTTGTAGCGCACCGTACCGATATCCCAGAACGCGTACGGCGTGAAATCGCCCGCGCGATAGCGCAGTTCGAACTGGGCCAGACCGCCTTCGTCGCCCACGCCTTCGCCCTGCGGATAGGCGCGCACGCCATTGGCGCCGCCCAGGCTGATGCTCTCGGAGGAGTCCAGGTTCTTGTCGCTGAACTGCATCGAGCCGTGCGCATACAGCGAGAAACCGGCCGGCAGCGACTGCAGGCGGGAAACGTCCAGCGTGAACTTGTTGAAGCCGCCCTGGGTACGGGCGCTCATCGCATCGATCTGCCGGTCAACCGCCGAGTCGATATCGAGCGAACCGGCCACCCAGTTCACCGCGCCGTAGGTAATTCCACCACCGCCGAAACCGTCGCGCATATCGAAGCGCATGCCGAGCACCATGCTGTTGACGGACTTCTTGCTGTGGTAGTCCAGCGCCTCGTACGAATCGCGCAGGTCCTTGAACTGATACTGCGCGGTGCCGAGCAAGGTGAAGCGGTTCGTGCGGACGATCGGATAGGACAGCCCGGCGCTGAAGATCGACGCGCGTCCACGCGCCCGCAGGTCGGCGAACTGGTCGCCCAGCGCGTAGTCGGTATGCGCGAAGCCGATATCGCCTCGCAGCCCCGAGCTGCCCAGCGGCGTCGCGTAGTTGATGCTGCCGAAGTACAGTTCCTCGTCGGTCGCCATCAGGGCGGCGCTGAGTTGATCGCCGAAGCGGAACGGGCTGTACAGGGCGCCTTGCAGCATCACGCGGTTGCGCCCGGAATAGCGGTTGCCGTAGTTGTCATAGGTCGCAGCCAGGTCCCAGGGACGGGTGCGAACCACTTGCGCTTCCAGATCGCCGGTGCCGATGGCCGCGCCGGGCCGGATCACCGGGCGCACGTCGATGCCCGGTTGGTCGGCAAGAATCAGCACCGCACGCTCCAGCGCATCGCGGCTGATCACGTCGCCCGATCGCAGCGAGGACAGGAAAGGCTGGGCATCGGCCGCCAGTCTGGAATCGCTTTCGGCGCTCGCCTTGACCTCGCCATAGCGGCCCTCGATCACCGCCATGCGCAACACGCCGTCGCTCATGCGCTGCTCGGGCAGATAGACGCGGGCAAACGGATAGCCCTGCTCACGATAGAAACGGGTGACATACACGGCCAGCCGCTGCAGGCCATTGATGTCGTAGCGCTTGCCAAGGGCCGGCGCAACCACGGCTTGCAATGCCTCGGCGCTGACATGCTCTGCGCCCTCGAAGCGGACCGACTCGAGCAATACCTGCGGACCGGCGGCATGGACGTCGGGCTCGGGCAGCGTGCTGTCGATCTCGACATCGAGACGCTCGGGCAGTGGCTGCTTGGGAATCGGCATTTCCTGCAGGATGCGGCCCGCGTCGGGCAGCGTCTGGGCATGTGCGGCGACGGCCGCCACCGACAGCGCGATGGCGGTAAGGGAGAAGCGGAAAAACATGGGATGGAACCTGTGAATAGACGCCGGCATGCCGCGGCATGCCGGCCCTTCATGTTGGTATGGAACGAACCGTGTCGAAGCGATCGTCAGGTAGTCGTCTGGCGATAGTCAGCGGCCGCCTTACTCGGGCAGTCGCACGCCTCCCTTGACCACGAAGACGGGCTGGGGACCGTACTCGGCGCAGGCGCCGGCCTGTCCGGCCACGCAGTCCGGACGGCCGGCGCGGCGTTCGGCTGCTTCGCCATCGCGCGCGCCCGTGTCGGCCGCCACGGTGTCGCCGCTGGCGCTGCCCGTGCCGCCGATAGCGGCACGACCGCCGGCGCCCGCTGCACCGCCCGCTCCCGGCGTGCCGCCTTGCCACTGGGCGTCCGCCTGCACCAGGTTCAGGCCCGTGACGGCAAAGCTGGCCCAGTCCTTGACGGCATAGTCGTCGTCGCGCCGGTGACCGGCCAGGCCTCCATGGGCTTCGCCCTGCCACACGCCATTGCTGACCACGGCGCCGATCGTTTCGATCGCGCTGTCGTAGGTCTGGCTGGGCCGCACGGTCAGCATCGCGTTGTTCGGATCGTTCTGCACCGCATAGCCAAGCTCGTTGAGCAGCGAGATATCGATCGGGTACGAGCCCGGCGCCACGCCGGACGTCCGATACGTCGGATCGCCCAGCATCGCCTTCAGATCGCCGTTGACCAGGCCGCTGACGTCGAAGCCCGCCATGCCGCCGCCGTCGAACACCGGCTTGCCGTCGTAGATCTTCTGCGTGGTGGTCTGGCCGTTGGTCGAGACCACGATCTTCGGCTGCTCCCGATAGACCGCGTAGGTCCCGGTCGCGCCCAACGGACGGCCGAAGTTGCTTTCCGTCTCGGAGCTGTTGTACCGGAACTTTCCGCTGCCGCTGCCGACCACATCGGCGACGCCCGCGCTGCCGGCCACGCTGCCGGTGTAAATCACCGCGCGCCCGCCTGCACCGGCCTCGATCGTCCGGCCTGCGGCGACGATCACGTCGCCGCCGGTGGCATCGCCGGCCGCACGAGCCGCGCCCGCGTTCAACACGATCGCATCGGACGCATTGCTGGTCGTCGCGACGTTTTGCGTCACCGCGATATCGCCGTTCGGCGTGGTCACACGAACCTTGCCGGTGTTGGCGATGCCAACGATCTGATCGATCTGCGCGCCATCGCGGACTGCGTACTCCGTCAGCGTGCCGATGGTCAGGTCACCCTGGCCGGCGAAGCTCAGATCGCGCGACCGGCTGGCGATCTCGCCGACGAGGTTGCTGCCATCGTCCAGATCGAAGTCGCCGCCCTTCAGCGCGAGGCCCGCCGCACGAATGCCGCCCTTCGACGCGTCCTGCGTGGTCTTGCCGCCCACGTCGAGGAACACGTTGCCGGTCGACGCCAGCTGCTCGCCGATCGACAGGTTGCCGTTGGTCGCGATGCTGACGTCGCCGGTGTTGTTGACGCCGGTGACCTCGCGTGCCACGTTGCCGTTGCCGTCGGTCTCGGTCAGCGTGCCGACCTTCAGATCACCACTGCCCGTGAACGACACCTTGCCGGCATTGCTGGCGATGTCGCCGACGATGTTGCCGGCGTTGTTCAGCACGTAGTCGCCGCCAGTCAGCGCCAGGCCATTGGCCTTGATCACGCCTTCTGCGTCCTGCGTGGTCTTGCCACCGACGTTCAGGAACACATTGCCGCTCGACCGGAGCTGCTCGTCGATCGTCAGATTGCCCGCGGTGTTGATGCTGACGTCGCCGCTGTTGTTGACGCCGGTGACCTTGCGGACCACGTTGCCGTTGCCATCGGTCTCGGTCAGCGTGCCAACCTTCAGGTCGCCACTGCCCGTGAACGACACCTTGCCGGCGTTGCTGGCGATGTCGCCGACGATGTTGCCACCGTTGTTCAGCGCGTAGTCGCCGCCAGTCAGCGCCAGGCCATTGGCCTTGATCACGCCTTCGGCGTCCTGCGTGGTCTTGCCACCGACGTTCAGGAACACGTTGCCGCTCGACGCGAGCTGCTGGTCGATGGTCAGGCTGCCGGCGGTGTTGATGCTGACATCGCCAGTGTTGTTGACGCCAATGACCTTGCGCACCACGTCGCCGTTGCCGTCTGTCTCGGTCAGCGTGCCGACCTTCAGGTCGCCGCTATTGGCAAAGCTCACCTTGCCAGCATTGCTGGCGATGTCGCCAACGATGTTGCCACCGTTGTTCAGCGCATAGTCACCGCCAGTCAGAGCCAGACCATTGGCCTTGATCACGCCTTCGCTGTCCTGCGTCGTCTTGCCACCGACGTTCAGGAACACGTTGCCGGTCGACGCAAGCTGCTCGTCGATGGTCAGGCTACCGGCGGTATTGATGCTGACGTCGCCGGTGTTGTTGACGCCGGTGACCGTGCGGACCACGTTGCCGTTGCCATCGGTCTCGGTCAGCGTACCCACCTTCAGGTCGCCACTGCCCGTGAACGACACCTTGCCGACGTTGCTGGCGATGTCGCCGACGATGTTGCCACCGTTGTTCAACGCGTAGTCGCCACCGCTCAGAGCCAGACCATTGGCCTTGATCACGCCTTCCGCGTCCTGGGTGGTCTTGCCACCGGCGTTCAGGAACACGTTGCCGATCGAGGTCAGTTGCTCGCCGATCGACAGGTTGCCGTTGGTGGCGATGCTGACGTCGCCGCTGTTGTTGACGCCGGTGATCTCGCGCACCACGTTGCCATAGCCGTCGGTCTCGGTCAGCGTACCGACCTTCAGGTCGCCGCTGTTGGCAAAGCTCACCTTGCCAGCGTTGCTGGCGATGTCGCCGACGATGTTGCCACCGTTGTTCAGCGCATAGTCGCCCCCAGTCAGCGCCAGGCCATTGGCCTTGATCACCCCTTCGACGTCCTGCGTGGTCTTGCCAGCCACGTCGAGGAACACGTTGCCGGTGGTGGCGAGTTGTTCGCCGATCGACAGGTTGCCGTTGGTCGCGATGCTGACGTCGCCGCTGTTGTTGACGCCGGTGACCGTACGGACCACGTTGCCGCTGCCATCGGTCTCAGTCAGCGTGCCGACCTTCAGATCGCCGCTGCCCGTGAACGACACCTTGCCGGCATTGCTGGCGATGTCGCCGACGATGTTGCCGCCCTTGTTCAGCGCGTAGTCGCCGCCAGTCAGTGCCAGACCATTGGCCTTGATCACGCCTTCTGCGTCTTGCGTGGTCTTGCCACCGACGTTCAGGAACACGTTGCCGCTTGACGCGAGCTGCTCGTCGATGGTCAGCCTGCCGTCGGTATTGATGCTGACGTCGCCGGTGTTGTTGACGCCAATGACCTTGCGGAGCACGTTGCCATTGCCGTCTGTCTCGGTCAGCGTGCCAACCTTCAGGTCGCCACTGCCCGTGAACGACACCTTGCCGGCATTGCTGGCGATGTCGCCAACGATGTTGCCACCGTTGTTCAGCGCGTAATCGCCACCGCTCAGCGCCAGGCCATTGGCCTTGATCACGCCTTCGGCGTCCTGCGTCGTCTTGCCACCGACATTCAAGAACACGTTGCCGGTCGAAGCCAGCTGCTCGCCGATCAACAGGTCACCGTCGGTCTTGATGCTGACATCGCCGCTGTTGTCGACGCCGATCACCGTGTAGGACGTGCCGTCCGCCTTCTTGCCGGCCAGCGTGCCGACCTCGCTGTTCCCGGTATTGTTGAAATTGACCTTGCCGGCATCGCTGGCGATCACGTCGATCCGGTTATTGGCCCGGTCCAGCGCGTAATCGATGCCGTCGCCGCCGAGGAGCGCGAGGCCATGCGCGTCCAGCTTGCCGTTGACGCCCTGCGTCACGGGGCCGGCCGCCTCCAGCGTGATGGTGTCGTTGGTACGGTCGCCGTCATGGTGGGTACCGGTATCGGTACCGCCTTCCCCCGTGCCCGCCGTCACCGTGATGCCCTGCTGGATGTCCAGCGCACCGCCGCTGCGCAGCGCGACGGCTTCCTCGGACGTGATGCCCGTCGTTCCATCGACCGTGCCCACCGTCAGGCCGGCGCTGCTGGTGAAATTCAGGCCGCTGACATCGGCTGCAATCACGCTGACCTCGTGAGCGCCGCGTCCGAGCGCAAACTCGCCGTCGCCGCGCAGCGCCAGCTCGTCGGCCCGGATGACGGCGCCGTCGGCCTGCGTGGCCCCCTGGCGAGCATCCACGGTCAGCACGAGGCCATTGCCGATGGTGTCGTCTTCGTCCTTGCCTTGCGGATCGACCAGGCTCAGGTTGCCCTGCAGGTCGAACTTGCCGCCCGCGGTCAGTGCGACGTCGTCCTTCAACGTCACGCCGGTATTGGCATCCACCGTGATGTTGCGGGTGTTGCCGTCGCCGATCGCGATCTTGCCGAAGCCGTCCTTGACGTTGTCCAGGTCCGCCTGCGAGAGCCGCAGCGGATCCCCATCGGCGACGATCTCCGTATCCGGTCCGCCCAGATGGATGTCGAGGCCCGGCGTCTTCTGCTTCAGTGCCAGCGTGCCGCCATGCTGGGTGCTGATGGTCGCGGCGATGTCGATTTCGTCGGCCGTCAGGCTGGTGTCCCGCTCGTTGACCATGCCGGTGTAGGTATCGCCGGTACGTGTCGCCACCGTGCCGACCGTCAAGGTCTGCCCCGGCGCCACGCCATACGAGACGGAGCCGGTGTCGCTGGCAATGGTGCCGATGCGGTTGTCCGCGCTGTCCAGGTCATGGGTCGCGCCATCACCGAGCAGCACCAGGCCGCCAGCGTCCAGCACGCCGTTTGCGTTCTGCGTTACGTTGCCGCCCTTCGACTCCAGCACGATCACCGGATTGTGGCCATCGTCCTTGCCGGTACCTGCCACGTCCTTGACCGTCAGGCCCGCGTTGATGGCGATGTTGCCGCTTCCCGCATTGATGATCAGATCGTCGTTGAAGCGGCTGTCCTCCACGATGGAGATATTGCCCTTCATGGTGCTGTCGCCGATGCGTACGGATTGGAAGCCATCGCCCAATGCGGCGATGTCTTCATTGGCCAGCTTCAACTTGCCGTCACTGGTGGAATCGCCACCGTCGGCGCGTGCGCCACCGACTTCGATGTGGGTCGTGGGGGTCAGCGTCTCGAAGGCGAGCTTGCCGCTGCCGACGACCGGACCGTTGAGGTCGATCTCGTCGGCCTTCACCGTCAGGTTGTTGTCGGTGGCGTTCAAGCCCTTGCCGAAGGTGATCGAAGACCCCTGGATGCCCTTCGGACCGCCCGACGCCGCGACGTTGTCGATCGTCAGGTTGGCGCCGATGACGTTGCCGCCAGTGAAATCGAAGGTGCCCGAGACGAACACGAACTTGTAGGTGCCGGCCTTGTCCGCGGTGACCGTCGCCGTACCCCACGGACTGCCGCCGGTCGCCGAGTCGCCGGTGCGGTTCAGGATGATCTGCGCCTCGCCGGTCTTGACGTTCAGCAGGTAACCGAAGACGTCATAGGCATCCTGGCCCGCCCCAGCCTGGGCGGTCCAGTCGAACGTCACCGAATCGCCCTTGGCGAGCGCGATCGTGCTGTCGCTGACGACGTACGGTCCTCGCACCACGCAATATCCGCTGCCGCTACCGCTGCCGCCGCAGTTGCCCGAGACGGTCAGCTTCAGCGCATCGCCCTGGCCGGTATTGCCGGCGACGACCTCGTGCGAATAGCTTCCCGTGGCACTGCCACGATTGTCGCCGTTGTTGCCGTTGCTGTTGTTCGCCGAGGGGTAGGTGGTATCCGTGGGCGAGGTCCAGCCGTCAACCTTGGTGGTGCCGGTGACGAAACGGCCATCGACGATCGTCCAGCCGTTGGTGCCATCCTCGAAATCCGGATTGACGAACTGCACGGTGCCCAGTTCGACCGGGCTTTCGTAGACCTGCTCGTTGTGCGTCCGGACGATGGCGCCGTTGATGTAGGTCTTGCCGCTGGTGGTGGTCGTGACGTACAGCGCGTCCAGCGGATTGGTGCCGCCGACCATGTCGGAGAACGTCACGGTGCCGTCGGCAGCCGTGATGCGCAGCTTGCCGGCCAGCGCCTTGTCCGGGGAAATCGAATCGACGTAGGCGCCAAACAACACGTCGCCGCCGTTCGAATGGATGCCGATGTCCTTGCCCTGGCCGAGGCGGACGTTGCCGTCCAGCACGACGTCGAGCTTGCCATTGCCGGCGCCGCGGGCGTCGATGCCTCCGTTGAGGAAGATGCCGGTATCGAGATTTTCGACGTCGACATTGTTGTCGACCTGCAGCTTCAGTCGCGCTCCCGAGGCGGCCACGGTCGCCTGAAAGTCTTCCTGCCAGTCGATCTTGTTGACCGCGTGGATGTCGACGTTGGTGCCGCCGCCCAGCGCCGTGTTGATGGCGCCGTGGCTGACGGTCGCATCGCCGATCGCCCCGCCGGTGGAGGCCACCGTCACCTCGTCCGGGTCCAGCAGCCACAAGCCGCCCTTGCCGTTGGCAGCCGAAGCATCGGCGGCCTGGCTCACGCCCAGCGACGCCCCGCTGGTCTCGATCCGCCCGCCGTCGCCGCCCTGCGCGCCGCCGCGCGCCTGCAGCGTGCCATCGACCTGCGTGACGCTGCCGGCGTTCCTGATGTCGGACCACGCCACGACGGTCCCGCCGTTTCCATTGACGGTCGCGGAGGCGTCGAGCACGGCGCCCTGGGCAATCCGGGTGTTCGTGGCCTGTGCGATGGCCGGGTCCTTGCCCTGCCAGCCGCCGCCGACATAGATTTCGCCGCCGCCGGTGGCGCCGGTGGCGGAGACGCGGGCACCGCTGGCGACGTCGATGTCGGTGCCCGTCACCACGACCTTGCCGCCCTTGGCCTGGCTCGACGACACGTCGACGGTCCCGGCCACGTTGACGCCGCCACCCGCGGCGCTCAGGGTCACGGTGCCGTCCTGGCCGACCTCGAGCGACTTCGCCTCGATCAGCCCGGTGGTGTTGATGACGGTGCCGGCCAGTTGCTCGGCCGCGCGGGCCGTCAGCAGGATGTTGCCCGCGTCAGCGCGAATCGCGCCGCCGTTCTCGATCAGTGCGTCCAGCGCGCCCTGCTCGACCTCGAGAGCGACCGGGCCGCCCAGGTCCAGCTTGACCTTGCTGCCCGCGGCGAGCAGCACGTCGCCCTTCGGGGCGGAAATA
Source organism: Cupriavidus gilardii (assembly GCF_013314895.1). Lineage (GTDB taxonomy): Bacteria > Pseudomonadota > Gammaproteobacteria > Burkholderiales > Burkholderiaceae > Cupriavidus > Cupriavidus gilardii_C. The sequence continues at coordinate 51,357 of NZ_JABTYE010000022.1, read as the reverse complement.
TTGCCTTCGTTGATCACGCGCGCGGCGATCAGCGCGACCAGGCCGCCGTCCGCGGTGCGGATGCTGCCCTGGTTGACCACCGCGGCGTTGCTGTCGCCGCTGAACCGGTAGTTGCCGGAGAGGAAATCCTGCGTGCTGATCTTTAGCGTGGACGCCAGGATGCCGCCGACATCGACCTGCGCGCCCGGCGTGAACAGGATGCCGTTGGGATTGACCAGGAAAACCTTGCCGTTGGCCTGCAGCGCGCCCTGAATCACCGAGACGTCCTGCCCCAGCACGCGGTTCAGCGCGATCGCGTCGGCGCCCGGCTGCACGAAGCGGACCAGATTGTCCTTGCCGATGGAGAAACTCTGCCAATCGATCGCCAGCTTGTCGCTGCCCTGCTGCACGGTCATGGCGTTGCCGGCCTGGCCGATGCTGCCGATGCCGCCGACTATCTGCCCGCCGGTGGGCAGTGTCCCGGCCTGCGCCCCAGACAACGCCAGGGCGCCGGCGCCCAGTGCCACCACTCGGCGAGCCGCGCGGGTCTTGCCCTTGCCTTGTGCCTTGGTCAACTCCGACGCCGCCTGCCAGACGTTGAGCACGGCGTTCCACACCACTCGATAGCTGCGATTCACAGAAAGATCCCCGTATAAGAAGGCGCTGTGCACGGGCTCGCGATTGCCTGTCGGCGTTGCGATTGGCGCTTGTATTTCTGACCCGTGCCAGCGAGATGACGGCGTTCACGCCGCTTATGCAAACTTCGGGGACCGTTATATAGAGTGGCGAATGTTTGACTTTTTGGTACGAGGACAAAATGTTTTGTTGCCCGGACATTCCTTTACAATTGCTTACATTCTCTGGATCGGGCTGACGTTGTGAGGCACGGCAAGAGACGTTGACTCCATTTACCCCAAATCGCTGAACATGCATCGCACGGCCCCATCCGGTCCCCATGTCCTCATCGTCGACGACGAGCCGGACCATCACCGTCCTCTGCTCGCCCTGTTCGGCCAGGCCGGAATGCGTATCAGCCTGGCGTTCGACGGAATGCAGGCATACCAGCGGGCACTCGTGGCCGAACCGGACGTGATCCTGATGGATGTCCGGATGCCGACGCTCGACGGGTTCGGCGCTTGCCGCCTGATGAAGAGCAATCCCGCGATCGCCGCCATCCCGATCCTGTTTCTCGGCAGCGGCGGCAATCTGAAGGAGCGGCTGCACGCACTGCGCAACGGCGGTGCCGACTACATCGCCAAGCCGTATGCCCCGGAGGAAGTCCTTGCTCGCATACGGATCCATCTGCGCGCGGGACACGGGACGACGGAGGATGCCGATACGGCCCCGCTGAGCGCGGCCGCTGTGCTGGCGCGGGCGGCGCAGCGGTATCTGGTTGCCAACCTGGCGAAGGCACACAGCCTCGCCGGCATCGCAGGCGAGATCGGCACGCACGAGAAAACGCTATCGCGGGCGTTTCGCGCGCACGCCGGCATGTCGGTATTCGAGTTCGTGCGCCAGGAACGTTTGCGCGTGGCACGCAGGCTGCTCACGGACACTGCGTTGACCGTGACCGCCATTGCCGAGGAGGTCGGCTTCTCCAGCGCGGCGAACTTTGGGACGGCCTTCCGCCAGCAAACCGGCATGACCCCGACGGCGTTTCGCGCGGCGCTGCGCGAAGGTGGCGTGGCGGCAACGGCCGCGCGGACGCAGGCCGATCGGAGCACGACCGCTATTGCCCCCAACCGGCAGGAAGACGACGAACCGCAGTTCGCCTGAGGCCGGCGGGGTCGGACCGGGACCTTGCGTCCCGCATGCGCTAGCCTTTGTCGCCCTCCTTGCGGCGGCGATGCCATGCCTGGTCGAGTTCGCGCAGATGGCGCAGCTTGTCGGAGATCTTGCCCTCCAGGCCGCGCGGCGTCGGCTGATACCAGCCCTGCGCCTTCAGGTCGTCGGGGAAATAGTGTTCGCCGGCGGCATAGGCCTCGGGCTCGTCGTGCGCATAGCGGTAGGCATGGCCGTAGCCCAGCTCCTTCATCAGCTTGGTCGGCGCGTTGCGCAGATGGACCGGCACCGCGCGCGACTTGTCCTTGGCGACGAAGGCGCGCGCGGCGTTATAGGCGTTGTAGCCGGCGTTGGACTTGGGCGCGACGGCCAGATAGATCAGCGCCTGCGCCAGCGCCAGTTCGCCCTCGGGAGAGCCCAGCCGTTCGTAGGTCTCGGCTGCATCCAGCGTCATGCGCGCGGCGCGGGGATCGGCCAGGCCGATGTCCTCCCACGCCATCCGCACGATCCGGCGTGCCAGATAGCGCGGGTCGGCACCGCCGTCGAGCATGCGGCAGAACCAGTACAGCGCCGCGTCGGGGTCGGAGCCGCGCACCGACTTGTGCAGCGCGCTGATCTGGTCGTAGAACGCATCGCCGCCCTTGTCGAAGCGGCGCAGGTTCTCCGACAGCGCGCTGCCGAGCAGCGCCTTGTCGATCGTCTGCGCGCCGGCGGTGCGCGCGGCCCGCGCGACGATCTCGATATTGTTCAGCAGCTTGCGCCCATCGCCGTCGGCTGACGCCACGATCAGCTGCAGCGCCTCGTCGTCCCAGGCTACGCCGCCCAGCGCGTCGCTGGCGCGCAGCGCGAGCTGGCGCAGTTCGGCGTCGTCCAGGCTCTTGAGGACATAGACCGCGGCACGCGAGAGCAAGGCGCCGTTGACCTCGAACGACGGGTTCTCGGTGGTCGCGCCGATGAAGGTGAACAGCCCGCTTTCCACATGCGGCAGAAAGGCGTCCTGCTGGCTCTTGTTGAAGCGGTGGACCTCGTCGACGAACACCAGCGTGCGGCGCCCGTGCGCGCGATATTGCTCGGCGCGCTCGACCGCCTCGCGGATGTCCTTGACGCCGGACAGCACGGCGGACAGCGCGATGAACTCGGCATCGAAGGCATCGGCCATCAGCCGCGCCAGCGTAGTCTTGCCGACCCCGGGCGGGCCCCACAGGATCATCGAATGCGGTTCGCCGGATTCGAACGCCACGCGCAGCGGCTTGCCGGGGCCGAGCAGATGCTGCTGGCCAATGACCTCGTCGATATTGCGCGGGCGCAGGCGCTCGGCCAGCGGTTGTCGGGAAGCGTCGGAGGGTTCGGAAAACAGCGTGTCCGGCACGGTGGTCAAGCCTTGGGTTTCGGTGCGAGCGGCGCGCGTGGATGTCGATACAGCCTTCTGCGAAGGCGGCGCGGCCGGCCAAAGCGCCAGTGTAGTGCATCCTTGCGCGGCGACGCCTGCAGGCCGCGCGACTCGCGTTAGCGCGGAAACGCGACCAGGTCGTCGACCTCGACGCGGATGCCGATCCAGTCGCCGACGCCGTGGTCGTGGTGCGACGGCGCCAGCGACAGCACCTTGCCGCCGCTCGCCAGGCGCAGCGTGTACAGGATCTCGGCGCCGCGGAAGGCCTTGTGCAGGATCTGCGCGCGCAGGGCGCTGGCATCGTCGTGCAGGATGTCGTCGGGGCGGATCAGCACATCCACTTCATCGACGCCCGGCGCCAGTCCCAGTCCATCGCGGCTGTGCAGCGTGCCGAGCTCGCAATCGACCTGGCCCGGTGCCGTCACGCGCGCCGGCATCAACACGCCCTGCCCGATGAAATCGCCGACGAAGCGCGTGGCGGGCTGGTGATAGAGCTGATGCGCCGTGCCCCACTGCTCGATCGCACCGGCGTGCATCACGCCGATCTCGTCGGCCATCGCGAAGGCTTCGAGCTGATCGTGCGTGACGAGGATCGCGGTCGCGCCCTGCGCCTTCAGGATCGCGCGCACCTCCAGGCTCAGGCGCTCGCGCAGGTCGACGTCGAGATTGGAGAACGGCTCGTCGAGCAGCAGCAGCTCGGGCCGCGGCGCCAGCGCCCGGGCGAGCGCCACGCGCTGCTGCTGGCCGCCGGACAACTCGTGCGGGAAGCGCGCGCCGGCACCGGCAAGGCCCACCAGCTCCAGCACTTCGGCGACGCGCTCCCGGCGGGACTGCCGGCTTTCCCGATGCAGGCCGAAGGCGATGTTGTCGGCCACGCTCAGATGCGGAAACAGCGCGTAGTCCTGAAACACCATGCCGACGCGCCGGCGTTCGGGCGGCACCGCCATGCCCGGTGCCGAGACCAGTTGTCCGTCCAGCACGATCCGCCCGCCCCGCAGCGGCTCGAAACCGGCGATGGCCCGCAGCACGGTGGTCTTGCCGCAGCCGCTGGGGCCCAGCAGGCAGCCGATGCTGCCGCGCGCCAGCGAGAACGACAGGTCGTCGATGACGATCTGGCTGTCGAAGCCGTGGCGGATGTGCTCGACCTCCAGCACGAGGTCGGCCGGTTGGCCAATCGAGGCAGGGACGGCGTCGGACCGGGGCGAGGCAACCGGGGTGGTAGCGGCCGTGGCCAGGCCGGTATCGAGATCGAAGGCGGACATGCGAATCATTATAAGTATCAGCAACGCCGGAGCGGCGATTGATAGAATGCCCCAGCCGCGCCGTCCGCGGCACCTCCCTGGCCGAACGTCGCGCATGTCCCTGCTCCAGCCCGTCCGATTGCCCGATAACGACCACGCTCGCGCGGCACCGCGTGGACGGTGGCCGATGGCAATCCATCCCTTGTCGCTGGCGGCGGGGCTGGTCGCCCTGCTGATCGCCGTGCCGATCCTGGTGGTGGCATCCAGCCTGCTGAGCCCGAGCACCGAGACCTGGCACCACCTGGTCGACACCGTGCTCGGCGAGTACATCGCGAACACGCTGTGGCTGCTGGCCGGCGTCGCCGTCGGCGTGCTGCTGCTCGGCGTGCCGACCGCGTGGCTGGTCTGCACCTACCGCTTCCCCGGCCGGGGCCTGATGGAGTGGGCGCTGGTGCTGCCGCTGGCGATGCCCGCCTATGTGATCGCCTACGCCTATACCGACGCACTGCAGTTCGCCGGGCCGGTGCAGACCGCGCTGCGCGCGCTGACCGGTTGGGGCGCCCGCGATTACTGGTTTCCGGACGTGCGCACGCTTGGCGGCGCGATCGTGCTGTTCTCGCTGGTGCTTTATCCCTACGTCTACCTGACCGCGCGCGCCGCCTTCCTGCAGCAGACGCTGAACACGCTGGAGGCGGCCCGCCTGCTCGGCCATGGACCGTGGCGCAGCGTGCTGCGCGTCGTGCTGCCGCTGGCGCGTCCCGGCATCGCGGCCGGCACCGCACTGGCGCTGATGGAAACGCTGGCGGACTTCGGCACCGTCGCCTATTTCGCCATCCCCACCTTCTCGACCGGGATCTACCGCGCCTGGTTCTCGCTCGGCGACAAGAGCGCCGCCGCGCAGCTGTCGGCCTGCATGCTGGCCTTCGTGATCGCGATCCTGGTGGCCGAGCGGATCTCGCGCGGCCGGGCGCGCGTGCATGGCGGCCAGCGGCGCGTGTCCACCTATCGGCTGACCGGCTGGCGCGGCTGGACTGCGCTGGCGGTCTGCGCGACGCCGGTGCTGCTGGGCTTCCTGGTCCCGGCGCTGATGCTGCTCGAGATGGCCTTTACCGACGGCGATGCGCAGTTCGGCCCGCGCTTCGTCGGCCTGGTGCGCAACAGCTTCGTGCTGGCCAGCGTCACCGCACTGGCCGCGGTGCTGATCGCGCTGGCGATCGGCTATGCCGGCCGGCTCGGCCGCGGCTGGCCGATGCGGGCGCTGCTCCGGCTCTGCGGCATGGGCTATGCGCTGCCGGGCTCGGTGATCGCGGTCGGCGTGCTGGTGCCGGTGGCGCGGCTCGACAATGCGATCGCGGGATGGGTCCAGCAACTGACCGGCGTCTCGCCAGGGCTGCTGCTGACGGGAGGCATTGCCGCACTGGTCTACGCCTATCTGGTGCGCTTTCTCGGCGTCGCGCTGCAAACCGTCAATGCCGGGCTGGCGAAGATCACGCCCAGCATGGACACGGCCGCCCGCAGCCTCGGCCACGGCCCCGCCGCGACGCTGCGCCGCGTGCATCTGCCGATGCTGCGCGGCAGCCTGCTGACGGCGGCGCTGATCGTCTTCGTCGACGTGATGAAGGAATTGCCGGCGACCTTCGTGATGCGCCCCTTCAATTTCGACACGCTGGCCGTGCAGGCCTACAACCTCGCCGCCGACGAGCGGCTGGCCGAGGCAGCCACCGCCTCGCTGGTGATCGTGCTGGTCGGGCTGATTCCGGTGATCGTGCTGTCGCGGCAGATCCGCCGCAGCGCGCAGGACTGAGCGAGCGCGCGCAGGCGGTTGGCAGCGTACCTGCTTGGGGTGCAGGCGCGCTGACCCGCCCTCCATGTCGAACTAAAGCCCGCCCGATTTCCGCCGATATCCCGTGAATGCCAAGCTGGGCCGCGCAAGCCGGCCCGGTTTCCTCGAACACGATGGGCGGGAGTCGTATGCAAATTCGTTACCGGATGCTGGTCTTCAAGATGTCGCGGCTGGCCAGCCAGAACAAGCTGACGGCAGTGCAGGAGATCGGCTTCGCCACCGAGCTCGCCGAGCTGGTGGTCAAGGAAGGCATTGCCGAGCGGGTGGTGCAGGAACTGTTCGACGATCAGCATCCGCAGCTGCGCCGCATCGCCATCAATGCGATCCGCCGCACCGGCCGTTTCGACGTGCCGGGATTGCAGTCGGCGCTGTTGCGCCGGCTGACCGATCCCGAGCCGTGGCTACGCCACGATGCGGTCTGGGTGATGCAGGAAGCGGCGATGGACGGCGGCCTGGTGCGCGCCGGGCTGCGCCGGCTGGCGGGCAGTGTGCAACTGCCGCAGGACGCGGTGCGCGCCAAGTCCAATCCGGGAGATGCGCTGCTGCAGGCGCAGGTGCGCGCGCGCCAGGCGCTCGATGCCTTGCTGAAGAAGGATGCGCAGGCTGCGCTGGCGGCCCTGCGGGCGACGCTGGCGACCTTCGCCGCGCTGAATCAGGAGCCGTACGGCAGCGGTACGGTGGGTCAGATGAATCTGGCGCGGCGGGAACTGCAGCGCCGGATGGCCAGGCGCGCCTTGTCGAGCAGCACGAAGCTGACCTTTCGCCGCGTCGAGGGCCCGGACGGCAAGGCGGCGTTCGCGGAGACTGCGAGCACCGCCAGCGCCGCCACCGGGGCCGGCCCGATGGGCGTGGACACCGCCGGCGGCGATCCGTCGTAAGGACCGGTGCCGGCTGCGCCCTTCAGCCGGCGATCACTTGAAGCCGGCCTTGTCGGCCAGCTTCTGCGCGACCGGCTGATATTTGCCGAGCTCGGCCACGTTGATCCTGTCGGCCTTGAAGCTGCCCAGCGCTTCCAGCGCCGGGTTGGCGACCTTGACGCTCGGCACCACCGGCCATTCGTTGTTGCCGTTGGCGAAGTAGGCCTGCGCCTCGTCGCTGGCAAGGTACTCCAGGAACTTGACCGCCGATTCCTTGTTCGGCGCGTGCTTGAGCATGCCGCCGCCCGAAATGTTCATGTGCACGCCCTGGCTGTCCTGGTTCGGCCAGACCACGCCGAGCTTGTCGGCCACCGCCTTGTCCTCCGGCTTGGTCGACTTCAGCAGCCGTGCGATGTAGTAGGTGTTGGAGATGGCGAGGTCGCATTCTCCGGCAGCGACGGCCTTGAGCTGGTCGGTGTCGCCGCCCTTCGGCGTGCGCGCCAGGTTGGCGACGACGCCCTGCGCCCAGCGCTCGGTCTTCGCTTCGCCGTCATGCGCGATCAGGCTGGAGATCAGCGACAGGTTGTAGACGTGGCCGCTGGAACGGGTGCACAGCTTGCCCTTCCACTTCGGGTCGGCCAGGTCCTCATAGGTCTTGATGTCGCCCGGCTTGACGGTGTCCTTGTTGTAGGCGATCACGCGGGCGCGCGCCGAGAAGCCGAACCATTCGCCGTTGGGATCGCGAAAGTTGGCGGGGATGCGCGATTCGAGCACCTTCGACTTGACCGGCGCGAACACGCCGGCCTGCTGGGCGCGCCACAGCCGGCCGATATCGACGGTGATGAAGACATCGGCGGGGCTGTTGGCGCCCTCGCTCTTGATCCGCTCGAGCAGCGGGTCTTCCTGGCCCTCGATGCGGTTGATCTTGATGCCGGTCTGTTTGGTGAAGTTGCTGTACAGCGCCTCGTCGGTCTGATAATGCCGGGCCGTATAGAGGTTCAGCACCTTTTCCTGGGAGCCCTGGGCCATCGCGGCCAGGGGAATCGACGCGGCACTGGCCGCCATGGCGAGAACTGCCGCACCGGGCAGCAGACGACGAAACACGTACATGGACTCCTCCGGGCTTTGCGGTTGCGCCGCTGGCCAGATGCCAGCGGGCGAGCGCAAACAATAATGATTCCCGTTTTCGGCGTCAATGTCGGTTTCCCCGCGTGGAACCGTCGCCACAGGGCGGTGGAGTCGCCTGCCGATGTCGCGGCGAAGTTGCCGCGAAGTTGCTGCGAAATTGCAGCGAAGACCGGCGGCGTCCTCAGCCGCTGGCGCGCGACACCAGCTCGCCCATCGCATCGGCGGGCAGCGGGCCGTGGCAACCGCGTTCGCCGCCGCGCTTCTGCGTCACCAGCCAGACCCGGCCGGGCTGGCCGGTCGGCCGCAGCAGCCAGGCGTCGCCGCGCGCGGCGCCGGGCAGCTCCTCCAGCACGCCGCTGCGCTCGGACTGCAGCATGGTCGCGCAGTCGCGGGCCGAGGCTGCAGTGGCGGCAAGGAAATCCGGGTGGGTCAGCACCTCCGCCAGCGTGGTGTCGGGGGCGCGCAGAAAGGCATCGATGTCGAACTGCCGGTTCGCCGCCGCCGTCTTGACGCCAGTGCAGGCGCCCGTGGCCAGCAGCGCAGTCAGCGCGGTGGCCAGCGCCGCGCCTCGCACAGTGGCGGGCCTCATTGGCGGATCACGTCAGCGCCCTTGGGGACGCTGAAGCGAAAGGTGTCGGCGGGCAGCGACGGGTTCTTTTGCATCGCCGAAAAGGTCAGCAGCGTGGTATTGCCGAAGGCGTCGCGCAGCTCCATCGCTTCCAGATTGCCGCCCTTGAAGCCGATGCCGATCCGTTCGAACTGGGTGTCCTTGGCCTTGGGCGTCATCTCCAGCCATTCGATGCCGTCGCGGGTCGGGCCGTCCTTGATGACGAAGCTCTTCTCCAGATCGTTGCTGCCGAACAGGATCGCCGCCGGGCTCGAGCCCAGCGCGGCATCGAGCTTGCGCTCGGTGACCTGGTTCAGATCCTTGTCGTAGATGTAGAGCGTCTGGCCGTCGGCCTGCAGCAACTGCTCATAGGGCTTGGTATAGCGCCAGGCGAACTTGCCGGGACGCGAAAACACGAAGGTGCCGCTGGAGGTGCCGGTGACGCGCATCGCTTCGCCCGCGCCCTTGACCTGACGTTGGGTGAACTCGCCGCGCGCGCTCTTGACGGTGGTGACGAAGGTCTTCAGCTGATCGGTGGCGGCCGCTTGCGCGGTGGCCGGGGCCAGCGCGGCCCATGCCAGGGTGGCGGCGGCGCCGACGGCGGCAAGGGTGGACGCCATTACGCGATGAGGCATGCAATCGATCCTTGTGTTGGGTAACTGTTCGATTAGAGCCGAGGACCGGTGCGGGATTCCGCCCGCATGCGTCAGCAAGCGTGACACGCGTAACGGCATATTACCGGCCGGCCGGCGCGCGCTGCCGCACGCACCATTCCAGAGACGCCATTGCTCAGGCGCTATTCTTCCCGCGCGCCACCGGCCGGCGCCAGGATGTCGCGGTTGCCGTTGCCCGACATCGCCGACACCAGCCCCGCCTTCTCCATATCCTCGAGCAGGCGCGCGGCGCGGTTGTAGCCGATGCGCAGATGGCGCTGCACCAGCGAGATCGACGCGCGGCGATTCTTCAGCACCACCTCGACCGCCTGATCGTACAGCGGGTCGGCCTCGCCGCCACCGCCGATGCCGGCACCGCCGCCGAGCCCATCGACACCGATCTCGCCGTCGACCAGACCGCCCTCGAGAATCCCCTCGATATAGTTCGGCTCGCCGGCTTCCTTCAGCCGGTCGACCACGCGGTGGACTTCGTCGTCCGAGACGAAGGCGCCGTGCACGCGCACCGGCAGGCCGGTGCCGGGGGCGAGATACAGCATGTCGCCCATGCCGAGCAGCGCCTCGGCGCCCTGCTGGTCCAGGATCGTGCGCGAGTCGATCTTGCTGCTGACCTGGAACGAGATCCGCGTCGGCACGTTGGCCTTGATCAGGCCGGTGATCACATCGACCGAGGGCCGCTGCGTCGCCAGGATCAGGTGAATGCCGGCCGCACGCGCCTTCTGCGCGATCCGCGCGATCAGCTCCTCGACCTTCTTGCCGACCACCATCATCAGGTCGGCGAGCTCGTCGATGACGATCACGATCATCGGCAGCTTGTCGAGCGGCTCCGGCGCATCGGGCGTCAGGCTGAACGGATTGGGAATCTTTTCCTCGCGCGCCGCGGCCTCGTCGATCTTCTTGTTGTAGCCGGCCAGATTGCGCACGCCCATCTTGCTCATCAGCTTGTAGCGGCGTTCCATTTCGCCGACCGCCCAGTTCAGCGCATTGCCGGCCTGGCGCATGTCGGTGACGACCGGGCACAGCAGATGGGGGATGCCCTCGTAGATGCTCATTTCCAGCATCTTCGGATCGATCAGGATCAGCCGCACGCTGTCGGCCTTGGCCTTGTACAGCAGCGACAGGATCATCGCATTGATGCCGACCGACTTGCCCGAGCCCGTGGTACCGGCAACCAGGCAGTGCGGCATGCGCGCCAGATCGGCGACCACCGGCTTGCCCGCGATGTCCTTGCCGAGGGCCAGCGTCAGCTGCGAGGCACTCTCGTTGTAGACCTGCGAGCCGAGGATCTCGCCCAGGCGCACCGCCTGACGCTTCGGATTCGGCAGCTCCAGGCCCATGTAGTTCTTGCCCGGGATGGTCTCGACCACGCGAATCGACACCAGCGACAGCGAGCGCGCCAGGTCCTTCGCCAGATTGACGATCTGGCTGCCCTTGACGCCGGTGGCCGGCTCGATTTCGTAGCGGGTGATCACCGGGCCCGGATAGGCAGCCACGACCTTGACCTCGACGCCGAAATCCTTGAGCTTCTTCTCAATCAGGCGCGAGGTGAATTCCAGCGTCTCGGCGCTGACGGTCTCCTGCGAGGCCGGCACCGGATCGAGCAGCGACAGTGGCGGCAGATCGGCATCCTGCAGATCCGCGAACAGCGGCTGCTGCTTCTCGCGCTCGACCCGCTCGTGCTTGGGCACCGCCTGGGGCCGCACGATCTGCACCGGCGCCGCCTCCTCGATGCGCACGCGCTGGACCTCGACGGTCTCGGTGCGCTCGACCTTGGCGGCCTCGCCGATGATGCGGTCCTGCTTGCTCTCGCGGCGCGCCTTGAAGCCGAGGAAGGCGGTCTCGACGAAGCCGCCGACCTTCTCGCAGACCGACAGCCACGAGAAATGGAAGAACAGCGACAGGCCGATCGCCAGCATCAGCAGCAGCAACAGCGTGGCGCCGGTGAAGCCCAACGCGGTCTGCAGCCAGCCGCCGAGCAGATCGCCCAGCACGCCGCCGGGCGCGCGCGGCAGCGCCTCGCGCAGCGGATACATGCGGACCGCTTCGAGCCCCATGCTCGCGGCCAGCGTCAGGCCGAAGCCGATCCAGCTGATCACCACGCCTTGGCGCGCCTCTGCGGCCTGATCGGGGAATTCGGCGGTCAGCACGCGCCAGCCGCGCCAGCAGCGGCGCACCAGCAGCACGCCCAGCCAGTAGGCGGAAAAGCCGAAGACGAAGAACAGCACGTCGGCGATCCACGCGCCGACACGGCCGCCCAGGTTGTGGATCTGCGCCACCTGGTTCGCGTGCGACCAGCCGGGGTCGGCCTTGCTGTAGCTCGCCAGGATGCACAGGAATGCCAGCGTCGCGGCCAGCAGCAGGAACCAGCGCACTTCTCCCAACAGCTTGCCGATGCGGGAAGGCAGGACGGAAGGATCGGTGCGGGTGGTCGTGGTGGTTCTGGCCATGCGTCGTTGAAGATCGCGGCGCGCCGCGGCGCCGGGAGGAATTGCGGTGGCCGCATTTTACCCCCGCCGCAGGCTATCGCCGCCATTGGAATTTGCAACAATGCGCCAACGCCGGTCCACTTATAATGCGGGTTTTCGATACCCATGCCGGCGCGCCGCGCACGCCGGCCACAGGAACGCATCATGGCCAAACACGCGAAAGTGCTGATTCTCGGTTCCGGTCCCGCCGGCTACACCGCCGCCGTCTACGCGGCGCGCGCCAATCTGGAGCCGGTGCTGATCACCGGCCTGGCCCAGGGCGGTCAGCTGATGACCACCACCGACGTGGAGAACTGGCCGGCCGATCCGAATGGCGTGCAGGGCCCCGAGCTGATGCAGCGCTTCCTGGAGCATGCCGAGCGCTTCAAGACCGAAATCATCTTCGACCATATCCATACGGCCAGGCTGACCGAGCGCCCGATCCGCCTGGTCGGCGACGCCGGCGAGTACACCTGCGACGCGCTGATCATCGCCACCGGCGCCTCGGCGCAGTACCTGGGCCTGCCCTCCGAAGAAAACTTCATGGGCCGCGGCGTGTCGGCCTGCGCGACCTGCGACGGCTTCTTCTACAAGAACCAGGAAGTCGCGGTGATCGGCGGCGGCAATACCGCAGTCGAAGAGGCCCTGTATCTGTCGCATATCGCCAGCAAGGTCACCGTGATCCATCGCCGCGACAAGTTCCGCGCCGAGCCGATCCTGGTCGATCGCCTGCTGGCGCGCGAGAAGGAAGGCCGCGTCGAAATCGTCTGGAACACCGTGCTGGACGAGGTGCTGGGCGACGAGTCGGGCGTGACCGGCGTGCGCATCCGCAATGTGCAGAGCGGCACCACCGAGGAGCGCAAGCTGGCGGGCGTGTTCGTCGCGATCGGCCACAAGCCGAACACCGACCTGTTCGTCGGCCAGCTGGAGATGAACAACGGCTATATCGTGACCAAGAGCGGCCTGTCCGGCGACGCCACGGCCACCAACATCCCGGGCGTGTTCGCCGCCGGCGACGTGCAGGATCACGTCTATCGCCAGGCCATCACCAGCGCGGGCACCGGCTGCATGGCCGCGCTCGACGCGCAGCGCTACGTCGAAGCGCTGAAGTAAGGTCTTTCCGGCTCGCCGCCAGGCGAGCCACCTTCGGTGCCGGATCGTGTTACCTTGCCGGTTTCACGGTCTTGCCCGCCGCCACGCGGCGGTTCTGCTTTCCCATCATGAAGCACGGTGCCAGCAAATCCGGCCGCCCTGCCGGTTCCTCCCCGACTCCCGCCCGTACCCGCCTTGGCCTCGACGATCTGGCGCGCCTGCGCGATCAGATGAAGGCCGATGCCGAGCGTCGGGAGGCCGAGCGCCTGGCCGCAGAGGAAGCGGCGCGCCAGGCGGCCCTGGAGGCCAATGTGTTTCGCAACAGTGTCGGCAATGTCCAGACATTGCGGGATCGCAATCGCGTGATGCCGCCGGCCCGGCGCCCCGAACCGGTGCCGGTGCAAAGCCAGCTCGACGACCAGGCGGTCCTCGCGGCCTCGCTGTCCGATCACTTCGACGTGGAAAACCTGCTGGAGACCGACGACACGCTGTCGTTCCGCCGCCCCGGCATCGGCAACGACGTGATCCGCAGGCTGCGGCGCGGCGAATGGGTGCCGCAGGACCGGATCGACCTGCACGGCTTGCGCCGCGACGAGGCGCGCGAAGCGCTGGCCGAATTCCTGCGCCGCTGCGTGCGGCGCGGCGTGCGCTGCGTGCGGGTGATTCACGGCAAGGGCAACGGCTCGCCGGACAAGCAGCCGGTCCTCAAGGGCAAGGTGCGCAGCTGGCTGGTACAGAAGGAGGAAGTGCTGGCCTTCGTGGAGGCGCGTGGCGCCGAGGGCGGCTCGGGGGCCTTGATGGTGTTGCTGCGTCAGCCGTATGCGTGACGGCCGGTGATGCCCCTCTCCCGAGCGGGAGAGAGGCAATCGGACGGCCTCAGACCGCCGCTTCGTCCTGCTCGCCGGTGCGGATCCGGATCACGCGTTCGATCTCGGTGACGAAGATCTTGCCGTCGCCGATCTTGCCGGTATGGGCCGCCTTGACGATCGCGTCCAGCACGGTATCGAGCTGGCTTTCCGCCACGACCACCTCGATCTTGATCTTCGGCAGGAAGTCGACCACGTACTCCGCGCCGCGATACAGCTCCGTGTGGCCCTTCTGCCGGCCGAACCCCTTGACCTCGGTGACCGTCAGGCCGGTCACGCCCACGTCGGCCAGCGCCTCACGCACTTCGTCCAGCTTGAACGGTTTGATGATGGCGGTAATTTGTTTCATGTCGGCCCCCTTTCTGTCGTGATTGGTTGATGCAAGATTCTAGCCCGCGCGGCGCGATGGCGCGCCAAAGCGGGCCGGGGATCACCCCTTGTCGTGTCGATTGCCGGCCTTCGCGGCCGCCTTGCCGTTGCCGTTGCCGCTGCTGCTGCCGTTGGTCTTGCGTGCGGTAGCGTCGTCCGGAATGCGGTCCAGCTCCGCCAGCCACGCGGTCGACTCGCTGTCGCTGGGCGCGCGCCAGTCGCCGCGCGGCGACAGCGAGCCGCCCGAGCCCACCTTCGGTGCATTCGGAACGCACGAGCGCTTGAACTGGCTGGTGCGGAAGAAGCGGTCCAGAAAGATACGCAGGTTGCGCTTGATGTCGGCCAGATCGTACTGGTTGCGCGGGACATGGGCCTCCTCGGGCCACTGCCCCGCCTCACGATCGCCCCAGGCATGCAGCGCCAGATAGGCCACCTTCGACGGCGTGAAGCCGAAGCGCAGCGTGTAGTACAGATTGAAATCCTGCAGCTCGTAGGGCCCGATCACGCTTTCGGTCTTCTGGCCCGGCTTGTCGTTCGAATCGCCCGGCACCAGTTCGGGGCTGATATCGGTGCCCAGCACGTCGAGCAGCACCGCGCTGCCGCCCGCACCGATCTGGCCCGTTTCGGCGACCCAGCGCACCAGATGCGAGATCAGCGTCTTGGGCACGCTGGCATTGACGTTGTAGTGCGACATGTGGTCGCCGACGCCATAGGTGCACCAGCCCAGTGCGAGCTCGCTGAGGTCGCCGGTGCCGATCACGATCCCGTTGTGGTGGTTCGCCAGCCGGAACAGATGGTTGGTGCGCTCGCCGGCCTGCACGTTCTCGAAGGTCACGTCATAGACCGGCTTGCCGTCGGCGAACGGGTGGCCGAGGTCCTTCAGCATCGCCAGGCAGCTTGGCCGGATGTCGATTTCCCGCGCGGTGCAGCCGACCACTTCCATCAGCCGCCGGGCCTGCTGCAGCGTGCGGTCGCTGGTCGCAAAACCGGGCATCGTGAAGCCGAGGATATTGGCGCGCGGCAGCCCCAACCGGTCCATCGCCTTGGCGCAGACCAGCAGCGCATGGGTCGAGTCCAGCCCGCCCGACACGCCGATCACCACCTTTGAAATGCCGGTCGCCGACAGCCGCTGCACCAACGCCTGCACCTGGATCTGGTAGACCTCGTTGCAGCGCTCGTCGCGCCGACGGCGATCGGCCGGCACATAGGGGAAGCGCTCGACGCGGCGGCGCAGCGGCAGATCGCGGTCCTCGTCGACGCCCAGCACAAAGCCGACGGTGCGGAATTTCGCCACCTCGCCGGCATGGCGGCGCACCGAGTCGCTGAACGTGGTCATGTGCATCCGCTCGCGCGACAGCCGCTCCAGGTCGACGTCGGCGAAGATCATGTGCGAATCGTCGGCAAAGCGCTCGGATTCGGCCAGCAGCTCGCCGTTCTCGTAGACCAGCGCCTGTCCGTCCCACGCCAGGTCGGTGGTCGATTCGCCCTTGCCCGCCGAGCTGTACAGATAGGCGGCCAGGCAGCGCGCCGATTGCTGCGACACCAGCTGATGCCGATAACCGGACTTGCCCACCACGATATTGGACGCCGACAGATTGACCAGCACCGTGGCCCCCGCCAGCGCGGCGAACGACGACGGCGGGATCGGCACCCAGACGTCCTCGCAGATCTCGACATGGAAACGGAAAAGCGGGATGTTCTCGATCTCGAACAGCAGCCCGGCGCCGAACGGCACGCTCTGCCCCAGCAGGTCGATCTGCTCGACCGTGGCGCAATCCGCGGCGCTGAACTGGCGGGCCTCGTAGAACTCCCAGTAATTCGGCAGAAAGCTCTTGGGCACCACGCCGCGCAGCTGGCCGCCGGCGACGACCACCGCGCAGTTGAACAGCAGATGCTGGACCCGCAGCGGCATGCCGACCACCAGCGCACAGGGCAGCGTCCGCGAAGCCTCGACGATCTCGCCCAGCGCGCGCTCGCAGGCATCGAGCAGCGTCTTCTGATGGAACAGGTCGTCGCAGCTGTAGGCCGACAAACCCAGCTCGGGGAAGGCCACCAGCGCGGCGCCGCCCTCGGCGGCCTCGCGGGCCAGCGCGATGGTCTGCTGCGCGTTGAAGACAGGATCGGCGACCTTGCAGCGCGGCACGCCGACCGCCACGCGCACGAAGCCATGGGAATACAGATTGAAGAATCGGCTCATCTCGAACACCCTTGTTGTGCGCAGGGCCGGTTCGGGCCCGGCCTGTGCGATGCGCGGCGGCAGGCGATAATGCGGCGTCGTTGTCCGCTGAATCCACCGAATTTCTCCACCGAATTTCACCGCATTTCGCCGCGGGCTCCATCCCTCGGCAAGGCACACCGTGAAAGCACTCAAGCCAATGCCAACCCGCTCAGTGCCATCCGACTCCGGCAGCGCCGCCATCCAGACGGAGCGACCGGAGAATTATCGCACGCGTATTGTCGAGAACCTGGCCGACATCGCGCCGGCCGAATGGGATGGCCTGCTGGCGCAGCAGCCCGGCCGCACGCCGTTTCTGCGCCATGCCTTCCTGCATGCGCTGCATGCCAGCGGCAGCGCCAGCGACGACACCGGCTGGAGTCCGCGCTATCTGACCTTGTGGAAGGACGCCGCCGACGGCGAGCGCCTGGCCGCGGCGATGCCGCTCTATGCGAAGGCGCACTCCTACGGCGAGTACGTGTTCGACTGGGCCTGGGCCGACGCCTATGCGCAGAACGGCCTGGAGTACTACCCGAAGTGGCTGGCGGCGATTCCGTTCACGCCGGTGCAGGGCACGCGCCTGCTGGCCGAGAACGCGCTGGCGCGCGAGCTGTTGCTGCAGGTCGCGCTGACGCTGGCCGAGCAGAGCCAGCTGTCCTCATTGCATGTGCTGTTCCCCGACGACGCCGAGGCCGCGCTGATGGAGCAGGCCGGCATGTTGATGCGCCATGGCGTGCAGTTCCACTGGACCAATCCCGGCTATCCGGACTTCGAGGCGTTTCTCGCCACGCTGTCGCAGAAAAAGCGCAAGAACATCCGCGCCGAGCGCCGCCGCGTCGCCGAGGCCGGCATCACGTTCCGCCATCTGCGCGGCATGCAGATCGGCCCCGACGACTGGCGGCTGTTCCATCGCTGCTATCGGCAGACGTATCGCGAACACCGTTCGACGCCCTATCTGAACCTGGACTTCTTCGAGCGCATCGGCGCGGCGATGCCGGAGCATCTGCTGCTGGTGATCGCGCAGCGCGAGGGACGCGATATCGCCGCATCGCTGCTGGTCTTCGACGACGATGCCGACGTCAGCACGCTGTACGGCCGCTATTGGGGCGCGCTCGAACACCATCCCTGCCTGCATTTCGAGACCGCCTACTACCAGCCGCTGGCCTTCTGCATCGAGCACGGCATCCGCACGTTCGAGGGCGGCGCGCAGGGCGAACACAAGATGGCGCGCGGCTTCCTGCCGGTGGCTACCCGCTCCGCCCACTGGCTCGCGCACCCGGCCTTCGCCGATGCGGTCGAGCGCTTCCTGGCGCGCGAGCGCGCGGGGATCGATGCGTACCTGGATGAATTGAACGACAGGACGCCGTATGCGAGGACGGCGGGGGACGGTACGGGGTAGATGTACTCCCCTCTCCCGCTTGCGGGAGAGGGGTCGGGGGAGAGGGAAACGACGGTGGTTATGCCAACGCTGTCAGCGCCTACATACGCCCTTTGCCCTCTCCCCCAGCCCCTCTCCCACGCGTGGGAGAGGGGGGCAAGCCTGAGGTACCCGAAGGATCGCGCTACCTCAAACCTTCGCCGCCACCCAGTCGCCCACGCCCGCCAGCGCCGCCGGCAGCTTCGCCGGTTCGGTACCGCCGGCCTGGGCCATGTCGGGACGGCCGCCGCCCTTGCCGCCGACCTGCTGGGCGACGAAGTTGACCAGCTCGCCCGCCTTGACCTTGCCGGTTGCATCGGCGGTGACGCCGGCGATCAGGCTGACCTTGCCGTCCTGCACCGCGCCCAGCACGATGGCGGCGCTCTTGAGCTTGTCCTTGAGCTTGTCCATCGTTTCGCGCAGCGTCTTGACGTCGGCGCCTTCGAGCTGGGCCGCCAGCACCTTCAGGCCCTTGATCTCGATCGCCTGGCTCGCCAGCTCGTCGCCCTGCGAGGCGGCGAGCTTGCTCTTCAGGCGCTCGAGCTCCTTCTCCAGCGCGCGGACCTGGTCCTGCATCTGGCCGATGCGCGGCACCAGTTCGCCCGGCTGCGCCTTCAACGCGGACGCGGCCTCGTTCAGACGCGCATCGAGCGACTGCAGATAGTGCAGCGCGTTGTCGCCGGTGATCGCCTCGACGCGGCGGATGCCGGCCGCGACGCCGCCTTCCATCACGATCTTGAACAGCCCGATATCGCCGGTGCGGGTCACGTGGGTGCCGCCGCACAGTTCCTTCGAGCTGCCGATCGACAGCACGCGCACCTCGTCGGCGTATTTCTCGCCGAACAGCGCCATCGCGCCGCTCTTGACGGCATCGTCGAACGGCATCAGCTCGGCGCCGGTGGCCTCGTTGCGCAGGATTTCGGCGTTGACGATCTCCTCGACCTCGCGGATCTGCGCCGCGGTCAGCGGCGCATTGTGCGAGAAGTCGAAGCGGGTCTTGTCGGCATCGACCAGCGAGCCCTTCTGCTGCACGTGGCTGCCCAGCACTTCGCGCAGCGCCTTGTGCATCAGGTGGGTGGCCGAGTGGTTGCGCATCGTGCGCGCGCGGCGCACGGCGTCGACCTCGGCGGTCACGGTATCGCCGACCTTCAGCGCGGCGCCGCCGAGCGTGCCCTGATGGCCGAACACATCGGCCTGGACCTTGGTGGTATCGGCCACCGCGAACACGGCCGCGCCCGCCTTCAGTTGGCCCTGGTCGCCGGCCTGGCCGCCCGACTCGGCGTAGAACGGCGTATGGTCGAGCACCACCACGCCGGTCTGGCCGGGCTGCATCACATCGACCGAGGCGCCGTCGACATACAGCGCGACCACCCTGGCGTCATCCAGCAGCAGCTTCTCGTAGCCGTGGAAGGTCGTCTTGGCGCCGCTGTACTCAAGGCCGGCGGCCATCTTGAACTTGCCGGCGGCACGGGCCTGCTCGCGCTGGCGGGTCATCGCGGCATCGAACGCGGCCTCGTCGACCGAGACTTCCTGCTCGCGGCAGACGTCCTGCGTCAGGTCCAGCGGGAAGCCATAGGTGTCGTGCAGCTTGAACGCGAGCTCGCCGTCCAGCGTCTTGCCGCCCTTGGCCTTCAGGTCGGCCAGCGCCGCATCGAGAATGCTCATGCCGTTCTCGATGGTCTCGAAGAAGCGCTCCTCCTCGGCTTTTAGCACCTCGACCACGCGCGGCTCGGCCTCGGCCAGTTCCGGATAGGCCTCGCCCATCTGCGCGACCAGGTCGCCCACCAGCTTGTGGAAGAACGGCGTCTTGCGGCCCAGCTTGTAGCCGTGGCGGATCGCCCGGCGCACGATGCGGCGCAGCACGTAGCCGCGGCCTTCGTTGCCGGGGATCACGCCGTCGACGATCAGGAAGGAGCAGGCGCGGATATGGTCGGCGATGACCTTCAGCGAGTTGTTGTTCAGATCGTCGATGCCGGTCTCGCGCGCGGCGGCGCGGATCAGCGCCTGGAACAGGTCGATCTCGTAGTTGCTGTGCACGTGCTGCAGCACCGCGGCGATACGCTCCAGGCCCATGCCGGTATCGACGCAGGGCTTGGGCAGCGGCGTCATGTTGCCCTGCTCGTCCCGGTTGAACTGCATGAACACCAGGTTCCAGATCTCGATATAGCGATCGCCATCCTCTTCCGGCGATCCGGGCGGGCCGCCCCAGACGTCCGGGCCGTGGTCGTAGAAGATTTCCGAGCACGGGCCGCAGGGGCCGGTGTCGGCCATCTGCCAGAAGTTGTCGGACGCATAGCGGGCGCCCTTGTTGTCGCCGATCCGCACGATGCGCTCGACCGGCACGCCGACTTCCCTGGCCCAGATGTCATAGGCCTCGTCGTCCTCGGCATAGACCGTGACCCACAGCTTCTCGGCCGGCAGGTTGTAGACCTTGGTCAGCAGCTCCCACGCGTACTGGATCGCCTCGCGCTTGAAGTAGTCGCCGAACGAGAAGTTGCCCAGCATCTCGAAGAAGGTATGGTGGCGCGCGGTATAGCCGACGTTTTCCAGGTCGTTGTGCTTGCCGCCGGCACGCACCGAACGCTGCGACGAGGTCGCGCGCGTGTAGGGCCGCTTGTCGGTGCCGAGGAAGACGTCCTTGAACTGCACCATGCCGGAGTTGGTGAACAACAGCGTCGGATCGTTGGCCGGCACGAGGCTCGACGAGCGGACCACGGTGTGGCCCTTCGATTCGAAGAACTGCAGGAACTTGCTGCGGATGTCGGAGACTTTCATGTTTGGGGGCAAGGCGTCCCCGCATGGACATCGCAGGGCGCAGTCGGATTGGATTTGCAAACCGTTGATTATACGGGGAACGCCGCCGCAACGGCAGGCCGGACCGGCGGTAGCGGGCGGGCGCAGGCGGGCTCGCGCGGCATCGATGCGACAGCATTGCCGAAGCCCGCCGATGTGCGCCCGGCGGCCCGCCGGTGGTACAGTGCTGGCTGTCCTGGCCGGGCCGGCCCACCCGCCTGTACGGCCTGTGCCGGCTGGTCCGCCAGCTGGTTCCGCCGGCCGCCGCGCCGACCGGCCCGATTGTCGATTCCGGATTGCCCGATTGGCCGTCCAGTCGTCCCACGCAGTCGCCTCACCAATTCGCCTGATATTCCCATGGGAGCTTTAAGCCACCTCCGCGTTCTCGACCTGACCCGCGTCCTCGCCGGGCCCTGGTGCGCCCAGAACCTCGCCGACTTCGGCGCCGACGTGATCAAGATCGAACGGCCCGGCGCGGGCGACGACACCCGGACCTGGGGCCCGCCCTGGCTGCAGGACGAGTCGGGCCGCGACACCGCCGAGGCGGCCTATTACCTCGCCGCCAACCGCAACAAGCGCTCGGTGACCTGCGATATCAGCACGCCCGAGGGCCAGCAGCTGGTGCGCGAACTGGCCGCGCAGAGCGACGTGGTGCTGGAGAACTACAAGGTCGGCC
The DNA here is from genome assembly GCF_013314895.1 of Cupriavidus gilardii. GTDB lineage: Bacteria > Pseudomonadota > Gammaproteobacteria > Burkholderiales > Burkholderiaceae > Cupriavidus > Cupriavidus gilardii_C. Next base: position 29,966 of record NZ_JABTYE010000022.1, on the reverse strand, counting down.
AGCTGAAGAAGTACGGGCTCGACTACGAATCGCTGAAGGCGGTCAAACCCGACCTGATCTACTGCTCGGTGACCGGCTTCGGCCAGACCGGCCCCTACGCCGCGCGCCCGGGCTATGACTTCATCATCCAGGGCATGGGCGGCTTCATGAGCCTGACCGGCGAGCGCGACGACCTGCCGGGCGGCGGGCCGCAGAAGGCCGGCGTGGCGATCTCCGACCTGATGACCGGCCAGTACGCCACCATCGCGGTGCTGGCCGCGCTGGCGCACCGCGACCGCACCGGCGAGGGCCAGTACATCGACATGGCGCTGCTCGACGTGCAGGTCGCCATGCTGGCCAACATGAACACGAATTACCTGGCCAGCGGCGTCGCGCCGAAGCGCTGGGGCAACGCCCATCCGAACATTGTCCCGTATCAGACCTTCCAGGCGGCCGACGGCTGGATCATCGTCGCGGTCGGCAACGACGGGCAGTTCCGCAAGTTCGTCGAGGCCGGCGGCCGGCCCGAACTGTCGGCAGATCCGCGCTTTGCCACCAATCCGCAGCGCGTGGCGAACCGCGACACGCTGGTGCCCATCCTGGCCGAGATGGTCAAGCCGCGCACGCGCGCGCAGTGGATCGCCGATCTGGAAGCGGCCGGCGTGCCGTGCGGCCCGATCAATACGCTGGACGATGTGTTCGAGGACGCCCAGGTCAAGGCGCGCGGGCTGCGCGTGGATCTGCCGCATCCGAGCGCGGGCGAGGTCAAGCTGGTCGGCAGCCCCATCAAGATGAGCGCCACGCCGCCGCAGGCGGTCCGCCACCCGCCGCTGCTCGGCGAGCACACCGACGCGGTGCTGGGCGAGATGCTCGGCTACACGCCGGAGCGCATCGCCGAACTGCGCGCCAAGGGCGTGCTGTGACGGGCCGATGCCGCTTCGAACGACGGTTCGAATGATGGTTCGAACGACGAGTTGAACGACGCTTGCTGCGATGAATGACGAGGCGGCGGCCAAGGGGCCGGCCGTCGCCCGAGCCGATTCCCCAACCCCTTCCCCACCCTGAACCGAGCCGGAGTACCCATGCAGATCGATGCCTTGCTCGCTTTTCTCCACTTCCTGTCCATCTTCGCGCTGATCACCTTCCTGGCTGCCGAGGCCGTCGTACTGCGGCCGGGCATCACGCCGGCAGCGGTGCGCCGGGTCGGCATCTACGATCTGCTGTACTTCGGCTCGGCGATGGCGGCGCTGGCTACCGGCCTGCTGCGGCTGTTCTATGGCGCCAAGGGCGTCGACTTCTACCTGCCCAATCCGTGGTTCCACGCCAAGATGACGGTGTTCGTGCTGATCGCGCTGTGCTCGCTGCCGCCGACCTTCCGCTTCCGCCGCTGGCGCACGCAGGCAGCGGGTCAGACCGGCTTCGTGCCGTCGGACGTGGAATTGAAGGGCGCCCGCCGCTGGGTACTGATCCAGGCGCATCTGCTGATCCTGCTGCCCTTGTGCGCCGTGATGATGGCGCGCGGGCTCGGCATCCGCGGCTGAGTGGGGCCGCGCCGCCCTCCGATCGCTGCCCTGCTCACCGAAAGACCGAAAGACCGAAAGACTGAAACTCCAATACGAGGCGCCGGCGGACCCGCCGCGCCCGCCGATTCCCAACCTGCTGACTGGCTACCATGTTCAAGACCTTCGCCGCCAACGCGCTGAGCGCGGCCGCCCTCGTGGCGTCCGTCGGCGCCGCCCTGTTTGCCGCCCCCGCGGCCGCCCAACCGCCTGCCGCTGCCTGGCCGAGCAAGCCGGTCCGCTTCGTCGTGCCCTATCCGGCCGGCGGCCCGCTCGATACCGTCGCGCGCGCGATCGGCGACAAGCTCAAGGATTCGCTGGGCCAGCCGGTCGTGATCGAGAACCGCCCGGGCGCCGGCGGCAACCTCGGCGCGGACTACGTCGCCCGCCAGCCCGCCGACGGCTACACCATCGTGATGGGCGCGGTCGCGACGCACGCGATCAACCCGACGTTGTTCGCGAAGATGCCGTATGACCCGATCAAGGACTTCACGCCGATCACGCTGGTCGCCGACGTGCCGAACGTGCTGGTGATGCATCCGGGCAAGGCCGCCGAGCTGCATATCGAATCGGTGCGCGATCTGGTCGAATATGCGCGCAAGAATCCGGGCAAGCTCGACTACGCCTCGGGCGGCAACGGCAGCGCCGGCCATCTGTCGGGCGAGCTGTTCAAGAGCCTGGCCAAAGTCAGCATGGTCCATATCCCCTACAACGGGGCCGCTCCCGCGCAGCTGTCGGTGCTGTCGGGCCAGACCGACCTGATCTTCGACAACCTCGCCTCGGCCAGTGCCAATATCAAGGCCGGCAAGCTCAAGGCCTTTGCCGTGACCACGCCGGCGCGCGCCAGCGCCGTGCCCGAACTGCCGACCATCGCCGAAGCCGGCAAGGGCCTGGGCCTGGAGAGCTTCGACATCTCGACCTGGTTCGGCGTGTTCGCCCCGGCCAACGTGCCGCGCGACATTGTCGACCGGCTCAATCGCGAGATCGTCGCGATCCTGAAGACCGACGAGATGAAGGCGCGCATGGCTCGCATCGGCGCGCAACCGGCACCGACCACGCCGGAGCAGTTCGGCGCGCTGGTGCAGCGCGAGCTGAAGAAGTACGCGCAGATCGTCAAGGCGTCGGGGGCGAAGGTCGACTGAACCCGCACGCCGTCGCGAGGCTGGCCAATCGCGGCCCGCTGCCTTCATGGGTAGCGGGCCGTTTCCTTTTTTGACAAGGGGAAGACGGCGCGGACCGTTTTAACGATTTTTGCGCATGCCCGACCACGGCACCTCCCATATCGTGATGCCACGGGACCGCCGACGCGGTCCTCTATCGAAACGCTACGAGGGGAGACATCGTGAACGCCAGCCACATCGACTTCGACATGCCATTGCCGCCTGCCGCCTGGCACGGCGCCTATCAAGTGCAGTGCGACGCCAAGGGGACGCTGGAGATGGGCAGCAGCTTCGGCATGGCGCTGCGCGCCGGTCTGCACCGCATTTTCCGGATCGGCAAGACCAGTGCGGACGTGGCACGCAACCAGGCGTCCTGGCGCGCATTGATCGCGGCGGTCGAAAGCCGGGGCGGCGCGGCAGTGCGCGAGCGCCTTTGCCGCGCCAGCCTGACATTGCCTGGCGATCGCCTGCAAGGGTTGACCATCTCCGACCGGATCGAGCGCGGCACCTATCTGTCGCACGCGGCCCTGCAGCAGGTGTTCGCGCTGTTTCACAGCGCCGTGTCCGTGCAGCGGGCCAATCAGCGGGTGTATGACGAATTGCTGTCGCCGGGGTCCACATCGTCATCGGCCACGCCGCTGTACGCCATGCTCGATGGCATCAGCTTCGGATTGAGCGAGATCGGTGACGCCGGCTCGCCTTGTCCGCTGCCGGCCACCCGGGCCTACGTCGCCGAACAGCTGAAGCTGGGTCTGCAGGCACAAGCCGCGCGGCTGCGCCCTCGCGATCCGGCCGTGCTGCGCTCCGCCCTGGCCAGCTGTGCGCCCGAACTGGCCGGTCCGAACAACGCCGCAGGCCGCGAGCGATGGCTGCGCGAATACGATCGCCGGCTGCGCAGCGGACCGATCCAGCATGCCGCCATGAGCCCGAGCGAACGCAAGGCGTGCGACCGCGAGGCCGCGGTCGCCGGACTGCTCGCCGAGCAGCGGCACGAGGAACTGATGCGCGCGCTCAGGCAGAACGAAGCCGGCATCGCCGAAGAACGGTCGCGGCTGGCACGCGAGGCGGCGGAGCCGGACGCCGCACGCCTGCACGACGGCACCGCGGACGGCACCGCGGACGGCAATGCAGGCACTCGCGGCGATGGCACGCTGGCCGTGCTGCTTGCCTCGCGAACCAATCTGCTGGCCGCGCTGAAGGAACGCGAGCTGTACGACGTGCTGCGCCGCTGCGACGGTGAACTGGCACTGAGCCCGCTGAACCAGGACGTGGCGCAAATGCGCACGCTGATGCAGCGCCGCGCCCGGGCGCGCGAGCAACTCGACGGCGACCTGGCGGTGCAGAAACAGCGAGAACTGCTCCGCGCCGATCTCGTCAAGGGACTGTGCCAGGCCATATGCCACACGGTCGATCGCCATACCGCGCGTGGCGAGCGGCTGGACGAGACGGGACTGCTACGCATCGTCGATGCGAGACTGTCCGAACCGGGCTACTTGCGCCAGTTTCTCGCCGCCCGCAATCTGCAGTATCTGCACGACCTCGGCCACGGACACGATCGAGCGGCCGCCATCGCAGGCCTGGTGCGTGCCAGCGATCAGCATCCTCTGGACGAAGCCGCACGGGGCGAGCTCGACAGCAGCGACTTCCAATGGCTGGCCGCCGCGCTGGAAAAGGGCGAAGGCGAAGCGGTGGCACTGAACTACCGGCCAATGCTGTCCGGCGCCCGCAAGATGTTCGCCCGCTTTTACCGCCAACGCTGGCCGATCGAGTCGATCTGCAACAATGTCGCCTCGCTGCTGGACGACTTCGCCGAGGACCACACGCAGGTGCAGCGGCAACGCGCGGGCCATCGCGAGATCCCGTTGGAGACGCGCTGGCAGGCTGGCGTGCACGCGGTTCGCGACGTGATCCGCAATGAGGAGCTTGGTCCGGGCGACCTGATCGACGTCATTTTTCCGGCGATCAAGCCGTACCTGCGCGAACGGCACATGGTGATGGACAATGTGCGGCGCGAACTGTTGCTCGCAGAGGCCCGGCTGGAAGAATTGCGCGGGCTGTATCCCGAGCTCGCGAACTGGACGACCAGCGTGCCCGTCGGCGCGGTGGCCGCCACCCTGCTCGACCTGGCCAGCGTCCAGATCACCGGCCGGCTGATGAACGCCCACAATCGGCGGCTGGAAGTCAGGCGGGAGCACGACACCGTGCGGGAAGAAGAACAACTGGCAATCGAGACCGCCCGCAAGATGCATGACTCGCTGCACCAGTTGTCCAGCATGCGCGTCGAGTACCGCGCCCGGATGGCGGATCACGGCATCGGCGATCCCGAAGGGGACAGCCCGGATGCCGGTCATACATCGGTCAGGGACATCCACGCCGCGGCCGCCGGCGCGGGCGCGCCGGGTCCCGGCGGGATCGAGCACAGCCTCCGGCAGCAATGGGACCAGACCGACCGGCATGTCTCGTTGGCGCTGGGCGCCACCGCCAATGCGCTGGAGAACGGCCTGGACACGGAAGTCGAACGCGTGCGCCTTCGCTCGGCGCAGCGCATGGTCGATGTCAAGCGCGATATCGAGCGACATCTGCGCGACGCGCTCGAAGGCAGCCGGTCCAAGGCCGGCAAGCTCGAAGCCGTCTGCGACGTGCTGGAGCAGGCCAGCACGCTATGGCCGCGCCTGCTTGCGGCGATGAACCGCAATGGCGAAATCGACGCGAACAACGCCACCTGCCGCCAGGCGCTCGGCTTGCGCGAGGCCGCACTGCGCGCACTGCCGCTGATCGACGAGATCCGGCAGGAGTTCGTCGCCCCGCTCGCCTATTCGGCCGACCTGCCGGACGCCGTCGCCGCGCCGTATCGGCAGGAGATCGAAGCGGTGCACCGGGCCCTGGACGCACTGGCGCATTCGCTGCAATGGGTCATCACGGCGATACGCGTGGCGGGGATGGCGCCGATCGGTCAGCGCGGCGACACCGGGAATGCAGGCGATACCGCGGTGTCCCGCCTGCAAGTGCAACGCAAGGCCCCGATCGGCAACACCGTCGTGCGCGAGCTTTATCGAGCCAAGCTGCCCCCTGTGCTGGGCTGGACGATGCGGCAATTGGTCAACATAGGCGCGCTGCGCTAAGCCTGCCGCGGCAGCCGCAACCCCACCTGCACGATCCGGCCATCTTCCATGCGCACCGCCGTCAACGTCAGCCCCGCGATCTCCACCGTATCGCCCTCCACCGGCGGCGTGGCAAAGGCGTGCAGCATCGCGGCCCCCAGCGTCGACGGATATTCGCCCGGCGCGAGTTCGCGTGTGCCGTACAGGCCCGCCACGTCGCGCAGCAGCGCGTCGCCGGACAGCACGAAATCGTGCGGCACCTGCTGCCAGGTCGGCGCCTGCTCCGGCGTGCGGAACAGCCGCGCGAGCGTCGGCACGCTGCTGGCCGGTCCCAGCACCGAGACCGTATCGCCGTCCTGCAGAACGGCGTGCTCGAGCGGCACCAGCGCCTCGTCGCGGGCCACCGTCATCAGGCGGCAACGCGGCGGCAATTCGACCCGGTCCGCGCGCACGCCGGTCACGGCAGACTCGGGCTCGACCTCGAACTGCATCAGGTCCATCGCCGGCGCGCGCGTGCCGTGCAGGCGTTCGCGCGCCAGCGGTTCGGGGTACGCGGGCCGCAGCACGCGGCCGAGCCGCGCGGCCAGCGGTACCGTAGTCCCCTGCAACAGCAAGCTGGCCAGCACCACGGCAAAGGCGATGCGGAACAACAGGCCCGAATCGGGAATGCCCTGCAGCAGCGGAAACAGCGCCAGCACGATCGGCACCGCGCCTCGCAGTCCCATCCAGGCGATGAAGCCCTTCTCGCGCGCATTGAAGCGGAACGGCAGCAACGAGACCCAGACCGCCACCGGACGGGCCACCAGCATCAGGAACAGCGCCACCGCCATCGCCGGCATCGCCACGTCCCAGATCCGGTGCGGCGTGACCAGCAGACCGAGCAGCAGAAACATCGCCGACTGGGCCAGCCACGCCATGCCGTCCATGGCGCGCATCGCGTCCGGGCTGACGGCGCGGTCGCGGTTGCCGATCAGCATGCCCGTCAGATACACCGCCAGAAAGCCGCTGCCGCCAGCGGTCTGCACGATCGCAAAGACCATGGCGCCGCCCGAACACAGCAGGATCGCCTGCAGACCTTCGGGCACGCGAATGCGCTCGAGCACATTTGCCAGGCAATAGCCGAGCGCCAAACCCATCGCGCCGCCGACGCCGAACTGCACCAGCAGCCGCCACAGCAGCGCGCCACCGCTGTGCCCCTCCGGCGCATGAATCCACTCGATCAGCGTCAGCGTCAGGAAGATCGCCATCGGGTCGTTGATGCCGGATTCGATCTCGAGCACGCTGGCGACCCGCTCCTTGAGCCGCACCCCGCTGCTGTTAAGCAGCGAGAAGACCGCGGCCGCGTCGGTCGATCCGACGATGGCGCCCAGCAGCAGGCCGAGCTTCCAGTCGATCTCCAGCACCCAGGCGGCAAACAGCCCGACCAGGCCGGTGGTCAGCAGCACGCCGACCGTGGCCAACGCCAGCGATGGCCGCAACGCGACGCGGAAAGTCGTGAACTGCGTGCGCAGCCCGCCATCGAGCAGGATCACCGCGAGCGCCAGATTGCCGACCAGAAAACTGAGCCAGGTATTGGCGAAGCGGATGCCGCCCGGGCCGTCGACACCGGCCAGCATGCCGACCAGCAGGAATACCAGCAGAAAGGGGACGCCGATTCGCGACGAGAACGCACCGACGACGATGCCGAGGGACATCACCACGGCGCCGATCAGGATGACATGTTCAATGCTTTCCAAACTGGTCCTTGCAACAGTAACGGAGGGATACGGACGACGAAGCCGCGACGCTGCAGCATGACGGCGGCAGCGCCGCCGATGATAGCCGACCGGGATGTCGGCCCTGCGCCGGTGCCGGCATCGCCGTCCGCCGTGCTCCGTGGCGACGGCCCCGGAGGATCTAGGGAGATACCCTCACATTGACCAAGTTTGCAGACATCTGAAAGGTCACTGAAAGGTGGCGCCCTTACCTTCCCCCTGCCTGCGGACGGGGAGGGTGCCGCGCGCGGTTTCGCTGCATCGCACAAACGCTGCAACGGCCCATCGCGCCACCATGAGACCAGCGCATTCGACGCGCGGCTCACAGCACCGCAAGCGCCAGTTTTGTCAAATCGAGGAGAATCATTTTGCGCATACGTAGCCAAAAGGACTTTGCCTCCGGCCTGATGTTCATCCTGGTCGGATTCGGCTTTTCCTGGGTCGCTCGCGGCTATTCGATGGGAACCGCCGCGAAGATGGGTCCGGGGTATTTCCCGTTCTGGCTCGGCGTCGTGCTCGCCCTGCTGGGCGTGCTGGTGCTGATCGGGTCCTTGTCCAGCAAGGGCGAGGGCGACGAGCTCGCCCGCTGGGACATCAAGCTGTTGCTGTGGATCCTCGGTTCGGTGGTGCTGTTCGGCCTGCTGCTCAAGCCGCTGGGCATGGTGCTGTCGGTGATCGTGCTGGTGCTGGTGTCGTCGATGGCCAGCCACGAGTTCACCTGGCGCGGTGCGATCCTGAACACCATCGTGCTGGTGCTGATCAGCATGGGCGCCTTCGTCTACGGCATCAATCTGCAGATGCCGGTGTGGCCGGCCTTCATTACCGGCTAAGGAGCGCCAGATGGAACTGCTAACCAACCTGGGCATCGGCTTCTCGACCGCCCTGACCTTCCAGAACCTGGCCTACGCCTTCCTCGGCTGTCTGCTCGGCACGCTGATCGGCGTGCTGCCCGGCCTGGGACCGCTCGCGACCATCGCGATGCTGCTGCCGATCACCTACACGCTGCCCCCGGTGGCGGCGCTGATCATGCTGGCGGGCATCTACTACGGCGCGCAGTACGGCGGCTCGACCACCGCGATCCTGGTCAATCTGCCCGGTGAATCGTCCTCGGTGGTGACAACCATCGACGGCTACCAGATGGCGCGGCGCGGCCGGGCCGGCGTGGCGCTGGCGACCGCAGGCATGGGCTCGTTCTTCGCCGGCTGCGTGGCCACGCTGATCCTGGCCGGCTTCGCCGCGCCGCTGTCGGAACTGGCGTTCAAGTTCGGCCCCGCCGAGTACTTCTCGCTGATGGTGCTGGGCCTGATCGGCGCCGTGGTGCTGGCCTCGGGCTCGCTGGTCAAGGCCATCGCGATGATCGTGCTGGGTCTGCTGCTGGGCCTGGTCGGTACCGACGTGAACTCGGGCGCCGCGCGCTTCTCGTTCGACGTGCCGGAGCTGACCGACGGCCTGAACTTCGTCGCCGTGGCAATGGGTATCTTTGGCTTCGCGGAAATCATCGCGAACCTGGAGCAGCGCGAAAAGCGCGAAACGTTCACCGACAGCATCACCAACCTGTTCCCGACCAAGGAAGACTTCAAGCGCATGATTCCGGCGGTGCTGCGCGGCACCGTGCTGGGTTCGGCGCTGGGTATCCTGCCGGGCGGCGGTGCCTCGCTGGCGTCGTTCGCGGCCTACACGCTGGAGAAGAAGTCGTCGAAGTACCCGCAGGAGTTCGGCAAGGGCGCGATCGAAGGCGTGGCCGGTCCGGAATCGGCCAACAACGCCGCTTCGCAGACCTCGTTCATCCCGCTGCTGACGCTGGGCATTCCGCCCAACGCGGTGATGGCGCTGATGGTCGGTGCGATGACGATCCACAACATCCAGCCGGGCCCGCAGGTGATGACCAGCAACCCGCAGCTGTTCTGGGGCCTGATCGCCTCGATGTGGATCGGCAACTTCATGCTGATCATCCTGAACCTGCCGCTGATCGGCATCTGGGTCAAGCTGCTGAAGGTGCCTTACCGCTTCCTGTATCCGGCCATCCTGACGTTCTGCTGTATCGGCGTCTACTCGGTCCAGAACACCACCTTCGACGTGTTCCAGACTGCGGCCTTCGGTGTGGTGGGCTATCTGTTCCTGAAGCTCAAGTGCGAACCGGCGCCGCTGCTGCTCGGCTTCGTGCTCGGACCGATGATGGAAGAGAACTTCCGCCGCACGCTGCTGCTCTCGCGTGGCGAGTTCACGGTGTTCTTCACCCGTCCGCTGTCGCTGAGCCTGCTGATCGCCGCCGCAATCCTGGTGCTGATCGTGGCCCTGCCGTCGATCAAGGCCAAGCGCGAGGAAGCGTTCCAGGAAGAATAAGAAGCAAGCACGCAACACGTGAAACGGGGTGCCAGCCGGCACCCCGTTTTTTTTTGGCCGAGGCGAACGAGCCCCTAGCGCGACTCGCAGAACAGCGCCGCGCAGGCCGCCCGGATCGCCTCGGTAATATGCCGGCGCGAATGATCGCGCCGCTCCAGCATGCCGATGGTGCGCCATACCGGCTCGCCGCCGGCCTCCAGCGGCAGCACCCGCAGCGCCTCGTCGTCGCGCCAGCGCGCCCGCTGCAGCAGCGGCACCACGGTCACGCCGACCTGCTGCCGCACCAGCTCGACCAGCGCCTCGATCGAATTGAGTTCGAGGAATTCGTTGACGCGCAGATGCGCGCGCCGCAGGGCTCGCTCGACCAGCATGCCGGTCAGCTGGGTACGGTCGAAACGCAGGAAGGCCTGGCTCGCCAGCGCCTGGCGCGCGTCCGCGGCGGCACTGCCGGCGGCGGCGATCGCCACCAGCGGCTCGCGATACAGCGGCGTCCAGCGCAGCGCCCCGGCCAGCCGGCCCGGCCCCTCCACGACGATCGCCGCATCGAGTTCGCCGGCCTCGACCAGCGTCGACAGCTCGATCGACTTGGCGCCCACCAGCCGCACATCGAGCGCCGGATGCTCGGTCTTCATGCTGGCCACCACATGGGACAGGCCGCCCATCACCGACACCACCGCCCCGACGGCGACCGCCCCGGCCATCGCTTCGGGCGTCTCCGGGGCGGCGCGCATGTCGTCGTAGAGTGCCAGCATCTGGCGCGCGCGCGGCAGCAGTTCGCGCCCGCCGGCATTGAGCACCACCACGCGCCCGGTGCGGTCGAACAGATCGCGCCGCAGTTCGCCCTCGAGCGCGCGCATCTGCAGGCTGACCGCGGCCTGGGTCAACGCCACATGGCCGGCCGCGGCGGCAAAGGAACCGTGCTCGGCGACGGCAACGAAGGTGCGGAGAAAACGAATGGTGCTCATGGCGTCATGGGAGAAAGCCAGCCCGGACGTCGCAGGGCGTCCCTTAAGCAGAACTTGAGAAGCAAAAAAGAAATATTAACTTTCATTATGTAAAGCTGCACGGAATAATGCGCCATCGGCCGGTCCGCCGGCATCGAAACGACTACGTCCACGGAGATTGAAATGACATCCTGGCTGCGCCTGCTCGGCACCGGCCTGGCGGCAACGCTGGCCTTCGCCGCCGCGCCCGCCCTGGCGGAAAACTATCCCGCCAAGCCGATCCGCCTGATCGTGCCCTTTCCCGCCAGCGGCGCGACCGACCTGCTGGCGCGCGCGATCGCGCAGAAGGTCGGCGCCAATCTGGGCCAGCAGGTCGTGGTCGACAACCGGCCCGGCGCGGGCGGCTCGATCGGCTCCGACATGGCCGCCAAGGCTCCGGCGGACGGCTACACGCTGCTGATCGCCACCAGCAGCACGCATTCGATCGGACCGCATATCCATCCGCGCCTGCCGTACAACGTGCAGACCGATTTCACACCGATCGGCCAGGTCGCCAGCGCGACCAATCTGCTGGTGGTGTCGAATCATCTGCCGGTCAACAGCGTCAAGGAACTGATCGCCTATGCCAAGGCGCATCCCGGCGAACTGAACTACGCCTCCAGCGGCAACGGCACCGTGGTGCATCTGATGGCCGAGGCCTTCAGCGCGCAGGCCGGCGTTCAGTTGACGCATATTCCGTACAAGGGCACGGCGCTGTCGATCGCCGACCTGATTTCGGGCAAGGTGCATATCCTGTTCGACAGCATCGTCACCGGTCTGCCGCACGTGCGCGACGGCAAGCTCAAGGCGCTCGCGGTAACCAGCCCGAAGCGCTCGGCGCTGGTGCCGGACGTGCCGACCGTCGGCGAATCGGGCCTGCCCGGCTTCGTCAGCGAGACCTGGTTCGGCATCTATGGCCCGAAGAACCTGCCGGCCGACCTCGTCGCGCGCCTGAACGCGGAGTTCAACAAGGCGATCCAGGCGCCGGAGGTCAAGGAACGGCTGGCCAAGCTGGGCGCCGAGCCGGTCGGCGGCACGCCCGCGCAGTTCGCGGCGATCGTGAGCAAGGAAAGCGCCCGCTGGGGCAAACTGATCAAGGACCGCAACATCACCGCGGATTAAGCGCCGGGCAACCGCCAGCCAACGGCCCAATAACGCCAAGAGAGACACCATGCAGACCTTCGACTGGACCAACCCCTACCAATCCGTGCGCATTCCGCTGTTTGCGCGCAACGTGGTATCGACCTCGCATCCGCTGGCCGCGCAGGCCGGCCTGCGCATGCTGCTCAAGGGCGGCAATGCGGTCGACGCGGCGATCGCCGCCGCCGCCGCGATCACCATCGTCGAACCGGTCTCGTGCGGCCTGGGCAGCGACGCCTTCGCGATCCTGTGGGACGGCAAGCAGCTGCACGGCCTGAATTCGTCGGGCGTGGCGCCGGCCGCCTGGAATCCCGAGTACTTCCGCAACAAGTACGGCGAGGAAGGCAACGGTCTGGCCAAGCGGCCGATCCGCGGCTGGGACAGCGTCACGGTGCCTGGCGTGGTGGCGGGCTGGGCCGCGCTGCATGAGCGCTTCGGCAAGCTGCCGTTCGCCGACCTGATGGAACCCGCGATCGAGATCGCCGAGCGCGGCTATGCCGTGCCGCCGATCGTCGCGCACAAGTGGGCCGCCGCGGTGCCCGACCTGAAGGACCAGCCGGGCTACGCCGACACCTTCATGCCGAACGGCCGCGCGCCGCATACCGGGGAAAAGTTCGTGATGAAGGCCGCCGCAGAAACGCTGCGCCGCATCGGCGCCAGCAATGGCCGCGACTACTACGAAGGCCAGATCGCCGAGCGCATCGCCGCCTTCAGCAAGGAGTGCGGCGGCGCGATGACGATGGCCGATCTGCGCGACTACCGTCCGGACTGGGTCGAACCGATCCGCAAGTCGTATCGCGGCTACGAGATCCACGAGATTCCGCCCAACGGCCAGGGCATCGCGGCGCTGATGGCGCTCGGCATCCTGGACAACTTCGACGTCGGCAATCTGCCGGTCGATTCGATCGACTCGCAGCATCTGCAGATCGAGGCGATGAAGCTGGCGTTCGCCGACCTGTACCGCTATGTGTCCGACCCGCGCAGCATGGAAGTCACGCCCGAGCAGATGCTCGACGACGGCTACCTGAAGTCGCGCGCCAGGCTGATCGACATGAAGCGCGCCACGCATTTCGACTTCGGCATGCCCAAGGTCGGCGGCACCATCTACCTGACCGCCGCCGACGAGAGCGGCATGATGATCTCGTTCATCCAGTCGAATTACATGGGCTTTGGCTCCGGCGTGGTGGTGCCCGGCACCGGCATCAGCCTGCAGAACCGCGGCGTCGGCTTCTCGATGGATCCGAAGTCGCCGAACGTGGTGGCCGGCGGCAAGCGCCCGTTCCACACCATCATTCCCGCCTTCATGACCCGCGATGGTCAGCCGGTGATGAGCTTTGGCGTGATGGGCGGCGACATGCAGCCGCAGGGCCATCTGCAGACCGTGGTGCGCATGCTCGACTACAAGCAGCAGCCGCAGGCCGCCTGCTGCGCGCCGCGCTGGAAGGTCAACCGCGACTTCACGCTGGACGTGGAAGCGACCATGAACCCAGCGACCGTCGCCGGCCTGAAGGACCGCGGCCACCAGCTCAAGTCGGTCGCGGACCCCTACATGGACTTCGGCTCGGGCCAGTTCATCTGGCGCCTGTCCGAAGACCCGGAACACGGCTATGTCGCGGCCAGCGACAGCCGGCGGGATGGGCAGGCGGTGGGGTTCTGACGTTCCCAACCAGCCGTCCCCCTGGACACTCATTGCGCCGGCACCATGCCGGCGTTTTTTTGCTTCTCGACAACGCCTTGTGTATTCGATCCCCACCATGTATAAACGTGTTGAAACACGGTAACGATCACCGGATACTTGCGCCACAGGAGGCTCACATGGCCAAAGCAGCCAGACTGACCATCCAGAAATGGGGAAATAGTCTTGCCGTTCGGATTCCGTCTGCAGTGGCAAGGTCAGCTCACTTTGTCGAGGGGCAGGAGGTCGAGGTGCAGGTGGAAGAGGTTGGCGTTACCGTCAAGCCTGTGGGAAAGCGAGCCATGACGCTTGACGAGAAACTGGCTTTGTTCGACCCAGCCGTCCACGGCGGCGAAATCATGGCAGCGTCGTCACCGGTCGGTGCGGAGGCGATGTAGAGATGCCGAAGAGCGCGTGGGTACCCGATCGCCGCGATATTGTGTGGATCGAATGCAGTCCGCAAATTGGGCGCGAAATGAAGGACCGGCATCCGCTGCTGGTCTTGTCGCCACGGGCGTTCAATGCGAAAACTGGCATTGTCATCGGCTTGCCAATGACGACGGCGACCTACAACGAAACTAATCCGTTCGCCATCAAGCTGGAAGGTGTCGGCAAGCTGTCGGCATACATCCTCGCCCACCAGCCAAAGTCCTTCGATTGGCGCGGGCGGCACGCGAAACCCCATCCGTGGAAGCAGGCGCCCGCAGATGCCTTCGCGGCGGCTTGCGAACAATTGAATCAGATCGTCTCCCTGTGCGGCTAGCGCGGTAGGCATCAACTGGCCCGATTGCCGGCAAGGGAACTGTATATGGCTCCGGCGCGCGAGCTCTCTACACTGGCAGCCTGTCCCCACCCGACGCTAGTGCCATGCCCACCTACGCCTTCCGCCTGCTCAATGTGTTCGCCGAATCGACCTTCGGCGGGAATCCCCTGTGTGTGTTCGAGGACGGCCGCGGGCTGGACGACGCGACGATGCAGGCGCTGGCGCTGCAGTTCAATCTGTCCGAGACGACCTTTATCCTGCCCTCGGAGCGGGCCGATGCGATGGTGCGGATCTTCACGCCCGGCTACGAGATGCGCTTCGCCGGCCATCCGACGCTGGGCACCGCGCATGCGGTACGGGCGCTGCGCGACACCGGCGATGCGCTGACGCTGGAGTTCAAGGCTGGCGTGGTACCGGTGCGCGCGCACGGCGATGTCTGGACCTTCACCGCGCCGCATCGCGGCCAGCCGAAGACCGCGCCGGCGCAGCTGCCCGATGCGGAAGTCGCCGCGCTGCTCGGGCTGCGGGCCGACGACCTGGCGGGCTCGCCAATCTGGGTCGATACCGGCGCCGATCAGCTGCTGGTGCCGTTGAACAGCCCGGACGCCGTGCGCCGCGCGGCCCCCGACGGCAGCCGCCTGGACGCCTGGCCCGCCAGCAGCCTCGGCCGCAAGACCGCCTATCTGTTCGCCTTCGATCCGCAGCAGCCGGGCCGCGTGGTCGCCCGCTATTTCTTCACCAAGCAGGGCGGCGGCGTGGCCGAGGACCCGGGCACCGGCTCGGCCTGCGCCAACCTCGGCGGCTGGCTGCTCGCCACCGGCCACGCGCTGCCCGCGCGTTACGAGATCGCGCAGGGCGATCTGGTCGAGCGGCCCTGCCGGCTGCGGCTGGAGGTCGATGCCGACGATGGCGATGGCGCGATCCGCGTCGGCGGCCGGGTGATCGAGATCGGCCGGGGCACCGTCACGCTGTAGACTTGCCGTTGCCGCGCACTGCCCGAACGGACCACCATTGGGCACGACAAACCCGCGCCGCCCCACTCCTCCACCACGCTCCGACCGCCAATCCGCCATGACCGACCACACCATCACCACGCTGGCAGACCTGGAAACGCACTACGGCAAGCCCGCGCCGGCCTCGCTGGCCAAGGAAGTCGATTACCTGCATCCGCACTACCGCGCCTTCGTCGAGGCCTCGCCGTTCTGCCTGCTGTCGACGGTGGCCGACGGCATGGCCGAATGCTCGCCGCGCGGCGACGCCCCGGGCTTCGTCAAGGTGCTCGACGACCGCACGCTGCTGCTGCCGGACCGCCGCGGCAACAACCGCATCGACAGCCTGCGCAATATCATCGCGGATCCGCGTGTCGGGCTGCTGTTCCTGGTGCCCGGCGTCGACGAGACGCTGCGCGTGGCCGGTACCGCGACGATCTCGACCGATCCCGAGCTGATCGCGCAATGCACGGTCGACGGCAAGGCGCCCTCCACCGTGCTGCTGATCGCGATCCGCTCGGTGTTCTTCCAGTGCGCCCGCGCGCTGGTGCGTTCGCGGCTGTGGTCGCCCGAAGCGCAGATTCCGCGCAGCGCGCTGCCGAGCACCGGCACCATCCTGGCGACGCTGAGCCGCGATGCGATCGACGGCCGCGCGTACGACGCCGAATTGCCGCAGCGAATCCGGCAGACGCTGTACTGAGGCCGCTGCGGCGCCCACGCCCACTACCGCGACCATCAGCGCGTCCATCACCGCGTCCATCAGCGGGTCCATCACCGCATCCATCACCGCATCCATAACCGCGTGTTAAGCCGCTAAAACAAAACGGCATACGACATGCCGCAGGGCCCTCCTTACACTGGGCCTTGCCCGTGCGCTCACCCTTGGAGCGGCATGCGGCGGGAGGCTCATGGACGATATCGTCGACCTGCTCGAAACCCGGGCCCGCGAACAACCCGATCGGCTGCTGCTGGCCTGGGAGCCGTTCGATGGGCCCCCGCGTGAGTGGACCTACGGCGCCTTCCTCGATGAAGTCCGCCGCGTCGCCGGCGGTCTCGCCCGGCGCGGCGTGCGGCCCGGCGATCGCGTGCTGCTGCATGCCAACAACTGTCCGGAATTTCTGCTGACCTGGTTCGCCTGCGCATGGCTCGGCGCGGTGTGCGTAGTGCTCAATCCCAAGTCGGCCAGCGACGAACTGGCTTTCTTTGCCGACCATACCGGCGCGATCGGCATCGTGACCCAGCGCGGCTTGCCCGGCACGGCGCCGGCGCTGCGCTGGCGGATCGCCATCGATGCCGACGATGCCACGGGCTTCGCCAGCCTGCGCGATACCGCCGCCGAACGCGCGCAACGGGATCCGCTCGCGCCCGGCAGCATGATGTTCACCTCGGGGACGTCGTCCCGTCCGAAGGCGGTGGTCTGGACCCGCGCCAACGCGCTGTGGGCCGCGCAGTCGTGCGCGGCCGGCATCGGCCTGCTGCCATCGGACATCGCGCTGGTGCCGCTGCCGCTGTACCACGTCGTCGGCCTGGCCTGGAGCGTGCTGCCGGCCTTGCAGGCGGGCGCCGCCATCGTGCTGCAGCCGCGTTTCTCCGCGAGCCGCTTCTGGCCGGTGGCGCTGGCACGTCGTTGCACCTTTGCCCCGCACGTGCAGTTCACCAGTGCGGCGCTGTCCCGCCAGCCGGTTCCGCCCGCCCACGACTTCCGGCTGTGGTGCAACTCGGTCTGGCTGCCCGACTACGAGCGGCATTTCCGCGTGCCGATACTGGGCTGGTGGGGCATGACCGAACTGGTCGCGCCCGGCATCGTCGGACGCCGCGGCGAACCGGTGGCGCCGGGCGCGATCGGCGTGGTGGCGCCGGGCTATGCCGCGCGCATGGCGGGCAGCGGGCGCAGCTCGCTCACGCCGGGCGAAATCGGCGAGATCGAAATCCTCGGCGAGCCCGGACGCACGCTGTTCGCCGGCTACTTCAATGACGACGACGCCAACGCCGCCGCCTTCACCGACGATGGATGGTTCCGCACCGGCGACCGCATGAAGGTCCACGCCGACGGTTCGATCCAGTTTCTCGAGCGGGCACGCGATGTGATCAAGTGCGGCGGCGAAGGCGTGTCGCCGGCGGAGATCGAACGCGTGGTGCGCGCGGTGCCCGGCGTGGCCGACGTCGCGGTGGTCGGCCGCGCGGATGGCGCCATGGGCGAGGTCGCGGTCGCCTTCGTGGTGCCGTCCGACCCGGAGGTGTCGACCGCAGCGTTGTCACACGAGATCGACGCGGCGTGCCGCGCGCAGCTGGCCGGCTTCAAGGTGCCGCGCGAGATTCGCTTCCTTGCCGGCCTGCCGCTGGTCGGCATCAACAAGGTGGCCAAGGGCGAACTGCGCCGTCTGGCCGCAGCGGAAACGTCCGCGCCGCAAGGTTGAGCCATGCCCGATTCGCCGTTATCCGCCACCCGAAGGAGGCGAAGCATGAAAGCCCTCGTCACGCTCCTGTCCATGGTGCTCGCCTGCAGCGGCGCGGCGCTGGCCGACGACTATCCCTCGCGCACCGTGACACTGGTGGTGCCGGCCGCGCCCGGCGGCCCCAGCGACGCGCTGGCGCGCACGCTGGCCGAAAAGCTCAAGATCAGTCTCGGGCACAGCGTCGTCACCGAAAATCGCGGGGGCGCCAACGGCACCATCGGCGTCAGCTCGGTCGTGCGCGCGAAGGCCGATGGCCATACGGTGTTGTTCTCGGTCGATGGGCCGCTGACCACGATCCCGGCACTGATGCACGACACCCCCTACGACGCCTCGCGCGACCTGATGCCGGTCGCCATCGTCGGCGACGGCGGCGACGTGGTGCTCGCGGTGCCAGCCGACTCCCCGGCGAAGACGGCGCAGGAACTGGCGACGCTGCTGCGCCAGCGGCCGGAGAAAGCCAACTATGTATCGTCCGGCGCGGGCTTTCCCAGCCATGTCGTCGGCGAACTCTACAAGCGCGAGGCGAAGGTATCGGCGCAGCATGTGCCGATGAAGGGCGCGGGCGCGGCGATGGTGGAATTGCTGTCGGGGCGGTACAGCTTTTCGTTTCCGCCGGCGAGCCTGGCGGTCGTGCAGCAGAAGGCCGGCAAGATCCGCGTGCTGGCCGTCGCGGGCGAACGGCGCAACGCGCTGTTCCCGGACGTGCCCACGCTGGCCGAGGCGGGTTACCCCAATATCGCCGCCCCCGGCTACTGGATCGCCACCTATGTGCCGGCCGCCACGCCACGCACGACGGTGGACCGGCTCGCGGCTGCCATCCGCGGCGCCACGCACGCGCCGGACTTCGCACCGCTGCTGCAGACGCAGGGCATGGTGGCCTCCGACCTGTCGCCCGAGCAGATCCGCGCGCGCGTGCAGCGCGAATCTGCGTACTGGCGGCGGACCATCGAGCAACTGAACATCAGGATGGAATGAGGCGGCGATGGCCAGCCCCATCGACTTCTATTTCGACTTCATCTCGCCCTACGGCTATTTCGGCGCGACGCAGATCGATGCGTTGGCCGCCCGCCATGGCCGCACCGTGGTGTGGCGTCCCTTCCTGCTCGGCGTCACGGTAGTCAAGATCATGGGTCTGAAGCCGCTGATGGAGACGCCGCTGAAGTCGGACTATCTGCGGCTCGACAAGCCCCGGATGGCGCGGATACTCGGCGTGCCCTTCGTCCAGCGCGATATGCGGGGCGTCAATTCGGTCAAGGCATCGCGCGCCTTTCTGGCGCTGGACGAACGCGATCCGGCGCAGGCGAAACGCTTCGCGCAGCGCGTCTTCGCCAGGCTGTGGGCGCGCGGGGAAGACATCACGGATCCCGATGCGGTGCTGGAGGAGGCCGCCGCGGTCGGCGCCGATACCGGCTGGCTGGCGGCGGAGATCGCCTCGCCCGAAGGAAAGCGGCGGCTTGAACGGGCGGTGGACCATGCCGTCTCGCAGGGCGTCTTCGGCGCGCCGTTCTTTATCGTCGACGGCGAGCCGGTGTGGGGCGTCGATCGGCTGTGGCTGGTAGAACGGCTGCTGCAGGAATCGCCCTGAGGTCCGACGCCTGCCTACCGGCGTGCCGGGCCTGAGCCGGCGACGCTGCGCGGCCGGCCCTTGGCGGTGGCCGCCGCTCGGTCGGGCCGCGCGCGGATGCCCTCGACCAGCGTACGCACCATCGCCTCGGCCAGGCGCTCGCGCGCGCGCTCGTCGGCATCGGCCTCGGGCCGATACCAGATCAGCGACCACTGGATGCCGCCCAGCAAGGTCTTCACCGCGATCGACAGATCGGCGTCGGCGGCCAGCGAGCCATCGCGCCTGGCTGCCGCGGCCTGATCCTTGAACATCTGCTCGAAGCGGTCGCGGCTGGCGATCAGTTCGTCCAGCGTCTGCCGCTGCGACGGCGTGGTCGCGCCGAAGCGATGCATCTGCACGCCCTGCGCCACCACGCTCTCGAACGTATGGTGTTCGAGCACGGCGACCGCATGCGCGCGCAGCATCGCCGCCAGCACGGTGACACCGTCGCCCTCGACCTTGCGCGCGGGCTCCACCGCTTCGAACAGCAGCCGCATGCCTTCGCGATGCACCTCGAAGAACAGGTCGATCTTCGACGCGTAATGATGGTAGATGCGTCCCTTGGTCGCGCCGAGCCGCCGCGCGACATCGTCGATGCTGGTCGCATGGAACCCTTGTTCCATGAAGCATTCGGCGGCCTGAATCAGGATCTCCTGCTTGCTTGGGGTCATGCCGCCCCTCCCCGGGCGATATCGCGAAACAGCTGTTTTGCGTACCGGCGGAAGTCTACCTCCAGCGTGTAGCGCGCCGAGCCGACGAAGCGGCGCGACACGTAGTCCCGATGGTCGCGGATCTCCGCCAGCATGCCGTCCTGGCCTGGCAGCCGCATCTCGTTGGCCAGCACCGCGGCCAGCCACTTGCCCTGAATCTCGACCAGCGGAATGGTCGGACCGATCGGCTGCACCAGGCCCAGCATGAACAGGCCGTGCCGGTCCGGCGGCATCATGCGGCGATAGAGTTCGGCCTTGCCGTCCGCAACCTCGAATACCTGTCGATCGAGAAACGGAAAGCTGGCCCGGTAGCCGGTCGCGTGGATGATCGCGTCGACCGCTTCGCGCGAGCCGTCGTCGAACTCGACGTGGTCGCCGTCCAGCTTGCGGACGTTCGGCTTGATGCGGATCCAGCCATGGCCGCAGTACGGGATCAGTTCCTGGCTCAGCGTGGCATGCTCGCGCCAGATCGCGTGGCGCGGCCGCGGAATGCCGACGCGCGCCTGATCGCCGGTGGCCAGATACGCGAGCCAGCGCACCAGCGTGCGGGTGACACGCGTCGGCAGATGCAGGCGCCGCGCGAAGAACGCCGACCAGCGGTCTGTGGGATGACCCATGATGTATTTGGGCATGATCCACGCGCTGCGCCGCGTGGAGATCCACGTGCGGTTCGCCGACTTGCAGACGTCGACCGCGATATCGACCGCCGAATTGCCAATGCCGACGATCAGCACGTTCTTGTCGCGAAACGGCTCGGCAGTCCGGTAGTGGTGCGAATGGATCTGCTCGCCGGAAAACTCGCCATCGAACCGTGGCCAGCGCGGGTCCCACAGGTGGCCGTTGGCGACGATCACCGCGCGATAGCGGCGGCGGCTGCCATCGCCCAGCGTGACGCGCCAGCTGCCGTCGCCGACCGGTTCCACGCGCTCGACCCGCGTATTGAAGCGGATATGCGGCGGGATCCCGAAGCGGTCGGCATAGGCTTCCAGATATTCGATCACCTCGTAGTGCGACAGGAAATCCGGATAGCGGTCGGGAATCGGAAAATCGGAATAGCCGAGGTTGGTGCGGCTGGTGTCGATATGCAGGCTGCGATAGGCCGACGACATGCCGTTGTCGTTTTCGTAGCGCCACATGCCGCCGATCTTCGAGCCCAGCTCGAAGCAGTCGAAGGCGACGCCCTTCTCCTTCAGCGCCTTGGCCGCGGTGACGCCGGACGATCCGGCACCGACGATGCAGACCGGCAGCGCGGCGACTTCGGGCGACAGCGGGTCGTTGAAGCGCATCGCCGCCTCGGCTGGCCGTTCGGCCTCGCCGGTGGAGGTCGGGCCGTTGCGGCGGAATCCGATCGCGGGGTTCTTCATGCCGGCCCCTTTTCAGAGAGATAGGCCGCCAGGACCGCGTCGACATCCGCATCGGCATGCAGGCCCAGCGCGCGGGCCTGGTCGGACGTGAAGGCGCGCGGCCAGCTGTCGACCACGCGCTGCAGGGCGGCGTCCGGCTCGTAGCGGACCCGCGCCGCGGCGGCGTCGCCGCCGATCCGGCGCAAGGCGTCCACCATCTCGCCCACCGTGGTCGACAGCGACGGCAGGTTCAGCGCGCGGTCGTGCGGCAGCCGTTCCGCCGGCAGATCGTGCATCGCGATCAAAGCCTGCGCGACCGCCTGGGCCGACGCGACCGGCATCCGTGTTTCCGGACGGAGCCCGCACACCACTTCGCGGCCCGCCAGCGGCTCCCGCAAGATCGCGGCGATGCGGTCGGACACTGCCGGCGACGGTGCCCCATCGCGGATCAGCACGATCGGCAGGCGCAACGCGCGCGCATCGACGCGGCCGCGGCGGCTGTAGTCGGCCAGCAGCAACTCGGCGATGGCCTTGTGGGTGCCATAGATCGTGTCGG
Source organism: Cupriavidus gilardii (assembly GCF_013314895.1). Lineage (GTDB taxonomy): Bacteria > Pseudomonadota > Gammaproteobacteria > Burkholderiales > Burkholderiaceae > Cupriavidus > Cupriavidus gilardii_C. Next base: position 7,852 of record NZ_JABTYE010000022.1, on the reverse strand, counting down.
GCTCGGCGCGCAGCCCATCGCCGACCGTCTCGGGCAAGTTTCCCCCGAAGACGGCGATCGAGCTGGCCAGCACCAGCCGGGGTGGCTTGACGAAGCCCGCGATCAGCGCGCGCAATGCTTCGACATGGACGCGATAGGCGCGAGACTCCTCGGCTTCGGCCTCCAGCGTCAGGCTGGCCGCCAGATGGAAGACGCTGTCCGGCGCCAGCGCCGCCAGGTGCGCGGCAAAACCGGGCTCGGCCAGGTCGCCGCGCAGCACGGTGCGGCGGCACGGCGCGTCCCCAGGCAGCGGCACGTCGGCACGGTCGGCGAGCACGAGTTCGTCGATCCGGCGCGACGTGCCGCCAGGGTCGGCCAGGCTTCCCCGCGCGATCAACGCGCGTTGCAGCGCGGTGCCGATAAAGCCGGCTGCGCCCGTGATCAGAACCCGCATGCCTGGGATCTCCTTGTCGTCGTTCTTGTCGTCGTTCTTGCCGAAGGCGGGCCTTCGTCGTAAAAACATACTACTCGGTAGGTTTTATCACGTCAAAAAAATATCGAGGTGGTCGCCCTGCTTGGCCCTGCTTGGCCCTGCTTGGCCCTGCTTGGCCCGGCCGTGGCGTGACGCTGGCAGCGAAGGACGGCGGCCGCGCGTCAAGGGGCCACCGTCGGCAAGGTTCGACAGGATTCCGGCTGGCCTTACTTCGCCCCACCGCGCGGCAACCACTCCGCGGCGTCGCTGCCCAGCGGCACCGATGGCTGTTCCCAGCGGGCCGGCGTCTCGGACAGTTGCGCCGCGTGCCGTACCGTCGTCAGCATGCCAAAGCCCGACGGCACGGCCTCCAGCAGGTCGCTGATGTCGTCGATCCGCTGGTCCGGCGCCTGCAGGCCGTTGTCAATCCGGCCGAGTCCGCGCAGCCACTGCCCGGTCTGCGCCAGCGACACGCGCACGTGCCAGCTGCCGCCCTCGGTGGCGCGCCGATGCAGCGCGGCCATCGCGCCGAGCGCCAGCAGATAGCCGGCGGCGTGGTCGAGCACCTGTGCCGGCAACGGCCGCGGCGTGTCGCTGCCGGCGGCGCGCGCCTCGGCGTCGTTGAAGCCGGTGGCGGTCTGCACCAGCGAATCGAAGCCCCGCTTGCCGGCCCACGGGCCGACATGGCCATAGGCCGACAGCGAAACGTAGACGATGCCCGGGCGGGCGCGCGCCGCCGCTTCGGGGCCAAAGCCCAGTGCCGCGAGGCCGCCGGGCCGATAGCCCTGCAGCAGGACATCGGCGCCATGCAGCAGCTTGTGCAACGTGTGCTTGTCGTCGGCGTCGCGCAGATCGAGCTGGCAGGAGCGCTTGCCGCGCCCGGTGTCGATCACCAGCGGCGCAATCGACGGCAGATGCGGCGCCGTGACCAGCAGCACGTCGGCGCCATGCGCGGCCAGCGTGCGGCCGGCCACCGGGCCGGCGATGATGCGGGTGAAATCGAGCACGCGCACGCCGGACAGGGGCCGGGCATCCTGCGCCGGCAAATCCGGTAACGGCAGCGGCGGCGCGTCGCCGATCCGTTCGATCACGATCGGCGGCAGCGCGCGCAGCGCGGCGGCTTGCGGATGCCGATCCCATTCGTCGAAGCTGCGCATCGCCGCGACGACCAGGCCGGCGTCCGAGGCCGCGGTCTCGAAGGCCTCCGCCTCCCATTTGCCCAGCGCAGCCTGCACCGCGTCCTTGTCGTTGGCGCAGCCGAGCAGACGCAGCACGCCATCGCGGTGATGCAGGAAATTGGTGTGCAGCCGGACCCAGCGGCCATCGCCGCAGCGATAGGCGCCCGCGATCTTGTCCCACAGCTCGGGCGCGGGGCCGCCATTGACGCGCAGATAACGCTCGCTGCGGAATTCCGCGATGGCGTGGCGCATGTCGACCGCTACCTGTTGCCAGCGGCCCGTGCGCTGCTGCCACAGCGACGCGGCCGCCAGCGCCGCCGCGGCGAGACTCGCCTGCGCGGCGGTGCCCACCGCAAACGACGACGGCAGCACCGGCTCGGCGCCGGTCAGCCGCGTCTGGGCAAGCGCGGCCTCCGGCAGTCCGGTGAAGCGCCATAGCGCGGCAAGGGTGGCGGAAGGATCGGGCGATGACATGGCGCTCCTCGGCAACGAAGACGATCGAAATGAACGGGCACGCGGCGCGGATGGACGGGCCGGGCCCTGCGCGCCAACTCCATGCTAGCGCGCCGGCAAAGATTGCGCGCGCGGGCAATGCGCCGGCACGGTAAAATCCCGGGTTCCCGCCAGCAAGCCGCGCCCTCCCGGGCTGCGGCGCGCTGGCCCGGCGCACACCGCGCCGATCTTTGCCCAGAATCGAATCTGCCCTGAAGCCGGCCGCGACCCGCGGCCCAACCTGGCCAAACCATGAGCCACGACCCGAAAGCCCAAGACAGCACGCCCGCCGCCTCGAACTTCCTGCGCAGCATCATCGACCAGGATCTGGCCGCCGGCACCTATGCCGGCCGCACCGACGCGCAGGGCCGGCCGCTGCCCGCCGTGATCACGCGCTTCCCGCCGGAGCCCAACGGCTATCTGCATATCGGCCACGCCAAAAGCATCTGCCTGAATTTCGGGCTGGCGCGCGACTACGGCGGCCGCTGCCACCTGCGCTTCGACGACACCAATCCGGTCAAGGAAGACACCGAGTACGTCGATTCGATCATCGACGCGGTGCACTGGCTCGGCTTCAGCTGGGACAGCACCGATACGCAGGGCGACCCGCAGGCGCACCTGTACTACGCCAGCGATTACTTCGACCAGCTGTACGCCTTCGCCGAGAAGCTGATCGAGCGCGGCGTCGCCTATGTCGACAGCCAGAGCGCCGAGCAGATCGCCGCGAGCCGCGGCAACTTCGCCGAACCGGGCACGCCTTCGCCCTACCGCGACCGCAGCGTCGAAGAGAACCTGCAGCTGTTCCGCGACATGCGCGCCGGCAAGTACGCCGACGGCGAGCACGTGCTGCGCGCCAAGATCGACATGGCCGCGCCGAACATCGTGATGCGTGACCCGGTGCTCTACCGGATCCGCCATGCGCACCACCATCGCACCGGCGACAAGTGGTGCATCTATCCGATGTACGACTTCACGCATTGCATCTCCGATGCGCTGGAGAACATCACGCACTCGCTGTGCACGCTGGAGTTCGAGAACAACCGCCCGCTGTACGACTGGGTGCTGGCCCAGCTGCGCGAATGCGGCGTGTTCCGCGAGCCGCTGCCGCATCAGTACGAATTCGCCCGGCTGAACCTGACCTATGCCATCACCAGCAAGCGCAAGCTGCTGCAGCTGGTCAACGAGGGCCGCGTCGACGGCTGGGACGATCCGCGCATGCCGACCATCGTCGGCATCCGCCGCCGCGGCTATACGCCTGAGTCGATCCAGCTGTTCTGCGATCGCGTCGGCGTCGCCAAGTCCGATAGCTGGATCGACATGAGCACGCTCGAAGGCGCGGTGCGCGACGACCTCGATGCGCGCGCTGCGCGCGGCGTGGCCGTGCTCGATCCGCTGAAGCTGATCCTGGACAACTACCCCGAAGGCCAGAGCGAGGAATGCTCGGCGCCGGTCCATCCGAAGCAGCCGGAACTCGGCAAGCGCGTGTTCCCGCTGTCGCGCGAGCTGTGGATCGAACGCGAGGACTTCAACGAAAATCCGCCGAAGGGCTATTTCCGGCTGTTCCCGGGCAACAAGGTGCGTCTGCGCTACGGCTACGTGATCGAATGCACCGGCGTCGACAAGGACGCCGACGGCAATGTCGTCGCCGTCCATGCGAACTACCTGCCCGACACCAAGAGCGGCACGCCGGGCGCGGACAGCGTCAAGGTCAAGGGCAATATCCACTGGGTCAGCGCGCCGCACGCGCTGCAGGCCGAGGTGCGGCTGTACGACCGGCTGTTCAACGACCCGCATCCGGATGCCGGCGGCAAGAACTTCCTCGATGCATTGAACGCCGACTCCAAGCGCGTGGTCACAGCGTATCTGGAGCCCGGCCTGCGCGAGGCCAGGGCCGAGGACCGCTTCCAGTTCGAGCGGCACGGCTACTTCGTCGCGGACCGCGTCGACAGCCAGCCGGGCCGCCCGGTCTTCAACCGCATCGTCGGACTGAAGGACAGCTGGGGCAAATAATAGCCGCGGCTCACGCCGGCGCGCCGAAGGTTCGGCGCCCGGCGCCACCTCCCAACCCAATCTTCACCATGCAGACCCTGACCTTCCCGCTGGACCGCGAGCACATCGCGCTGAACGATCTGCTCAAGCTGGCCGGCGTGGTCGACAGCGGCGGCGCCGGCAAGGCGCTGGTCGCGGCCGGCGAGGTCGCGGTCGACGGCGTGGCCGAATCGCGCAAGACGGCCAAGATCCGCGCCGGCCAGGTGGTGACCCTGCCTGGCGTGACGATCCGCGTGGTGGCGGCGTGATGGCCGCGCCAGCGCCGCCCGACCTGCGCCGATCGCCGAAGACAGAACCAAGGACAACGCCATGCCGATCGCTTTCTGGTGCGTGCTGATCGCCGGCATCCTGCCCATCGTCACGGTGGGCATCGCCAAGTGGGGCGCGCCCGCTTTCGACAATCACGATCCGCGCGCCTGGCTGGAGCGCCAGACCGGCCGCGCGCGCCGGGCCGACCTCGCCCACCGCAACCACTTCGAGGCCTTTCCGATGTTCGCCGCGGCGGTGCTGTGCGCCAGCCACCTGCAGGCGCCCCAGGCGCGCATCGACGAACTGGCGATCGCCTTCATCGTGATACGGGTTCTCTACACGGTCTGCTATCTGGCCGACCGCGCCACGCTGCGCTCGCTGTGCTGGACGCTCGGCTTCCTGTGCGTGCTTGGCATTTTCCTGCTGCCGGTGCTGGTGCCCTGAGCGTCTGTTGCGTTCTGTCCCACTTCTGTTTCAGGTCGACCCGGCGACACCTGAAATTCGGAATTCTTCTGTAGAATCAGCGCTTTGCAAAATTTATGCCCCGGCTTTTTGCGCCCGGGCGCGACGGGACGGGGAATCATGTTCGGGATTGGACTGGGGGATGTGGTGGCGGCTTCGCTCGCTGCCGCAGGGGCGTGCTTGATCTGCAGCATTCCGCGCGATTTTGTCGGCCATCTGCTGCGCAACTTCCCCGGCTGGGTGATGCGCACCTACGGCCGCCGCGCGCTGGTGATCCCGGTGCTGGTGATGCTGGTGATCGGCCGCCTGGTCGAACTCGGCGTCAACGGGCAGATGAACAGCCCCGCCGGCCAGGCGATGGTGATTGCCGCCGCCTTCCTCGCCCTGGTGATCGCCTCCGCGCTGTTGCGCTTCTACTTCAGCGATTACCGCAAGTCCCGCTGACCGTCGCGCCGCGCATTCCGTGCGGCGCTGTCGTTTCGGCTGCCGTTTCCGCTGCCGTTTCCGCTGCCGTTTCCGCTGCCGTTTTCCCTGGCTGTTCCCTGCCATGTCGTCCGCACCGTCACGCACACGGTGATCGGGTAACATGCGCCGTTTGCCGGCCGGCCGTGCCGGGCATCCTGCCCGCGCCATCGGCCGGCGTGCCGCTTTCTGCTCCCTCTTCCCCATGGCCCTGAAGTCCACCATCTGCAAAGCCGAGCTGTCGATCTCCGATATGGACCGGCACTACTACGGCACCCACGCGCTGACCGTCGCGCAACATCCGTCCGAAAACGATGCCCGCATGATGGTGCGGCTGCTGGCGTTCGCCTGCGAGGCGAGCGAAACGCTGAGCCTGACGCGCGGGCTCGACGAACCGGACGAGCCCGACCTGTGGGAGCGCAGCCTGACCGGCGAGATCGAACACTGGATCGACCTGGGCCAGCCCGACGAGACCCGGCTCAAGCGGGCCGCCTCGCGCGCTGCGCGCGTGACCGTGTTCGCCTACCAGCCCGCCAGCGCCCGCGAATGGTGGAAGGGCATCGCCGGCAAGGCCGGCAAGCTGCGCAATCTGACCGTCCATGCGGTACCCGGCGAGGCGGTCGACGCGCTGGCCGGCATGGCGCGCCGCGCGATGCGGCTGACCGTGACGATCCAGGACGGCGAGATCTGGTTCAGCGACGACGAGCGCAGCGTGCAGCTGCGCCTGGACACCTGGCAGCGGGCCGACGCCTGAGCGGCTTGCGGGTACACTGCCGGCTCGGTGCCACGCGCACGCCGGCCACGGCCGCGCGGTCCCGGGCCCCGAATCACCACGCGCGTCGCGGCGCGAAGCCGCGGCGGGCAGTCACACAAAGGAAAGACCGATGATCACCACTCCTTCCGGCCTGCAATACGAAGACACCGTGACCGGCCAGGGCGCCGAAGCGACCGTGGGCAAGCACGTCACCGTGCACTACACCGGCTGGCTGTACGAGAACGGCCAGGCTGGCCGCAAATTCGATTCGAGCAAGGATCGCAACGATCCCTTCGTGTTCCCGCTGGGCGCCGGCCACGTGATCCGCGGCTGGGACGAAGGCGTGCAGGGCATGAAGGTCGGCGGCACGCGCCGGCTGGTGATTCCGGCCGACCTCGGTTATGGCGCACGCGGCGCCGGCGGCGTGATTCCGCCGAACGCCACGCTGCTGTTCGAAGTGGAACTGCTGGCCGTCTGAGGCGGTAGCTCCGGCAATCGCGTCGATACCCGGCTCAGAAGCCGATCGACGCGTTGCCCACGTCGACGCGGACCCGATCGCGACCCAGGATATGCGCGGCATGCCGCGCGTACTCCCGGGCCCAGTCCGGATCGCTGGTGAAACGCTGCTCGCCCGAGAAGCGCGCCACGCTGAGGATCTTGTCGATGACCAGCACCTTGCCCACCGGGCTGGAAGCCTGGCAGTCGAGCTCCGCATACTCCCGATCGAACCAGCGCCAGCCGGCATCGTCGCTGATGCCCGCGAGCTCGCTATCGCCGATGGTGAACTCGAATTCCTTGCCGGTGCCGAAGGCCACCGTAAGCGTTCGCGCCATAGTCCATCCCTCCTGGTAGTTGGCAGCCATTGTAAGGACGGCGCAACATCGGCCGCCACCCCGCCGGCAGTGGGTAGGGCAGCACCCGTTGCCCCACGCCGACATCCCCCACGCCATGTGGTGTAGCAAGCCTCCCGCTGTCCGGCTTTGCATTATGCTTGCACCATGGCCATCACCCGACAAGATCTTGAAGCGGACCGGCTGCGGACCACGCTGGGCGGTACCCCGGTGGCTTCGTCGCTGCTGTCGGACGACGCGCTCGAGCGTTCGTTGCGGTCCACCCTCGATCGCCGGCCCGACCAGCCGGACATGCATGGCGACGTCTGGCTGTTCGGCTACGGCTCCCTGATCTGGAACCCGATGGTGGTGCACACCGAGCGCCGGCGCGCCACCGTGCACGGCTACCACCGCGGCTTCTATCTCTATTCGCGCATCAATCGCGGCACCTGGGACAACCCCGGCCTGGTGCTGGGCCTGGACCGCGGCGGCAGCTGCCACGGCATGGTGTTCCGCATCCCGAGCCATGTCGTCGAGCAGGAATTTCGCGTGCTGTGGCGCCGCGAGATGATGACCGGCGCCTACCATCCGCGCTGGCTGCGCGTGAAGCTCGACGGCGAGGCGGCCCCGCAGCGGGCGCTCGCCTTCGTGATGAACCGCGCCCACGAGGCCTATGCCGGCCGGCTGCCGGACGAGCGGGTGGTCGCCTGCCTGCGGCGCGCCACCGGCCTGTACGGCCCCGCGCGCGACTATCTGCACCAGACCCTGCTGGGCCTGGCCACCCACGGCGTCGACGATCCCTATCTGGGCCGGCTGTGGCGGCAGATCCAGGCCGCCGACGCCGAACCGGCCAGCGACCCGGCAAGCGAACCGGCCAGCGAACCGGGCTCGGATACCGAACCGGCCGACGCCGCCTGAACCGGAG
>NZ_JABTYE010000021.1 GCF_013314895.1 Cupriavidus gilardii | reverse complement strand
ACGCAGTTCTCGCCGCCTTCCTCGTAATTGAGCACGAACTGCAGCGCAACGCGCGCGCCGCCCGGCCATTGGGCGTGGGGCGGCTGGCTGCCGTAACCGATCAGATCGCGTGGATAGTTATGGTTTGTCATCAGGGTCACTCGGGTTGTCAAAACGGGCCGCACGGCATCGACCCCGCCCGCGCCGCCGCGGCAGCAACAGCAGCGGCGGCGCGGACCATCGCACGGCTGGCCTCATTCCGTGCCGTGGGTATTCGCGGCCGCGTTGCGCAACGCTTCGTCGGCCGACTGGATGCCGTTGTAGAACAGGTTCAGCGCCACCGCGACCACCGTGCCCAGCACGATGCCGCTGTGCGTGATCGCATGGGTCCAGCTCGGCAGGTTCTGGAAGAAGGTCGGCGACAGCGTCGGGATCATGCCGAAGCCGATCGAGATCGCGACGATGAACAGGTTGTGGCGATTGCGGTTGAAGTCGCACGAGCCCAGGATGCGGATGCCGGTCGCGGCAACCATGCCGAACATCACGATGCCGGCGCCACCCAGCACGAACTGCGGCACCGAGGCCACCACGTGCGCCATCTTGGGGAACAGGCCGAAGGCGATCAGGATCAGGCCGCCCGCCGCCGCGACATAGCGCGAACGCACGCCAGTCACCGTGACCAGGCCGACGTTCTGCGAGAACGAGGTGTAGGGGAAGGTATTGAACACGCCGCCGATCACCGTGCCCAGGCCGTCGGCGCGCAGGCCGCGCGTCAGATCGGCGTTGGACAGCCGCTTGCCGGTGATGTCCGCCAGTGCAAGGAACATGCCGGTCGATTCGACCAGCGTGATCACCATCACGATGCACATCGACAGGATCGCCGAGAAGTGGAAGGTCGGCATGCCGAAATGCAGCGGCGTGATGACGGCCACGTAGCTTGCCTCGTGCAGGCCCTCGAACGACACCTTGCCCATCGCCATCGCAATCAGCGTGCCGGCGATGATGCCGAGCAGCACCGCGCAGTTCGACACCAGGCCGCGGCCGTACTTGGTCAGCAGCAGGATGATGACCAGCACCAGTGCGGCGATGCCCAGATTGGTCAGGTCGCCATAGGCGAGGTTGGGCACTTCCTTGGCCACGCCGTCGATCACCGTGCGGGTGGTCGGCTGACCGCCGGCGGCCCAGTTGATGCCGACCCGCATCAGCGACACGCCGATCAGCGTGATCACCGTGCCGGTCACCACGGGCGGGAACAGGCCCAGCATGCGGCCCATCATCGGCGCAATCAGGATGCCGAACAGGCCTGACGCAATCACCGCGCCGTAGATGCCCAGCAGGCCGATATTGGGATCGGAGCCGATCGCGATCATCGGCGCCACCGAGGCGAAGGTCACGCCCATCATCACCGGCAGACGGATGCCGAACTTCCAGAAGCCGAACGCCTGGATCAGCGTGGCGATGCCGGCGGCGAACAGGTCGGCATTGATCAGGAAGGCCAGCTGGTCCTTCGGCAGCTTCAGCGCGCCGCCGACGATCAGCGGCACCGCCACGGTGCCGGCATACATCACCAGTACATGCTGCAGCCCGAGCGCGAGCAGCCGCCCCGAGGGCAGGCGCTCATTGGTCAGGTCCGTGGGGACCGTGGTGCTTGCGCTTGTCATTGTGTTTGTCTCCTCTCCGATGGTTGGACGTTTGCTTGGCGTCCGCATGCCTTCTGGTGCGTCCGGCCCGGTCGTTCGAACGAAACGAAGTCGGGCCTGGTCCCGCTGCCGGCACCTGCGAGGGTGCGCGTGGCTGGGCGGGCTGCGAAAGCTGGGCGGGGGCGCCGGCAGGGTGGAACAGCGTGCTAGGTGGAGCGTCCCAGCACGCTGCGAAGGTCGAAGCTGCCCGGGTCGTCGGGCTGTACGCGGTCGGCGCAGGCGCCGAGATGGTGCGCCATGCGCGATTGCGCCAGGGCGGCGTCGCCCTGTTCCAGCGCATCGAGAATGGCCTCGTGTTCGTCGAAGGAGCAGGCGTTGTTGCCCGGCGCCTCGACGCTGGCGATCATCAGCGTGGTGCGCGACACCAGGCGGCGCATCATCGTGACCAGCAGCGCGTTGCCGGACAACTCGGCCAGCGCGGTATGGAATTCGGCCGACAGGCGGATCCACTTGGGCCGCTCGTTGTTCAGGAAGGCCTGCCGTTCCTGCTGGACCATCTGGCGCACCGGCGCAATCACGCTGCGGACATTGCGCTGCGCGGCGAGCTTCTCGAGCACGGCGCGCTCCAGCATCTGGCGCAGTTCGAACATGTCGTGCGCCTCGTCGGTGGAAGGGCTGGCGATGAAGGCGCCGCGATTGGGTTCCAGATCCACCATGCCGTCGGCCGCGAGGCGGGCCAACACCTTGCGCACGGTGTGGCGCGCGGTGGCATAGATCTCGCAAAGCGAATGCTCGGTCAGCTTGGTGCGCGGCGGCAGCCGGTGTTCCATGATCGCGTCGTAGATCTCGTGATACATGCGCTCTTCGACCGAGCCCTTGCGCGGCTTCGTTTCGTTGGGCGCGGCGCCTTCATCGGCGCCGGCAATCAGCTTGAGAGTCTTGGACATCGTGGCACCCGCTGGTGGACGGTTCGGCCGCGCATCGTGCAATGGCGCCGATCCAAAAATTGTTGACAATTATTTGGTTGTGCATTCAATATTGTCAACAAAACCGAACCAGGTTTTCGACAACTACGGGTAATCCCGCAGTTGTCATCCGGATTGGTGCAGCGCATTGTCGCCATGCACCAGTTCTGCGCCGGGATGCGTTGAAAAGACGTACCGAGCGGGCACCATACCCACAAATGGTGCTAGTGAAGGCAGCGGCGCCTCTCACCACCCACGTGCTAAGGAACCAGACCATGGGACGCTTGACCACCCACGTTCTCGACACCGCCGCAGGCATTCCCGGCCAAGGCCTGTCGATTACCCTTTCCAAAATTGTTGACAATCGCCGCGAAACGCTGAAGACCGTTGTGACCAATCACGACGGCCGTTGCGACCAGCCGCTGCTCGAAGGCGCCGACTTCGCCGTCGGCGTCTATGAGCTCGAATTCGGCGCCGGGGATTATTTCCGCGCGCGCGGCGTGCAGTTGCCCGAGCCCGCCTTTCTCGACGTGGTGACGCTGCGCTTCGGCATTGCCGATACGAACGCGCATTACCACGTGCCGCTGCTGGTGTCGCCGTGGTCGTATTCGACCTACCGCGGCAGCTGATTCGCGCAGCGAGGGAAACAGGAGACAAGAGATGGAAGGCTATATTCTCGACTGGGCCAATCTGCTGCTGCGCTGGGCCCACGTGATCACCGCGATCGCGTGGATCGGCTCGTCGTTCTACTTCGTCTGGCTGGACAACAGCCTGCAAAAGCCGGTCGATCCCGACCTGGTGGACAAGGGCGTGGGCGGCGAGCTGTGGGCCGTGCACGGCGGGGGCTTCTACAACCCGCAGAAATACCTGACCGCGCCGAAGAAATTGCCCGAGAACCTGCACTGGTTCTATTGGGAGTCGTACTCGACCTGGATGACGGGCTTCGCGCTGCTGGTGGTGCTGTACCTGTTCAACGCCAGCACGTTCCTGATCGACAAGAACGTCTACGACATGTCGCCGGGCGCGGCGGTGGGCCTGGCTCTGGCGTATCTGCTGGTGGGCTGGGTGGTCTACGACTGCATCTGCCGCGTGTTCGGCAAGAGCGATCGGACGGTCGGCATCCTGGTGGCGCTGTACGTGGTGCTGGCCGCCTATGTGGCCTGCCACCTGTTCTCGGGCCGCGCGGCGTTCCTGCTGACCGGCGCGATGATCGCCACCATCATGAGCGCCAACGTGCTGGTGTGGATCATCCCGGGGCAGCGCAAGACCGTCGCCGCGATGCGCGAAGGCAAGCCGGTCGACCCGATCCACGGCAAGAACGCCAAGCAGCGCAGCGTGCATAACACCTACTTCACGCTGCCGGTGCTGTTCGCGATGCTGTCGAACCACTACAGCATGACCTACGCGCACAAGCACAACTGGGTGGTGCTGGTGCTGATCATGCTGGCCGGCGTGCTGATCCGCCAGTTCTTCATCCTGAAGCACAAGGGCAAGATCAATATCGCGTGGCCTGCCGCCGGCGTCGCCGCGCTCGGCGTGGTCGCCGTGATGATCGCCCCGCAGCCGCGCCAGCCGGTGGCCGCGCAACCGGACGGCGCCACCGCTACCAAGGTCAGCTTTACCAAGGTGCAGGAGATCATGAACGCGCGCTGCGTGCAGTGCCATGCCGAAGCGCCGAAGATGATGCCGACCGCGGCCAAGGGCATCAAGCTCGAGACGCCGGACGAGATCAAGGCGCACGCCCAGCTGATCTATCAGCAGGCCGTGCAGCAGAAGGCGATGCCGCTGGGCAACGTCACGCAGATCACGGACGACGAGCGCGCGCTGCTTGGCCAGTGGTTCGAGGCCGGCGCCAACACGACGCAATAACCCACCGATCGGTGATCGACGGTCCGGTGGCCGCGCAGTCGGCGACCGCAGTACCGGACCGGCGAGGGTTTGAACGGGGCGAAAGCCCCGTTTTTTTATGGCTTGGTATCCGTATGACGCGTTCGGTGGCGGCGTCTCAGCGGACGCCGGTTTCGCCCGATCAGCGCCCGATATCCATCAGCGCCACCACCCCGAGCACGACGAACACCGCCGCGGCGATGCGGTGCACCAGCCGGATCGGCAGACGGTGCGCGAAGCGTTCGCCGAGCAGCACGGCGGGCACGTTAGCCAGCATCATGCCGATGGTAGTGCCGGCGACCACGGCGAGGATATCGGTGCTGAAGCGCGCGGCGAGGGCGACGGTGGCGATCTGGGTCTTGTCGCCCATCTCGGCGAAGAAGAACACCACGACGGTCGCGCACAGCACGCCGAACGCGCCCTTGACCGCCTTGGGCTTCTCGGTCTCGTCGAGCTTGTCGGGGATCAGCATCCATGCGCCCATGGCGATGAAGCCCAGGCCCAGGATCCAGCGCAGCAGCGCCGGGCCGACCATTTGCGTGATCCAGCCGCCGAGGGCGCCGGCCAGGCCATGATTGACCAGTGTCGCGATCAGGATGCCGAGGATGATGGGGATGGGCTTGCGGTAGCGCGCAGCGAGAATGAGCGAGAGCAGCTGGGTCTTGTCGCCCATTTCCGCGAGGGCGACGATACCGGTCGAGACGAGCAGGGATTCCATTCGTTGTTATCGGAGCAGCGGGCCGGACGCATCGCGAGATGCCAATGACGTGCGTTTTCCCCGGCCCAGCCGAAAAACGACGTCATCGGTCTCGCCAGGCCCTGGAACAGGCATTGCACCGTTCCGAAAGCTGCGCACGCCATAACCGCAAGCGGTCAAGTCTGTTGACGTACGCCCCTGTCGCACAACGCGGTGTCGCGCGGCAGGGCGGCTACTCCCCAATGGGAAGCGCGATTATAGCCAGTGTGCGAGGCAGCCGTCCATACCGCGGTGGCCCTGCGGCGCATCGGATCGCGCCCAGGCCGAGCCCAAACCGGGCCCAAAGCAAGCGCGCTACGCCGGCACCGGCGACGGCGCGGTGGTGCGGCGGCCGCGGAAATCGGTCCAGCACAGCGCCTGAAAGTCGTACAGCTTGCAGCGTCGCGCGGTATCGAAATACCAGCGCCACGAGAAGTTCTGCACCACGATGCGGCCGGGCAGCGCCCGCTCCAGCAGCGCCTGCGCGCGCTTGAGCCGGTACAGCGGCACGCTCATGTCGACGTGGTGGGCGGTGTGTTCCATGATGTGGTGCAGCAGCGTGCCGACGCCATGGCGAAAGCGCAGATGGACCGTGGTCGAGACGAAGGGCTGGGCGCGCGCCCACATCGCCTTGCTGGCGTACCAGGCCACGCTTTCGTGCGTATGGTGGACATACAGCACGAAGCCGACGGTCGCGTTCCAGACCAGGAACGGGACGACGAAGCCGGCGATCACCAGCAGCGTCGCCGACTGGTTCGTGGCGAGTGCGAGTCCGATCAGCCCGCCGATCCATAGCACGGCGAAGGCGGCCACCAGCACGCAATCGGCCAGGAAGACCGGCCGCCGCGTCGCCATCTGCCGCCTGCTGGGAAAGAACAGCTTCAGCCACCAGATCTCGATCAGGTAATACAGCCCGGCGCCCAGGCCGTTGCGATACAGCCGCTCCAGCGCGCGGCGCCACCACGGCAGCGCCGCGTATTCCTCCATCGAGTACGGCGCCCAGACGAAGTCGAAGCCCTTCAGGTTGGTATAGCCGTGATGGACGACGTTATGGCCGACTTCCCACAGGCTGTACGGCGTCAGCGACGGCAGGAAGGCGATCCGTCCCAGCCATTTGTTCAGCTGCCGCCGCGGCGTCAGGCTCTGGTGGCAGGCATCGTGGCCGAGGATGAACAGGCGGGCGATCAGCACGCCCGCCAGCACGCCGAGCGCGAGTTTGGCGAGCCAGTGCGAAGCGATGACGAGCGCTGCGAGGGCGGCAAGGAACAGCGTCGCGTCGAGCGCGAACAGCAGCAGCGCGCGCGGCGTGCTGCGTTCGGACAGCGGCATCAACCAGCCGCGGATGATCTTGCGCGGCGGCAGCGCAGCGTCGGGCGACAGCGGTTCGGGTGGAACGCCGGATCGGACGGCATCGGCGGGTGCAGCAGGTGTGGTCATATTGGCATCGGCATTGTCGAATGGCGGGGGCCAGCGTAATGCAGATCGACCACAACGGCCTTGACCGGGGTCAAGCAAAGACGGAAGCCGCCGGGTCCCCTCGAAGGCGGGGACCCAGTGGCTTCAGTACCGCTGCCGTACGCGCTATGCCGTGGCGGTTTCCGCCCGCTGGCCCATCACGTAGACGCTGTCGATCACCCGATCGTCGCCGAGCATCGCAAACGCAAACAGCTGTTCCTCCAGCGTTTCCGAGCGCGCGCTGCGGCGGCCCAGCAGCGGCGTGGCCTCGGGATCGAGCACGATGAAGTCGGCCTCGTTGCCCGCCGCGAAGCTGCCGATGCGATCGCCCCATCCGAGCGCATCGGCCGGCGCGCGCGTGGCCAGGTAGAACATCCGCAGCGCGGTCAGGTGATAGCCGCCCATCCGGGCGACCTTGTGCGCGGCGTTCATCGTGCGCAGCATCGAGAACGAGGTGCCGCCGCCGACGTCGGTGGCCAGCGTCAGATTGAGCCGGTGCGCGTCGGACTGGTGGAAGTCGTAGAGACCGCTGCCGAGGAACAGGTTCGAGGTCGGGCAGTGCGCGACCGCCGCGCCGGTGTCGGCCAGCCGGCGGCGATCGTCGTCATCCAGGTGGATCGCATGGCCGTAGAACGCGCCCGGGCGCAGCAGGCCGTATCGATCGTAGACGTCCAGATAGCTGCGCGCCTGCGGGAACAGCTCGGCGACCCATTTGACCTCGTCGCGGTTCTCGGCCACGTGGGTCTGGATCAGCGCATCGGGGTAGGCGCGCGCCAGCTCGCCGCAGGCAGCCAGTTGCGCCTCGGTCGACGTCGGCGCGAAGCGCGGCGTGATCGCATAGGACAGGCGCCCCTTGCCATGCCAGCGCGACAGCAGGTCGGCCGATTCGCGCGCACCCGATTCCGCGGTGTCGCGCAGGAATTCCGGGCAATGGCGGTCCATCAGCACCTTGCCGGTCGCCAGCCGCAGATTGCGGCGATGGCTCTCGGCGAACAGCGCGTCGGCCGAAGTCGCATGCACGGTGCTCCAGACCAGCGCGCTGGTGGTGCCGTTGCGCAGCAGCTCGTCGGCGAAGAAGCTCGCCACCGCGGCCGCGTACCGGGGCTCGGCGAAGCGGCGCTCCTCGGGGAAGGTATAGGTATCGAGCCAATGCAGCAGGCCCGGCGACGGCGACGCGATCATGTCGGTCTGCGGGTAGTGCACGTGCGTATCGATAAAGCCCGGCACGATCAGCTTGCCGCGATGGTCGATCACCTCGGTGCCCGGGGCGATCGACGGCGCCAGCTCGGCGTAGGGCCCGGCCGCGGCGATGCGGCCGTCGGCGACCAGTAGCACACCGTCTTCCCAATACTGATACGCGTCATCATGGAATTGCGGGTCGCGCAGGAAATGCAGCACGCGGCCACGGATGGCGCGATGGGTACCGGTCGGGGAAGAGGAGCTGGTGGTCTGGTTCATGGTCGTGGGGTTAAGGAAGGCCGGCGCGGGGGCGTCGGCCGATGTTGCGCCGGTCAGGGCCGCAACGGCATCAAGCCGTCGCCGCGCTCGCCGGCGTCGTGGGGCTGGCCGATTGCCAGAAGCGGTCGACCTCGGTCAGGTATTCGGCCTTCAGCGCCGGCCGCAGGAAGCTCGCCTCGAAACTGTTGCGCGCCAGCCGGTGCGCGTCGGCTGCATCGAGCGGCAGCGCCTCGAAGGTCGCTTCCCAATTGGCGTTCATATAGCCGCCGAAATAGGCCGGGTCGTCCGAATGGATCGTCACCGCGACGCCCGCGTCCAGCAGCTTCTTCAGCGAATGGTCGCGCAGGTCGGGATAGACCTTGAGCTTCTGGTTCGACAGCGGGCAGACCGTCAGCGCGATGCGCTCGCGCGCCAGCCGCTCGACCAGCGCCGGATCGTCGATCGCACGCACGCCGTGGTCGATCCGCTCGACCTGCAGGATGTCGAGCGCGTCGCGGACATAGTCGGCCGGGCCTTCCTCGCCGGCATGGGCCACGCGATGCAGGCCCAGCTCTTTCGCACGGGCGAACACCCGCGCGAACTTCTCGGGCGGATTGCCGCGCTCGGACGAATCGAGGCCGACGCCGACGAAGCGATCGCGATAGGGCAGCGCCGCTTCCAGCGTGGCAAACGCGTCTTCCTCCGACAGATGCCGCAGGAAGCAAAGAATCATGCTGCTGGAGAAGTCATATTGCGTGCGTGCCTGCGCCAGCGCGTCGGCAATGCCGTCGATCACGATCTCGATGTCCACGCCGCGCGCGGTATGCGTCTGCGGATCGAAGAAGATCTCTGCGTGGCGCACGTTGTCCGCCACCGCGCGTTCGACGTACGCCATCGTCATGTCGAAGAAGTCTTCCTCGGTCAGCAGCACGCTGGCGCCCGCATAGTAGATGTCGAGGAAGGACTGCAGGTCGGTGAACGCGTAGGCGGCGCGCAGCGCCTCGACGCTGGGATACGGCAGCTTGACCCGGTTGCGCTGCGCGAGCCGGAAGATCAGCTCGGGCTCGAGCGTCCCTTCGATGTGCACATGCAGTTCGGCCTTGGGGGTGCGGCGGATGCGGTCCGCGAGCGCGGCGTCGAGCGTCATGGGGGAATCCTTTTTTGCTATGCCGGCCTGCTGTTCGCGTTCGAGCAGTTGGCCGGCGCGGTTACCGGTGGGCGGGGCTGTCGCTGTTGCTCTCGCCCGGTTGCCCGCCGTCCCGCTGCATTGCCGGTGCGTCGGAGCGCAGCGCGGCCAGGCGCTGATCGCGCACTTGCAGCAGCTGAGCGACGATGGCAACTGCAATCATAGCCGGAGCCTTGTCGGTGATGCCCCCGACGCCGATCGGGCAGGTCATCCGCGCAAAGGCGGCCGGGTCGATGCCATGCTCGACCATCCGGTGTTCGAAGCGGGCGCGCTTGGTCTTCGAGCCGATCAGCCCGAAGTACGCGAAGTCGGTGCGCCGCAGGATCCGTTCGCACAGTGCCTGGTCCAGCGCGTGGCTGTGCGTCATGACCAGGAAGTAGCTGCCGGGCGGCGCGTGGTCGACCACCGCCTCGGCCGTATCGGTGGCCTCGGCCACCACGTTGGCGGGCAGGCCGCCGGGAAACAGCGTATCGCGCTCGTCGACCCAATGGACCGTGCACGGCAGCGTGCCGAGCACCTTGACCAGCGCATGGCCGACATGGCCTGCGCCGAACAGCACCACGTGCATCTCGTCGGGGGCCAGCAGGTCGGTCCAGCTGCCGTCCTCGTGCAGCGTGACGGCGGGCAGCGTCGGCAGTGGCGTGCGGTCGATCGCATGGCGGACGGGGCCGGCGGCGGGCACCGTGCGCGTGACGGTGCGGCGCGCGGCAAAGGCCGCTTCCACCGCGTCCAGCCATTCGAGATCGGCCGGGCCCAGCCGCTCGAAGCCAAGCTGCACCACGCCGCCGCAGCATTGGCCGAGCGCGGGCCCGAGCGGAATCCGCACGATACGGCGGGTGGCATCGGTGGCGAGCGAGGAAGCGTCGCCAGGCGCGGCCGCATCGAGCATCTCGCGCGCGATCGCCATGCCGCGCCATTCCAGATGCCCGCCGCCGATCGTGCCGATCAGATCGTCGCCGGTCACCAGCATGCGGATGCCGGGCTCGCGCGGCGCGGAGCCCTTGACCTCGACGATGGTGACCATCGTCACCGGCACGCCGGCGCGTACCAGCGCGGCGGCGTCGGCAAAGCGGAAGGGCTTGAGCGGGGCGTCCTGCATGATCGCGTCCGGTGATGTTGAGCGGCGCCGGTCAGGCGATCCCGGCTGCCGTACGCACGGCGTCGGCCGCGTTCAGGATCGCTTCGCTGGTCGCCGGCGCGTGCAGCGGCGGATTGATGCGATAGCCGCCGAGGCTGGCAATGGCATCGCGGATCGCGAAGAACACCGAGAACGGCAGCAGCAGCGGGGGCTCGCCGACCGCCTTGGAGCGATGGATGCTGTCCTCGGCGTTGCGGTTCTCGAACAGCCGGACGTTGAACTCTTCGGGGCAGTCGTTGACGGTCGGGATCTTGTAGGTCGACGGCGCATGCGTCATCAGCTTGCCGTCCTTGTTCCACCACAACTCCTCGGTGGTCAGCCAGCCCATGCCCTGGATGAAGCCGCCTTCGACCTGGCCGATATCGATCGCCGGGTTCAGCGAGCGGCCGACATCGTGCAGCACATCGGCGCGCAGCAGCCGGAATTCGCCGGTCAGCGTGTCGACCAGCACTTCCGAGCAGGCCGCGCCGTAGGCGTAGTAGTAGAACGGCCGGCCCTGCAGCTTGCTCTGGTCCCAGTGCAGCTTTGGCGTGGCATAGAAGCCGTCGGACCACAGCTGCACGCGGGCGACGTAGGCCTGCCGTGCCAGTTCGGCAAAGCCCAGGCGCATTTCGCCCGCCACCACCAGATCGTCGCCGAAGCGCACGCTGGACGGCTCGACGCCGGCCTGGCGCGCGGCAAAGGCGGCCAGCCGCTCGCGGATCTGGCGGGCCGCGTCCTGCGCGGCCTTGCCGTTCAGGTCGGTGCCGGTCGAGGCGGCCGTGGCCGAGGTATTGGCCACCTTGCTGGTGTCGGTCGCGGTCACGCGCACGCGTTCGAGGCGGATGCCCAGCTCGTGCGCGACCACCATCGCCACCTTGGTGTTCAGACCCTGGCCCATCTCGGTGCCGCCGTGATTGACCAGCACCGAACCGTCGTTATAGACGTGCACCAGCGCGCCGGCCTGGTTGAAGTGCGCGACATTGAACGAGATGCCGAACTTGACCGGCGTGATGGCGATGCCCTTCTTCAGCACCGGGCTGTTCGCGTTGAACGCGCGCGTGGCCTCGCGGCGGGCGCGGTAGTCGCTGCTGGCCTCGAGCTGATCCAGCAATTCATGAATGACGTTGTCCTCGACGGTCTGGCCGTAGGGCGTCACGTTGCGCTCGGTCTTGCCGTACAGGTTGTCGCGGCGCACGTCGAGCGCATCGCGGCCGACGGTGCGCGCGATATTGTCGAGGATGTATTCCATCGCAAACGCGCCCTGCGGGCCGCCGAAGCCGCGGAACGCGGTATTGCTCTGTGTGTTGGTCTTGCCGCAGTAGCCGTCGATCTGCACGTGCGGCAGCCAGTAGGCGTTGTCGAAGTGGCAGATCGCGCGGGTCATCACCGGGCCCGACAGGTCCGCCGAGAAGCCGGCGCGCGAGACCATTTCCACCGCGACGGCTTCGATGCGGCCCTGCGCGTCGTGGCCGACTTCGTAGTCGAACACGAAGTCGTGGCGCTTGCCGGTGATCATCATGTCGTCGTCGCGGTCCGGACGCAGCTTGACCGGGCACATCAGCTTCCACGCGGCCAGGGCCGCGCAGCAGGCGAACAGCGCCGACTGCGATTCCTTGCCGCCGAAGCCGCCGCCCATGCGCCGGCATTCGACCAGCACCTGGTGAACCTGCCAGCCGAGCACATGCGCGACCGCGTGCTGCATCTCGGTCGGATGCTGGGTCGAACACCACACGTGCATGCCGTCGTTTTCCTTCGGCGCCGCGTAGGCGATCTGGCCTTCCAGATAGAACTGCTCCTGGCCGCCGAGGCGGATATGGCCCTTGTCGCGATGCGTTGCCGTGCCCAGATGCTGGCGCGGTTCGCCGCGCACCAGATGCATCGGCGGCAGTACGTAGCTGCGTGCCTCGTGCGCGGCCTCCGGCGACAGGATCGGCGGCAGGTCCTCGTAATCGATCGCGGCCAGCCGCGCCGCGCGCCGCGCGGCATCGTGCGACGAGGCCACCACGATAAAGATCGGCTGGCCGACGAACTGCACCGTGTCGCTCGCCAGGATCGGATCGTCATGGATGATCGGGCCGCAGTCGTTGGTGCCCGGAATGTCTTTGGCCGTCAGCACCGCCACCACGCCCGGCGCGGCGCGCACCTTGTCCAGCGCGATCGACCGAATGCGGGCATGGGCGCGGGCGCTCATGCCGAGCGCGGCGTGCAGCGTGCCGGCGAGTTCGGGAATGTCGTCGGTATAGGTCGCCGTGCCGGCCACATGCAGATGCGCGGACTCGTGCGGGCGCGACACGCCGATCTGCGGCGGCGCTTCGGCGGCAATATGCGCGGCGAGGTCGCCGCTGTTGAAGTCCGCCGTCACGGGCGCACCGCCGTTGGCGACACCGGTGTCGAGCAGGAAGGCCTCGGTTTGCTTGTTCATTCCGATCGCTCCTCTACTTAAACGGTAGCCGTGGTGGCCGCGGTGGCCGTGGCAGGCGGCACGCTGCCCGCCCCGATCGCACGGACGTTGACGGCGGCGGCCGGCAGCGCATCGTCGCGCGTCTCCAGCCAGAAGCGGTACAGCAGGTTGGCAGCGCCGCGGGCGCGGTACTCGGCGGTGGCGCGCATATCGGTCAGCGGCGTGTAGTCCTGCGACAGCGCGTCCATCGCCGTCTTGACGGCGGCTTCGTCCCAGCGCTGGCCGAGCAGCGCGGCCTCGGCATGGGCGGCGCGGCTGGGCGTGGCCGCCATGCCGCCGAAGGCGATGCGGGCCTGCCGCACCGCGCCGTCGGCGACCGTGATGCCGAAGGCGGCGCAGACCGCGGAGATGTCCTCGTCAAAACGTTTGGACAGCTTGTAGGTACGGAAGTGCTGAGGCCCGGACACCGGCACGCGCAGCGCCGCGACGAATTCGCCTTCGGCCATCGCGGTCTTCTGATAGGCCAGATACAGGTCCTCGAGCGGCAGCGTGCGGCGCCCATCGCGATGCTGCAGCACGACCTCGGCGCCGAGCGCGATCAGCGCCGGCATCGAGTCGCCGATCGGCGAGCCGTTGGCGATATTGCCGCCCAGCGTGCCGGCATTGCGGATCGGCAGCGAGGCGAAGCGCTTCCATAGTTCTTCGAGTTCGGGATGGGCCTGGTTGAGTGCGGCGTAGGCACGCTCGAGCGAGACGGCTGCGCCAATCTCGATGACGCCTTCGCGTTCGACGATCTGCTGCAGGTCCTCGACCTGGCCCACATAGAGCAGATTGCCCAGTTCGCGGAACTGCTTGGTGACCCACAGCCCGACGTCGGTGCTGCCGGCCAGGATACGCGCCGAGGGCTCGGCCGCCTTCAGCGCGGCGAAGGCCGACGCGGTGCGCGGTGCATGGAACCAGGCGCCCGACGGATCGCGATAGTGGAAGGTATCCTCACGCATCAGCGTGCGCAGCGCGGTGGCGATCGCCTTCGGCTCGAGCCGGCTCGCGTGCGGCGCGGGCAGCGACATCATGCGCTGGCCCGCCTCGATGATGGGCCGGTAGCCCGTGCAGCGGCACAGGTTGCCGGTCAGCGCGTCGCAGATGGTCTGCCGGTCCGGCGCCGGTCCGCCCGGCTGGTGCTGCTGGTACAGCGCCCACAGCGACATCACGAAGCCCGGCGTGCAGAAGCCGCATTGCGAGCCATGGCATTCGACCATGGCTTCCTGTACCGGATGCAGCGAGCCATCGGCCTGACGCAGGTCCTCGACGGTGATCAGCGCCTTGCCATCGAGCGTGGGGAGAAACTGGATGCAGGAGTTGACGGCCTTGAAGCTCAACTCGCCATCGGGCTGCAGTTCGCCGATGACCACGGTGCAGGCACCGCAGTCGCCTTCGGCACAGCCCTCCTTGGTGCCGGTGCAGCGCGCGTCTTCGCGCAGGTATTGCAGCACGGTGCGGGTGATCGGGGCATCGGTGACCTGCTGAACCTGGCCGCGATGGTAGAAGCGGATGGGTTGTGTCTCCATGGTCGTGTTATCTCCTTGCGATGGGGCAAACATAGCACTCGCGCCGAGTAGCAATATTCGGCCCAGGTGATATGCCCCATCATGGCGTGCACGCCGCCCGCGGCACCGCCGCCGCGGCCTCCGGCCGCGCCGCAACCGGCGTATTAGGCCGCTTGGCCAGGACTTTCCGCGGGTTTGCGCCGAATTGACCGCTGCCAGGTTGGCTGGCATACACTATGCGCCGATCCTTATCCCCACGCCACTGGCCGCAGGTTTATCAGGCCGGACGAATTCACCATGCACGGACGCGACCATCTGGACACCTATCTGCTTCGGGTATTGCATACCCTGCTGACCGAGCAGAGCGTCACGCGCACCGCGGTGCGGATGGGGCAATCGCAGCCGGCCATCAGCAATACGCTCAAGCGCCTGCGCGAGATCACCGGCGATGCCATCCTGGTGCGCGGCAAGAGCGGCATGGTGCCCACCGAGCGCGGCCGCGAGCTGCTGGAACTGGCCGAGCAGAGCCTGGCGGCGATGGACCGCATTGCGCGGCCGCCGCAACAGTTCGATCCGGCCACCACGGATCGCACCTTCCATCTGGGCGCGCCGGATTATCTGGATGCGTTCTTCCTGCCCAATATCGTCGAGCGGGTGCGCCGGCTGGCGCCGGGTGCAAAGCTGTTCGTCCATCCGCTGACCAGCGCCACCGATTTTCTGGAGGAGCTGGAGCAGGGCAAGCTCGATATCGTGATCGGCAACTGGCTGTCGCCGCCCGAGCATCTGCATATCTCGCCGCTGTTCGAGGACGAGGTGGTCTGCATGCTGGGCGCCCAGCATCCGCTGGCGCGCAAGGGGCTGTCGCTGAAGCACTACCTGGAGATGCCGCATCTGGCGCCGGCGCCGTATGCGTCCATGCAGCGCAGCATGATCGACCAGGCGCTGGCGGAGCAGGGCTACAAGCGCCGCATCCAGGTGACGCTGCCCTATTTCGGGCTGGTGCCGTATGTGCTGATGAAGACCGACATGGTGTTCACGACCGGCCGGCAGTTCGCCGCGCACTATGCGCAGTACCTGCCGATCCGGATGGTGCCGGCGCCGGTGTCGTTTCCGCGCATGCGCTTCTACCAGCTATGGCACGAACGCTGCCACGCCGCGCCGGACGTGCTGTGGCTGCGCCGGATGATCGCCGAGGTCGCGGCCGATCTGCCGCTGTTGCCGCGGCTGGAGATGGCCGCGGAGCCCTGAGCGGCGGTGAAGCTGCGGGAGGGGCCAGGCTCCCGACCGGCAATCGGGAGCCGCGAAGTCGGGAGCCAGCGAAGTCAGGAGCCGGTCTTGTAGCTGGGGAAGAACAGCTGTTCGCCCTCGACCTTGTAGCTGGCGATGGCGTCCTGGCCGGCCTTCGACGTGATCCACTCGATCAGCTTGCGCGCATCCGCGTAGTTGATGCCGGGATGCCTGGCCGGGTTGACCGCGATGATGCCGTATGGGTTGAACATCTTCGGATCGCCCTGCACCGCGATGGCGAGGCCCGTCTTGGCGCGATAGGCGCCATAGGTGGCACGATCGGACAGCGTGTAGCCGGGCATCTGCGCCGCCATCGTCAGCACCTCGCCCATGCCGAGCCCGGCGTTGACGTACCAGGGCTGGCCCTTGGGCTCGACGCCGGCCTCCTTCCAGTACGACTTCTCCATCACGTCGGTGCCCGAATTGTCGCCGCGCGAGATGAACTTGACGCCGCTGGCGGCGATCTTGCGGAAGCTCGCGATCACGTCCTTGCTGCCCGCGATCTTTGCCGGGTCCGCCGACGGCCCGACCACGATGAAGTCGTTGTACATCACGTCGCGCCGGTCGACGCCGTGGCCGGCCGCGACGAAGGCGTCTTCCATCTTGCGGGCGTGCACCAGCAACACGTCGACGTCGCCCATCTCGCCCATCTTCATCGCCTTGCCCGAGCCGACCGCGATCACCTTGACCGTGACGCCGCTGTCGCGCTCGAAGCGCGGCAGCAGGTATTTGAGCAGGCCGGAGTTTTCGGTGCTGGTGGTGGTCGCCAGCTTCAGTTCGCCGGCGAAGGCGGCGCCGCTGCCGAGCAGAGAGGCCGCGGACAGCAGGACGGCGGCGACCAAGCGCGGCAGCGCGCGGGGGTGGCGGGATAGGCGGGATAGGCGGGATGGGCCGGATAGGCCGGACTGGCGACCCAGCATGGGAAACGGCATGTCGGAATTCCTCTTGTTATGTTTATCTGAACATAATTGCGTGCGCCCATCCGCTTCGGTGACAATGCGCAACATCCGAAGCTTCCGCTAATCTGCGCAAGCTTGTACGGGCGCCATGATTGTCCCGGCACTCCAAGAACAAAGTAAATAAGAACAGCGGAACATATGACATTCCATTTCGAACTGTTTCCGGTGGTATCGACGGACGACAACCCGCGTGCCAACGGCAAGGTGTTCCTGCTGCTGCAGGCGGTGCGCGAGACCGGCTCGCTGCATCGTGCCGCCGCCAAGGTGGGGTTGTCGTACCGGCATGCCTGGGGCGTGATGCGCGACTGGGAGGCGCTGCTCGGGCGCAACATGCTTGATATGGAGCGCGGCCGCGGCGCCTCGCTGACGCGCTTCGGCGAGCGTCTGCTGCGGGCCGAGGTCAAGCTGCGCGAGGCGGTCGATCCGGCGGTGCGCAAGGCGCTGGCCGAGTTCGCCGCGGAACTGGACGATGCCGCCCGGCCGCAGACGCGCATCCATTTCTCCGGCAGCCACGATCCCGCGATGGAGGTGCTGGCGGCGGCGCTGAACGAGCAGCCGGAGGGCCTGCAGCTCGATACCGTGTTCTGCGGCAGCGTCGAGGGCCTGATCTGCCTGCACGAGCGGCAGGCGGAGCTGGCGGGCTTCTATGTCGCGCCGATCCAGACCGCCGGATCGGTCGCACACGTGACGCTGCGCAAATGGCTGCGCCCGTCCTCGGTGCGGCTGATCCCCGTGGCGTCGCGCGAGCAGGGGCTGATCGTCGCGCCGTCGCGGGCGCGCGAGATCCGCGAACTGCGCGACCTGGTCCGTACGCAGGCGCGCTTCGTCAATCGGCAGCGCAGCTCGGGCACGCGCCTGCTGTTCGACCAGCTGCTGGCGGCGCAGGGCCTGTATGCCGACCAGGTCGCCGGCTATGACCAGCCCGAGTTCAGCAACGAAAAGGTCGCCGAGGCGGTGCATGCCGGCCGCGCCGAGGTCGGCTTCGGCCTGCGCGTCAACGCCGAGGCGTACGGGCTGGCCTTCGTGCCGCTGACGCGCGAGGTCTACTACCTGGCGCTGCGCAAGGCCGACCAGTTTGCGCCGTGGGCCCACGCGCTGCTGGCGCTGCTGGCCGATCCGGCGATCGGCGCCCGCATCACCGCGCTGCCGGGCTATGCGCTGGCCGAGCAGCGCGGGCTGCTGGCGCCGGAGCAGGTGCTGCCCTGGTACGGGGCGGACGGGCGGGAGTAAGCACTGTCGCGGCCGTCCCGGGCAGGCCGCTGACTCGCCCGTATTACACTGCGCCCATGGCCGGCGCCGCCGGCCCCGACTCTGACTCTGCGAGGGCGTCCCGATGCTGGAAACCGCCGCGCTGGCCGCGGGCATGTCCTGGGCCAGCGGCTTCCGTCTCTATCTGGCCGTGCTGGCCGCCGGCGTGCTGGCCCGCATGGGCTGGCTCGATCTGCCGGCCGGGCTGCAGCCGCTGGCATCGAACTGGGTGATCGGCGTAGCCGCAGTGCTGGCGCTGGCCGAATTCATCGCCGACAAGGTCCCGGGCTTCGATTCGCTGTGGGACGGCTTTCATACCTTCGTGCGCATTCCCGCCGGCGCGATCCTGGCGGCCGCCGCCTTCGGCAATCTCGATCCGCAATGGATGGTGATCGCCGGCCTGATCGGCGGCACGCTGGCCGGAACCGCCCATGCCGCCAAGGCGGGCACCCGCGCACTGATCAATGTGTCGCCGGAACCCTTTTCGAATTGGGCGGCCTCATTCACCGAGGACGTGACGGCCACCGGCAGCCTGCTGCTGGCGTTCTTCCTGCCGGTGCTGTTCTTCGTGCTGCTGGCGATCAGCCTGCTGCTGGCGCTGTGGCTGTTGCCCAAGCTGTGGCGCGGCGTGCGCAAGCTGCATGGCACGCTGACCCGCAAGGGCGGCCCGCCGGCGGCGTACTGACCGGGATCGCACCATCATTGGCGCCATCCACGCCTCAAACCGAATACTGCGAATACCCCGACCACGACATCATGCCGACCGATTCCGCCGCGGATTCCGCCGCCCCTGCGCTAGTGCGCCCCGTCGCCGTTCCCCATGCCGGGGCGCGTTTCTCGCCGTGGGCGCAGGCGTGGCGGATGGCGCGGCGCGACTGGCGTGCCGGCGAGCTGACGCTGCTGCTGTTCGCGCTGGTGCTCGCGGTGGCGGCGCTGGCCAGCGTCGGCTTCCTGTCGGACCGGATGCGGCAGGGGCTGGAGCGCGACGCCCGCCAGCTGATCGGCGCCGACGTGCTGCTGGTGGCCGACCAGCCGTTCGATCCGGCCTTCGCGGCGCAGGCTGCCACCCAGGGGCTGAAGGTCGCACAGACCGTCACCTTCCCGAGCATGGCGACCGTGGCGCGGCCGGGCGGCGAGGCCAACGGTGCCAGCGCTGCCGGTGCGAACAGTGCCGAGCGTGCCGATCAAGGCAACGCCGGGCAGCCCGGCGCCGCCTCGGCCGATGGCGATGCGCCGGCCAGCCAGCTGGCCGCGCTGAAGGCAGTCAGCCCCGGCTATCCGCTGCGCGGCACGCTGAAGACCGCCACCGCGCCCGGCGCGCCGGGCGAGCCGGCCGGCGGCATCCCGGCGCCAGGCACGGTATGGGTCGACGAGGCGCTGCTCGGCGGGCTCGGCGTGCAGGTTGGCGACACGCTGCGGCTGGGCAGCCGCAGCTTCCGCATCGAGCGGATCATCACGCAGGAACTGGACCGTGGTGGCGGCTTCATGAACTTCGCGCCGCGCGTGATGCTGCCGCTGTCCGATCTCGAGGCGACCGGCCTGATCGGCTGGGGCAGCCGGGTCAGCTACCGGCTGCTGGTGGCCGGACCGGAGGCGGCGGGCGTCGCCTATCGCCAGTGGGCCGAGCGCGAGATCGAACGGCGCGGGCTGCGCAATACCCGCGTGGAGTCGCTGGACTCGGGCCAGCCGCAGATGCGGGCCACGCTGGACCGGGCCGAGCGCTTCCTGTCGCTGGTCGCGGTGCTGTCGTCGATGATCGCCGCGGTGGCGATCGCGATGTCGGCGCGCCGCTATATGCAGCGCCATACCGACGCGTGCGCGATCTACAAGTGCCTGGGGCTGTCGCGCAGGGAGATCCTGCTGGCCTTCGGGCTCGAATTCCTGCTGGTCGGCGTGCTGGGCGCGGCGCTGGGCGTCGTGCTCGGTTATCTTGGCCACTACGGCCTGCTGCTGTCGCTGGGTAATCTGCTGACCGTGTCGCTGCCGCAGCCGTCCGCGCTGCCGGCGGTGATCGGGCTGCTGTCCGGGCTGGTGCTGCTGATCGGTTTTGCGTTGCCGCCGCTGCTGGCGCTGACGCGGGTCGCGCCGCTGCGGGTGCTGCGCCGCGATGTCGGCATGCCGCCGATCTCGGTGTGGATCGCCTATGCGCTGGGCCTGGGCGCCTTTGTCTCGCTGCTGCTGGTGGCGGCGCGCGACCTCAAGCTCGGCCTGCTGACCGCGGGCGGCTTCGCCGGCGCCGGCGTGGTGTTCGCGCTGCTGGCGCTGGGCTTGCTGACGCTGCTGGCGCGGCTGGTGCGCGGCCGTCTGGTCGGCGGCAGATCGGCCGGGCGTGCGGTGGGCTGGCGCTTCGCGCTGGCAGTGCTGGAGCGCCGTCGCGCGGTCACGGTGCTGCAGACGGTGGCGTTGGCGGTGGGTCTGATGGCGCTGCTGCTGCTCGGCATGACGCGCAACGATCTGATCGATTCGTGGCGCAACGCCACGCCGGCCGATGCGCCCAACCGCTTCATCATCAATATCCAGCCGGACCAGCGCGAGCCGCTGCGCCAGATGCTGGCCCGCGACGGGATCGACGATCTGCTCTATCCGATGGTGCGCGGCCGGCTGACGCATATCGGCGGCGAGCCGGTGCAGGCCTCGCGCTTCGAGGAGGGCCGCGCGCGCAATCTGGTCGAGCGCGAGTTCAACCTGTCCTATACCGACGCGCTGCCCGACGGCAACCGCGTGGTCGCCGGCCGCTGGTTCGACGGCAAGCGGCCGGAGGCGTCGATGGAGGAGGGCATCGCCAAGACGCTGGGCGTGAAGCTGGGCGATACGCTGCGCTTCGACGTGGCGGGCCAGCAGATCGAGGCGCCGGTGACCTCGCTGCGCAAGCTCGACTGGAGCTCGATGCGCGTCAATTTCTTCGTGATCCTGCCGCCGTCGATGATGCAGGGCTTGCCCGAGACGTACATCACCGCCTTCCATCTGAAGCCGGAACAGGCGTCGCTGGGCAACGCGCTGAGCGCGCGCTTTCCCAACATCACGATCGTCAATACCGAGCTGATCCTGCGGCAGGTGCAGGGCGTGCTGGACCAGGTCATCGCCGCGGTGCAGTTCCTGTTCGCCTTTACGCTGGCCGCCGGGGTCACCGTGCTCTATGCCGCGCTGGCCGGCGCGCGCGACGAGCGCCGCCGCGACGCGGGGCTGCTGAAGGCGCTGGGCGCCTCGGCGGCGACCATCAAGCAGACCCAGTACGCCGAATTCCTGGTGGTCGGCGGCCTGGCGGGGCTGCTGGCCAGCATCGGAGCGATCGCGGTCGGCTGGGCGCTGTCCCGCTTCGTGTTCGACTTCTCCTATGTGCTCAATCCGTGGATCGTGCCGGTCGGCGTGGTTTCTGGCATGCTGTGCGCTTTTGCCGGCGGCTGGCTGGGCCTGCGCGACGTGCTGCGCCAGCCGGCGCTTGCCACGCTGCGCGAGGCTTGAAGAGGCGGCCAGAACCCGGGCCGCCCGCGCGGCGGCGCCGTCGCCGGCAAACCGATTCCGTTGATCCGAACCGCAATGTCCGACGTATCCCGGCAGCATGCCGACACTATTCCCGTAGCCGACCAGCAGGCAACCGACAAGGCAACCGACAAGGCAACCGACAAGGCCACCAACGACGCGCCGCAGCCCACCGCGTTCGACCTGATCGGTGGCGAAGCGCGCGTGCGCGAGCTGGTCGACCGCTTCTACGACCTGATGGACCTCGAGCCCGAGTTCGCCGGTTTGCGCGCGCTGCATCCGCCGTCGATGGACGGCTCGCGCGACAAGCTGTTCTGGTTCCTGTGCGGCTGGCTCGGCGGTCCCAACCATTTCATCGAACGCTTCGGCCATCCGCGGCTGCGCGCCCGCCATCTGCCGTTCGAGATCGGCATCAGCGAGCGCGACCAGTGGATGCGCTGCATGGCGATGGCGATGCAGGACGTCGGCCTGTCCGAGGACCTGCAGATGCGGCTGCTGCAGGCGTTGTTTCAGACGGCCGACTGGATGCGCAACGTGGCGCGGTGAGCTGCCGACCTGAGTCGCCGACTGTTTAGCCCTCTCCCCCTGAGGGGGAGAGGGAGTCCTTCATCGCGGAATTCGATTCAGGAAGGAAATTGCAAACGATGGACCAAACCAATCACAACAATCTGGCCGCGCGCATCCTGGCGTTCTGGTTCGGCACGCCGGACTCCCCCGACTGGGATCGCGAGCGGGCGATGTGGTTTACACGCAGCGAAGAATTCGACGCCCGCGTGCGGGCCGAATTCCTGCCGGCATGGGAAGCCGCGCATGCGGGCACCGACGGCTGGTCGTCGTTCGTCGAGAACACCGCCGAGGTCGGGCCGGAAACGGTTTGCGCGCGCATCGTGCTGCTCGATCAGTTCCCGCGCAACATGTTCCGCGGCGATCCGCGCAGCTTTGCCACCGATGCCCAGGCGCTGGCGCTCGCAAGGCGGATGGTCGAGCGCGGCGACGACCGGTGCCTGCCGACGCCTTATCACCGGATGTTCTGCTATATGCCGTTCGAGCATGCGGAAGCGCTGGACGCGCAGCACGCGGCGGTCGAGCTGATGACCGCGCTGCGCGAGGACACCGCAGGTCGGGTCGATGTGGTCGAATGGGCCGAGCGGCACCGCGTGGTGATCGAGCGCTTCGGCCGCTTTCCGCATCGCAATGCGGTGCTGGGCCGGCCCAGCACCGATCAGGAGCTGGCCTTCCTGCGTCAGCCCGGATCCTCGTTCTGAGACGGCGGCGGGCGTCGTTCTACGTCCGCTTCGCCGCTCCATTGCTGCTCAGGTCTTGTCGCGGGCCTGCTGCCACTTGTCGACGCGCAGCTGCGGCACGTTGGCCAGCGACGACAGGATGCCGTCCGGGGTATCGGCCACTCGCAGCAGGCCGGCGTGTTCCTGCTTCAGGAAGCCTTCGCCGACCGCATGGCGCAGGAAGCCGAGCATGCCGTCATAGAAGCCCGCGACATTGAGCACGCCGACCGGCTTGGCGTGATAGCCCAGCTGCAGCCAGGTGAAAGTCTCGAACAGTTCTTCGTAGGTGCCGATGCCGCCCGGCATCGCGACGAAGGCGTCGGCGCGGTCGGCCATCATCTGCTTGCGCTCGTGCATGTTGCGCACTACGTGCAGCTCGGTCAGGCCGGCGTGGCCGATCTCCTTGTGCATCAGCGCCTCGGGGATGATGCCGATCGCGGTGCCGCCATGCTCGAGCACCGCATCGGCCACCATGCCCATCAGGCCGACCTTGCCGCCGCCGTAGACCAGTGCCAGGCCCTTTTGTGCCATCACGCGGCCCATTTCGCGCGCTGCTTCCGCATATTCCGGGCGGTTGCCGGGGCTCGAACCGCAATAGACGCAAACCGATTTCACTGCTTTCCTTCCTGTCGTGGTTTGGGATAGGAGGGCGACGGCGCGCCGGCCGTGCCCGAGGGTTCCCCCTGCGCCTTGGCCGCGGAAAACTCGCGCGCCAGCTGATCGAAGGTCTGGCGCGCGTTGCCGCGCAGATACGGCGCAAGGATCGAGAAGATGTGATAGCTGGCGCTGTGCAGATAGCCGCGGATCTGCTCGGGGTCGTTGTACTGGCGCGGATGCTGCACGAACTGGAACGACAGCCAGTAGGTCGCGACCACGACGATATTGGTGCAGATCGCGTCGACCTGATCCGGCGTGGCTTCCATCTCGCCGTCGTCGAGGAACTGGCGGCAGATCTCCTGCGCGAAGCGCTTCTTCTGCTCGACGATGCGCTTGAAGTTGGTCTCCAGCATCCGGTTGCGGGCCAGCAGATCGTTGATGTCCCGGTACAGGAAGCGGTAGTTCCACAGGAACTCGGACATGTACTGCAGATAGCCCCAGCTTTCGCCGAGCGTCGGCTTGTGGTCGTCCGGCAGCTTCAGCCGGCGCTCCATTTCCTGCTCGAAGCGAGCGAAGATCGACGTGATGATGTCGTCCTTGTTGCGGAAGTGGTAGTACAGATTGCCGGGGCTGATCTCCATCGCCTCCGCGATGGTGGTGGTCGTCACGTTGGGCTCGCCGACCTCGTTGAACAGGCGAAGCGAGACATCGAGGATGCGGTCCCGCGTGCGGCGGGGACCGGTCTGGGGTTTGGATTCCATGAGGCCGGGCAAGCTAGGACAGTCGCGGGCCGCGAACGAACGGCCCGGCGCACTGCGAATGGACGGACTGCGATTATATGCAATGCCGTCACCCGCGGCCCTGCGGCGCCGTGACACCGCGATCCGTGCTCGGCCGCGTGTTCAGCCGATCAGCGCGCGCAGCCAGCCCACCACATGGGGCGCGGCGATCGCCAGCCAGGTGCCGCCGCACAGCACCAGCGCCAGCATTACCGCCGCGCTGCCGAAATCCTTGGCGCGCTTGGACAGGCCGTGCCGCTCCAGCGAGATCCGATCGACCGCGGCCTCGACGCTCGAATTGAGCAGCTCGACGATCAGCACCAGCAGCAGCGTGCCGAGCAGCAGGATCCGTTCGACCACGGTCACCGGCAGCAGAAACGCCAGCGGCGTCAGCACCGCGACCAGCGTCAGCTCCTGCCGGAACGCGCTTTCCTCGAGCACCGCATAGCGCAGGCCGGACAGCGAATTGACCGCGGCCCGCCAGGCGCGGGCGATGCCGCGATTGCCCTTGTGGGGGTTGTCTTCAATCGTGTAGTCGCCGTTCTCGCGGGGCAAGGTCGGCTTCGGCACGGAGTTGTCGGAGGGAAGAGGGGGTTTCGCCATGATCTTGTCGGGGGCGCGCGGTCTGGCCGTTCGGCATGCCGTGCAGCGGTCGCAGATGCGCGAGGAACTGTTCGGACGCGGCGCGCCACGAAAAGCGTTCGGCGTGCGCGCGTGCAGTGGCACGGTCGATGCGCAGCGCTTCGAGGCAGGCCTCGCGCAAATCTTCGTGCATCACGCCGGCGTCGCTGTCGCCCAGCACGTCGATCGGGCCGGTGACCGGATAGGCCGCGACCGGCAGGCCGCTGGCCAGCGCTTCGAGCAGCACCAGGCCAAAGGTATCGGTGCGGCTCGGGAACACGAAGACATCGGCCGAAGCATACACCTTGGCCAGCTCGGGCTGGCTCAGCACGCCCAGATAATTCGCGTTCGGATAGCGCGCGCGCAGCGCCGGCAGCGCCGGGCCGTCGCCGACCACCCACTTGGAGCCGGGCAGGTCCAGCGCAAGGAAGGCCTCGACGTTCTTCTCGACCGCGACGCGGCCGACATAGAGGAAGATCGGGTGGGCGGTGTTCAGCACGTTGACCGACTGCGGCACGAACACGTCGAGATCGACGCCGCGCGTCCACAGTACCGCATGCTCGATGCCATAGCGGTGCAGGTCCTGCAGTACCACCGGCGTGGGCGCCATCACCGCCTGCGCCGGGCCGTGGAACCAGCGCAGGAAGCGGTAGGTCCACGCCAGCGGAATGCCGAAGCGCGCCTGCACGTATTCCGGAAAGCGGGTGTGATAGGCGGTGGTGAACGGCAGCTTCTGGCGCACCGCATGACGGCGCGCCGCCAGACCCAGCGGGCCTTCGGTAGCGATATGCAGCGCGTCCGGGGCGAATTCGCGGATGCGCCGGCGCACCGCCGCGCCCGGCAGCAGCGACAGCCGGATCTCGGGGTAGGTCGGGCAGGGTACCGTGCGGAATTCAAGCGGCGTCAGCAGTTCGACGGTATGGCCCATCGCCTGCAGTTCGCGACGGGTCGACTTCAGCGTGCGAACCACGCCATTGACCTGCGGTTCCCAGGCATCGGTGACGATCAGGATTTTCATGGTGTGTCCTTGCGGCGCGGCCGCGGTATCGGTTTCCTGGCGGCGGTCGGTCGATGATCGAACAGGGTGCGGCGCTATGCCGCCACCGCGCTCTTGCGCGTGCGGCGCGCGACGGCCGGCGCGGGGTCGCGCAGCGCGGTCCAGTAGACGATCTTCAGCTCGCCTTCCATGGTCTCGACCAGCGCCGACAGGCTCTCGACCCAGTCGCCGTCGTTGCAGTAGAGCTGGCCGTCGACCTCGCGGATCTCGGCCTTGTGGATATGGCCGCAGACCACGCCGTCGCAGCCGCGCCGGCGCGCTTCCTCGACCATCGCGTGTTCGAACGAGCTGATGTAGTTGACCGCGTTCTTGACCTGGTGCTTCAGGTACTGCGACAGCGACCAGTAGGGAAAGCCCAGCCGCGCGCGGATGCGGTTGAAATGCCGGTTCAGCGCGAGGATCAGCGTGTACAGCGTGTCGCCGAGATACGCTAGCCAGCGCGCGTGCTGCACCACGCCGTCGAACAGGTCGCCGTGGACGACCCACAGGCGCCGGCCGGTGGCAGTCACATGCACCGCTTCCTCGCGCACCACCACGTCGCCGAAGGCCAGGCCATCGAACTGGCGCGCGACCTCGTCGTGGTTGCCCGGCACGTAGATGACCTCGGTGCCCTTGCGCGCCTTGCGCAGCAGCTTCTGCACGACGTCGTTGTGGCTCTGCGGCCAGTACCAGCCGCGCCGCAGCTGCCAGCCGTCGATGATGTCGCCGACCAGGTACAGCGTGTCGGACTCGTTGTGCTTGAGGAAGTCGAGCAGGTAGTCGGCCTGGCAGCCCGGCGTGCCCAGATGAATGTCGGACAGCCAGATCGCGCGGTAGCGCTCGACTTCAGGTGGCTCGGGGGAGGGGGCGGTGGCCGGGACCGGATCGCGCCGGTCCTGATGGCTCAGGTGGTCTGTGCCGGCGGGGAAGGCGGCGGTCGGCGCACGGTCCAGACCGGGCGGCATGAAGGCGGCTGGCATGCCGGGAATGGCGGCCAGCGGCAGCATCGGGTCGGAGCGTCCGCGCAGTCGCTGCGCGGCGCGGGCCAGATGTGCCCGGGCGGAACGGAGTGGACTGACCATGGCGGCCCCGGTGACGGCGATGACTGCATTGAGCCAGCCGTCGATGACGGCGCCATGACGGAAACATGAATGACATGTGACCAACCGTAAAGACGGTCGGAGGGCGTGACCGACGCGGAAATCGACCGCCCGGAATCGGCCGACGTGGAAATCGACCGACGCGCAAATCGTCCGACGCGGAATTGGCCGATCGGGAAGCGGCCGATCAGGACGCGGTCGGCGCCGGAGCGCGCGCGAGGCGGTCCAGCGCCGACAGCGTAGCGTCGGTCGCGCGCGCGTCGCGCAGCAGCGTGACATGGCCGATGCCGGCCAGCGCCACGTTGTCGGCGCCGTCGAGCCAGCTGGTTTCGGCCGGGCCGGCGATCGAATCGTGCCAGCTGAAAATCGACACCATCGCGGCGCGATCGCGCGGGCTTTCGCTGCGCGCCAGCGCCTGCAGCCAGTCGTTGCCGCAGCGCATCTGGCGCGCGTTGGCGCCGCTGCCGATGCTGGCCAGCGTGCAGCCGTGGTGCGGCGTGCCCAGCGTGACGATGCCCGCGCAGGCAGCCGGACGTCCTTCGCGGCGGGCGCGTGCCAGCGCCGCGCGCGCGGCCAGTCCGCCCATGCTGTGGCACAGCAGCAGCGGTGCGCGGCCGGAGGCACGGTGCAACGCGTCCATCCCGGCGAGGAGCGCGTCGGCATATTCGTCGATATCGGCCAGCATCGGCTCGAGGTCGATCGCCTCGCAGCGATAGCCGGCGGCCGCCAGCGCGGGCTGCAGGTCGAGCCAGACCGCGCGATTGCAGCCGTAGCCGTGCACCAGCAGCACCGGCGGGCGCGAACCCGCGGCCCGCCCTGCAATTTGGGAAGGCGGCGTCAGCGGGCGGCGATGGCGGAACGGCTGCAGCCAGTTGAACATGCGAAACACCGCGATGCATTCGCGCACAAAGCAGAGCAGGGCCTGCCGCGGGCCGAGCCGGGAGGCGGCGCGATGGGCCTGCAGCGCCGCAGGCAGCATCGGCATGCCGGCGCCGAACGCGCCGGTGCCGCCCACCGATATCGCGAAGGCCATCGCTATCGACAGCGCAAACAGCGCCAGCACCGTGGCGATGGCCCCGGCCAGCGCCGCTATCCAGTTCCAGTCGGCCAGCCAGACCAGCGCCTGCGCGACACCGTACGCGCCGCCGAGCTGCATCGCCACGGCGATGCGGCGGACCGCGGTGGCCGTCAGTCTCATGTCGGCCTCACGTCGCCATCATGGCTGGCGCGGCGGCCGCAGGTCGACCAGCCGCGTGCCCGCGAGCCGGTCATGCAGGAACTGGCGGCGCCGGTCAAGGAACGCCAGCAGGATCCAGAGCGCCAGACCGGCCGCCAGCACGCCGACGAATGGACCCTTGACGAGACCCAGCGCATGGCCGACCGCCGCCGACGGCGGCAGCCACAGCCAGGCCAGCAGATAACGCAGCGCCGCGCGCGGCCAGCGCGGCGGCCTGCCGTCGGCGCCTTCGACGCGGATGCGCCAGGTCTGCATCGGCAGCGTCTGGCCGGTGCGTTGCCAGAACCAGGTGAAATAGAGGCCCATCACCAGAAAGCTCCACAACTGCATGGTCAGCGGCGTATCGACGCGCAGTTCGCGCAGCAGCGGCCGGGCCAGCAGATAGAGGGCGGTGGAAGCGCTCAGCACGCCGAACAGCAGCACGCCTTCGTACAACATGCAGGCGATGCGGCGGCGGATGGTGGGCGCCTGCGCCGGGGCCTGCGTTGCAGCCTGTTGTGCGGCGGTCGGCTCGGTACGCGGTTCGGCAGCGTCGATGGCGGGCTTGGCGGACATGGGCGGAATAAGAGCCATTGTGGCCATTGTGGCCGTAGTGGCCGTAGTGGCCGTAGGGATCGGATCGCCCGGGCGCGGACCAGGGCCGTGCCGCTGGCGTGATGGGCAGCGGCATTATGCCAAAGGCTTCGCGTTGCCCTGAATCGGGCGGGACGGTATCGGCAGGAAAGGATTGGGCGGCGTCGGCGGTCCGATAGCGCGACCGGGGCGGATCAGTTGCCGCGAGAGAAGGTGTCGGCGTTCGCCGCCGGGGGGGTTTGGGGGAGGGCGGCCGAGGGGGCGGCAGGGCGGAGGGGGGGGTGGGGGGGGGGGCTGGCACGGGCGGGCGCCGACCCGGCCGCCCCGCGGGGGGGGGCCGGGGGGGGGGGGGCGCCCGCCGCCAGCGCGGCGGAAGCGGAGAGGACCGCGGCGGCGCTGGCCGCGGCTGCGGACGCCGAGGCAGCGCTCGACGCATGCGGCATGGCGCGCGCGGGCGTCGTCGTCGAAATCGGCGGCTTGCGGCTCGACGGCAGCGCGCTGACCGCGCCGGGGCGCGGCGGCACCTTGGCGGCCTCGGCCAGCTGGCGCTTCTGGGCCTCCGGCAGTTGCTGGTAGCGGTCCCAGGCTTCGGTCTTGCGCTCGACCGGCACGGTGCGATGGATCTGGAAGTTCTCGCGCGCCAGCCGGCGCTGCTCCGGCGTCAATTTCGCCCATTCGGTCATGCGCGCATGCAGCCGCTGCTGCTCGGCCGGCGCCAGTTCCTCGAACCGGGCGGCGATGCGCAGCCATTTGCGGCGATGCACCTCGGTCAGCGTGTTCCACTGGCCGGCCAGCGGCGCCAGCACGCGCTGCTGCGCCGGCGTCAGCTCCGACCACGCGGGGCGGGCCGCACGGACGGCGGGGTTGGCCGGGGTGGCGACCGGGCTCGGCGCCCTGGCGCCGGCGTCCACGGCGTCGCGCGCATGGGCGGGCGGTGTCAGGCACCACAGCGCCGCGGCGCCCAGGCCGGCGGCCAGCAGCAGCGCGAGTCCCCGACGCGCGGGGACCCCGGTCGGCTTATTCGCCATGCTTGAGGAACACATGGAAGCCCTCGTCCGCGTACGCGGCCGGCGGCAGTTCATCGAGCAGCATGGCGGCGTCGACATCGGCGAGTTCCTCGATCCGTTGCTGCTGTTGCCATTGGTAGATGCCGGCCAGGCCGCCGGCCAGCGCCACCAGCGTCCAGACCAGGCCGAGCCGGCGCACCCAGTCGCCCAGCGGCCGCAGGGTCCGGCGCGCGTCGCCATGCAGCGACGGTCCGGCCGCGACAAGGCGGGGTGATGTTTGAGGCGCTTCAACGCGGCGGCGCGACAGCGCCACGCGGCGTGCGGCGGCCAGGCGGGCGGCGATATCGTCCGGCACCTGGTTGGCGGAGGCGTCCAGCATGGCGGTGATCTGCCGGGCCAGGCGGCGTTGCTCGATCTCGGATGCGTTTCTGCTGTTCATAGTCGGAGTCCCCGGGCGCGCAGCGCCTGCGCCAGGGCATGCGTGGCGCGCGAACAGTGGGTCTTGACGCTGCCTTCGGAACATCCCATGGCAGCGGCCGTTTCCGCGACGTCCATATCCTCCCAGTAACGCAGCAGAAAGGCCTCGCGTTGACGGGCGGGCAGGCGCTGGACTTCTTCTTCGATGATCCGCATGGTCTGCACGCGCTCGAACCGGTCGGCGCTGCTCTCCGCCGCCTGCGAACCCGGCTCGCTTTCCAGTGCTTCCAGCAGATCGGTGTCGTCGCCGTCGCGCTCGTCGCGCAGGTTGGAAAACAGCGTGACCCAGGTGTTGCGTACCTTCTGGCGGCGAAACCAGTCGTGGATGGTGTTCTGCAGGATGCGCTGGAACAGCGGCGGCAATTCGGCCGGGGCACGGTCGCCGTACTTTTCGGCCAGCTTGATCATGGCGTCCTGGACGACGTCCAGGGCGGCCTGTTCGTCCCGTACTGCGAATACCGCGTGCTTGAAGGCGCGGCGTTCGGCGCTGGCGAGAAAATCGGATAGTTCCTGTTCGGTTGCCATGCGGCGGGCGAGGGCGGCCGGCGCGAATACCGCACCGTGGCGGGGCGGCCGGCAGCCCGGAAATCAGCAAAATGCGCCGATGCTAGCAAATAACCGGGCTGCCGTGTCGCCCCGGCGACACGATACGAGGTCATAGACCGCGCTGGTGCGATGCAGTATCATCGACGGTTCACGACATCAGTGGTTGTCTCATCTGGCCGCTTATGAGGCGGTCTCCCATGCAGACGCGCACCGCTTGAACCCGTGCCACAAGCCCGGCAGAGAGCATCCAAACAATTTTTTGCCGAAAATTGCAAAGGACTGACATGAACATGCCCAGCGCGGAATTCTCCCACGCCGACAGCAATTCATCTGCCGCACCCGAAATGATCGGGGCGGAAATCCTCGTCCACGCACTTGCCGAAGAAGGCGTCGAATACGTCTGGGGTTACCCCGGCGGCGCAGTGCTGTATATCTACGACGAGCTGTACAAGCAAAAGAAGATCGAGCACATCCTGGTGCGCCACGAGCAGGCCGCGGTTCATGCCGCGGACGGCTATGCGCGCGCGACCGGCAAGGTCGGCTGCGCGCTGGTGACCTCGGGTCCCGGCGTGACCAATGCCGTCACCGGCATCGCCACCGCCTATCTGGACTCGATTCCGATGGTCGTGATCACCGGCAACGTGCCGACCCACGCGATCGGCCAGGACGCCTTCCAGGAGTGCGACACGGTCGGCATCACGCGCCCGGTGGTCAAGCACAACTTCCTGGTCAAGGACGTGCGCGATCTGGCCGCGACCATCAAGAAGGCCTTCTATATCGCCGCCACCGGCCGTCCCGGCCCCGTGGTGGTCGACATCCCGAAGGACGTGTCGCGCA
Organism: Cupriavidus gilardii; assembly: GCF_013314895.1. Taxonomy (GTDB): domain Bacteria; phylum Pseudomonadota; class Gammaproteobacteria; order Burkholderiales; family Burkholderiaceae; genus Cupriavidus; species Cupriavidus gilardii_C. Next base: position 67,345 of record NZ_JABTYE010000021.1, on the reverse strand, counting down.
ACGCCTGCCGGTACGAGTACCCGAAGGCGATCGACATGCGCTCGTACAACCCCGTCAACAAGGGGCATTCGGGCCAGATCCGCAAGGCGCTGGCGCTGCTGCAGAGCGCCGAGCGGCCGCTGATCTATTCGGGCGGCGGCGTGGTGCTCGCCAATGCCAGCGACGAGCTGCGCCAGCTGGCTGCGCTGACCGGCCATCCGGTCACCAACACGCTGATGGGCCTGGGCGCGTTCCCCGGCACGAGCAAGCAGTTCGTCGGCATGCTCGGCATGCACGGCACCTACGAAGCCAATATGGCGATGCAGAACTGCGACGTGCTGATCGCCATCGGGGCGCGCTTCGACGACCGCGTGATCGGCAATCCGGCGCACTTCACCTCGCAGCCGCGCAAGATCATCCATATCGACATCGACCCCTCGTCGATCTCGAAGCGCATCAAGGTGGACATCCCCATCGTCGGCAACGTCAAGGACGTGCTGCAGGAACTGATCGCCCAGCTGCAGGCCAGCGACGTCAAGCCCAAGCGCGAGGCGCTGTCGCGCTGGTGGGAGCAGATCGAGCAATGGCGCTCGGTCGACTGCCTGAAGTACGACCGCAATTCGGAAATCATCAAGCCGCAGTACGTGATCGAGAAGATCTGGGAACTGACCAAGGGCGACGCTTTCGTTTGCTCGGACGTCGGCCAGCACCAGATGTGGGCCGCGCAGTTCTACAAGTTCGATCAGCCGCGCCGCTGGATCAACTCGGGCGGCCTCGGCACGATGGGCGTGGGCCTGCCGTACGCGATGGGCATCAAGAAGGCGTTCCCGGACAAGGAGGTCGTCACCGTGACCGGTGAGGGCTCGATCCAGATGTGCATCCAGGAACTGTCGACCTGCCTGCAGTACGACACCCCGGTCAAGATCTGCGCGCTGAACAACCGCTACCTGGGCATGGTGCGCCAGTGGCAGGAGATCGAGTACGACAACCGCTACTCGCACTCCTACATGGACGCGCTGCCCGACTTCGTCAAGCTGGCCGAGGCCTATGGCCACGTCGGCATGCGCGTCGAAAGGACCGCCGACGTCGAGCCGGCGCTGCGCGAAGCCTTCCGCCTGAAGGACCGCACCGTGTTCCTGGACTTCCAGACCGACCCGACCGAAAACGTCTGGCCGATGGTGCAGGCGGGCAAGGGCATTTCGGAAATGCTGCTCGGCGCGGAGGACCTGTGATGCGACACATCATTTCGGTCCTGCTGGAGAACGAACCGGGCGCGCTGTCCCGCGTGGTCGGGCTGTTCTCGGCGCGCGGCTACAACATCGAGACGCTGACCGTGGCGCCCACCGAGGACGCCTCGCTGTCGCGGATGACGATCGTGACGACCGGCTCGGATGACGTGATCGAGCAGATCACCAAGCATCTGAACCGGCTGGTCGAGGTGGTCAAGGTGGTCGACCTGACCGAAGGCGCGCATATCGAGCGCGAGCTGATGCTCGTCAAGGTGCGCGCGGTCGGCAAGGAGCGCGAGGAGATGAAACGCACCGCGGACATCTTCCGCGGCCGGGTCATCGACGTCACCGAGAAGACCTACACGATCGAGCTGACCGGCAACGGCAGCAAGCTCGATGCCTTCCTCGATGCGATCGATCGCAGCGCGATCCTGGAGACCGTCCGTACCGGCGGCTCGGGGATCGGCCGCGGCGAGCGCATCCTGAAGGTCTGACGCCGGTCTCTCGCGCGGCAACCCCCACCACACCTCATTGCAGTATCGACGGCGGCGCGCCGGCGCCAACAGCATGCGCGGCGCGTCGTCGACTCCCAACATCGGAAAAAGAGCGAAGGAATCATCATGAAAGTGTTTTACGACAAGGACGCCGACCTGTCCCTGATCAAGGGCAAGAACGTCACCATCATCGGCTACGGCTCGCAGGGTCACGCCCACGCGCTGAACCTGAACGACTCGGGCGTCAAGGTGACGGTCGGCCTGCGCAAGAACGGCGCGTCGTGGAACAAGGCCGTCAACGCCGGCCTGCAGGTCAAGGAAGTGGCCGAAGCGGTCAAGGACGCCGACGTGGTGATGATCCTGCTGCCGGACGAGCAGATCGCCGACGTCTACAAGAACGAAGTGCACGACAACATCAAGGAAGGCGCCGCGCTGGCCTTCGCCCACGGCTTCAACGTGCACTACGGCGCGGTGATTCCGCGTGCCGATCTCGACGTGATCATGATCGCGCCGAAGGCCCCGGGCCACACCGTGCGTTCGACCTACACCCAGGGTGGCGGCGTGCCGCACCTGATCGCGGTGCACCAGAACAAGTCGGGCGCCGCCCGCGACATCGCGCTGTCGTATGCCACCGCCAACGGCGGCGGCCGTGCCGGCATCATCGAGACCAACTTCCGCGAAGAGACCGAGACCGATCTGTTCGGCGAACAGGCCGTGCTGTGCGGCGGTACCGTCGAGCTGATCAAGGCCGGTTTCGAGACGCTGGTCGAAGCCGGCTACGCGCCGGAAATGGCCTACTTCGAGTGCCTGCACGAGCTGAAGCTGATCGTCGACCTGATCTACGAAGGCGGCATCGCCAACATGAACTACTCGATCTCCAACAACGCCGAGTACGGCGAGTACGTGACCGGCCCGCGCGTCGTCACCGAGGAGACCAAGAAGGCCATGAAGCAGTGCCTGAAGGACATCCAGACCGGCGAATACGCCAAGAGCTTCCTGCTCGAGAACAAGGCCGGCGCCCCGACCCTGATCTCGCGCCGCCGTCTGACCGCCGAGCACCCGATCGAGGAAGTGGGTGCCAAGCTGCGCGCGATGATGCCCTGGATCGCCAAGAACAAGCTGGTCGACCAGTCGAAGAACTAAGCGTGCCGAACGCCGCGCCGCCGGGTTTGCCGGCTGGCGCGGCCTCAGCCCCGCAGCCGTCCAGCCTTCCGTCCCCACCAGAGGCGGTCGCCATGGCCAGACCATGGTCCGCCGAGGGAAACGGGCGAGGGCTGGGCGGCTTTTTGTTATCCTTGTCAGACTTGACTGACCTCCATTGACCTCTTTCCCACTGCATGAACTATCCCCATCCGCTGATCGCCCGTGAAGGCTGGCCGTTTCTGGCCGGCGCTTTTGTCATCTCGCTGCTGGTGCATGCCAGCGCGGGATTCTGGTGGGCGCTGCCGTTCTGGATCGTCACGGTGTTCGTGCTGCAGTTCTTCCGCGATCCGCCGCGGCCGATCCCGACGCAGCCCAATGCGGTGCTGGCACCGGCCGACGGACGCATCGTCGCGGTCGAGAAGACCCAGGACCCCTACGCCGGTCGCGAGGCGCTGAAAATCAGCGTGTTCATGAATGTCTTCAACGTGCATTCGAACCGCGTGTCGGTCGACGGCAAGGTAGAGAAGATCGATTATTTCCCTGGCCAGTTCGTCAACGCCGACCTCGACAAGGCGTCGACCGAGAACGAGCGCAACGCGGTGGTGATCCGCCGCGCGGGCGACGACAAGGTCGTCACGCTGGTGCAGGTCGCCGGCCTGATCGCACGCCGCATCCTGTGCTACACGCGCGTTGGCGACACGGTGGCGCGCGGCCAGCGCTACGGCTTCATCCGCTTCGGCTCGCGCGTCGATGTCTATCTGCCGCTGGACGCCCGGCCCCGCGTGACGATCGGCGAGAAGGTATCGGCTTCGTCGACGATCCTCGCCGAGCTGGATTGAGCCACGGGCGATCGAGGAGATTCGGCATGGGTGCATTCAACCGGCGCAACAAGCGCGTCATCGGCGGCAACGTGACCCATCTGCGGCCGTTCCGCCATAACCAGATACGGGGCCCGGAAATCGATCCGGCGGACGACGACGAGCTCGAGGTCGAATACGTGCGGCCGCGCCGGCGCGGCATCTACCTGCTGCCGAACGCCTTCACCACGGCGGCGCTGTTCGCCGGCTTCTTCGCCATCGTGCAGGCGATGAACATGCGCTTCGATGTCGCCGCCATCGCGATCTTCGCGGCGATGGTGCTCGACGGCATGGACGGCCGCGTGGCGCGCATCACCAATACGCAGAGCGCATTCGGCGAGCAGTACGACTCGCTGTCGGACATGACCTCGTTCGGCGTCGCGCCGGCGCTGGTGATGTACGAATGGATCCTGAAGGACCTCGGCAAGTGGGGCTGGATCGCGGCCTTCGTCTATTGCACCTGCGCGGCGCTGCGGCTGGCGCGCTTCAACGCCAATATCGGCGTGGTCGACAAGCGCTTCTTCCAGGGCCTGCCGAGCCCCGCGGCGGCTGCGCTGGTGGCCGGCTTCGTCTGGCTGGCGATCGACAACAAGTTGCCGGTGCGCGAGCTGTGGATGCCGTGGGTGGCATTCACGATCACGCTGTACGCGGGGCTGTCGATGGTCACCAACGCGCCGTTCTACAGCGGCAAGGCGCTCGACGTGCGCCATCGCGTCTCGTTCGGCGTGATGATCCTGGTGATGGTTCTGTTCGTGGTGGTGTCGAGCGATCCGCCGGTGGCGTTGTTCGGCCTGTTCGTCGGCTATGCGATCTCCGGCTACGTGCTGTGGGGCTGGCGCGCGATGCACGGCGAGCAGGGCGGCGTGGCGCGCTCCCAGGCGGGCGGTCCGGATTGATCCGACCCCGCCGCGACGACCTGGATGTCGGCTGCATGTACGAGAAAGGCGCTTCGGCGCCTTTTTTGTTTGGCGTTTTCCTTGCGATACGCTTGTGATGTTCTTGCAATTCGCGGTATGTTGCCGTGGCGTCATGCCGGCAGGCATGGCGGCCCGCCGCGTAGCCATCGTCGGCTACCGACTTGCCACTGAACACAAGGAGAATCCCATGAGCGTGCTGGATTTCATCAAGGAAGCAGGCGAGAAGCTGTTCGGCCGCGAAGCCAAGGCGGCCGAGCCGGCCCAGGCCGCGCCCGCGGATGCCGCGCAGAAGGCCGAAGCGGCCAACCGCACGGCCGGCGAAGCAATCGAAAACTACATCCGCAAGATGGGACTCGATGCGACCGGCCTGTCGGTGCAGGTCGACGGCGCCCAGGGCAAGGTCACGGTGTTCGGCGTCGCGCCGGACCAGGCCACGCGCGAGAAGATCATCCTGTGCTGCGGCAACGTCGAAGGCGTCGAGCAGGTCGAGGACAAGATGTCGGTCAACGTCGAATCCGAATCGGCGCAATGGCACACCGTGGCCAAGGGCGACACGCTGTCGGCGATCGCGCAGAAGTACTACGGCAATGCCAACGCCTACAACGCGATCTTCGAGGCCAACCGCCCGATGCTGTCGCATCCGGACAAGATCTATCCGGGTCAGAAGCTGCGCATTCCGCCCAAGCCTTGAGCTGCGCCGCGTCCCCGCACCGTCCGGGGGCAGGCCGGCGCGCGGCCGCTGGGGAAAACCCGCGTGTTGCGCGCCGTAGCCATCTCGGCTATATTCGCTGCCATGATTTCGCGCCAAGCCCGACTCGCCCGTACCCTGCTAGGTAGCCTACTAGGCAGCCAGGTCGGGACGCGCGCGCGCTGAGGAAGCGATACCTTAACGCGAAGTCGCACAGGATTTATCCACGCCCCGGCCTGCATCCCTGCACGCCGGGGCGTTTTGCATTGTGCCGCAGCCAGTGGCGACGATGCGACCGGCAGGCAGCGGGGCACCCGGAACAGAAACCGAAACCGCCGAAACCCGTTCGAGCACTTATCCCCCAGGAGCGTTTTCCATGTCGGACAAACTGATCATTTTCGATACCACCTTGCGCGACGGCGAGCAGTCGCCCGGCGCTTCGATGACGCGCGAGGAGAAGATCCGCATCGCGCGCCAGCTCGAGCGCCTGAAGGTCGATGTGATCGAAGCCGGCTTCGCCGCCAGCTCGAACGGCGACTTCGAGGCGATCCGCGCGATCGCGCAGACCGTCAAGGACTCGACCATCTGCTCGCTGGCGCGCGCCAACGACAAGGACATCGCCCGCGCAGCCGAGGCCCTGAAGCCCGCCAACTCCTTCCGTATCCATACCTTCATCGCCACCTCGGCGCTGCATATGGAAAAGAAGCTGCGGATGACGCCGGACCAGGTCTACGAGCAGGCGCGGCTGGCGGTGCGTTTCGCGCGCCAGTTCACCGACGACATCGAATTCTCGCCGGAAGACGGCAGCCGCTCGGACATGGACTTCCTGTGCCGCGTGCTGGAAGCCGTGATCGACGAAGGCGCGACCACGATCAACCTGCCGGACACGGTCGGCTATGCGGTCCCCGAAGGCTATGCCGCGCTGATCCGCTCGGTACGCGAGCGCATTCCGAATTCGGACAAGGCGGTCTGGTCGGTGCACTGCCATAACGATCTGGGCATGGCGGTGGCGAACTCGCTGGCCGCGGTCAAGCTGGGCGGCGCGCGCCAGATCGAATGCACGATCAACGGCCTGGGCGAGCGCGCCGGCAACACCAGCCTCGAAGAGGTGGTGATGGCGGTCAAGACCCGGCGCGACTACTTCAACCTGGACGTGGGCGTCGATACCACGCAGATCGTGCCGGCCTCGAAGCTGGTCTCGCAGATCACCGGCTTCGTGGTGCAGCCGAACAAGGCCGTGGTCGGCGCCAACGCCTTTGCCCATGCGTCCGGCATCCACCAGGACGGCGTGCTGAAGGCGCGCGACACCTACGAGATCATGCGGGCCGAGGACGTGGGCTGGACCGCCAACAAGATCGTGCTGGGCAAGCTGTCGGGCCGCAACGCGTTCAAGCAGCGCCTGCAGGAACTGGGCATCGAGCTCGACAGCGAGAGCGAGGTCAATGCCGCCTTCGCGCGCTTCAAGGAGTTGGCCGACCAGAAGGCCGAGATCTTCGACGAAGACATCATGGCAATCGTCTCGGACGAGGCGCATGACGCCAATGAGCACTATCGCTTCATCTCGCTGTCGCAGCGCTCGGAAACCGGCGAGCGGCCGCATGCCCGCGTGGTGTTCAACATGGATGGCCAGGAATGCACCGGCGAAGGCGAGGGCAACGGCCCGGTCGACGCCACGCTGCATGCGATCGAAGGCAAGGTGAACAGCGGCGCGGAGCTCGTGCTGTATTCGGTCAATGCGATCACCACCGGCACGCAGGCGCAGGGCGAGGTAACGGTGCGGCTGTCCAAGGCCGGCCGCATCGTCAACGGCGTGGGCACCGACCCGGACATCGTCGCGGCATCGGCCAAGGCCTATCTGGCGGCGCTGAACAAGCTGCACGACAAGGCAGTACAGAAGATCAATCCGCAGATCTGATCGATTCGTTTGTCCGGCCTTCTGGCCGATACGACCAACTCGACCAAGCCGACGGCAACGCCGGTCGTTCGCGAGCACTGCTCGGGACGATCGGCGTTTTTGTTTGTCCCTGCATGGGCGGGCCGAAAGGCATCGCCAAACGCTTTGGAATGTGACAAAAGCACACAGCGGCGAGGAAACCGGAAGCCGTCGCGCCAGCACTGCACGATCATCGCGGTCGCGGTTCGCAAGGATTCGTGGAGGCGAATTCTTGTGTGTGACCGCAGTACCTTTGTGCGAGTGGGATGTCGATGTCGTTTGTGGTCAGTGAGTTTTCCGTGCCGCTCAGTTTGTCGAATGCGGAACAAGTGAAGGATGTGGGGGATGGCGACAGGCACCGCATTGCGCTCGGTACGCCGTTGCTGATCGGCGGGCGCAGCTACCGGGTCAAGTGGGACAGGCAGTACGCCAGCGCCTGCCTGCTTGCCGAGCGGGGCAAGCCCGTGCGAAGAGACCGTCGGCAGGAACGGCTGCTCGCAGACGGTCTGGCGAGGCGCTTGCGGGCCGCGGTGGTCCAGGCCGTGGACCTCGATGCGCTCCTTTCCGGTCGTACCATCAGCCGCAAACTGGCGCTGGAGCACGTCGCGGCCGGCGGGTTGCTGCAGGTGCAGGGTCGCTCCTGCGAGAAGCGGTTCGCCGTGGTCGAGCGGCGCGGCGCGGCAAGGTGGACTACGGTCAGCGAATCGGCCTGGCCGATGTTCAGGGCGCTTTGGGACTGGCTCCGCTGCCTGAGGAGCAAGGGGCGACGAGCCTGGCGGGACGAACGTCAACTGCTGCGCCAACTCGACGCTGCGTTGCCCGCGAACATCGTCAAGTGCCGACGCGAAGCCATCGAGGCGGGTCGAGCGACCTTGGCTCGCGGGCTGGACAGGCAGCCCCCCGGCTGGTGCAGAACATCTTCTGCAGCCGGATTGCGACTCCCGAGGGCGTTGTGCAATTCCTGCGATACGACGCGACAGCGTTGACGCAAGTCGATAGCGACAACAGAACCGTGCTGCATCACGTGGCGCGCGATCCCCGGCTGGCAATCCGGGAGGTGCTCGACCCGTTGTTCGTGCGGGTTGGAATCGCGACAGAGGCATGGCGCGCGGACGAAGAGCGGAAAAAAGCGCGGGCGCGGGCGAACGGAAGGGCGGAGCCGGACGGACAGGCAACGCCGCCGATCTTCGCCTCCGACTACGAAGGCAATACACCGGTCCACCTGGCTGTCATGCATGGTGACAAGGAGGCGGTGCGCCGTTTTCTGCAGCAGGCGGCAATGACGGATTCCCGCAATACGTCGAGGCATGCACTGCGCTTTGCCGATCGAACCAATCGGGCGGGGCAGACGATCTGGGATTGCGCGTTGGCCAGGCTCGAAGCGCGATCGGCAGATTCGTGGCTGATCGAATCCCTGGTCAAATATGGCTGCCAGCCATCGGCGATTCAGGACCCGAACACGCGCGCCGAGCCGGCGGACGGGGCGCCGGCATGCTCGCGAAGCCGAGGGGAGGGGGGGCCGGCTTCCCCAGGCCGCCGGCACTGAACACTGAACACTGAACCCCGAATCTACCGGATCGTCTCGCGCGGATCGGCCAGCGGATCCGGCGTGATCTGGGTCTGCCGCAACACGCCGGCGTCGTCGAAATAGAAATGAAACAGCGACGGCCAGTTGTCCTCATGCAGGAAGCGGTACGACCAGACATCGCGGCGCATCAGCGGGAAGTACTGCGTCGGCTCGCGTGGCAGGCCGAAATGCTCGGCGACGTCGCGCTTGGTCCAGGTGCCCACCCTGGCCTTGTAGAGCTCCGTGGTGGTCAGCATCTGGCGAAAGCGAGTCAGCTTGCCGCTGGTGTCGAAGTCGGCCGCATAGGCCTGCCGCCCCAGCGGCTGCTTGGAATAGATCCAGCGCACGGTGCCGTCGTCCAGCCGGTAGATATCGGTCGGCTCGCCGAAGGTCGCGCGTACCGTGCTTTCCGGTGCGCCGATCAGCTTCTGCGCCTCCTGTACCGGCTGCAGGTACACGCAGGCCGTCAACAGTGCGCCCGCGGTGCCGAGCGCCAGCCAGCGGCCAATGCTTTCCAGTGCTTTCATTGCGATCCTCGACCTTCATGGCAACGGATAGCGCAAGTGTAGCGCCGCAGGCGCCGCATGGCATCGCGGTGAGGCGGCCGCGCCGCGCCGGCACGATTGCAAGGCGGTGAGCACTGGCTTACCATGCTGCGCTTTCGCGGAGGGCGATCGATGGTTTGGAAGGGGTGGCTGGGGGCTTGCCTGTTGGCCCTGGCGGGAGGAGCCGCGGCGGCGCAGGAGCCGATCCGGCTCGGCATGATCGACGGGCTGTCGGGCCCGTTCGCCAATGCCGGCGAAGCGGTGGTGCGCAATCTTCGCCTTGCGATCGAGCGGGTCAATGCCCGTGGCGGCGTCCGCACCGCGGAAGGGCAGCGCCCGCTGGAGCTCGTCACCTTCGACAGCAAGGGCAATGTCGATGAAAGCCTGATCCAGTTCCGCGCGCTGGTCGACCGCCGCATTCCCTTCGTGCTGCAGGGGAACAGCTCCGCGGTGGCCGCCGCGCTGGTGGGCGCCGTTAACCGTCACAACAGCCGCCAGCCCGATGCCCGCGTGCTGTTCCTGAACTATTCGGCGGTCGATCCGGCGCTGACCAACGAGAACTGCAGCTTCTGGCATTTCCGCTTCGATGCGGGCGCCGACATGCGGATGGAGGCGCTGACCGAGGTCATCCGCGCCGACGCCAGCGTGCGCCGCGTCTATCTGATCGCGCAGGACTACAGCTTCGGCCACCAGGTATCGCGGCTGGCGCGCGACATGCTGGCAGCCAAGCGGCCCGATGTGAAGATCGTCGGCGACGAGTTCCACCCGATCGGCAAGATCAAGGACTTCGCGCCGTATATCGCCAAGATCAAGGCGAGCGGCGCCGACGCAGTGATCACCGGCAACTGGGGCAACGACCTGACGCTGATAGTCAAGGCCGCGCGCGAGGGCGGCCTGGGCGCCAAGTTCTATACCTTCTACGGCAATGGCCTGGGCGCGCCGGCGGCGATGGGCGATGCCGGCGTGGGCCGCGTGCTGGCGGTCGCAGAATGGCATCCGAACGTCGGCGGCGCCGCGTCGGACGCGTTCTATCAGGCCTTCCGCAGCCGCTATCCCGAGCCGAAGGACGACTACGTCCACCTGCGCATGCAGATGATGGTCGAGATGCTGGCGCGCGCCATCGAGCAGGCCGGTTCGACCGATGCCATCAAGGTCGCGCGGGCGCTGGAGGACATGCGCTACGTCAACGAATTCCACGACGCCACGGTGCGCGCGGACGATCATCAGGTGCTGCAGCCGCTCTATGTGTCGATGATGGAGCGCCAGGGTGGCGACGTTCGCTTCGACAACGAGGGGTCTGGCTTCGGCTTCCGTACCGTCAAGCGGCTGAAGGCGGCCCAGACCACCCGGGCCACCACCTGCAGGATGGAGCGGCCGTAGGGATTCGGAAGGCGGGCAGCCGGCCAGTTTTGCCCGGCCACTGCAGTTGCGCTATAATGCGCGGCTGTCGTCCAGGCGGCACTCGCGGCAACGCGGGCGCACCCGGCGGCAAAGCAGTGGTGCGGCGCAAGCCGCATCTTTATCCCGCACGACGTTCGCGGCCTGGCGCTGCAACGTTCGCAAGTGAAAGGAAATAGCATGTCCGTAGCCGATATCAACAAGTCCGAAGTCATCAAGCAGTTCGCCCGTGGCGCCAACGACACCGGCAGCCCCGAAGTACAGGTCGCTCTGCTGACCTCGCGCATCAACGAACTGACCCCGCACTTCAAGGCCAACATGAAGGATCACCACAGCCGCCGCGGTCTGCTGCGCATGGTGAGCCGTCGTCGCCGCCTGCTGGACTACCTGAAGTCGAACGACGCCGACCGTTATCGCGCGCTGATCGAAAAGCTGGGTCTGCGCAAGTAAATTGCGCCAGGTCAGGCCGGCCGCTCAGGTCAGGGAAGGGACGGGGATGGCGATGCCGATGGCGGCATGGTCTGCATGGTCGATCCTCGTACCGCGTCTCGCACCGCACGCCCCGGCGTGACGCCAGGATGCCTGCGTCAGCACTGCTGATGCAGGCATTTTGTTTTTTGCGCGGCGAATCGGCTGCAGCGGCAAATGCCGCGACGCCGATGGCACCGCGGGCGGCCGGCCCGGCCGGGCGCCGTTGCCGTTGCGCCACGATGCGCAACGGAGTAAGTTAATTCGTTCTTTTTTAACCATGACACCGGAGTCCGGCAAGGAAACAGGGCTTTGTGTCATTCCAGCGCCTCATCGACGCGGGCCTCGATCGTTCTGCATCGACCGCCGCCCGGTGACGCGCTGGAATGGCATAGCACTTCCCTGCAACCGCGCCTGACAGCGATCCGGCAGCATTGCCCGCGGCTGCATCACGCGGGCGCCGGCACGCCGGCGGGCCCGATGGCCCGTCGCCGTGCAAGCACACAGGGGAACGCTCATGTCCATGTTCAACAAGGTCGTCAAGCAATTCCAATGGGGCCAGCATACGGTCCGCATGGAAACCGGCGAAATCGCCCGCCAGGCCGGCGGCGCGGTGCTGGTCGATGTCGAGGACACCGTGGTGCTCGCCACCGTGGTGGCCGCCAAGCAACCCAAGCCGGGCCAGGATTTCTTCCCGCTGACGGTCGACTACATCGAGAAGACCTATGCCGCCGGCAAGATCCCGGGCGGCTTCTTCAAGCGCGAAGGCCGTCCGTCGGAGAACGAGACGCTGACCTCGCGCCTGATCGACCGTCCGCTGCGTCCGCTGTTTCCGGAAGGCTTCTATAACGACGTGCAGGTGGTGGTCCACGTCGTCTCGCTGAACCCTGAAGTGCCGGCCGATATCCCGGCGCTGATCGGTGCCTCGGCCGCACTGGCGGTCTCGGGCATTCCGTTCAACGGCCCGGTGGGCGCCGCACGCGTCGGGTACCAGAACGGCCAGTACCTGCTGAACCCGACCCGCAGCCAGCTGGCCAGCTCCGAGATGGACCTGATCGTGGCCGGCACCGAGCGTGCCGTGCTGATGGTCGAATCCGAAGCCAACCAGCTGTCCGAAGAAGTCATGCTGGGCGCCGTGGTCTATGGCCACGAGCAGATGCAGGTCGCGATCAACGCGATCCACGAGCTGGTGCGCGAAGGCGGCAAGCCCGAGTGGAACTGGGCGCCGGCGGCGAAGAACGAGCCGCTGATCGCCAAGGTGGCCGAATTCGGCGCGCCGCTGCTGCAGGAGGCCTACCAGATCCGCCAGAAGTCGGCCCGCTCGCAGAAGATCAAGGAAGCCTACACCGCGGTCGAGACCAGGCTGGCCGAGGCCGGCGTCGAGTTCGACAAGGTCGAGGTCGGCAACATCCTGTTCGACCTGGAAGCGAAGATCGTCCGCGGCCAGATTCTGGCCGGCGAGCCGCGCATCGACGGCCGCGATACCCGCACCGTGCGCCCGATCGAGATCCGTTCGTCGGTGCTCCCGCGCGCGCACGGCTCGGCGCTGTTCACCCGCGGCGAGACCCAGGCGCTGGTGGTGGCCACGCTCGGCACCAAGAGCGATGAGCAGATCATCGACGCGCTGGCCGGCGAATACCGCGACCGGTTCATGCTCCACTACAACATGCCCCCGTTCGCCACCGGCGAGACGGGCCGCGTGGGTTCGCCCAAGCGCCGCGAGATCGGCCACGGCCGTCTGGCCAAGCGCGCGCTGATCCCGGTGCTGCCGGCCGAGGACGAGTTCGCCTACACGATCCGCCTGGTCTCGGAAATCACCGAGTCGAACGGCTCCTCGTCGATGGCTTCGGTCTGCGGCGGCTGCCTGGCGCTGATGGACGCCGGCGTTCCGGTCAAGGCGCATGTGGCCGGCGTGGCCATGGGCCTGATCCTGGAAGGCAACAAGTTCGCCGTGCTGACCGACATCCTCGGCGACGAGGACCACCTCGGCGACATGGACTTCAAGGTGGCGGGCACCGACAACGGCATCACCGCGCTGCAGATGGACATCAAGGTCCAGGGCATCACCAAGGAGATCATGCAGGTCGCGCTGGCGCAGGCCAAGGAAGGCCGCCTGCATATTCTGTCGAAGATGCAGGAGGCGATGGGCCACGCGCGCACCGAGCTGTCGGAGCACGCGCCGCGCATGATCACGATGAAGATCCATCCGGACAAGATCCGCGAGGTGATCGGCAAGGGCGGCTCGACGATCCAGGCGCTGACCAAGGAAACCGGCACCACGATCGACATCCAGGAAGACGGCACGATCACGATCGCGTCGACGTCGACCGAAGGCATGGCCGAGGCCAAGCGCCGCATCGAGGGCATCACCGCGGAAGCCGAAGTGGGCAAGATCTACAACGGCACCGTGCTGAAGCTGCTGGACTTCGGCGCCATCGTCAACATCCTGCCGGGCAAGGACGGTCTGCTGCATATCTCGGAGATCGTCAACGAGCGCGTCAAGGACATCAAGGACTGGCTCAAGGAAGGCCAGCAGGTCCGCGTCAAGCTGATCCAGGCCGACGAGAAGGGTCGCCTGCGTCTGTCGCTGAAGGCGGCGATGGCCGAGGAGGGCGGTTCGATTGCCCCGCTGGCCAACGCCGAAGCGCCGGCCGAATCGTCGGCCCCCGCCGGCAGCGAGCAACAGTAAGCTGCTGCGCTGAAGCCGCCGTTTCCGGCAAGCGGAGGCGGCGGGTTCGAGGTCAGGCGCAATTGGTACCGAAGAACGGCTGGGCGATGCCCGGCCGTTTTTTTGTTTACACTGCCGCCAGTCCCTCAGGGCAAGCGCGCGTTCGTTCGCGCTTTTTATTTCCCTTCCTTTTTCGCATCCCTGCCGCGCACCACGCGCGGTTTCAGTTTCAAGGAGCCAGCATGCAAGCCATCGAGATCCGCGAATACGGCGGCCCCGACGTGTTGCAGTTGACCGAGCGTCCCGATCCGACGCCCGGTCCCGGTGAAGTCCTGATCCGCGTCGCCGCGGCCGGCATCAACCGGCCGGACGTGTTCCAGCGCACCGGCAACTATCCGGTGCCGCCGGGCGCGTCCGATCTGCCGGGACTCGAGGTGGCGGGCGAGATCGTCGGCGGCGACCTGTCGCATCCGGACAATCGCTTCGGCCTGAAGATTGGCGATCGCATCTGCGCGCTGGTGCAGGGCGGAGGCTACGCGCAGCTGTGCACCGCACCGCTGGCACAGTGCCTGCCGGTGCCGCAGGGGCTCAGCGATATCGAAGCCGCGGCCTTGCCCGAGACCTTCTTCACCGTGTGGAGCAATGTGTTCGACCGCGGCTATCTCGGTCGCGGCCCGCGCGGCAAGGAAGAAACGCTGCTGATCCAGGGCGGTTCGAGCGGCATCGGCACCACCGCGATCCAGATCGCCAAGGCGCTGGGCCACAAGGTGTTCGTCACCGCCGGCAGCGACGAGAAGTGCCGCGCCTGCGAGGATCTCGGCGCCGACCGCGCGATCAACTACAAGACCCAGGACTTCGCCGCCGAGGTCAAGACGCTGACCGGCGGCCGCGGTGTCGACGTGATCCTCGACATGGTGGCGGGCCCCTATCTGGCGCGCGAGCTGTCGTGCATCGCCGACGACGGCCGCATCGTCATCATCGCGCTGCTCGGCGGGGCCAAGGCGGAGATTCCGCTCGGCGACATCCTGCGCCGCCGCATCACCGTCACCGGCTCGACGCTACGTCCGCGTCCGGCCTCGTTCAAGGGCGAAATTGCCCGTGCATTGCACGAGCATGTGTGGCCGCTGCTGGCCAACGGCAGCATCAAGCCGGTGATCCACCAGGTCTTCCCGGCGGCACAGGCTGCCGACGCCCATCGTCTGATGGAGTCGAGCGAGCATGTCGGCAAGATCGTGCTGACCTGGTGACGGGCCGGCAGCACTGGTGGACGCGGGGCCCCGGCGCGCTTTCCGCCCGATCGGCGTAGCGCCTCGCCCCCGCGCACGGTAGAATAGCGGGTTTGATTTTGAGAGGCGCTTTCGTGAGACAAAAGCTCGTCATCGGCAACTGGAAGATGCATGGCAGCCTGGCTGCCAACGAGGCCCTGCTGAACGGTATCAAGGCTGGCGCCCCTGCGGGCGCCAGCCTCGCGGTCTGCGCGCCGTTCCCGTATCTGGCGCAGTGCCAGGCGTTGCTGGCGGGCAGCCAGGTCGCTTGGGGTGCCCAGGACGTGTCGGCCGAGGCCCGCGGCGCCTTCACCGGCGAGGTGGCGGCGTCGATGCTGGCCGAGTTCGGCGTCAGCTACGTGCTGGTCGGCCATTCCGAGCGCCGCACCTATCATGGCGAGAGCGATGCCGCCGTCGCGGCCAAGGCGCTGCGGGCCCTGGAATTCGGCATCGTGCCGGTGATCTGTGTCGGCGAGACGCTGGCGCAGCGCGAGGCGGGCGAGACCGAGGCGGTGGTCGGCCGGCAGCTGCAGGCGGTGCTGGAAGCGCTGTCGGTCGAGCAGCTGGGTCGCGTGGTGCTGGCCTACGAGCCGGTCTGGGCGATCGGCACGGGCAAGACCGCCAGCAAGGAGCAGGCCCAGGCCGTGCACGCCTTCCTGCGCGCCCAGGTCGCCGCGCGCGACGCCGGCGTGGCGCAGCGCATGGCGATCCTGTACGGCGGCAGCGTCAAGCCGGACAATGCGGCCGAGCTGTTTTCGATGGCCGACATCGACGGCGGGCTGATCGGCGGCGCCTCCCTCAAAACCGAAGATTTTCTCGCGATCGGCAACGCCTGATGCCGGCCGCAACGACCGTCTGAATCAGGCAAGCGAATCGAATCCATGGCAATTCTGAAAACTCTATTGATGGTCGCGCAGGTGCTGTCGGCACTTGGCGTGATCGGGCTGGTGCTGCTGCAGCACGGCAAGGGCGCCGACGTCGGCGCGGCGTTCGGCTCGGGCGCCTCGGGCAGCCTGTTTGGCGCCACCGGCTCGGCCAACTTCCTGTCGCGCACCACAGCCGTGCTGGCCACGCTGTTCTTCGTCTGCACGCTGGCGCTGACGCTGCTGGGCAACTACCGCCCGTCGGCCTCGCTGGGCGTGATGGGCGCAGCTCCGCAGACCGCTCCGGCCCCGGCCGCCTCGGTGCCGGCTGCATCGGCCCCGGCTGCTGCAGGCTCGGCGCCGGCGGCTCCCGCCGTGCCGAAATAATCCGGCATTCGCGCCCGGGATTGCCGAACATTTTGCACTTGTGCATTGAACAAAGTGGCGATCATGGGTTAGAATGCAGGGCTTGAAACGATTCCCCAGCGACGGTTCCTGGCAGCGCAGCCAAATAGCAAAAATGGCCGCAAAACCAGCATACCGAAGGGCTTGAAACCCGGCGCCAGGCAATATTGTTTCTCCCCCAGCCGACGTGGTGAAATTGGTAGACACGCTATCTTGAGGGGGTAGTGGCGAAAGCTGTGCGAGTTCGAGTCTCGCCGTCGGCACCAAACAACTTGATCGGAGTCTGCTCCCGGGCAATGCCCCGGTGAGGGACTCCGGCAGTCCGCAAGGCGGCGCCGTGATGTCTGCGCAATGGCGTTGGGCGCTTGGGGTGGGCAACAGGACGCCGCTTCAGCTGGTGCTGTTGACAACATTCCAGATAAGGCTGGCCGTACCTTGAATCTCGAAGCCTATTTCCCCGTTCTCGTCTTCATCATCTTCGGCGTCGTGCTCGGCCTCGCGCTGATGTCGATCGGCCGGATCCTGGGTCCGAACAAGCCCGACGCCGCCAAGCTCTCGCCTTACGAGTGCGGCTTCGAAGCGTTCGAGGACGCGCGCATGAAGTTCGACGTGCGCTACTACCTCATCGCCATCCTTTTCATTCTGTTCGATCTCGAAACCGCTTTCCTTTTCCCGTGGGGCGTCGCCCTGCAGGACATCGGCTGGCCGGGTTTCATCGCCATGGGCGTGTTTCTGCTGGAATTCATCGTGGGCTTCGTCTACATCTGGAAAAAGGGCGCGCTCGATTGGGAGTGATGTGAAATGGCAATCGAAGGCGTTCTGAACGAAGGCTTCGTCACGACTACCGCTGACAAGCTGATCAACTGGACCCGCACCGGGTCGCTGTGGCCGATGACCTTCGGCCTGGCCTGCTGTGCCGTGGAAATGATGCATGCCGGCGCGTCGCGCTACGACATGGACCGCTTCGGCGTGATCTTCCGCCCGTCGCCGCGCCAGTCGGACGTGATGATCGTGGCCGGCACGCTGTGCAACAAGATGGCCCCCGCACTGCGCAAGGTGTACGACCAGATGGCCGAGCCGCGCTGGGTCATCTCGATGGGCTCGTGCGCCAACGGCGGCGGCTACTATCACTACTCGTATTCGGTGGTGCGCGGTTGCGACCGGATCGTGCCGGTCGACATCTACGTGCCGGGCTGCCCGCCGACGGCCGAAGCGCTGATCTACGGCATCATCCAGCTGCAGAACAAGATCCGCCGCACCAACACCATCGCGCGCAAGGGTTGACATGGCCAAGCTCGATACCCTGAAGTCCGCGCTGGAGAAGGCGCTCGGCAATCGCATCGCCAAGCTGGTGGAGTCGCTCGACCAGCTGACGCTGATCGTCAAGGCCGACGATTACCTGGAAGCGGCCCGCATCCTGCGCGACGATCCGTCGCTGCGTTTCGAACAGCTGATCGACCTGTGCGGCGTCGACTATTCCACCTATGGCGACGGCGCCTGGGACGGCCCGCGTTTCGCCGCGGTCTCGCATCTGCTGTCGCTGGCGCATAACTGGCGCCTGCGCGTGCGTGTGTTCGCGCCGGACGACGACATGCCGGTGATCCCGTCGCTGATCGACGTGTGGAACTCGGTCAACTGGTTCGAGCGCGAGGCGTTCGATTTCTACGGCATCATCTTCGAAGGCCATCCGGACCTGCGCCGCATCCTGACCGACTACGGTTTCGTCGGCCATCCGTTCCGCAAGGACTTCCCGGTGTCCGGCTATGTCGAGATGCGCTACGACCCCGAGCAGAAGCGCGTCATCTATCAGCCGGTCACGATCGAACCGCGCGAGCTGACGCCACGGGTGATCCGCGAGGAAAACTACGGCGGCCTGAAGCACTGACCGGCACTGAGAACCCGCGATGGCAGATATCAAGAATTACACCCTGAACTTCGGTCCGCAGCACCCGGCGGCGCACGGCGTGCTGCGCCTGGTGCTGGAGCTGGACGGCGAGGTGATCCAGCGCGCCGATCCGCACATCGGCCTGCTGCACCGTGCCACCGAGAAGCTGGCCGAGACCAAGACGTGGATCCAGAGCGTGCCGTACATGGACCGTCTCGACTATGTGTCGATGATGGCCAACGAACACGCCTATGTGATGGCGATCGAGAAGCTGGTCGGCATCGACGTGCCGATCCGCGCGCAGTACATCCGCGTGATGTTCGACGAAATCACGCGCCTGCTGAACCATCTGATGTGGATCGGCTCGCACGCGCTCGACGTCGGCGCGATGGCAGTGTTCCTGTACGCCTTCCGCGAGCGCGAGGACATGTTCGACATGTACGAGGCGGTTTCGGGCGCGCGCATGCACGCGGCCTACTATCGTCCGGGCGGCGTCTATCGCGACCTGCCTGACACGATGCCGCAATACAAGGCGTCCAAGGTCCACAACGAGCGGGCGATCAAGGCGATGAACGAGGCGCGCTCCGGCTCGCTGCTCGACTTCATCGAGGATTTCACCAACCGTTTCCCGAAGTACGTCGACGAGTACGAGACGCTGCTGACCGACAACCGGATCTGGAAGCAGCGCCTGGTCGGCATCGGCGTGGTCAGCCCGGAACGCGCGCTGCAGATGGGCTTCACCGGCCCGATGCTGCGCGGCTCGGGGATCGAGTGGGACCTTCGCAAGAAACAGCCCTACGAGGTCTACGACAAGGTGGACTTCGACGTGCCGGTTGGCGTGGGTGGCGACTGCTATTCGCGCTATCTGGTGCGGGTGGAAGAAATGCGCCAGTCCAACCGCATCATCAAGCAATGCGTCGACTGGCTGCGCCGCAATCCGGGCCCGGTGATGAGCGACAACCACAAGGTCACGCCGCCGTCGCGGGTCGACATGAAGTCGAACATGGAAGAGCTGATCCACCATTTCAAGCTCTTCACCGAAGGCATTCGCGTGCCGGAAGGCGAGACCTACGCGGCGGTGGAGCACCCGAAGGGCGAGTTTGGCATCTATGCGATCTCCGACGGCGCGAACAAGCCGTACCGTCTGAAGATCCGCGCACCGGGCTTCGCCCACCTGGCCGCGCTCGACGAAATGGCCAAGGGCCACATGATCGCGGACGCGGTGACGATCATCGGTACGCAGGACATCGTGTTCGGCGAGATCGACCGCTAACGACGTGCCGCCTCCGGACGACGATCCGGACCGACCGCGGCAAGCCGGCATGGGGCTCATGCCTGCGAGGACAACGCAGCGACGGCTGCAACTGATGCGAACCGCGCCACCGGCTGGCGCGCTTCGCTTGTAAATCGGCGCATTAGGCAAC
This sequence comes from Cupriavidus gilardii, assembly GCF_013314895.1. Taxonomy (GTDB): domain Bacteria; phylum Pseudomonadota; class Gammaproteobacteria; order Burkholderiales; family Burkholderiaceae; genus Cupriavidus; species Cupriavidus gilardii_C. The sequence continues at coordinate 47,617 of NZ_JABTYE010000021.1, read as the reverse complement.
ACCACGGCAACGACCATGCTATCAGCAGAAGCTCTCAAGGAAATCGATCGCGCGATCGCCAAGTATCCGGCCGACCAGAAGCAATCGGCCGTGATGGCGGCATTGGCCGTGGCGCAGGGCGAAGTGGGCTGGGTGTCCCCGGAAGTCATGGAATTCGTGGCCAAGTACCTCGACATGCCGCCGGTGTGGGTGGAGGAAGTGGCCACCTTCTACAACATGTACGACACCAAGCCGGTCGGCCGCTACAAGCTGACCGTCTGTACCAACCTGCCTTGCGCACTGTCCGGCGGCGAACGCGCCGGCGACTACCTGAAGCGCAAGCTGGGCATCGACTACAACGAGACGACCCCGTGCGGCACCTTCACGCTGAAGGAAGGCGAGTGCATGGGCGCCTGCGGCGACGCCCCGGTGATGATCGTCAACAACACCCGCATGTGCAGCTTCATGAGCGATGCCAAGCTCGACGCGCTGGTCGACGAGCTCAAGGCCGAAGCCGCTGCCAAGGGGGACAAGTAATATGACCTGTCTGCACGACCGCCATATCCAGCCGCTGATCCTGGCCGGGCTGGATGGCAAGAACTGGCATCTGGAAGACTACGTCAAGCGCGGCGGCTATCAGCAGCTCAAGCGCATCCTGACGGAAAAGGTCCCGCCCGAGCAGGTGATCGCCGACGTCAAGGCGTCGGGCCTGCGCGGCCGCGGCGGCGCGGGCTTCCCCACCGGCCTGAAGTGGAGCTTCATGCCGCGTCAGTTCCCGGGCCAGAAGTACCTGGTCTGCAATACCGACGAGGGCGAGCCCGGCACGTTCAAGGATCGCGACATCATCCGCTACAACCCGCACGCGCTGATCGAAGGCATGGCCATCGGCGCGTACGCGATGGGCATCACCGTGGGCTACAACTACATCCACGGCGAGATCTGGAACGAGTACAAGATCTTCGAGGAAGCCCTCGAAGAGGCGCGCGCGGCCGGCTTCCTGGGTGACAACATCCTGGGTTCGGGCTTCAGCTTCCAGCTGCATGCCCACCACGGCTATGGCGCCTACATCTGTGGCGAGGAAACCGCGCTGCTCGAATCGCTGGAAGGCAAGAAGGGCCAGCCGCGCTTCAAGCCGCCGTTCCCGGCCAGCTTCGGCCTGTACGGCAAGCCGACCACGATCAACAACACCGAGACGTTTGCCGCGGTGCCGTTCCTGCTGGCCGTCGGTCCCGAGAATTACCTGAAGATGGGCAAGCCGAACAACGGCGGCACCAAGATCTTCTCGGTCTCGGGCGATGTCGAGCGTCCCGGCAACTACGAGATTCCGCTCGGCACGCCGTTCGCGACGCTGCTGGAACTGGCCGGCGGCATGCGCGGCGGCAAGAAGCTCAAGGCGGTGATCCCCGGCGGCTCGTCGGCGCCGGTGGTGCCGGCCGACCTGATGATGGCGTCCGACATGGACTACGACTCGATCGCCAAGGCCGGCTCGATGCTGGGCTCGGGCGCCGTGATCGTGATGGACGAGACGCGCTGCATGGTTCGCTCGCTGCTGCGCCTGTCCTATTTCTACTTCGAAGAATCGTGCGGCCAGTGCACGCCGTGCCGCGAAGGCACCGGCTGGCTCTACCGCATGGTGAACCGCATCGAGCATGGTGAAGGCCGCCAGGAAGACCTGGACCTGCTCAACAACGTTGCCGAAAACATCATGGGCCGCACCATCTGCGCGCTCGGCGATGCGGCGGCGATGCCGGTCCGCGGCATGCTCAAGCACTACTGGAAAGAGTTCGAATATCACGTCGAACACAAGCAGTGCATGGTTCCGGCCTACATCTAAGCGTGGCAGAACATGGTTGAACTCGAAATCGACGGCAAGAAGGTTGAGGTTGCGGAAGGCAGCCTGGTGATGGAAGCGGCCCGCAAGCTGGGCACCTACATCCCCCACTTCTGCTATCACCGCAAGCTGTCCATCGCGGCCAACTGCCGCATGTGTCTGGTCGAGGTCGAAAAGGCGCCGAAGGCGCTGCCGGCCTGCGCCACGCCGGTTACCGCGGGCATGAAGGTCTTCACCAATTCGGAGAAGGCGGTCAAGGCCCAGAAATCGGTGATGGAATTCCTGCTGATCAATCACCCGCTCGACTGCCCGATCTGCGATCAGGGCGGCGAGTGCCAGCTGCAGGATCTGGCGGTCGGCTACGGCGCCTCCGAATCGCGCTACAAGGAAGAGAAGCGCGTGGTGTTCCACAAGAACGTGGGCCCGCTGATCTCGATGGAAGAGATGACGCGCTGCATCCACTGCACCCGCTGCGTGCGCTTCGGCCAGGAAGTGGCCGGCGTGATGGAGCTGGGCATGCTGAACCGCGGCGAGCATTCCGAGATCACGACCTTCGTCGGCAAGACGGTGGACTCCGAGCTGTCGGGCAACATGATCGACCTGTGCCCGGTCGGCGCGCTGACCAGCAAGCCGTTCCGCTACACCGCGCGTACGTGGGAACTGTCGCGCCGCAAGTCGGTGTCGCCGCACGACGGCCTGGGCACGAATCTGATCGTCCAGTCGAAGAACCATCGCGTGATGCGCGTGCTGCCGCTGGATAACGAAGCCATCAACGAATGCTGGCTGTCGGACCGTGACCGCTTCTCGTACGAGGGCCTGAACAGCGCCGACCGGCTGACCCGGCCGATGATCAAGCAGGACAACCAGTGGCTCGAAACCGACTGGCAGACCGCGCTCGAATACGTCGCCAACGGCCTGGCCAGCATCAAGCGCGAGCATGGTGCCGACCAGATTGCCGCGCTGGCCAGCCCGCACGCCACCGTCGAGGAGCTCTATCTGCTCGGCAAGCTGGTGCGCGGCCTCGGTAGCGACAATATCGACTTCCGCCTGCGCCAGGCCGATTTCTCGGCGCCGGTAGAGGGCGCGCCGTGGCTCGGCATGCCGATCGCTGAGGTGTCGACGCTGCAGGGTGCGCTGGTGATCGGCGCCTCGCTGCGCAAGGACCAGCCGCTGCTGGCCTCGCGCCTGCGCCAGGCCGCCAAGAAGGGCGCACGCGTTGCCGTGCTGGGCGCCAGCCCCGAAGATCTGCTGATGCCGCTGGCAGCGCGCATCGCCGTGGCGCCGTCGGCGTGGGCCGGCGCGCTGGCGGGCGTGGCCCGTGCGGTTGCAGCCGCCAAGGGTGTGGCCGCGCCGGCGGGCACGGACGGCTTTGATGGTGGCGCGCTGGCCGAGGCGGCCGCGCAGGCCCTGCTGTCGGGCGAGCGCCGTGCCGTGTTCATCGGCAACGAGGCGGTCCGCCATCCGCAATTTGCCGCGCTGCATGCGCTGGCGCAGTGGATCGCCGACAACACCGGTGCCACGCTGGGCTTCCTGACCGAAGCGGCCAACACCGTCGGCGCGCATCTGGTCGGCGCGCTGCCGCGCCAGGGCGGGGCCGACGCCCGCGCCATGCTGGACACGCCGCGCAAGGCCTATGTGGTGCTGAACGCCGAACCCGAGTTCGACAGCGCCGACCCGCAACGCGCGCTGGCCGCGCTGAGCCAGGCCGGCACCGTGATCGTGCTGTCGCCGTTCCGCTCCGACGCCGCGCTGCAATACGCCGACGTGATCCTGCCGATCGCGCCGTTCAGCGAGACCTCGGGCACCTTCGTCAACTGCGAAGGCGTGCCGCAGAGCTTCAACGGCGTGGTGCGTCCGCTGGGCGAGACCCGTCCGGCGTGGAAGGTGCTGCGCGTGCTCGGCAATCTGCTTGACGTGCCGGGCTTCGACTACGAGACCGCCGAATCGGTCCGCGACGAGGCCCTGGCCGAAGAAATCGGCCCGCGCCTGAACAACCGGACCACCGCGGCGATCCAGATCGCTGCGCCGGCAGCCGATGGCGCCGTGCCGGCGATCGAGCGCGTCGCCGACGTGCCGATCTACCACTCGGACGCGATCGTGCGCCGTGCCGATTCGCTGCAGCTGACCGCCGCCGCGCGCCGTGCGATGCAGGTGGGCCTGTCGGCCGATCTGTTCGCCGCCCTTGGCGTGGTCGCCGGCGACCCGGTGCGCGTGACGCAGGGGCAGGGCAGCGTGGTGCTGCCAGCCGTGCTGGAAGAAGGTCTGCCCGCCAATACGGTGCGCGTGTCGGCGGCCACGCCGGCCGCCGTCGGCCTGGGGCCGATGTTCGGCACCGTGCTGGTGGAAAAGGCGGTCGAACTGGCCCCGGTGGCCGCGGCTTAAAGAAGCGAATACGACAGGCGAGAGAGAAAGATGATCGATTGGATTACCTCGCAGGGACAGGCCGTCTTCGGTGGCGCATGGACGCCGCTGTGGATCCTGATTCGCGCCGTGGTCATCGTGGTGCCGCTGCTGCTGTGCGTGGCCTACCTGATCCTGTGGGAGCGCAAGCTGATCGGCTGGATGCACGTGCGGATCGGCCCGAACCGGGTCGGCCCGCTGGGCCTGCTGCAGCCGATCGCCGACGTGCTGAAGCTGCTGCTCAAGGAAGTGATGACGCCCTCGCAGGTCAGCAAGGGCCTGTACCTGATCGCGCCGCTGATGGTGCTGATGCCCGCGGTGGCGATCTGGGCGGTGATTCCGTTCCAGGCCGAGGTCGTGATGGCGGACGTCAATGCCGGCCTGCTGTATGTGATGGCGATCAGCTCGGTCGGCGTCTACGGCGTGATCCTGGCCGGCTGGGCCTCGAACTCGAAGTACGCCTTCATCGGCGCGATGCGTGCCGCCGCGCAGATGGTGTCGTATGAAATCGCGATGGGCTTTGCCCTGGTTACCGTGCTGATGGTGTCGGGCAGCCTGAACCTGTCGTCGATCGTCAACGGCCAGAACACCGGCTACTTCGCCAACATGGGCCTGAACATCCTGTCGTGGAACTGGCTGCCGCTGCTGCCGATGTTCGGCGTCTACTTCATCTCGGGCGTGGCCGAAACCAACCGGCACCCGTTCGACGTGGTGGAAGGCGAATCGGAAATCGTGGCCGGCCACATGATCGAGTACTCGGGCATGGGCTTCGCGCTGTTCTTCCTGGCCGAATACATCAACATGATCGTCATCTCGACGATGACCGCGCTGATGTTCCTCGGCGGCTGGGCGCCCCCGGTCGACAGCGTGGTCACCAACGCGATCCCCGGCTTCTTCTGGCTGCTGATCAAGGTATTCCTGCTGCTGTCGGTGTTCATCTGGATCCGCGCTTCGTTCCCGCGCTACCGCTACGACCAGATCATGCGCCTGGGCTGGAAGGTCTTCATTCCGTTGACCGTCGCGTGGCTGATCATCGTGGCGATCTGGATCAAGTCGCCCTGGAACATCTGGCACTGAAATCGCCGCCGATCCCGGTCACGAGGCTGACCGGGACGGGCCAGACCGGGCCGCGGCGCACGCGCCGCGCCCGGCGGAATTACTAGGAAGCAATCGTCATGCTGCTCGCCATCAAGGACTTCTTCAACAGCCTGCTCCTGAAGGAACTCTTCAAGGGCATGGCCTTGACCGGCCGCTATCTCTTCGCCCGCAAGATCACGGTGCAGTTCCCCGAGGAGAAGACGCCGGTGTCGCCGCGCTTCCGCGGCCTGCACGCGCTGCGCCGCTATCCGAACGGCGAGGAGCGCTGCATCGCCTGCAAGCTGTGCGAAGCGGTCTGCCCGGCGCTGGCCATCACGATCGAGTCGGACGTGCGCGCCGACGGCACCCGCCGTACCACGCGCTACGACATCGATCTGACCAAGTGCATTTTCTGCGGCTTCTGCGAGGAAGCCTGCCCGGTCGACGCGATCGTCGAAACCCAGATTCTCGAGTACCACGGCGAGAAGCGCGGCGACCTGTATTTCACCAAGGACATGCTGCTCGCGGTGGGCGACCGCTACGAGCCGCAGATCGCGGCGGCCAAGGCGGCGGACGCGAAGTACCGCTGATCGCGCGAACCGGGCAACCGGCGCGAACCTGGCCGCAAGGCTGCATATTGAATCGGGCCCCGCAAGGGGCAACTAGAAGGATGCCGCAAGGGCAGGCCGCCGGGGGTGGCCTGTGCCGTGCGGCACGACGAGAACCATGGAATTCACGACCACCATCTTCTACGTCTTCGCTGTGGTGCTGGTGCTCTCCGCACTGAAAGTCATCACCGCCAAGAACCCGGTGCACTCGGCGCTGTACCTCGTGCTGTCGTTCTTCACGGCAGCCGCGCTGTGGCTGCTGCTGCAGGCCGAATTCCTCGCCATCCTGCTGGTGCTGGTCTACGTCGGCGCCGTGATGGTGCTGTTCCTGTTCGTCGTGATGATGGTCGATATCGATATCGAGCACCTGCGCCGCGACTTCTGGACCTATGTGCCGCTGGCCTCGGTGGTCGGCGCGCTGATCATCGCCGAGATGGCGATCGTGCTGGTGCGCAACTTCATCGGCACCACGCAACCGCTCAAGCCGATGCCGCAGGGTTCGGACTACTCGAACACCGGCGCGCTCGGCCAGCTGATCTACACCGACTACATCTACGCCTTCGAGGTGGCCGGCATCATCCTGCTGGTGGCCATCATCGCCGCGGTCGCGCTGACACTGCGCCGCCGCAAGGACACCAAGGCGCAGGACGTGTCCGAACAGCTGCGCACCCGCCGCGCCGACCGCGTGCGGCTGGTTTCGATGCCGGCACAGACCGCGCAAGCCGCCGGCGAGCAAGCCGACGCCGCCAACAAGAACTGAAGATCGGGGAACGACGTGCTCTCTCTCGCCCATTTCCTGGTGCTCGGTGCGATCCTGTTTGCGATCAGCATCGTCGGCATCTTCCTGAACCGCAAGAACGTGATCGTGCTGCTGATGGCGCTCGAGCTGATGCTGCTGGCGGTCAACATGAACTTCGTCGCCTTTTCGCACTATCTGGGCGACCTGGCCGGACAAGTCTTCGTTTTCTTTATCCTGACGGTGGCCGCCGCCGAGTCGGCGATCGGTCTGGCAATCCTGGTCGTGCTGTTCCGCAATCTGGACACGATCAACGTCGACGACCTGGACGCGCTCAAGGGCTGATGCCCGCGAGCCGCTCCTGTCGAAACACGTCACCCAACCGACCGCACCCGACCGCACACCTACAAGCGTCCTATGGCAACCACGCTCAACCCCAACCTGCTGCTCGCGATTCCGCTGGCGCCGCTCGCCGGCGCGGCCATCGCGGGATTGTTCGGCACCAAGTTCTTCGGATCGTTCTCGTCGGAGACGCGCGCCGGCCGCGCCATCGCCCACACCGTGACCATTCTCGGCGTGGCGATCGCCTGCCTGCTGTCGCTGCTCGTGCTGCGCGACGTGATGGTGGATGGGGCCAGCTTCAACGCCACGGTCTATGAGTGGATGGTGCTGCCGTTCGACGGCCACCCGCTGAAGATGGAGGTCGGCTTCCTGGTCGACTCCCTGACCGCGATGATGATGGTGGTGGTGACCTTCGTCTCGCTGATGGTGCACATCTACACCGTCGGCTACATGCAGGGCGACCCCGGCTACAACCGCTTCTTCGCGTACATCTCGCTGTTCACCTTCTCGATGCTGATGCTGGTGATGAGCAACAACTTCCTGCAGTTGTTCTTCGGCTGGGAAGCGGTGGGTCTCGTCTCGTATCTGCTGATCGGCTTCTGGTACACCCGTCCGACCGCGATCTTCGCCAACCTGAAGGCCTTCCTGGTCAACCGCGTCGGCGACTTCGGCTTCATCCTGGGCATCGGCCTGCTGCTGGCCTACAGCGGCAGCCTGAACTACACCGAGGTGTTCGCCGCGCGCGACCAGCTGGCGACCGTGACCTTCCCGGGCACCGACTGGATGATGCTGACGGTGGCCTGCATCTGCCTGTTCATCGGCGCGATGGGCAAATCGGCGCAGTTCCCGCTGCACGTCTGGCTGCCCGACTCGATGGAAGGCCCGACCCCGATCTCGGCGCTGATCCACGCGGCCACCATGGTGACCGCGGGCATCTTCATGGTCAGCCGCATGTCGCCGCTGTTCGAGCTGTCGGACGCCGCACTGTCCTTCGTGCTGGTGATCGGCGCCATCACCGCGCTGTTCATGGGCTTCCTCGGCATCATCCAGAACGACATCAAGCGCGTGGTCGCCTACTCGACGCTGTCGCAGCTGGGCTACATGACGGTCGCGCTGGGCGCCTCGGCCTACCAGGTCGCGGTGTTCCACCTGATGACCCACGCCTTCTTCAAGGCGCTGCTGTTCCTGGCCGCGGGTTCGGTGATCATCGGCATGCACCATGACCAGGACATCCGCAACATGGGCGGCCTGCGCAAGTACATGCCGATCACCTGGATCACCTCGCTGGTCGGTTCGCTGGCACTGATCGGCACGCCGTTCTTCTCGGGCTTCTACTCGAAGGATTCGATCATCGAGGCCGTCGCCGAGTCGCATATCGCCGGTTCGGGCTTCGCCTACTTCGCTGTGATGGCCGGCGTCTTCGTCACCGCGTTCTACTCGTTCCGGATGTACTTCCTGGTCTTCCACGGCGAGGAACGCTTCGGCAAGCCGCATCTGCATCACGACCACGCGGCCGAAGAGGAAGAGGCGCATGGCGATGATCATCACCATGGCCTGGCCCCGGGCGAGAAGCCGCACGAGTCGCCGTGGGTGGTGACGCTGCCGCTGGTGCTGCTGGCGATCCCGTCGGTAGTGATCGGTGCGATCGCGATCGAACCGATGCTGTTCGGCGACTTCTTCAAGAACGGCGTGGCCTTCCAGAACGTGATCTTCGTCGGCGAGAACCACCACGCGATGCGCGAGCTGGCCGACATGTTCCACGGCTGGGTGGCGATGGGCGTCCACTCGCTGCAGACCCCGGTGCTGTGGCTGGCGCTGGCCGGCGTGGTGCTGTCGTGGTTCTTCTACATGAAGCGTCCGGACATCCCGGCGGCGATCCAGCAACGCTTCAGCGGCCTGTACAAGTTGCTCGACAACAAGTACTACATGGACGCCATCAACGAAGCGGTGTTCGCCCGCGGCGCGCGCCTGCTCGGCACGGGCCTGTGGAAGGGCGGCGACCAGGGCCTGATCGACGGCCTGCTGGTCAACGGCGCCGCGCGCGTGGTCGGCTGGTTCGCCTCGGTCAGCCGCTACGTGCAGTCGGGTTATATCTATCACTACGCATTCGCGATGATCCTGGGCATGCTGGTGCTGCTGTCGATCACGATCTTCTCGGCTAGCGCGGTGGGCGCCAAGTAAGGAATACAACGAAAATGGTTCTCTCTTTCGCTATCTGGCTGCCTATCTTTTTCGGCTTGCTGGTGCTGGCCTTCGGCTCGGATCGCAGCCCGGGCTTCGTCCGCTGGACCGCGCTGTTCGGCTCGATCGTCAGCTTCCTGGTGACGCTGCCGCTGATCCTGAACTTCGACCGCGGCACCGCGCAGATGCAGTTCGTCGAGAAGTATTCGTGGATCGAGCGCTTCAACATCCATTACCACCTCGGCGTCGACGGCATCTCGATGTGGTTCGTGGTGCTGACCGCCTTCATCACGGTGATCGTCGTGATCGCCGGCTGGGAGGTCATCACCGAGCGCGTGGCGGCCTACATGGCCTCGTTCCTGATCCTGTCGGGCATCATGGTCGGCGTGTTCGCCTCGCTCGACGGCATGCTGTTCTACGTGTTCTTCGAGGCCACGCTGATCCCGATGTACATCATCATCGGCGTCTGGGGCGGTCCGAACCGGGTCTACGCGGCCTTCAAGTTCTTCCTGTACACGCTGCTCGGCTCGCTGCTGACGCTGGTCGCGCTGCTGTACCTGTACAACAAGACCGGCAGCTTCGAGATCCTGCAATGGCATCAGGCAAAGCTGTCGATGAACGAGCAGGTGCTGCTGTTCCTGGCGTTCTTCCTCGCCTTCGCGGTCAAGGTGCCGATGTGGCCGGTCCATACCTGGCTGCCCGACGCCCACGTCGAGGCGCCGACCGGCGGCTCCGTCGTGCTGGCCGCGATCATGCTGAAGCTGGGCGCCTACGGCTTCCTGCGCTTCTCGCTGCCGATCGCGCCGGACGCCAGCCACAGCCTGGCCGCGTTCATCATCGCGATCTCGCTGGTGGCCGTGATCTACATCGGCCTGGTGGCGATGGTGCAGGCCGACATGAAGAAGCTGGTCGCGTACTCGTCGATCGCGCACATGGGCTTCGTCACGCTGGGCTTCTTCATCTTCAGCGAGATCGGCATCGAGGGCGGCATCGTGCAGATGATCTCGCACGGCTTCATCTCGGGCGCGATGTTCCTTTGCATCGGTGTGCTCTATGACCGGGTGCACTCGCGCCAGATCGCCGACTACGGCGGCGTGGTCAACACGATGCCGAAGTTCGCGGCCTTCGCGGTGTTCTTCGCGATGGCCAACAGCGGCCTGCCGGCCACCTCGGGCTTCGTCGGCGAGTGGATGGTGATCCTGGGCGGCGTCCAGTACAACTTCTGGATCGGCCTGGCCGCCGCGACGTCGCTGATTCTCGGCGCGGCCTATTCGCTGTGGATGGTCAAGCGCGTGGTGTTCGGCGAGATCAAGCACCAGCACGTCGCCGAGCTGGTCGACCTGAACAAGCGCGAGTTCGTCATGCTGGGCCTGCTGGCCGCGATGACGCTGTACATGGGCCTGCATCCGAAACCCTTTACCGATGTGATGCACGCATCGGTGGTCAACCTGCTGTCGCACGTGGCGCAGTCCAAGCTGTAAGCAGGGAGAGAACGAATCATGGAATCGACCACGAATTGGGCCGCTGTCGCCCCGATCATCTTCCTCGCGATCGCCATCGCGGCGGTCAACTGGATCGACCTGGCGCGCGGCAAGAGCCGCTCGAGCGTCGCCTATCCGCTGTCGCTGCTGATCACGCTGGTGCTGACCGTCTGGTTCGGCCTGAACGCGGCCAGCGGCGAGACCCACTACGCCTTCTCGAACCTGGCGGTGATCGACCCGATGGCCAATGTGCTGTCGTCGTTCTCGGCGCTGGCGCTGTTCGTGACGCTGGTCTATACGCGCCGCTACCTCGGCGATCGTGACCTGTACGCCGGCGAGTTCTACATGCTGGCGCTGTTCACGCTGGGCGGCCAGATCGTGATGATCACCGGCAACAACTTCCTGACGCTTTACCTTGGCGTGGAACTGCTGTCGCTGTCGTCCTACGCGCTGGTCGCGCTGCGCCGCGATTCGCGCGTGACGTCGGAATCGGCGATGAAGTACTTCGTGCTGGGCGCGCTCGCCTCGGGCTTCCTGCTGTACGGCATGTCGATGATGTACGGCGCCACCGGTTCGCTGAATCTTGGCGAAGTGTTCCGCGTGGTCGAGTCCGGCCGCGTCAACACGACGATGCTGGCCTTCGGCGTGGTGTTCCTGGTCGCCGGCCTGGCCTTCAAGCTGGGCGCCGCGCCGTTCCACATGTGGATTCCGGACATCTACCAGGGCTCGCCGACCGCGGTGACGCTGCTGATTGCCGGTGCGCCGAAGCTGGCCGCCTTCGCAATGACGCTGCGCATCCTGGTCGAGGGCCTGCTGCCGCTGGCGGTGGACTGGCAGATCATGCTGTCGGTGCTGGCGGTGGTGTCGCTGGCGATCGGCAACCTGACCGCGATCGTGCAGAGCAACCTGAAGCGGATGCTGGCGTATTCGACCATCTCGCACATGGGGTTCCTGCTGCTCGGCATGCTGTCGGGTGTGGCGGGCGGCCAGACCGACGGTGCCGCCAGCGCCTACGGCTCGGCGATGTTCTACGCGGTCACCTATGTGCTGACCACGCTGGGGACCTTCGGCATCATCCTGCTGCGCACCAACAAGGGCTTCGAGGCGGAAACGCTGGAAGACATGCGCGGCATGTCGCGCAAGAACCCGTGGTTCGCGCTGCTGATGCTGGTGATGATGTTCTCGCTGGCCGGCATTCCGCCGACCGTGGGCTTCTACGCCAAGCTGGCCGTGCTCGAAGCCGTGGTCGCCGCGGGCATGTCGTGGCTGGCCGTGGTGGCGGTGCTGTTCTCGCTGATCGGTGCGTTCTACTACCTGCGCATCGTCAAGCTGATGTACTTCGACGTGCCGGCCGGCGAGGAAGTGCTGGAGGCATCGGGCGGTCTGCGTTCGCTGCTGAGCCTGAACGGCCTGGTCATCGTCGTGCTGGGCATCTTCCCGGCCGCGCTGATGAACCTGTGCTACCAGGTCGTGCGCACCACGCTGGGCGCCTGAGCCCCCGGCCCACGCGAACACCACGCAAACCGCAATGAGCGCATCCGCGGGCGGCTGGTTTGTCATCCTGCTGGCATTGGCCTGTGCCAATCTGCCGTTCGTCAACCAGCGCCTGTTCGCGGTGATCCCGCTCGGCAAGCCGCGCAAGCCGTTCTGGATGCGGCTCGCCGAGCTGATCGTCTACTATCTGCTGGTCGGCGCGGTCGGTTTCGCCGTCGAGGCCGGCCTGGGCAACCGCTTTGCCCAGGGCTGGCAGTTCTACGCGATCACCGCCTGCCTGATGCTGGTGTTCGCCTTCCCCGGCTACACCTGGCAGTATCTGGTCAAACATCGCGCGAGCTGACGCCGAACCCGGCATGACCTTCGGCGGCCTCGCCATCCCGGAGCGTTCATGTCGTCATCCCAATCGAAAGCCTCCAAGGCTGCCCCCCTGGTCTCCCCCGAAGCGCTCGACGCCGGCGGCGACGACCATCTGACGGAAGTCCCGCTGGCGTCCGCGACGCTGCACCGGGGCAAGTTTCTGACGCTGAAGCAGGACATCGTGCGGCTGCCCGACGGCAAGCAGGCCGGCCGCGAGTATGTCGAGCACCCCGGCGCGGTGATGATGATCCCGCTGTTCGACGACGGCACCGTGCTGCTCGAGCGCCAGTTCCGCTATGCGGTCCGGGAGGTGATGCTGGAGTTTCCGGCGGGCAAGCTCGATCCCGAGGAAGGGGCGCAGCGCTGCGGCGAGCGCGAACTGCGCGAGGAAACCGGCTACAGCGCCGCGCGCTGGGATTATCTGACCCGAATCCATCCGGTGATCTCGTATTCGACCGAGTTCATCGACCTGTTCCTGGCGCGCGACCTGACCGCCGGCGAGGCGGCGCTCGACGACGGCGAATTCCTGGAAACGCTGATCGTGCCGGCCGGCCAGGTGATCGACTGGGTCCGCCAGGGCCGCATCACCGACGTCAAGACCATCATCGGCGCGTTCTGGCTGGAAAAGGTGCTGTCGGGCGCCTGGCAGCCGGGGGAGCAGAGGGTGCCCGGCTGAGGACTGCCCACCTTTAAATTCCCCGGCGCGCTACCATCTTCCCCAGACGCCGGCCCTTGGGCTGGCAGCGGTCAGGAAAAAATTAGAACGACCGTTCACAAATTTGCGATTCACGGCTAATATTGCTTTGACGGGCTGGAAACATCATGAAGGTGCTCGACCTGCGCTGTGCGCATGACCATCGGTTCGAAGGCTGGTTTGCTTCGGAGGACGATGCGCAATCGCAGATCTCTCGCGATCTCGTTCAGTGTCCTGTCTGCGGCGACCACGCGGTGACGCGGCTGCCCAGCGCCCCGCGCCTGAATCTGTCCGGTGCGGCCGAGCGCCAGCCGACGCCGCAGGCGCCGGGGCAGCAGGCACAGGCGGTCCAGGTTGCCCTGCAATCGCTGTATCTGAAGGCGGTCAGGCAGGTGCTGGCGCAGACCGAGGATGTGGGGCCGCGCTTTGCCGAGGAGGCCAGGCGCATGCATTACGACGAGGCACCGGAACGCGGCATCCGCGGGACGGCGTCGCCGGAGGAAGTGCAGGCGCTCGCCGAGGAGGGCATCGAAACGTTTCCGCTCGTGGTGCCGGATGCGCTGAAGCAGACGGCTCACTGAATCGCGTCCCGTGCCCGCCTTCGCGCCGGTGCGACGGCGCGTTGGCCAGAACAATTTGCCGGCCGCAGCCGGCATCACTGGAGACGGGCATGGATCTCAACTACACGGCGGCCGACAACGCCTTCCGCGAGGAAGTGCGCAGCTGGCTGGAAGCCAACCTGCCGGCGGACATTCGCGCCAAGATTCTGAATCACCGCCGGCCCAACCGCGACGATCTGGTCCGCTGGCACAAGATCCTGGCGGGCAAGGGTTGGTCGGCGCCGCACTGGCCGGTCGAGTACGGCGGCACCGGCTGGAATGCCACCCAGCGCCATATCTGGGACGAGGAAAATGCCCGCGTCGGCGCGCCCGGCGTGCTGCCCTTCGGCGTCGCGATGGTCGCGCCGGTGATCATGAAGTACGGCAACGAACAGCAGAAGTCGTACTATCTGCCGCGCATCCTCGATTGCACCGACTGGTGGTGCCAGGGCTACTCGGAGCCGGGCTCGGGCTCGGACCTGGCCTCGCTGAAGACCCGTGCCGAACTGACTCCGGACGGCAAGCACTACATCGTCAACGGTCAGAAGACCTGGACCACGCTCGGCCAGCACGCCGACATGATCTTCTGCCTGGTCCGCACCGATCCCGAAGCCAAGAAGCAGGAGGGCATCTCCTTCCTGCTGATCGACATGAAGACGCCCGGCATCACCGTGCGTCCGATCATCATGCTCGACGAGGACCACGAGGTGAACGAGGTCTTCTTCGACAACGTCAAGGTGCCGGTCGAAAACCGCGTCGGCGAAGAGAACAAGGGCTGGACGTACGCGAAGTACCTGCTCGGCCATGAGCGCACCGGCATTGCCCGCGTGGGCAATTCGAAGCGCGAGCTCGGCTTCCTGAAGCGCATCGCGCGCCAGCAGCAGAAGAACGGCAAGCCGCTGCTCGAAGATCCGGTGTTCGGCGCCAAGGTCGCCGCGCTGGAAATCGAACTGATGGCGCTCGAGATCACCGTGCTGCGCGTGGTGTCGAGCGAGAGCGCCGGCAAGGGGCCCGGCCCCGAGGCCTCGCTGCTGAAGATCAAGGGCACCGAGATCCAGCAGCTGCTGACCGAGCTGATGGTCGAAGCCGTCGGCCCGTACGCGCAACCGTTCGACCGCGACTACCTGGAGTGCGAGACCGAGCATGCGGTGACCGGCTACGACGACGCCGCGCCGCTGGCCGCGTACTACTTCAACTTCCGCAAGACCTCGATCTACGGCGGATCCAACGAAATCCAGAAGAACATCATCAGCCAGATGATCCTGGGGCTGTGAGGAGACAGGAACCATGAACTTCAATCTCAGCGACGAGCAGAAGCAACTGGCTGACGCGGTACGCCGCTTCATCGACAAGAGCTACGACTTCGAGTCCCGCAAGAAGGCCTACAAGAGCGAGCTCGGCTACAGCGAAGCGGCCTGGAGCGCGCTGGTCGAACTCGGCCTGACGGCGCTGCCGGTGCCCGAAGCGCAGGGCGGTTTCAACGGGACCGCCATCGACATGATGGTGGTGATGCAGGAGCTGGGCCGCGGCCTGGTGGTCGAGCCGTACCTGGCGACGGTAACTGCCGCCTACGCGCTGAAGCAGGCCGGCGGCCAGGACACCGTGCTGGAGCAGGTCGCCGGCGGCGAAATCAAGCTGGCCACCGCGTTCAACGAGCGCGAGGCGCGCTACGCGTTGAACGACGTGCGCGTGACCGCCAAGGGCGGCAAGCTGAACGGCACCAAGGTCGTGGCGATCCACGGCGGGCAGGCCGACAAGCTGGTGGTGTCGGCACGCACCGGTGGCGGCAACGCCGACCAGGACGGCATCTCGCTGTACCTGGTCGATGCCAGGGGCCCGGGCGTCACCATCCGCGACTACCGCACCATCGACAATCTGCACGCGGCCGACATCACGTTCCAGGACGCAGCCGGGGAGCTGCTCGGCGCCGAAGGCAAGGGCTGGGATCTGCTCGAGCAGGTGGCCGACTACGCCGCGGTGCTGCTGTGCGCCGAGGCCGTGGGGGTGATGGACACGCTGACCGCCGCCACCATCGAGTACGCCAAGACGCGACAGCAGTTCGGCGTGCCGATCGCGCGCTTCCAGGCGCTGCAGCATCGCATGGTCGAGATGTTTATCCACGCCGAGCAGTCGCGCTCGATCACGCTGCTGGCTGCGGCGCGCTTCGACGAAGCCAGCCCCGAGGAGCGCCGCCGCTATGTGTCCGCCGCGAAGGCGCGGGTCGGCCAGGCCGCGCGCACGGTCGGCCAGGAAGCGGTGCAGATCCACGGCGGCATGGGCGTGACCGACGAACTGCCGGCCGCGCACATGTTCAAGCGGCTGACGCTGATCAACACGACGTTCGGCGATGTCGACCACCATCTTGGCCGCTTCGCCAGCCTGCCGGAATTCCAGCAGGCGGCATGATGGCCAGCCGTTGAGGCAAGACAAGCCGCGCTCGGACAGTGATGTCTGGCGCGGCTTTTTGCATTCAGGGTTTTCTCCCCTCTCCCGCGTGCGGGAGAGGGGCGGGGGAGAGGGCAGGGGCGCTCGTCGTACCGATGGCGATCGGCACCACCCCCTCTCCCCGACCCTCTCCCCCTGAGGGGGAGAGGGGGAGAGGGGGAACACATTCGATACGAGGACTCAGGAGACCCCATGTCCGACACCCAATACTTCGAAGACTTCGTCGTCGGCAGCCGGCGCGAGCTCGGCTCGCGGCTGATCACCGAGGACGAGATCGTCAGCTTCGCCACGCAATACGATCCGCAGCCCTTCCACGTCGACAAGGACGCGGCAAAGAAAAGCATCTACGGCGGCCTGATCTCGAGCGGCTGGATGACCTGCGCGGTGATGATGCGCATGCTGGTCGACAACATGACGTCGAAGTCGGCGAGCATGGGCTCGCCCGGCGTCGACGAGATCCGCTGGCTCAAGCCCGTGTATGCCGGCGATACGCTGACCGTGTTCGTCTCGGTGCTGGACAAGCGCCCGTCGCAGTCCAAGCCCGATCGCGGCGTCGTGCACACGCAGTGGGAGGCGGTCAACCAGCGCGGCGAGCTGGTCTGCACCGTCAAGGGCATGGGCATGTACGGCCGCCGGCCCGCCTGAGCCGCTCCGCCACGACACCGCTCACATCATTGGCTAAATCGTCGGCCGCATTGCCGGCCACATCGTCGGCCACCTCATTCGACAAGGAGACACCATGCGCACCATCGCTTCGCTGGAGGAGCTGGAAAGCCTGCAAGGGCAGGAGGTCGCCGTCAGCGACTGGACCGAGATCACCCAACACCAGGTCAACCTGTTCGCCGAGGCGACCGGCGACCACCAATGGATTCACGTCGATCCCGACCGTGCGCGGCGCGAGTCGCCGTTCGGCGCGCCGGTCGCGCATGGCTTTCTGACGCTGTCGCTGCTGCCGGCATTGATGCAGAGCGCGATGCAGATGCCGGGCGTCAAGATCGGCGTCAACTACGGCCTGAATCGCGTGCGCTTCACCGCGCCGGTGCCGGTCGGCAGCCGGCTGCGCGCGCGCATCAAGCTGCTGAAGGTGGAGCGCATCGCGCCGCCGCCCAATGCACCGGACCTGGTCGGCGCACAGTCGACCTGGGAGGTCACCATCGAACGCGAAGGCAGCGACCGACCGGTCTGCGTCGCGGAATCGATCAGCCGGCGCTATTCCTGACGCCCCGGCGCGGTGCGTCGCACCGCTTTGCGACATCGCACCATCGTGATGCAAAGCGCCGGCGCACCGCCACGGTGCGGCGATGTCAAGGCAGACTCCTACGCGGCTTGATGCCGCGTTCTTTTTTGGTGGCACGCTAGTTGCAGAAGTCCCTCCCGGGGTGCGTTGTTCCTCGAACACAAGCTAGGGAGCTGCAATGAAACGACGGGAAATGTTGAGGCTGTCGGCGGTGGCCGCCGCGGCGATGATCGGTACCAGCCCGCTGGCATTCGCGCAATCGAAAGAGCCGATCAAGGTGGGCGTGCTGCATTCGCTGTCGGGCACGATGGCGATCTCGGAAACGTCGCTGAAGGACGTTGCGCTGATGGCGATCGACGAGATCAACAAGAGCGGCGGCGTGCTGGGCCGCAAGCTGGTGCCGGTGGTGGTCGATCCCGCGTCGAACTGGCCGCTGTTCGCCGAGAAGGCGCGCCAGCTGATCAGCAACGACAAGGTCGCGGTGACCTTCGGCTGCTGGACCTCGGTGTCGCGCAAGTCGGTGTTGCCGGTCTACGAGGAACTGAACGCGCTGCTGTTCTATCCGGTGCAGTACGAGGGCGAGGAGATGTCGAAGAACGTCTTCTATACCGGCGCCGCGCCCAACCAGCAGGCCATTCCCGCTGTCGAATACCTGATGAGCAAGGAGGGCGGCGGCGCCAAGCGCTTCTTCCTGCTGGGCACCGACTACGTGTACCCGCGCACCACCAACAAGATCCTGCGGGCCTTCCTGAAGAGCAAGGGCGTGGCCGACAAGGATATCGAGGAGGTCTACACGCCGTTTGGCCACAGCGATTACCAGACCATCGTCGCCAATATCAAGAAGTTCTCGCAGGGCGGCCGCACCGCGGTGATCTCGACGATCAACGGCGATTCCAATGTGCCGTTCTACAAGGAACTGGGCAACGCCGGCCTGAAGGCCAAGGATGTGCCGGTGGTGGCGTTCTCCGTCGGCGAGGAAGAGCTGCGCGGCATCGACACCAAGCCGCTGGTCGGCCATCTGGCCGCATGGAACTACTTCATGTCGGTCAAGAACCCGGAGAACGAGGCCTTCAAGAAGCAATGGGCGGCCTGGGTCAAGGCGAACAATCTGCCGGGCGGCGACAAGCGTGTGACCAACGACCCGATGGAGGCAACCTACGTCGGCATCCATATGTGGGCGCAGGCGGTCAAGAAGGCCGGCACCACTGACCCGAACAAGGTCCGCGCCGCGATGATCGGCCAGACCTTCAAGGCACCTAGCGGCTTCACGCTGACGATGGGCGAGAACCACCATCTGTACAAGCCGGTGATGATCGGCGAGGTCAAGGGCGACGGGCAGTTCTCGGTCGTGTGGAAGACGCCGAAGCCCCTGCGCGCGCAGCCGTGGAGCCCGTTCATCGCGGGCAACGAGGGCAAGCCGGACAAGGTGATGTGAAGGCTGTTGGGGCGACGGGCCTGGCGAAAACCACCCCCTCTCCCCAACCCTCTCCCCCTGAGGGGGAGAGGGAGAACACAGTGGGTTCTCTTATTCCGCTGAGGGGGAGGGAGAACACAGTGGGTTCTCTTATTCCGCTGAGGGGGAGAGGGAGAACACAGTCAGTTCTTCCATTCCACCGAAGCTCACTGACTCCCCGAAGGCAAGCGCACCGCCTGTTTTCTCCCCTCTCCCGCTTGCGGGAGAGGGGCGGGGGAGAGGGCAGCGGCGCTCGCCATCCCGCCACCCGTCCGTTCTTCGTTGACCGCTTGATCCTCGACCACGATACCGATTCCATGTCCCGACCCATGCTGCCCCGCGCCTCCTGGTGGCGCGCCACGCTCGCCGCGCTGTTGTCGCTGCCGCTGTTGCTCGCGGCGCCCGCGCTGTGGGCGGCCGCCGCGCTGACGCAGGCCGATCTGCAGCCGCTGGCCGAAGAAGATTTCGATGCCAAGCGCGGCGCCATCGCCGTGCTGGCCAAGGCCGATCCGAAGCAGGCCGGCCCGATCCTGCAGGCGCTGCAGGACGACACGCTGCAGTTCGCGCCGGGCATCGGCATGGTTCGCGTCGAAGGCGAGCGCGTGCTCGACGCGATCACCGGCAAGCCGGTCGAGGTCGAGGCCGGCGCGCTGCAATCGCTGACCCTGAACAACAGCCTGCGCGCGCAGGTCGACGGTGCGGCCGGCAGCCTGCTGCTGTCCTCGCCCGACGCCGCGGTACGCGCGCAGGCCATCGCCGCACTGCTGGAACGTCCCGAAGACGCACCGCGCGAGGCCGTCGCCACCGCGCGCCAGTCCGAAGCGGACGCCGCCCTGCGTGCCCGGCTCGACGTGATCTGGGCCAATACCGTGCTGGCCGACGGCAGCCGCGACGAGCGGCTTGAAGCGATCCGCATCCTCGGCCGCGACAGCGACCCGGCCACGCGCCAGCGGCTGCAGCCGCTGGTCGAGCGTGGCGACAACGGCCAATACCGCGAGCCGGACCCGCAACTGCGCGCCGCCGCGCAGCAGGCGCTCGACAATCTGCGCGCCAGCGAGCGCCAGGCCGAGCTGATCGGCAATCTGTTCGCCGGCCTGAGTCTGGGCAGCGTGCTGCTGCTGGCCGCGCTGGGCCTGGCCATCACCTATGGGCTGATCGGCGTGATCAACATGGCCCATGGCGAATTCCTGATGATCGGCGCCTATGCGACGTGGCTCGTGCAGACGCTGTTCCGCACCTATCTGCCCGATGCCTTCGACTGGTACCTGCCGGCGGCCTTGCCCGCGGCTTTCCTTGCCGCCGCCGCGGTCGGCTTTGTGCTCGAACGACTGGTGCTGCGCCATCTGTACGGCCGTCCGCTGGAGACGCTGCTGGCGACGTTCGGCATCAGCCTGCTGCTGATGCAGGCGGTGCGGATGCTGTTCGGCGCGCAGAACGTCGAAGTCGCCAACCCGAGCTGGATGAGCGGCGGTGTGCAATGGATGCCCGGTCTGGTGATTCCGTACAACCGCATCGTCATCGTGGTGTTCGCGCTGGCGGTCGTGGCGATTGCCTGGGCCGTGTTGAACCGCACGCGGCTGGGCCTGTTCGTGCGCGCCACCACGCAGAACCGCACGATGGCCGCCTGCGTCGGCGTGCGGACCTGGAAGGTCGACAGCTATGCCTTCGCCTTCGGTGCGGGCATCGCGGGCCTGGGCGGCTGCGCGCTGTCGCAGATCGGCAATGTCGGGCCCGACCTGGGGCAGGCTTACATCATCGATTCGTTCATGGTCGTCGTGCTGGGCGGGGTGGGGCAGCTAGCCGGCACCATCGTCGGCGCCTTCGGCCTGGGCATCATCAACAAGTTCATCGAGCCGTTCTACGGCGCGGTGCTGGCCAAGATCATCGTCCTGGTGCTGATCGTGCTGTTCATCCAGAAGCGGCCACAGGGACTGTTCGCGCTCAAGGGGCGCAGCGCGGAGGCATGATGCAAAGCTCGATCGATCCCGGAAGGTCCGCCTTCACGCTGGCCGTACCCGCGCGCCAGCCCTTGTTCTCCGCGCGCGGCTGGCTGGCGCTGGCGGTGGTCGCGCTGCTGGCCGCGGTCGCGGTGCCGGTGTGCGCGCTGGTCCTGCCCGACACGCATCCGCTGCATCTGTCGGCCTATGCGCTGACGCTGATCGGCAAGATCATGTGCTTTGCGCTGGCCGCGATCGCGCTCGATCTGGTGTGGGGCTACTGCGGCATCCTGAGCCTGGGCCATGGCCTGTTCTTCGCGCTCGGCGGCTATGCGATGGGCATGTACCTGATGCGCGCGATCGGCCGCGAGGGCGTCTATCGCAGCGAGCTGCCGGACTTCATGGTGTTCCTCGACTGGAAGGAGCTGCCGTGGTTCTGGCACGGCACCGACCATCTGGGCTACGCGCTGCTGCTGGTGGTGCTGGTGCCGGGCGTGCTGGCCTGGCTGTTCGGCTTCTTTGCCTTCCGCTCGCGCATCAAGGGCGTCTATCTGTCGATCATCACGCAGGCGCTGACCTATGCCGCGATGCTGCTGTTCTTCCGCAACGAGACGGGCTTTGGCGGCAACAACGGCTTCACCGACTTCAAGCGTATTGCGGGCTTTGCCATCGCCGCGCCCGAGACGCGCACCGTGCTGTTCGTGCTGACCGCGTTCGCGCTGCTGGGCGGACTGATCGCCTGCCGCTATATCGTGACCTCGAAGCTGGGCCGGGTCGTTACCGCGGTGCGAGATGCCGAGACGCGCGTGATGTTCTCCGGCTACAACCCGCTCGGCTACAAGCTGTTCGTCTGGACCTTCTCGGCGGTGCTGTGCGGCATCGCCGGCGCGCTGTATGTGCCGCAGGTCGGCATCATCAATCCGGGAGAGATGTCGCCGGCGAACTCGATCGAGATGGCGGTATGGGTCGCCGTCGGCGGGCGCGGCACGCTGATCGGCCCGGTGATCGGCGCCTTTCTGGTCAATGGCGCGAAGACGCTGTTCACCGCGCACTTCGCCGAGTACTGGCTGTTCCTGCTCGGCGCGATGTTCGTGCTGGTGACGCTGTATCTGCCGAACGGCGTGGTGGGGCTGCTGGCGCGCCTGCGGCGTGGCGACGCGGCGGGCGCATCGACACCCCGGCCTGCACCCGTGGCGGTGCCGGCCAGCAGCGGAGGAAAGGCATGAACGCGGCCCTGAAGCCAGCCCACGATGCCGCGCAGGCGGACAGCGGCGACGCCACCGGCCTGGGCCGTGTGCTCGAACGCGGCGCCATCGATGTCTCGCACGGACCGATCCTCTATCTGGAGGACGTGACCGTGCAGTTCGACGGCTTTCGCGCGCTGAACAAGCTGACGCTGTCGATCGACCACGGCGAGCTGCGCTGCGTGATCGGACCCAATGGCGCCGGCAAGACCACGATGATGGACGTGATCACCGGCAAGACCGGGCCGCGCAATGCCTCGGTCACCGGACGCGTGTTTCTGGGCCAGAGCATCGATTTGATGCGGCTGAACGAGCCGACCATCGCGCAGACCGGCATCGGCCGCAAGTTCCAGAAGCCCACCGTGTTCGAGCAGCACGCCGTCTGGGAGAACCTGGAGCTGGCGATGAAGGCCGACAAGCGCTGGTGGTCGTCGCTGCGGGCGCGGCTCGACGGCGATGGCCGCCGCCGCATCGAGCAGACGCTGGCGCTGATCGGGCTGGAAGAGGAGGCCTATCGGCCGGCCGGGCTGCTGTCGCACGGCCAGAAGCAGCGGCTCGAAATCGGCATGCTGCTGATGCAGCGGCCGCAACTGCTGCTGCTCGACGAGCCGGTGGCCGGCATGACCGATGAGGAAACGATGCAGCTGGCGGCGCTGCTCAATGGCCTGCGCGGCAGCTGCTCGATGATGGTGGTCGAGCACGACATGGAGTTCGTTGCCGCGCTGGCCGGCGAGTCCGGCAAGGTCACGGTGCTGGCGGAAGGCAGCGTGCTGGCAGAGGGCACGCTGGACGCGGTCAAGCGCGACGAGCGCGTGATCGAATCGTATTTGGGGCGCTGAACTGCGGCGCTGAACTGCGGCGCTGGATTGACGCGCAGAAAGGAAAACCGATGCTGCAAGTCAGCGGATTGAACCAGTACTACGGCGGCAGCCATATCCTGCGCGACGTGAGCTTCGAGGTGCCCGAGGGTCGCCTGACCACGCTGCTCGGCCGCAACGGCGTGGGCAAGAGCACGCTGCTGAAATGCCTGATGGGCGTGGTGCCAACGCGCAGCGGCACCATTCGCTGGAACGGCCGGACGCTGGACAAGGCGCCGCCCTACGAGCGCGTGGCCGCAGGTCTCGCCTATGTGCCGCAGGGACGCGAGATCTTTCCGCGGCTGACCGTCGAGGAGAACCTGCTGATCGGCGCCGCGAGCCGCGGCAAGCCGGCCGGCGTGCCAGATCGCATCTATCAGCTGTTTCCCGTGCTGCGCACGATGCGGCAACGGCGCGGCGGCGATCTGTCCGGCGGGCAACAACAGCAGCTGGCGATCGGCCGCGCGCTGATGAGCGAGCCGAAGCTGCTGATTCTCGACGAGCCCACCGAAGGCATCCAGCCGTCGATCATCCAGGACATCGGCCGCGCGCTGCGGCTGCTGGTCGACGAGTTCGGCATGACGGTGCTGCTGGTCGAGCAGTACTATGAATTCGCGCGCCATCTGGCCGATCACTATGTTGTGATGAGCCGCGGCGAGGTGGTGGCCAGCGGCGAGGGCAGCCGGATGGAAGACGAGGGCGTGCGGGAAATGATCGCGGTCTAGGCCATCGATCGTTCGTCTTGGCTCAAACGATGCGCCATCCCGATTTCCCCGCCGACGATGCCGCCGCGACGCTGGCCATGCCGCCGGCGTGGCACGCGCAGCTGCGGCTGCGTTTCGCCGTGCGCGGCGAACGCACGGCGCTGGTCGAACGCCGTCATGTCGGGCCGCTGATGGTGCAGAAGCCGCTGTACCCCGAGGGCGGCATCTGCCATGCGGTGGTGCTGCATCCGCCCGCCGGCATCGCGGGCGGCGATGTGCTCGATCTCGATATCGCGCTGGAGCCGGGCGCGCACGCGGTGCTGGCCACACCGGGCGCGACCAAGTGGTACAAGTCGCTGGGCCGCGATGCCAGCCAGCAGGTGCGCGTCTCGGTTGCGGCCGGTGCGCGGCTGGACTGGCTGCCGCAGGAGAACATCGTGTTCGACGATGCGCGGGCGCGGCTCGCTACCGTCGTCGACGTCGCGCCGGGCGGCAGCGCGATCGGCTGGGATGCATTGGTGCTTGGCAGGCAGGCCTCCGGCGAGCAATGGCAGCGCGGCACCGCCTGGATGGACACGCGCATCGGGCAGGGCACGCGCACGCTGTGGCGCGAGCATGCCCGCCTCGATGCGGATTCGCCGCTGCGCCAGGCGCGCGTCGGGCTCGACGGCCTGCCGGTGCTTGGCACGTTGTGGGCGGTCGGTGCGGGTGCGACGCAGACGCTGGCGGAAGCACTCGCGGAGAGCCTGCCGTACCGCGCCGATTTGCGCGCCGGCGTGACATGCCTGGCCGACACCGAGCAGCCGATGCTGCTGCTGCGCGTGCTGGGCACCCATATCGAGCCCGTACGCGAACTGATGGTCGCGGCATGGGGCGCGTTGCGCGTGCCGATCCACGGGGTAGCGGCCAGGCCGCTGCGGCTGTGGTCGACGTGATGGTCGATTTGACGATCGATTTGATGATCGATTTGATGATCGAAGCGGTGGCCGATGGGATGACCGACGTCCCCGGCGAAGCCGGATACGAAGAACCGAACACCGAGGACGGGCGATGGAACTGACGCCAAGAGAGAAGGACAAGCTGCTGATCTTCACCGCCGCGCTGCTGGCCGAGCGCCGCCGCGCGCGCGGGCTCAAGCTGAACTATCCGGAAGCGGTGGCGCTGATCACCGCCGCGATCATGGAGGGCGCGCGCGATGGTCGCACCGTTGCGGAACTGATGCATGCCGGCACCACGGTGCTGGCGCGCGAGGACGTGATGGATGGCGTCGCCGAGATGATCCCGGAGATCCAGGTCGAAGCGACCTTTCCCGACGGCACCAAGCTGGTCACCGTGCATCAGCCGATCGTCTGACGCGGATCGCCTGTATCCAGTTGCTTGTCGCATTTTCCGTATTCCACTGAGGACCACCATGCCCCGTTTCGGTTTCATTCGCTCTCTTTCCTTTCAACACGTCATGCGATGCGGCTTGCCGCGCGTCGCCGTCCGCATCGGCGGCCTGGCCGCGATGCTGGCCGGCGCGCCGGCACTGGCTCACCCGGGCCACGACGTGGCGAGCGTCGGCGCCAGCCTGGCCTCCGGTCTTTTGCATCCGCTGACCGGCGCCGACCATCTGCTGGCGATGGTCGCGGTCGGGGTCTGGAGCGCGCTGGCGGTCGGCGCGGTCCGCGCCGGCGGCGGCGTGCTGCGCCTGCCGCTGGCCTTCGTCGCGCTGATGCTGGTCGGGGCCGTGCTGGGTCTGGCCGGCTTTGCCTTGCCCGCAGTCGAGCCGATGATCGCCGCCTCGCTGCTGGTGGTCGGGCTGCTGGTCGCACTGCGCGCGCGGCTGCCCGCGGGCGCAGCGATGGCACTGGTTGGCGGCTTCGCGCTGTTCCATGGCTATGCGCATGGCGCGGAGTTGCCGGCGAGCGCGGGCGCGCTGCCGGCCGTGCTGGCCTATGTCGGCGGTTTTGCGGCGGCGACCGTCGCGCTGCATCTGGCTGGCATCGCCGCCGGCACGGTGCTGCGCCGGCATGCGCCGTGGCTCGCGCGCGCCGCGGGTGCCGGTGTCGCGCTCTATGGCGTCGGCCTGATGGTGGCCTGATCCAGGCCTGACCAAAGACAGGAGACGCCATGATTCCCGGTGAACTGATGCCCGCCGACGGCGAGCTCGAACTGAACGCGGGCCGCGCGACGATTCGGTTGACGGTCGCCAATACCGGCGACCGGCCGATCCAGGTCGGCTCGCACTTCCACTTTCACGAGACCAACGCCGCGCTGGACTTCGATCGCGATGCCGCGCGCGGCTTCCGGCTCAATATCGCCGCCGGCACCGCGGTGCGTTTCGAGCCCGGACAGTCGCGCACTGTCGAGCTGGTCGCGCTCGATGGCGACCGCATCGTCTACGGCTTCAACGGCAAGATCATGGGAGCGCTGTGATGGCCTTGAAAATCGGAAGGCAGGCCTATGCCGAGATGTTCGGCCCAACCACCGGCGACCGCGTGCGGCTGGCCGACACGGCCCTGGTCATCGAGGTCGAGAAGGACTTCACGATCTACGGCGAGGAAGTCAAGTTCGGCGGCGGCAAGGTGATCCGCGACGGCATGGGGCAGAGCCAGCGGCTGGCGCGCGACTGCGTCGACACCGTGATCACCAACGCGCTGATCGTCGACCATTGGGGCATCGTCAAGGCCGATATCGGCATCAAGGACGGACGCATCGCCGGCATCGGCAAGGCAGGCAATCCTGACATCCAGCCGGGCGTGACGATCGTGATCGGCCCGGGCACCGAGGTGATCGCCGGCGAGGGCATGATCGTGACCGCCGGCGGCATCGACAGCCATATCCACTTCATCTGCCCGCAACAGATCGAGGAGGCGCTGATGAGCGGCGTCACCACGATGATCGGCGGCGGCACCGGACCGGCGACCGGCACCTATGCCACCACGGTGACGCCGGGCCCCTGGCATATGGAGCGGATGCTGCAGGCGGTGGACGCCTACCCGATGAATATCGGCCTGCTGGGCAAGGGCAACGCCAGCCTGCCGCAACCGATCGTCGAGCAGGTCGAGGCCGGCGCGATCGGGCTGAAGCTGCACGAGGACTGGGGCACCACGCCGGCGGCGATCGATACCTGCCTGTCGGTAGCCGACGCGACCGACGTGCAGGTCGCCATCCATACCGACACGCTGAACGAGGGCGGCTTCGTCGAGGCGACCATCGCCGCGTTCAAGGGCCGCACCATTCATACCTATCACACCGAAGGGGCGGGCGGCGGCCACGCGCCGGACATCATCAAGGTCTGCGGCGAGGCCAACGTGCTGCCGTCGTCGACCAATCCGACGCGGCCCTACACGATCAATACGATCGACGAGCATCTGGACATGCTGATGGTCTGCCATCACCTCGATCCGTCGATCGCCGAAGACATCGCCTTCGCCGAAAGCCGCATTCGCCGCGAGACCATCGCGGCCGAGGACATCCTGCACGACCTCGGCGCGTTCTCGATGATCTCCAGCGATTCGCAGGCGATGGGGCGCGTCGGCGAGGTGATCCTGCGCACCTGGCAGACCGCGCACAAGATGGCGGTGCAGCGCGGCAAGCTGCCGGGC
The DNA here is from genome assembly GCF_013314895.1 of Cupriavidus gilardii. Lineage (GTDB taxonomy): Bacteria > Pseudomonadota > Gammaproteobacteria > Burkholderiales > Burkholderiaceae > Cupriavidus > Cupriavidus gilardii_C. Next base: position 20,368 of record NZ_JABTYE010000021.1, on the reverse strand, counting down.
GATCCGCACGATGCGCGCGGCGGCCACGACAACTTCCGCGTCAAGCGCTATGTCGCCAAGTACACGATCAATCCGGCGCTGACGCATGGCGTCGCGCACGAGGTCGGCTCGATCGAGGTCGGCAAGTGGGCCGACCTGGTGCTGTGGAAGCCGGCGTTCTTCGGCGTCAAGCCCAGTCTGATCCTGAAGGGCGGCATGATTGCCGCCGCCGCGATGGGCGACCCCAATGCGTCGATCCCGACGCCGCAGCCGGTGCATTATCGGCCGATGTTCGCGAGCGCTGGCGGGGCGCTGCACCGGTCGTCGCTGACCTTCGTCTCGCAGGCCGCGCTCGCCACGGATGTGGGCGCGCGTTACGGCCTGCAGAAGACGCTGTCGGCGGTACGCGGCACGCGTACGGTCAGCAAGCGCGACATGGTCCACAACGACTGGCAGCCGAGCGTCACCGTCGACCCCGAGACCTACCAGGTGGTCGCCGACGGCCAGCTGCTGACCTGCGAGCCGGCCACCGAGCTGCCGATGGCCCAGCGTTATTTCCTGTTCTGACCATGCACAAGATCGACAAGCATCTTCCCGCGCCGCACGGTATCGCGCCGGTGCTGGTGCGCCGCGCACCGAAGCTGGTGCTGCCCTTCGCCGATCGCAGCAAAAGCCGGCTGCGCGCGGTGCTCGACAACGGCGAAGAGGCCGCGATCTTTCTGCCGCGCGGCACGGTGCTGCGCGGCGGCGACCTGCTGGTGACCGCCGAGGGCGTCTTCGTCGAAGTGCAGGCCGCCGCCGAGTCGGTGCTGCAGGCGCGCGCCGACGATCCGCATGCGCTGATGCGCGCGGCCTACCACCTGGGCAACCGGCACACGCCGATCGAGATCGGGCGCGACTATCTGCGTCTGGAATACGACCCGGTGCTGGCCGACATGCTGGTCCGCCTTGGCGTGAATTCCGAACGCGCCCAGCTGCCGTTCGAGCCGGAAGCGGGCGCCTACGGCGGTGGCCACAAGCACGGCCACGACACGACTTTCGCGGAGGACTATGCGGCGGCCCAGGCGGTGTTTCATCAGCACCATGGGCATTCGCATTCGCATTCGCACTCGCATGCGCACTCGCACTCGCACTCGCACTCGCACGAGTGTGACCATGAGCATCCGCATGACCATCCTGCGCACCATGCCGGTCGCGATCGTCAGCACTAGGACACTGTCCCCGCGATGACCCAACTCCCCCAACTGCTCTCGCTGCTGCATCTCGCCTCGCCGGCGCTGCCGATCGGGGGCTTCAGCTACTCGCAGGGGCTGGAGGCGGCGATCGACTGCGGCATCGTGCGGGATGCCGACAGCGCGCGGCAGTGGATTCGCGACAACCTGCTGCAGGTGCAGGCTCATGCGGAAGCGCCGCTGTGGCTGCTGCTGCATCGCGCCTGGCGGGCTGGCGATCGCGAGGGCGTGCGGGACTGGAACGACTGGTTCCATGGCAGCCGCGAGAGCGCCGAGCTGCGGCTCGAAACGGAGCAGATGGGATGGTCGCTGGCGCGGCTGATCGGTCAGATGGAATGGGGCGAGGCGGCGCTGCGCGATGCGCTGGCGGCGATGTCGCCGGTCTGCCTGCCGACGGCGTTCGCCGCGGCCTGTGTCGCGCTGCAGGTCGACGAGCGGGACGGGCTGGCGGCCTACTGCTTCAACTGGGTCGAGAACCAGATCGCCGCAGCGATCAAGGCAGTGCCGCTGGGGCAGGCGGCCGGTCAGCAGATCCTGCGCGCCATGCATGGCTGCGTACTGGATGCGGTGGCCGAGGCGACGCGCCGGGCGGATGCCGAACCGCCAGCGCTGTCGACGCTGTCGCCGATGCTGGGCCTGCTGTCGGCGCGGCACGAAACGCAGTATTCGCGGCTGTTCCGCTCCTGAGCGCAGCCGCACATCCAAACGGAACAGACATCATGACCCGTACCAAGACACTTCCTCCTTTGCGCGTCGGCGTCGGCGGCCCGGTCGGCTCCGGCAAGACCACCTTGCTGGAGATGCTGTGCAAGGCCATGCGCGAGCGCTACGACCTGGTGGCGATCACCAACGACATCTACACCAAGGAAGACCAGCGACTGCTGACGATTTCCGGCGCGCTGCCGGCGGAACGCATCATGGGCGTGGAAACCGGCGGCTGTCCGCATACCGCGATTCGGGAAGATGCGTCGATCAACCTCGAAGCGGTCGACCGCATGCTGGCGCGTTTTCCCGATGCCGACGTGGTGTTTATCGAATCCGGTGGCGATAATCTGGCGGCGACGTTCAGTCCGGAATTGTCCGATCTGACGATTTACGTGATCGATGTCGCCGGCGGCGAGAAGATTCCACGCAAGGGCGGGCCGGGTATCACCAAGTCGGATCTGCTGGTTATCAACAAGACCGACCTTGCGCCTTATGTCGGCGCCAACCTGGAGATAATGGAAAACGATGCGCGCAAGATGCGTGGGGAGCGCCCCTTCGTGATGGGCAGCGTCAAATCAGGGCAGGGTCTTGATACGGTAATCCGATTTATCGAGCGGCAGGGCATGCTGGCGATGTAGCCGCGCGGCGGCCGCCATCATGCGGCATTTTGTCCGACACTGCGCTTGCGGGCGAGGGCCCGTGCCACCGAGGCGACCAGGTCCTGATCGTCATTATCCAGCCTTGCCATATAACGCCGCGCATTGCGTTGCGCGGTAGTTTCTTCGGCGCCGAATGGCGTGCGCAATTCCTCCACCGCCAATACCGAGTTTTCGCTATCGAACTTCAACATTTCGCTGGGAGGGACGCCGAGGGTATCGGCCAGGGTGCAGATGTTGATCAGCGCCACATTGCGCAGGCCGCGTTCGATGCCGCTGAGGTAGGAGCGCGCCATTCCGCTTTCGAGCGCGAGTTTTTCCTGCGACCAGCCCCTTTGTTTGCGCAGGGCCGTTAGTCTTTGGCCAAATAGCTTGAGAGGATCGCCGATCATGGTCAGGGGGAGAGAGGAATTTGAGGGAAGTTAAGGGATTCGGCCGGTCGACTCGACATCCTAGAGTCCGTCGCACAATCGGTGTCAGACAGCATAACGCTGCCATACAAACACTATAGATTGCGGAGAGTGTTGAAAATCCTCACAAGCATCGGGAAACCAACCGCACACAACGCTTTTTTCTCATGTTTGCAAGGGAATGTCATACAGGTATTCACCTGAACCGGTTTCTCAATTAACTAAAGAACTGCTCCTCTTTGTTAAGGAATAACGGTGCACGTGATTCCTTCGGGGGCCCTGCACGGCGGCGAAAACCGGCCGCCCAATGAAAAAGGCCCGGGCATTCGCCCGGGGGCCTTCGTTCCGCGGCCTGCTTTTCACACGCCCTTCGCACACGCAGGCGCCGGACCGGACGGGCGGATCAGGATCACTGACCCGCCCGTCCTGGCACTACCGCCGCTCAACGGCGGGCGTATTGGGTGGCGCCAAACAGGATTTCGCGCTCCTTGTCGGTATGCAGCGGCTTGCGCTCGCGCGCCAGGACTTCGACGCCGCGCTTGACCGCGGGGCGTTCGGCGATCGTATTGAACCAGCGCTTCAGGTTCGGATAGTCGTCCAGCTCGACGCCCTGGTTCTGCCAGCTGCGCAGCCACGGGAAGGTCGCGATATCGGCGATCGTGTATTCGTCGCCGGCCAGCCAGGGCCGATTCGACAACTGCTTGTCGATCACGCCATAGAGGCGGCGCGCCTCATTGGTATAGCGCTGGATCGCATATTCGATCTTCTCCGGCGCATAAATGCGGAAATGGTGCGCCTGCCCGAGCATCGGACCGACACCGCCCATCTGGAACATCAGCCATTGCAGCGTTTCGTATTTGCCGCGCACGTCCTCGGGCAGAAACTTGCCGGTCTTGCCGGCCAGATACACCAGGATCGCGCCCGATTCGAACAGCGAGATCGGCTGGCCGTCCGGTCCTTCGCTGTCGACGATCGCCGGGATCTTGTTGTTCGGACTGATCTTCAGGAACTCCTCGCCGAACTGATCGCCGGCGCCGATATTGATGGGGTGGACCTGGTAGGGCAGGCCGCACTCTTCCAGCATGATATGAACCTTGTGGCCATTGGGCGTGGCCCAGCTGTAGACATCGATCATCGAGGAAGCTCCTGGACGGGAGAGAGGCGCCGCCGACTCGCCGGCAGAACACCGTGCAAGCCGCTGCACGCAGCCGCTGGCGCCTGCCGGTGCGGGCAGCGGAACGCCGGTTGAATGGACCGACGCATTTAATCACAGAAGAAAAAAACGCGCAGACAGGCTGCGCGCGTGGATGGCGGGCTGCCGGCGCAGCCGCCCTGGAGTGTCTTGTCGGACGACGGCTTCAGCCGCCGCGCGTGACCGGCATCTGGATCTCGTCCGGATTCAGGCTCATATGCTTGGCCAGCTCCAGCTTGGCGATCGAGTTGCGGTGCACCTCGTCCGGACCGTCGGCCAGACGCAGCGTGCGCTGATGCGCCCACCACGAGGCCAGCGGGAAGTCCTCCGACACGCCGGCCGCGCCATGAACCTGGATCGCCCAGTCGATGACCTTCAGTGCGACGTTCGGCGCCACCACCTTGATCATCGCGATCTCGGCCTTGGCCACCTTGTTGCCGACCGTGTCCATCATGTATGCGGCCTTCAGCGTCAGCAGACGGGCCATTTCGATCTCGCAGCGCGCTTCGGCGATGCGTTCCTGCGTGACGCCGTGACGGGCGATCTGCTTGCCGAAGGCGACCCTCTCAAGGCTGCGCTTGCACATCAGTTCCAGCGCGCGCTCGGCCACGCCGATGCTGCGCATGCAATGGTGGATGCGGCCCGGACCGAGGCGGCCCTGCGCGATCTCGAAGCCGCGGCCTTCGCCGAGCAGGATGTTCTCCGCCGGCACGCGCACGTTCTTCAGTTCGATCTCCATATGTCCGTGCGGCGCGTCGTCATAGCCGAACACCGGCAGATGACGCTTGATGGTGATCCCCGGCGTATCGGCCGGCACCACGATCATCGACTGCTGCTCGTGGCGGCCCGCGTCGGGATTGGTCTTGCCCATCACGATATAGACCTTGCAGCGCGGATCGCCGGCGCCCGACGACCACCACTTGGTGCCGTTGATCACGTAGTGGTCGCCATCGCGCTCGATGCGGCAGCGGATATTGGTCGCGTCGGACGACGCCACGTCGGGCTCGGTCATCAGGAAGGCCGAGCGGATCTCGCCGCGCAGCAGCGGCTCGAGCCACTGGTCCTTCAGTTCCTCCGACGCGTAGCGCTCCAGCGTTTCCATGTTGCCGGTGTCCGGCGCGGCGCAGTTGAAGACTTCCGGCGACCAGGGCACCCGGCCCATGATTTCGCACAGCGGCGCGTATTCCAGATTGGACAGCCCTTCGGGCGCGCGCTTCGAGCGCGGCAGGAACAGGTTCCACAGGCCGGCTTCGCGCGCCAGCGGCTTCAGCTCCTCGATCAGCTTGCTCGGTACCCAGGCGTTGCCCGCCTTGCGGTTGGCCTGGATCTCGGCGTGGAAGCGCTTCTCGTTCGGATAGATGTGCTGGTCGAAGAAGGCCAGCAGCCTGGCGCGCATCTCCTTGACCTTGGGCGAGTATTCGAAATCCATGGTGTCTCCTCACAACCCCTGCGATTTGGCCCCGCCGCGCTGCAGGACCGTACAGCGACGGGCCGGCAGGCGGCGGGCGGGCGCGATATACGCCGACTGAGGGCACTCTATCTCATTGCGCGGAATATGAAAAATGAATTTTCTGGATTCGATGGTATCAATCTGCTGCATTCCATGACACAATCGCCGCCATGCAGCTCTCCCGCATCGACCTGAACCTGTTCGTCGTGTTTGACGCCATCTACACCGAAGGCAGCATCACGGCGGCCGCCCGGCAGCTGAACCTGACGCAGCCGGCGGTCAGCCATGCGCTCGGCCGGCTGCGCACGCTGTTCGACGACCCGCTGTTCGAGCGGCGCGGGCAGGGCATGGCACCGACCCCGCTGGCGCGCTCGCTGGCCGGAGAGGTACGCACTGCGCTGCAGTCGTTCGCGCGCACGCTGCAGGACACGCCGCACTTCGATCCCGCGGCGACGGTGCGCCGCTTCACCATCGGCATGCGCGACGCGCTCGAATCGACGTTGCTGCCGCCGCTGATGTCGCGCGTCGCCGCGGTGGCGCCGCACGTCGATATCGCGGCAGTCCGCTTCGATCGCCGCGAGATGGAATCGGAACTGCTGGCCGGCACGCTCGATGCCGCGATCGATATCCTGCTGCCGGTCTCGCCGGCGATTCACCACGCGCAGTTCATGGCCGACCCGATGGTGGTGCTGGCCCGGCGCGACCATCCCTTGGTGAAGAAGGAATTGACGCTGGAGCGCTATCTGGCGGCCGAGCACGTTCACGTGTCGTCCCGGCGGCGCGGGGCGGGGCTGGAGGACCAGGCGCTGCACCGGATGGGTATGACCCGCCGGGTGCGCCTGCGCTGCCAGCACTACGCGGCGGCGTGCCGCATCGTCAGTTGCACCGACCTGTTGGCGACGCTGCCGCTGCGCTATGCCCGCATCGCCAACGAGGCGTATGGCAACCGCCTGCTGACGCTGCCGTTCAAGGTGCCGTCATTGGAACTGCACTTGTACTGGCATGCAGGCGGTGAGAATGACGGCGCCAACCGGTGGTTGCGGGAGCAGTTGATGGCGGTGATCGATGAACTGGGTCGTGGTACCGCGGAGGTCAATGCCCCGAAGGGCGCCAATACCTGAACTGCAACGGCACGCGTTGCCCCGATCGCGCCGCGAGCCGGCGCTCACGGCGACTCGGCGACCGGAGCAGCGACTTGCGGTTCGCCATGTCGCTGCTCGACGGAACTGGTGCGCGACCGAGCGGGCCGAAGGTCGGGCGGCGATTCGTCGGGCGATGGATCGTGTACCGCAGGTTCTTCCGCCGGAGCGTCGACCGGCTCCTGGGGCTGCGGATCGACATGTTCGGCCGAGTTACCCATCGGCACTGGCGACACCGGCGCCTCTTGCTGCGGTGGCGGGACGGAAGCGTCGAGCCGAGGAATGTCGCGCAGCCGTCGTGCCGCCTCTTCTGCCGACGAGGCTTGTTCGTCAGGAGCGGCCGGCGCTGGTGCGGCCCTCGGCCTCTGGGTGCCCCGCGCCGTGCTCAGTGCGGCGCTTGCCGGATAGTGCAAGTCCGTTCGCCGTGTCCCCGTACGTCGATGCAGTTGCTCGTCGCCATTTGTCGGAACGATGACGAATTCCGCAGCGCCGCTGTCCTGCTTGTCGAGCTTGCGAGCGGCAAAGGATCGGAGCGCGCCGGGGACATCGGGTACACGCTGCAGGTCCCGGTCGCCGCGCTCGAGCCGGTGGAGCAGCATGGCGCGCGTCGGCGCGAGGGCAGCCAGGTTGGGTTCGAGCTGCTGCACGGCAGCGAGCTCATTGTCGTCGTGCGCCAATGCTGCGTTGTCCCGAGGGCCATATAGCGAATGGGGCCGATGCATCAGGAAGGTGTTGCGCTCCTGTGCGGACAGCGGCTTGAATGCAACGCCGTCCACGCGGCGTCGGCCATCCCGGAAAGCATTGGCAAAAGCCTGGGCAACCGATTCCATCAGGGCGGAAACGATGTCGGACAAACCATTTGAGCGTCTGGCCAGGCCACGGGCAAGCATTGGCACGTCGAGATGCGGGTCGCGCCAGGCGATCTGGCTGATTTCGGCGCGGATTTTTCCGTGAAACTCGGTGGTCTCCCGACCGGTGAGCCAGTTCCAGGCGTTGCGGATCGGCGTGTGCGCTGAATCGAAATAGACATCGATCTGGTGGTCGATTTCGAGAATCGGATTGAGCGTGCCCATGCAATGCGTTATCCCGGCCTCGTCCCGATAGGAATACCAGTTCATCAGCTTGTTGATCCGCCATCCGCTTCCGTCGGCCAACGGCGAAATGCGCATCGTGATCTCGGCTGGCTTCGCATGCAGACCAAACTTGCGCTCGTGAAAGATCCGCGCCAGCGCCTCGCCTTCTGCATTCCAGATCGCCGACTGTCCCAGCGTTGCCGCGAGCACGGCGGCATGTCCCGGATGCCAAAGTTTGCCGCTCGCCTGAAGTTGGGATTGCAGCTTGCTCTGAATGAACTCCAGCAGCCTGGCGCCGGCGTCTTCCTGCGAATCCGCGGCTGCGCTGCTGTGCATCAGTGACAGAACCTTCCGGTCCGTATCGCCATCTTGTTCGCCGGCGAACTCGATGCGGCAACCTTGCGTGAAAAACAGCGCGTACGCGCTCGTCGCAAGGTCCATGCCCATTTGCTGGATATTGCTTTTTGCTGTCTTCGGGAATTCCGGGAAGGGGATGTCGATCTGCGCAATGTCGACAAACGTTCTGGCGCGTTGCTGAATTCGAGATTCACCAGGCATGGGATGTCCGATTGATAGGGGATGAAATCAACGGGAGCGATATGCCGCGCGCCGCCCTTGGTGCTATCGTTTATTCACTGCATGGTTGTCACGATATGGCGGGCGTGCAGCCGGACGCTCGATTACCACCGCACCATGCAAGGCAACGCGTGAATTCACGGCGCTGTATCGCAATGGTGGCGGTCGCTTGTGCGCGGAAGGTCGAATTGTTCCTCGCTGCTGCCCCATGGTGCTATCAACAGTGAAGCTGGATTATCACGTTTTGACACTTTCGTAATCCCAGCGGGGCCGGCCGACGGTTGGCGTCAGCGACCGCAGAATGCCTGTGCAATCCGGCCCAGAGTCTCGGCACAGGACGCCGGCACCTTCAGCGTCAGCAGGGGATCGGCGCGGGTGCGGCCGAGGTTGATGGCGACCACCGGCTTGCCGGCCTGCGCGGCGGCGACGCAGAAGCGATAGCCCGAATAGACCATCAGCGAAGACCCCACCACCAGCAGCGCATCGGCGCGTTGCAGAGCACCGTGGACTGCCGCCACGCGATCGCGCGGCACCGAGTCGCCGAAGAACACCACATCGGGTTTGATGACGCCGGCGCAGCGCCGGCAATGGGGCACGGAGAATTCGTGCAGGTCCTCGGCTTCGAGGTGCGCATCCCCGTCCGCCGAAGGCACGGCGGACAGGCCGGCGATGGCCGGGTTGGCCGCTTCGAGTTCGCGCTGGATGTCGGCGCGCGGATGCCGTTCGCCGCAAGCCAGGCAGACGACCGAGCCAAGGCTGCCATGCAGTTCGATCACGCCGGTGCTGCCCGCCGCCTGATGCAGACCGTCGACGTTCTGCGTGACCAGCGCCTCGATGTGTCCCGCCTGCTGCAGCCGCGCGAGCGCGAGGTGCGCATCATTGGGCCGGGCGCGTGACATGATCGGCCAGCCCACCATGCTGCGCGCCCAGTAACGCTGGCGGCGCGCATGCGAGTCGAGAAATTCGCGATGCTGGATCGGCGTGCTTGCACGCCAGTTGCCATCGGCGTCGCGATAGCCGGGGATGCCCGAATCGGTGCTGATGCCGGCGCCGGTCAGCACCAGCAGGCGCGGGTGCCGTCGTACGAAGTCGATCAGCGCATCGACGTCGCCAAGCGGCGGTACGCCGGCCGCCAGGGAGCCGGTCGCGTCGATCGAGGCGACAGCGTCCAGCCTCACGACGAAGCGGCCTCCTCGGGATGCCGTGCCAGCCAGTCCTTCAATTCCTGCCGGTAGCGCTCCATTTCCTCGTAATAGAAATCGAAGATGCAGGGGCTGCAGCCGCTGCCGCAGCAGGCGTCGTCGTCGGGCCGGTTGGGCGGCAGCGGGCGGGGATCGTCGTGGGGAGATGGGGTGGACACAGCGAACGGGCGAAAACCTATAGCAACGGCCAGTATACGCTTGCCGCTTCGGCCTTGCCCGTGCCGAGCCGGGCAAGGCAGGCCCGTCGAGCGTCCCAGGCCCTCAGGCCCTCAGGCCCTCAGGTCCTCGGGCCCCTCAGGCCCCTCAGGCCCCTCAGGCCCCTCAGGCCCCCAGACCACCCATCAGTCGAGCTTGATGCCCGCCTGCTTGACCACCGCGGCCCAGCGCGTCTTCTCGGTCGCGAAGAAGCGGTTGGTCTCGGCGGGCGTCATCGTCACCACCTCGGCGCCCTGGCCGGCCAGTTGCGCGCGCACTTCCGGCGAACGGATGATGCGTACCAGTTCCGCGTTCAGGCGCGTCACCGCCGCGTCCGGCATCTTGGCCGGCGCCATCACGCCCTGCCACGTGCCCGACTCGAAGTTCGCCACGCCCTGTTCGGCGATGGTCGGCAGATTGCCCACCAGCGGCATGCGGGTGCGCTTGGACACCGCGATCGCCTTCAGCTTGCCGCTTTGCACGTGCGGCAGCGTGGCGAGCATGCCGTTCATCAGGACCTGTGCGGTGCCGCCGACGGTATCGGCGATCGCCTGCGCCCCGCCCTTGTACGGCACGTATTGCCATTTGGCGCCGGTGGCCTGCTGCACGGCCACGCCGGCCAGATGCGGGGCGCTGCCGATCGCGGTCACGGCGAAATTGAGCTCGCCGCGCTTGGACATCTCCACCAGATCCTTCAGCGTATTGGCCTGCACCGACGGGTTGACCACCAGCATGTGCGGCGAATAGGCCAGCATGGAGACGCCCTTCAGGTCCTTGGCGGGGTCGAAGGTCAGCTTGGTGTAGACCGACGGGCTGATCGCCAGCGCGCCGACGTCGCACAGCAGCAGCGTGTGGTTGTCGCCGCCGGACTGCGCCACGAAGGCGGCGCCGACGTTGCCGTTGGCGCCGGGGCGGTTGTCGACCACTACCGGCTGGCCGAGCGCTTCGCCGAGCTGCTTGCTGATCAGCCGAGCGATGATGTCCGACGACCCGCCGGCGGGGTAGGGCACCACCAGCCGGATCGGTCGGTTCGGCCAGCTGTCGGCGGCGAGGGCAGGTGCCGCCAGCGGGGCGGCGGCAGCGGCGAGGGCGGCGGTGGAGGCCAGTCTGAGGAAGCGGCGGCGTGCGTGCATGATGTCTCCGGAACGGGTTATTTGTCAGTCGTCATACAACAATGGTCGCCATCATAAGAGCCGGTCCTCGCGCCGTCTAGCGGGAAAACCGGGAAATTTCGCTCGATTCAGGGAAATCCCGGGGGTGGCGGTAGCGGCGTCGTTATATGTCGTCAGACAATGCGATCTGCACGGCAGCTCGGCGACGCATAACGAAAAAGGGCTGGCACGGCTCGTCGCCGCGCCAGCCCTTGTCAGCCAGCCTGGTGCGTACGTCTCGCGTTCAGGCGATCCGCTGCTTCGCCTTCTGCGCGTACTGCCAGCCCATCTCGGCCATCGGCCGGGCCCGCCTGCCGGCGTCGACCGCCTGCGCCGACGACGCGGTGCCGTCGACCACGCGCTTGGCGATGCCCTGCAGGATGCCGGCAATGCGGAACATGCTGAAGGCCAGATAGAAGTTCCAGTCGCCGGTGATCTCGCGGCCGGTGCGCTGCTCGTACATGCGGCGATAGGTCGCCTCGTCGGGAATGCCGAGCGCCGCATAGTCGAGCCCGGCGATGCCGCGGAACTGGCCCGGTGCGATATGCCAGCTCATGCAGTGGTAGCCGAAGTCGGCCATCGGATGGCCCAGCGTCGACAGCTCCCAGTCGAGCACCGCCAGCACGCGCGGTTCGGTGGGGTGGAACATCAGATTGTCGAGCCGGTAGTCGCCATGGACGATGCTGGTCAGGTCCTGGTCTTCCTCGGGGATATGGTGCGGCAGCCAGTCCATCAGCGCGTCCATCGCCTCGATCTTCTCGGTCTCGGACAGCTTGTACTGCTTGGTCCAGCGCTCGATCTGGCGCGCGAAGTAATTGCCCGGCTTGCCGTAGTCGCCCAGGCCGATCGCCTGATAGTCGACGCTGTGCATGGCCGCGATCACGCGGTTCATCTCGTCGTAGATCGCGGTGCGTTCGCTCGGGCTCATGCCGGGCAGCGACTGGTCCCACAGCACGCGGCCGTTGACGTACTCCATGATGTAGAAGGCGCGGCCGATCACGGTCTCGTCTTCGCACAGCGCGTACATGCGCGCGACCGGCACGTCGGTGTTCGCCAGCGCCGCCATCACGCGGTACTCGCGCTCGATCGCGTGCGCGGACGGCAGCAGCTTCGACTTCGGCCCTGGTTTGGCGCGCATCACGTAGGTTCGGCCCGGTGTGATCAGCTTGAAGGTGGGATTGGACTGGCCGCCCTTGAATTGCTCGACCGTCAGCGGCCCGGCGAAGTCCTCGACATGGTCGCGCAGCCAGGCTTCGAGCGCCGCGGTATCGAAGCGCTGCTGCTCGGCGACCGGGCGCGTGCCCTCGAACTGGGAAAGATTGCTGCTCATGCTGTCTCCGGTATCTTTTTTATCGGGATCGGGTCGGTAACGATGCGGCGCGGCGGGGTTCAGCCGCGGTCTTCAACCATAGTTGGGCTTGCGCTTTTCGAGGAAGGCGCTGATGCCTTCGCCGCCGTCCGGATGATGCAGCGCGGCGACGAAGTTCTCGCGCTCGCGGGCCAGATGTTCGTTCAGCGACAGCGTGCCGGCCTGATTGATCAGCCCCTTGATGCGGCCCATCGCGTGCGAGGACTGCGCGGCCAGCGATTCTCCCAGGCGCAGCGCCTCGGCCAGAGCCTGGCCCGGCTCGGTGACGCGATTGACCAGGCCGAACTGCGCGAGGCGCTGCGCGTCGACGGTCTTGCCTTCGATCAGCAGCTCCGACGCCAGCTGGCGCGGCAGCGCGCGCGCCAGTTCGTACGAGCCGCCGCCGTCCGGCGTCAGGCCGACCTTGACGTAGGCCATCACGAACTTCGCATTGCTGGCGGCGACGACGAAATCGCAGGCCAGCACCACCGAGAAGCCCGCGCCAGCGGCCGCGCCTTCCACCGCGGCGATGATCGGCTTCGGAAACGCATGCAGGCTCTCGATCCACGCATGCAGCATCGTGATGCTGTCGGCCTGCACCTGAGGCGGCTGCGCGCGATTGCCCAGCAGCCGGTTCAGGTTGCCGCCGGCGCAGAACATGCCGTCGGCGCCGGTCAGCACCACCGAGCGGATGCTGCTGTCCTGCTCGGCCGCCTGCAGGGCTTCCTTTGTCGCGTGGTAGATCTCCGGGCCGAGCGCATTGCGCATTTCCGGATTGGAGATGGTCAGCACCAGCGTCGCATCGACGCGTTCGGACAGCAGTTGGGCAGGCATGGCGGCTCGGCTCGGTTGGCGTGTTGGATGGAAGGAACGCCCCCGGGGAAGGGCGGCCCGGAAACGTCAGGCTTCCTCGGTCAGCAGCGACAGGCCGAGGCTCGCACGGCGCCACAGCCACGGGCTCGGACGGTAGCGCATGTCGCCGGTCAGCCGCTCCATATTGCGCAGCACCTCGAGGATCAGCTGCGGGCCGATCGCATCGCCCAGCGCCAGCGGGCCCTTCGGATAGCCGAGGCCCAGATTGACGGCCAGGTCGATGTCGGCCGGCGTCGCGATGCGCTGCTGCGCGATGTCGGAGGCGATATTGACGATGCACGAGACGATGCGCTGGGCGACGAAGCCGGCCGAGTCGCGGATCACCGTGACCGGCACGCCGTCGCTGGCGAACAGGCCGTGGGCGGCGTCGCGCATCGCGGCGCTGGTGGCGGGCGTCGTCATCAGCGTGCGGCGCTTGGTGGCCTCGAACGGCAGCAGCGTGTCGATCGCGATCACACGGCTCGCATCGAGACCCTGCTGCAGCGCGCAGGTGGTGGCATCCAGTCCCAGCGGCGTCACCACGATCAGCGCATCGGCCGACGGGGCGTTGCCGCCCTCGGGCGTGACGCCCATGGCAGTCAGCAGCTTGACCACCATCGCATGGCCGCGCTCGCTGTCGCGGCTGACCCAGACGCTGGGCGGACGCGCGCTCGGCACCGGTGCGGTGGCGGGCAGCTGCTTCTGGCCATCGACATAGCGGTAGAAGCCGCCGCCGGTCTTGCGCCCCAGCAGCCCGCCGACCTGGCGGATCGCCGTGATCGGCGACGGGCGATAGCGCGGCTCCTGGTAGAACTGGTTGTAGATCGACTCCATCACCGGGTGCGACACGTCGAGCCCGGTCAGGTCCATCAGCTCGAACGGGCCCATGCGGAAGCCCGCCTGCTCGCGCATGATCGCGTCGATGTCGGCGAACTCGGCCACACCTTCCTGCGCGGCCTTCAGCCCTTCGATGTTCATGCCGCGGCCGGCATGGTTGACGATGAAGCCCGGCATGTCCTTGCAGCGCACCGGCGTATGGCCCATGCGGCGCGACAGCGCCATCAGCGCATCGCCGACCGCCGGATCGCCGGACAGGCCGTCGATCACCTCGACCACCTTCATCAGCGGCACCGGGTTGAAGAAGTGATAGCCGACGACGCGGCCCGGGTGCTTCGCGCCGACCGCGATCGCGGTGATCGACAGCGAGGAGGTATTGGAGGCGATCACCGCGTCCGGACGCACGATCGCCTCGAGCCTGGCGACCAGATCGCGCTTGACCTCGAGCCGCTCGACGATGGCCTCGAGCACCATGTCGCAGTCGGCCATTTCCTCGAGCGCGCCGCAGGGCTGCACGCGCGCGAGCGTGGCGGCAGCATCGTCGCTGCTGATCTTGCCCTTGTCGGCAAGCTTGGCCAGCGTGTCCTGCAGATACTGCCGGGCGGCCGCGACGGCCTGGGGATTGGTGTCGAACAGGCGGACGGTCAGGCCGGCCTGCGCGGCGATCTGGGCAATGCCCCGGCCCATCGCGCCGGTGCCCACGATGCCGAGGGTGTCGATAGTCAAAGTGCTCATCGTGCTTCCAAAAAGTTGTGGTTAAATTAGCACGCTCGTGCGGTTTTTGCACCCGTTGCGTGAACACCGCCGCGCAGGCGCGTGCGCTGATCGGCCAAAATGCCGAGGCGCGGCCACCGATCCCGTCCGGGAGAACGCAGCACAACAAGGGAGACACCCCATGCTGAAGCTCTGCGGCTTTGCCGCCAGCAACTACTACAACAAGGTCAAGCTGGCGCTGATGGAAAAGAATGTGCCGTTCGAGGAGGTGCTGGCCTGGATCGGCGAGACCGACCTGGACGCCTCGCCGCTGGGCAAGGTGCCGTACATCGTCGTCGATGGCGGCACGCTGTGCGAATCGGAGGTGATTGCCGAATACCTGGAGGCCGCCTATCCGCAGAACCCGCTGCTGCCGGCCGACCCGCTGGCGGCCGGCAAGGTGCGCGAGCTGGTCACGTATCTCGAACTGTATCTGGAACTGACGGTCCGCGAGCTCTACCCCGAGGCGTTTTTCGGCGGCAAGGTCAGCGATGGCGTCAAGGAGCGCCAGCAGAAGCTGCTGAACCGCTACATTCCCGCCTTCGCCAAGCTGGCGAAATTCTCGCCGTATATCGCCGGCGACCGCTTCACGCTGGCCGACTGCGCGGCGGTGGTGCATTTGCCGCTGGTGTCGGCCGCGACCAGGATCATCTACGGCGCCGACATGCTGGCCGATCTGCCGGTCAAGGACTATCTGAAGCGGATGAGCGAGCGGGCGACGGTGCAGAAGGTCAACGCGGACCGCAAGGCCAATACCGAATTGATGCTGAGCCGGAACAAGTAAGGGCGCGAGGGCGCTTCAATACCACCCCCTCTCCCCAACCCTCTCCCCCTGAGGGGGAGAGGGAGAACACCATGGGCTTCATATCCCGTCGGTGTACTCCCTCTCCCGCTTGCGGGAGAGGGCCGCGGAGAGGGCAGCGTGCGGTCGCATTGCGGCGACCGCACGCTCTACCTTACAGCTTGCGCAACCGCTCCAGCGCGAGCGCCAGCGTTTCCTCACGCTTGGCAAAGCAGAACCGCACCACGCCCGATTCGCGCGGCTGCGAATAGAACGCCGACACTGGAATCGCCGCGACGCCGATCTCGCGCGTCAGCCACATCGCGAAATCCGCTTCGCTCATGTCCGAAATGGCCGAATAGTCGACGCACTGGAAGTAGGTCCCGTCCGACGGCAGCAGCTTGAAGCGCGTACCCGCCAGCCCGGCCCGGAAGAAGTCGCGCTTGGCCTGATAGAACGCCGGCAATTCGAGATAGGGCGCGGGGTCCGCCATGTAGTCGGCAAGCCCGTGCTGCACCGGCGTATTGACGGTGAACACGTTGAATTGGTGGACCTTGCGGAATTCGGCCATCAGCGCGGCCGGCGCGGCCACATAGCCGACTTTCCAGCCGGTCACGTGATAGGTCTTGCCGAAGCTGGACACGACGAAGCTGCGCCGTGCCAGTTCCGGATGGCGCGCTACCGACTGATGCGCCTGGCCGTCGTAGACCATGTGCTCGTAGACCTCGTCCGACAGCAGCAGGATATCGGTGCCCGCCAGCAGCGCGGCCAGCTGCCGCATATCGTCCTCGCGCCAGATCGTGCCGGTCGGGTTGTGCGGCGTGTTGATCAGGATCATCCGCGTGCGCGGCGTGATCGCGGCGGCGAGGCGGTCGAACGGGATGCGGAAGTGCGGGGCGTCCAGCATCACCGGCACCGGCTTGCCGCCGGCCAGCTCGATCGCGGGCAGATAGCTGTCGTAGCACGGTTCCAGCACGATCACTTCGTCGCCAGGATGGACGGCGCACAGGATCGCGGTCAGCAGCGCCTGCGTGGCGCCGGCAGTCACCGTGATCTCGCTGTCGGCGTCGTAGGCGCGTTTGTAAAGCTTGCCGATCTTGTCGGCGATGGCCTGGCGCAGCTTCGGCACGCCGGCCATCGGCGGGTACTGGTTCAGGCCGCCCTGCATCGCGCGCGTGACCGCGTCGACGATCTTCGGATCGCAGTCGAAGTCCGGAAAGCCCTGGCCCAGATTGACCGCATTCTTCTCGGCGGCGAGCGCCGACATCACGGTGAAGATCGTGGTGCCTACCTTGGGCAGGCGGGACGGGGGAGGGCTGAGCGGAGCGTCGGCGGACATGGCGTCAATCGTCAATTCGTCAATCGGTTGGCAGGGAGATGTCGAGAGGAACCGGGGCGAGCGGCGCAGTCGCGCGCCGGGGCTCGCTCGCGCCGCATCGACCGGCGATTCTAGCGCGCCGGCCGTGCGGCCAGCCACGGCGCGAAGGCCTGCGGCGTCAATACCGCGACGCCGCTGCTGCGGCGCAGCCGCCCGGCGAGCTTGAGCACCGCCTTGTCCTTCGACACCAGGCAATCGGCGCCGGCAAAGTGCGCCAGCTCGATGAACTTCTGATCGTCGCCGTCGCGGCACCGCGGCAGCCGGGTCGCCTCGGCCTGCGTCGGGCAGGGCGGCGCGACCGCGGTGGTCAGCCGGTCCACGGTGGCCAGCGCCTCGTCGATATCGACCTCGAAGCGAGCGAACTGCGGATAAGCCAATACGCGGCGCAATTCCTCGCGGCAATCGGCGCGGATCAGCGGCGCGATCGCGCCGTCCTGCAGCGCGGTGCGGATCGGCTCGGCATGCCGATCGCGAAAGACCAGCAGATCGATCCAGACGTTGGAGTCCAGTACCACGCGGGGTGCGGAAACGGCGGGCGGCGGCGATGCACGGTCGGCAAAGGATTCGGTGCCGGATGCGGTGTCCGGCCCGGTAGAGGGGTTGAGCATTCGTTACAATCTGGACTTTGTTTCTGCCGCATTCTGCCATGTTGATCGTTCTGTCGCCCGCCAAGTCGCTGGACTACGAGACGCCGCCCCGCGTCCGGCCTCCGCTCAATGCCAGCCACCTGCCGCGGCTGATCCCGCGTTCGGCGCAGCTGATCGAGCGTTTGCGCGCGCTGGCGCCGCAGGAAATCGGCACGCTGATGGACATCTCCGACAAGCTGGCGGTGCTGAACGCGACCCGCTACGCCGACTGGTCACCCAAATTCACCGCGCGCAACAGCAAGCCCGCGGTGCTGGCCTTCAACGGCGATGTCTACGAAGGGCTCGATGCGCCGAGCCTGTTGGACGATGACCTCGCCTTCGCGCAGCGCCATGTGCGCATCCTGTCGGGCCTGTACGGCGTGTTGCGGCCGCTGGACTGGATGCAGCCGTACCGCCTGGAGATGGGCACGCGGCTGGCGAACGAGGCCGGCAAGGACCTGTATGCGTTCTGGGGCGACGACGTAACGCAGCTGCTGAACAAGGATCTCGCCGCGCTGAAGGGCGAGGGCGCGCCGACGCTGGTCAATCTCGCTTCCGAGGAGTATTTCAAGGCGGTCCGTCCCAAGGTGCTGAACGCGCGCGTGATCACGCCGGTGTTCGAGGACTGGAAGGGCGGCCGCTACAAGATCATCTCGTTCCATGCCAAGCGGGCGCGCGGCACCATGGCCCGCTTTGCCGTAACCCGCCGCATCACCGACCCGGCCGGCCTGAAAAAATTCGCCGAGGACGGCTATGCCTACGACG
The DNA here is from genome assembly GCF_013314895.1 of Cupriavidus gilardii. Taxonomy (GTDB): domain Bacteria; phylum Pseudomonadota; class Gammaproteobacteria; order Burkholderiales; family Burkholderiaceae; genus Cupriavidus; species Cupriavidus gilardii_C. Next base: position 2,068 of record NZ_JABTYE010000021.1, on the reverse strand, counting down.
CGAAGGCGTCGGACGCGACGCGCTGGGTGTTCCGGCGCCGGCTGGAAGACTGACGCCGCCGCGCCGGCGTATCGGCCGGCGGCAAAGCGCCACGGCGTCCCATCACGAATTCGTCTTGCGAGGCTCTGACATGAAGACCGCAGCGCTGCATATCTCCAGCCGGTTCGATTCCGGTGCGATCGAAGTCGAGGCGCTGGACCGCGCCGACGATATCCGGCTGCGCATCCGCGCCGATTCGCATGCCGACTTTCGCCAGTGGTTCCATTTCGGGCTGCATGGCGCGGCAGGCCAGGCCTGCCGGCTGCAATTCCTGAACGCCGGCGATTGCACCTATCCGGACGGCTGGCGCGACTACCGCGCCGTGGCCTCGTATGACCGCGTGCAGTGGTTTCGCGTGCCGACGCGCTTCGACGGGCAAGTGATGACGGTCGAATTCACGCCGGCCCACGACAGCATCTGGTTCGCCTATTTCGAGCCGTATCCGGAGGAGCGCCATCTGGCGCTGCTGGGCACCTGTCAGCGTTCGCCGCGCGCGCGGCTGACGCATCTGGGCAGCACGGTGCAGGGCCGCGCCATGACGGCGGTGACGATCGGCGCGCCCGCGGAAAGCGGCGATGACGGCCGCAAGACGATCTGGATGATCGCGCGCCAGCATCCGGGCGAGACCATGGCCGAATGGTTCGTCGAAGGCGTGCTGCAGCGATTGACGGGCACCGGTATCTGGGCCGGCGACGGCGTGGCCGAGCGGCTGCTGCAAAAGGCCGTGTTCCATATCGTGCCGAACATGAACCCGGATGGCTCGGCGCTGGGCAATCTGCGCACCAACGCCGCCGGGGCCAATCTGAATCGCGAATGGATGGCGCCGAGCCTCGATACCAGCCCCGAGGTCTATCACGTGCGCCGCGCGATCGAAGCGACCGGCTGCGACCTGTTCTTCGACATCCACGGCGACGAGGGGCTGCCGTACAACTTCATCGCCGGCAGCGAGATGCTGCCCAGCTTCACCGAGTCCCAGCGCGTCGCGCAGGCGCGCTTCGTCGAGGCGTTCAAGCGCGCCACGCCGGACTTCCAGGACGTGCATGGCTATGCGGCGAGCAAGTACAACGCCGATGCGCTGAAGCTGGCTTCCAAGTACATCGGCCACGCGTTCGGCTGCCTGTCGCTGACGCTGGAGATGCCGTTCAAGGACAACGCCGACCTGCCGCAGCCGGAGGTCGGATGGAACGGCGCCCGCAGCGCGCTGCTCGGCGCGGCGATGCTGCAGGCGATCCTGGCGCAGCTCGACTGAGCGCCGCTGCCGGACCGACCCGGCAGCGATGCGGCGGGGAAGTTCAGCGCGACGGCTTGCTGGTCTTCTTCGCCGACTTGCCGGCGCTGCTCGAACCGCCGGACTTCGCCGTGGCCTTCTTCGCGCTGCCCGACGATTTGGCCGACGTGGCCTTCCCCGACCGGTTCGACCTGGTGGCCTTCGCCTTCGCCTTTGCGCCCCGGGCGGTCGCATTGCGCGGGGCCACGCTGACCGCGGGCTTGGCGGCCGGCTCGACGATGATGTCGCCGTCGTCGTCCAGCAGTTCGTAGGCCAGCATCATGCCGTCGTCGTAGCCGCAGCGGACCTTGACCGGGTCCCAGCGCGATTGGCCCGATTGGCCCGATTGGCCCGATTGGCCCGATTGGCCGTTGCGGCGATGCGCGGCGGCCGAGAAGGTGACCACCGAGGTCACCGGCACCGCCTGCTTGCCGCGCGAGAAGCGGCCTTCCCAGCTTTCGACCGAGGCCTGTCCGGATGCCAGCGCGCCGGTCGGGATGCGCAGCGCGTCGTAGGTGGCCGAGCGCGGCACCACCCAGCTCGCATGCGCGGCGCAATCGGCCACATCTGCGCTGGCGTTCTCGCTCTGCATCAGCTGCTGGCGCATCTGCGCACGGTATTCGGCCAGGCTGACGCGGCCCGTGGACGGCAGCGTGACGGTCTTGGTCGGGGAGTTGTCGTTGTCCGGCGGTGGCACCGCCTGCTTGTCGGAGTAGGAAGTCGCGCCGCGCGGTGCGGGCGCGACTTCCTACTCCGACAAGC
>NZ_JABTYE010000020.1 GCF_013314895.1 Cupriavidus gilardii | reverse complement strand
GGGAGAGGGTTGGGGAGAGGGTTGGGGAGAGAGAGGTGGTTTCGCAACGCCCCTCAAACCACCGCCGCATCATCCCGTCGTACATCCTCGGCACCGCCAGCAACCTCATCCTCCTCCGCCGCCTCGTCCGGCCAGCTGCGGCTGACCATCCATTCGTACAGCGTCGGCAGCACGATCAGCGTCAGCACCGTCGCGGTGATCAGCCCGCCGATGATCACGATCGCCAAAGGCCGCTGCGTCTCCGAGCCGATCGCCCGCGAGACCGCCATCGGGAACAGGCCGAGCATCGCCAGCAGCGCGGTCATCAGCACGGTCCGCAAGCGGTCCATCGACCCGGCCAGCACCGCCTGGCGCAGCGGCAGGCCCTGGTCGCGCAGCTGGTTGAAGTAGGTCACCATCACCACGCCATTGAGCACCGCCTGGCCGAACAGCGCGATAAAGCCGATCGCCGCCGACACCGACAGCGGAATGCCGGTCAGGAACAGCGCGAACACGCCGCCCACCAGCGCGAACGGGATGTTCGACAGGATCAGCGTCGCGCTCTTGAACGATTTGAAGGCCTGGAACAGCAGCAGGAAGATCAGCAGCACCGACAGCGGCACCACGATCGACAGCCGCGCCATCGCGCGCTGCTGGTTCTCGAACTCGCCGGACCAGCCGATCTTGACGTCGTCGGCGTGCACGTTCTTCGCCACCAGCGCCTGCATGTCCTTGACCACGCTGCCCATGTCGCGATCGTGGATGAAGACGCCGATCGAGGTGGTGCGCTGCCCGTTCTCGCGGCTGATGTTCATCGCGCCGGAGGCCGCATGGAAATGCACCAGCTGCGACAGCGGCACCTGCGCCCCCTCGGCGGTCTGCATCAGGATGTTCGGCAGGTTCGGCAGCTCGCGCTCGTTCGGCGCGAGCCGCACCACCACGCTGAAGTGCTTCTCGCCCTCCCACAGCTCGGTGGCGGCCTTGCCGGCCAGCGCGGTCTCCATCAGGTCCTGCACGTCGGCCACGTTGATGCCGTAGCGCGCCGCCTGGGCCCGGTCGAAGTCGAGCACATACTGCGGCAGCTCGCCGTCGCGGTCGATGAAGGCGCGCATCACGCCGGGCACGGTCTGCACGTTGGCGAGGATCTGGTCGGCGACGCGCTTGTTCTGCTCGAGGCTGTCGCTCTGCACCTTGATGACGATCTGGCCCTTGATCTGCGAGATGCTCTCGAGGATGTTGTCGCGCACCGGCTGCGAGAAGTTCGGTTCGATGCCCGGCAGCTTGCGCAGATTGGTGTTGATCTCGCCGATGATGCGGCGCTTGTCGAAGCCCCGCCGCCACTGCGCTTCCGGCTTCAGGTCGACCAGGATCTCGACCGTATTGATCAGCTTCGGATCGGTGCCATCGTCCGGCCGGCCGACCTTGGAGATCGTCGACTTGACCTCCGGCGTCAGCCGGATCGTGCGGCGCAGCCGGGCCGCCTGCTCGCGCGCCTCGTCGGTAGACACCGAGGCCGGCAGGTCGAAGCTGACCCACATCGCGCCCTCGTCGAGTTCGGGCAGGAACTCGCTGCCGAGCAGCTTGCCGACCCCGGCGGTGACGACCAGCAGCGCGACCGCGCTGGCCACAACCGCGCGCTTGTGGTCCAGCGCCCACGCCAGCATCGGCGCGTAGGCGCGCTTGCACAGCCGCACCACCGTGTTGTCGTGGTGGGCGATGTCCTTCTTCAGCAGCAGGTAGCACAGCAGCGGCACCAGCGTCAGCGACACGATCAGCGAGCCGACCAGCGCGCCGGTCACCGTATAGGCCATCGGCGCGAAGATCTTTCCCTCGTGCCGCTGCAGCGTGAAGATCGGCAGGTGCGCGGCAATGATGATCACCATCGAGAACACCGTGGGGCGGCCGACTTCGGTGACGGCGCGCGCAATCGCTTGCAGCCGCGCGCGGCTGTCGCGGATCTTCTGCTCTTTCAGTTCGCCCAGCCGCTTGAAGATGTTCTCGACCACGATCACGGCGCCGTCGACAATGATGCCGAAATCCATCGCCCCGAGCGACAGCAGGTTGGCCGGAATGCCGACCCAGGTCAGGCCGATGAAGGTCGACAGCAGCGCCAGCGGAATCACCAGCGCGACGATGGCCGCGGCACGGACGTTCGCCAGGAACAGGTACAGCACCGCCATCACCAGCAGCGCGCCCTCGACCAGATTGCCGAACACCGTGTGCAGCGTCTTGTCGATCAGGTCGGCGCGGTCGTAGTACGGCACGATCTCGACACCGCGCGGCAGGATCTGCTCGTTCAGCTGCGCGATCTTCGCCTTCAGCGCGGTCAGCACCTCCGACGGGTTCTCGCCCTTGCGCATCACCACGATGCCCGAGACGATGTCCTCCTCGTCGTCCTGCGCCATCAAACCCTGGCGCGGGGCGGCGCCGACGCGCACATCGGCGATGTCCTTGACCAGGATCGGCGTGCCATTGACCTCGGACACCACCACGTTGGCGATATCGGCCGAGCTGCGAAAGCTCCCCAGCGAGCGCAGCAGAAACTGCTGCCGCCCCTGCGCGACCGCGCCGCCGCCGGCGTTCGAGTTGCCGCGCTGCAGCGCCGCGAACAGCTGCGCCAGCGAGATATTGGCGTCTCGCATGCGCGCCAGATTCGGGTTGACCTCGTACTGCTTGATGGTGCCGCCGATCGTCACGAGGTCCGCCACGCCGGGCACCTGCCGCAGGTTCTTCTCGACCACCCAGTCCTGCAGCGTGCGCAGCTCCTGCGGCGTATGGCCCTTGCCGGTCAGCCGAAAGCGGTAGATCTCGCCGATCGCGGTCGACAGCGGCGCGAGGTCCGGCTGCACGCCATCGGGCAGGTCGACGCCGCGCAGGCGCTCGATCACCTGCTGGCGCGCGGTGACATCGGTCGCCTTGTCGTTGAAGGTCACCATCAGATAGGACAGGCCGAACTGCGTGTGCGAGAACACCCGTACCGAGTTCGGCGTGCCGGCCAGCGCCGTCTCGATCGGAATCGTGACCTGGCGCTCGACCTCCTCGGCCGCGCGCCCCGGATACAGCGTGATCACGTTGACCTGCACGTCCGAGACGTCGGGGAAGGCCTCGATCGGCAGGTTCTTGAAGGCCGCCAGGCCGCCGGCGACGAACAGCGCCAGCCCCATCCAGACGAACAGCTTCTGGTGCAGCGCGAAATGGACGATGCGCGAGATCATGACGCGGCCGGCCTCATTGAGCTTGTTGGCGCAGCGCGGCCTGGGTCGCGCTCGCATCGCGCAGGATGTCCTGCAGATAGAGATTGCCGTCGGTCACCACCTGCATGCCGGGTTCCAGCCCGGCCACCACTTCGGTGACGCCCGGCAGGCTGGCGCCGACCTTGACCTCGTGCCGCTCGAAGCGATGCGCGTCGACGCGCACGAACACATAGTGATGGTTGTCGGCCAGAAACACCGCCTTGGCGGGCACTGCGATGCCGTCGAAGCCCGCGGCCTCGATCCGCGCGGTGACGAACATCTCGGCCTTCAGCTTGCGCTCCGGGTTCGGCACCGACAGACGCACCTTGATGCTGCGGGCGGCCGGATCGACATAGTCGGCGATCTTGACGACCCTGGCGGGGAAGGACTCCCCCGGATAGGCGGCCGAGGTCAGCGTCACGCTGCCGCCCGGGCGGAACAGCGCCAGATCGGCCTCGGCCGCGTCGAGCTGCGCCCACAGATCGGCGGGATCGGTCAGCAGAAACAGCGGCGCGGCCGGCGGCTGGTCCGGGCGCAGCTGCATGCCGGGATTCAGATTGCGTTCGACCACGAGGCCGGCGATCGGCGCGCGCAGCGCGAAGCGATCCGGCGCACCAACGCCGACGGCCCCCGGCTTGCCGAGTTCGCCGCCGACCTGCCGCAGCGCCGCCTGCGCGCGCTGCAGTTCGGCACTGGCGCGCGCGGCCTCGGCCTGCGCCTGTTCCAGATCCTTCTGCGCGACGATGCCGGCACCATACAGCTCGCGTTGCCGGGCCAGGCCCTTGGCCGCCAGCGCCGCATCGGCGGCCGCCTTGCGCGCGTCGGCCTGTGCCGCACCGAAGTCCGGCGAGGACAGCAGCGCGAGCGGCTGGCCTGCGGCCACGGTGGTGCCGGGCTGCACCAGGATCTCGGCGACACGACCGGCGAACGGACTCGTCACGCGCACGGTACGGTTCTCGTTCCAGACCAGCCGCCCGGGCAGCGTCAGCACGCGCTCGGCGCCGCGCCGCACGGGCTCGGCGCTGATGCCGGGCAAGGACCTGACCGATTCGGGGAACACGATGCCCGTGCCTTCGACGCGCGGCAACGCGGACTCCGGTTCGGCCTTGCGGCCGCATGCAGTCAGGCTCAGCAGCGCGCCGAGCAGGACGATCGTCAACAGGGAACGGAAGGACATGGCGTCGGGGATCGGGAGATCAGGAAAGCCGGACGCGGCCGGCTAGTGGACGGAAAGGTAGGGCGCGACGTCCTGCAGCGGCAGATCGGCAGCGCCCGCCGCCGCACCGCTCGCCGAGGCATCGTCGGTGCGCGTGGCAGCGAGATACGCGGACAGGGCCTTGGCATAGGCGCCCCGCGCCTGCGCGGCATCGAGGCGGGTCTGCCTCAGTGCGCGGCGGGCATCGAGCAGTTCGAGCACACCGATCGCGCCCTTGCCGAAGGCGAACTCGGCATCGGCGGCAACGCGCTCGGCCGCGGGCAGCACCGCCTCGTCCATCTGGCGCAGCGACTCGCGCGCGGCATCGAGCGCCGTGCGCAGCCGGCCGACCTCGTTGCCCGCGGCCAGCAGCACGCGGTTGCGCTCGTCCAGCGCCGCGTAGTAATCCACCTCGGCGCGCTGCGCCTCGCCGCCATAGCTGTGGCGGACATACAGCGGGATGCTGACGAACACGCCGAAGCTGTTGCCGCTGCCCTGCTGATTGGTGGCCGAGGCCGGATAGCGCTCGGCCTGCGCGCCGACGGTCACGTCGGGCACGCGTCCGGCACGCGCCAGTTCGCGCGCGGCCGCGGCGGCTTCCAGGCGCGCCTGCGCCGCGGCCACATCGGGCCGTGCCTGCAACCCCTGCTCGTCCGGCGCCGGCACCGGTTCGGCAAGGCCCGGCCATTGCGGCGACAGCACGACGTCCTGCAGCGTGCCCGGGATGCCGATGCGCTGCGCCAGTTCGGCCAGGTCGCGCTGATGATCGGCGCGCGCATCGCGCCAGTCCGCGCGGGCGCGCAGTGCATCGAGTTCGAGCCGCGTCACGTCCGCGCGCGACAGGTCGCCGGCCTTGTAGCGGATCTTGTTGGCCTGCTCGGTGCGCTCGTACAGCGCCAGCGTCTGCGTCAGCACGTCGACGCGCTGCTGGCTGACCGCCGCATCGATAAAGGCCTGCTCCAGCGCGGCGATCTGCTGCACAGTGGCCGCCTGCACTTGCCGGCCCGCCGCCACGTTGGCCGCCTGCGCGGTCTTCACGCGCAGGCCCGCCTTGTTGGCGGTTTCGATCACCTGGTCGATGCGGGCCGTCGAATCGACGGCCTTGTTGCGCCAACTGCCGGCGCCAACGCCGGCATGCGGGTTGATGTTCTCCACACCGAGACTGAGCACGGGGTTCGGACGCTGCCCGGCGATCTGGATATCGGCCTCGCTGGCCTGCACGGCGCGGCGTGCCGCAATCAGATCCGGATTGCAGCGCAGCGCGAGCGAGCGCGCCTCGGGCAGCGTCAGCGTTGCGCCCGCGGTGGGCGCACGGCATTCGCCATCCGGCTGCCGTGCAACGGCAGCGGGCGGCGGCGCCGCAGCGGCGAAACACGCCGGCGCGCCAAGCAGCATCGATGCGGCGATCGATGCGGCCAGCAGGCGGAGGTGGGCAAGGCGATGACGACGGACATGCACGATGACAGGCTCGATTCAGGCAACGCAGACACGAAGCGCGCCGGCGATGCCGGCGGGAGGCGACCGTGCGGCCGCCGCTGTTGGCGCTGTTGGCGCGGTATCAGCGGCCCCGGCACGATCTCCGGCGGCATTGGAGCGAAGTCGGATTTCAATCGGCTTTCAAGATCTTGACGATTAGCTTGCAGCGCGCGATTCCGAGGGAATGCCCTGACGTCAGCCGTGTGCGCGCTGCCGCCATGTTTTATGATCGATACTTTTGCGCGGGCTGCCGTGGTGGCGGCGCGCCATCCTCCAAGCCCTGACCGATGCCCGATATTCCGCTGCTCCCCGCGCTGTTGACCTTCGTTCTCGGCGGTGCGCTCGGCGCAGTCGGCGGACTCTTCGGCATTGGCGGCGGGCTGATTGCGATTCCGGCTCTGGGCCTGCTCTATGGCATGGACCAGCAACTGGCGCAAGGCACCGCGCTGGTCATGATCGCGCCCAACGTGCTGATCGGCTTCTGGCAATATCGCCGCCGCGCCGATATCGCGCTGCGCACCGCGCTGGTACTCGGCCTGTCGGCGGTGCTGGCCACCTATGTGGGTGCGCGGCTGGCGACGGCAATGGATCCGGTGCTGCTGCGGCGGATCTTCGCGCTGTTCATGATCGGCATGGCCGTCTATTTCATGTGGCGGCTGTTGCCTGGACGCGCCGTCACGGCGCAGCAGAACCGGCTGTCGCCGCGCTGGATTCCGGCGGTCGGCGTGGTCGGCGGCGCGCTGTCCGGGTTCTTCGGCGTCGGCGGGGGCGTGATCGCCGCGCCGGCGCTCGTCGGCCTGTTCGGTTTCCGCCAGGCCGCAGCGCAAGGGCTGGCGCTGGCGCTGGTCACGCCCGGCGCGGTGGTCGCGCTGGCGACCTACGCGCAGGCCCGCCACGTCGACTGGGTCAGCGGCATCCCGCTGTCGCTCGGCGGCATGCTGACGATCTCGTGGGGCGTCGCCCTCGCGCATCGGATGCCGGAGCGCCATCTGCGCGCGTGGTTCTCGGTCTGCCTGATCGCGACGGCAATGGTGATGCTGATACGGGGCTGAACCGTTGGGCCGCGCGACCGGCCCTGTCCGCTACCGGCTAGTTCCTTCGAAACACCACGCTGAAATTGTTGGCCGGCATTGGCACCGCTTCGTCGAAGCGCAGGCCGACGCTGTCGCCCAGCGCGATGACGACCTCCATATCCCGCACGCCCCAGGACGCATCGCTCGCGCGCAGTTGCTCGTCGAAGATCGCATTGCTCGGCGACGTGTGCTGGCCGTCGCGGCGGTAGGGACCATACAGATAGAGCACGCCGCCGGCCGGCAGCACGCGCGCCGCGCCCGCGAACAGCGCTTCGGCGGCCTGCCAGGGCGCGATATGGATCATGTTGATGCAGACGATGGCATCGGCCTGATCGATGCCCCAGTCGGCCTGCAGCACGTCCAGCGCCAGCGGATCACGCAGATTCGGCAAACCCGCCTCCACCTTCCACGCCGCGATCGACCGCCGCGCGGCAGGGTCCGGATCGCTGGGCTGCCAGATCCATTCTGGATTGGCGGCGGCGAAGTGCCTGGCATGCTGGCCGGTGCCGCTGGCAATCTCGAGAATGATGCCGGCAGGCGGCAGGACGCGCCGCAGTACCTCCAGAATCGGCTCGCGGTTGCGTTCGGCGGCGGGGGCAATGCGACGGTGATTGGAATGGGAGGGATTCATGACTGTCGGGACGCGGTGCGTTGGGGCAAGGCCCACAGCGTACCAGCAAGCCCTCACGTCGTTCGATGTTGCATGCCTTCCCGATGAGATGCACGATGGCGAGCTCTTCGACAGGAGATGCGCCATGGCCAACCAGATCCAAAACTCCAAACATCGTGTCCGGCGGGACAACGAAATGCGCTCGGATATGGAGTTTCAGGAAAAGGTCCGTGAATCCCTCGCCGACAACGGCCGGCAGTGCCCCACCGACAAGTCATGAACGAGGCCCAGGCGCTGATAGATCGAAAGCGACTTGCCCTATCGAGCGTAACCGGAAGCGCCAAGACGGTCTCGTGATCCAGCATGCAGCGGCGCTGAGATACACTGGCCGCGCCGTAGCCATTTCCCCGCTGTTGCCGCCTTGCCTACCTACACCCTCTCCACCCCCGTCCACGCCGAGCTCGATATCCGCAAGAGCCGCTTTCTCGCCGTTGCCATGCCGGTCGCCGATCGCGACGAGGCGATGCGCGTCGTGCAGTCGCTGCGCGCCGAGCATCCCACGGCGACGCATGTCTGCTGGGCGCTGCTGGCCGGCGGGCAGTCCGGCATGTCGGACGATGGCGAGCCCTCGGGCACCGCGGGGCGGCCGATTCTCGAAGTGCTGCGCCATCACGAACTCGATGGCGTGCTGGCCGCGGTGGTGCGCTACTACGGCGGCATCAAGCTCGGTGCCGGCGGGTTGGTGCGCGCCTATACCGATGCGATCGCCGCCGCGCTGAAGACTGCCGAGCGCATCGAGCGCATTGCCTATGCGAACCTGGCCCTCGAGGTCGACTATGCGGACGAGGCACGCGTGCGGCGCTGGCTCGAACAGACCGGCCATGCGCTGGCCGACAGCACCTATGGCCCCACGGTAAAGCTGGTGGTGAGGCTGCCCGCCAGCGAAGTCGAGGCCGCGCGCGTGGCGCTGCGCGATGCCACCCATGGGCGCGCGCAATTTCCTTCGCCGGCGGAGCCGGACAGCGAGGCACGGCGATGAGCGAGACCTCCAGCGAGCCGGTCAGCGAACCGATGAGCGATCCGAACAGCGATCCGAACAGCGCGTTGCCGCTGCGTGTGCGTATCGCACCATCCGGGCTCGAGTTCACGGCCGAGCCGACGCAATCGATTCTGGAAGCCGCCTTGCGCGCCGGCATTCGATTGCCGAGCTCCTGCCGCAACGGCACCTGCCGCGCCTGCCTGTGCCGGCTGGCGTCCGGCACCATCCGCTATCGCATCGAATGGCCGGGCCTGAGCGCCGATGAGAAGGAAGACGGCTATCTGCTGCCTTGCGTCGCCTGCCCGCAATCCAATCTGGAAATCGTCGCGCCGGGCGCGCAGCGGCAGGACTGAGCGCGCCGCACTCAGGCGACGGCGCGCCTTCGTACGGGCGCCGGCGCGACCGCGGCAAAGAACGCCCACGCGATACGCAGCGCATCGGGCCCGGACGGATCCGCATACGCCTGGCTGGCCGCGCCGCCGCTCCACGCATGGCCCAGCCCTTCGACCCGTACCAGCCGGATATAGAGCCTGCCGTCGCGGCGCCAGTCATGCACCGCGACCGAACGGCGTTCTCCCCGCCGCAGCAGGCGCACCGATGGGTGGGCCGCGGCGGCCGGCAAGGCGCCGGGCGTCGATAGCGACAGCCACAGCGTCGCGCTGGCGATCGCGTTGTCGTACGCGACCACATGATCGGCATCGCCATGGATCAACAGCAGCGGTGGCGGTGTCCCGCCGCGCAATTGCAGTCGCAGCGCCTGCAGTTGCGCGTCGGTGTGTCCGCTCAGCGAGCCGCGCATCACCCGGCCGGCCTGCGTGGCATTGCGCGCCAGATGCGGCGCCGCGCCCGAGTGCGAACCGACGGCGACGAAGCGGTCGGGATAGCGCAGCGCCAGCATCAGGGCCATTGCGCCGCCGGCGGACAGTCCGAGCAGATGCAGTCGGTCGCCCTGCACCGGATGCACGCGGCAGACATGGTCGATCATCCCCATCAGCAGACTGGCCTCCGCCGCGGCCTGCGCCTCGCCGCGGAACCAGTTCCAGCATCGATGCGCATTGGCGCGAGAGGACTGCTCGGGCAGCAGCACGATGCAGCGGCGCGCACGCGCCAGAGCGGCCACGCGCGTGCAGGCGGCGAAACTGGCGGCATCCTGCCCGCAGCCATGCAGCAGTATCAGCAAAGGCGCGGGCCGCGCTGCGCCGACGCCCGGCGGGATGAACAGCCGATAGCGGCGTTGTGCCAGCGGACCGAAACCCCAGACTCCCTCCTGCCATCGACCGCCGCCGCGGGTGGTCGGCGCCGGCACCGGCGATGTGACACCGGACAGCACGCGCCGGGCTTCCTTGCCTTGATGCGCGGCCTGCGTGACGGAATGCGCCACCGTATTGGCAACGGTGCGCGCCACCGATCTGGTGACGGTGCGCGCGACCGTGCGCTGCATCTGCTGCATCTGGCGGGCAGCGGTCTTGCCAAGCTTGGCCCAGGGATTGACGGTGCGGCGGCGGCGAGGGGTCGGCATCGGTCAGCCTTGCGCTTTACGCTTTACGGTCCGCGGGTCGGGACCGAGGCCATTATGCGGCAAGCCGGGACGCGGCATGCCGATGCGATATGCCATGCCCGGCAGCACGGCGTGCGCTCAATGCCAGCCGCGCCAGGCGAGATCCGCCCCGAGCAACAGCAGCCCGATAAAGAACAGGCGCCGGAACAGCGCCGCGCTGATCCGGTTGCGCAGCTTCTGACCCAGCCACATGCCGGCCAGCGCGGGCACCAGCGTCGCCAGCGAGGCGCCCAGCACCGGCGCCTGTCCGAGCACCCCGTGCATCAGCAGATTGATTGCCAGCGCCACGGTCGATACGGTAAACGACAGGCCCAGCGCCTGCACCAGTTCCTCGCGCGCCAGACCCAGCCCCTGCAGATAGGGCACGGCGGGAATCACCAGCACGCCGGTCACCGCGGTGATCGCACCGGTAGCCAGGCCGATCAGCGGCGCCAGCCACCGCTCATGGGCCGCCGGCACGTACAGCTGCCACGACGACAGGCCGACCACGGCATAGGCGATCAGCGCGATCCCCAGCGCCGCGGTGGCCTGCTGCATCGCCGACGGCGGCGCGAGCGCGCCGGCCACCAGCGTCCCCACGACGATGCCGAGCAGCATCGGCCAGAGCCGCATCACCAGCGCACCGAAGCGCGGACCCGCGGCCAGCTGGACCATATTGGTCACCATCGACGGCGCGACCAGCAGCGCGGCAGCCTGCATCGGCGGCATCACCAGTCCGAGCAGGCCGACGGCAACCGTCGGCAGGCCGAGTCCGACTACGCCCTTGACGAAGCCCGCCAGCAGGAAGGTCAGGCCAATAAACAGCGCTTGTGCGACCAGCGTATGCGAATCCATGCCGCGCCCTCACCGACTGTCGGACGCGGCATCGTGCACGGCACGGCTGTCGCCCGGCGCCTGCTCGCGACGATGCATGCCATAGTCGCGCAGCACCTGCGCCACACGCAGCCGGTAGTCGGCAAACACGCCGCCACGACCGGCGGCCTGGGCATGCCGGTGCTCGACGGTATTGCGCCAGGCCTGCACCGCCGCCTCGTCGCGGAAGAACGACAGCGACAGCACCTTGCCCGGCGTGCTCAGGCTCTGGAAGCGCTCGACCGAGATGAAGCCATCGATGGCTTCGAGCGTGGGGCGCAACTGCGCGGCGATATCGAGATAGGCGTCCTTCTGCCCGGGGGCGAATTCGACTTCAAAGATCACGGCAATCATTGGGCGTCCTTTGGCGGGCTTTCGTGCAAATCAGGATCAGAGGGTCAGAGGGTCAGAGGGTCAGAGGAAATGCGGGATACGGGCGTTCAGCGATGGGCGGTAACGATACGCCTTTGCCAGCGCGGCCGGCGCGATGCCGTGCGCCAGCAGCGCGGCGACGGTCGCTTCGGCCAGCGTCGCGGCCAGCGCGTCGCCGGGACATCGATGCGCACCGTGGCCGAACGTCCATTGGCGTTCGGCCGCAGTGTCCGAGGACGTTGGCGATTGCAGCGATTGCAGATCCGCCACGGCCGCAGCGGCGAGCAGCACCAGGATGCCGTCGCCCCGCCGCAGCGGCACGCCGCAGACGCGCGCGTCCTCGGCCAGGAAGCGGCGCGTGTTGTGAATGGGCGGATCGGCCCGCAGCACCGCTGCCACGGTTGCCGGCAGATCGTCGGCCACGTCGGCATCGCGCGCAAGCCATAACAGCGTATTGCCGATCAGCCCGGCGGTCGCCTCGCAACTCTGCACCATCAGGCCCAGCAGGTTCGCGGCGATCACGGTGTCGTCGACACCGGCTGCGCGTGCGTGCTCGCGCAGCGTCCGCGTCCACGGCGTATCGGCACGCAGAGGCAGCGTCTGCAGCGATGCCGCCGCATCGATGCCGGCCGCGATCTCGGCCGGACCTGCCAGCGGCGACATTGCCGCGGCAAAGCTGGCGATCAGCGTGGCGATCCGGCCCACGGTGGCTTCGTCATCGATGGCCGCGAAGCCGAGCAAACCCGCGATCGCAATCACCGGCAGCGCGCTGCTCCAGCGGTTCGCGGTCGCGGCGTGATCGTGCGTCACGGGAAGCAGGCGCGCCCATGCCGATGCAGCGGTGCGCACCTCGCCCAGCTCCAGGCTCGCCAGCTGTCGTTGCAGCACCGCCTTCAATGGCGCATGGCTCGGTCCGTCATTCATGCGAATCAGCCGCGCGAACAGGTTGCCGGCGGGCGACCGCGCAAGCGGGGGCGGCACCGGTTGTCCCGGCGGCCGCACCCGGCATGCCGGATGCGACAGCACGGCCGCCACCTCGGCCGGGCCCGCAGCGACCCACAGCATCAGCATGGCGTCGCGGTGAAACGGCTGCATGCGGGCGAGTTCGCGATAGTAGGGATAGGGATCGGGATGCGTCGCGGCCGTCAGCGGGTCGGGAGGCGGCGTCGTCGGGTCCAGGGTCATGGGTTTCACAGCGGCTCACGGCGGCTTCACGGCCGGCAGGGCAAGGTTGATATCGGCAAGTATCGGCCTATACTGCGATCGTTGTTTCACCGTGGAATGAACTATGGAATACGCACCCAGCATCAGTCAGTTGGCCGGCCTGCTGGCCGACCCGGGCCGCGCGGCGATGCTGTGGGCATTGATGGACGGCAGCGCGAGACCGGCCGGCGAACTCGGGCTGATCGCGGGGCTGTCGGCCTCGTCGACCAGCGGCCATCTGGCGCGGCTGGCAGAGGGCGGCCTGCTGGCGGTGGAGACGCACGGCCGCAATCGCTACTACCGGCTGGCCACCCCCGAGATCGGCGTGGCCATCGAGGCCCTGGCCGCGGCCTCGCAGGCGAGCCGGCCGCCCCGGCTGCGCGCGGTGCCGCCGTCGCGCACCGCGCCGGCGACGCTGCGCCACGCGCGCACCTGCTACGACCACCTGGCCGGCGAACTGGCGGTCGATCTGTTCGCGCGCATGGCGCGTTCGGGCTGGATCCTGGTGCGGGACAGCGCGGTGGAACTGTCCGAGCACGGCGCGCACGGCATGGTGCAGCTCGGCGTCGATCTGGACGGCGCGCGCCGCAAGCGCAGGCAGTTCGCCTGTACCTGTCCCGACTGGAGCGAGCGCAAGCCCCATCTGGGCGGCGCACTGGGCGCGGCCCTGCTCGATGCGATGCTGCAGCGGCGCTGGATCGAGCGCACGCCATCGTCGCGCGCGCTGCGGGTGACGCCGCGCGGGCTGCAGGAAATCGGACGGCTGGCGCACCAGGCGGCCTGATCGAATCGGCACACCAGATCGGCACACTGGCATTGCACACGGACGCGGGAGGGCTGAGCATGAATGGAGTCATCGACGACGAGTCGCGCCAGGCAGTCGAACGGCTGCTCGGCATGATCAACTTCGACGACGGCGCGATGGTCGACAAGCAGCTGGCGCTGCTCGACGAGGCGCTGGAGGAAGCCGACGACACGGTGGAAGGCGTCGAACTGCTGTCGCTGGTGCAGGACGTGATCGACTGGGAAGCGGGCTTCCAGGTCGAACAGAATGACACCGCGACCTTTATCGACTGTCTGAACCAGCTGGCGGCGCGCGTTGCGCTGGTGCTGGACTGGGGTGTCGACGATCCGGAGGACGAGGACTTCCTCGGCAGCACCACCGTCCCCGAACTGATGGAGCAGGCCCACGAGCAACTGCGCGCGGCGGGCATCACGCTATGGCACTGGGAGATCGGCTCGGGCGTCTACGCGGGCTGGATCGCGCGCGCCGAGGACGATGACGAGATCCTGGCGATCGGCGAGACGCTGGGCATCGAACTGCGGACCGGCGATCAGCCGTTCTGATCGGGGCCGCCCGGCCTTCAAGCCTTGATGTCGGCCTGGGTATCGGCTCTGGCCTCGGCCTTTCCCGCGCGCCGTGCCCCACGCGCCGGCGCCGGCGCACCCAGCGTGTTTTCCATCACGTCCAGCAACGCCCGCACCGCGGCGGGCATCAGCTTGCGCGCGGGCATCAGCACGTAGACCTTCAGCGGCGACGACGCATAGGCCGGGAGCACACGCACCAGCTGGCCCTGGCGGACATGCTCCTCGACGAACTTCGGCGAGAGCCGCGTCACGCCCAGCCCGTCGGTCGCGGCCTTCAGCCGGATCTCGGCGTTATGCGTGCGAATGCGCGGCTCGACCGGCAGCACGGCCACTTCGACGCCGTCCTGCACGAATTCCCAGCGGCGATCGTCGGCATTGCCGATCACGGGCCAGCCGTTCAGGTCGCCGGGCGAGCGCGGCAGCCCGCGCGCCTGGATCAGCGACGGCGCGGCATAGAAGGCGCGCTCGACCAGCACCACGCGCTTGCTGGCGAACGAGCTGTCGTGCAGCGTGGTGTTGGTCATCACGAAGGCGAGGTCGTAGCCGTGCTTGAGCAGGTCGGGCTGGTCCCAGGTCACGTCGATCTGGACCTTCAGGTTCGGATGCAGCGACAGCAGGCGCGACAGGCTCGGGGCCAGATGCTGCGAGCCGACCTCGTACGGCGTGGCGATCCGCAGTGTGCCGCTGACCTGCTCGCTCGCCGAGGCCGCCTCCGCGCTGATCTCGCGCAAGGCGGCGAAATGCGGCGCGACGCGTTCGTACAGGCGCTGGCCCTGCTCGGTCACGCGCACGCGGCGCGTGTTGCGCTCGAACAGCCGTCCGCCGAGCTGCGCTTCAAGCCGGGCGATCGCCGCGCTCGCGGACGACTTCGGCACCTCGGCCAGTTCGGCCCCATGCGTGAAGGTGCCTGCCTCGACCACGCGGCAGAAGATTTCCCAATCCTTCCATTCGATCGTCTTCATCGTCCCGTTCGCTGGCGCCTGACATGCGGCGCGCGAGCGGGATTTTCCCACAGCGCGCGCGGCATCGCTGGCCCGGGGCCTGGCGGCGCGGCAGGTCAGTGCTCGAACAGGATCACCGAACGCGCGAGCTCGCCGCGCCGCAGCTCGTCGAAGGCCTCGTTGATGCGCTCGAGCGGCAGCCGCTGCGCGATCAGCGCATCGAGCTCGAGCCGGCCGGACAGATAGAAGTCCACCAGCCGCGGCATGTCGATCGGGAAACGGTTCGAGCCCATCATCGAGCCCTGGATGCGTTTCTCGGCGAGAAAGTCGGTGCCCTTGAGCTCGATCTTGACGCCCGGCGGCAGCATGCCGATCACGGTGGCCGCCCCACCCCGGCGCAGCATCGCCCACGCCTGCTCGGCGGTCGCCTTCAGACCGATCGCTTCGAACGCGTGATGCACGCCGCCGCCGGTCAGCGTACGCACGGCGTCGACGGCATCGGCCGCGCTCGCGTCGACCACATCGGTGGCCCCGAAGCGCCGCGCGAGCTCGAGCTTGCCGGGCAACCGATCGATCGCGATGATGCGGCCCGCGCCCGCAAGCGCGGCGCCGTTGATGGTGGCCAGCCCGATGCCGCCGCAGCCGATCACCGCCACGGTCTCGCCGGGCCGCACGCCGGCCGTATGCGTGACCGCGCCGAAGCCGGTGGTCACCGCGCAGCCGATCAGCGCGGCGCGGTCCAGCGGCATGTCGCGCCGGATCGCCACCAGCGCATGTTCGTGGATCAGCATCTGCTCGGCGAAGGCCGACAGGTTCAGGAACTGGTTCATCGCCGCCGCGCCGGTGGCGCGCAGCCGCGGCGGCTCGTCTTCGCGCCGGCGCGTATCGGGCGCGACGCACAGCGACAGATGGCCGCTGAGGCAGTGCTCGCAGTGGCCGCAATAGGCCGACAGGCAGGTGATCACATGATCGCCGGGCTTGACCGTGCGCACCTCCGCGCCGACCTGCTCGACCACGCCGGCCGCTTCATGCCCCAGCACCACCGGCATCGGAAACGGGTAAGCACCGTCGAGAAAATGCAGGTCCGAATGGCAGACCCCGACCGCCGCGGTGCGCACCAGCACCTCGCGCGGGCCGGGCTTGTCGATGGCGAGGTCTTCGATGACCAGTGGGGTCCTGGGCTGATGCAGCACGGCAGCTTTCATGGTGTCTCCTTGTTCCGCTTGATGGGGCTATCGGGAAATCCACTGCGACGTTGCGCGCGCCGGCGCATCGGCCGGGGCCGGAGGGGGGCTGCCTACGCCAACATGCGCCAGTCGCCCTGCGCTTCCTGCGCCTGTCCGTCGGCCTGCAGCTTCAGCAGATGCGCGAGCAGCGAACGCTGCGCGACCGGCAGCATCCGCGGCGGCACGTCGTCGTAGACCCGCGGCAGCAGCGTCTCGATCGGCGCCGGCCCCAGCTCGCGCAGCGCATTGACGACCTTGGCCTCGCGATGCTGGCGATGGCGCATCAGCAGCCGGATCGCCTCGCGCGGACGCGGCATCAGAAAGCCATGGCCGGGCGCCAGCCATTCCAGGTCTTCGTCGAGCAGCGCCGCCAGCGACGCGAGGTACGCGCGCATGTCGCCATCGGGCGGACCGATCACGACGGTCGAGCCCTGCATCACGTGGTCGCCGGTGAACAGCAGCTTCTCTTCTTCGAGCAGGAAGCACAGATGGTTGGACGCATGGCCGGGGGTATGTATCACACGCAGCGTGATGGCGTCCCCGGGTACCTCCGTGTCGCCGAGCACGATGCGCTCGCCGTGTTCCAGCACGCGGTCCGGTGCAAAGGTCGGGTCCTGCCGCTCGGGGCGATTTGCCAGACGCCCCATTACCTGGGCCCCGGTCGCTTCGCGCAGCCGCACCGCGCCCGGCGAATGATCGATATGGGTGTGCGTGGCGAGGATCCAGCGGATCGGCCCTGGCGCCGCGGCCAGCACCGCGCGCTGATGCGCCTCGTCGTCGGGGCCGGGATCGATCACCGCCCATTCGTTGCGGCTGCCGCCGCCGACCAGATACGTATTGGTGCCGGGACCGGTCATCGCGTTGCCGTTGTCGGCGGTCACGCGCCAGACGCGTTCGGACAGCCGCACCGGCACGCCGGGTTCGAGCGCATAGCGTCCGTGGCCGGCGCCGTCCGGGTCGATGCGCGCGATCTCGGCATAAGGCGGCTCGTCCGGCTGCACCGGCCGCACGCCCTTGGGGCCATTGGCCAGCCGCGGCATGATCAGCGCGATCTCGCGCAGTCCCTGCGCATAGTCGAAGCAGGCCTGCGCCGTCGCGAAATGCGCGATCGACGCCAGCATGCGCCGCGTCACGTTGACCAGCGTCATGCCGCTGTCCGGTGCGATCGCCTCCGACGGGCGCACCCAGCGATGGTCGACCGCCTCGATGCCGTCGTGCATTGCGCTCTGGCCGGGCGGCAGCACCGCGACGAAGAAGCGCGTATCGAAACGCTTGGGCAGGCCCGGCGGCGTCAGCCAGTGGCTGATATAGGCCATCTTGTCCACCGCCAGGCGCAGATCGAAGCGGCGGCAGACCTCGGCGATACCCGGGCCGCCGTAGCGCACCGCCTCGCGCAGCCAGGCCAGCTGGGCGTCGTCGAAGCGTTCGAGGGCAACCATCTCGCCGTCGCGCTGATAGGCGAACAGCAGGCCCGCCTCCTCGCAGCATTCGCGCACCGCGCACAGGTAGTAATCAAGTCCGCCTGCCGGCAGGAGCAACCGCGCGCTGGCGGCGGCATCGTCCAGCCCTTCGCACAGGCCGTGCAGCTGATTGTCCTGCGGATCGAGCGTGCCGCCGGGGAACACATAGGCGCCGCTGCTGCGATCGTCGTGGCGTTCGGGCCGGCGCACCAGCAGCACTTCCATGCCGGCCGGGCCGTCGCGCAACACCAGCACGCTGGCCGCATGGCGCAGCGACGGGGCACGCGGGCGCGCGGCTGGTGCGGGGTGCGCGGAAGAGGCGACGTCCGGGGTGGGATTCGTTGGATTCATACGGGTTGGAGCGGATGGGTGGGCGGGGTGCAGGGACGGCTTGAACACGTCGCGCGCCGCCAACGGACCGCCCTAGTGTAAGGGCAAGCGCCGCGGCGGTCATGGCGCACTGCGCCAGGGAGCCGCAGCGCTGTGCGGTCACCGGCCGCGGCGGCGGGCCGGTGCATGCGCGGCTATCCGGGCACTGCTCCGGCTTTTCCACCAGGCGGTCGTCCCCGCGAAAGCGGAGACCCAGTGACGTTCAATGACGCTCGAGCGCTGTCGATCAGAACGCCGGCGACGAGGCGGGCGGCCCGCTGGCGTCGGGCGTCCCCGTGCCGCCAGCCGTGCCGGGACGTCCGGTGCGGGCCATCCGCGCCCGATCCTCGGCGGCCTCGCGCTTTTCGGCCTCGGCGGCGGCCTCGGCGGCCGCATCGCTGCCGGCCTCCTTGCTCTCGTTCATCCGCTGCCGATAGAAATGCCGGATGATCTGCTGCGCGACCGCGAGGCGTCCGCCCACCGGCGCGGGGAAACGCACGATCGCATCGAGCCGGTCGGTGCCGACCGGTTCGAACATCACGCGCGGCGCGAACTGCGACAGATCGAGAAAACGCGTATCGCCATAGCGCCGCAGGCTTTGCCCGGCCGCTTCGAGAAACGGCGCACAGGCCTGCTGCGCGACATCGAGCAGCTGCGCCTCGATGCGGTCCGGGTCGCACTGCGCCGCCAGCGGAATGCGCACGGTATCCAGCGTGTATTTGCCCGCCTGCGAATGGTTGCGTACCGCAACGGTCAACAGCAGGCTGTTGGGCACCTGCACCGTGTAGCCGGTGAACTGGCGCGTGGGCGCGACCTCGACCAGCGTGGTGGTCAGCGCGTCCATGTCGATCACCTCGCCGGCATACTGGCCGATCTCGACCAGATCGCCGAGCTGGAACGGGCGCGCCACCATCCGCATGAACGCGCCGAGAAAACACATCACCAGCTCCTTGCCGGAGATCATCAGCGCGGCGGCAAAGGCGGCCAGCGAGATCGCGACGCTCTTCAGTTCGGAGACCCAGATGCCGAGCAGCAGCAGGAAGACCACCGCGCCGATCAGATTGCGCGAGGCCACGGTCCAGGTGCGATAGCTGCGCAGATTGTCGCGATCGGCCAGCTGGCGCGAGACGAAGAAGCGGTTGCTTAGCTTGACCAGCAGCACGCCCAACAGAACGATGAGCACGCTCAGCACGATATGCAGCAGGATGCTGTCGTTGAAATCGAGATTCAGCTTCATGGTGTCGGGACCGCGGCACGCTGGCGCGCCGCTCGGCCGCGCGGGCAGGGAAGCCACGATTCTACCGAGTTGGCAGGCCGGCTATCCCGCGGCCGGGTTTTCTTATAGGATGCCGCCCCATTGCTGGCCTTCCTGTGTTCACCATGACCGCTTCCCATCCACCGCGCGGCGCCGCCGTCGACACCGCTGCCGGTGCGGCTGCCGACGCCGCGCCCCCGACCTTGCAGCGCAAGCTGCGGGCCCGCCATCTGAGCATGATTGCCATCGGCGGCTCGATCGGCACGGGACTGTTCGTCGCCTCGGGCGCCACCATCGCTCAGGCCGGCCCGGGCGGTGCGCTCGCCGCGTATCTGCTGATCGGCGCGATGGTCTACTTCCTGATGACCAGCCTGGGCGAACTGGCGGCCTATATGCCGGTGGCGGGTTCCTTCTCGACCTACGGCTCGATGTATGTCGACGAGGGCTTCGGCTTCGCGCTCGGCTGGAACTACTGGTACAACTGGGCGGTGACGATCGCGGTGGAACTGGCCGCGGCGCAGCTCGTGATGCAGTACTGGTTCCCCGATACGCCCGGGATGCTGTGGAGCGGGCTGTTTCTGGCGGTGATGTTCGGCCTGAACGCGATCTCGGTGCGGGGCTTTGGCGAGGCCGAATACTGGTGCTCGCTGGTCAAGGTGGTGACCGTGATTGCGTTCATCGCGATCGGCACGCTGATGATCTTCGGCATCCTGCGCGGCGACGTGCCGGCGAGCCTGGCCAATCTGACGCTGGGCGACGCCCCGTTCGTCGGCGGGCTGCCCGCGATGATCGGCGTGGCGATGATCGCCGGCTTCTCGTTCCAGGGCACCGAGCTCATCGGCGTCGCGGCCGGCGAATCGGCCGATCCGGCCCGCAATATTCCGCGCGCGGTGCGGCAGGTGTTCTGGCGCATCCTGCTGTTCTACGTGCTGGCCATCGCGGTGATCGGCGTGCTGATCCCCTATACCGATCCGAGCCTGCTCAAAAGCGATGTGCAGACCATCGGCGTCAGCCCGTTCACGCTGGTGTTCCGCAATGCGGGGCTGGCCTTCGCCGCCGGCCTGATGAACGCGGTGATCCTGACCGCGGTGCTGTCGGCCGGCAATTCCGGCATGTATGCTTCGACGCGGATGCTCTACAACCTCGCCACCGAGGGCCGCGCGCCGCGCGTGTTTGCGCGGCTGACCCGCAACGGCGTGCCGATGCCCGCGCTGCTGGCCACCACCGCGGTCGGCGCGCTGTGTTTCCTGACCTCGCTGTTCGAGAGCAAGTCGGTCTATCTGTGGCTGCTGAGCCTGTCCGGCATGACGGGCTTCATCGCCTGGCTCGGCATCGCGATCAGCCACTACCGCTTCCGCAAGGGCTGGACCCGGCGCGGCCTCGATCTGTCGCGGCTGCCGTACCGCTCGCCGTTCTTTCCGTACGGCCCGATCTTCGCGTTCGTGCTGTGCCTGGTGATCGCGCTGGGACAGAACTATCAGGCCTTCCTCAGCGGCAATATCGACTGGTGGGCGGTCGTGGCTACCTATATCGGCATTCCGATCTTCCTGGCGATCTGGCTGGGCTATCGGTGGACGCGCGGCACGCGCTTCGTGCGGTACGAGGACATGCGCTTCCCGGGCGTCGAGCAGGACAGCACTTCCAGCGGGCGGCCAACGGGTCCCGCTCAGTAGACGTCGCGCCGATAGCGTCCGTTCTCGGCCAGCGCCGCAAGCGTCTGTGCCCCCAGCGCCTCGGCCAGGGCGTCGTTGACGCCGCTGGCCATGCCCTGCAAGCTGCCGCACACGTAGATCGCCGCGCCTGCCGCGACCCACTCGCGAATCTGCGGCGCGGCCGCGCGCACGGCGTCCTGCACGTAGCGCAGCGGCGCGCCGTCGCGCGACCAGGTCTGGTCCAGGCGCTGCAGCATGCCGCCGGCCTGCCAGGCCTGCAACTCCTCCCGATAGAAGGCATCGTGTGCCGCGCTGCGTTCGCCGAACAGCAGCCAGTTGCGCGCCTGTCCCGCGGCGGCCCGCGCCTTCAGCAATGCGCGCAGGCCGGCCATGCCCGTGCCGTTGCCGATCAGCAGCAGCGGACGGTCGTCGGCCGGCGCGTGGAACGCGCGGTTGGTGCGCACGCGCAGCGCGATGGTGGCGCCCAGCGGCGCATGTTCGGTCAGCCAGCCGGAAGCCAGGCCGAGCCTGCCGTCGTCGTGGCGCGTCTGTCGCACCAGCAGCTCCAGTCGACCATCGACGGGCAGCGAAGCGATCGAATACTCGCGATGCGGCAGCGGCGGCAGCGCGTCGACCAGCCCCTGAGGTGAAAGGCCGCGCAGCGCCTCGCCGTGCGGGGCGGGCAACGGCATGCGGGTCGCCAGCGCGTCCGATAGCGACATCGCTTCGCCATCGCAGCGCACCGGCGTGGCGCCGTCGAGGGACAGGTCACGCAGCAGCTGCGTGACCTGCTCGGGCGGCAGGCGCGGGCCGACCTCCGCGATATCACCGGCCTGCCAGTCCAGCGCGGCCGGCGCCTCCGGCTCCAGCGCCAGATGGAAGGCCGGCGCGCCAACGCTGCCGGGATTCATCAGCCGCCGTTCGACCAGCCGCCAGCGGCCGTAGCGCGGCGCCTCCCAATCGGCAATCTCGGCGCCGCCCGCGAGCGCGGACAAGTGGTTCTGCCAATGGCGTAGCGCCCCGGTGTCTCCGTTGTCGACCTCGACCAGATCGAACAAGGGCTGCGCCTGCGCGCGTTGCAACGCCGCGGCCAAGGCATGGCCGTAGGCGCAGAAATTTGCGTAGCTGCTGTCGCCCAGCGCCAGGATGCCGTAGCGCAGCCGGCGCAGGCCGTCGCCGCCGGCCGCCGCGAGCTTGCGCGTGAAGCCTGCGGCGCTGTCGGGCGCATCGCCCTCGCCGGTAGTGCTGGCGACGAACAGCGCCTGACGGCAGCGCGTCAGCGCGGACAGGTCGAGCTCGGCAAACGAGGCGACCCGCACCGGCAGGCCGGCGCGCTGCAGCGCGTGGGCGGTCTGCATCGCCAGCTGTTCTGCAAACCCGGTCTGGCTGGCATAGGCGATCAGCGTGGCATCGTCGGCGGTCGACGCGAAGGCGGCGCTGCGCTGGCGACGATGGCGGTGCAGCGCGAGGATCGCGCCGCAGAAGCCGGCGTAGGCGAGCGCGACACCGCCGGCAGTGGGCCATTTGCCGGCGCCGGCGAGCGATAGCGCCAGCCCCGCGGCGCCGGCCAGTCCGCTGAGCGCGGTCGACAGCGATGGCAGGCCGAATCGTCGCGGCGCGTTCATGCGAGCATCGCCGCAAAGGCCGGCGAAACGCGTTCGGTGAAGCCTTGCGGCGTACGCAGCAGCAACCTTGCCGCGATGCCGCGCTGCATGGCGAAGGCCATGCCGGCCTCGGGGCCGAGCACGGTCAGCGCGGTCGACAGCGCATCGGCCATCATGCATTGCCGGTGCAGCACGGTAACGGAGGCCAGCGCGTGGCTGGCCGGATAGCCGGTGCGGGGATCGAGCGTGTGGGCGTAGCGGCGGCCGCCGCTGTCGAAATAGCGCCGGTAATCGCCAGAGGTGGCGACCGACAGGCCGTGCAGCGCCACCACCGTCTGCACCGCAGCATCGCCAGTGCAGGCGGCACGTTCGGCGGGCGGCGGGCTTTCGAGTTCGACCCACCACGGCAGGCCGTCGGGCTTGACGCCCTCGCCGCGCAATTCGCCGCCGATCTCGACCAGATGGTGCGGCACGCCGCGCGCCGACAGCCATGCCGAAACCGCGTCGACCGCATAGCCCTTCGCGATCGCGCACAGGTCGACCGACACGCCACCGGGCTGACGCGCACGGCGCCCTTCCTCGTCGAGTTCGATGCGGGCCCAGCCGCAGCGGGACCGCGCCGCTTCGACCTCGTCGGCGCTCGGCGGCACCGCGCGCGGACCGCCGGGGCCGAAGCCCCACAGCGTCACCAGCGGTCCCGCGCTCGGATCGTAGGCGCCGCCGCTGTCGCGCGCGACCGCCAGCGCCGCCTGCAGGACCGAGAAGCAGGCGGGCGGCAACGTCAGCCAGCTGCCCGCCGCTGCGCCGTTGAAGCGGCCGATATCGGAGTGGTCGATCCAGTTGCTCATCTGCGCGACGATCTGCGCGAGCAACGCATCGATACCGGCTTCGATCGACGCCGCATCGTCATCGCGCCCAAGCAGGCAGCGCACCGACCAGGTGGTCCCCATCGTCTGCCCCCCGCATCGATGCAACACCGCCGCGCCGTCCGGCGGCGACGGCGGCGCATCGAGCGTCAGCGGCACCAGCACACGCCGCGCGACGGGTGCCGGCGCGGATGATGTGGAAGGCAGCGCCGAAGGGGCAGACATCGACAACATCGGACAGCTTCGCCGCACTTACTGCGGCAGCACCTCGAAGGTCGCCATATAGGCCGCGCGGCGCGCCTTGGCAGGCTTGATCGAGACCTTGTCGTCGCGCACCTCCGCCTCGATCCAGTACATGCCCGGCGACGGCCACTTGACGGTGAACTTGCCGTCGGCATCGGTCTTGACCTTCATCTCGCCGAGCTGGTCGCGATAACGGTTGCCGCCGGGCACGACCTCGACCTCGACGTTGGCGGCCGGCTTGCCGTCGAGCAGCAGCCGGAAGCTGGCCGGCTCACCGGCGAACAGATCGTTCGGATGGGTGACGGGCGCGAGTTCCAGCCCGCGGCCGGTGGTCTTCAACGCCTGGGTGGTCGGCTTGCCGGCGGTCACGAAGGTTTCGAGCCGGCTCTCGGCCTGCGTCACCTGCAGATCCTGCGCGTTGGCCGGCACCTTCTGCGCGAACTCGTCGGCCGAGCCGCGCCAGCGCTTGGTCTGGCCGTTTTCCTTGTAGCTGGCGAACAGGCCGTTGTTGACCACTGCCAGCTTGTAGGTGCCCGGCGCGGTCAGATGCACGTCGAAGGTGCTGCGATAGCGGCCGGTGCTCTGGTTCTCGGCCCTGGCCGGGCTGCCATCCGGTGCGCTGACGCTCAGGTTGTCCAGGCGCAGCGGGAAATGCTCGAAGTAGAACAGATCGTTGGACACCGCCGCGTCGACGGTCACCCACGGATCGCTGCCCGACAGCACGGTGGCCGACGGCAGCAGCCATTGACGGTGGGCATGCGCGGACAGCGGCAGCAGCGCAACCAGGGCCAGCGCGGACAGCCTGGCGGTGAGGGACATCGCGGAGATCGCGGAACGGTTCATCGAAGGCTCCAGGGCACGGGATTGGAAAGGGACGGGATCAAGGCGGCGGACGGCGACGTCGCGGCCCGCTCGGTTCAAGGCTTCAGGCTGACGGTGACGGCGCCCAGTTCGTGCTGGCCCTTGGCCTGCGCCGATATGGCGGCGGATTTGGCACCGGATTTGGCAGCTTCGGGCGGCCAGGTGAACGGCACGCGCAGCAGCTCGCGGCCGCCGACCTCGCGCGCGGCCTCGACCACCAGCTGGTATTCGCCCGCCGGCAGTTTCGCCAGCGGCGCCTTACCTTCGGTGAAGGTCACGGTGTGTTCGCCCGGCGCGCGCGTCGCGCCCGAAATGCCATCGGCCGGCATCTGCAGATCGCGGCCGGCCTTGCGCCACCACTGGCGCATGTCCTTCAGCCACTTGGTGCCTTCGGCGTTCTTCAGCTTGACGTCGTACCAGACGGCCAGCGTCGCGACCGGGCTCTGATCGGCGCGCTCCAGCCACATCGCCACATAGGGCCGGTGATACTCGGCGACGCTCAGGCGCGGAATCTCGACCTTGACATTGATCTCCGCCGCCACGGCCGGGGCGGCAAACGACACCGCGGCCAGGCCGGTCAGGCTGCCCAGGCCGCTCAGACCGGTCATGGAGACGCTAAACAAACGACGCATGGAAGAACCTCGTCAATGAATAAACAGGATGGCCAGCAGCAACGGCGCGACCAGCCCCAGCCCGACCAAGGGCCAGGTGGCGACGCGCCCGCCGGCGTGCAGCTTCAGCAAGAACAGGCCGGTCACGCAGAACACCAGGCAGGCGAACGCGAACACGTCCAGGAACAGGCTCCATGCAGCGCCGGTGTTGCGGCCCTTGTGCAGGTCGTTCAGATAGGAGATCCAGCCGCGCGTGGTCAGCTCGTACTGCGTCTCGCCGCTGTCCAGCGCGACGCTGACCCAGGCGTCGCCGCCCGGCCGCGGCAGCGGCACGTACAGCTCGTCGGCCGACCATTCGGCCTCGCGGCCATGCGCGTCGATATCGAATTCGCGCTGCAGCCAGTCGGCCAGCTCCGCGGGGACTGGAGTCTTGTCCTGACCTGTGCCGCCGTTATCGCCGGCAAGTGTCGCTTTGCGGGCCTTCAACGCCGCCAGCACCGGCGCCGGCGCTTCGGCCTGGCGCGTCACCACCTTGGGCTCGGCCTCGATCTGGCCGGCATGGTTCAGCGTGAAGCCGGTCACGGCGAACAGCAGCATGCCGATCAGACACAGCGCGGAGCTGATCCAGTGCCATTGGTGCAGATGCTTGAGCCAGAAGGCGCGGCGCTGCTGCGCCGCCCCTGAACGAGGCGCCAAGGGAGGCTCCAGGCGGGATTCCGAGCGGTGTTCCGAGCGGTGTTCCAAGCGGGATTCGGTCATGACTGCGTTCCGGCGCCACTGCGTGTTGCTTGTCGCCGGGGCAATGCGGCGTGCGGGACGGCGGCGCGGCGTGGTTGCGGTTGCCGCCTCGGCCGTCCGTTGGCCCGTCGTAACGGGAGTTTCAGGAGACCGAAAGAATAATTGTTCTCATTTGGTACTGCAATGCGGACGTGATTAATAAGTATTACAGCGCATTTCACGTCGGCGTAACTTGTAAGTAAGTGCATGTAACTTAACGCGTACAGGCACGATTGTGCCCGCATTTGCACTCATGGAAAGCCCTAGGCCGATCCCGATCAAGTTTGTCCGCCGGTCCGCCGTTATGCCGCGGACAAACACAATTTTTACGGTGGACCACGGGGAATCACGATGCTGGAACGTCTTAGCTTGAGAAAGAAATTGCTGCTGCCATTGGTGCTCAGCTGGGTGTGCCTGTTGGCGCTGCTGCTGTGGGATGCCTGGCAGATGCGCAACATGCGGCTGGACGAGCGGCGCACCGATCTGGTCCATGTCACCGAGACCGCGCTGTCGGTGGTCAAGGCCTACGAGGCCGAAGCGAAGGCCGGCAAGCTGACGGTGGAACAGGCCAAGGAATTCGCCATCGACAAGGTGCGGGCGATGCGCTTTGGCAGCGACGGCTATTTCACGCTGATGCGCTCGGACACCGTGGTCGTGATGCACCCGATCAAGTCGGAGATGAACGGCAAGAGCATGGCCGACTTCAAGGACCCGGCCGGCACCTACCTGTTCCGCGACATCGCCGAGATCGGCAAGGGTCCGGGTACCGGCTTCGTCCACTACCTGTGGCCCAAGCCCGGCGCCGAGGCGCCGCAACCGAAGCTCAGCTATGTCGCCAACTTCAAGCCGTGGGACTGGAACTTCATCTCCGGCGTCTATCTGGACGACATCGACGCCGCGTTCCGCGCCTCGCTGTGGCAATCGCTTGGGCTGCTGCTGGTGATCGGCACGCTGATGAGTCTGGTGGTCGTCCGTATCGCCAACGGCCTGCACAAACAGCTGGGCGGTGAGCCGGCGCTCACCTCGCATATCGCCAGCCGGATTGCGGAAGGCGATCTGGCCAGCGACGTCCAGCTCGCACCCGGCGACAAGCGCAGCGTGCTGTTTGCGATGGCGCAGATGCAGCAGCGCCTGACCGGCGCGATCGGCACCATCCGCGGCTCGGCAGATTCCATCGCCGGCGCAGCCAAGCAGATCGCCGCGGGCAACGCCGATCTGTCGCGCCGCAGCGAGGAACAGGCCGCCTCGCTGGAGGAGACCGCCGCCAGCATGGAGCAGCTGACCAGCACCGTGCGCCAGACCGCCGACAACGCCCGCCAGGCCAGCCGGTTGGCGGAAGGCGCCTCCGAGATCGCGGTGCGCGGCGGCGAGATCGTCCATCAGGTCGTGTCCACCATGGGCGAGATCAAGGATGCGTCGGGCAAGGTGGTCGACATCATCGGCGTGATCGAAGGCATCGCCTTCCAGACCAACATCCTCGCGCTGAACGCCGCCGTCGAAGCCGCCCGCGCCGGCGACCAGGGCCGCGGCTTTGCGGTGGTGGCCGGCGAGGTGCGCAGCCTCGCCCAGCGCAGCGCTACCGCCGCCAAGGAAATCAAGGCGCTGATCGGCAATTCGGCGCAGCGCGTCGAAGACGGCTCGGCGCTGGTCGAGAACGCCGGCAAGGCGATGGGCGAGATCGTCCAGGCGGTCAAGCGCGTCACCGACCTGATCGGTGAGATGCGCGCCGCCACCGAGGAACAGACCGGCGGCATCGAGCAGGTGAACCAGGCCGTCACGCAGATGGACCAGATGGCGCAGCAGAACGCCGCGCTGGTCGAGCAGGCTGCCGCGGCGGCCGCTTCGCTGGAAGACCAGGCCGAGGCGCTGCATCGGGCGGTGGGGACGTTCCGGTTGGCGGCTTGAGCCGCATCGCTCGAGCCGACTGTCTTCTCTTGCATGAAGGCCATCGCGCAAGCTGCCGCCGTGCCCGTCAGGGCCGACTCAGGCCGCCTCTGGAAGGCTTTCGATCACGTGTGTATAGTCCACGCTCTGCGCTTGACGTCAACCGGTGAACGGCCGGCCGCGGCAAGCGCGGGGATCCAATACGAACAAGGACAGTTGCACACGGCCGCGCGCTCACGAGGCGACGCGAAGCCATCCATTCAGAGGAGCATCATGGCCCGTACCACCCTTCACCCCGTCCGCCCGATCGCCGCGCTGCTGCTTTGCGCCGGCCTGCTCATCGGCGCGGCCCACGCACAGACCGTCGTCGCGCCCGCCGCACCCGCGACGCCCGCCGCCCCGGCAGCCACCACGACTCCCGCGGCAACCGCGCCGAGCCAGGCCCGCAAGGCCAATATCGTGATCGTCGGCACCGGCGGCACCATCGCCGGCGCGGGCGCCTCGGCCATCAATACCGCCGCCTACCAGTCCGCGGTGGTGCCGGTCGACAAGATCATCGCGTCGGTGCCGGAAATTTCGAAGGTCGCCAACGTCAAGGGCGAGCAGATCTTCCAGATCGGTTCGGAGAGTTTCAACAACGAGCGTCTGCTCAAGTTGGGCAAGCGCGTGTCGGAGTTGCTGAAGCAGCCTGACGTGGACGGCGTCGTGATCACGCACGGCACCGACACCATCGAAGAAACCGCCTACTTCCTGAACCTGACGCTCAAGAGCGACAAGCCGGTGGTGGTGGTCGGCTCGATGCGCCCGGGTACCGCGCTCGGCGCGGACGGCGCGCTGAACCTGTACGACGCGGTGCTGGTCGCCTCCAGCCCCGAGTCCAGGGGCAAGGGCACGCTGGTGGTGCTGAACGACGAGATCCACACGGGCCGCGACGTCACCAAGAGCAACACCTTCAAGACCGAGACCTTCCGTTCGCCGTTCGGCCCGCTGGGCTACGTGGTCGAGGGCCGCACGCTGTATTACCGCCTGCCGGCCCGTCCGCATACCACCGCGACCGAATGGGACATCGACCGCATCGATCGCCTGCCTGAAGTGGCGATCGTCTATGCCTACGGCAATGCGAATCCGGGCAGCGTCGACGCAGCCGTCAGGAACGGCGCCAAGGCGATCGTCTATGCCGGCACCGGCAATGGCAGCGTCGGGGAATACATGGTCGAGCCACTGAAGGCCGCCCGCGCCAAGGGCGTGCAGATCGTCCGCGCCTCGCGCACGGGCAGCGGCGTCGTCATCCGCAACGGCGAGCAACCGGACGACAAGTACGACTGGGTGGTGGTCGACGACCAGTTGCCGCAGAAGGCGCGCATCCTGACCGCGCTGGCGTTGACCAGGACCAACGACACGCGGGAGCTGCAGAAGATTTTGTGGAAGTACTGAGGCGCTGAGGCGGGCGCGTTTGGGCCCGGGTTACCCGGGCTGTCTCAGCAGCGCGCGCGATCCGCCGTCCAGCGCCGCATGTAGCCGATCACTCGCCGAAGGCCAGCCTCTGTCGTCATCACGCTGATAGGGGTCTGCCCGCCAAAGTGCGGTGAGGGTGCGTCGAACCACTGGAACGCCGCCGACCGGCTGCCCCGGACCGCAGTAGCCAATTGCAATGCTTCACGGAATAGCTCCGGATGGGCATGCCATGAATCCGGCTTGATCGTCGGCTTTTTTCCGCCATGGACAACACGGGGCAATTGCGAAGCGGCCAGTTCTTCGACGGTGAGATGCCGGCGCACCCAGTGACAATGGGCTGCCAAATCGGCATTCGGCAAACGCTGCCCGTCGAGCGTAGGGATCACCAGGCCAACGATCACTTCGGTGTGGGCACGGATCATCCGTAGCGCCGGCATCAAGTCCGTATCGTTCGACACAATGACCGCTTGGTCGATCTGATTCGACACAGCGTCATGATAGGCATGGAGGGCAAGACTGACATCGCTCTGCTTTTCCTCGAGCTTCCAGAGGGCGACCCGATCGCAGTCGCGCGGCCACCGTCCTGGACAGGCTTCATCGATGCGGGGCATCCTCACTTTGGTAAGCGAGTAATAGCCTTCCACGATTCGAATGCGCCCCTCATGTAGCTTGCGCAATGCCGAGTGATAGCGTGCCTGCGAAGAGACTGAATCGGCTGCCTTGGCCGCAGTTTCAATGATTCGGGCCGTGAAGTATTGAATTGCTTCCGGCAGCAGTTCGCACCGGCACGGTACGCCCGCACGATGCACAAGGATCGAAGGAATGACTTGTTGCGAGAACAGTCGGTAGAGGTCGAGCCACTTGTAGCAAGTGCCCTTGAGGCAGCCGTAATAAAAGTTGTAGCCGTCCACATAGACCCGAGTACGTAGTGCACTCGGCGCCTTTTCCCCTCGCTGCATGGAAGTCCCCTGGAAATGAAAAAACCGGCTTTAGCCGGCTTTTTCTCCCAGGCACCGGATGGACGAACCACGCCGGTCTCGAGGATTAGTTGTTCGGTAAAGGGTATCGAGCCCGGTGTGCCACGTCAACATGCTATATGCGGCGCTGGTGAGTCTGCCGTCACGTCGGCCCCAGATGTAACAAAAAGTATCTCTGCCGATCAATCCTTGTAATGAGATCAATTCTCATTTACTATCGCATCACTGTCTGACGACGCCGACACCCGAGTATCAGGATCGAGTCCCAGACCAGCCGGCAGCGCGACACCCATGCTGCCGCACGAATTCCGCGACGCCGCCTGGCGGTGTCCGACAACCGTCTTTTGTGGGGACCGCTCCGTACCGCGGAGCGTTTGGCAGTAGCCAGTCGCCGGAGGATCAGGGAAGCAACCAGACCCCGCTTTCTTGATCGCAAAACTCCGTCGGCAAGCAAAGCCATCTTTTTATTCCTGGCGCCGTGCTGCGGCACGGCGTGTCTTTCCGGGCGCCCGGCCAGGGCGCGGCAGCCGGAACATCCGTCGCCCGGCGCGCTGGCCGCGCCGGCGCATCGAGCGCCCTCCACTGGCTGTCCGCCGCTTCGCCATGCCGGCCCGCCCGATGGAGCTTCGCGATGGAACGCCTGTTCAAACCCTTGACCGAACTGAAACGCATCCTGGCGCGGCAGTTGCGCGCGCAGCCGGGTTGCCATGATTGCCAGCTGCGCGCGGTTTGCGTGCACCGGCCTGACCATACCGGCTGCAACTGGAGCGCGGAGGTCGACTTCCCCGGTCGTTGTGATGACGACGCCGTGCGCGATCTGCCGCATGCGCGGAAGGTCATCATGCTGGTGCGCGAGCGCTACAACGTCGCCGCCGGCCTTGCAAGCCCGCACGACGGCGGGGCCGGCGCGGCCGCAGCTTAGGCGGCCAGACGCCGCCTCATTCGATCACCACCGCCGTCAAATCACGGCCGTCCCGCGGCCGGCACCGCCGGCACCGTCGCCGGCCTCAACACCAGCCACAACGCCACTCCGATCAGCGCCCCACCCACCGCGTGCGCCCAGGACAGCGACTCGCCGAGAAACACGGCGCCCCACACGATCCCGAACGGCGGAATCAGAAACGTCACGCTGAGCGCGCGCACCGGCCCGATATCGGCGATCAGCCGGAAATAGAGGATGTAGGCCAGCGCAGTACAGACGATGCCCAGCGCCGCCATTGCCGCCCAAACGCCGGCGCTTGCCGCCGGCAGCGTGTTCTCCTGGACCAGCGCCCCGATGCAAAACGGCAGCAGGAACAGCGTCGCACCGACCATGCTTCCCGACGCCACCAGCCGCGCATCGAGCCCGCCCTGCTGGCCGATCCAGCGGCGCGTCAGAAAGCCTGCCAGGCCGTAGCAGGCGGTTGCGGCAAGGCAAGCGAGGGCCCCGAGGAGCACTTCAACGCTGAACGCGACCGGGCCGGTTCGCGTCAATACCGCCACGCCCGCCACACCGATCAGTACGCCCGCGGCCTTGGCCAGCGTCATGCGCTCGGCAAAGAACAGCGCGCCGATCAGCACGCCCATTAGCGGCGTCATCGCGTTGAACACCGCCGAATAGCCGGCCGGCAGCCACAGCGCGGCGATCGAGTACATGACGAAAGGGATGCCGGAATTGATGGCGCCCAGCACCATCACGCGGGTCCATTTGCCGCGCATGTCCCAGCGAACACGGAGCACGGCCAGGATGGCGGCCAACGCCAGCGCACCGATCACAACGCGGACGAAGGCTGCGGTGAGCGGGCCGAGCACCGGGGCGCCGACACGGATGAACAGGAAGCTGGCGCCCCAGATGGCGGACAGCGAGAGCAGGCGGATGAAATCGGCGGCAGTCATGAGTGGAATGGGCGCGGTGGTGACCGGCTGGGAGGCGGATGCGCGGATTTGACGCCCGCAGGCCGCCAATGGCAAGCCGTTTTCGGACATGCGCATCGTCTGCGGGCGCGACCGGGAAGCCAAGGTGGCCGATGTAGGGCGATGTAAGGCGATGTAAGGGCGCAACTGTTGCACGATGGCATCAGCTTGACCCCACAACGGAAAGGGTAAATATTACAAGCAGTGACAAAACGCCTTAAGTGAAATTAAACTCTGGTCTGCGCCAGAGTTAATTGACCCCTCCGACGCATTCCCGACGAGCCGCCAGGCAACTGGCGGCTTCTTTTTTTGTCCCGTCGCGGCGAGCGGACACCGCAACGAGCGCCCCAACGAGGAAACGTACCCGTTTCTGCGGACCGGATCGACCCGGCCCTAGACCGTTTGCACGTTCACCCCCCGCTCGCAGCGCGCAATCAGCTCCGCCAGCGGCACGCCGGCGCCGAACAGGAAGCCTTGCACGGCATCGCAGCCCTGCTCCCGCAGGAAGCGGAACTGGTCGGCGGTTTCCACGCCTTCGGCCACCACCTGCAGACGCAGCTGATGACCCAGCGCGATGATCGCCGCCACCACGGCACGGTCCTCGCCATTGCCGTTGGCGTCGGCCAGATTGGCGACGAAGGAGCGGTCGATCTTCAGCTTGTTGATCGGCAGCCGTGTCAGATAGCTCAACCCCGAATATCCGGTGCCGAAGTCATCGATCGACAGGCCCACGCCGAGCGCCCGAATGCCGCGGAACGCCTCGATGGTTTGCGGCGTGCCTTCGATCAGGATGCCCTCGGTGACTTCGATCGCCAGATTGCGTGCCGGCAGGCCGCTTTCGCGCAGGCAGCGGTCGACCAGCGCGGGGAAGTCGGCCTGCTGCAGATGCGGCGGCGAAATATTGACCGCAACCTCCAGATCGATGCCGGTGCGCATCCGCAGCGTCTGAATCTCGCGGCACGCGGTTGCCAACACCCATTCACTGATCGGCACGATCAGCCCGCACTGCTCGGCGATCGGGATGAACTGGGCCGGCTGCATCGCGCCGCGCTCGGGGGTATGCCACGAGATCAGCGTCTCGACGCCGACGATGCGCTGGCTGGCGGTGTCGACCAGCGGCTGATAGCGCAGCGTGAATTCCTGCTCCACCAGGGCGCGCCTGAGCATGCCTTCGATGGTGAAGCGGGCCAGCGACGCCTCCTTCATGTCACGCGAGAAGCGGCGCACCTGCGCGCGGCCGCCCTGCTTGGCCGCATGCAGCGCCGCGTCGGCGCCTTGCAGCAGATCGGCGACGGTATTGCCGTCGGTCGGGAACAGCGCCATGCCGATCGACGGCGTGACGCGCAGCCGCACCCCGCCCAAGCGCAACTCCTCGGAAAGCCGCGCCACGATCTTGGCCGCCGCCAGTTCCGCCTCGCTTTCGTCGGCAATATCGGTCAACACCACGGCGAACTCATCGCCATCCATCCGCGCCGCCAGATCGGCACGGCGCACGGCGGCGCGCAGCCGGTCGGCCATCGTGCGCAGCACGTCGTCGCCGACGTGGTGTCCCAGCGAATCGTTGATGCGCTTGAACTGGTCCAGATCGATCAGCAGCAGCGCGACCCGTCCGTCACGGGCGCCGATCGCCTGCAGCAACGCGTCGGCGCGCCCGCTCAGGTAGTCGCGGTTGGGCAGGCCGGTCAGCGTGTCGTGGTGCGCGAGGTGATCGATATAGGCATCGGCGCGCCGCCGCTCGGTCAGATCGTGCGCGATCGCCAGATAGCCGCCGGTACCATCCTGCTCGGGTTGGCCCGGGTGCTTGCCGAGGCCGCCCTCCGGCCCCGTCCCCGGCAGCGGCAACAGCGTCAATTGCACCGGCAGCATGGAGCCGCCCTTGCGGACGTAGTGCCAGGTGTGTTCGTCGACCAGACCCAGACGCGGCTTGGCGATCAGCGCGTCGAAGCCGGGCGCCACCGGCTGGCCAAGCTCGGCGGACAACGCGCGAGCACGCGCGGCCAGTTCGCCGGGCTCGTGCAGCGCGCTGTACGGGATGCGTCCGACCAGCTCGTGCGCCTGATACCACAGCATCTGCTCGCCGGGCCGGTTGATCGAGGTGATCGTGCCGTGCCGGTCGAAAGCAATCACGCAGATCGGCGCGTGATCGAGCAGGCGGGCATGCCGCTGCGCCACCACGTCGGCCGACTGCCTGGCGCGTTCGGCCGTGCGGCGCCGCACGGCCAGGTGCCACACCAGCCAGCCGAGCAGCCCGGTGCCGAGCGCCCCGCCGGCGGTCACCAGCGGTACCGGCTGTCCCGGACCCCCGTCCTCGAAGGCCGGCAGCGTAGTGGCGCGTACGGTCCAGACCTGGCCGCCGAACGACATCTCCCGGTCGAGCTGGCGCAGCGGATGGGTATGCGTGCGCGGTGCCGCCTCGCCGCCCGCGCGGGCCAGCAGCAACGTGTTGGCTGCGCCGGCGGGGCGCCCCTGATACAGCGACAGGGACAGCTTGCCGCCATGAATGGCGGCGGCGTCGGCCAGCAGATCGCCGAGCCGGAAGGCGGCATAGACATAGCCGAGCAGGGCCTGCCGGCGCTCTTCCACCGCGTTGAGCGGCATGCCGTTGCGGTAGACCGGCAGGTACAGCACCGTGCCCTGCGGCGCGACGCTGCGATGCGCCTCGCGCAGCAGCGTCACGCGCGATGTCATGCGGGCCTGCATCGCGTCGCGCGCCGCTTCGGCCGCGGCGCGGCGTGCCGGCTCGGACAGATGGTCGAAGCCGAGCGCGCCGAGGGTGCGGCCGGCGAAGGGCTCGACATAGACGCCCGGCGCGTAGACCTCGCGCTCGCCGCGCGGAAACACATCGAAGGCGGGAAGGCCGTCGGCGCGGACCGAATCGATCAGCGCGTCCAGGCCGGACGCCTCGGTCAATCTGGCAAAGCCGACCGAATGGATGCCTGGCGGCAGATCGTCGACTTGCGTGCCGAGCATATAGGCCCGCCATTGGTCGCGCGTGGTTTCGGGATGCGCCGCCAGCAGGCCGCTGGCCCCGCGCAGCAGACGCTCGCCGGTATCGAGCCGCTGACGCACCGCCATCACGCTCGCCGCCAGCATCGCATCGAGCCGCTGCGTGGCGGCCCGCTCGCTCCACGCGGCGGTCTGCACGGCGGCCACCGCGGTGACGCAGGCGCCGGCGGCCACGACCAGCAGAGCCAGGACGGCGGGAGGAAGCGAAGGCAATTTCATCGCAATAGCAAAGCGGGCCGGGGCGGCCTGGATTGGAGCGCCGCAGCGTGGCGCCAGGGTCGTGACCGGCACCGATGCCGCTGGCGTCCAGGCTCGGATCACGGCTTGGACTATACCGCGCGCAGTGCACTTTGCGACAGCCGCCAGCCCCCGAGGGCCGCTACTCGCACCATGCCGCTCGATGTGATACGGTGACGCCTACGGAACCCGCCGACCCCGGGGAACGCCCTTGCGGGCACGCATGCACCGTCCCCCCTTGCTCGACGCCTCGCCCAACGCACCGCAGAAAGGACCGCACGACACACCGAACGACGATCGCCGCGCGCAGGCTGCTGCGCCACAGTCGCGTCGTCCGCGTTTCGCGCTGTCGTTGACGACCCGCATCGCGCTGGTCACGGCCGGTCTGTCAACCGTGCTCGGTGCCGCCATTGTGGTCGGCTCGCTGCAATCGGCCCATGCCGACCTGCGTGACGCACTGCAGGCCCAGCAGGATTCGGTGGTCAAGCTGACGGCGGAGCAGCTCGACTCGGCGGTCACCGACCGCCTGGTCCTGCTCGAACACCTGGCCCCGCAATTCAGCACGAAGATGGATGCGCCGCGAGCCGAGCTGCAGGCCATGCTCAGCCGTGCGCTGCCGATTCCCGGCACCTTCAACAGCGCCGTCGTGGTCGACGCCAAAGGCATGCTGCTGGCCCGCGACGGCACCGTGGTGTCGGTCGCGGATCGCACTTACTTTCGCGAGGCCGCGCGCACGCTGGCGCCGGTGATCAGCCCGCCGATCCGGGCGCGGGCCGACGGTTCGGTCGGCGTGCTGCTGGCCGTGCCGATCGTCTCGGACGACAAGACCTTCCTCGGACTGGTGGGCGGATGGATCGACATGGCGCGCTCGAACTTCCTGGTGGAGGTGCCGCACAGCCCGATCGGCAGCACCGGTTTCTATTGCCTGGTCTCTGCCGGGCCACAGCCGGTCTACGTCCAGCACCGGCTGCAGCAGCAGGTGGGACGGCCGGCGCGCGCGCAGGGCGAGACCTGCGGCGTGCAGGCGCATCCGGCCACCTTCGAATTCCTGACGCCGCGCGAGCCGGTGATCGCACGCTATTTGATGGCGACGACCGGCTGGGAACTGGTCGCGGTGCTGCCGGCCAAGGAGGCCTTCCAGCCCCTGCACGCGATGCAGCAGCGCTTCCTGCTGTGGTCCGCGGTCGCGGTCGCGATGGTGGCGATGCTGAACTGGTTCGCGGTCCACTGGATGTTCGCGCCGCTGGCGCAATTGCGGCGCGTGGTGCGCGACAGCGCGCGGGACCTGTCGGCCTATGAGCGGCTGTCGACCCATCGCCACGACGAGATCGGCGTGCTGGCGCGCGCCTTCGCCCGGCTGATGCGCGACGTGCGCGAGCGGCGCGAGCAGCTGCACCGCAGCGAGGCGCGCCTGCGCGCGGTCACCGACACCCTGCCCTCGCTGCTCGCCTTCATCGACACCGACGAGCGCTACGTCTTCAACAACCTCGCCTACGAGCGCACCTTCGGCATCCCGCTGGACCAGCTGCGCGGCATGACGCTGCGCGAACTGCTGGGCGAGGCGCGCTACGCCCGCATCCAGCCCTACCTGCAGCAGGCACTGGCCGGGACCGCGGTCACCTTCGAGACCGAGTTTCACGATCCGGACTATCACTGCACCGAGACCAATTTCCGTCCCGAATGGAGCGCCGACGGCAGCCGCGTCGAGGGCGTCCATGTCCATGTGCAGGACATCACCGCGCGCAAGCTCGAGACGCTGCGGCTGGCGCAGATCTCGCGCCTCGATCACCTGACGCAGCTGCTGAACCGCAGCGCCTTCGAGACGCGGCTCGCCGAGGCGATGGCTCGCAGCCGCTCGCAGGATCGCCTGATGGCACTGCTGTACCTCGACATGGACCGCTTCAAGGCGGTCAACGACGTCTACGGCCACGCGGCCGGCGACCAGCTGCTGCAGAGCTTTGCCAAGCGGGTGCAGCGCTGCGTGCGCGAGCGCGACGCGGTGGCGCGCCTGGGCGGAGACGAGTTCGCCATCGTGATGGAGGACATCGACCGGCCCGATGTCGCGGTGCGCGTCGCCGGCGCGATCCTGCATTCGGTCGGCCGCCGCTTCTTCATCGAAGGCGCCTTTGTCGACGTCAATGTCAGCATCGGCATCGCGCTGTACCAGGGCGGCCCGATCACGTGGCAGCAGCTGGCCAAGGAGGCCGATGCGCTGCTGTACCGCGCCAAGGACGCTGGCCGCGGACGCTTCGAGATCGGGCCGCCGGAGCTGGCGAGCCGGTCCCGGGAAGCCCGCTTCTAGCGCCACCTTCGCCTCCGGCGCCGCACTCTGCGTCGGCCGCCCCGGCGGCGTATCCTAGAAAGCCTGAAAAATCGATCCGACCCGTTCGTCCACAGGAGCCAGTCATGTCAGACCAGCAGCCCCCCGCGACCCGCATCGAACAGGACAGCCTGGGCCAGGTACCCGTCCCCGCCGAGCACCTGTGGGGTGCGCAGACCGAGCGCTCGCGCCAGAACTTCCGCATCGGCAACGAAAAGATGCCGCCGGCGCTGATCGAGGCCTTTGCGATCCTGAAGCTGTGCGCGGCGCGCGCGAACCGTGAGCTGAACGTGCTGGACGCGGGGCTGGCGCAGGCGATCGAACAGGCCGCCGAGGAGATCATCGCCGGCCAGTGGCCCGACGAGTTTCCGCTGTCCGTCTGGCAGACCGGCTCCGGCACGCAGACCAACATGAATCTGAACGAGGTGATCGCCAACCGGGCGATCCAGCTGCTCGGCGGCGAGGTCGGCAGCAAACGTCCCGTTCATCCCAACGACCACGTCAACGCGAGCCAGTCGTCCAACGACAGCTTCCCGACCGCGATGCACATCGCCGCGGCGCGCGCAGTGCAGCGCCAGCTGCTGCCGGCGCTGGAGACGCTGCAGAAGACGCTGGGCAGCAAGGTCGAGGCTTTCGCCGATATCGTCAAGGTCGGCCGCACCCATCTGCAGGACGCTGTGCCGCTGACGCTGGGCCAGGAGTTCTCGGGCTACCAGGCGCAGGTCGCCGACGCCCAGGCGCGGCTGCACCAGGCCGTGCTGCGCGCGATGCCGGTGCCGCAGGGCGGTACCGCGGTCGGCACCGGACTCAATGCGCCGCCGGGATTTGCCGCCGCGTTCGCACGCGCACTGGCGGACTACACCGGCCTGCCGTTCGAACCGGCTGCCAACCGTTACGCGCTGCAGGCCGCGCACGACGCGCTGGCCGATCTGTCGGGCGCGCTGAACACCACGGCGTCGTCCTTCCTGAAGATCGCGCGCGATTTCATGCTGCTTGGCTCGGGCCCGCGCGCCGGCTTCGCCGAGCTGCAGCTGCCGGCCAACGAGCCCGGCTCGTCGATCATGCCGGGCAAGGTCAATCCGACCCAGGCCGAGGCGCTGGCGATGGTCTGTTGCCGCGTGATCGGCAACCACACCACCATCACGCTGGCCAACGGCCTCGGCACGCTGGAGTTGAACGCCTACAAGCCGGTCATCGTTTACAGCCTGCTGCAGTCGGTTACACTGCTGGCCGACGCGGCGGCCAGCTTCGCCGAGCATATGGTGGCCGGCGCCGAAGCGGACCGCGCGCGCATCGCCGAGCTGCTCGAACGGTCGCTGATGCCGGTCACCGCGCTGAACCCGCATATCGGCTACGACAAGGCGGCCGAGATCGCCAAGCTCGCCGTTGCGCGCAATCTGTCGCTGCGCGAGGCGGCGATCGCCTCGGGCCATGTCACCGCCGAGCAGTTCGAACAGTGGATCGATCTGAAGGGGATGACGCGCGAGGTGTAGCGCCGGCCTGCCATTGAACGACCTTATCGACCGGCCGCGCGACGCCGCAGCGGCCGGCGACAAACCCGCGTCAGACGGGCCGACGACGATCGGGGTAACGACGATCGCATTGACGAGATGATTCCTGCTCCCATTCCCGCCGATGACCCGCGGCGCCTCGACGCGCTGTACTCGCTGAACATCCTGGATACCGCCGCCGAAGAACGCTTCGATCGGCTGACGCGGCTGGCCAGGCGGCTGTTCGACGTGCCGATCGCGCTGGTCAGCCTGGTCGACGCCAAGCGCCAGTGGTTCAAGTCCTCGTTCGGCCTGGCCGTGCGCGAGACGCCGCGCGAGCAGTCGTTCTGCGGCCACGCGATCCTGCGCGACGATCTGCTGATCGTGCCCGACGCACTGCAGGACCAGCGCTTTCACGACAATCCGCTGGTCACCGGCGCACCGGGCGTGCGCTTCTACGCGGGCTGCCCGCTCGCCGTGCGCGGCGGCGCCAAGGTCGGCACGCTGTGCCTGATCGACACCGAGCCACGCGAGTTCGATAACGACGACCAGGCCCTGCTGCACGATCTGGGACGCCTGGCCGAGCAGGAACTGGAGTCGGCCCAGCTGGCCTCGATCGACGACCTGACCATGCTGTCGAACCGGCGCGGCTTCTCGGCGCTGGCGCAGCATGCGCTGGCGGTCTGCCAGCGCCAGGCGATGCCGGTCACGCTGCTGTTCTTCGATATGGACGGCTTCAAGGCCATCAACGACCGCTTCGGCCATGCCGAGGGCGATCTGGCGCTGTCGGCCTTTGCCGACCAGTTGCGCCAGGCCTTTCGCGACTCCGATCTGATCGGACGGCTGGGCGGCGACGAGTTCGTCGTGCTGCTGGTCGATGCCTCTACCGACCAGTGCGACGAGATGCTGGCCCGCTTTCGGCAACGCGTGGACGCGTACAACGCGCAGAGCCAGCGCGGCTACCAGCTCGATTTCAGCGCCGGCGCGGTCGCTTTCGATCCGGCCCGGCATGCCGGCATCGCCGACCTGCTGGCGCAGGCCGATCAGGCGATGTACGCCAACAAGCAGGCACGCAGGCAAGGCGGGGCGCCATCCGGTCGCAGGTAACTCGCGTTGCGGCCGGCGCCGCGCCGTGTTACTGTCCGCCCATCCAGGAGAACGCGAGCCTGCGGCGCGACAGCGCGGCGGCAGCGCTGCCGAAGGCGTACCCCCGAAACGCTCAGGTACCGAAGACTGGAGAGGACAACGAACTGGAGAGCGCTGCCATCCGCTATCGACGATGACGGCCGCCGAAGGGGCAAGCCGGGTCCGGGTGGACACGGTGAATCTCTCAGGCAAAAGGACAGTGGGGGCAGCCGCGTTGGCATCGACGATGCCGGCCGGCTGCCCCTTTTTGCATCCTGGAGCCTGAAATGAAAGTCATCGTAATGGGGGCCGGCGTGATCGGCGTGGCCTCGGCGTGGTATCTGTCCAAGGCCGGCCACGAGGTCGTGGTGCTCGAGCGCAATGCCGGCGCGGCACGCGAAACCAGCTTCGGCAATGGTGGCCAGATCTCGGTCAGCCATGCGGAACCCTGGGCCAATCCCTCCGCACCGCTCAAACTCCTGAGCTGGCTGGGACGCGAGGACGCGCCGCTGCTGTTCCGCCTGCGTGCCGACCCGGCGCAATGGGCGTGGGGCCTGAAATTCCTGCGCGAATGTCCGGCCCGGCGTTCCACCCGCAACATGATCCAGCTGCTCAACCTCGGCACCTACAGCCGCGCCAGCCTGCAGGCGCTGCGCGCCGAGACCGGCATCGAATACGATCACCTGAGCCGCGGCATCCTGCACTTCTACACCAGCCAGAAGGAATTCGACGCGGCCATCGAGCCGGCGCGCATCATGCGCGAGCTCGGCTGCGAACGCCGCGTGATCGGTCCCGACGAGGTGGTGCAGCTTGAACCGGCGTTGGCCGCGATCAAACCGCGGCTGGCGGGCGCCACCTACACCAGCGAGGACGAGTCCGGCGACGTACACCGGTTCACCACCGGCCTGGCCGCGCTGTGCGAGGCGCGCGGCGTGCGTTTCCGCTATGGCGTGCGCGTGCAGCGGCTGCTGGCCGAAGGCGGCCGCATGCGCGGCGTCGAGATCGCCGACGAGACCGGCGCCTACACCGTCGAGCAGGCCGATGCCTATGTGCTCGCGCTCGGCAGCTTCAGCCCGATGCTCGCGCGCCCGCTCGGCATCAAGCTCGACATCTATCCGGCCAAGGGTTATTCGGCGACGCTGCCGGTGCTCGATCCCGAGCGCGCGCCGACAGTCAGCCTGACCGACGACGAGTACAAGCTGGTGTTCTCGCGGCTGGGCGACAGGCTGCGCATCGCCGGTACCGCCGAGCTCAACGGCTATTCGATGGAGTTGAACCCGGTACGCTGCGAGGCCATCGTACGGCGCACGCTGGAGATCTTCCCCGGTGTCAGCCGTCCGGAACTGGCGCGCTACTGGACCGGCCTGCGTCCCGCGACGCCGGGCAACGTGCCGTATATCGGCGCGAGCGCGGTGCAGGGGCTGTACCTGAACACGGGCCACGGCACGCTGGGCTGGACCCACGGCTGCGGCTCGGGACGGGCAATCGCCGAACTGATCAGCGGCCGCGTGCCGGAAGTGGACTTCGGCTTCTGCGGTCCGCTGCCGCAGGCGCCGCGGATGGCGCGCCCGCTCGCGCCGGTGGTGGCTGCGCGCACCGCCGCATCGGAGCCGGCCGAAGTTTGATACGAGTCTGATACAGATCTGAAACAACGACACCGGCGCGGCATGGCATCGCCATGCGCGCCGGTGTTTTCGTTTCATCGCTGCCGGCGCATCCATGGGCGCCAAAGCGTACCCGTTTCTGCGCACGGCTTTCGGCAAGCGTACCCGTTTCTGCGGGCCGCATGGGCAGCCGCATCGACAGCCTCATGGCCCGCACAAAGTGCCCCTGGCGGGCCAAAGACAGTCCGGGCATGGCACGAATCGGGCGGGCAATCCGCAGCGGCCGCCTGCCATGCGCGGCGCGCACCGTACCCGTTTCTGCGTCGTGCGAACTCGGTCCGAGGCCGCGTGGCGTGCCGAGCGTACCCGTTTCTGCGTACACAATATCAGTCGAATCAAGGCTCTTCGATGCCTCGACGTCTCGTCATCGCCGCGCGGATGCAGCGCGCTCGCGCCCCGGCATCAAGCGATGGTGTCCACCACGCCGCCATCGACCCGCAACGCGGCGCCGGTAGTCGCCGATGCCTGCGGCGAACAGACGTAGACCACCATGTGCGCGACCTCCTCCACCGTGGCCGCGCGCTGGATGATCGAACTGGGCCGATGCGCCTTGACGAACTCGGCGGCCGCCTCTTCGATCGACAGCCCCGCCTTGTCCGCGTCCTCGCGCAGCATCTCGCGCAGGCCGTCCGACAGCGTCGGCCCCGGCAAGACGGCATTGACTGTGACACCGGTACCGCTGAGCCGTTTGGCAAGTCCGCGCGATACCGCCAGCTGCGCGGTC
Organism: Cupriavidus gilardii; assembly: GCF_013314895.1. Lineage (GTDB taxonomy): Bacteria > Pseudomonadota > Gammaproteobacteria > Burkholderiales > Burkholderiaceae > Cupriavidus > Cupriavidus gilardii_C. Next base: position 59,970 of record NZ_JABTYE010000020.1, on the reverse strand, counting down.
TTCGAAAAGCCGTAGTGGATCATGTCCTCCGGCGTGTTCAGCGCCGACTCCGACGAGATGAAGACCACGCGGCCCCAGCCGCTTGCCGCCATTGCGGCGGTATACGCCCGCGCCAGCCGCACGCCCGACATCACGTTGACATCGAAGATGCGGGTCCAGTCCTCGTCGCTCAGTTCGTAGAAGTCGCGCGGACCGTAGATGCCGGCGTTGTTGACCAGAATGTCCACCGCCGGCTCCGCGGCCACGATGGCGTCGCAACCCTCGGCGCTGCCGACATCGGCCGCGACGCCGCGCACCGAGGCGCCCGGCACTTCGCGCACCACGTCCGCGATGGCGCCCTCGACGGTGTCCTGCTCGCGGCCGTTGACGATGACCGTGGCGCCGCTGCGCGCGAGGCCAATGGCGATGGCCAGCCCGATGCCGGCGGTCGAGGCAGTGACCAGCGCGGTCTTGCCGGTGAGATCGATCTGCATGAGTACCTCCTGAAGCAGTGTGAAACGAGCGAAGCGGTCGGAAGGGGCCGGGAAAAAGTCGGTCACACGCGTACGCAGAAACGGGTACGCTTTTCGACAGGAGCGCGGCAGCGCGTCGAGGCAGTGGCCTAATTGCGGCGCGCGCCCTGCGCGTTGCCGGCTTCCGGAATCACGACCCGCACGCGCAGCCCCGGCGCGTTATCTTCCAGCGACACCGTGGCGCGATGCACCTGGGCGATCTCGTCGACGATGGCCAGGCCCAGGCCGCTGCCGCCGCTCGGCGCATCGGGCAAGCGGTAGAAGCGATCCAGCACGCGGGCGCGCTGCTCGGGCGGGATGCCGGGACCGTTGTCGGCGACGATCAGCGCAACGCGGCCCGCGTCCGCACGCTGCACGCGCACGTCGACCTTGCCGCCTGCGGGCACATAGCGCAGCGCGTTGTCGATCAGATTGGTCAGCAGGATGCGCAGCGCGTCGGGATCGCCCTGCACGGTCAGCCCGGCCGCGTCTGCATCGCCAGCATCGCCAGCCTTGCGACCATCGCCACCATTGCCACCATTGCCATCATTGCCACCATCGTCGCCGTTGTCGCCGCCGCTGGCGTCGAGCCCCAGGTCGATATTCCGATCCAGCGCGGCCTGCGTCATCTCGCCGACCACCGTCGCGGCCAGCTCGCGCAACGCGACCGGCTGCTGGCCCGCGACGACCGCGCCAGGCTCATGGCGCGCCAGCGTAAGCAATTGCGTCACCAGATGCGTCAGCCGCTCGAGTCCGTCCCGCAGATTGCCGACCGCCTCGCGGCGCGCCGGCTCGCTGTCGGCGCGTTCGACCAGTTGCGCCTGCAGCTGCAGCGCGGTCAGCGGCGTGCGCAGCGCGTGCGCGGCATCGGCGATAAACGCGCGCTGCGTGTCGATCGCGTCGGACAGCCGCGCCAGCAACAGGTTGAGCGCCTCGGTCAGCGGCGCGATCTCGGCCGGCATCTCGGCGACCGCCAGCGGCGACAGCGCGTTGGCATCGCGCTTGCCGACCTGCCGCGCGATCTCGCGCACCGGCCGCAGCCCGCGGCCGACCGCCAGCCAGACCATCCAGCCGAGCAGCGGCAGCAGCAACAGCAGCGGCGCCACGGTGCGCAGCGCCATTCGCGCGGCCACTTCGCGGCGCGCGCTCATCGGCTGCGCGATCTGCACCACCGCCGGCCCGAGCTGCACGCTGTAGATGCGGAACTCGCCATCGTCGGTGCGCACATTGGAGAAGCCGAGCTCGGCGCGCGGCGGCAGCAACGGCCGCGAATGCGACAGATAGAGGCTGCGGCCGGTGCCGTCCCAGATATGGATGACCACATCCTCGTCGGAGCGGAACAGATTGTCGGTGCCGGGCGGCAGCGGCGGCGACAGCGATGGCATCGCCGGACCGCTGAACTGGCTCGGCAGCGCGAGCGCGACCTGGCGCATCTGGTAGTCGAACAGCGCGTTGGCCTCCTGCCGGGCCTGCCCGTAGATCAGCGCGGTGGCGGCGGCGATGCCGGCCAGCAGGCCGAGCGCCAGCCACCACAGCAGGGTTCGCTGGATCGATCGCATCAGCGCGCTCCTCCGGCGGCTTCGTGCTCTTCGCCGCCGTCCTTGCCGGCGTCCTTGCCGCCGCCCTTGTCGCCCTGCTGCGCGCCTTCCTCGAGCTTCGGACAGACATAACCGACGCCACGGATATTGCGGATCAAACCCTGGCCAAATTTCTTGCGCAGCGCGTGGATGTAGACCTCGACCGTGTTGCTGCCGACCTCGTCGTCCCAGCCGTACAGCTTCTCCTGCAGCTGCTGCACCGACCACACCTTGCCGGGCCGGGCCAGCAGCGCCGCCAGCAACGCGTATTCGCGCGCCGACAGATGGACCGGCTCGCCGGACAGCGTGACCTCGCGCGTGGCGGGATTGAGCACGATCGCGCCGTAGCGCACCAGCGGCTCGGCGCGGCCTTGCGCGCGCCGCGCCAGCGCGTGGATGCGCGCCACCAGTTCCTGCAGGTCGAAGGGCTTGACCAGGTAGTCGTCGGCGCCAGCGTTCAAACCGGCGACGCGATCGGCGACCGCATCGCGCGCGGTCAGGATCAGCACCGGCGTGGCAACGCCGCGCGCCCGCATGCCGGACAACACATCGAGGCCCGAACGGCGCGGCAGGCCGAGATCGAGCAGCACCAGATCGTGCTGTCCTTCGGCTGCGCCGCCGGCGCCGACGCCGGGCGGTTGCGTGGCAGCCGACAGGCCGGCCTCGCCATCGCGCACCCAATCCACCGCGAAGCCTTCCTGACGCAGCGCCAGCCGCACGGAATCGCCGATCATCGTGTCGTCTTCGATCAGCAGCACGCGCATCGCTTCGCTCCGTTGGTTCGCCACTGCGGGCCGCCGCGGCGGCTCATTGCCGATCGACCGCTTCGGCCAGCGCGTGGGCCAGCCCCGGCAGCGCGGGAAACTGCGCGGTGATCACCTGCACCGGCACCGGCTCGAGGAACGCACGCATGCGCCCCTTGTCGACGAAGCGGGCGTTGAAGCTCGATGCTGCCAGCGCGTCGACGAAGCGCGGCACGATGCCGCCGCCGATATAGACGCCGCCGCGCGCGCCGAGGATCAGCGTCACATCCGCCGCCACCGAACCGAGCAGCCCGCAGAACACCGCGAGCGCGCGCTGGCACAGCGCGTCGCCCCGCTGCAAGGCGCCCTCGGTCACCTCCGCCGCAGTCAGCGGCACGCGCACGGGCGTACCCGTTTCTGCGGCCAGCGCGGCATGCGTATGCGACAGTCCCATGCCCGACAGCAGCCGTTCGGCCGAGACGCGGCCGTGCTCGCGATGCGCGGCATGCCAGGCGATCCACTCGTCGTCGGTGGCGGGCATCAGTTCGACGTGCCCGCCCTCTCCCGCCAGCGCCACCGGCCCCGCACCATGGCGGCCGGGGATCAGGCCGGACACGCCGAGACCGGTGCCGGGGCCGATCAGGGCCAGCGGCGTGTCGGCCGCGGGCGTGCCGGCACGCACGGGCGCCAGCTCGCCGGGCTGCAGGTACGGCAGGGCCAGCGCCAGCGCGGTGAAATCGTTCAACGCCAGCAGCGTCTCGAGTCCCAGCGCCTGGCGCACCGCCTCGATCGAGAACGCCCACGCGTGGTTGGTCAGCTTGACGCGATCGCCGGTGACCGGATTGGCCAGCCCGATCGCCGCGTGGCGCGGCTGCGGACCGGACAGCTGCGACAGGTATTGCCGCATCGCCGCCTCCAGCGACGGATAGTCGGCGACCTTCAGCGCGGTGACCGGTCCGATCGCATCGGGCGCGGTCTGCAGGGCGAAGCGGACATTGGTGCCGCCGACATCGGCGAGCAGGCGGGGGTAGGTAGTCATCGCAGGGCGGGAAACATCGGGCGAAAATCGGGCCGTGGCGGCAACGCGTGCATTCGGGCTACGTATCCGGACGGCGCGTTCAGGCGGCGTATTGAGTCGGCGTATTGAGTCAGCGTATTGAGTCAGCGAATTCGGGCGGCGCTTTCACGCGGTGAACACGTCGAAGCCGTAGCGATGCCGGCTGGCCACCAGCCCCACCGGCAACGCGGGCCCGGGCTGCTGCAGCGCGCGTTCGAACACCTCGGCCCTGGCCGCGCCGGCAAACGCCAGGAACACGCGCTCGGCGGCCAGCAGGGCGGCCAGATTCAGCGTCACGCGCGCATGCGGCGCGCTGGCCGGGCGCGTCACCACATAGCAGGGCGTATCGCCGTTCAGCGCCTCGCCCAGCTCCGGCGCATCGGCGAACAGCGAGGCGGTATGGCCGTCCTCGCCCATGCCGAGCACCGCTACGTCGGGCTGGCGAAACGCGGCATTGAGGCGCACCACCGCCCGCGCGGGCTCGGATGCCTCGAGCGCATCGGCGATCAGCGGCACGAAGCTGGCCGCGGCCGCGGCATCATGCAGCAGATGCTCCTGCACGAGACGGGCGTTGCTGTCCTCGTGTCCGGGCGGCACCGCGCGCTCATCGACCAGCGTGATGGTCACCGCGTCCCAGCGCACCGGCCGATAGCGCAGCCGCTCGAACATCGGCACCGGCGAACGCCCGCCCGAAACGGCAAGTACCGCGTGTCCGCGGACCTGGATGGCGAGGTCGAGCGCGTGGCTGACGGAGGCGGCCAGCGCTTCGGCCTGGTCGAGCAGCGAGGGATGTTCGAAGCGGCGCATGGCGATTTCCGGATTCGGGGTTCGGGGTTCGTTGGAACGCAGGGGATGACGTCAACGCGGGGGGTCAAACCTCCTCGTGCCACAGCGCGTTGTCGCGCGACAGCAGCGCGGACGACGCCGCCGGCCCCCAGGTGCCGGCGGTATAGGGCTTGGGCGGCAGCGAACTCTCGGCCCAGGTATCGATGATCGGCTCGACCCAGCGCCATGCCTGCACCTGTTCGTCGCGGCGCACGAACAGGCCGAGCCGTCCGCGTATCACGTCGAGCAGCAGGCGTTCGTAGGCGCCGGCGCGGCGCACCTTGAACGAGTTGGCGAAATCGAGATCGAGCGAGGTCGGGGTCAGCGCGACCGTGTCGCCGGGCTGCTTGACCAGAAAGTACAGCCGGATGCTTTCCTCGGGCTGCAGCCGGATCACCAGCCGGTTCTGCGGCGACAGCGTCAGCGGGCGCGGAAAGATCGCATGCGGCACGTCGCGGAAATGGATCACGATCTCGGCGACACGCGACTGCATCCGCTTGCCGGTGCGCAGGTAGAACGGCACGCCGGCCCAGCGCCAGTTGGCGATCTCGGCCTTGATCGCGACGAAGGTCTCGGTGCGGCTGTCCGGCGCGATGCCTTCTTCCTCGAGATAGCCGGGCACCGGCTTGCCGGCGATGGCTCCGGCGCGGTACTGCCCGCGCACGGTCTTCTCGGCGACCTCCTGCGGCGAGATCGGCTTGAGCGCCTTCAGGATCTTGATCTTCTCGTCGCGCACCGCGTCTTCGGTCAGGCTGGTGGGCGGCTCCATCGCGACCATGCACAGCAGCTGCAGCAGGTGGTTCTGCACCATGTCGCGCAGCGCGCCGGTCTGGTCGTAGAAATCGCCCCGGCCCTCGACACCGAGCTCCTCGGCGATCGTGATCTGCACGTCCTGCACCCACTCGCGGCGCCACAGCGGCTCGAACAGCGCGTTGCCGAAGCGGATTGCCATCAGGTTCTGCACCGACTCCTTGCCCAGGTAGTGGTCGATCCGGTAGATCTGTTCCTCGGCGAAGTAGCGTGCCACCGCCGCGTTGATCGCCTCGTTCGAATCGAGGTCGTGGCCCAGCGGTTTTTCGAGGACCACGCGCACATTGGGGTGGTTCAGGCCGGTGCGGCCGAACTGCTCGCAGATCGGCACGAACAGATGCGGTGCGGTGGCCAGGTAGCAGACCACGACCTCGGGCTGGCGGGACAGTACCTTGCGCGCCAGCGCATCGAAGTGTTCCGGCTGCCGCGCGTCGGCCTGCACGTAGCACAGCCGCTGCACGAAGCTGGCCCAGTCGCCCGGCGGCGCGTGTTCGAGGCCGGGCCGCATGCCCTGCTCCAGCGTGGCGACGTACTCCTCGGTAGTGGAAGGATGGCTGCCCGTGGCCAGAATGCGCGCCGCGGGATGCAACAATCCGGCGCGATGCGCGTCGAACAAGGCCGGCAGCAGTTTGCGCCTGGCCAGGTCACCGGTGCCGCCAACCAGCACCATGTCGAAATCGGGCATGCTCACCCTGACCTCCTTGTCGCTTGATAGAGACCCCGTAGCGCGGCCGATGCGGCCAGTTTACGTGAGTCGCGGGCGCATTGCGAGCCACGCGGCAGCCAGCGCGTGGACTCGCGGCGCGGCGGGCATGCTCCGTGCAAGCCCCGATGACATGCGCTAGGCTGAACGGCAACGTTCCCCGCGACATCGAAGAATTCCGCTGGAGAGAGCCCCATGTCCCATCCCGTACTCGAACAAGTGACGGCCCGCATCGTGGCCCGCAGCGCACCGACGCGGCAGGCCTACCTGTCCCGCACGCAAGCCATGGCCGGCAGCAAGGTGCAACGCGCGCAGTTGTCCTGCACGAACCTTGCCCACGGCTTCGCCTCGATGCCGGAGCCCGCCAAGATCCGCCTGAAGGCCGAGGAACGGCCCAACCTGGCGATCGTGTCTTCGTACAACGACATGCTTTCGGCGCACCAACCGCTCGGAGAGTTCCCCGCCTGGCTCAAGGAGACCGCGCTGGAGGCCGGCGGCACCGCGCAATTCGCCGGCGGCGTGCCGGCGATGTGCGACGGCGTGACGCAGGGGCAGGACGGCATGGAACTGTCGCTGTTCTCGCGCGACGTGATCGCGCAGGCGACCGCGGTCGCGCTGTCGCACCAGATGTTCGATGCCGCGCTGTACCTGGGCATCTGCGACAAGATCGTGCCCGGGCTGGTAATGGGCGCGCTGTCGTTCGGCCATCTGCCGGCGGTGTTCGTGCCGGGCGGGCCGATGCCGACCGGCATCCCCAACGAGGAAAAGGCCCGCATCCGCCAGCTGTATGCGCAGGGCAAGATCGGGCGGGAGGAACTGCTGGAAGCCGAGAGCAGGTCCTACCATTCGCCCGGCACCTGCACCTTCTACGGCACCGCCAATTCGAACCAGATGCTGATGGAGATCATGGGCCTGCATCTGCCGGGCACCGCCTTCATCAACCCGCACACGCCGCTGCGCGAGGCGCTGACGCGCGAGGCCGCGCGCCAGGCGCTGCGGCTGGTCCACGGGGGCGAGCGCTACACGCCGATCGCGCAGGTATTGGACGAACGCGCCTTCGTCAACGGCATCGTCGGTCTGCTTGCCACCGGCGGCTCGACCAACCACACGCTGCATCTGATCGCGATGGCACGCGTGGCCGGCATCATGCTGACCTGGGACGATTTCGACGAGCTGTCGGCCGTAGTGCCGCTGCTGGCGCGGGTCTATCCAAACGGCCAGGCCGACGTCAATGGCTTCCAGGCCGCGGGCGGCCTGGCGCTGGTGATCCGCGGCCTGCTCGCGCGCGGCCTGCTGCATGACGATGTCACGACCATCGTCGGCCAGGGCCTGGAGGACTACACGCGCGAGCCGGCGCTGCGCGACGGCAAGCTGGTCTGGATCGACGGCCCCACCGAATCGCTGGACGCCTCGGTGGTGCGCGGCGCCGGCGAGCCGTTCGCGCCGGACGGCGGCATCAAGGTGCTGGACGGCAATCTGGGACGCGCGGTGATCAAGACCTCGGCAGTCAAGGCCGAGCATCAGGTGGTGCAGGCGCCGGCGCGCGTGTTCCATCATCAGGACGACATGCTGGCCGCCTTCAAGCGCGGCGAGCTCGAACGCGATTTCGTCGCCGTGCTGCCGTTCCAGGGCCCGGCGGCCTGCGGCATGCCGGAGCTGCACAAGCTGACGCCGACGCTGACGGTGCTGCAGGACCGCGGCTTTCACGTGGCGCTGGTCACCGACGGCCGCATGTCGGGCGCCTCGGGCAAGGTGCCGGCCGCGATCCACGTCTGCCCGGAGGCCCTGAAGGGCGGTGCCATCGGCAAGGTTCGCGACGGCGACATGATCCGCGTCGACGCGCCAGCCGGCATCCTGACCGCGCTGGTGCCGCAGGCCGAGTGGGAAGCGCGCACGATCGACGTGCCCGATCTGACCCGCCATCGCCATGGCGTCGGGCGCGACCTGTTCGGCAATTTCCGCCGCAACGTCAGCACGGCCGAGGAAGGGGCCTGCACGCTGTTCGCGAGCGAAGCATGATTGAACCCGTCGTCCCCGCACACGCGGGGACCCAGTGTCTTTTCGAAGACGCTGGATTCCCGCTTTCGCGGGAACGACATGCGCAGGGCCTCACGCGCCCAATGCTTTCCCGCTAGGCGCGCCGCGGCGTGCCGATGGCCGAGGGAGGCGACGAATGCGGCGCGGCATGCGGCGACGCGTGCGGCGTATGGTTCAGCACCACCGCGCCCTGCTCGCCATTGCCCGGCACGCGCAACTCCTGCACCGGCACCGCGATATCGATGCCCACCGCCTGCAGCTCGCGCTTGATGCGCTCGTAGAAGGCAAAGCGCAGATTCCAGTAGTCGTCGTTCGACGTCCAGCAGCGCACGTTCAGCGTCACGCCCTCGCTGGTGAAGTTGACGACCATCGCCTCGGCCGCCGGCACCTCGTGCACGCGCTTGTCGTCCGCGAGCATCCGGCGGAGCACGCCGAGGGCGGTCTGCACGTCGGCGCCGAACGGCACCGTGACCTCGATATCGAGCCGGCGCGTCGGATTTTCGCTGTAGTTGGTGATCGCACTGCCCCAGATCTTGTTGTTCGGCACGCGCAGGCAGACGCCGTCGAAGGTGGTCAGCTCGGTCATGAACAGCCCGGTCTCGCGCACGGTGCCCGCGATGCCCTGGGCGTCGATGTACTGGCCGACGCGGAACGGGCGCAGCAGCACCAGCATGATGCCGGCGGCGATATTCTGCAGCGTGCCCTGCAGCGCGAGCCCGATCGCCAGGCCCGCGGCACCGAGCATCGCGATGATGCTGGCGGTCTGCACGCCGAACTGCGACAGCACCAGGATCACGGTAACGACGCGCACCACCCACTGCGTGACGCTGCCCAGCATCGGCCGCAGCGTCGCGTCGACATGGGGGCGGTCGAAGGCGTGCAGCACCGCGTTGCGGGCACGCCCGCTGAGCCACCAGCCCACCAGCAGGATGGCGAGGGCGGCCAGCACATTGAGGCCCTGGTGCACCGCCAGTTGCAACAGATAGGCCCATGTGGCCTGCAGCTTGTCGGCGTCGATGAAATTCAGATCCATGGCGTCGGCTCCGGAGAAAACGGCATCGCGAGAGGTATCGCGGGCATCAGGAAGAACTGTCGGACGGATTGTCGCGGCGGGTGTGCACCAGCTCGCCGGCATCCGGCAACGGCGTCTCGCTGCGCGTCAGCTGGCGCGGATCGAGCTGATGCGAGAAGCCGGCCACCGAGCCCATGCGGCGCTGGCGGTCCTCCGGCAACGTGGGCCCGCTCTGGATATAGACGGTCAGCAGTTCGGCCAGATGCACCAGCACGTCCAGATGGGTCCGCTCGTAGCCGTGCGAGGCATCGGCGCCGAAGCACAGCAGCGCGGTGCGCACGTCGTGGCCGGCGCTGACCGCGGCCCCCGCGTCCGAATGGTAGAAACGGAACACGTCGCGATGGCTGGGAATGCCATGCTCGTCGCACAGCCGCAGCAAGCGCCGCGTCAAGTGATAGTCGTGCGGACCGGCCGAGTCCATCAGCGGAATCGTCACGCCTTCCTCGCGCGCGCCCTGCCCCGGCGCCACCGGACCAATATCGATGCCGATCACCTCGCTGACGTCGTCCTCGATCACCGCGGTGGCGCCCGAGCCGACCTCCTCGGTCAGCGTGAACACCGCGTGGCAGTCCATCGGCACCGACGCGCCGCTCTCGCGCACCGCCTTCAGCGCGGCCAGCACGGCCGCGACGCCGGCCTTGTTGTCCAGATGGCGCGAGACGACATAGCCGTTGTCGAGAATCTCCGGATTGGCGTCGAAGGCCACGAAGTCGCCGACCTGGATGCCGAGCGCGCGCAGCTGCTCCGGCGTCGAGGCGGGTTCGTCGAGCCGCAGCTCGAGCTGGTCCCAGTTGACCGGCTGGGTGTCGACCGCCTCGTTGTAGACGTGGCCCGAGGCCAGCAGCGGCAGCACCGAGCCGCGATGCCGGCCGTGCTCGGTAAACAGCGTCACGCGGCCGCCCTCGGCCCAGCGGCTGGACCAGGTGCCGATCGGCGCCAGCGCGAGCCGCCCGTTGGGCTTGATCTCGCGCACCATGGCGCCCAGCGTGTCCAGGTGCGCGACGATCGCGCAGTCCGGCCCCATGCCGCTGTTGGCGCTATTGCCGCGCAGCGTCGCGCGAATGGTGCCGCGCCGGGTCAGCTGATAGGGAATGTCGAGACCGTCGAGCACGCGGGCGGTGTAGTGCACGATCTCGTCGGTCAAACCCGCCGGGCTGGGAATGGACAGCAGCTCGAGCAGCGCAGTCTTCAGGTACAGCCGGTCGATCTTCAGTTTCTGCATGGATAGGCGATGCCTGGGCGCGCGCGCTCAGGAAGTCATTCAGGAAGTCATTCAGGACGTAAAGGGAAACAACAGATCGACGAAGCGCTCGGCGGTCGGCTGCGGCTCGTGGTTGGCCAGGCCGGGCCGCTCGTTCGCTTCGATGATCACGTACTCGGGCTGATCGGCGGCCGGCACCAGGAAATCCAGGCCAACCACCGGGATGCGCAGCGCGCGCGCCGCGGTCTGCGCGGCTTCGCGCAGCACCGGATGCAGCTGGCCGGTGACGTCGTGCAGCGTGCCGCCGGTATGCAGGTTGGCGGTCTTGCGCACCGGCACGCGTTGCCCGGCGGCCGGCACCGATTGCAGCGTCAGCCCCTGTGCGGCCAGGCAGCGTTCGGTCTCGGCATCGAGCGGAATGCGGCTCTCGCCCCCGGTAGCGGCGCTGCGCCGCGCGCTGTGGCGCTCGATCAGCGTCTTCAGGTCGGCCTGCCCGTCGCCGACCACCTCGGCCGGCTTGCGGATCGCCGCGGCGACCACCTCGTAGCCGATCACCACGATGCGCAGGTCCTGGCCCGGGCAGAACGATTCGAGCAGCACGGTGCCGCCCTCCTGGTGCGCGGTGTCGATCGCGCTGCGCAGATGATCCTCGGTGCGAACGTCCACGCTGATGCCGCGGCCCTGCTCGCCGAAGGCTGGCTTGACCACCACCGATCCGTGCTCGGCGAGGAAGGCAAGATTCTCGGCGTCGGTCGCGGCCTGGCGCTGCGCCGGCACCTTCAGCCCAACCTGCTCCAGCCGCTTGCGCGTCAGCGCCTTGTCCTGGCACCAGGTCATTGCGACCGCGCCGGTCAGCTCGGACAGCGACTCGCGGCACAGAATCTCGCGGCCGCCGTAGCGCAGGCTGAAGATGCCGGCGTCCGCATCGATGATCTCGACGCCGATGCCGCGCCGGCGCGCTTCCTTGACGATCAGCGCGGCATACGGATTGAGGTTGTCGCACTCGCTGGAGCCGGCGAACAAGGGCTCGTTGATGGCGTTCTTGTGCTTGACGACGAAGCCGTCGATCTGCACGAAGCCGAGCTTGTGGTACAGGCCGATCGCGTGCTGGTTGTCGTGCAGCACCGACAGATCGAGGTGCTTGCGCCCGCGCGAGGCGAACAGCGCGATCAGTTCGCGCACCAGCGCCTGGCCGACACCGGCCAGATGCGTTTGCGGATCGACCACCAGGCACCACAGGCTGCTGCCGCCGCGTTCGTCGCCGAAGGCGAGCAGATGGTCGACGCCCATCGCCGAGCCGATGATGTCGCCGGTGGACTCGTCTTCGGCGATCAGGTAGATCACCGCGTCATGATCGCGCTGGCGCCAGACGGTGGCGGGATCGAGGGGCACCATGTGGCGCGCCGAATAGAGGCGGTTGATCGCGGCGATATCGGCGCGGGTCGACAGGCGGCGGATCGTCACGCCCGCCGCGCCGGTGGCGGCCGCGGCCGCATCGCCGTCTTCGAGCGTGCGGCGGAACAGCAGCGACGGGTCCAGAAACAGCGTCTGCGGTGCCTCGGCCAGCAGCAGCTGCGGCGCTTCGACATACAGCGCGATATCGCGCCGGCCCGGCGCTTCCTGCTGCAGTTCGGCGGCCAGCCGCGCCGGCGACTCGAACGACGGGGCGAACATCAGCCGGCCCCAGCCGCAGTCGAGCATCGCGTTCGGGCGCGCGGATACCGGCGCCGGCGCAGGGCTCGGCTGCATCGAGGGATCCGGCTGCGCCGCCGCGCCGCCGGCATCGTGCATCACGGCGCGGGGCGTCTGGCCTTCGCCATCGACGGGCGCACCGAGATGGAGGGAATCGGCCAGCACCGACGGCTTGGCCGGACGGACTTCCGCATTGACGGTCGACATTCGATCTTTCTCCTCGTTGTTATCCATGTGCTTGCCCCGCTCGTTGCCGACACGGGGTGTCGGCCGCGCACGGCGGCCGTTGGCTTCATCCTGGGGGGCGGGCGCTGCCGCGTTGTCGGCTCTGTCGGCTCTGTCGGCTCTGTCGGCTCTGTCGGCTTTGTCCGCTTTGTCGGCTTTCTCGCCAGTCATGGCAGCCCTCACAGGCCATGCGTCTGCAGCCACGCCTCCAGCAGCGCGACCTGCCACAGCTTCGAACCCTTGAGCGGCGTGATGTGGGCATCGGGCTCGGCCAGCATCGACTCGACCACGCCCGGCCGATACAGACCGCGCTGGCGCGCCGCATCGCTGTCGACCAGGCCGCGCACGTAGTCCAGGAACGGGCCGCGCAGATACTTCAGCGCCGGCACCGGGAAATAGCCCTTCGGACGGTCGATCACCTCGGCGGGAATTACCTGACGCGCGGCTTCCTTCAGCACGTGCTTGCCACCCGCGGCGATCTTGTGGCGCGCCGGCATGCGCGCGGCCAGCTCCACCAGCCGGTGATCGAGGAAGGGCACGCGCGCCTCCAGCGCGTGCGCCATCGTCATGTTGTCGACGCGCTTGACCGGATCCTCGACCAGCATCACGGTGGTGTCGAGCCGCAGCGCGCGGTCGATCGCGTTGTCGGCGCCCGGCATGGCGAAATGCGCCGCCAGGAAGCGGCCGCTCGGATCGTCGGCCAGCCATTGCGGCGACAGCAGCTCGGCCATCTCCGACTGCGTACGGTCGAAGAACACCTTGCGATAGGCCGCGACGCCGCCGTCGGCATCGGCATTGGCCGCAAGCGGCGGATACCAGTGATAGCCGCCGAACACCTCGTCGGCGCCCTGCCCGCTCTGCACCACGCGGCTATGGCGCGCGACCGCGGCCGACAGCAGATAGAAGGCCACGCAGTCGTGGCTGACCATCGGCTCGCTCATCGCGCGGATCGCATCCGGCAGCGCGGCCAGCAGATCGGCGGCGGGAATCATCATCTTCTCGTGGCGCGTGCCGAAGTGCCGCGCCACCAGATCGGAATAGTGGAACTCGTCGCCGGCCTCGCCGCCGGCCGCTTCGAAGCCGATCGCATAGGTGCGCAGGTCGGGCGTACCCGTTTCTGCGAGCAGCCCGGTGATCAGGCTGGAGTCGACGCCACCGGACAGCAGCACGCCGACCGGTACATCGGCCACGGTACGCAGGCGCACCGCATCGCGCAGCGCGGCGAGCGTCATGTCGCGCCACTCCTCGAAGGTGCGGGCCTCGTCGGCGGCGTCGTGCACGAAGTCCAGCTGCCACCAGGTGTGCGTCTCGGTGCGGCCATCGGCATGCACCGTCATGTGCGTGGCCGGCGGCAGCTTGCGCACGCCCTGCACGATCGTATGCGGGGCCGGCACCACGGCGTGCAGCGTCAGATAGTGATGCAGCGCAATCGGATCGAGCGCGGTGTCGATGTCGCCACCGGCCAGCAGCGCCGGCAGCGTCGAGGCGAAACGCAGACGCTGCGCGTTCTGGCTGTAGTACAGCGGCTTGATGCCCAGGCGGTCGCGCACCAGGTGCGTGATGCCGGTATCGCGTTCCCACAGCGCGAACGCGAACATGCCGGCCAGGCGATCCAGCGCCGCCGGGCCCCAGGCATGCCAGGCCTTGAGGATGACTTCGGTATCGCCGGTCGACGAGAAGGTGTAGCCGCGCGCGCTCAACTCCTCGCGCAGCGCATGGTGGTTGTAGATGGCGCCGTTGAAGACGATGCCCATCCCCAGCGCGTTGTCGATGAAAGGCTGATGCGCCCGCTCGGACAGATCCATGATCCGCAGCCGGCGATGCCCGAAGGCGCGCCGGCCCAGACCGAACAGCCCTTCGCCGTCAGGGCCGCGCGCGGCCTGCACCCGCGCCATGTCGGCCACGGCGTGAAGGTCGGCCATTTGTTGATCGAAACGTAACTCTCCTGCGATACCGCACATCGATGGTCTGCTCCCTCCCGCAGGCGTGCGGGACTCCCTTGCTTATCGCACGCGGCGATGCCGGGGTCTGCCCGCGCCTATCCGACGCAATGTCGGACTTCGCCTACAGATAATCGAAATTGACAATATTTTCGGGACAGATCGATGGAGAAATGGTTTCAGTGAATATTTGCCGCTCGGCGCGGCGAGCGGGCGCGAGCCCTTGCTGGGCAAGGGCTGCAGCGGATTGAAAAAATATCGGGGAGAGTGCTGTCCGCGCCGCTTCGATCGGCAGGGCGCCACGCAGAAACGGGTACGGTCCGGGTGGGAAACCAGGTCGGATTCAGCTCGAGTCAGTGCCGAGTGAGTGCCGAGTCAGTTCCGAGTCAGGTCGGAATCAGCTGGATTCAGTGGCCCCGGGACTGTCGTGGAGCCGGTTGCGGTTCGCCAGCGCCGGGAACAGCCGCACCCACACGGCCACCACCACCAGCGTGCCGATGCCGCCCAGCAGCACCGCGCCAACCGGGCCCAGCCACGCCGCCGTCACGCCGGACTCGAATTCGCCGAGCTGATTGGAGGCGCCAATAAAGACCGAGTTGACCGCGCCGACCCGCCCACGCATATCGTCCGGCGTATCGAGCTGGACCAGCGTCGAGCGCACCACCACGCTGATCATGTCCGAGGCGCCCAGCACCACCAGCGCCAGCATCGACAACGGCAGGAAGGTTGACAGCCCGAAGCAGATCGTCGCCAGGCCGAACAGCGCGACCGCGCCGAACATCACCCGGCCCACCTTGCGCTCGAGCGGACGGCGGGCAAGCCAGATCGCCGTGGCCAGCGCGCCGATGGCCGGCGACGAGCGCAGCAGGCCCAGCCCCCACGGACCGGTATGCAGGATGTCGCGCGCATAGATCGGCAGCAGCGCGGTGGCGCCGCCCAGCAGCACGGCGAACAGGTCGAGCGAGATGGCGCCGAGCAGCACGGGCCGGCTGCGGATATAGGCAAACCCGGCAAACAGCGTGCTGACGCTGATCGGCGCGGTCAGCCGCTGAGGCCGCTGGCGCAATCGCAGCAGCGTGATCAGCGTGGCGGCGGCCAGGAACAGCAGCGCGCCGATCGCGTAGACGACGCCCGGGCCGGCCACGTAGGCAAAGCCACCAAGTGCGGGCCCAACGATGATCGCCGTCTGCGTCGCCGAGCTCGACAGCGCCACCGCGCGCGGCAGCTGGCGCGGCGTCACCACGCTGGGCAGCAGCGCCTGCAGCGTTGGGGTCTCGAAGGCGCGGGTCGCGCCGAGCAGCGCGACGAAGATGAAGATGTGCTCGTGGCGGACCCAGCCGGCCAGACTGGCCGCCGCCATGCCCAGCGCAATGGCCGCCTCGGTCAGTTGGCAGATCCGCACGATCTGCCGGCGGTCGAAGCGGTCGGCGACGTGCCCCGACATCAGCAGCAGCACCACCGACGGCAGGAACTGCACCAGCCCGACCAGCCCCAGCATCAGCGCATCGCCGGTCAGGTCGTACATCTGCCAGCCCACCGCCACGGTCAGGATCTGGTAGCCGATCGTGGTACAGAGACGGGCGCACCAGAACATGCGGAAACCGGGGTCGCGAAAGACCGAATCCGGATCGGAAGCGGCCGGGGCGGTGCGGGCAGGGGTGGAAGGCATGGCGGGAGAGAGAAGCGGCGCCGCCTTGTACGTTGGCGGCTGCCGGGACAGCGGGAGGCCGGTGTGGCTCGCCCATGGGTTGCCCATGGTTCGCTCCGTCGGCAAGCCGCAATTCTAGCGGAGCGGCGTCAGGCGCGCTGCACGCTACATGAATCCCTGCCGGCGGCGCGGTGTTTGCCCGGTGTTGGCCCGGTGTTGGCCCGGCGTTGGCCCGGCGTTGGCCCGGCGTTGGCCCGGTGTTGGCCCGGTGTTGGCGCGATGTTGGCCTTATGCAACGTCGACCATAACGGCGCGGCGGGTTTGTGCGCCTGAGAATGCTTCGCATTTATAATTCGCCGCTTCGCGGGTGACGCCGACGCCGTGATGCGCCTTCACCTGCTCGCGTGTCGGTCAATCGCGCTGTCTCGCGAACCCGACGCCGCTTTCCCGCCTTTCCTCAGGATCCGATCTTGCAAGCCGCCTTCCGCCTGACCGCCGCAGCCGCCGGCGTCGCCCTGCTGTGCCTGTCGTCCTCGGCCCGTTCGGCCGAGCCCGTCGTGACCGCCCAGGCTTCCCCGCAAGCGCAGGCGCAACCTCAGGCGCAGGCCGCTCCGGCGATCGCGGACGCCGACAAGACGCTGAACACGGTGACCGTGGTCGGCAACTGGCTGGACCAGCCGAACGAGACCAAGGTGCTGGAGCATCCGGGCGCGCGCTCGATCGCCGACCGGCGGACCATCGAGGAAAGCGGCGCCACCAATGTGCGGGAGGTGCTGCGCCGGATGCCGGGCGTGCAGGTGCAGGACAGCAACGGCACCGGCGGCAGCGACATCTCGCTGAATGTCGGCGTGCGCGGCCTGGCCTCGCGCCTGTCGCCGCGCTCGACCGTGCTGCTCGACGGCATTCCGCTGGCGGTGGCGCCCTACGGCCAGCCCCAGCTGTCGATGGCCCCGTTGTCGATGGGCAATATCGACACCATCGACGTGGTGCGCGGCGCCGGCTCGGTGCGCTATGGCCCGCAGAATGTCGGCGGCATCATCAACTTCGTGACCCGGCCGATTCCGCAGACCTTCGCCGCGCAGGCGTCGGTGGAAACCGAGATCGCGACGCACGGCGGCAATGTGAAGACCATGCCGAGCGTCTTCATCGGCGGCACCAACGACAACGGCCTGGGCGGCGCGCTGATGTACTCGGGCGTGCATGGCGACGGCTATCGCCGCAGCAACGACCGCGTCGATATCGACGACCTGATGCTCAAGGGGTCGTACCGGATCTCCAGCACGGACCAGATCACCGCCAGCTACCACTATTACGAGGCGCTGGCCGACATGCCCGGCGGGCTGACGGCCGCGCAGTACGCCGCCGATCCGTTCCAGTCGGTGCGGCCGTACGACACCTTCGCCGGCCGCCGCAACGACGTCTCGCTGAAATACTCGCACCAGGACAACAACCGCAAGTTCGAGGTGCTGACCTACTACACCGACAGCTTCCGCGGCAGCCAGATCGAGAGCGAGCGCACTGTCGGCAACCGGGTCGAGCGGCGCCTGGGAGCATTCCCCCGCCACTATCACACCTTCGCCGTCGAGCCGCGCTATTCGCAGCTGTTCCGCGGCGCCAACATCAGCCACGAGGTCAGCGTCGGCTACCGCTACCTGCGCGAGTCGAGCGACGAGCAGGCATCGCGCACGGCGTTCTACACGCCGGGCACCGTCGATCCGACCACGATCGCCTCGCCGATGTACCAATGGCGCAGCGGCGGCACCACCGCCAACGCGGTCTATATCGACGACACCATCAACATCGGCAACTGGACCATCACGCCGGGGCTGCGCTATGAAATGATCCGCTCCAACGTGACGGACCATTTCACGCAGCGCCGCACCGACATCAAGTCGGACGAGCCGCTGCCCTCGCTCGCGGTGATGTACCACGTCAGCGACAACTGGAAGCTGTTCGGCAATGCCGGCGTCTCGTTCGGCCCGCTGCAGTACTTCCAGATCGCGCAGACCACCAACGGCCTGGCGCCGGAAAAAGCCAAGACCTACGAGCTGGGCACGCATTTCAACGCCAATGGCTGGGGCGGCGAGCTGACGCTGTTCAACATCGACTTCGACGACGAGCTGCAGCTGCGCGGCGGCACGATGGGCAGCCCGGACGCGTGGACCAATCTCGGCGCGACGCGCCACCGCGGCATCGAGAGCTCGCTGCGCTACGACTTCGGCACGCTGTCGAAGACGCTGGCCGGCCTGTCCGCGTATGCCGGCTATACCTTTACCGAAGCTACCTACAACCTCGGCACCTTCGCCGGGCGCGATCTGCCGTTCTACTCGCGCCATGTGGCGACCGCCGGCGTGCGCTACAGCCGCAATCGATGGACGCTGAACGTGGATGGCTTCGCGCAGTCGCGCCAGCATTCGCCGGGCGATCCCACCGACGGCACGCCCTACCAGACGGCCGAGAGCGCCAACGGCGCGCTGGGCGACATCCCGGGCTACGCGCTGGTGCACATGCGCCTGGGCTATGACTTCGGCAAGTCGATGTCGAATCTGAAGGTGGCGGTGGGCGTCAAGAACCTGTTCGATCGCCGCTATTTCACGCGCTCGACCGACAACAACCTCGGCAAGTACGTCGGCATGCCGCGCACGTTCTACGTGCAGGCGACGCTGGCGTTCTGAAGGTGTGGCGATGCCAGGCCGCCGCAGGGCGGCCCGGCGTGATGCGGCAAGATGCCGGGTTCGGCGTGCGCGGGGACGACGACGTGTCAGCGTCTTCAGCGCCGTCGTTTAAACGCGCCGCCTAGACGATCTCGCGCGTCTCCATGAACTGCAGGTTCGGGAAGCGTTCCTGCGTCAGCCGCAGGTTGACCATGCTGGGCGCCAGATAGACGTGGTCGCCGGCGCCGTCGAGCGCGACGTTGTGGCCGGCCTTCTCGATCAGCTTCTCGATCTCGGCCGGGTCGCCCTTAAGCCAGCGCGCAGTCGCGCACTCGTGCGATTCGAAGATCGCGTCGACGCCGTACTCGTGCTCGAGCCGGTGCGCCACCACATCGAACTGCAGAATGCCCACCGCGCCGAGCACCAGGTCGTTCGAGGCGATCGGGCGGAACATCTGCGTCGCGCCTTCCTCGGCCAGTTGCTGCAAGCCCTTCTGCAATTGCTTGACCTTCAGCGGGTTGTTCAGCCGCGCACGGCGGAAGAACTCCGGCGCGAACGACGGAATGCCGGTGAACTTCAGTGGCTCGCCCTCGGTGAAGACGTCGCCCAGGCGGATCGTGCCGTGGTTGGGCACGCCGATGATGTCGCCTGCGTAGGCTTCCTCGGTGGTGTTGCGATCCTGCGCCATGAAGGTGATCGCATTGTTGATCGCCACGGTCTTGCCGGCCGACACGTGCAGCAGCTTCATGCCGCGCGTGAAGCGTCCCGAACAGACCCGTACGAAGGCAATGCGGTCGCGGTGGCGCGGATCCATATTCGCCTGGATCTTGAACACGAAGCCGGTGAACTTCGCCTCTTCCGGCTGCACCGTGCGGCTCTCGGCCGCGCGCGGCTGCGGCGACGGCGACAGGTCGCACAGCGCATCGAGCAGCGACTGCACGCCGAAGTTGTTGATCGCCGAGCCGAAATAGACCGGGGTCTGCTTGCCGGCCAGGAAGGCATCCTTGTCGAAGGCGTGCGAAGCCCCGCGCACCAGCTCGATCTCGACGCGCAGTTCGTCGGCCTGCGACCCCAGCACGCGGTCAAGCTCGGGATTGTCGAGCCCGTCGACGATGGCGGCAGTTCCCTTGTCGCCGTGCGGATCGAACAGCTGCACCTTGTCGTCGATCAGGTGATAGACGCCGCGGAAGGACTTGCCCATGCCGATCGGCCAGGTCATCGGCGCGCACTGGATCTTGAGCACATCCTCGATTTCATCGAGCAGCTCGATCGGCGAGCGCCCTTCGCGGTCGAGCTTGTTGATGAAGGTCAGGATCGGCGTGTCGCGCAGCCGGCAGACGTTCAGCAGCTTGATGGTCTGCGCCTCGACGCCGTTGACCGAGTCGATCACCATCACCGCCGAATCGACCGCGGTCAGCGTGCGGTACGTGTCTTCCGAGAAGTCCTCGTGGCCCGGGGTGTCGAGCAGGTTGACGATGTGCTCGCGGTAGGGGAACTGCATCACCGACGAGGTCACCGAGATGCCGCGCTGCTTTTCCAGCTCCATCCAGTCGGAGGTGGCGTGGCGGTCGGCCTTGCGCGCCCGCACCTCGCCGGCGACCTGGATCGCGCCGCCGAACCACAGCAGCTTTTCCGTCAGCGTGGTCTTGCCGGCGTCGGGGTGGGAAATGATGGCAAAGGTGCGACGACGCGCAATTTCGGATACGAGCGAGCTCACGGTAGGACGGTCGGATGGCAGGCGGATGGATCGGGACCCGGCGGGCGCGGCGATGGCGATGCCGATCGCGCCGCGCCTTGTGCCGCGATCCGCGGCGGCCGAGCGGGTCGGCTGTCGGTGGGCTGTCGCGGCGGGCGCCCCGAGGGAATGGGCCGTTATTCTACCGGTTCCCGGCGCTGGCCGGTTCCGGCACCTCGCCGCGGCGCTGCCGCTCGCGCAGGCTGCCGAATTGCAGCGCGTACTGATGCGTCAGTTCGGCGCCGAAGAAGAAGATCTGCGCCGAGTAGTACACCCACAGCATCAGCGCGACCACCGAACCGGCCGCGCCATACGACGACGCCACCGCGCTGTTGCCCAGGTAGATGCCGATCAGGCGCTTGCCGACCGAGAACAGCACCGCGGTGATGATCGCGCCCATGGTCACGTCGCGCCAGGTCACGCGCACGCGCGGCAGCATCTTGAACACCACCGCGAACAGCACGGTGACCACGGCAAACGAGAACCCGCTGGAGATGGTCGTGGCGACCGGCGCCAGCCACGACTCGAACCACATGCCGTCCCAGAAGCGCTGCACCACCGCAATCGCGGCATTGACGACCAGCGAGACCAGCAGCATCAGGGCCAGCACCAGCACCAGGCTGAACGACAGCAGACGCGTGCGCACCAGCGAGCGCCAGCCGCTGGCCGGGGTCGCGTCGGCCTCCCAGATGTCGTCCAGGCTCGCCTTCAACTCGGCGAAGGCGCTGGTGGCGCCCAGGATCAGGATGCCGGTGGCGATCAGCGCCGCCACGCCGCTGCCGCCGGCACGATGCGTCGCCGCCAGAATCTGCTGGATCGCCGCCGCGCCTTGTGTGCCGAGCAGCCCTTCGAGCTGGTCGAAGATTTCGCCGCGCGCCGCTTCGGCGCCGAAGAACAGTCCCGCGATGGAGATCACCAGCACCAGGATCGGCGCCAGCGAGAACAGCATGTAGAACGACAGCGCGGCGCCCTTGCTGGCGGCCCGGTGCGCGAACCAGGCTTGCACCGCGGCGGTCACCACCATGGCGGTGCGGCGCAGCGTATGACGGTCGGGCAGCATGCGGGTCAGGCCGTGCCAGCGGTCGTGGCGGTGCTCGGGGTCGGGTTGGTACATCGGCAAGAAGGCGCTCCCTGGCTTTGTCGGTGGGCGGGTGTCCGGGCAGGCCGGGCTTGTAGGCTGGTGGGCCGCTGTGTGCCGGCTGCTGCCGCCGGGCGGCGGAGGCAGTGTTCAGGATACCGCGCCTCGCGCCGGTGCCCAAGCCGGCATCGGCTCATCGGCTCATCGGCTCAAAGGGCCGGCGCGGTCAACTGCTAGAGTTACAGCAGGCGGCGCGCCGTTCCGCCGCCGGGCTTTGGTGTTTCGTCTCTCGTCTGTCTGGTCTTCAACAGGAGGTACCGTGATCCGCATTCTGATCGCCCCTTTCTCGACGGCTCGGCTCGCCACGGTCGTGTTGGGCGTCGCTGCCCTCTTCGCGACCGCCGGCTGCGAGCGCAGCCAACCCGGGCCCAAGCCGATTTCGGGCGATACGCCTGCCGCCGACACCGCGCCGTCGACCAACCCGCCGGCACGCAAGGAATGATGGCCACAGTGGACGCGGCAGCGAGGCGTACCCGTTTCTGCGTCCGCTTTGCCCGTCAGTCTCGCAGGTGTGGTGCCGGCGTGCTCAGGCCCAGGCCCGTTAAGGCACTGTAACCGCCCAGCCCTCTCGCTCCCGGCATCGCGGCCGGGCTGCGCTTCCACCTTATCGGCGAGCCCATCCGCCCGTTCTGTGCCCCGACCTCATCCGAACTTCCTCCTTCCGATGGATGTCGGTGCGGTCGTCGTTGTGCCGGGGCTCAGCAAGCGAAACGGCCTGGCGGCGACACGATGGCCGGGACAGGTACGCGGCGCGGGGCGTCGCCGCCACCCCGGTTTCATGGCCGCAACAGAATCGGACCGGGCTGCCCGCGGGCCCTGGCCGCCCGTGGTTGGCGTGCCGGCAAACCTAGTCCGGACAACGGATGCCGCCCCTTGGCATGCTTGTCGCAACGAGTCGTGGAGAGCCACGATCCACGCTTTAGCCACGGGAGAGCGCCCCACCATGCGTCACCCTCCAGCACGCATGACGGCACGACGCCGCGCCCAGCGGCCGGCGTGTGCCGCGCCATCGGTATTGCAACTGCTGTCGCCCCCGCTATTGGCCGCGCCGCGGCTGCCGCATCGGGCGACATCGTCGTTCTGCACCGAGACCAACCGCGTCCTGCCGATCGCGGCCTTCCGCAGCCGGACGCGGCCGTAGCAGTCCTTCCGTGGTTCGTCGACGGCCCCATGCCGTCCGCCGGTCGGCCGGTCCGTGCGCGCTGCACGCAGATGGCCTGTCCGGCATCCGATCAGGGAGGAGAAAGCCAATGAAAACCAAGCTTTGCGTATTTGCTGTGATGGCCGCGTTCTGTCCCGGCGCACCGGCCGGCAGCTTCAGCCATCTGGACCGGTCCGACGATGCCGAGATCCATAGCCATACGGCGTTGAGCAACGATATCTACGTCAAGGGCTTCGGCTTGTCGCTCGGCGTGCTGGGCGTCGGCGCCGAGGAGGACGAGGCGCGCGGGCGGCAGTCGGCGAAGGACAACGACGGCAGGACGCGGCAGGCTGCCGACCTGACGATCGATCTTCTGGCCGCGTCGGCCGACCTGGTCGGCTACGGCGGCGGCCTGGCATCGGGATGCTGGAAGCCCGCCTCGTCCTTGGCCCCGCGGCGCTGATTCGCGAGCGCCATGAAGAAGGGGCCGACGGATCGCCGGCCCCGATGATTTGCCGCCGTCGCAGCGAATCGCTACTCCGCGTGGTTCGACTGGCCTTCGACGCGGATATTGTGCTTGTGCATCAGCCGGTACAGCGTGACGCGCGACACGTTGAGCTCGCGCGCGGCGGGCACGACATGGAAGCCGTGGCTCGCCATCACGGAACGGATCGCCTCGCGTTCGGCCTCTTCGCGGATCGCATCGAGGGTCTTGCGCGGCGCGTCGCTATTGCCGTGCAGCTGCAGGTCCTCGGCGGTGATCTTGCGATTGTCGGTCATCACGATCGCGCGCCGCACCCGGTTGATCAGCTCGCGTACGTTGCCGGGCCAGCCGTATTGCATCATCGCCTGCGTTGCGCACGGCGAGAAACCGCGAATGCGCCGATGGGCTTCGTGCCCATGCTCGGCCAGCACCGCGTTGGCCAGCAGCAGGATGTCCTCGCCACGCTCGCGCAGCGGCGGGATCGACAGCGTCAGCACGCAAAGCCGGTGAAACAGGTCGGAGCGGAACCGTCCTTCCGCCTGCGCCGCGACCAGGTCCACATGCGTGGCAGAGATGATGCGCAGATCCAGCGGGATGGACTGATGGCCGCCCAGCCGCGTGATCATCCCCTGCTGCAGGAAGCGCAGCAGCGCGACCTGGCTCTCCAGCGGCAGATCGCCGATCTCGTCCAGAAACAGCGTGCCGCCCTGCGCCTGCTCGATCCAGCCGATCTTGCGCTGATTGGCGCCGGTGAAGGCGCCCTTCTCGTAGCCGAACAGTTCGGACTGCACCAGGTGCGGCGGGATCGCGCCGCAGTTGATCGCGACGAACGGTCCCTTGCGCCGGTTCGACGCCTCGTGGATTGCCTGCGCGGCCAGTTCCTTGCCGGTGCCGGACTCCCCCGAGATGAACACCGGGGCGTCGTTGTGCGCGACCTTGGCCAGCGAGCGGAACATGGCCCGCATCGCGGCGCATTCGCCGATCATCTTGCCCTGCACCGCCGTGTCCGGACCGCGGGCGGCGTGCAGTGCTGCCATGCCGTGCGCGTGCTTGAGCGTGTAGGCGAGCTCGCTGTAGGAAAACGGCACGCGCACGTAGTCGACGCAATAGTCGCGAATCAGGCGTCGCACCCGCTCGTCCTCGAGCCGCTGCGGCGATGTGATCGCGACCCACATCACGTGCAGGCATTGCAGGCTCTGCTCGAGCAGCGCGATCTCGGCATCGGTGTATTCGCTCTCGAGGTCGAGCACCGCGGCCATCGGCGCGCTGCTGCGCACCACCCGTGACAGATCGCGCAGCTGGTGATGGTGGCGGATCTCCCAACCCGGCCCGAACTGGCTAGCGTCGATGCCGAAGTTCTGCTGTCGGGATACCACCAGGACCTGCGCGGCCCGCGATGTCGGCTTGCTGAGTCGGTCCATCCCGTTCTCCCGCGCGTTTGGCGTGGCCGCATGCCTGACGGTCTCGCTGCGCCGGCTGGCGGACGGGATCGGGCTGCGGTCCAGTTGTATGCGGTGCGGCTGGGCACCCATGTGCGCGGTCGCCATTACACGCTCGAAACGCTGTGGGGAGGGACATCGAACATTGCGGTCGGCGTCGTGCCGCTACGCAGTTGTTCACGAATGGTGCGGCGCATGCTGTCGCGCTCGCGCATCAGGCGATCGCTGGGAGCATGCAGGGTCTGGCCGGAATAGCGGTGATAGAGCGCCTGGTAGGTCAGCACGCTGACGATCCACTCCTCGCGCTGGGCGCGCAGGCGGGCGACATCGGCCTCGAGCTGGCGGTGGCGTTGCAGCAGGCCTTCGATGGCCTGGCGCAGGTTCGGCGGCACGCCGTCGTCGGCCGCAAGCAAGGCGGCCACGGCATCGGCGAGAGATTCGTCGCGATGCTCGCGGTGAGGTTGGCTCGGATTGTGATCGGGTTTGGCACCGGCGACATCGGCCAGATGGCTCAAGGCGCGGGTGATCGAAGGCGTGGCGGATCGAGTCGGCTCGAGAACGGGCCGATGGACTTCTCCTGCGGTCATGATTCTTCCCCGTTGAACAACATCCCCCGGCACTACACGTTCGCGATTACCACTTGTTCCGCTTATTGTTCCGGCACGCGTCATGCGCGTGCTCTCGTGGAGGCGAAGCCGCCTGAAGGCGGTCTGTCTGTACGTCCGCTGCGGCGGATCGAATGGGTCTGCGTCGCGCCGTCGGCGCACTCCGGGTGCCCGGAGTCAACAAGGGGCGCTTCGAAGCGCCCCTGGAATAGCACGCCTCTAGTTCAGTGCATTTGGCTTCGTTTGTCTAGCCCCCCTGCGGGGCATGCATCCAAAATCATCCTTCGGTATGACCGTAACAACGCGGACCCACCATGGTGCACGAGGTAAATAAGCACTTACCTTGGACGCAGAAACGGGTACGGCTCGGCACCGCCGCCGACCGCCGGGGCGCGCAGAAACGGGTACGGTCCGGCCATCTTGCAGCGAAAATTCGAACGTTGCGCCGGCCGTTCTGCGAGACGGGCGACACAACCGGGACATGAAAAAGGGCGGCCGTAGCCGCCCTTGCCGCGATGCCGCTGCAGCGGGTCAATGCCCGGGCAGATAGTAGAACTTGAAGATGAACACGGCGGCGATGATCCATACCATGATGGGCACGTCCTTGGCCCGGCCGGTCAGCAGCTTCAGCCCCGCGTACGTCACAAAGCCGAAGGCCACGCCGTTGGCGACCGAATAGGTGAAGGGCATGCCGAGCGCCGTCAGCACCGCGGGCACCACCTCGGTGGCATCGTTCCAGTCGATGTCGACCAGCTCGCGCAGCATCAGGCAGGACACGTAGAGCAGCGCCGGCGCGGTGGCGTAAGCGGGCACGGTGCCGGCCAGCGGCGCAATGAACAGACAGGCGAGGAACAGCACGGCAACCGTCACCGCGGTCAGCCCGGTGCGCCCACCGGCCTGCACGCCCGAGGCGCTTTCGATATAGGCGGTGGTCGACGAGGTACCGAGAAAGGAGCCGGCCATGATGGCGGTGCTGTCGGCCATCAGGGCCTTGTTCAGCCGATCCATCTTGCCCGCCTTCAGCAGGCCGGCGCGGTTGGCTACGCCCATCAGCGTACCGGTCGCATCGAACAGCTCGACCAGGAAGAACACCAGCACCACATTGATGATGCCGATCGACAGCGCGGCCGTGATGTCGAGCTTGAACAGCGTCGGATCGATCGACGGCGGCGCGGACACGATACCCTGGAAGGTATTGCCGCCGAACGCGAAGCTCAGCAGCGTGGTCAGCAGGATGCCGATCAGGATCGCGCCCTTCACCTTGAGGCGATCGAGCGCCACGATCGCCAGGAAGCCGACGATGGCCAGCACCGCCGACGGTTGGTGCAGATCGCCGAGCGTGACCAGCGTGGCCGGGCTCGCCGTGACGATGCCAGCGTTCTTCAACGCGACGATGGCAAGAAACAGCCCGATGCCCGCGGTAATCGCCACGCGAATCGAATGCGGGATGCCGTTGACGATCATCTCGCGCACGCGCAGCAGCGTCACCAGCAGGAACAGACAGCCCGAGATGAACACCGCGCCGAGCGCAGCCTCCCACGGCAAGCCCATGCCCTTGACCACCGTATAGGCGAAATAGGCGTTCAGCCCCATGCCGGGCGCCATCGCGATCGGATAGTTGGCGTAGAAGCCCATGATCAGCGTACCGAGCGCCGCGGCCACGCAGGTGGCGACGAATACGGCGTCCTTCGGCATGCCCGCATCGCCCAGGATGGTCGGGTTGACGAAGATGATGTACGCCATCGTCAGGAAGGTGGTCACCCCGGCCAGTATCTCGGTGCGCACGTCGGTCTGATGCTCGCTCAGCTTGAACAGGCGCTCTATCGGTGAGCGGCGCGCCGGCGCGGTCATGGCGGGTGTGTCGTTGGGTTCGGAAAGGGGTTCGGGCATCGACATGCTGTGTCTCCTGTATCGTTTTGTCCCGTCTCTTGCAAAGGCAAGAGCCTCGCGGCGCTTCAGCTCGGGAGGCACACGTACTGTCTTACACTTTTGTATACAGGTGCGCCGATACGGACAAATAGACTGTATGCAAAATGGGTGATGATCTCACGAGGGCACTCGCGTGATCTAGCCTGCAGCAGGGGAACGCCGCTCTTGACGTGGGCTCGGATCCCCCGTATAAAGCGCGCTAGATTCAAGCGACGAGGCAACAGCACATTCGTTAGCCACCGTCATGGTACTTCGGTTGTCCATGGTGTCCTTTCCTTGAGTTGCTCTGCCGGAAGCGCCGCGCGCCTCCGTTTTTTAATTTTTTTTAGGAAATGCAAGACCATGAAAACCGGTATCGTCAAATGGTTCAACGACGCCAAGGGTTTCGGTTTCATCAAGCCGGACGAAGGCGGTGATGATCTGTTCGCCCACTTCTCGGAAATCCAGGGTTCTGGATTCAAGTCGCTGCAGGAAAACCAGCGCGTTTCGTTCGAAGTGAAGAACGGCCCGAAGGGCCTGCAAGCAGCGAACATCACCCCGCTGTAAGCATTGCGCCTCTCGCCTTAGGGCGAGAAAACGCTGAAAGCCCCGCCCCGTGCGGGGCTTTTTGTTTTTGTGGCTCGGCGATGGCGTCGGGCCAATACCAGCTCGGCCTGCTCACCGGCCTTCCCTCGCCTTATCGCTTCCCGCCGCTTCCCTCGCCACCTTTGCCGGCGTTGACAGGTCGTCAACGCAGTGACTGCTACGGCCGCCTCCCCCGCAGAAACGGGTACGGTTTTGGCTCGCGCGCCCGTTCGCAGAAACGGGTACGGAGCCGCCCCGCGCCTTCAGGATGAGGCGCTGGCCGACGCAGAAACGGGTACGGCATGCCGTCCGGACCAAGGCGCGGCCTCCGCAGAAACGGGTACGGTCTTGCCAAAGTCACCGCCCGGTCAGCCGTTCCTCCTCCGAATACCCACGCAGAAACGGGTACGCTCGACGGTTTTTTTTGCCCGACGCAGAAATGGGTACGGTCCGCGAACGGCTCGCCTCTACGCTCGCGCTCGAGTGGTCGCCGCAGAAACGGGTACGCAAATGGACGGCCAGACGCGCGGGTCGAGGCGCAGAAACTGGTACGGCTTTGGCGCGGTTGCTCGCCGCCCTCGTGGGTCCATCCGGCTATCGGACGCAGAAACGGGTACGCAGACGGCCGTGGCCACCCCCCTTTGCATAGATCCGTATGCGAGCGCCCGCTTTCGACATGGCCTACGTATACGTGGAGGTCTTGAAACGCGGCAGCCTTCTGCCGGCCCCACATTGCCGCAGAAACAGGTACGCTCCGGCCACATCGGTTCTCGGTTTCGTACGCAGAAACAGGTACGCTTTTGACGATCGGCGGGTGGACCGGCGACTCGCAGAAGTTGGTACGCCGCAGAAACGGGTACGCCTAGAGGCGGAGCCGCGTCTTCCGCCAGCGGCGCAGAAACGGGTACGCTGCGATGGGCTTCCTCGCTGCGACGGGGTTTATGTGCTTCATACGGCTCTTTGTTTCCCCTTGGGCCCGCTTCGCGCCCGCCAGAGGCGCAGAAATGGGTACGCCGGGAACATCGCTCGCCTGTGGATAAGCCTGTGCAATGCGGAAGTTATCCCCGCAGAAAGCGGTTCGGGCCTTGCGCTGAAACGGGTTCGCGTATACGCAGATTCGGGTTCGAGGCTTCGCAGAATCGAGTACGCTGCACCGCAGAATCGGGTACGGACAGGGTCGGTTTACGTTTACGGTTCAACGGCTTAGGCGGCGCGTATACGGTTTACGAGTAGTTAACCGTAAAGGTATGAATTGCTTGTAGTGGATGACCGCGCGGAAGTGGACAACCCTGCCGGGTTGCCCCCTGCCGCACGGCATGCGAGCTGGCAAGGGAGAAACATCGCCCTACAGCCAAAGGGCCCTGGCAACCGGTGCACAGTCCGCGTAAACCCGGCCAGCCAACGGGTATACGCCCGAATCTTCCAACGTACCCGTTTCTGCGTGACAAGGGTGGCGGCATCAAGTAAAAAGGCGGGTAATTCGAAGCACGCCGACATGCCGATCAAACGTTCCCTGGCCATCCCGGACGACCGCACCGTTACTGACGTGGAAACCGGTCCCTCGCGCATCATCGTTCCTGGCAACGATGCGCCGTTGGTTCCGTCCGAAAAATTTCAGCGGCTGTTCGACGAAGCTCAGGCCATGGAGCGCGAGGACGCCTGGCAAAGTGGCGAAGTCGGCTTTCTGAGCCGTGCCAGCGTGCAGGTCACACTGCCCTATCGCGCCCCGAAAGGCGCGCCGCCCGTCTGGACCCGCACCAGCGGCAATATCTCGCTGATGATCCAGCCGGGTTACTTCACGCAGCAGCGTTCGGAGCGCGCCAGCAACGGCCGCCAGAAGCTGGTGTCGGAAACCGTGTCGCTGGGGTACCCCTATGGCTCCTATCCCCGCCTGATGCTGGCGTGGATCGGCAAGGAGATCATGGCGAAGAAGAAGCGGGGCGAGTTTACCGGCACCGTCGACGACCGCCGCATCTCGCTGGGCAACTCGCTGTCGGAGTTCATGTACAACCTGGGCATTCCGATGGCGACTGGCGGCAAGCGCGGGACCATGACGCTGGTGCGCCAGCAGATGATCCGCCTGTTCTCCGCGACCATTGCGATCGTCCAGAACAAGTCCGCGCCGACCCAGAACCAGACCAACAATCACGAGCCGATGTCGATCGACCGTGTGGGCTATCTGCTGGCGGACCAGCTGTCGACCTGGTGGGATCCGATGCAGCCCGGCCAGGGCTCGATGTTCGAGAGCTTCGTGGTGCTGTCCGAGCCGTTCTTCAACGAGCTGGTCAATCGTCCCGTGCCGGTCGATATGCGCGCGCTCAAAGCGCTGAAGCAGTCGCCGTTCGCGCTGGACGTCTATTCCTGGCTGACCTATCGGTTCTTCACCATCCAGCGGCGCACCGAGATCCCTTGGGAAGCGCTGCAGATGCAGTTCGGGACCGAGACCGAAAGCGAGCGCAAATTCCGCGCGCTGTTCCGCAAGGCGCTGAAGGACGTGCTGGTGGTGTACCCGGACGCCAAGGTCGACGCCGATTCGTCGAAGGCGCTGATTCTGCAGCCCTCGCGCACCAGCGTGCGCAAGCTCGCCTGAGCGGCACGCCCCAACCGGCCGTTACCGGGCGGCAATAAAAAAAGCAGGTGTTGAACACCTGCTTTTTTGCTGGCTCCCGACGAGTGCCGCGAACCAGCGGCGACGCGGGCGGGTCAGGCCGGCTTGATGCCGGAAGCCTGCTTGCCCTTCGGACCTTCCTTGACTTCGAAGGTCACTCGCTGGCCGTCCTTCAGCGTCTTGAATCCAGTGCCCTGGATTTCCGAGAAATGGGCGAACAAGTCCGCGCCACCATCGTCAGGGGTAATGAAGCCGAACCCCTTGGTTTCGTTGAACCACTTAACCGTACCGGTTGCCATGTGAGTTTCCTTTCGACGCAAGTTCTTTGTACACGACGCAAACAACCGTTCAAGCACGTTGATTTCTCGCAGATACCGAACGGAAGCCGACGAGGGTGACACGACTTGACGCGACTGTGTTGGGCATCATATCCAGTTTGTCTGATCGTGTCATGTGCGGCGTACAACGCACAACCTCTAATGTAGGCCGATTCTCGCCCGATTTTCAAGCACAACTTTTGAACAAACGTATGCGGCTTTTTCGCTTCCCAGCCGCAACAAATTCGTTTATTTGAAGAAATCGGTTGATGGTACAGAGGCGATTGACTAAAGTTTCGCCTACAGTCAAACCGCGCTTTCAGCGCTGAAAGAGAGAGGCCCCGGTGGCAGCGAAAATCATCACGGTGTTCAATCAGAAGGGCGGCTGCGGCAAGACAACAGTCAGCATGCACCTGGCCGGCACCCTGGGTTTGCGCGGTGCGCGCGCGATGCTGGTCGACATGGACGAACAGGGAACCGCCACGCGTTGGGCGGCCCAGGCTTCGGACGAGCGCCCGTTTCCGGCGTCCGTCATCGGTCTGGCGGCTTCCGGCGGCGCGATGCACCGCGAGGTGCGCAAGTTCGTCCAGGATTACGACTATATCGTTGTCGATTGTCCGCCCGCCGTGCACTCGGCGGCGCCGTCCAGCGCTCTGCTGATCTCCGATCTGGCCGTGATCCCCGTGGTCCCTTCGCCGCCGGATTTGTGGGCGGCGGTGGCGGCCAAGACGCTCGCGCAGCATGCGCAAGTCCAGAACGAAACATTGACCGTCCGCGTGATGGCCAACATGGTTCAACGTCGCGTCTCCATTGCGCGCCAGGCAATCGAAATCCTGGGTGACGACGGCGACTTCCCGCTGTTGCAGTCGATGATCGGCTCCCGCTCCGCGTTTCGAGAGTGCCAGGCCATCGGTTGCACAGTGCACGGCGTGCCCGGCGCACGCGAGGCGGTGCAGGAGGTCGACATCATGGTGGACGAGGTGCTGTCCCTGATCGAGTAAAGAGAATGGCAACGAAGATCAAGAATTTGCGGGCCGGCATGCTGGCGGGCATGGCGGCAGAAAAGAACCGCGCCGACACGCTGGACCGCTTCGCCCGAGCGGAAGCGGCGATCGCTCAGAATCCGCACGGCCTGCTGAAGGCCAAGGCCGCCGAACCGCCGCGTACTTTCAGCGCTGAAAACGAGGAGCGCTCCGCCGACGGACGCGTACTCAAGCGCATTCCGCTGGCGCAACTGCATGACAACCCGCTCAACGCGCGCCGGATCTACGATCCCGCGGTGGTGCAGGAGCGTGCCGCATCGATCGCGACGCACGGCCAGAAAACCCCCGGCCTCGCCGCGCCGGACCCGTCCCGTCCTGGCCACTACATCCTGATCGACGGCCACTACCGGAAGCGCGCGCTCGCCGCGGCCGGCAAGCTGGAGATGGAATGCTTCGTCGAGAGCAATCTCAGCGACCTCGACTTCTATCGGCTGTCCTTCCTGCTGAACGAGCAGCGCTCGGACCAGTCGGCGCTCGACAATGCCATCGCCTGGCGGCAACTGCTGGACGAGGGCAAGGTCGCCAAGGAAGAAGATATTTGCGAGCTGACCGGCATGTCGGCGGGTACCGTCAACAAGACGCTGGCGCTGCTCAAACTGCCGGAGTCGGTGCTGATGGTGATGCGCGAGCGTCCCAGCGCGATCGGCATCGCCACCGGCTACGAGCTGACGCTGTACTACAAGCTGGCGGGGGAGGAGCGCACCCGCGAACTGGCGATGCGCGTCATGAACGACGGCCTGTCCAGCCGCGAAGTGGAGGCGATCCGCAAGCAGGCGCAGGAGGGCAAGGCGCGCAAGGTCAAGGAGATCAGCCGCCAGTACAAGATCCGAACCAGCGGCGGCGAACTGCTCGGCACGATCAAGGAATGGGATTCGGGCCGCGTCGTGCTCGACGTCCAGCTGACCGACCGCGACGCCCGCGAAGCGCTGTTGGAGGCGCTGAAAGCGCGTTTCGGTCTGGACAAATCGCTGCTGTAAGCCGACATTGCCGGTGGCGTGCCTGGGGGATAAAAAACCAAGGCGCGCGGCGAGCCATTACTGCGCCTCAGCCTGTCTCCGCACCAGCCTGCCTCCGCACCAGCATGCGCGGCGTGAACCGGACGGCGCGGTGGTCCGCATGCTCGGGCACCGCCACAAAGTCCCGCCACGCCGCCCGCAGCAGCCGGTCCAGCCCGCTCGGGGAATAACCGGCGAGGGGTTGACTGGCCCGTTTGGCCTGCCCCCGCGAGGTGGGTGGCAACATCAACGGACCCAACAATGGCGCGGTGTCCGGCAGGCGGTCGGCCGCCAATCCGCGGTCTATCCAATGCCGGGAGAGCGCGCCCCACGCGTCCTCGCTCAACATTGCAAGATTCATGTCGGCCAGCCCGGCGCCAACGTCGGGCATGGCGATCGCCGGCCCATTGCGGTCAAACCGTGGGCGGACCAACCATCGCCCGCCGTCGACCAGCCGCAGATGGCCGCCCGTGGCCACCACCACTTCTCCGATCCGCAACCCGCAATCGCCGAGCAGATAGGCAGCGGCATTGGCCGTCCGCCATATCGGCGTGCCGTCCGACCCTTCCAGCCAGCGGCGGAACGCAGCGACACTCGTGTCGGGGCTGTCGGCCGCGTCACGCTCGTCGGCCCCCTCGCCAGGCGAGCCGCCCGCAATGGCGGAAACGGGTGCGACGGCCGCATCGGCCGCAACGGGCATCGCGAACCCGTCGAAGGGATGGTGCGCCAGCAAACCACGTTGGCGCAGCCAGCCAAACAACGCCCGGATCACCCGCATGGCCGCCTGCCGGGAGCTGTCGCGCAAGCCCCCCTCGAACGGGCGCCATGGCTTCCGATCGCGCGGTCCGGCCGGCCCCTGCCAGAATGCCGCCGGTTGAGGATCGGCCAGGAAGGCCCAGTACGCGGTCAGATCCTCCGCGGTCATGGTTCGCAGGGGCCGCTGCCGCCGAGCCGCCCACAGCAACAGCCGTTCCGCCTCGCGCCGATAGCTGGCCCAGGTATGCGAGCCTGGACGCTTGCCATCGAGCCATTGACGTACCCATTGCAGCTCTTCACCCACGTCGGATCGCCAGCTGCCTGAAAGTGTCTCAGAAAGCATATATTCAAGCGGCACCGGCTCGACAAGCCGGTCGTCCAACAGGGCGGGCGACATCGGCGGCCGTTGCGACGGCGCCACCAGCGCGCCGGCCTGCGGACCCAATACCGGCCCACCGTCGCTCGTGCGCAGCGTGTCACGCTGGCGCTCGAGCCAGTGCCGCACGACGTCGGCGGACTTGGCACCGAGGCGCGGCACCCCGCGCCACCACGCCGCGCCGCGCCGGTTGACCCGCTCCACCAGATCCCCGATGCGCGCGATGCCACCCGCCGCGAGCCGGCGCGACAGACTTGGCCCGAACCACAGCGACACCGCATGGTCGAGCGCGGGCCGCCCCGGCGACAGCCTCTCCAGCGAAGACAGCGCGTCGACGCGCCGGTCCATCGCCACATTCGAGCGGCCCTTCAGCGAGTCGAACATCGCCGCGATATCGGGGCGATTGTTCTGCAGCGCGAACTGCACCAGCCGGTCGCGCAGCCGCAGGATGCGCTGCACGGCCTGATGCTCGGTCAGCGCCTCCTCCTCGTCCGGATCCAGCAGGTACCGGTTCGCGATGTCGACCGCGGCCATGCCCTGGGCGTACGCCCGGACCACGGCAAATTCGGTCCGGGTCAGTTTGGAGGGGTCCAGCGTGTCGTCCCGCACAGACATTGGCAATCGGACTTAAGTGATTGATTGATAACGACTTTCGGCAGATGAGTAGCTCAACCTGCCCAAATTGCCACCCGAAGTGTAATGTAAATTATTTTCTCGGCACAGCGTGTCGATGCCTCGCGCCGGGGCGGTCACCAGCCATACAGCCGTCCGGCATCGCTCCAGAACCCTAAGGACGCGGCCGCTTTGCGATGGACGTAAGGGAAAATCCTTAGCGCCGCGTCTGCCCTTGCCGTGCGTACGCCTTCGCACAAAAGCGACTTACCGATCATCTGGCGAGCCTTGCTTTCCTGTTTTGCGGTGCATATGCTGGACCGCAGAATAAGTGAAAGTTAAGTCTGTCTTTAGAGGGATCGAACGCGTGCCAACACGCAAACGGGGCGATTGCATCACGCTTGACGGGAAGGGCCG
The DNA here is from genome assembly GCF_013314895.1 of Cupriavidus gilardii. GTDB lineage: Bacteria > Pseudomonadota > Gammaproteobacteria > Burkholderiales > Burkholderiaceae > Cupriavidus > Cupriavidus gilardii_C. The sequence continues at coordinate 25,136 of NZ_JABTYE010000020.1, read as the reverse complement.
GCCGCGCTGAAGCCGCGCCGGACTGAAGCGGGGTGGGTCGTAGGGAGGGGCAGGTGCAACATAGCGCCGCACTTCCGATCACACGGGCGACCGTCGCGGCGCACGTGTCGCAACAAGAACGAGAGCGGCATGGCCACCATTCTGTTGATCGAGCCTCATCCACTACTGCGATTGGGCCTGCGCCAGCTGTTGGCGCAATCCGAGCTTCCTGTCCACGTCATCGATGTCGAACCGGCCATGTTGCCGTCGCCGGATGACGCCCGCCTGGGCGATGCCGACCTGCTGATCTACGGCTGGCACGACGATGGCAGCGGCACCTGGCGCGCGATGGAAGACCTGTGCCGCTACCTCGCGCCGCAACGCGTGCTGGTGCTGGCCGACGGACTGCCGTCGGGCATGTCGCACGAGTCCGTGCCGCCGCTGGTGGCCGGTCTGCTGTCGAAGAACTGCTGTGCCGAGGTGCTCGATGCCGCCATCCGGCTGGTGCTCGCGGGCGGGGAATGCTTCCCCGCCCTGACCCACGCCGAACCGATGCAGCAGAGCGGGCTGTGCGCGATGCAGACCACCGGCAACAAGGAAGGGGCCGCGACACGGCCGGACGAACCGATCGCGTCGATGCGCGGCCCGGGCGGCCGGTCCCCCGACATCGCACTGCGCCCTCCGCCGCTGATTCAGCCGGATATCGAGACACCGTCGTTCGGTTCGCATCTGCTCAATATCACCGAGCGTCAATACGAGGTGCTGGCGCTGCTGGCGCGCGGCTACCCGATCAAGACGGTCAGCCGCGTGCTCAATATCTCGGTGGCAACCGCCAAGACCCACGCCTGCACGCTGTACCACCGGCTGCATGTGCGCAACAAGGGCGAGGCCGTCTACGAAGCGCTGCGGCGCGGTGCCAAGCTGAACTGGCCGGGGCCGTCGTCGCTTGGGGCGGTACCGTTGCACGCTGAGGGCATACGGCTGCCGGCGGTCTGCCAGGCGGCTTGAGCCGCGGAACGGTCCTGCGAGGGGCATGTGCTCGTGCGAACTCATCCTTTCGGTTGAGGGACTTCATTCCAATGGTCGAGGCGCCCCGGGATGCGGCTTGCTAGGCTTATGGACATGCACGCCGGCAGTCACCTCGCCCCCCTGAGCTCGACCGAGTCGATGACGACCCTTCTTCTGGCCAACAACGCGATCATGCTGCGCGCGCTGTCGCGCCACCTCGGCAAGCGTCAGGCCTCATGTCCGTTGACGCTGCAGTCGCCGGAATGGCTGCTGAGCGCGTCGTCGTCGCAATTGCCCAGACAGTCCATCGACTTCGCGCTGCTCGATTGCAGCAGCAGCGACGCGGATGCCGGCGCGCTGATCGAAGCCTTGTGCCGGCGCATCGCACCGCGCCGGTGGCTGCTGATCGTCAGCCCCGGCGCCGCGGCGCTGACGCAGCGCGCCGCCAGGCTGGGAGCCGGCGGCTGTCTGATCGCACCGGCGTCGCCCGAGCTCGTTTCCGCCGCGGTGGCGCTGGTCAGCGCCGGCGGCCAATGCTTTCCGCGCGCCAGCATGGCCTGGCTGATGGCGCCCGCTCCGGCTCCGACCTCCAACTTTCTGCTCCCTGGATCTACGGCAAGCGGCTGATGGTCGTCCATCGGCCGCACGCCTATGCTCGCACTACGCTGCTGGCGTAGCCGGGCCCGGGATCAGAAGGCCCGCCGCCGGCAGGAGCGGGGGGTCATATGAATGGAGGATCGGCGGTCCTGATCGTGCGCGGCTTTGCCGTGCCGGAGGGCCGCAACAAGTGGGCATGCTGTTACGAGATCCGGCTGGCGTCGGCCTGCGACGGGCCGCTGGTCTATCGCGGCGAGCTGCATGGGCGCGCGTTCTGCAGCGAGGATGCCGCGGTGATCGCGGCCCGCGAAGCCGGCGAGCGCGAAGCGCGGCGGCGTATCGCCGCGGGACTGGCGACATCGTTCCTGTCGGTGGCACCCGGCGCGTGCGCCAGCGAGGGCCGCGACATCAAGACGCCACGGCAGGACGGCCGATAACCACCGGCGCCAGGGGAACGGAAGCGAAGGGGGGAAAACCAGGCGCGTGCTCGGGGGAGCCGCATGTTGGACAACGAACCGACCGACATGCGTACACGCGCGTCTCGGCCGCGGCGATCGCCCGGCCGGATCTGCGGACCACGGCGCCGCCGCCGCTCGACCGACGGCACGCCGCGGTCCTTTCTTTTTTTGCAGCGCGCGTGAACGGACCAGCGGGACCAGGGCCGAAAACGCGGCGAGACCCTCAGGCGGGAAGCAGAAAAAAAGAAGCCCGCAGACCGGGGGACCATGCGGGCTCCAAAGTGGCAGGCCGATTCCGCCTGGCCCACCACAAGACTGACGATATCCAATCGATCTTGCGACTTCCATCAACCATAAGGACCAACAGGCCGCGGCCGCCTCGTGGCAGCGCGGGGCACTCGACACCATGTGGCACTGGCATTTGATTTCGCGCTTCGGCGACACCGCGCTGCTGCTGCCGTGCGCGGCGCTGTTGCTGCTGTCGCTGTGTCATCGCGGCGAATGGCGCGCGGCGCGCGACTGGTGCCTGGCGTTCGCCGCCGCGGCGGGCCTGACGCTGGCCTCGAAGCTCGCCTTCATTGGCTGGGGCATCGGCGTGCCGGCGCTGGATTTCACTGGCTTCTCTGGCCACAGCATGATGGCCGCGAGCGTGCTGCCGGTGCTGATGCACCGCCTCTTGCCGGGGCGGTGGCCACGCGTGGGATGGGCCGCGGCAACGCTCGGCGCATCGCTGGCGCTGCTGGTGGGCTATTCGCGCTTGCCGCTGGGCGCGCATTCGCCGAGCGAAGTGGCCGGAGGACTGGCGCTTGGCTTCGCCGTCAGCGGCGGCTATCTGCTGGCCACCGCGCCGCGGCGGCGCCGTTCGCCGCGTGCGCCACTGCTGCTGCTGATCGGCGCATTGCTGCTCGGCGTGCCGGCATCGGGCGCGCATGCGCCGACCGAGCAATGGATCGAGCAGATCGCGTTGTACCTGTCCGGCCGCGCGCGTCCCTTTCAACGCGAGGATTGGCAGCGGCCGGAAGCCGCGGCCATCGTGCCATCCTTGCCTCGCGCCACGAGATCCGCGCCTGGTAGTACGCCGTGGCGCATCGATACGATATCCGTCGCGCGCGACTGAAGTCGGACCACCGAAACCGCCCACCCAGACCGACCACCCGCACCGACCACCGAAGCCCGCGGCAGCCCCCACCTGTGTGGGGGACCAAACAGACCCCAGCCACCCCGGACGCGACGATGTTCTCGATATGCCGACGCACGGCATCGAACACGGCAGCAAGGGGAGAGGGTCATGGCAACGGCAAGCGCGCAAGCGATCGTCGAGCGGCAGACAGCGCTGCAACTGCTGTATCGGGTCTCGGACGCATTGACGGTGGGCATCTGCGGCATCCTGGTTGGCGAATTCTGGTTTCCCGAGGGAGGGCTGGCATCGGCGGCGCCGATACATGGCTTCCTGACCGCGTTCTGCGCGGTCGCCACGCTGATCGTGTTTCCCGCCTGCGGACTCTACGAATCGTGGCGCGGCCGCAGCCGCGCCGCACTGGGCCTGCGCACGCTGGCGGCATGGAGCCTGGTGGCGGTCAGCGGCCTGGTGCTGGCCTATCTGATGCATCAGGTAGGCGCGGTGTCGCGCCTGTGGTCGACCTCGTGGTTCGGCGTCGTCTCGCTCGCGCTCGTTGGTTCGCGGCTGGTGCTGTACCAGCTGCTGGGCAATGTGCGGCAGCAGGGCATCAACGCCAAGCGCGTGCTGATCTTCGGCTACGGCCCGCTCGGCAACGAGATGTACCGGCGCGTGCAGCGCATCCGCGAGGCGGGCTACCACGTGGTCGGCATCTACTGCGACCACGACGACGACGCGCTGCCGTCGGGCGTTCCGATCCTGCGCGAGATGAGCGACGTCACGCGCTTCGTGCGCAGCCAGGACGTGCGCGAGATCTGGCTGACGCTGCCGATGGCCGCGTGCCGCGATCTGTGCGACGTGGTCTACCAGTTCCGCAACGACCTGGTCGACATTCGCTGGGTGCCGGACATCATGTCGGTCGAGCTGCTCGGCCACCGCTTCAGCGAATTCCTCGGCTTGCCGGTGATCGACCTGAACAGCCCGCCCGATTCGCGCATCACGGGCCTGCTCAAGGCAAGCTTCGATCGCGTCTTCGCCGCCGTGGCGCTGCTGGGGCTGTCGCCGCTGCTGATCGCCATCGCGATCGGCGTCAAGCTGTCATCGCCCGGCCCCGTGCTGTTCCGGCAGAAGCGCCTGGGCATCGACGGCAAGCCGTTCGACGTCTTCAAGTTCCGCACCATGGTGGTCCACCAGGACCGCGGCGTCACGCAGGCGGTGCGCAACGATCCGCGCGTGACCCGCATCGGCGCCTTCCTGCGCCGTACCAGCCTCGATGAACTGCCGCAGTTCTTCAACGTGCTGCGCGGCGAGATGTCGGTGGTGGGACCGCGCCCACATGCGCTCGAACACAACGAGATGTACAAGGAACTGATCGACCGCTACATGCTGCGCCATCGGGTCAAGCCCGGCATCACCGGCTGGGCGCAGATCAACGGCCTGCGCGGCCAGACCGATACGGTCGAGAAAATGCGCGCGCGCATCGAGTTCGATATCTATTACATCCGCAACTGGTCCTTCCAGCTGGACCTGCGGATCATCGCGCGCACCGCGCTGCACGGCTGGACCGGCAAGAGCGCATTCTGAAACGGGATCCGGCTCACGGCTGTGGCTAGCGCGCGTTGGCAAGCGCACGGAGCCTTGGGGTACGGTCGAGCCAAATGGGGCATACGAAGACCCCAGGGGAGGAGACCATGCAAGCCACCATACGCAGAATTCTGGCGAAGGTGGGCCGGCTCGAGGTGCCCGCGGACACACTGGACGACCATGCCGATCTCTACGAAGCCGGACTGTCTTCGCACGCCACGGTGCACGTGATGCTGGCCATCGAAAACGCCTTCGATATCGAGATTCCGGATTGCATGCTGACGCGCCAGTTGTGTCGCAGCATCCAGTCGTACCGCCAGCCTGCTGCTGGCCGAACGTTTGCATTGAGGAGAATCGGCATGGACCACCAGAGCGGCCGGCACCATGGCGCCGTCGAGCCTGCCGACACCGCGCCGGCCGATCCCGCGCGCATGCAGCTGTTCCGCATGCGGCCGTTCTGCATGCGCAAGACCATGCGCCGGCGGTTGCTGGGACGGCGCCATGTATGACGGCACCGGGAGGCTCGCGCACTCCGTGCATGCCTCGCATGTTCTGCATACCGAGCAGGCGGTCTGGCCGCAGACCAACTGCTATGTCGATCTGTGGATCGAGCTGCTGCATGGCTGGCAGCTCGATCCGCTGGCGGCGCTGCCGTTTACCGTCGCGCAAGACTTCGAGGGCGACCAGTTCACCTTCTTCAAATACCCGGTCGACGATCTGGAAAGGCTCTATGGCGTCGTGGTGCAGGAGCTTTCGCTGTACGACGCGATGGAGCGCCATGTCGCGACGCAGACCGCGCGCGGCCATGTGGTGCTGCTCGAGGTAGATGGCTTCTACCTGCCGGACAACCGCGCGACCTCGTACCGGCGCCAGCACACCAAGACCACCATCGGCATCGACGTGCTGATGCCGGAAGCGCGGGGCGTCGGCTACTACCACAACGATGGCTATCACGTCGCGCGCGGCGACGACTATGCCGGGCTGTTCCGCCTGCTGCCCGAACTGCAGGCCGATCCGCATTTGCTGTTTCCGTACGCCGAGGTGGTACGCCGCCGTTATCCGCCGCTGACAGGACCGATGCTGCTGCGCGCCTCGCTGGCGCTGTTGCGGCGGCATCTGGCGCGCCGCCCCCGGCAGAATCCGATCGCGGCGTACCGGCAGGTGTTTCCGCAGCATCTGGACGAACTGTCGGCGCGCGGCGAACCGGCCTTCCATCCGTACGCCTTCAACGTGCTGCGCCAACTTGGCGCCAACTTCGAGCTGCTCGGGAAATACCTGCGCTGGCTCAGCCTGCAGGGCCAGCCGTTGCCGACCGCGATCGCCACAGCATGCCAGCGGCTGGCGTCGGAGGCGATGGTGATGCAGTTCCGGCTGATCCGCTCGATTCTCGGACGCCGGCCGGATTCCTGCCAGGATTGCCTCGACCAGATGGAAGCCTGCTACGAGGCCGCGGTGCCGGCGCTTGCGGCCTATGTCGGCGAGGGCGAACCCTGACGCCCCAGGGGCGCGGTTGCGACCGCGCCCAACGCCAGCGAGAGCATCGCCACCGCCGTCATGCGCCGTCATGCCGCCGGGCCGGCCCCTGAGCCGGCTGCTGATGCGCCGAGGCTTTGCCCCGCTGTACCAGCGCGATGACCGATATCGCGTGTCGATCTCCGGCGAGGGCGCGATGCTGCGAACCTGCAACCGGCAAGCAATGACTTTCCTCTCGCCCCCGGTGCGAACCGCGTGTGCTGCTGCGTGCGGATGATGGCCCATGCAACGGCGAAGGGCGCGGCGAAGGGCGCGGCGAAAAAGGCCTAAGCCGTCTGGCGAGCGCTGCCATCCCGATGGGTGAGATTTGCGCATTGAACGCGTCTCGTCTGCCTGGCTACGGCACCTGGCACATCGACGCGCAGGCCAATCCCGACAACAGCCCGTTCGCACGTCGCCGACGCGCTGCGCGAAATGGTTGCACAGCTGTAACGCGGCTCCCTCCCGATTCCCACCTACCGAAGGATGAGCAGGTTTCAGCCGTGCGGCTACTGTTGGGCGTCCCACAGATGGAACTTAATGGAAGCACGCAAGCCGCACCGCGTCGCCGTCACGGTCAGCGTCGCTGTCTCGTGGTTGTGACGAAAGCCGTCGAGGCGCATCGGTGCGAAGCGGGGGAAGAACAGGAACAAAAAGGACAAGAAGGGAGCAAACAAAATGATCGGTCAACGTTCGGATTTGCACGTCAACCATCTGCTGGCCGCGCTGCCACGCAAGGAATGGGAAACGCTGTCGGGGCACCTGGAGCTGGTACGGATGCGGGCGGGACAACTGCTCACCGACTCGGGTCAACGCATCCACCATGTCTACTTCCCGACCACGGCGATCGTGTCGATGCTGTCGCTGCTGGAGAACGGCGCGACCGCGGAGATCGCCGCGATAGGCAACGAAGGTCTGGTGGGCATTCCGGTGCTGACCGGCGGCGACACCATGCCGTGCCGCGTCGAGGTGCGCACGCCCGGCTTCGCCTATCGCTTGTCGGCCGGCACGCTGCGTCAGGAGTTCATGCGCTCGCCGGCGATTCAGCGCGCCACGCTGCTGTACGTGCAGGCGGTGCTGACGCAGATCGCGCAGACCGCGGTCTGCAATCGCCATCACTCGCTGAACAAGCAGCTGTGCCGCTGGCTGCTGCTCGCACTCGATCGCATGGCGACCAACGAGCTGGTGATCACTCAGCAGGTCATCGCCAATATGCTCGGCGTGCGCCGCGAAGGCGTGACCGAGGCCGCCGGCAAGCTGGAGGACCTCGGCCTGATCCACCACAGCCGCGGCCATATCACGGTGCTGGATCGTCATGGGCTCGAAGCGCATTCGTGCGAATGCTACAAGCTCGTCAAGCGCGAATTCGACCGGCTGCTGCCGGCCCTCGCCGAAGCGTGAACTGCGCCAGTGCGTCAGGAGATTGCCGTGGACAGGTTGTCATTCGCCGGAACGATGCCGGCTCCCAATGTGGTGCCGCAGCGGCCGGCCGGCTATGCACGTGCGCTGCAGGATCGCGCCGGCCTGCTGGTCGGCGCGGCGCTGGCCGGTGCCGCCGTGGCGGGGCTCGCCGCATTGACGGTGCCGCCGCGCTACGAAGCTGCGGCGCTGATCCAGGTCGCCCCATCCGACGCCGCCGTCAGCGGCTCGCCGGGCGGCCCAGCGAACCCGTCGGCTGGCTTCGATGCCAGCATCCTGAAGAGCCGAGCGGTGGCCGCGCCGGTGATCGAGCAGCTCAGGCTCGGCATCACCGCCGAGCCCGTTCGCGCGCCGCTGATCGGTGCGCTGGCGGCGCGCTTGTCCGAGCCGGGACAGGTGCGCGGCGCGTGGCCGTCGGCAATGGGCTATGCGTGGGGCGGCGAGCGCATCGCGCTCGATACGCTCGCGGTGCCCGAGCGCTTGCTGAACAAGCCGCTGACGCTGGAGGTGCTCAGCGGCGGCGCGTTCCGCCTCAGCGATGCCAACCGTACCTTGCTGGAAGGCCGCGTCGGCGAGTCGGCGGCGGCCGATGGCGTCGAGGTGTTGATCTCGCGCATCGATGCGCGCCCTGGTACGCGCTTCACGCTGATGCGGCGCGACCCGGTCGCCACGGTCGATGCCATCGCCAGCGAACTGAAGGTCAGCGAAATGCCGGGCGGCACCGTGCGGCTGGCGTGGCAGAGCGGTGATCGCAAGCAGGCCGCCGATCTGGTCAACGGCATTGCCGACGGCTATATCCGCGGGCAGACCAGTGCGCGGCGCGGCGACGCAGCCGAATCGCTGGCGTTCCTTGCCGCCGAGCTGCCGCGCGTGCAGGCCGAGCTCGAACGTGCCGAGGCCGCGCTGACCCGCTACCGTTCCCGCTCCGGTTCGATCCAGCCGACCCAGGACGCGCAGTCGTATCTGCAGGGCAGCATGGAATACCAGCGCCAGATCGCCGCGCTGCGGCTCGAGCGTACCAAGCTGCTGCAGCGCTTCACCACCGATGCCAACGAGGTGAAGACCGTCGACAGCCAGATCCAGCAGCTGATCCGCGAGCGGCGCGAGCTCGACGAGCGCATGCAGAACCTGTCGCTGTCCGAACGCGAATCGGTGGCGCTGACGCGCGACGTCAAGGTGGCCGAGGACATGTACATGACCCTGCGCCGCAAGATCGAGCAGCTGTCGCTGGTGCAGGCCGATCGCAGCAGCGCGGTGCGCATCGTCGATGCGGCGGCGGCTTCGACCGTGCCGGTAGGCGTCGGCCCGTGGCCCGCGGCGGTCGCCGGCGGTGCGGCGGCGCTGGCGCTGGCCGTCGGTGGCGTGATGCTGCGCCGGCGCTTCAAGCCGGTGGTTGCCGACGCCAACGAAGCGGAAGCGCGCCTTGGCCTGTCGATGCTGGGCGACGTCGCCTTCAGCGACGAGCAGTCCGAACTCGAGCGTCAGGCCGAACTTGAACGGCGCTTCGGTGCGATGGCTGCAATGGGACTGGCCGATGCCGCGCGGCAACGGCTGGCGGCGCCCGCGCCGGGCACCGCGCTGGCCGAGGCGCAAGCCGGCGCGCAGCCGCAGACCGGTGCGCAGGCCTGCTCGCCCAGCGGCCAGGCTCTGCACGACCGCTTCCTGCTGGCGCGGCGCTCGCCGCATGCGCTGGCAGTCGAAGGGCTGCGCAGCGTGCGGGCCGCGCTGTACTTCGGCCTGCGCAGCGCGCCCGATGGCGTGCTGGCGATTACCAGCCCGGCGCCGGGTGCCGGCAAGACCTTCGCCGCGGTCAATCTCGCGGTGCTGTTTGCCGAGGCAGGGCAGCGCGTGCTGCTGATCGATGCCGACATGCGGCGCGGCAAGGTCGCGACATGGTTCGGACAAGCCACGGAGCCTGGACTGTCCGACGTGCTGGCCGGCCGCATTCCGGTGGGCGCGGCGGTGCAGCCGACGGTGGTGGCGGGCCTGTGCATTCTGGGCGCCGGCGCGACGCCGGCCAATCCATCGGAACTGCTGATGCTGCCGACGCTGAAGGACGCGCTGCAGCAGTGCAACGAGCGTTTCGATCTGGTCATCGTCGATACGCCGCCGGTGCTGTCGGTGGCGGACGCGATGCTGGTGGCCAGCCTGGCCGGCTCGACGCTGCTGGTGATGCGCGCCGACGTGACGCTGCCCGGCCAGGTCGACGACGCGCTGAAGCGGCTCACGCGTGCCGACGCGCGCATTGCCGGCGGCATCATCAACGGCGTGGCGCAGCGGCGCAGCAACCGGGCCGACTTCGCCACCATCAATCCGTATCTGGGCATGCCGCTGCCGCCTGCGACACCGGCGGCGCGTGCGCTCGAACGTCCGGTGGCGGCCGCCGCCGGCAAGGCGTGAAGCGGGCAGCGTACCCGTTTCTGCGAGCGTTCGACAGCCATTGAAAAGGCAAGCGCGCGGTCATTGACCGCGCGCTTTGTTCGCATCCGGGGGATTCGCCGGCAACAGCGGCATTGGCCTCGGCCTCTACTTCGGCCTCTACTTCGGCCTCTTCATCGGCCTCTTCATCGGCCGCTACGCCGGCCGCCGGCCACGCGGGCCGCCTCGCTAGCCCTGGACCAGCCTTTCGGCCCGTCCACAGGCAAGCGGCGGCCCTCGACGCATCAGCGCGCCGGGCTGGTCAGTTCGCGCTTGGCTTCCTCATTGGCCTCGCGCATCTCCGCCTTGCGCTCCTGCTTGGCGGCCTTCACTTCCTGCCGGTATTCCTGCCGCGCTTCGGACTTGCGCTCGCGGTACTCACCGCGTGCCTCGGCGCGTGCCATGCGCCGTTCGACCAGCGGATCGAGCTTCGGCTGGAGCTGGTAGACGCCCGGGCCGTAAGGCGTGGCGACCATGCCGGCCGGAACGCTGCCGGGAGCGGGGCCGGTCGTCGGCATGGTCGAGGCGGCGCCGGCGGGCGCCATCGTGCCGGCACCAGCACCAGCACCAGCGCCGGCGCCAGCACCGACACCAACACCGGTACCGCCAGCGCCAGCGGCGGCCCCCGCGCCGACACTGGTGTCGGCACCGGTGCCGGTGGCGGGCGACATCGGCGCCTGGGCAAAGGCGGTCGCGCTGATCAGACCCGCGGCCAGCGCCGCCAGCGCGGTTCGGGTGCGCACAGTCAGGTTTCGGGACATATCGGACCTCGTGAGTTGTTATCGAACGAAGCCCGCGGCCGTCGCGACCGCGGGGACTCGGTGGCGGCACGATCGAACGATGGTGCCACTCGCTCGATTTTTGATGGCAAGCGGTCGTTGCCGTTTCCGCCTTTCAACAACTCCTTACAAATGGCCGAAAGACCGACAGCGCGTTCTTACGCGGCGCGCGCGAGCCGTCCTACAAAACGCCGATCCCCGCTCAGGGCGGGGATCGGCGTCCATACGATGGTAGGGTGAAGGACCGTGCGGATCAGGCCCGCCTGGCCTTGATCGCGCTGTACTGGTTCATATAGCGATACTTGCCGAAGTGGTAGTGCGAGCGGTACCAGCGGCCCTCGACGTGCAGACCGTTGAACAGCACGCCCTTGACGTCCCCGCCCGCATGGCGGATGGCCTTGTCGGTCGCCTGCAGCTCGCTGGCGGTGGTGACATCCGCGCGCGCCACCAGGAACACCGCACCGGCCCGGCTGGCCAGGATGCCGGCATCGGCCGCCGCCAGCACCGGCGGCGAATCGATCAGCACCACGTCGTAGCGCGACTTCAGTTCATCGATCAGCGCCTCCATGCCCGGGCTGTTCAGCATGTCGGCCGGCTGCGGCGCCTGCGCGCCGGTCGGGATGAAGTCCAGCCCCGGTGCAACCTGGCGCTGCACCACCTTGTCCAGCGGCGTGCCGAGCAGCACGTCGCTCAGCCCCGGCGAGCGGCGCGAGCCGAAGCGGTGGTTCAGCCCGCCGCGGCGCAGGTCGGCGTCGACCAGCGCGACACGCTTGCCGCCGGCACCGAGGATCGCGGCGAAGTTGGCGGCGATGAACGACTTGCCGACGCCCGGGGCCGGACCGGTGATCACCACGATCCGGTTGCGGCTGCCGACCAGCGCGAACTGCAGTGCGGTGCGGAAGCTGCGCAGGCTCTCCATCGCGGGATCCTCGGGTTCCTGCAGCGCGAGCAGGCCGGGCAGGGGCTTGGCGCCGCCGAACTTGCGCGTCTGCTGCTGGCTCAGCGGGATCGTGGCGTAGACCGTCAGGCCGGTCTGGTGCTCGATCTCGTCGGCATCGGTCAGCCCACCGTCGAGCGAGCGGCGCACCACCACCATCAGCAGGCCGGCCAGCACGCCCAGGCCCACCGCCACCGCGACGATCAGCGGGCGGTTCGGCCGCACCGGCTTGAGCGGCACGCTGGCCGGATCGACCAGGCGCGCGGTGCCGACCTTGCTCGCCTTCATCAGCTTGAGCTGCTGCACGTCGTTGAGCAGGGCCTGATAGAGCTCGGTGTTGACCTTGACGTCGCGCATCAGCCGCAGCACGTTCTGCTCGACATCGGGCAGCCGCTGGATGCGGCCGGTGACGCCGTTCAGCTGCGCGGTCAGGCTGTCGATCTGGCTGTCGATCGCCGTGATGCTGGGGTGATCGCCGACGAAGCGCATCGCCAGCTCCTGCCGCTTCTGCTTGAGCTCCTGCAGGCGGGTCTGGATCTGCACCGACTGCGCCAGGATCAGCTTCGATTCCTCGCTCAGATCGACCGTGCCGCGCTGGTTGCGCATCGCGTTATAGCGCGATTCGGCGGCCTCGACCTGCTGCCGCAGCTGCGGCATCTGGCCCTGCAGGAACTCCAGCGACTTCTCCGCTTCCGCGGCCTTGCGGCGCACGTTCTGCTCGACGTACTCCATGCCGATCTCGTTGAGGATCGCCGCGGTCAGCTGCGGCGAATCGCCTTCGAGCGTGACGCCGATCACGCCGCTCTGCTTGCCGCGCTCCATGATGTGCAGCTGCTGCTGCAGGCGCGCGATCGCGGCCAGGCGCGGCAGATGGCGCAGATCGAACTGCGCGCCAGGACGGCCGTCGAGCTTGCTGATCGTCAGGTTGACCGGGCCGTAGGCGGTCTGCACCGTCAGCGGCTCGCCGACCTTGCCGTTGGCGCGGGCCGGATCGCTGGCGAAGCTGACGCGGTATTCGCCGTTGCCCAGCGCGGTCACCGTGATCTTGCGCTCGTCCATCTCGGTCGGCACCGTCAACTCGCTGACGCGGATCGATTCGCTGCCCCAGGCGAAGCCGCCCCAGCCGAACAGGCCCGGCCGCGACAGCTCGCTGTTGTTCTGCGCGATCGCGCGGCCGACGATCGGGAAGTAGCGCGGCGACGCCTCGACGTTCAGCATCAGGTTGTCGACCGCGCGCCCGACGACCATGCGCGACTGCAGCAGCTCGATCTCGGCGGAGGCCGCCGACTTGACCTCGATCACCGGCGAGATCTGTGCGGCCACGCGGTTGGTGGCGGCGGTGGTGTTGGTGCTCTCCTCCACCTGCACCATGATGTCGGCGCGATAGACCGGCCGCGCGATCAGCGCATAGATGGCGCCGAGCGCGATGACCAGCCCCGCCACCGTGAGGAAGGTCCACCGGTATCGCGCCAGCACGTCGAACCAGGACGTCAGATCGACCATGCCATCGCGCTCGTCCGCGCGCTCGGAGTGGGTGCTCCGGATGTTGTTGCTATTCATGATGCCTCCCCGTGACATTCGGCCGGCGCAATGGCTCGTATGCGTACCGACCAGGATTCGATGCCCGTCTTGATCAAGCCGAGTGCGATGGCGAACATGCGGTGTGAGCAGCCGATGGGATCCGGCACGTCGGCCGGGATGAACTCGCCGATGCGATAGACGCGGCCGCGTGCGTCCGGAAACCGGCGCTCGACCTCGTCGCGCTGCTCGAGGTCCATCACCAGCACCAGATCGGCCCAGTCCACCAGTTGCGCATCGACGAGGCGGGCTCGGTGCCCGCGCAGTTCATGCCCTTCGCCAGCCATCAGCGCGATCGCGCACGGGTGTGCCGCCGCGCCGACCGGCGGCGCCAGTCCCGCGGAGGCCACCTCGCACGCCGGCAGCGCCTGCCGCAGCAGCGCTTCGGCCATCGGACTGCGACAGGTGTTGCCGATACAGACCACCAATATGGTTCGGATCATCGCGCCCGCCTATCGGACCACGCCGGCCGTGCCGATCACCGGCTGGGTCGACGGAATCAGCAGGTTGATGACGCGGCTCCAGCGCACCAGTTCGCGTGCATCGACGTAGACGACGTCCTTGGGCTCGAGCTCGAATCCTTCCGCGATGGCGAGAGCCACCGGCGAGCTGCCGTCGAGGTGGAACACCTTCGGCTCTTCGCCGGCCGTCGTCTTGCGAATCACGTAGATCTGGTCGGCGCTGGCCGAACTCGGGTTCACGCCGCCGGCATCGCCGAGTGCCTCGTTCAGCGTCATCCGCCCGTTGCGCATCAGCAGCGCGGTGGGACGCAGCACTTCGCCGGTGACGAACACCTTGCTGTCCTCGCGCTGTTCGACGCGGACGATGTCGCCGTTGCGCAGCAGGATCCGCGACGGGTCGACGCCCTTGGCCAGCAGCGCCGGCATGTTGATGTACCAGCTGCGCTCGCCGCGCGTGACGCGGATGCGGCTGCTGTCGCCGGTCTGCGTCAGCACGCCGCCGGCGCGGTTCAGTGCCTCGACCAGCGTCATCGGCGCGTCGTCGATCGGCAGCATGCCGGGCGTCTTGACCTCGCCGTCGACATAGACGCGCTGGCTGCGGAACGCCAGCACGCGCACCGTCATCTGCGGATCGCGCACCACGCGCGACAGCGCCTTCGCGATCTGGTCGCGCACTTCGTTGGCGGTCTTGCCCGCGACCTTCATCACGCCCGCATACGGGAACTGGATGTCGCCGTGCGGGCTGACCACGTAGCCCGGCACGTTGGGGCTGCCGCCGGTGCTCGGCAGTTCGTAGGCCTGGCCGATGCTGTAGGTCTGGGTCGGGAACACGAGCTCGGGATGGTCCCATACCACCACCGAGATGATGTCGCCCGGGCCGACGCGATACGGCTGCGGCGAGGCGAACAGTTCCTCGACGTTCTCGTTGTCGCGACGCGAGTTGTTGCGCAGCTCGCGTACCAGGTCCATCGTGATCGGCGTGATCTTGGGCACCGCATCGGGGCCGATGGCGGAGACCGGCGCCTGCTTGTCGAAATACATGCCCGGCGAACTGGCGCAGCCGGCCAGCAGCGCCGCCGCTCCCATCGCGCCGGCGGCGAGCAGCCCCGCCACTCCTGGACCGCGGCGCACACTGCGTGGACCGCGTTGCTGATGCTGTTCCATTGCTTTCATGGCAACCTCCCCCCACTGCGACTTGCACATGGACACGCGCACGGCCATGTCCCCCGGATGCTGCCATCGTGTCCGCGCAGGCACTGGGTATCGGTGCGTTGTCACACATTTGATGCGGACGGGGTTTGGGGACCGGGCGAAGGGGCTGGCGAACGTGGGCAGCCAGCGGTCAAGCTCGCGCGGGCGCGCGCAGTACCCAAATGAAAACGGGCCGGAATCTCCGGCCCGCCTTCGTTGGCAACCCCCGCAGCGTCAGCGCATACCGCCTCCCGCCTGCAACGGCAGTTCCGTAATCTCTGCGCGTTCGTTCGCCGGACGCGGCATGCGCGTGACCGACGCCACCGGCGCCGCGCCGTCGCCATGAACCCATTCGAGCTTCGCGCCGCGTTGCAGCGCGGTGTAGACCGCCTCGCCCTTGTTGCGCACCTTCAGGCGCTGGTACAGCGTGCAGGCGTGGCTCTTGACCGTGGCCACCGAGATATTGAGCATGCGGCTGACCGTCTTGATCGGATGGCCGCGCGCAAGCAGCACCAGCACCTCGTACTGCCGCGGCGTGATCTGCAGCATTTCGGCTTCGTCGTAGTAGGTCGATTCCGCACTGCTGGTGTCGATCGGCGCGGGACGCGGGGCGGCCGCGGCCGCGTGCGGCGGCACGATGCCGCTGCGCGAGGACGCCGGCATCGCCGGATGCGGCGACACGGTGGCGCTGCCCGCCATTGCCGGGCGTGCGCCCAGCGAGGCCGGTGCAACCACTGGTCCGCCATAGCCGGCGCCGGGCAGCGACGACGACAGCGTGCCGGCGGCGCCGTTGCCGCGCACGAAATAGCCGCCCACCATCGCCAGCCGGATGGCCGCTTCCAGCACGGCGAGCGAGGCGGACTTCGGCAGGCAGCCGCAGACGCCCTGCGCCATGGCGGCAGCGGGCACCTGCAGCGGCACCATATCGGACAGCAGCAATACGCGCTGCGCGTTGAGCACGCGCCGGACCTGGGTCAGCAGCTGCCAACCTGCGTCGACATCCTGCGGCATGCCGAACACCATCAGGTCGGTATCGCCGTCGGTGCCGTCAAGGAGAGAGACATCGGCGGGATCGATCGCGATGACCTGATCGATTCCCTCGATGCGCTCCAGCATCTGGTGCAGGCCCAGGCGGAGCAAGGGATGGCTTTCAATCAACAGTGCATTCATGTTCTTTTTCCCCCGTATCTGTGGGAGGAAAACAGGTAACACACTGGTGAATGCAATTGCCTCGTCGCAGGCGACTTCCCGGCGAAGCGGCTCAGGCCTTCCCCCCGTCTGTCGGTCTCGGCATCACCAGGCCACAGTGGTGCGCCGGCCCGATAGCCGACCCTGTTCCCCACCCCAAAACATTTATCTTTAATCCGTTTAGGGCATCTTATGGGTTGAGTCAGTCGAAATCAAGTCACCTCCGTGGAGCCGGAAGGATGGGATTACCACCGCTTTTCATAATCCGGTAACCCTTGATCCATAAGCGTTTCCAGCCTCCCCAAATGGGTGAGAATAAATGGGGCGATTCGAGTTTCAATAATGAAACAATGCCCGTCCGATAATGTTTCAACGTTGAAACGGCGGTCGCCGCCAATGCCGTTCCCATCGCAGTAGTGCAAGCCCCGGCCGGCTGTCGATACAGCGCTGAAACAGCGGCCGACGTCACCGTCGTGGACCGCGCCGCGCACACCGATGGGGCTCCTCGGACGGCAGGCCCGCCAAAAGGATGAGCGGGTCTCCGCCATCAGGATGATGGCCGCAAGGCAGGGCACATCGTCCCGTTTCCTCCCTCCACTTCCACCCTTCCTCCACCCCGCCTCCAACCCGCCTGGACGCCTTGGCGCGGCCCATCGGGAGGGGGCGCGGCGCGGGCCTGGCCGCGTCGGGCGTGCTGGGTGCGCCAACGAACAGAGCCTGCCCATCGCGCTGCCTACGCTTTGTGGCACGGAGCGCCGCCCGCCAGCACGGCGCGTCTTGGCGCGCGGATGTTTCGTCGCGGTGCGCCATCCCATCTTGCTGCATGCCGATACGGTCAGGGCCATGAAGCTTCTTCACATCATTGCGACAATCAATCCGGCCGGCGGCGGCCCGATCGAAGGCCTGCGCCAGTTGCGCGTGCCGCTGGTCGAACGCGGCGTGCGCGTCGATGTGGTCTGCGGCGACGATCCGGACGCGCCATGGGTGCGCGAGAGCGAGCTCAACGTGATCGCCCTGGGGCCGTCCCGCGGCATCTACACCTATAACCCGCGCCTGCTGCCGTGGCTGCGGGAGAATGGGGCGCGCTACGACGCGGTCATCATCGAGGGCCTGTGGCAGTTCCACAGCCTGGCCGCACTGCTGGTCCTGCGCGGCAAGGTTCCCTATTACGTGTTCACCCACGGCATGCTGGACCCGTGGTTCAAGGCCCGCTATCCGCTCAAGCATCTGAAGAAGCTGGTGTACTGGCTGCTGTTCGAGCGCCGCGCGCTGCGCCATGCCACCGGGGTGCTGTTCACCTGCGACGAAGAGCGCCGGCGCGCGCGCCTGTCGTTTCCCTGGTACCGCTGCACCGAACGCATCGCCTCCTATGGCACCGCGCAGCCGCCCGCCGACGACGGCACGCTGCGCGCCGCCTTCCACGCCGCCTTTCCGCAGACCGAGGGCAAGCGCATCGTGCTGTTCTTCGGACGCATCCACGAGAAGAAGGGCTGCGATCTGCTGATCGAAGCCTTCGCCCGCGTGGCGAACGTCGATCCGGCGCTGCAGCTGGTCATTGCGGGGCCCGGCACGCCGATGCTGCGCGAGGAGCTCGAGATGCTGGCCGAGCGAGTCGGCGTCGCCCCGCGCGTGGTGTGGACCGGCATGCTGTCCGGCCCGCAGAAGTGGGGCGCCTTCCATGCCGCCGAAGTGTTCTGCCTGCCGTCGCACCAGGAGAACTTCGGCGTGGCCGTGGTCGAGGCGCTCGGTTGCGGCGTGCCGGTGCTGATCTCCGACAAGGTCAATATCTGGCGCGAGATCGAGGCCGACGGCGCCGGCATCGTGCGTAGCGACACGGTCGACGGCACCGAACAGGCGCTGCGCGAATGGCTGACCGCCGATGCGGCCACGCGCGCGCGCATGCGCGCCGCCGCGCCCGCCTCGTTCGCGAAGCGCTTCCAAAGCAGGCAGGTCGGACAACGCCTGCTGGACATCATTCAGGGCCGCGCCGATGGCGCGCCGCCGGCCGACCGCGATCCCGGGACGGCGCTTTCGCATGCGGCCCCTTAGCGGTTGACCGGGAGACCTCAGATGCGAGAACTGATCCTCAATGCCGACGATTTCGGCTGGGATGCCGATACCTGCGACGCCACCATCGCCTGCTTCGAGGCGGGGCTGCTGACCAGCGCCACCATCATGACCGGCAGGCCGGCGTCGCAGCAGGCGTACGACTACGCGCGCCGCAACCGCGGCCGCTTCTCCTTCGGCCTGCATTTCAATATCGTCGATGGCCATCTGCCGCATGCCGGGCGGCCCTCGTCGCTGTGCACGCCCGATGGGCGCTTTCGCGCCAGCCATCGGCAGCGCGTGCGCGCGCTGACCTGGATGCTGTCCGAGGACGATATCGCGCGCGAGTTCCGCGTCCAGCTGGAAGAGCTGCGCGACAACGGCGTCGAGGTAACCCATGTCGACAGTCACGGCCATCTGCACAAGTTTCCGATCGTGATCAGCGCGCTGCGCAAGGAGCTCGAACGCGCCAGACTCGAATGGGTACGGCGGCCGCAGAACCTCTACTTCACCGCCAATCCGCGCCAGGCGGTGATGAACAACTATTGCCAGCGCTACTTCAACGGACTGCGTCATACCCACTACTACGGGGCGATCAATCACGAAGACGCCGACTGGGCCGCGCGTCTGCCGGAGCTGCTGCGCGAGGGCATCACCGAGATCTCGGTCCATCCCGGCTATGCCGAGCCGTGGCGGCGCTGCGAAACCGATCCGCTGGTCAGCGCCGGCGAGTTGCGCACGGCGCTGCAGCGCGCCGGCATCGCGCTGCGGAGGTACGGCCAATGACCGCTCCGCTGGCCCGTACCCTGCCGGCGCAAACGGTGGCGCGCCCGGACACGCCGCAGGGCGCTGCCGACGGCGCGCAGGCCGTGCCGACCAGGACCGCGAAGGTGTCGGTGCTGATCCTGACGCTGAACGAGGAGAAGAACCTCGCGCGTTGCCTGGAGTCGGTGTCGTGGTCCGACGATGTCGTCGTGCTGGACTCGTTCAGCACCGATCAGACGCTGGAGATCGCGCGGCGACACGGCGCGCGCGTCTACCAGCGCAAGTTCGACAACTGGTCGGCCCATCAGAACTGGGCCAACGAGAACATCGACTTCAAGCACAAATGGGTCTACTACTCCGACGCGGATGAAGTGGTCAGCCCGGAGCTGGCCGCGGAGCTGCGCGACATCGCGGACAGGACGGCCGGCGACGCGTGCAGCGGCGCGCAAGGCACGGCCCGCGCCGGCCAAGGCGAAGGCGGCACGCAGCATGTCGCCTACCGCGTCCGCTACAAGAACTACTTTCTCGGCAAATGGATCCGCTTCGCCGGCGGCTATCCGATCTGGGTACTGCGCTTCTTCCAGCCGGACAAGGTCCGCTGGGAGCGGCTGGTCAATCCTGCGCCGGTGGTCGACGGGTCGGTCGGCTTCCTGCGTCATCATTTCCTGCACTACAGCTTCAACAAGGGCTTCGACGCCTGGTTCGACAAGCACAACAAATATTCGATGGGTGAGGCGCTGGAGACGATCCGCAGCCTGGACGAGGACAAGTTCCGCCTTTCCTCGCTGTTGTCGTCCGATCCGCCGGCGCGCCGGCGGGCGCTGAAAGAGCTGTCGTTCCGCCTGCCGATGCGGCCGGTGGCGCGCTTTCTGTACCTGTACCTGCTCAAGTTCGGCTTCATCGACGGGAAGGCCGGCTTTCATTACTGCGTACTGGTATCGATCTACGAATACATGGTGGTGCTGAAGGTACAGGAGCAGCGACGAAGAGCGATGCAGTTGCCCCTGTAGTCGGCCCTTGCTGTCGACCCTTTCTAGCCGGCCCTTGCCGCCGGCCAGTGCCGCCACCGTTGGAGAGAACCATGCGAGTGGCGTACGTGACGACCTACGATGCTTCCGACCCTCATGCCTGGTCGGGATCGGCAAGCTATATCCCGCGCGCGCTGCGCAGCAGCGCGATCGAGACCGAGGTGATCGACAAGGTGGACGAGGGGCCGGTGCTGGCCTGCCTGCAGCGCGCCAAGGCGCTGGCCTATCGGCGGCTGCTGCGGCGCGACTACCAGCGCGACCGCTCGCCGACGGTGGCGCGCCGCTACGCCCAGCGCGTGCAGCGCCGCCTGGAAGACGCGCATTGCGACGCGGTGCTCAGCCCCGGCACGCTGGCGGTGTCCTGCCTGGACACCGACCGGCCGATCGCGATCTGGACCGACGCGACCTTCGACGGCATGGTCGGCTTTTATCCCGGCTTCAGCAACTTCTGCGCGGAAACGCTGCGCGACGGCCATCGGCTCGAGCAGCAGGCGCTGTCGCGCTGCCGGCTGGCGATCTATAGCTCCGAATGGGCCGCCGCGACGGCGCTGCGCCACTACGACGTCGACCCGGCCAAGGTCAAGGTGGTGCCATTCGGCGCCAATCTCGATTGCCGGCGCACCTCGCAGGATATCGAGCGCCTCGTGCTCGGCAAGGACTACCGCGTTTGCCGGCTGCTGATGGTCGGCGTGGACTGGATGCGCAAGGGCGGCGAGACCGCGCTGGCGGTGGCGCAATGCCTGAACCGCCGCGGTCTTCCGACCGAGCTGCATGTGGTCGGCTGCCGCCCGCCGTACGAGCCGCCAAGCTTCGTCAAGCTGCACGGCTTCGTGCCGAAGACGACCGAAGAAGGCCGGCGCCGTTTCGAACGCCTGATGAGCGAGGCGCATTTCCTGCTGCTGCCCTCGACCGCCGAGTGCTACGGCGTGGTTCTGGCCGAGGCCAGCTCCTTCGGGCTGCCGTCGCTGGCCACGCGCGTCGGCGGCATTCCGACCGCGGTGCGCGATCGGCGCAACGGCATGACGTTCGAGCTCGAAGCCGATCCCACCGAGTGGTGCGACTACATCGAGCGCGTGTTCCAGTCCGCGCCGCACTATGGCGCGCTGGCGCGCGGCGCATACCGCGAATACGCCGAACGCCTGAACTGGCGCAGCGCCGGCGAGCACGTCAAGCAGTTGCTGCGCAGCCATTGCGTCTAGCGCGGCGCCTGCCGGCGCCGTCCCGCATCGGCAACACGATAAACCGGAAGAATCCATGGCCTTATGTGGTCAAGGCAACAGTTCCTCGCGGGGCGGAACGCTACCTTGTCTACACAAAGAGACCTTTTGGCTGGATAACGCGTTGCGGGCGATCGCAAGATGACGGAAAAGACCGTGCTGGTGACCGGAGCGAGAGGGTTCTTCGGCGGCTTCGTCGTCGAGCACTATCTCGCCGCGGGCTGGCGCGTGGTCGGCCTCGGTCACGGCTGTCCGGGTAGCGGTTGCGAGGGCCGGGCGGTCTGGCACCGCGGCGATGTCGATCTCGGGACGCTGGTGCGGCTCGAACTTGCGCCCGACCTGCTGGTGCACTGCGCGGGCAGCGGCTCGGTGTCGGCGTCGTTGAGCGACCCGTTCGCCGACCATGCCCGCACCGTCGTCAGCACGGCCGCCGTGCTCGAATACGTTCGGCGCCATTCGCCGCATACGGCAGTGGTTTATCCGTCCAGCGCCGCTGTCTATGGCAATGCGGCGCATTGCCCCGCGAAGGAAGGGGGCACGGCGCGACTGCGGCCGGCATCGCCCTATGGCACGCACAAGCTGATGGCCGAGCAGTTGTGCGCCTCGTATGGCGCGCACTTCGGCGTATCGGTGGCGGTGGTGCGCTTCTTTTCGGTCTATGGCGAGGGGCAGCGCAAGCAATTGCTGTGGGATGCATGCCGCAAGATCTGCCGGCACGACGATCTCTATTTCGGGACAGGCGAGGAATCCCGCGACTGGCTGCATGCCGACGACGCGGCGCGCCTGGTGGCCGCGGTGGCCGCGCAGGCGTCGCCCGCGTGTCCTGTCTATAACGGCGCGAGCGGCACGGCCACCACGGTCAGGCAGGTGCTGACGCTGCTGTATCGCGAACTGGCGCCGTGTCGTCATCCACGCTTCTCGCTGGCGCCCCGCAACGGCGATCCGTGCGACCAGTGCGCCGATATCGGCCATACGCTGGGCACGGGCTGGGCGCCGCAAATCCCACTGGAAACCGGCGTGCGGCGCTATGCGCGGTGGTTCGAGGCGGTGTGCCGTGATTAAGGTCGGCTTTGTCTTCGCCTTCCAGGATCGTGGCTGGCTTGGCGGCATCAGCTACTTTCGCAATCTGCTGTGGGCATTGCACACGCTGCCCGAGCGCACCATCGATCCGGTGATCCTGACCGGCCAGCGCACGCCGCCGGAGCTGCTCGAAGGCATGCCGCCGCTGCCGGTGCATCGCACGGGCCTGCTCGATCGCCGCCATCCATGGTGGTGCCTGCGCAAGGCGTGCCAGGCGGCGAGCGGCACGGACGTGATGCTGGCGCGCTATCTGTCCGGCAAGGGTATCGCGATGTTGTCGCACCACAACCCGCTCGGGCCGCGCGCGGACGTGCCCACGCTCGGCTGGATTCCGGACTTTCAGCATCTGCATCTGCCCGAGCTGTTTTCCGCCAGCGAGATCGCGCTGCGCGAGCGCCTGTTCGAGACGCTGTGCCATGGGTCCGCGCGGATTCTCGTCAGCAGCCACGCCGCGTGCCGCGACCTGCAGCGCTGCTATCCGGCGCAGGCCGATCGCGCCCGCGTGCTGCAGTTCGTCGCCAACATGAATCCGCTCGCGCCCGTGCCGCCCGTGGCCGAACTCGAGCGCCGCTACGGCTTTCGCGGCCCCTACTTCCATTTGCCGAACCAGCTGTGGCAGCACAAGAACCACGGCATCGTGATCGAGGCGCTGCGCCTGCTGAGACGGCGCGGCATCGAGGCGCTGGTGCTGTCGACGGGCCAGACCGCGGATCATCGGCAGCCTGGCTATGGCCAGCAGCTGCTGCGCAGCGCGGAGCAGGCAGGCCTGCAGCGGAACTTCCGCATCCTGGGCGTGGTGCCGCACGACGACCTGGCCGGGCTGATGCGCGGCGCGATCGCGCTGATCAACCCGTCGCGCTTCGAAGGGTGGAGCACCACGGTGGAGGAGGCCAAGTCGCTGAACAAGCCGATCCTGCTGTCCGATATCGAGGTCCATCGCGAACAGGCGCCGGCGCGCGGCGTGTATTTCGCACCCGACGATGCGCCGGCGCTGGCCGATGCCATGGAACAGGCCCTGGGCCGCTCTCTCTCGCCCGGCGACGAAGCCGAGCAGGCGCGCATCGCACGCGACGACCTGGCACATCGTCGCCGCCGCTTCGCGCAAACCTACCAGCAGATCGTGATGGAGCTGGCGCGCTGACCGCGGCCTGCCGTTGCGGCCACCGGAATCGGTCAGCGTGGAAGGGGCTTGCGCTTGCCGATCGGGCGCGCCGGTGTGCCCCCGTAGACGGTCCAGGCCGTGCCCAGCGATTTGGTGACCACCGAGCGCGGCGCCACCACCGCGCCTTCGGCCACTGTCACGCCCGGTGACAGGAAGCTCTCCGCGCAGATCCACACGCGCGGCGCCAGCGTGATGGGGAAGGCGATCAACTGGAAGTTGGGGCTGTTGTAGTCGTGCGAGCCGGTGCACAGATGCGAGCCTTGCGACACCACACAGTACTCGCCGATGTCGATCCGCTCGATGTTGTACAGCGTGACTCCATCGGCGACGCCGGCATTGTTGCCGATGCGCAGATTCCACGGCGCCCAGATCCGGACGCCGGGGTAGACGTGGACATTGCGCCCCAGCTCGGCGCCGAACAGCCGCAGCAGCGCCGCACGCCAGGCGTGCGCGGGCCGCGGGCTGGGACGGAACAGGAACAGCCAGACCCAGTTCCAGATCTGTCGCTGCACGCGGTTCCCCAGCGAGAACGAGGGGCCCATGGTCGGATCGTCTTGCGTAATCAGCATCGGCTGTCCTGGTAAGCGCGTGGCGGCAAGCGCGTGAAATAGCCCGGAACGATGGTGCGCCGGCGTACAGTGCAGGTCGGTGCGGCCGGTCACAGACAGGCTCGCTTCGACCGGCGGACGGCATGGAATGGGACTTGCACGAGGGATGAGTCCTGCAGGAGGGCTTTCATGCGGATCCACCATCTGAATTGCATCTCGACCTGCCCGCTCGGCGGGCGCCTGATGGACGGACGTTCCCGCTCGATCCTGGAGCGGGGCGAACTGGCCTGCCACTGCCTGCTGGTCGAGTTGCCGGACTGTCTGATGCTGGTCGATACCGGCATGGGACGGCGCGACGTGCAGGACCCGCGCTCGCGCCTGAGCGGCTTCTTCCTGACCCTGTTGCGGCCCGATTTCCGCGACGAGATGACCGCTTATCGGCAGGTGGAGGCGCTGGGCTTCGATCCGCGCGATGTGCGGCATATCGTGCTGACGCACCTGGACTTCGACCACGCCGGCGGACTCGACGATTTCCCCTGGGCCACCGTCCATCTGCTGGCGGCCGAACGGGACTATGCGCGGCTGCAGCGCACCTGGCTGGACCGCCAGCGCTTTCGCCCGCAGCAGTGGTCGACGCAGGAGCGCTGGCGCACCTATGCGCCCGACGGCGGCGAGCGCTGGTACGGCTTCGACCGTGCGCGCACGCTCGACGGCCTGCCGCCGGAGGTGGCGATGATCGCGTTGCCGGGCCACACCTTCGGTCATGCGGGTATCGCGGTGCAGGCCGAGGGCGAGTGGCTGCTGCAAGCGGGCGATGCCTACTTCCATCACGGCGAGCTGGACCCGGTGCGGCCCTGGTGCACACCGGGGCTGCGCTTCTATCAATGGATGATGGAAAAGGACCGCGAGGCGCGGCTCGCCACGCAGCGGCATCTGCGCGCGCTCAAGGAACGGCGCGACGGCCATGTGACGGTCTGCTGCGGCCATGACGTGGTCGAGTTCGAACGGCTGTCGCGGCGCTCGGCCCGCGTGCCGGCCCGCGCGTTCGCCAGCGCGCCTTGAAC